>CACGNN010000034.1 GCA_902574355.1 uncultured SAR86 cluster bacterium | reverse complement strand
ACCGACTCACTGCCCTCAGTGATTGAATCGTCCACGATGCTGGCAATAGTGATAGTGTCAGATGTTGCACCCGCATTAATGGTTAAGGTTCCATTGGCTAAGGTGTAATCTGTACCAGAGCCTGTTGCAGTTCCAGTTACTGCATAATTGACCGTTACATTTTGTGCAGAGGCTGCAGATAAATCTACCGTGATGGCCTGAGAAGATACTGATTCAGCGTCACTTGAACTAGTAGTATTAAAATCAACTACTGGCGCGTTATCATTATCAGTGATGGTGTAAGTGTGAACGCTATCACTACCCAAAGATGCATTACTGGGACTGGATAAGGTGACGACGACTGTCTCATTGGCTTCATCTAGGCTGTCATCAACAATCCCCGCTATTGTAATAGTTCCAGAGGTTGCTCCCGCATTGATAGTTAAAGTGCCATTAGCTAAGGTATAGTCTGTACCGGAACCTGTTGCAGTTCCGGTGACTGCATAGTCAACTGTTACATTTTGTGCAGAGGCTGCAGATAAATCTACCGTGATGGCCTGAGAAGATGCTGATTCAGCTTGATTCGAGTTAGCGGTATTAAAATCAACTACTGGCGCGTTATCATTATCAGTAATGGTGTAAGTATGAGCATCATTACTTCCTAAAGTTGCGTTGCTTGGGTTTGAAAGAGTAACAATTACAGTCTCATTAGCTTCATCGAGAGAGTCATCGACGATACTGCCAATGGTGATGGTACCGGATGTTGCACCAGCACTTATGGTTAGCGTTCCATTGGCTAGAGTGTAATCAGTGCCTGATCCTGTTGCAGTTCCTGTAACTGCATAGTCAACCGTTACGTTCTGTGTTGAAGCGAATGATAAGTCTACAGTTAAGACAGTAGAGGAAACAGATTCTGCTCCGTTGGAACTAGTGATATTAAAATCAACAGTTGGGTTCGCAGCTCTAGTTATAACTCGAATATAGTCACCTGGCTTACCATTTTTCGAGCCAAATCTTAATGTTCTTTTGTCAGATCCAATTGATACCCAGTCACCGGACTGAGTTGAGCTTGTTGTGCTGCTACCATAATGAACATGATCTTCGGTCTGCCTTGCACTGAAACCACTATTACTTGAGGTTGGATAGGTTGCACTTAATTTATCTACATAATCGAAATCAACAGTCATTGAGGGGTCTGTCCAGTATCCTAATATTTCATAATCAAACACTATTTCACCAATCATTGAGGTTCGATCAGATTTATTGCTATGTTGGTCATTAATAAAAACTAGGTAAGAATTGGCAGGAGTATTCCCAAATACAATTGAAGTCGCACTTCCAGTAGGAACATAGCCAAGGCCACTAAAGTTGTAAGTATTGGTGCATATGGAGCTGCTCTGGCCTTGCTGACAGATATCTGTCCTTTCAGGAGCAATTATAAAATCAAATCCGGAGGTTGATCTTTGCCCATCCATGCTTTGTTTTCGAGCTCTAAAATCAGTGGCACTACTTTTGATCTCTACATATGAATTAGTGCTTGCAATACCATCTGCGTGAAGTTGCGTAGATAGCAATCCATTAAATATCAGAAATGTACTGATATAAAAGGACCTGCATAAATTTGATCGTATTTTTAAAATAACCTTCCCCAAAAAAAATTTCGGCCTGAATTCTATATAAATAACGACCAAATATCATTATTTCTGCTGAATAAACTGTTATTTCTTAAAATGAACTATTCTGCAGTTACCGATTGCTTTAGAGTAAGTATTAAAACGATACTTTGAATTGCAAACATTGCAGAAAACATAAAGACATTAAGTGGAATTCCAATTATAGATGGTTCGGGCACGCCCTCACCGGTTGCAGCTCCTCCATAAAGTGACATAGTTGAAGCTGAAAAGACAAAGCCTAAATGTATACAAAGACTAAGAAATGCAGGCAATACTTCGTTTTTTTTCACCCATAACAAATATATGCCTAAACAAAAGATAAGGAAATTAGTTGAAAGTCTCCACACTTCATGAACTCG
>CACGNN010000033.1 GCA_902574355.1 uncultured SAR86 cluster bacterium | reverse complement strand
AAATGGTCCCCTTTTTTTTGAGTGTCATACACTTCGAAAATAGAATTATTTGATTTTATGAGTCCTGTATCTCCAACTTGACCGCCCGACTCAGCATAAAATGGTGTTTGATCAAGCAATATCAAGGCTTCCTCACCTTCATTAATTTCTTCTTGGGACGATGAGTTCGAAATTATTTCAATCACATTTGAAGTTGACGAATAAGACTCGTAACCTAAGAAATCTGTTTCACCTTTTATATCCAGAGACTCAGGAATTATAGAGTTGAAATTAGAGGAAGATCTTGCACGTTCTTTTTGCTTTTGCATCAAGACTTCGTATGCATCTTCGTCTATAGTTAAATTTCTTTCTCTAGCAAAATCCGCTGTCATATCAGCTGGAAAGCCATAGGTATCATAGAGTTTAAAGACAATTTCTCCTGAAATTTCATTACCTTCTAAATTCTCTAATTCTGACTCAAGAAGTTGCATACCTTGCTCTAGAGTAAGCGCAAATTGTTTCTCTTCTTTCAAGAGATTAGCTTTTATAATCTCTGAATTCTTTATTAATAGAGGATATGTTTCTCCCATTTGATCTTCAAGAGTAGTAACAAGTTGAGAAAGGATAGGATCTTTCATTTCAAGTTTATAAGCATGTCTTAGAGCACGTCGGATGATCCTTCGTAATACATAACCTCTTCCATCATTTGAAGGAATCACACCGTCGGCGATCAAAAATGAAGCAGCTCTAAGATGATCAGCTATTACTCTTAGGGAAGGATTTGAAAAATCCTCTTCTTTTGTTAACTCTCCTGCCTTAACAACAATGGCCTTTAGTATGTCCGTATCATAATTATTATGTTCGTTTTGTAATACTGCTGCCATCCTTTCCAAGCCCATGCCCGTATCGACGCATGGATTCGGTAATGGCTTTAAAGATCCATCTTGACCTTTATCAAATTGAGTAAAAACAAGGTTCCAAATTTCTATATATCGGTCTCCTGGTTCATTTCCTGGCCTTGGAGGATCGCCTTCAAGATGATCGCCATGATCATAAAATATTTCACTGCATGGTCCACAAGGTCCTGTATCTCCCATTGTCCAAAAATTGTCTTCATCACCGAGTCTTGAAACTCTTTCAGGATCAATACCTATCTTTTTGATCCAAATTTCTTCAGACTCATCATCACTATCATGGACGGTTATCCAAAGTTTTTTTGGGTCTATTTTGAATCTTTTAGTTAAAAGTTCCCATGCAAAAGAAATTGCATCTTCTTTGAAGTAATCTCCAAAACTAAAATTGCCGAGCATTTCAAAAAAGGTATGGTGTCTGGCGGTATAACCGACATTATCAAGATCATTGTGCTTTCCACCTGCCCGCATACACCTTTGTGAACTGACCGCTCTTGTATAATTTCTTTTTTCAACTCCTAATAAAAGATCTTTAAAAGGTGCCATTCCAGCATTGATGAATAACAAGGTGGGGTCATTCAATGGAACCAATGAAGCACTCTCGACTAGTGTGTGACCTTTCTCTTCAAAAAAGTCTAAATAAATCTTTCTTACTTCATTCGTTGTAAGAGGAGAAGTTGCCATTAGAATATTTCTGAAAAGAAGTTCATCATTGATTGCCAAGATCTTTTATCAGCATTTTGATTATATTGAACACCAAAATCTAAATCATCAGCATCTGGATTAGTGAAAGCATGATATGCATTACCATAACTATGTAATTGCCAGTCAGCTCCAGCTTCGGTCATCTCTTTTTGGAATTCATCCACCATTGCTAAAGGAACCATTGGATCCCTTTCACCATGTAAAACGAGAATCTTTGCATTTATACCATCGCTAGAGATTTCTGATCCCATCAAAAGACCATGAAAGCTTACAACACCGTTTATATCAGCTCCTGACCTGGCTAGATCAAGTACCACTAAACCGCCAAAACAATATCCTATTGCTGCAATCTTGGAAGAATCAACGCCCTCAAGTTCTTTTCCTGCTTGTAAAGCAGCATCAATAACTGACTTTAGCTTTTCT
>CACGNN010000032.1 GCA_902574355.1 uncultured SAR86 cluster bacterium | reverse complement strand
ACAAAATTATCTATTTGTTCAAGCAAGTTATCTAGCTCATTGCTCTGCTCTTTCAATGTTGCAGTAAGTTCTGAAGCCATTTTTTCAAGATCTTTTGTGTCTTCAGAATTTTGTTTTGCAATTCCTATATTTTTTGAAAGTTCGTTTAACTTTGCTTGCTGATTTTCAGTTGATCCTTGTAAATCTTTTCTTTTAGATTCAAGTTTGGTCCAGAGAGCCTCATCGAATTCGAAACCTCTTCTTTTGAGATTAGATATGACCTCTTTTGTTTCTTTTCTGAGTAATTTTGAATCAAGCATGGATCTATTCTAAAGAATACTAGTGATAAACTACATCTATTCCTTCCGGTATGGAGATGAAAAGTTGGTTTTCACTGAAAGGCTCCCAAGATATATCATCGAAATCAAAATTTACACTTTGCCCAAAAGAATCTAAATAAGTTAGAGAATTAAGTTCTGTTGCTACAAATTGAAGGAATATCTTTTCAACAAAACTATTATCATCTTTAGTAGATAGCGAACATACAGTTTTATTATTTTCCTGAATACACGAGTTTATTGAATACAATTTTTTTAGATCCTCAATATTAGAGATTAGGATGCTTATTGGTGTATTTTTAAAATATTCTTCTCGAGGAACGATATCTAATTGCTCCAACTCTGTATCTAATTTGTAGAGAAATTCTTTATCTGCCGAAATGGTCTCTTTAATTGGATTATGATATTCGATCTTAAAATTTCCTGATCTTGATGCTTGTATATTTCCTGAGACTACCCTCTCATTTAGATCCACCAAAGTTGTTTGAGTGAAATTAGTTTTAAGATATTGTTTAGAATTTAAGAAATGAAATAAATTTTCTTTACTAATAGTCTCATTACTAACTACTGTGGTTGTTAGAAGTATACTAAGCAAAGAAAGGTAAATTTTTCTCAAATCAATCTTCGGGCGGTGGCGGTATTAAAACTTCTCTATTTCCGTTGGAAGCCATGGGACTAAGTACTCCGGACTCTTCCATGGTCTCTATCATTCTAGCTGCCCTGTTGTAGCCTATTCTCAGTCTTCTTTGGACAGCAGAAATCGATGCTCTTCTTGATTGAGCAACAAATGCAACAGCTTCATCATATAATTCATCTTTTTCACCATCTGAATCTTCTTCAGAGGCAATACCAGGCATTCCAGAAACCGCTCCTTCCTCTTTGGTAACCTCATCTAAATAATCTGCCTTACCCCTTTGTCTCCAATCATCTGCTACTCTTTGTACTTCATCATCTCCAACAAAAGCGCCATGTACCCTTTGAGGTATTGAAGTTCCGGGAGCTAGATAAAGCATATCTCCTTTTCCTAATAATTGTTCTGCTCCACCTTGGTCAAGTATAACCCTCGAATCCATTTTAGAAGCTACTTGAAAAGCAACTCTTGATGATATGTTCGCTTTTATTAACCCTGTTATAACATCTACTGATGGTCTTTGGGTTGCTAAAAGCATATGGATTCCTGCTGCTCTGGCCTTTTGAGCAATCCTTGCAATGAGTTGTTCAGCTGTTTTACCAACAACCATCATTAAATCTGCTAATTCATCTACAGCCAAAACAATTAGCGGTAATTCCTCCAAATCAGGTGGTTCTTCTCCTTCTTCTGCTTCGTTAATCTTCCAAGTTGGATCTTTCAAAGGTTCACCTTTTGATGAGGCATCACTGACTTTTTTGTTATAGCCATTAAGATTTCTAACACCTAAATGTGCCATTAACTTATAGCGTCTTTCCATCTCATTTACACACCATCTCAATCCACTAGAAGCTTCTTTCATATCAGTGATCACAGGTGCCAACAAATGAGGTATATCTTCATAAACAGAAAGCTCTAACATCTTTGGATCGATAAGTATCATACGTACTTGTTCAGGACTAGCTTTGTACAAGATGCTGATGAGCATCGCATTGATTGCTACGGATTTTCCTGAACCAGTTGTACCTGCCACTAGTAAATGGGGCATTGATGCAAGATCAGCAACAATAGCTGATCCACTTATATCTTTTCCTAGGGCTACTGTAATAGGACTTTTAGATTCGTCATAAGTTTTGCTAGATAAAACTTCACTTAGAAGGACCGGCTGTCTGTCTTCTCT
>CACGNN010000031.1 GCA_902574355.1 uncultured SAR86 cluster bacterium | reverse complement strand
TTGGTTCAAGTTCAATAGATTTAACAATTTTGTGTTACATGGATGTGATTGACTACACACAATTCTCACAAGTGAAGCAAGAACTAATCTTTAAGATCATGGAAGTAGTGAGTACGCATGAATCAGATTTTGCTTTCCCAAGTAGGTCACTATATATAGAAAAACAAGACTAGTTTCTTATAAATGAAATCTCAAAATACTAGTAATAGGTTTTATCGAGTTGTCTTTATCTAAAATAAAAAAAGGGAGCTAAAAGCTCCCCTTTCCATACTCTAATTTTATAAGTAATAAGCAACACTTGACAAAGCAATGCATAGAACAAAACTAGAAACTATTACACTCCTTACTGAAGTGATAGCTGGTAGCATTTTCCCCCAAATTGCATTTGCTTGAATTGCAAAAATAATTGCTAAGCCTACTAGCAGTCCTGTCATTTCTAAATTGGCGCCTAAAATCTGACCTGAGGCTGGATAATGAGCAGAAGCAACCATGAAATAAAGCATACCTACAGAAAAAAGTGTATTTGTCCTGGAGGCTAAAGCTGCTTTAGGACCAGCTACTGCAGCATCTCCTTCTTTTATACCAATTACTATTTTCTGATTAGGCCAAATTATTCCCCAAACATTGAGCATCATTAGTGTACCCATCGTTGCTCCTAGAATAATTTCGAGAGTTATTTTTACAGAAATATAGTGCAAAAGTGCTAACCCAGTTAGGAAAGTTAGGAATGCTGCCCATCTAAACCACCAAAGCGCTCTTGGTGCCAATTTTGCAACTGCATCCTTTCTTGCATCATCTTCAGCTTCCTTGAAATATTCTGTTTGTACAAAATTAAAATAGTATAAAAGGCCAATCCAAGCTATTCCGACCAGTACGTGACCAAATCTGAATAACATATTAAATAGTTCGTCCATAATCCCTCCCTTATAAAAAGTAAATGATACCTAATTAGCTAAGACTTATAAATTATTTCTTTCAGGCAAGAAAAAAGCCCCGAAGGGCTTTTTCTTTACATCATGCCGCCCATGCCGCCCATATCCATTCCTGGAGGCATTCCACCTGGCATACCACCAGCAGCTCCACCTTCATCTGGAGCATCTGCAATCATGGCTTCTGTAGTGATCATCAAGCCAGCGACAGATCCTGCAGCCTGTAGTGCAGTCCTCGTAACCTTCGCTGGATCAAGAATACCCATCTTGATCATATCTCCATAATCACCAGAGCCTGCATTGAAACCGAAGTTTCCTTTGCCTTCCTTAATCTTATCAAGGACAACAGAAGCTTCTTCACCGGCGTTATTTGTAATCTGTCTAATAGGTGCTTCCATTGCTCTAAGGGCAATGTTGATACCTACATTCTGATCTTCATTATCTCCTTCAAGACCTTGAATCTTTTGTTGAGCTCTTACTAAAGCTACGCCACCGCCAGCAACGACTCCTTCTTCCACAGCAGCTCTGGTTGAATGCAGAGCATCCTCTACTCTGGCTTTTTTCTCTTTCATCTCAATTTCAGATCCAGCTCCAACCTTAATAACAGCAACTCCACCGGCTAGTTTTGCAACTCTTTCTTGAAGCTTTTCTCTGTCATAATCAGATGAAGTATCTTCTATTTGAGCTCTGATTTGATTAACTCTTCCAGAGATACCATCGGCAGAGCCTGCTCCATCGATGATTGTAGTATCTTCTTTATTAAGCTCTACTTTTTTAGCTTGACCTAAATCTTCTATAGTTGCTCCTTCTAGAGAGAGTCCAACTTCCTCTGATATAACAGTTCCACCAGTCAATATAGCAATATCTTCAAGCATAGCTTTTCTTCTATCACCAAATCCAGGTGCTTTACATGCAGCTACTTTGACTACGCCTCGCATATTATTAACAACTAAAGTGGCAAGAGCTTCGCCTTCTACATCTTCAGCTAAAACAAGAAGTGGTCTACCTGCTTTCGCAACAGCTTCCAATAAAGGCAAGAGATCTCTAATATTTGAAATTTTCTTATCATGCAATAGAATAAACGGATCGTCCAAATCTGCAGTCATTCTTTCTTGATTGTTGATGAAGTAAGGAGACAAATAGCCTCTATCAAACTGCATACCTTCAACTACTTCTAGCTCATTTTCTATACCAGAACCTTCTTCAACGGTTATGACACCTTCTTTTCCAACTTTTTGCATTGCTTCAGCAATAATTTCGCCTACAGCTGTGTCGCTATTCGCAGATATAGTTCCTACTTGAGCTATCGCTGTATCATCCTCACATGGCTCGGATGCATCCTGAAGAGTTTCAACTGCAGCGGCGACCGCTTTGTCTATACCTCTTTTTAGGTCCATTGGGTTAAACCCAGCTTGAACAGACTTAAGCCCTTCGTTAACTATAGATTGAGCTAATACTGTAGCTGTTGTAGTTCCATCACCAGCTTCATCTGAAGTTTGAGATGCGACGGTCTTCACCATTTGCGCACCCATGTTTTCAAATTTGTCTTGAAGTTCGATTTCTTTAGCAACCGAAACACCATCTTTTGTTACTGTGGGAGCCCCAAATGACTTATCTAAAATTACATTTCTTCCTTTCGGACCTAATGTCACT
>CACGNN010000030.1 GCA_902574355.1 uncultured SAR86 cluster bacterium | reverse complement strand
GGAGTTAACAAGTTAAGTATTATATTTAGGCATTTAATTCCAAATGCCATGGGACCCGTAATTGTGTACGCCACTTTAACAGTCCCTCAAATTATGCTTTTAGAGTCTTTTCTTAGTTTTCTTGGTCTGGGAGTTCAGCCTCCTTTAAGTTCTTGGGGCCTCTTGATAAGAGACGGGGCAGTTTCTATGGAAGAATATTGGTGGCTTTTAATTTTTCCTTCGCTAGCTTTTTCTCTTACTTTGTTTTCTTTAAATTTTATTGGAGACGGTTTAAGAGACGCAATTGATCCAAGAACAGCTGATGGCTAAAGAAAGAGTTTGAGGACTTGTCCTGGAAAAATTTTTGAAACATCCTCTATCTCATTCCACTCTTGTATATCTTTCGAGGAAATTTCAAACTTAGATGCTATCCTACTAATAGTATCTCCCGATTTAACTGGATAGAGCATTGTCCGTAAGTCTCTTGAAGGTAACTCTTGTCTTATTCTTTCATAACGTGTAAATATTTTAATTTCTTGATCAATCTGAAGAGGCACCTCGATATCTAAATCATTCCATAAGACCACATCTTCAATGGAAACTTTAAATTTCTTAGATATATTCCAAAGTGAATCTCCGCCAACTACTATATAGACTTGTTCCCTTGGATTTTGTTTCCCAGCCCATGCAGATCCTCTTGGAACCATTATTTCCTTTCCTGCAAAGATTAAGTCAGATCCTAATCCATTGATTTCCATTAGAACAGCAACTTCTATTTTGTATCTTGATGCAATTTTATAAAGGTTATCACCTCTTCTAATTTTATAACGATCCCATCTCACCAAATCATTTTGATTTAATGACTCCAACTGAGTCATAAATCTATCTGATACTCCGATCGGTAAAAGCAGATAGTGCGGTCCACTAGGATCAGTAGCCCACTGATTAAAACCAGGATTCAATTCATAAATTGTCTCGGGTTTTAGGCCTGCTAGATCAGCAGCTTGCATCAAGTCTAATTGTCCAGGAATCTTGACTCTTTCAAAGTAAGGCCTATTAGCGATGCTTGGTAGGTTCACATCAAATGCTTTCGGATTCTTAATCAACTCGCAAAGAACTAATAACTTTGGAACGTAAGCCGTTGTTTCTTTTGGAAGATCCAAATCCCAAAACCTTATAGGCTTGTCCTCTCTTTTATTTTTTCTTATTGCTCTATTAACTCTAGTAGGTCCAGTGTTATAAGCTGCCATAGCAAGCAACCAATCTCCATCAAACTTCTCATTTAGATAAGTCAGAAATTGTAAAGCAGCTTCTGTAGATGCGAGCACGTCCTTTTTTCCGTCATACCACCAATTACTTTTCAATCCCCATTCTTTTCCTGTCGCTGGCATAAACTGCCAAATACCTGTAGCTCCATCAACCGATTTAGCATACGGATCAAATTCACTCTCAACAAATGGTAATAAAGCCAATTCCACAGGCAGACCTAATTCTTGTGCTCTAGTGAGTGTATGAAATAGATATCTTTGTCCTGATTTACTTATTCTGTTTACTGCTGCTTGATTACCATAGAGCCTTTCCCTATATAAGCTTGTAGCAGCAATTTTGTCATCTGGGATGGTTATAGATAGTCCAAGCCTAATTCTTTCCCAAATATCAAAAGGTGCTTCTTCAGGTCTTACTTCAATAATATTGTTATCAGAAATCATTTCAAATTCAACAGCAGATTCAGCTGAATTATTATTTGCAGCAGATGCACAGCTGTTGAAAACTAATAAACTAATAGCAATGAAGATTCTATGCATTTTAAAAGTTATCTTTCCAATTTCTTATTTCACCTAATACCTCTGCAGTAGATTTTAGTTTTCTTTTTGAGTAATTTTCTGCTGCTTCAATTACTGACAATTCTCTACATCTCATAAAAGGATTTATTTTAAACTCAGTATCTATTTGGCTAGGTAATGAGGGTTTATTCATTGACCTAGCTTCCTGAACTTTCTTCATCGATTGAAGGATATCTTGGTTATCAGGTTCTACTGCCATGGCGAACTTTAAATTGGATTCAGTATATTCATGCCCACAATATACGAGCGTACTTGGGGGAAGTTCTTTATACCTATCCATTGAAAAAAGCATATCTCCTGGTGTTCCTTCAAATAACCTTCCGCAGCCAGCATAAAACAGAGTGTCACCAGAGAAAAGAATGGGCTTTTTGGTCTTATCACAAAAATATGAAAGTTGATCATTAGTATGTCCTGGAGCTGAAAAAGCTCTAAATTCAAAGTTATCTAAGATGTGAAAATTCTCATTATCTTGCAAAGGATTAGTTATGCCTTTAATGTGTCCTCCCGATGGGCCGTAAGCTGAGCATCCATATTCCGAGATAACTTCTTCAAGACCTCCAGTATGATCCCAATGGTGATGTGTGATTAATACATCAGTAAGTACGTACCCTGTTTTTTTAATATATTCATGCACCGGTTTTGCATCCCCAGGATCAACTATTGCAAGCTTACCTTCAGACTCCATAGTCCAAATATAATTATCACTAAATGCATCTAAATGATTTATTTTCATTGTGTTTATAACTTAGTTTGAGAATAGTGTAATACAATAAGTATCTAACAAAAATGAAGGAAATAGAAGTCTTTACTGATGGAGCTTGCAGAGGAAATCCTGGAGCTGGGGGTTGGGGTGTGTTGCTAATAATAGATGGTGAAGAAACTACATTATTTGGAGGAGAGCAGAATACAACAAATAATAGAATGGAACTTAAAGCTGCA
>CACGNN010000029.1 GCA_902574355.1 uncultured SAR86 cluster bacterium | reverse complement strand
AATGAAAGGTAAGAATCCAATTCTATTAATAAACCTTATAAAAAAATCTATAGTTGCATAAGCAATTACAAAAGAGACAATTAAGCCTATAAGATTAATTTGAAAGTATTGAATTAAGAACTCTATGTCAGTTGATAGAAGCTGATATGAAGCTATGGCACCAATGGTTGGTACTGCCATTAAGAAGCTAAACTTAGAAGCTGTTTTGCTATCTAGTCCTAACAAAAGTCCAGCTGATATAGTTATTCCCGATCTGGAGGTTCCAGGAATAAGGGCTAATGATTGAGCGAATCCTATTATTAAAGCATCTCTAAAAGTAATTTCTTCAATATGGGTCTTGTGAGATTTACTGAATGTTGCCAGAAATAAAATAAATCCAAAAACAATAGTGGTCGTAGCTATTACGGTGCTAGTTCGCAGATAACTATCTATCAAATCAACTAAGATGAAACCTAGAAACAGAGTTGGAATACATGAAATAAAAAGTTGCCTCAATAATAGGTTATTGAATAGAGATTTATGTTTAATAACTGAATTAACCATTTCAATTAAATCATTACGAAAATAAATGCAAACAGCTATTAAAGTTCCCAAGTGTAAAGAGACATCATAGAAAAGGTTCTGGTTTGAACCCATAAATTCAGATATGAGAATTAAGTGAGCTGAGCTGGATATAGGCAAAAATTCTGTTAATCCCTGAATTACTGCCAGTAATATGCCCTCAAGATAAGTCATTTTATTTTTTGCCAACTACTTTCATCATTTAAATAGATAGGAAGTATTTCATCTGGCTCGATCAAATCACCTTGATCCAATTTTTTTAGCGCGAATTTGAGTAAATACGTTGCTCTTGGATGAGCATCTGGGAGTTGATTAGTAATATTGAAAGATGAGCAACCCTCTCCAACGAAACAACTCTCTTCAGGGAATGCTTCTCGTTTAAAAGCTTCCTGTGGAATGATACTGTAAGTAGATTTCATATTTCCTTCCGAAAAAATAGATTTAGAGATATATACTTTGCCCATATTAAGTTCAGATATTGCAACAACAACATTTGAAAATGTCTCTTCATGGGCCTGTATGGATAATAGCTCGATACTTGGTAAGGTTATTCCTTTAAGTCGCTGAGAAAAGGCTATCCCTTGCGCTACAGCACAAGATAATCTCACACCAGTGTAGGAGCCTGGTCCAATACCTACAGCCAAAGCGCTCAAATCTTCATATGAAAGATTACTCTCTTCTAATAGGTTATTTATTACACTTAAAAGCTTTTCTGTGTGTTGCTTAGGTATGTTTTCATGATAACTAAATACTTCTTGGCAATTTCCTATTGAAACCGAACATGTGTCAGTTGAAGTTTCTATTGCCAGGATGTTATCCAATTAAATCTCTAAGTCTTTTAATATCTGTTGAGTTACGTTACTCGGAGTTGCAGTTCCTGAAACTTTTATATACTTAAGTTGACTAGAAACAGATAAATTTGAGTAGAAGACTACTAACGGAGATGTCTGATCTGCATATACCTTTAATCTATCTTTTACCGTTTCCGGTTTATCATCTTCTCTTAGGATTAGATCTTCACCAGTAATATCATCTTTACCTTCATTTTTAGGTGGATTGAAAATGATGTGATAATTTCTTCCCGAAGCAGGATGCATTCTTCTACCTGCCATCCGATCAATTATGGCTTGATCAGGAACATCAATCTCTACAACAGCATCAATATTTATATCTCTTTCAATAAGTGCTTCTGCTTGTGGGATAGTTCTTGGAAAACCATCAAATAAAAAACCTTCAGAACAATCATCTGCGGAGATTCTCTCTTCAACCAAACCTACAATTACATCATCAGATACTAAGTTGCCTGTATCCATAAGTGACTTAGCCTCTAGACCTAGTTTTGTTCCTGCTTCTACCGCTTCTCTGAGCATGTTTCCTGTGGATATATGTGGAATTCCATAATTTTCACAAATCGACTCTGCTTGAGTCCCTTTGCCGGCTCCTGGGGGTCCTAAAAGTACTATTTTCATATTTATTCTCCTATGACAAATGCCGTGGATAAATTTCTAGTATCTGTAATTGATACATAAATATTCTGAATATCTAATTTATTACTAATTTTTTTTGTGTTACCGCTCAAGTTTATATGAGGCTTTCCTTTGTGATCTCTCAGTATTTGTATTTCTTTATAAGAGACGCCACCGGCAAGACCAAGTCCAAGCACCTTAGAAAGAGCCTCCTTGCAAGCGAAGTTGTTAGACAGATATCTTGCTTTCTGAAATTGGTTTGATCTTATTTCAATTTCTTTTTTTTCTTCTGGACCAAGGATTTTATCTGGGAATCTATGCCCATATTTACTTAATATTCTATAGATCCTATCTTGCTCTACGGAGTCTATACCTATGCCTTTAATCATTTTATTTCTTGGTTAAATATTTTCTGATGTTTAGAGTTTTACTCCCCAGATGAAAGTCTAATGCCATTCTCATTATAATCTTTGAGGAATCTCTTGTTTCTTTTTTTTCAAAATTACCTTCTTTAAAATTTATAATATCCAGTCCAGAAAATGCCTTTTTAGAAGCAACATTAGCCTTATCAATGGCAAATCCTTTATCGGGATAGAATCTGTAAAAAAATCCTTCTTCTATTTTCTTGTTTGTCTCTGCATCTCTACTTAAATCAATTCCATAACCCATTTCTTGAAGAAGATTGAGTTCGAAATTCCTCAGATTTTGTTCCAAATCAACCTGATCAGATTTACATGAAAGTTTCTTTAATAAAATTTCATAGTCATCAAATATAACCGCATGAGGATCTTCTTTTTCAGTTGCTTTAATAATTAATTCATTTACGTAGA
>CACGNN010000028.1 GCA_902574355.1 uncultured SAR86 cluster bacterium | reverse complement strand
AAATTGTAACACCCCATATTTTAAACTGTACCCAAGCCTCAAGTGACATGAAATATATGAAATATAAGTTTACAAAACCAACAAAAATAAGAAAAAAACCTGCAAAGTTTGTCACATTCGACTTAGCAGAGGAGGATGTGGCACCAGACTGTGGGCCCAATTGTGATAGAAACATATTGAGTAAAATCGGACCTCTATAAAGATTAGATACAACAAGAATTAAGCCAAAAAGCCAATGAAATATTGAAAATTTCCACTGTAAAAAAATAGGATCCCTAAGAGCAATCGTGACAATGCCAAGAGGCATCAAAAGACACCATGATATAAATAAAGGTTTAGAGACTTTAGAGTGTGCAAGCTTTTCTAAGACAACTTGGATTGTTACAAGTCCCATGATTACGTAGGTCAGATAAAAAAAGTCCCGAGTTATCCCCCACGTTGAAGCAAATGCAACTAACATTAATAATGGGTTATTAAAAAATTTACTTAATTTTTTCACTCTTAACTTATTTTAAATGAGGTTTCAGACTGTTAAAAATAATTTCTGCAATTAAAGGTTGGGCATCCTCATTTGGATGAATTCCATCAGACAACATAAGTTCTTTCTTAAGTGCAATATCATTCAACATAAAAGGTAACAAAATTACTTCTTGTTCTTGGGACAAAGTGGGATAGATAGCTTCAAACTGAGTCTGATACCTCTTTCCATAGTTTGGTAATATTCTAATTTGCATCAAAAAGACGTCAATGCCTCGTTCTTTCGAAGCTCCTATCATTTTATTAAGATTTTCATATATCTTTTTAGGAGGATAACCTCTCAATGCATCATTACCACCCAGTTCCAGTAATAAAAATGTTGGCTTTAATTCATCTAATATTCTAGAGATTCTAGTTAACCCCCCTCCGGTTGTTTCACCAGAAACACTCCTGTTATAGACGCTAATTTTAAAACCTTTATCTGATAGTAAAGTTTTAAGAGATTCTGACCACTGCCTCTCTTTTTCCATACCATATCCAGCACTGATACTATCTCCATAGATCAATATTGAATTATTTTCTTCAGAGCTGGTAGTTGAAGCAATTAGAATAAATATAAATAAACTTAAGGCTTTCATTGTTTTAGTGTAAAAATCAAAATCTGCATTATAGTCAAAGAATTAGATTTATTCTGATTCTCAGAGGTGTTATAGTTGGGTAATACACCTATTAAAACATAGAAATGATCCTTGAAGTAAACAAACTAAGGAAAGAAGTCTCTTCAGGAGATAATAAATTAATCATACTGGATGATGTGAGTTTCAATCTTCCCGAAGGCCAATCTTTGGCAATAACTGGACCATCTGGTTCCGGAAAATCAACATTACTGGGTCTTCTAGCTGGACTCGATACCGCCACCAGCGGTGAAATTTACCTTAATGGAGAGGCATTACATGAATTAGATGAAGAGCAAAGAGCGCTTTTAAGAAAAGATAAAGTTGGTTTTGTTTTCCAATCATTCGAACTCCTCCCAAGCCTTACCGCTTTAGAGAATGTTATGTTGCCTTCTGAGTTAAAAGATGAAGATGAACCAGAAGAAAGAGCAAAATATTTCTTGGATAGAGTTGGGTTAAAGGAAAGAGAAAATCACTATCCAAATCAGTTATCCGGTGGAGAGCAGCAAAGAGTTGCTATCGCAAGAGCATTTGCTTGCTCTGCAAAAATATTATTTGCCGATGAGCCTACTGGCAACCTAGATCCAAAGAATGGTGAAATGGTTTCTGATCTTCTTTTTGAAGTCAATTCAGAAACTGACAATGCATTGGTTGTTGTGACGCATGATCATGATCTAGCAGATAGGTGTGATAAGAAGATTAATCTTAAATTAGGAAAAATAGTTGAATAATGCTGTTTAACCTCTCCTTTAAAATATTTCTAAGAGAGCTTAGATCAGGTTATTTGACTTCTATACTTGTTTCTTTGGTGCTTGCTATAACAATTGTTTCTGGAATATCGCTTTTTACAGATAGGTTAGAAAAAGCTTTGAGTGCTGAAACGGAAGAATTCCTTGGTGGAAACCTTAAATTTGAGTCAAATCAAAATACCGCTAAAAGTAAGATACAAAGACAAGATTTCCAAGATATAGATTTTATGGAGATGGTCCTCTTTGCTTCAGTCATCTTTTCTGAAGAAGATATGCAACTTAGCTCTGTAAAAGCCGTTGATAACGCCTATCCTCTGATTGGACAGCTGGAACTTCAAAACAAATCTGGAAAATTCTTATCTAAAGAAAGTCCTGAATTAGGAACGGTTTGGATGGATGCAAGACTACAAAATTTATTAAATTTATCTTACGGCGATAAAATCTTTCTAGGTGATTCAGAGTTTATTTTTACGGCTACTATTCTGTATGAACCAGATAGAGCATCAGGTAACTTTGCATTCGCTCCCAAAACGATTATGAATTTTGAGGATGTAGATTCTACAAATATCATCCAGCCAGGTAGTAGAGTTGAATACAATTATCTTTTTAAAGGACCTGAAGATGAAATAGCAAATGTCAGAAATTATCTAGAGACTATTAAAGAAAATGGAGACGACATAGAGGTGCTAAGTGAAGACTCTAGTTCCCTAGGAAGAACTATTGATAGGTCAGAAAATTTCTTTCTTCTAGGAGGCTTAATAGCTGTTCTATTATCCGCTTGTACTATTGGAGTTGCGTCTCAACGATTTACTAGAAGACATGTAAGTTATGTTGCTATGTTGAAGACGCTTGGGATGAAAACTGCACAAATCAGGACAATGTATTTCCTTTTATTTCTATTCATGACTTTGCTTACATTATTTTTAGGTCTCATACTTGGATGGACTCTGCAATCCCAATTTATAAACTTGATGTCATCTTATTTTCCTACTGAATTGCCAGCTCCAGGTTACTATCCAATTCTCATAACTTGCTTAACTGTTTTGATATGCCAATTTGGTTTCATTTATCCTCACATAACAAAACTCATAACTATCTCTCCGATGAGAGTGTTAAAAGACGATTTATCCTTCGACTATGGGTTCATTCCTGTTTTTCTAATGGGACTGGCTGCTTTCTTTCTTCTTCTCTACCTTTATACAAATCAATTAACTTTATCTTTAATCATCTTTTTCGGTGTCATCGGCTTTTCGGTATTAGGTATTGGATCCATATATTTACTGCTTGGAAAAAATAAAACTGGTCTAGGTGCTTCTGGCCCAATATTGTTGGCTTTGTCTGAACTTAGGCGAAGAAAATTTGGTAATTCTTTCCAAATATTTGCCTTTACTATTGCTATAGGTTTAACACTGATAACATTTTCTGCAAGTCAAAACCTTCTAGGGTCTTGGCAAACTTCTATTCCTGAAGACTCACCCAATAATTTTGCTATTAACATAACTCCTGAGGAT
>CACGNN010000027.1 GCA_902574355.1 uncultured SAR86 cluster bacterium | reverse complement strand
CAGCATGGTGTAGCTACTGCCTCTGTAGCTGCTAGACATGGTTTAAAGTGTATAGTTTTTATGGGTGAAGAAGATATCCAAAGACAATCACTTAATGTTTTTAGGATTAAATTGCTTGGAGCAAAGGTAGTAGGAGTGAACTCAGGAACGTCTACTCTTAAGGACGCTATGAACGAAGCTATGCGCGATTGGGTAACCAATGTAGATGACACTTATTACATAATAGGTAGCGTGGCTGGACCTCATCCTTATCCTCAAATAGTAAGAGACTTCAATGCGGTTGTGGGTGAAGAAGTTCTAGAGCAAAGCAAATCAGTAATTGGCAAAGATCCAGATATGCTCGTAGCTTGCGTAGGAGGAGGTTCAAATGCTATGGGACTATTTTATCCTTTCATTGAAAAGAAGAATGTCAGGTTAGTGGGCGTTGAAGCAGGTGGTTTGGGCTTGAGTACAGGTAAGCATGCAGCTCCTCTTAATGATGGTAAAGAAGGAGTTCTTCATGGTATGAGAACATACCTAATGCAAGATGATGCCGGTCAAGTTATCGAAACACATTCTGTTTCAGCTGGATTAGATTATCCTGGAGTTGGTCCAGAGCATGCATGGTTAAAAGATATAGGTAGAGCAGAGTATGAGTCTGCAGATGATGAAGAAGCATTAGATGCCTTTAAAGAATTAACTAGAGTTGAAGGAATTATGCCTGCACTGGAAACGGCACATGGCATTGCTTATGTAAAAAAGATTGCACCTACTATGAGAGAAGATCAATCAATAGTGGTAAATGTTTCTGGTAGAGGTGACAAAGATATAAAAACTAAACAATAATTATATTAAATTATTATTAAATTCCGGCACCTTATATTTATTAGGATAGCTAGGTCCTAAAAAAAATAAGCCAGATGAACTCACCGTCTTACCTGCTAATTTTCTATTTTTTTGTTTGAGAATTTTATCAACTTCTTTAGGTTGTATTTCTTTTTTGCCAACCATTATTAAAGTCCCAACTATGATTCTAACCATGTGAAGTAAGAAAGCATTTGCTGTTATTTCCAATGTAACAAAATCATCACTCCTTGAGATTTTTATTTCTTGAATGTTTCTAATAGGTGTCTTTGATTGACATCCTGAACCTCTAAAGGAGCTAAAATCATGTTCTCCTATGAGATATTTAGAGCCTTTTTTCATTGACTGTATATCTAATCTAATAGGTATATATAGCGACTTATCTGCCCAAAGCGCCGAGGGAGTCGAATGATTAAGAATATTGTAAATATATGATCTTTTGGTAGCAGAGAACCTAGCATGAAAACTCTCATCTATTTCTTTTGCCCATAAAACTCTAATATCTTTTGGAAGGTAAGAATTGATACCTCTGGACCATTCAATAGATGATCTTATGGCACTTGTATCAAAATGTATGACTTGCATAAAGGCATGCACACCCGCATCTGTTCTTCCACTACAGAAAGTTTTTACTTTATGGTCTGCAACCTTTGAAATCGATTCTTCTAGAGAGCCTTGTACGGTTTGTTTTGTACTGTTTTGCTTTTGAAAGCCAAAATAGTTAGTTCCATCATACTCAACTCCTAAAGCTATCCTCGAATCCATTACTTAAGAATTAATTTTAGTAAGTAGAAATTTAATAGTATTCTTTTCTTTTTCAGTAGGATTATCTTTTAGGACTTCTTCAAGCAAACGCTTGGCTTCATCTAACTGACCCATTTCTATCAAACTTCTTGAAAGATTTACCTTAGCATTTTTTTCATTGCCGATTTCGTTTGAAATATCGGTATCTGTAACAAGTGGTCTTTGTTCGCTTTTATATCTAATTAGGAACAAAGTTAAAGAAAAAAAGAGTAGGCCAAGTGCTAATCCACTCAAGCCCTCAAAATAAATACCTGTTATAAAATAAAACTCAGTCTCAAGACTTAATAAAAAATTTTCCATTCCTGTGTCAATCAAATATTAATTCTGCGATTTGTACACTATTCAATGCAGCTCCTTTAAGGAGATTATCTGCAACAACCCATAAATTAATTCTTTTATCGCTCCATAAATCTTTTCTTATTCTTCCTACATGAACTAAGTCATCTCCATCAGCATCTGTAGCAGCAGTTGGGTAATCTTGTGATCCAGATCCATAGTGCACTTTTAAACCTGGTGCTTCCTGCATAACCTTTATTACAGTCTTCTCAGATATTGGTTTCGCGGTTTTAATATGAATTGATTCTGAATGACCATTTAAAACAGGAACTCTCACACAAGTAGCACTAACATGTATATTTGGATCAAGTATTTTATGCGTTTCTTTGAGAAGTTTATTTTCTTCTTTCGTATACCTGTTTTCCTCAAATACATCGCATTGTGGTAGGGCATTGTTTGCTATTTGTTTTGGATAAATCTTAGATTGAATATTTTTATTGCCTCCATAAGAGCTCAATTGATCCCTTAACTCTTCTGTTGCTTCTTTTCCTGTTCCAGATACAGCCTGTAAAGTAGTAATGTCTATTCTTTCAATTTTAAATTCGTCATGAATCGGCTTTAAAGCAACCAACATTTGTATTGTTGAGCAGTTAGGATTTGCGATAATGCCAGGCACCTTATAATCATTTAAATTATGGCCATTAACTTCTGGAACAATAAGGGGTATATCCGCTTCATATCTAAAGCAAGAAGAATTATCTACAACGACACAACCTTGGGAAACAGCAATTGGAGCGAATTTAGCCGAAACAGAAGCTCCAGCTGAAAAAAGCGCTAGATCTGTATTACTAAAATCATATTCTGCAAGATCTGCGATGACATATTCTGAACCTCTAAAAGTAACTTTTTTTCCCTCAGATTTTTTACTTGCCAATAAATCTACCTCAGCATTGACGAAAAACTTTTCTTCAAGAATGGACAGGAAGGCTTTACCTACCATTCCTGTAGCTCCAACAATAGCTATCCTATTTGCTTTTTTCATGACCTTATTTTATTTTTTCAATGATCTTATTACCCATTTCAGAAGTAGATAATGTATTTTTCTTACTTCCTTCCAGATCATAAGTACGATAACCTTCAGACAAAACCTCTTCTATTGAGTTCTCAATCGCTGAAGATGCCTCATTCATATTAAAACTATATTTCAACATCATAGCGACAGATAAAATTGCTGCGATCGGGTTAGCTATCTCTTTACCTGAGATATCAGGTGCTGACCCATGAACAGGTTCATACATTCCTTTATTCTCCGAATTTAATGAAGCCGAAGGCAACATACCTATTGAGCCAGTTAACATTGCTGCAATATCTGACAAAATATCACCAAATAAATTACCTGTTACGATAACATCAAATTGTTTTGGGTCTCTCACCAATTGCATAGCGGCATTATCTACAAGCATATGAGATAACTCGACATCAGGATACTCTTCTGAAAGTTCAGAAATAACTTCTCTCCATAAAACACTTACTTCTAAAACATTTGCTTTATCAACTGAGCAAAGGGTTTTATTTCTTTTTTGAGCAGCTTCAAAAGCAATCCTTCCAATTCTCCTAATCTCAGTTTTACTATAAATCATAGTATTAAAAGCAGAATCACCAGACTTAGATCTACCTCTTGGCTCACCAAAGTAAATTCCTCCAGTAAGTTCTCTTACAATTAATAGATTTAGATCTTGAACTTTATCTGACTTGAGAGAAGAAGAATCACTTAAATATTTTGATAAGATTGCAGGTCTTAAGTTGGCAAATAAGTCTAATTCTGCTCTAAGTCCGAGCAAGGCCCTTTCAGGTCTTAGCTCATAATCAATATTGTCCCATTTGGGTCCGCCTACAGCGCCTAATAAAATCGCATCAGCCCCTTTTGCTGACTTCAAAGTATCTTCTGGAAGAGGATTTCCA
>CACGNN010000026.1 GCA_902574355.1 uncultured SAR86 cluster bacterium | reverse complement strand
GAGGTATAAGATCAAAAGCAGCGCAGGCCACTTTTGATCTTACGAAGAACTTACTCTATTTTAAATACTTCTGATACCGCCTCACCTGCAATTAAATCAATTGTTCCACTTAGGAAATTTACACCATCGGTTACACTATCGACTGACTTAATGTTTATTTTTGTACCATCCATAGTCCAAACACCCATTAAATCACCTCTCGATAAAACACCATCTGGGCTAATTCCTCTCCCATAACCGATCCATGTTCCCGAGTTTGGAATATTAGGATTAGATGTCAAAGTATATGAAAGATAGACTTTTCCGTATTGACCAATATCTGTATCTGGACTAGATAAATTTATGGTACTTTCTAATTTACCAACAGTAATTGAATCAATGTTCCATTTTCCAGTGAAGCTATCACCGGTAACTTCAAATGAATGTGCAGAGACTGCAAACATTAAAACTAATGCAAAAATATATTTCTTCATTTTTTCTCCTTATATTATGAATATAAATTTATTGTAACTTTTTTTATTAACACTCACTAAATGTGGCTTAATAAATAAACTTAAATTTATAAATAACATACAATGGCCTAATAAAGGAGAAGTTATGAATCAAGTAGCGCTTTTAACACCAGTATTTACATTAGTAATATGGACTTTTGCCATCACAGCAATTATGGCCTATGGTAGAGTAAAATTTACAAAAGATCCCCAGGATGCGGCTCACACAAAAGATTTAAAAGGATTGATGCCTGCTTGGGTAGAGAGAACTTCAGATAACTACAATCATCTTTTTGAACAACCTGTGGCTTTTTATGTTGTTACTTTATCGATTGCACTAATAAACAATATAGAACTTTTGATGGTTCAATTGGCATGGGCATTTGTGATTGTAAGAATGATTCACTCAATTGTTCAGCTTACAGTTAACATAGTTTTATTAAGATTTGCTATATTTGCAATTGGGTGGTTAATCATTGCTTATATGGGTCTTTCACAGCTTATATAGTTCTTATTGGCTGTTACGCTCAATAGTTACGTAATTTAAAAATATCAAAAAATAAATTTAGAATTATGAAAATTTTAGTCATGGGTCTTCCAGGCAGTGGAAAGACATATTTAACAGAACGACTAGTTCCTCTTATCAGTGCTGCATGGTACAACGCTGATAAAGTCCGAAAAATGGCAAATGATTGGGACTTTTCAGACATAGGCAGGGATAGACAATCAAAAAGGATGAGAACTTTTGCTGATTTTGAAAAATCTCATGGAAGGTTTGTGGTTTGTGATTTTGTCTGTCCTACCAAGGCAACTAGAGAGAATTTTGATGCAGATATCGTTGTCTGGATGGACACTATTACAGAAGGAAGATTTGAGGATACTAATAAACTTTTTCAAAATCCTGATAAAGTAGATTTTCACATAACTGAATGGAATGATCACAATCATGATGATGTTGCAAATAAGATTTTGAAATGGAAAAAATAGAAAAAAAAAGACATTTAGAGAATTGTAGCAACTACAGATACATTTCTAATTGCATGGATAATCACAGGAAAAATTGATTGGGCAGCAGGAATAGCAGGAATAGAAGTTTTAACAAAAATGATCTTATATTATTGGCACGAAAGAGTTTGGTATAAACGCATCAAATTTGGAGTAAAAAATGTTTAATTGGAAAAAACCTACTGTGCAAATGTTAGGCAGATGGCAGCCATGGCACGAAGGACACCAGGCACTTTTTAATAGATGTGTTGCAAAAACAGGACAAGTTATCATTCAGGTCAGGGATGTACAAGGTGCATCAGGTGGACATGGTCAAGATGATAATCCTTTTGATTGGGATACTGTGTGTTTAAACATCGAAGAAGGTCTTTTAAAAGAAGGTTTTAAAAGAGGTGTTGAATACGAAATCATGTTGGTTCCAAACATAGTCAATATTACTTATGGAAGAGGAGTGGGTTATTCCTTTGAAGAAGAAGTTTTTGATAAATCTGTCACTGAAATAAGTGCAACTAAGATAAGGCAAAAATTAAGAGAAGAAGGTAAGTTATAACTCTGACTTGATAAAAAAAATTCCTTTTTTTACATTTAGTCTATCTGTTTAGATTTCTATCATTACTATTCAATTCTTATTGAGTTATTGATTTTATTCCCACTCAATTGTAGCTGGGGGTTTGCTGGAAATATCATAGGTTACCCTAGACACTTCTGGAATTTCATTAATAATTCTATTAGAAACTTTTTCTAAGAAAGCATGGGGAAGTTTGGCGGACTTCGCAGTCATAAAATCGATAGTTTCAACTGCTCTCAGAGCAATGACATATTCGTAACGTCTTGCATCCCCTACTACTCCTACAGATTTGACCGGTAAAAATACTGCAAAAGCTTGACTAACTTTCTCGTAGTAACCACCTTTAACCAACTCACTAATAAAAATGTCATCAGCTAATTGAAGGGTTTTAATATGAGGT
This sequence comes from uncultured SAR86 cluster bacterium, assembly GCA_902574355.1. Taxonomy (GTDB): domain Bacteria; phylum Pseudomonadota; class Gammaproteobacteria; order Magnimaribacterales; family Magnimaribacteraceae; genus Magnimaribacter. The sequence goes on along the minus strand of CACGNN010000026.1, from coordinate 1,550 downwards.
CTTTTGATTTCACCTAGAATTCGGACACCCAAACCTGGACCTGGAAAAGGATGTCTAAATAGTATCTCTTTTGGCAAACCAAGCTCTAGCCCAATCTTTCTGACTTCGTCTTTAAAAAGGTCTTTCAAGGGCTCTATGACAGGGAGATTAAGATAGCTCGGCAGCCCTCCTACATTGTGATGAGATTTTATTACATGCGCCGATCCATTCTTCGTGCCAGCAGATTCGATAACATCAGGATAAATTGTCCCTTGTGCTAACCATTGGATTTTTTTATTCCTTTTTGCCTCTTTAAGAAAGACATCTATAAAGGTTTTTCCAATAGCTTTGCGTTTCTGCTCAGGATCTTTTTTTCCTTTCAAATCCTTTAGGAATTGATTACCAGAATTAGCTCTTTTTACTTTGATTCCAAATTTACCTTTGAAAGTTTCCATCACTTGGTCACCTTCATTCAGCCTAAGGAGTCCATTGTCAACAAAAATACAGGTTAACTGATTGCCTATAGCCTTTGAGAGTAGTGCTGCTACAACAGCCGAATCAACTCCTCCAGATAAACCCAATAGTACTTCTTGTTCTCCTACTTGGTCTCTTATTTCACTTACTGCCCTATCGATGATATTTTTAGAATTCCATAAACCTTTACAACCAGAAATATCTCTTACAAAGTTTTTTAGAATTTTTTTGCCTTGAGGAGTGTGAGTAACTTCAGGATGAAACTGGAGACCGAATATTTTTTTTTGTTGGATGATAAAAGGCTGCTATAGGACTATTGTTGGTTATTGCGCAAACCTTAAAATCTTTAGGAAGTTTGGAAACATGATCTCCGTGACTCATCCAAACACTTGTTTTATTTGCGTTTATACCTTTAAAAAGTCCAGACCCTTTATTTTTCAACAATAGATCAGCATGTCCAAATTCTCTTTTATCCGCTAATTCAACTTTTCCGTTGAGTTGCTTGGCTATGGATTGCATACCATAGCAAATACCAAGAAGAGGGATACCTAAATCAAATACTTTATCTGATATTTTTGGGGAACCTTTTTGCTGAACGGTTTCAGGACCTCCAGACAGGATAATACCCTTAGCATTGAAGTCTTTAATAGATTTTAGAGAACTACGATAGTTATATATCTCGCAATAAACACCTAATTCTCTAACTCTTCTGGCAATGAGTTGTGTGTACTGTGAACCAAAATCAATTATTAAAATTTTATCGGCAAGAATATTCTGTGCCATAAAATTAGCTCATTCTATAGTTAGGTGCCTCTTTAGTTACACTAACATCATGAACATGGCTTTCATTCACTCCGGCAGAAGTAACCTGAACAAATTTTGGTTTGGTTCGCATTGATTGTATATCATGTGAGCCTGTATAACCCATACTTTGTCTAAGACCACCAATCATTTGGTGAATAACAGCTTCTAGCCAACCTTTATAAGGAACTCTGCCTTCTATACCTTCCGGTACTAATTTTTCAGTAGCTCCAGCGCTGTCTTGAAAATAACGATCAGAAGAACCTTGATCACCTGACATAGCACCTATAGAGCCC
>CACGNN010000025.1 GCA_902574355.1 uncultured SAR86 cluster bacterium | reverse complement strand
GAAATAATGAAATCATAGGATCTTCATTAGAAGTGGAGCTGGAGTTATTTTGTGAAAAAGATATTAAAAATCTTCTTGATAAATTTTCTAGTGAATTAAGATTTATTTTTATTACTTCCGAAGCAAAAGTCTCAGATATCGGGCAACAAGGTAATGATTCAGCTATTCAAGGATTGAGAGTTCAAGTAAAGAAGACTAATCACCAAAAATGCGTTCGTTGCTGGCATAGCAGACCAGAAGTTGGAACAATTAAAGGACATGAATCCATCTGTCAGAGATGCTTTGACAATGTCAAAGGAAATGGTGAAATAAGGATTTTTGCCTAATTGTGACTTATTCACATGAAAAAGATTATTCTCCTTGTATCTCTCATTTTTACAGATCAACTAAGTAAGTACCTAGTAGTAAAAAATTTTTCCGTAGGGGAGAGTTTAAACTTGCTACCCATTTTAGATATTTATTTAATATTTAATACTGGTATAGCTTTCAGTTTATTCGATGATGGAGGAGATTTAGGGAGATGGATTCTAGTCACTTTAGTTTCATTTGTTTGTTTATATCTGGTTTATATTTTGGTATTTGAAACTTTAAATAAATATGAATCCTTAGCATTATTATTCATACTGTCAGGAGGGATTGGAAATTTAATAGATCGTAGCTTTAGAGGTCATGTAATTGATTTCATAAATTTTTACTATGAAAACCACTCATTCTATATTTTTAATTTTGCGGATTCATTTATAACAATTGGAGTAATAATTTATATTCTTGATATAGTAATTTCAAAACTTAGACTAAATGGAAATAAGACTAGCTAATACTCGTGGTTTCTGTGCAGGAGTAGACAGAGCCATAGAGATCGTTAAGAAGGTTATCGAAATGCATGGCGCTCCAGTATATGTAAAACATGAGGTAGTCCATAACAAAACCGTTGTTGAAGAATTGAAACGATTAGGTGCAATTTTTGTAGAAGATATCAAAGAGATACCAGAAGGGGAGGTCGTTGTTTACAGTGCTCATGGTATTTCAAAAGCAGTTGAATTCGAATCTGAAGTCAGAAAACTAGATGTTTTTGATGCGACATGTCCTTTAGTAAGCAAGGTACATGCTGAAGTTAATACATATGCGAAGATGGGGTTTGATTGTTTGCTAATCGGTCATAAGAATCATCCCGAGGTAGAGGGAACAATGGGACAGTTTGATACATCATTTGGCGGAACAATTACTCTTATTGAAGATATATTAGATGCTAAAAAGCTAAATTTTAAAGATTCGTCTCGTTTGGCATTTGTGACTCAGACTACTTTATCTGTAGATGATACAAAAGAAATAAAAGATTTTCTGATTGATAGATTCCCAGATATCAAGGGCCCAAAGAAAGATGATATTTGTTATGCAACCCAAAATCGACAGGATGCAATTAAGCAATTAGCTTTAGAGTCGGATCTAGTGTTAGTTATTGGTTCTGAAAATAGTTCTAATTCCAATAGACTGAGAGAAATAGCTGAACGATCAGGAGTTGAGGCTTATCTAATTGATACTATCGGTGATTTACCTTCAGATTGCTTAAAAGGCAAATCTAAAATTGGCCTTACTTCAGGAGCTTCTGCTCCAGAACATCTTGTATCAGAAGTTATAGATAAACTTACTTCATCTTATGGGTTTAATTTGGTAGGAAATAAAAAAAGAACAGACGAAGGAATATCTTTTAGATTACCCAAAGGCTTAAGATAAGCTACTTGGAACTTTCTCGTATATAAGATGCCTAAGAATTAAAGAGGTGAAGAATATGAAATTAAAATATTTTTTTGGGACATTATTAATTGGACTGCTCTCTTTAAAGGTTAGCACAGCTTCCAAGATGTCAGGACAACTAAATGAAATGGATATTGATAAAGATGGATCCATCAGTCTTGTAGAGTTTAATTCAAATACTTTAAACCGGTTTAGCTTGATGGATCTAGACAGTGATGGAACCCTTACAAAAGAGGAGTTTCTTGCGTCAAGCATTTTACGTTTTGAGAAAATGGATTTAAATTCTGACGGAATACTCAAAAGAATAGAAATAAGGAAAGGTTTAAAACAAGCAAGAAAAGATAAAAAGACTAATGTCGTTAGAGAAAAAAAACAGCCAAAACCTTTCATAAAGCAATAGAGGAATTCCTTTGCAGATTGATCAATCATTTCATTTAAAAGAAGCGAAAATCTGCCTGTCTGAAAATTGCTCTGAGCGAATGACAGAAGAAATTTCACTTCTTGTAATTCATAACATCAGCTTACCTCCCGGTGAATTCGGAGGAGGTTATGTTGAAAAACTTTTTACTAATAGCTTAGATCCAAATGACCATCCTTATTTTAGTAAAATATATGATTTAAAGGTTTCTAGTCATCTTTTAATAGAGCGAGATGGATCACTAGTTCAGTTTGTACCATTTAATAAGAAAGCTTGGCATGCAGGTGTGTCATCATTTAAAGGTCGCGAAAATTGTAATGAATTTTCCATAGGAATTGAGCTTGAGGGTACTGATGAAAATGCATACACAGATGATCAGTATCGTGCCTTAATAGATATAACCAAAGAATTGATGCTTGTTTTTCAAGATATAAAAAAAGAAAACATTGTTGGGCATTCTGATATTGCACCTGGCAGAAAGACAGATCCTGGAAAGGCATTTAACTGGCATTATTACTTGTCTAACCTAGCGTAAATCTTTTTGGTAACTCATGAGAGTGTTACACTTCGATTGTTTGCTAATTATTTTCATAATGTTATTGGCAGACTTTTGGTAAAAGTAATTTGGAGATAGGCATTATGGCTTCTTTTGATATTAAATCTGAGCTTGATCATCATGAGCTTACTAATGCCGTGGATCAGGCTAATAGAATTTTACAAAATAGATTTGACTTTAAAGGTACTGGAGCTGAATTTAGTATCAGTGAAAAACAGATAGATTTATCTGCGAATGAAGAATTTCAAATCCATCAAATGTCTCCTTTACTTAACGAATCTCTTGCCAAAAGAGGAATTGATTTAAAAAGCTTAAAACCCCGAGAAATTGAAGTGTCTGGAGGATCGGCCCAACAAACCATAGACTTGCAAGAAGGGATTGATAAAGAGCTAGCAAAAAAAATAACTGCTTTGGTCAAACAATCAAAGTCGAAAACTCAAGCCTCTATTCAGGGAGATAGCATAAGGATTACTGGAAAAAAAAGAGATGAATTACAAGCTATTATTCAGCTTATAAAAGATCAGAGTTATGATATTCCTTTGCAGTTTGTAAACTTCAGAGACTAAATTTCTAAATGTTAAAGAATTTTACCATAGGTAGTTTAGGCTTCTCGTCGGGCTTGCCTTATATTCTGATTTTTTCAACTTTGGGTGTTTGGTTAGCGGATATTGGTATTGATCTTTCCCTTATAGGCTTTTTTGCATGGATAGTCTTAACATATTCCTTAAAGTTTCTATGGGCACCATTAGTAGACAATTTTTCAGTACCTTTTCTTAATAGACTTGGCTATAGAAAGAGTTGGATATTGCTATCTCAAATATCTATAGCGATTTGTCTCCTCATTCTTTCTATTGTTAACCCACTTGATAGTTTGCAGGTGTTTGCGTTAATTGCTTTTCTGGTAGCCTTTTCAGGATCGATACAAGATATTGCCATTGATGCTTTTAGAATTGAGCTTGCAGATTTAAATCAGCAAGGTAACTTAGCAGCTAGTTATCAATTTGGTTATAGAATGGCGATTCTAATTTCAAGCTCATTCGCATTAATTTTTGCTTCAGACTATGGTTGGACTTTAACTTACCAAGTCATGTCTCTTCTGATGTTAATCGGCATCATAGGTGTTTTGATTTGTCCTGAAGAAGTAAATGTCAATTTAAAAAGAGTAACGCTACAGAATTCTATAGTTGAACCCTTAAAGGATTTTGTTACACGATTTGGACTATATTTTGCATCCTTTCTTCTCATGATTGTTGCAACCTATCGACTAACCGATATCGTTATGGGCCCTATGGCCAGTCCATTCTATTTAGAAAAGGGATATACGCTTAAGGAAATTGGTTATATTGTTAAAGTTGTTGCTGTAGTTGCTTCGATAGTTGGGTTTTTTTTAGGAGGCCTTTTGGTTAAAAGGCTAGGAGTAAAAGTTACTCTTATTATCGGCGCTTTTCTTGTATTGATGACTAATCTATCTTTTTCATTAATAGCCATACTTGAAAAGGACTTATATCTTCTTGGCTGGGTCGTTGGAGCTGATAGTTTGGCGGCTGGAGTTGTAGGCACAGCAAATATAACTTTTCTTACAAGTCTAGTTTCAAAAAAATATACGGCTGTTCAATATGCTCTTCTGACTTCCTTCATGATGTTACCTGGTAAATTGTTTAGTGGTTTCTCAGGAATGTTAGCGAATTTCTTTAAATATGAATTTGGT
>CACGNN010000024.1 GCA_902574355.1 uncultured SAR86 cluster bacterium | reverse complement strand
ACTAGGATGCTTGTTTCTTGATATGGCCTTGTATGTAAAACAAATGCAGGCTCTAGAGAAACATTATTTATCAAGATCATATCCCATAGAGGGCAGCAATGATTCGTTATCGGACCATCCACTTTTTACTTTAACCCAAGTCTTTAACATAACCTTAGTATCCAATAATTTTTCCAATTCTTTTCTTGAGGCTGTTCCAATTGCTTTAAGTTGTGAACCTGATTTACCTATCAACATTCCTTTTTGACTTTGCTTTTCTACAAAGATAGCAGAATCAATATGAGTGATTTTTTCTAATTCCGAGAATCTCTCTATTGAAACACTTATTCTATAGGGGAGTTCATCTCCTAGCCGGTTTATGCATTTTTCTCTTATTATTTCACTTGCTAAAAACTTTTCAGATATATCCGTAACCTGATCCTCGGGAAAAAGATGAACTCCTTCTGGTAAATTTTTGCAAATAGCGGTCAATAGATCTTCAATCCCTAAACCTTTCAATGCAGATATGGGAATGATGTGACCAAAAATACCTTCTTGACTTCGCGCTTCAATAAAGGGTAACAGAAGGTTTTTATCTTCAATTTTATCAATCTTGTTAACGACTAAGATAATAATAGTTTCTCCAGAAATAGACTGTACTCTGGCGACATCATCATCTCCCCATTTAAGGCCATCAACTACGTATAGAACAATGTCTACACCTCTCATAGCATTAGATGCTATTTTGTTCATATACCTATTGAGTGCTCTCTTTTGGCCAGAGTGAAAACCGGGTGTGTCTACGAATATGATTTGATTCTTTTTCTCTGTCTTAATTCCTAAAAATCTATGTCTTGTGGTTTGGGGTTTTCTTGAAGTGATTGCAATCTTTTGGCCGAGAATTCTATTCAAAAGGGTAGATTTTCCAGCATTGGTTTTGCCGACTATGGAGACATAACCTGACTTGCTTTTAGGAATCATTATCTTCAATCATCTTAAGCATAATTGCAGCTGCCTCTAGCTCAGCACCTTTCCTTGTCTTGGCCGTTCCATTTGATCTAAGTTTGGCTTCATCTACATAACATATAGCTTCAAATCTGCTTTTATAACTTGATGTCGTATTCTCTTTGGACGAATACCTTGGTAGAGATTTATATTTTTTTTGTATTAGCTCCTGAAGACAGGATTTAGGATCTTTCAGTTCGTCAATTTTGCTAAGTTCATTAAAATTATGTCTAAACAAATTATCTAGTACTTGCTTTGTCTTACTAAAGTTTGAGTCGAGAAAAATTGCTCCAATTAAGGCCTCAAGAGTATTACCTAAAATTGAGTTTCCTTCCAGTTTTTCTCCTTTTCCTAACTTAATTCCTTCTCCAATTTCTAGGTTCAGTGCAACTAAATTTAAATTATCTCTACTTACAATTCTTGCCTTAAATCGAGTTAATTTACCTTCATTAAGATCTTCATAAGAAGCATAAAGCTTTTCGGAAACATAAAGATTCAGTATTGCATCACCAAGAAATTCTAACCGTTCATTATTTGCTAAAGAGAAACTTTTATGTGTAAGTGCTAATTCGATTAATCTTTTATCTGTAAAGACGTACCCTAGATTGGAAGAAATATTATCCATCATTGAATCTGCTGATTACGTGATAGACTTGGAAAAGTAGAGAACGAGGCCCAATGCATCCAGATAAAATCTGCTCTTCCCACCAAATAATCTTCTGAAAAATAACCCCATGCTCTACTATCTAAGCTATTGTCTCTATTATCTCCAATAGCCAAATAACTCCCTTCAGGCACTGTCCATTTATGCTGGGCATAGTCACTTAATCCTAAAGTTCGTATGATATGTACTCCTTCGTCTAGAGTTTCTTCAATTAAGTTTTCTTCAGAACTTGAACTTAAAAGTTTCTGATCTACTTTATTTCCATTAATTAAAATTTCGTAGCCCTTTATTTCAACCCTATCTCCTGGAATTCCTATTACTCTCTTTACAAATTTAACACCCTGAGAAGTACATCTATTTTTTTGGAGATTAGTAAATTTATTTAAGAATAACTGACTTTCTGAAGTTGACAGTTTTGATAAATCTGGCCTTGCATCCGTTGGAGTTGTATCGCATAAAGTATGTGGAGGTATAAAAACTGCTACATCGTTTCTTTTAGGAGGATTCAAATCGGTTAAAAGAATATTGGTGCCGGGGAATTTTAGTCCATAGGCATGTTTATTTACTAAAACAAAGTCTCCAACTTGCAATCCTGGAACCATAGATCTGCTAGGTATTTGATAGGGCTCATAAGCAAATGATCTGATACATGTTATAGCTAATAGAATTAAAAAGTAAGATCTTCCCTCTGCTTGTAATTCTTTTAAGGCTATTAATTTTCCAAAAAACCAGGAAACTGCCGCAAATAAAGTTGCAAAGGATAAAACTAACCCAAAATCTAGATTTAATTTAAATACTTGGTAAAGAATCAATAAAGCAACCAAAAACATCATGCCGCTAATCAAGTCTTTGAATTTCTTCTTATCTTTCTTAGCAAAAGATACCCATAAAAAAAATAAAACCAATTCAGTCGATACAAGAAGTGATAAGGCTGTATTCATGATATTAATCTTGTACTCTGAGAACAGATAGAAAAGCATCCTGAGGAACTTCTACTCTGCCTATATTTTTCATCCTCTTTTTTCCTTCTTTTTGTTTTTTTTGCAACTTCATCTTTCTTGTCACATCACCACCGTAAAGTTTTGCAGTTACATCCTTGCGATAGGCTTTGACAGTTTGCCTAGATACTATTTTTGCTCCTATTGCTGCCTGAATGGCGACATCAAACTGTTGTCTCGGAATGACTTCTTTCAAGGCCTCTGTAAATTGTTTACCTTTAGTATTAGCGACAGTCCTATGAGCCATATACGCAAGGGCATCTACTTTATCGCCATTAAGCAATATATCTAACTTAATAACATCAGACTCTTCATATCTATCAAGACTGTAATCTAGAGAAGCATAACCTCTACTCACGGATTTTAATCTATCAAAAAAATCCACAACAATTTCACTTAAAGGTAGATCATAAACAAGTTCCACTTGACCACCTACATACCTCATATTAATTTGTTTTCCTCGCCTATCATTACAAAGCTTCATCACAGAGCCAATGTAAGTATCGGGAACAAGGATATTTGCTCTAGCAATAGGTTCTAATATTGTCTTAATTTTTGATGTCTCTGGTAAAGCACTCGGATTCTCAACACGTCTTACTTGCTGATCTGTTGTCACTACCTCATAAGCGACAGTTGGTGCTGTAGCTATAAGGTTCATTCCGTACTCCCGATTCAGTCTCTCCGAGATAATCTCCATATGTAGCGTACCCAAAAATCCACACCTAAAGCCAGCGCCCAAAGCTTCAGAATGTTCTGGTTCGTAATGTAGTGAAGCATCATTTAGACATAACTTTTCCAAGGCCTCTCTAAAAGCTTCGAAATCATCAGAATCTTGCGGAAACAAGGCTGCATAAACTTGAGAATTAACTTCCTGAAAGCCTTCTAAATTAACCGTTCCTGAATTAGCTTTTATAATAGTATCGCCAACAGGTGCACCTCTTATCTCTTTGATGCTTGCGCATATAAATCCTACTTGACCAGAGTTCAACTCTTGCAGATCAGTTATCTTGGGGGTAAAAACTCCAATTTTGTCTACTGTGTGTGTTTCCTTTCTAGAAAAAATCTCGATTTTCTCACCCTTTTCAATTCTACCTTTAACAACTCTCACCAAGGAGACAACTCCTAGATAGTTATCAAACCAAGAATCGATAATTGAAGCCTGTAATGGCTCTTCGGTTAGTACCTCTGGTGCAGGAACTAACTTGACGACTTGCTCAAGCACGTCTCTAATGCCAGTTCCGTTTTTAGCACTTATTGCTGGTGCATCAGATGCATCAACGCCAATTATTTCTTCTATTTCCTTTTTTATTTTCTCCGGATCTGACTGCGCCAAATCAATTTTATTTAATACAGGAATAATTGTTAAACCTTCCTCTACCGCGTTATAGCATGTTGAAAGAGTTTGAGCTTCAACTCCTTGTGAGGCATCAACTAGAAGTATTGCACCCTCGCATGCTGATAATGATCTTGAAACTTCGTAGGCGAAATCAACATGCCCAGGGGTATCAATGAGGTTGAACTGATAAATCTGACCATCTTCTGCAGTATATTGCAGGTTTACAGTTTGGGATTTTATGGTGATGCCTCTTTCCTGTTCTAATTCAAGAGTATCAAGAACTTGAGAGGTCATTTCTCTTTGAGATAAACCACCACATAACTCTATGATCCTATCTGCTAAAGTGGATTTTCCGTGATCGATATGCGCAATTATTGAGAAATTTCTAATATTCATCGGTTATAGCTTTGCTGAAATTTAGCTACAGCTACTATTCTGACAAATTTATGCTAAGAATTCTCTTATTTCCGTTTCTTGCAACACCGATTGTTGTTCTTCGCTCTATGTCAAGATCAGACAAGACGTCTTTGAATTCGTTAACATTCTTGATTTTTATCCTAGCCAAGGAGTAAATAATATCTCCTTTTCTTATACCGGAAATGTAAGCTACACCCTCCGGATCAGCATTTGTCACCAGAACACCTTCGATAAATGATCTTTGATCTTCGTTGATTTGATTTGCTACTGTTATCCCAAGAACATTTTGTTCAGTCTCATTAAATGCAATCGATGGATCGTTAGGAAGCTCACCTACAGTGACCTTGATAGTTTTCTTCTTCCCATCTCTTAAGACCATTGCATTTACT
>CACGNN010000023.1 GCA_902574355.1 uncultured SAR86 cluster bacterium | reverse complement strand
ATAAGAATTGGGATAATGAAATAGGTAACTTAAGATTATTGAAGGAAAACAATGATTTAGATAATTATATTCAAGAGATTTCTTCTGAATATGGAAATCTCGTCGCTTTTAAGGTTACAGACAACTGTTGGCATGGCTTTATGCCTTTTGAAGGTAAAAGGCTATCTATACAACTTAATTATATACACCCCAAATCTTTGAATATGCATAAGATCCGACACAAGCTTAGCGCTTCATTTAAAAAACTTATATCAGGAAGTTCCAACTGAGGGTTCTAATCATCAAGCTTACGTCTATGGGTGATTTGATGCACGCCCTCCCCGCTATTACAGAAGCTAAAGATCAGATAAATAACATTTCTTTTGACTGGGTTGTAGACAAAAACTTTAGTTCTGTTCCTAAATGGCATCCTGATGTCGAAAATACTATTGAAACTAATCACCGTGAATGGAAATTAAATTTATTTTCATCTAAATCTAGAAATGAAATGAGGGATGTGGTGAATAAAATAGACGCAAATGAGTACGATCTCATTATTGATATGCAAAATAACCTTAAAAGTGCTTTCCTTTCTTTTATGTGTAAATCGTCAGTATCCGGTCTAGATGCTAAAAGCGCAAGAGAATACCCTGCACATTTAGCCTACAAAACTAAAATTAATGTGCCTAAAACAATGCATGCAGTAGAAAGACAGAAGCTATTGTTAGCAACCGCATTGGGCTATGAATCAAATATAGAAAATAGAGATTATGGAATTTCTAGAGCTAATTTTAAAAAACCCTTGAAAATATGTTCAAGTAAATATGCCATTTGTGTCCAAAATGCTAGTTGGACAAGCAAACAGTGGCCGATAAAATATTGGCAAGAGTTTCTAAAAATTTTAGAAAAAAAAGATCTTAATTTTTTATTTCCCTCTGGAAGTCAGGCAGAATTAGATCGAGCCACTGAAATCTGTTCTGTTTCACAAAAAGCTCTTGCTTTAGAAATATTACCTTTAGATGAAATAGCCTTTCTTATTGATAATTCTGAATTTGCTATATGTTCAGATACTGGTCTCGCACACCTTTCTGCTGTTGTTGATACTCCTTCATTAACACTTTATGGACCTACAGATGTCAGTCTAATAGGTACTTACGGAAATAATCAAAACCATTTTGTATCACCTAATTCAGACATTAATAAAATTAGCGTAAATGATATTCTTAGAAAAATGGAAGAACTAAAGTTTATTTAGAAGCCTTAACTTTCTTTTTTACTTCTTTTACAGCACCTTTTAGGGTGTAATTTTTATTGAGATCTTTTTTGGAAGATTTGCTGGATAATTCTCCTACCCTTATGTATTTTCCTGAATCAAGTGCTTCTCTGAAATATTTTGTACTCCCATGGATTTCATTGACTTTGCCAGAGGCACCCATACCAAAACCTTCAATAGTTCCGCCATATGTTGCTGCTTGCATTCCCATTCTGTGAAGAAGCTTAGGACTGGCAATATCAATGACCTTTGGATCAACGGAGACTATCCAGTTCTCTTGTGATCTCATCCAAGATTTTACATTCGACATCGCAGCTACAAATCTAATTTTATCGGTATGGTTGACTCCGGTTCCATGAAGAAGTCTTCCATCAAAAAGCATTACTGTTCCAGCTTTTGCTTCAAGATTTATAGCAGGCGGTAATTTTCCGACTTCGCCATTGCTGCCAGCTTTAATAATATTTTTATGACTACCTGGAATAATCAAGGTTCCTCCATTTAATTCATTAACATCTTGAGGTATGTAAAGAGTATTCACCAATGCAGGAGCCTCTTCAGTTATCCAGGGTGAGAGTGGGCTTTGATCTAAATGGAGAACTTGAGGATAGTACCCCTTTTCAGCACCATTTGCTAAAAAGCTATGACAAATCCATCCTTTACCTAAAGTTTCATTCAAGAAGCTTTCTATCAGTAAACCAGCTTGAACATGAGAAGGATCTTGCTCAATACAGCCTCTAAAAATTTCGCCCTTATTGATTAAAGTATGAACATATTGACCTGATGGAGTAATACTATTTACCCCAGCTAGCTTTTCTCCTTTTGCTTGCTCCAATAGCCTTTCTATAAATGCTTCACATTGATCTTTTGACATTCCATCCTCTATCAACGCATATCCCCATCTTTTAAAGTCTTTTCTTATTTGTTTTATTTCTTTAGTAGGTGTTGGTAGTTTTTTTGTTTTCCAATAAGGATGTTTTCTGCCCACAGTCGTATTCCAGTAATGTATTTTTTTTCTGGAAAGAGGTTCTTTAAAATTAGGAGGGGCTAGCCAAGGATTGTTTTTAAAGATAGATGTATAAGGCTCTTGAGAATCAAGAAAAGACTTGAAAAGCATTTCTTTTTCTGGAGTATTCTTATCTATATATTCTTGACTAAATTGTTCTATTTGCGACATCTGTTCTGATCCTAAAAATTTTCCTTCGAACTGTCATAACTTAGAGATTAAATCACTTAATGAACGAACTAAATTCTGACTTCTCTCTGCTCCTATAGCTCCTTCTTCCATTAAACATGGGGTGTATCCGAATGAAACCTTCTTATTTGTATCCGCAATAGACATTGATCCGCCCCATCCTGCCCAAAAACAAGCTCCTTCATCGAGATATCCCATCCAACTTGCATTATCTATGGGTAGACCAAAACCTATACCCCATCTAAGTGGCTCCACAAGGACTAGATCATTGCCACGAACCTGTTCTTCGAGTGCAAATTTAATTAACTCTTCAGAAAAAATTCTTTTTCCTTTATAGGTTCCTCCGTTAGCTATTAGTGCCATAGACTCAGAAATGGATCTACCGTTTCCATGACCTCCCGCAGCAGGTATCTCAGCTCTTCGCCACTCTGGAGTATTAGCATCAGGTGCAGTGATTATTCCGTTTGTCATAACTTTCTGCATGACTGAGCCTTCCTCTAATTCAAATAAGTCTTCGGGATTCGATTCAACTGCCTGATGAATTTCTGCAACTCTTGAGTGATGTTTATCTTCGAGACCAATATGAAAATCAATATCCAAGGGTTTGGCTATTTCGTCTTTGAAGAAATTACCAACAGTTTTACCTGAAATTCTTTTTATAATTTCCCCCATTAGATTTCCAACAGATATTGCATGATATCCAAGAGCCGTTCCTGGTTCCCACCATGGTTCTTGGGTTTCAAATAGGGCCGCTACTTTATCAGGATCGTAAAGATCATTTCCCGCCACAGGTGCATCCCATCCAGCCAACCCAGATGAGTGACTCATGATATGGCTTACAAGGATATTCTCTTTTCCATTCTGAGCAAATTCGGGCCAATACTCTGCCACAGGAGCTTTGAAATCTAATTGCCCACGATCAGCGAGAACATATGCAGATAAAGAAGTTGCATTTTTTGTACTCGAAAACACATTAACTATGGTATCTTCTTCCCACGGTAGTGACTGAGCTTTATCTCTAGTGCCAGCCCAGATATCTACAACCACTTCACCGTGGTATGTAATTGCTAATGAAGAACCAATATCTAAGTTGAGTACAAATTGATTTTCGTAGCAATCTACAATTGATTTAAATTTATCATCAAATTTACCTTGTATATCCATTTACTTGTACCTATCTATTGGAGCCATGAGAAAGGAAATTTAAAAATTTCTTTGTATTTCAATTCCTGCTGTTCGTGGATAGCCCCATTGACCAAAACGGCCTCCTCCAGTAGCAGAAGATAAATACCCGGAAATATAATCTTCATCTGTTGCGTTCTTTATAAAGAATCTAGATCTCATAGTTTCATCTGCACTTTCCCATATTAAATTTAAATCAACAATGGTGTACGCATCTTGTGAATACTCATTAAACTCTGAGAAATAAATTCTTGATTTATAGGAAGCATTCGCACGGTAAGTTAATGACGCACCAGATGCCATAGGGTTTGTATAGTTTAGTCCCAAGTTAATAGAAACTTTAGGAGCATTAGTTAAATAATTGCCATCTAATTGCTGCTCTCCTAATTGGGGCTGTATACCGTTTGTATTCAGGAATTCTCCATAAGTTGCATCTAAAAGCGTTAGACCATAATTTATGCTGAGAGAATCATTAACATTTGAGAGTGCTTCAACTTCTAATCCATTTACAGTTGCGTCACCAGCATTTCTTGTAACTGTTTGAATTCCTACAACCTGTAACACTTGGAAATCTGTATAGTCATATCTAAATAAAGAAGCGTTCAAACTGGTGTTTTCAGCTAATGAACCTTTAAATCCAAATTCTAGAGAAGTTACTTCTTCAGGATCATATGGATCTGTGCATTCATATGTAGCGTAACCACCAGCTTTGAAGCCTTCACTTAAAGATGCATAAACATTACTCTCAGGAGATAGGTCATGCTGTATAACAGCTCTCGAAGTTGTTGAGGAATATTCTGTAACCACTTCTCTATCACAAGTTTGAGCCGCTATAACCGGCATAGGCATTAAGATAGAAATAAAATTGTCTTGTTTACTGGTGAATTCATCTGTTGTTCTTCTCACTCCTAAACTCAATCTAGTTGTTTCATTTAAATCGAATGTGCCATCTGCAAAGTATGCCTCTGATTCCGTATCCATTTTGTCATGTTTAAAGTCAAACATACTAGGTACAGGAAACCCTAGGATAGGTTGAGGATTATCGAAATGAGTATGTCTTGACGTTTCATCATCCATATAAAACAGACCAAATACAAGACTCATAGCATCTCTTTCAATATTGAAATTAAGTTCTTGAGTAAATGTTTCAGTCTCTGATATATCAAATGTATCTAGATATGCACCAGCCGATCCATCTCTATCCAAATTAAACTGATCATTAAATTCTTGTTTTGCAGTTATTGAAGTCAATGTACCAAGATCAGTGTCGATCCTTAAAGTCAAAGAAGAAACATCATATTCTCTATCCGTCATGTTGGTACCATTTACTGACTGAGCAGTCGGTGTTTGATAGATTTCATGAGGTTTTATAGATATTGGTTCAGCTAAAATTTGAGGAAAGCCAAAAGCCGCAGCCAATTCTCTATTATCCGTCAACCATCCGTAAGGATCTGGTGTCCCTTCTGTCTCAACAGATGCAACCATAAGGTCTGCAGAAACCGTATCACTTAGATCTGACTTTATTTTTAATCGAAATGCTTGCTTATCCGTATACCCTTGCTCTCCACATCCAGCATTAAGACAATCATAAAAACCTTCACCTTGTTCAGTTCCATGTACTACCAATCTAAAGCTGGTATTGTCAGAAATTCCACCACCAAAGGCTGCTTCAGCAGTAGTAGTGTCATATTCACCGTAACCTAATTTGACATACCCATCCATATCTTGAGTAGGATTTTTTGTTATGAGATTAACCACTCCTCCAATTGAATTTCTTCCATAGAGAGTACCTTGCGGGCCTCTCAATACTTCTACCCTCTCAAGATCCATTTCACCCAGTTGTGATGAATGTGCTCTTGATTGAAAAATACCATCAGTGCTTACCGACACACCTGGATTGCCATTAAACTGTCCAATTCCTCTTATCGTTATGTTCTGAGCCCCCAGAACATTAGTAAAATTCATGCTGGGAACTAAATGTTTCAGATCATGCATACTAGTTATGCCCTTGTCCTCTATTTCTGTAGAACTAATAGCTGTAATAGCAGCAGGTGTATCTACTACTGTAGAACTTCTCTTTAGTGCTGTAACAACTATTTCTTCTACGTCCTCAGCGTAAATCGGTGTAGTAAAGAATAACGAGATAATTAGTGGAAAATATCTGAGATGTAACATAAAAACTCCCCTTTT
>CACGNN010000022.1 GCA_902574355.1 uncultured SAR86 cluster bacterium | reverse complement strand
CTCTTTCGCTTTTGCATTAACGATGACTTTTTCTTGTCTCTCAATTTTTTCCTTTCTTAATTTTTGTTTTTCTTTGAGGGTATTTAAAAAATTTGATGTTCTATCACCCATTGTTGAGCCGGAAGATAATAATAATTCCTGCGCCTTAGTTATAAGAGCAACCCATGAAACTTCCAAAGATAAAGTAAGACCTAATAGTAGACTAGAAGTAAATAAAAGTAGACTACCGATCAAGCTTAAGGGAACTATGAATACTGAAGATATTCTTGATCCAATTAATCCTCCTCCCTCCTGAGGTAAAAGACTCAATCCCGGCTCCAGGGTTAGAGCAAATAAAGTGCAACCAGAGATTACTACCAATATCCATCCGAGTATTTTTAAACCTAACAATCCAGTATAAATATCTGAAAAAGGAACTTTATTTCTTGAAAGAAAAAAATGACTAACTAATGGCCATAGAAGCCAATAGACCAATATATAAGCCATGTAGCCAAATATTGTTAATAGAAAGTCGCTCAAATAAGCACCCCAACTCCCCACTGCATTTATCACCTGGTTATTATCGATTGGATCGCCAGAAAAAACCTGAGTATTCCAACCCGAATCTCGAGGTGAGAAAGTAGTGAGTGCTAATAAAATGAATATTCCAAGAAAGCCTTGAACTATTAACCAAGAATCTAGTATTAGTTTATTGAGGCGTATACGTGACACCGAAACGGCCTGGTTCGGAGACTTTTTTATTGCTTGAGACTTTTTAACCACTAACAAATCTAAGTTTTAACTATTGTATAGTTTATTCAGAAGATGTTCTAATCCGAATAACTAATTTTTACCGATAACTATATAATTGACAGAATGGAAACTATTAAAAGAAAGCTTGTAATATTAGGTTCAGGTCCAGCCGGATATACAGCAGCTGTTTATGCAGCAAGAGCGGGGCTAGAGCCTTGTTTGGTAACTGGCATGGAACAGGGAGGTCAGTTGACAACCACTACTGACGTAGAGAATTGGCCAGGTGATAGCGACGGTCTACAAGGTCCTGAGCTGATGGATAGGATGTTAAAACATGTAGAATCTTTAGACGTGGAAGTGATATTTGATCATATTGAATCTGCAAACTTATCGGGGCCTTTTGTTCTTGTTGGTAATGTCAATAGTTATGATGCTGAGTCATTGATTATTGCAACAGGAGCTTCAGCTCAATATCTAGGACTTGAAAGTGAGCAGAATTATATGGGAAAAGGAGTGAGTGCTTGTGCCACTTGTGATGGGTTTTTCTACAAAGATAAGGATGTTGCTGTGGTAGGAGGAGGAAATACGGCAGTAGAAGAAGCATTGTATCTTTCAAATTTATGTTCATCTGTAACTCTCATCCATAGAAGAGACTCGCTAAGGGCAGAAAAAATTTTACAAGAAAGATTATTCAAGAAAGAAAAGGAAGAGAATGTCAAAATCATATGGAATCACGAGTTAATAGAAGTTCTCGGAGATGATTCAGTTGTAAATGGTATCAAGATAAAAAATACTAAGGATGAAAAAGAAACAAAAATAGATTTGTCCGGTTTATTTATCGCAATCGGACATAAACCAAATACAGACTTATTCAAGGATCAATTAGAAATGCAAAATGGCTACCTTAAAATAATTTCAGGCTCAAATGGAAATAGCACTGGAACAAGTATCCCCGGTGTATTTGCTGCGGGTGATGTTTCAGATCATATATACAGACAAGCTATTACATCAGCAGGATCAGGATGTATGGCTGCATTAGATGCAGAGAAGTATTTAGCAGAAAAATAAGTGAAATATCTTCAAATAAAAAAAGAGAATTCAATAGCTACTGTCAGCATTAATAGACCTAATGCAATGAATGCTCTGAGTATTGAAGTGCTTAAGGAATTTTGTACTTTGCAAGAATATTTCAGAAAAGATCTCGATACCAGAGTTGTCATATTTACCGGTGAAGGTGATCATTTTTCTGCAGGAGCTGATCTAAAAGAAAAACCTCAACTATCTACTAAATTAGAATCCTGGAGAAATAATTTTGGGAAACCGGCTATAAAATCTATTTTAGATATTGATCAAATCACTATTGCAGCAGTCAATGGATACTGCTTAGGTGGCGCAGCTTGTATTGTCTCGGCATGTGATTTTCGGATTGCATCAGAAAAAGCAATTCTAGGCTATCCAGAAATAAACTTAGGTATAAATTTAAACTGGCTCGGATTGCCACTAGCCGTTCGTTTAATTGGCCCGGCAAAGGCAAAAAAAATGGTTATTGGGGGAGAAAATGAAAATGCAGACACCCTACTTTCATGGGGCTTCTATGATGAAGTATGTAAAACAGAAATTTTAATTCAACGTGCAAATGAAATGGCAAAACACTATGCTTCTAAGCCTCCTATTGCTGCACAAATGATTAAAAGAAGTGTAAATAATCTTGTATATAAGAATGATGAATCAATTATGCATATGGATTATGACCAAACATTATTGACTCATGAAACCAAAGACAGACGAGAAGCAGTTACAGCCTTTTTTGAAAAAAGAGACCCAGAATTTAAAGGGGACTAATTAAGCAGACTTTGTGGTTAAAGCCTTTTTGGCCTCTTCATACTCATCAACCAAAGCATCGACTGCATCTCTAACTGAAGGTACATCATGCAAGTTTCCTATACCCTGACCTGATCCCCAAATATCCTTCCAGGCTTTCTTCTGGTTATCACCACCCATTCCGGAACTGCCAAAATTCATATCACTCTTATCAGCATAAGGAAGGTTATCTGGGTCTAAACCGGCATTTACGACACTAGGTTTTAAATAATTACCATGCACACCAGTAAAAGTTGAAGAATACATAATATCATTGGCATTACTTTCAACAATCATATCTTTATAACCTTCAGATGCATTGGCTTCTTCTGTAGCTATAAAACGTGTGCCTATATATGCAAAATCAGCTCCCATTGCCTGTGCAGACAAAATTGAAGCACCATGTGAAATACTTCCTGATAAAGCAACAGGTCCATCAAAAAATTCTCTTACTTCTCTTACAAGAGCAAATGGACTCAGTGCTCCAGCATGTCCTCCAGCTCCGGCACACACTAATATGAGACCGTCAGCACCTTCATCAACAGCCTTCTTGGCGTGTCTGATATTTATGACATCATGCATTACTGCACCGCCATAACTATGAACTGCGTCTACAACAAACTTCGGTGCTCTCAAACTGGTAATAATTATAGGCACTTCATGTTCTACACAAACCTCCATATCATGCTCTAAGCGATTGTTAGAGTGATGACAGATTTGATTTACAGCAAAAGGAGCAACAACTGCGTCAGGATTATTTGCTTTGTAATCAGCTAACTCCTTTTTCATCATACCGATCCATTCTGTGAGTTTTTCTTCGGGTCTGGCATTCAAAGCAGGAAATGATCCTACAACACCTGCTTTACACTGAGCCAAAACAAGTTCAGGGTAAGAAACAGTAAACAAAGGTGCACCTATAACAGGTATCCTAGTTTTATCTTTCAAAAAATTTACAACGTCCATATTTTTCCTTATTTAGTTACTGATTTGAGACCCAAAAAACTACAATCGCTACAAGACTAAGAATTATTACTACGGCAGCAATAGCATCTAGTTTGCTATCTTCTTGACGCATAATTTCTTTTTCCTGTTCACTGTGTTCGTTAGTCATTTTCTTTCCATCTAATTGAGATTAACAACTACTCTACCAATTTGGCCACCAGCCAATATTGTAGAGATTTCATCTTCTAATTCTTCTAATTTAACTTCTTTTACAAGCGAAGATAAATCTAACTTCCAATCTGTTGCAAAGTTCTCCCATACCTCCAACTTTTTTTCTATTGATATCTCAACAGAATCAACTCCTAAGAGAGCATTTCCTCTTAAAATGAATGGAAATATTGAGCTTTCAAATGAAGGACCTCCAACGAGCCCACTGCATGCAACTGCCCCACCCGGTTTTAGTGATGCTAATAGCAAAGTAAGAATATTCCCACTTACAACATCAACTCCAAAATCCCATATAGTTTTTCCAATAGGAGTTCTCGATACTTCGGACAGTTGTTCTCTTGATATAATTTCTGAAGCACCTAGTCCCTTTAGTAAATCATTTTGTGAATCTTTACCGGTCACTGCAGTTACAGTAGAGCCTAGCTTCGATAATAGCATTACAGCTATTGAACCAACTCCACCCGTTGAACCAGTAACAATAGAAGCAGAAGATTCAAATCCTCTCATAGAGTTATGATCATCAAGTGCCTTTATGGAGAGCCCGGCAGTTAAACCAGCTGTACCTAGAGACATAGAATCTTTCTCACTTAAACCAGAGGGTAAATTTACGGCCCATGAGGAAGGCACTCTTATATATTCACCAAAACCTCCGGAAGTGTTCATGCCAAGATCGTATCCAGTAACGATAACAGAATCACCTTCTTTAAAATTTTGATTTGACGATTCTTCTATTGTCCCTGCAGCATCAATACCGGGAGTATGTGGGTAGTTTCTAGTTACACCTGGTGCACCTGAAGCTGAAAGTGCATCTTTATAATTAAGAGAAGAATAATGAACTTTTATTAATAACTCTCCCTCCGGAAGATCATCAATAGATCTTTCAATTATAGATAACTGATTTCCTTGATCTGTCTTTACAGACTCCAATGCTTTAAATTTTTTTGTCATGAGAAACGGTCCTTGTTTATTAAATCATAGAATTTAATTAAAGATTTTTCTATTACTATCTGCATAGAGATTGCAAACCTCTCGGTAAGATTTTTCTTTTCAAGAAATTCAATCTCAAATAATTTAGCACCTTTTGACAAGCTAACTAGATAGTTATCAGAAGTTTCTAATGAGTCAACCAATCCTACTTTTACAGCATCCTCACCTTGCCAAGTTTCTCCAGTAGCTACTATTTCAGTATCTACCTGAGGTCTTTGTTCTTTTACAAAATTTTTAAATATAAGATGTAGATCTTCGAGGTCTGATTTAAATTTTTCTCTACCCTCGTCTGTATTTTCTCCCAAAGTTGTAAGCGTTCTTTTAAATGCACCAGCAGTATGCATCTCAAAATCAATTGAATTCTTTTTTAACAATCTATGGAAATTAGGCAATTGTGCTATGACACCAATAGATCCGACAATAGCCCATGGTGCGGCAATAATTTTAGTAGCAACACAGGACATCAGATAACCTCCGCTAGCTGCAACTTTATCTATACAGACCGTAAGATTAATATCATTGTCTACTAATCGTTTAAGTTCGGCTGCACACAGTCCATAAGCATAAGCAGATCCTCCGCCACTCTCCACTCTGATTACAACCTCTTTACATTCGGTATCAGATAGGAGAATTGCATTGACTTCCTGTTTGAGTTTTTCTACTTCTGAAGCTTGAATATCTCCTTTAAAATTGAGAACAAAAACTGAGTCAGTTTCATTATCCTTATCCTTATCTTTAGCTTTCTTTTTCTTATCTTTTGAAATCTCTTTATTAAATTTTTTCAGCTCCTTTGGATTCATGACCGAGCCTTTTACGGCATTACCCATCTCTTCGAATTTATCCGAAAGGTTAGTTATAGATAGTTTTCCTTTTGCTTGGCTCTTGCTCTTAGAACTGCCAATTACGATTAACAGAGGGATGGTAATAGCCAAGGCTATTGTGAATACCTTCAATAAAAAAATTAGATAATCGGTGAATATTTCCATTTACTTTGGTTGCATCCTGATGCCGCCATCCAATCTAATGGTTTCGCCATTTAAAAAAGGATTCTCAACTATGTGCTTAGTTAATGAAGCATATTCATTGGGTAAACCCAATCTTTTAGGAAATTGAGTCATTTCAATCAAAGGATTTCTCACAGTATCTGGTGCCATAGCCATTAAAGGAGTATCAAATATCCCTGGAGCAATAGTATTGATCCTAATTCCCATTCTTGCCAAATCTCTTGCTATAGGTAAAGTCATGCCAACAACACCACCCTTACTTGCACTATATGCAGCTTGTCCAATTTGACCATCAAACGCAGCTACAGAAGCAGTATTTATAATCACTCCACATTCCCCATCTTCATTGGGCTCATTATTTCCCATGACTACCGCAGCTAACCTCAGAACATTAAAGGTGCCATTCAGATTAATATCTACTACTGTTTTAAAATAATCTAATGGATGTGCACCGTCCCTTCCTACAGTTTTACTAGCGCTACCTATTCCTGCACAGTTGACTACTATGTGTAAGCTACCAAATTCTTCAACTGTTTTATCGATTCCAGATTGAACAGATGATTCATCTGTTACATTGGCAATAACATACGAAGAATCAGATCCCAATTTTTCTACAGCAGCTTTCGCGTTGTCTTCATTCAGGTCAAGCAACATTACTTTTGAGCCTGATTCTACTAATACTTCTGCGGTAGCAAAGCCTAAACCTGAGGCTCCACCGGTAATTAGAGCAACTTTATTTGAAATTTCCATTTTTTCTCCTTCTGAGTAGCAATTTAAGTTGCATGATATTACACGAATAAAATAAAAAATTCTCAAATAGTATCCTGTAAAGAACTAAAAAAACCTGCTTCGCACGAAATTAGTGCAAAATTATTTATTAAAGCCCTATTTATTTGGCATACAAGTTGCATACATATTTGTGTATTATTAAAAACTTACAAGGAGTTAGGATGAAAAATCTTATTAAATTTGGGGCCATAGCACTATTTTCAAGTGCAATGACCTTGCAGTCTGCTGAATTCGAAAGCAATGTTGCTATGTCAAGTGACTACGTTTGGAGAGGCATGACTCAAACAGCCGAAGAACCAGCAATCTCTGGTGGATTCGATATAGCTGGTGAAAGTGGACTATATTTTGGAACTTGGGCTTCAAACGTTGAATTTGGTGATGGAGCAGCTCTGGAATTAGATTGGTATGCAGGTTATGCAGGTGAAATGGAAGGTGGATTAAGCTATGACATCGGCTACTTAGCATTCACATACCCTGGAGAAGACTCACTAGATTTTGAAGAAATCTATCTAGGACTCGGATACAGCTACTTTGGTTTGACTTATTCTTCAGGTCAAGATTCAGCACCTGATAACACAGAATTTTCTGTTGCTCTAGGTGACACTGGTTTAGGTGTTACTTACGGTGACTACGACGAGTACGGTGAATACACAATAATTAGCTATGATCTACCCATCGCTATTGCTGGTTTAGGTGTTTCTCTTGCCTGGAATGATTTCAGTGCAGAAGACTCTAGCGGACTTTCAGACGAAGACACATTCGTCATTACATTTTCTATGTAACTCTTAACTCCCCGTTA
>CACGNN010000021.1 GCA_902574355.1 uncultured SAR86 cluster bacterium | reverse complement strand
GGGTTCGCTCACCTATCGCCATAGCCTCACCAGACTTGCCTGCAAAACTAGTTTTACATAAGCCGTAATCTGCAACTGGAACCTGCCAAGGGCCCACAAACTGATCTCTAGCGATTAAACCTGTAACGGATCTATCTCCAATGGTTATTAAAAAACCTTTGCTTGCGACAGTTGGATGTCTTAGTACTTCGCAAAGTAAATCCTCTGTAATTTCTTCTGGTAAATTTAATGAGGAACTATTTTTACTTGAACTCTTAAAAGATAAATGAGTTTTTGGAGGCTTTCCGAAAAGAGTCTCTAAGGAAATACTTATAGGATAATTATCAAAATGGGCATCATAGACTTCAAGATTATTACCATTTGTAATCTCACCGACAACAGAATAGGGACATCTCTCTCTTAAACAAATAAAAGAGAATCTTTCTAAATCATCTTCATCAATTGCTAGTACATATCTCTCTTGAGATTCATTGCACCATATTTCCATCGGACTCATTCCTGGCTCTGAGTTTGGGATATCACGCAGATTAATTAGACCACCATGTCCACTATCTTTTACAAGTTCAGGGATTGCGTTAGAGAGACCTCCTGCGCCAACATCATGAATAAATAATATTGGGTTATTTTCATCCTGCCAGCATCTATCGAGCACCTCCTGACATCTTCTTTCCATCTCAGGATTTTCTCTTTGAACTGAAGCAAAGTCTAAATCTGTATCGCCTTCTCCTGAAGATAAAGATGATGCAGATCCTCCACCTAATCCAATTAGCATTGCAGGGCCTCCAAGGACAACTAATTTCGAACCTACTGGAACTTTCTTCTTAAATGCATGTTCTTTTTTTATATTGCCTAATCCACCTGCCAGCATTATCGGTTTATGATATCCAAAATGGTTATCGCTAGTTTTAGCTTCGTAAGTTCTAAAATATCCAAGGATATTTGGTCTTCCAAATTCATTATTAAATGAAGCTGCTCCAATAGGAGCATCAATCATTATCTCTAGAGGAGAAGCTATTCGGTCTGGTTTATCTTCATCTATTTCCCATCTCTCTTTTAAGTTTGGTAAACGCAAGTTAGAAACGGAGAATCCTGTTAAGCCTGCCTTAGGTTTTGCCCCAATTCCTGTTGCACCCTCATCCCTAATTTCACCCCCAGAACCAGTGGAAGCTCCTGAAAATGGAGATATAGCAGTTGGGTGATTATGTGTTTCTACCTTAATTACTAAATCAACTTCTTCTTCATGTGATGAATACTTGCCATCTCGTGGATAAAACCTTTCTGCTTTATTTCCTGAAAGAATTGCAGCATTGTCTTCATAAGCAGATATGACTCCTTCGGAATAATTAATATGAGTATTTCTTATCATATCGAAAAGACTCTTCGGCTGGGAATTTCCATCTATTGTCCAACTTGCATTAAAGATTTTATGCCTACAGTGTTCGGAGTTCGCTTGAGCAAACATCATCAACTCTGCATCGGTAGGGTCCTTGTTAGTCTTTGAATAACTATCGAACAAATACATTATTTCTTCATCATTAAGTGCTAAACCTAGCTCAAGATTTGCTTGTTGAAGAGCTAATAATTGTTTCGAAGATATATCTATATCTTCTATAGGGCTTGGGTGGAGATCAGAAAAGAGGTTAGAAATATCATCTAAATTCAAAATAACATCTTGAGTCATTCTGTCTGCTATAGATTTTCCTACCAGCTTTAAATCTTGCATTTCAATTTCTTTTGACCACTTGAAACATTCTCCTTTTTCAACTCTGTCAATAAAAGACAGACCGCAGTTTTTTAAAATCTCAGTAGCTTTTGAAGACCAAGGAGAAATTGTTCCTATTCTAGGTGTTATAAAAAAGAAACTCTTATCTGGGAAACTTTGATTATCACTGGCATTTAATAGACTTAATAATTCAAGTAATTCATTTTCTTTAATACTAGAAATATTTCTATTTAGCATGCAAAAATAAATTTCTTGGGTCTCAATAGCTCCTGCATTATCTATCTGAATAGATTGTCTTAATTGGTTTAATCTAAATTCAGAGTTATTTTCATATCCTAATATGGCGATGATTTTTGGTGAAACTTCGATTATAGAGTTCATTGATGAATTCCACATTGTAATAAAAGCCCTTGCTAAGTAAATACCTTATCTAGTGGTTTCTAGAATAAAAACACACTATATATGGTATTTTTTTAGTATTATTGATTCTAAAGGTGGAAATTTTTTATATATCACCTAGAATGCTGAAAAATTTGGGGAGTCACGTTGAATAAATTTAAATTTCGATACTCTTTTATAGCTTTCCTTAGCCTATTGACTGTTCTAAGTTTGGAGGCTCCTATTCTTGCGTCTTATTCGGATGAAAATAAATCTCTTCTTCAGGATGATTTAGATTTTTTATGGAAAGGAGATAAGGCAGGTTTTATTACTTTCCTTCAAAGAGCAGATACGAGGCTCCCGAAATATAAGACTCATTTTCAAGAAGCGGCACAAGATATAGATGTTCACTGGACCCTCATTGCAGCTATTAGCTATCAGGAATCGCATTGGAATCCTAAAGCCATTTCTAATACAGGCGTTCGTGGAATGATGATGTTGACACAGAAGACAGCTAAAGAAATGGGTATAAAGAAAAGAACCCATGCAGGAGATAGTATTTCAGGAGGAGCTAAGTACTTTCAAAAAACAATGGACAAATTCCCAAGTGAAATTTCTAAACTAGAAAGAATTTGGATGTCATTAGCTGCATATAACCTAGGCTACAAGAATATTGAATTAGCAAGAGATCTCGCAAAATCAGCTAGTTTAAATCCCAACTTGTGGTCTGAAGTCTCAAAGGCACTAGAAGTAATATTGGTGGATCGTTATGGGGAAGAGTCAAGAGAATTTGTTAAATTTGATCAAGTCATGCAGTATGTGGAGCGTATAGATTTATACTACAGAACTTTGTCAATGCTCTACAAAGACGAAGAACTTCTCTTATTAGCTCAGAAGTAGTTTGTCCTTCAGTTCTTCTACTCTATCCCTATAACTTGCTGCTTCCTCGAATTCTAAATTCTTTGCATATTTGTACATTTGATCTTCAAGTCTAATTATTTCTTTCTTAACTTTATCGGGATTATCAAAACTCTCAATTGGATCAAAATCTATAGCCCCAAGTTTGTCTAGTTTTCTTCTTGTTTTAGATTTTCCTTTTACAGATCTTGCTCCTTCCATAATGTCCCCAATACTTTTCTTAATTCCCATGGGTTTTATAGAATTCTCTCTATTAAAAGTCTCTTGTATTTCACGTCTTCTATTAGTTTCCTCGATAGCCCTTTCCATAGATCCAGTAATTTTATCCGCATAAAGTATAGCTTTACCTTCTAGGTGTCTGGCTGCTCTTCCAATTGTTTGAATTAGAGAACTTTCAGATCTAAGAAAGCCTTCTTTATCTGCATCTAAAATTGCCACTAAAGCTACCTCTGGTATATCTAGACCTTCTCTTAACAGGTTAATTCCTACTAAAACATCAAAAGCTCCAAGACGTAAGTCTCTTATTATTTCTACTCGCTCCACAGTATCAATATCGGAGTGAAGGTATCTTACTTTGGTTCCATTCTCATCTAAATATTCTGTAAGATCTTCAGCCATTCTTTTTGTCAGGGTTGTAACTAGTACCCTATTCCCTTTCGAGACTATTTGGTTTATTTCTTCTTGGAGATCATCTACCTGATGAGTTGCAGGTCTGATTTCAACCTCAGGATCCGTCAAACCTGTTGGTCGAGCAACTAATTCAGTAATGTTGCCAGAATTCTCAAGTTCATATTTTGCTGGAGTTGCAGAAAGGAATATCCTTTGACCAGATAATTTTTCCCATTCATCAAATCTGAGAGGCCTATTATCTAAAGCCACTGGCAGTCTAAAACCATAATCGACTAAAGTTTGTTTTCTAGATCTATCTCCTCGATACATCCCTCCCAATTGAGGTAAGGAGACATGAGACTCATCAATAAATACCAATGCATCCTGAGGTAAATATTCATAAAGAGTTGGAGGTGGCTCTCCGGGCTGTCTATCAGAAAGAAACCGAGAATAATTTTCTATACCAGAACAAAACCCCAGTTCCTTTAGCATTTCAATATCATATTTTGTTCTCTCCTCAAGTCGTTGAGCTTCAACCAGTTTATTTTCTTTTCGCAAATAATCTAACCTTTGCACCAGTTCTTCTTTTATAAATTCTATTGCCTGCAGTACCTTTTCTCTTGAAGTGACGTAGTGAGATTTTGGATATATCGTTATCCTTGGAACTTCCCTTAATATTTCACCAGTTAGGGGGTCGAAAAGTTTTAGTGCATCTATTTCATTACCAAAAAGCTCTATTCTCAGAGCTTCTTTTTCAGAGTCTGCAGGAAATACATCAATTACATCTCCGCGCACTCTATACATCGATCTTTTGAATTCTACTTCATTTCTCTGATATTGGAGTTCAGCAAGCCTTCTTAAAAGCGTTCTTTGATCAACTTCATCACCTCTATCTAGATGAAGAACCATTTGGAGATAGGATTGAGGATCTCCCAAACCATAAATTGCTGAAACAGAAGCTACAATTACAACATCTCTCCTTTCCATTATTGCCTTTGTCGCAGATAACCTCATTTGTTCAATATGTTCATTAATAGATGCATCCTTTTCAATGTAGATGTCAGTAGTTGGAACATAAGCTTCTGGCTGATAATAATCGTAATAAGAAACAAAATATTCGACTGCATTATTTGGAAAATATTCTTTAAACTCACCATAAAGCTGAGCTGCTAGAGTTTTGTTGTGGGCCATCACTATCGCAGGTCTTTGAACTTCTTGTATAACATTTGCCATAGTGAATGTTTTACCAGATCCTGTAACTCCTAATAAAGTCTGATTAAGCAATCCATCATTCAAACCCTTAACTATCTCCTCGATAGCCCTCGGTTGATCTCCTGCAGGTTTATAGTTTGATACTAGGTCGAATTTTTTTGACATACTTTTTATAAAAAATATTATAACGCTTACTTTCTAAGCGTTATAATTAGATTATTCCCCGATAGCTCAGTTGGTAGAGCAAATGACTGTTAATCATTGGGTCGCTGGTTCGAGCCCAGCTCGGGGAGCCAGATTCTAGGCTCGCTTCAAAAAGCGGGCCTTTTAATTATGGTAGTATAATTTTTCATATGCCAGCTAAGTTATTTAATCCAAATTCTGAGGAACCTTTTGTTTTAAGTCGTTCCAGAATTGATAATTTTATAGAATGTCCGAGGTGTTTTTACTTAACAAATAGAGTTGGAATTGCAAGACCACCCTCCTTCCCCTTCAACTTAAATAATGCAGTTGATGAACTTTTAAAAAATGAATTTGATGTCTATAGAGAAAAAGGAGAGCCTCATCCGATAATGGTAGAAAATAATTTGAATGCCTTGCCCTATAAGCATCCAGATCTCGAAGAATGGAGAGAATCATTGAGACACGGCGTAAAAAGATATCATCCAGAAACAAATTTAATATTACGTGGAGGGTTAGATGATCTTTGGATTGACACTGATACTAATCAATTAATTGTGGTGGATTACAAAGCAACATCAAAAAAAGGAGAAGTTAGTATTGATGCTGACTGGCAGATTGGTTACAAAAGACAGATTGAATTTTATCAATGGTTATTGAGAGGAAATTCTTTTGATGTGTCAGACATTGGATATTTCGTTTACTGTAATGGGATTGCTGAAAAAGACGAGTTCAATAATATTCTTGAATTTACAACCAAGCTTATACCCTATAAAGGAAATGATTCTTGGGTTGAGCCTACTATTCGTAATTTAAAGGAATGTTTAATAAGGCATGAAGTACCAGATGCAAATCCAAAGTGTAGTTACTGCTCCTATGTTAAAAAAACTTTAATGGTCTAGATTAAGATTTTTTCCATATCGTCTTTTTACCTTTATCTTCCAAGATTATTCCCTCTTTAAGTAGATCATCTCTGATTTTGTCTGAAAGTTCGAAGTCCTTTTCTTTTCTAGCTTTATTTCTTCTCTGAATTGCTTGCTCAATATCTTCATTACTCAAATTTATGCCACTTGTGAAGTATGCTTTAGGATTATCTAAAAGTATTCCTAGAATATTTGATAACGAAATGAGTTCTGAGGCCAAAGCACTAGCATGAGTTAACTGATCTTCTTTCTTAAGAATATTTATTTGCTTTACCATCTCAAACAAAACAGATATGGCTGACGGTGAATTAAAGTCATCCTGCATTGCATCATGAAACTTATCTGAATATTCAGAAGGAATATGCTCGTCCATTTCGTAAGAAATGTCTTGTAAAGAGTTATAAAGGCGATCCAAGGAATTCTTCGCTTCCTTCAAACCTTGATCAGAATAATTTAATGGACTGCGGTAATGACTAGAAATTAAGAAAAAACGAAGAACTTCTGACGAGCTATCATTTAGAGCCTCCTTTATAGTTATGAAGTTCTTTAGAGATTTAGACATTTTCTGCTCATCAATCCTTAAAGCTCCAGTGTGCATCCATACTTTTGCAAACTCTTTGCCTGTGACACATTCTGATTGAGCTATTTCATTTTCATGATGAGGAAACTTGAGATCTGATCCACCGCCATGAATGTCAAAAGTTTCCCCAAGAGCATCCATGCTCATTGCTGAGCACTCTATATGCCAACCTGGTCTTCCTGGTCCCCAAGGTGAGTCCCATTTCAATCCCTCAGTATCCTTTTTCCATAAGACAAAATCAGCAGGATTTTTCTTATCTAGATCAATATCAATTCTGGCTCCAGACAACATATCTTCTAATTTTCTTTTGCTAAGCTTTCCATATTCTTCAAAAGATTCAGTAGAAAAGTAAACATCTGATTCACTCACATACGCATGACCCTTATCTATAAGTTTAGTTATGAGAGAAATAATCGAGTCAATATTCTCTGTAGCCCGAGGTTCGGCATCAGGACTAATCATTCCTAAAGCCTGGAAATCATCATGCATTGAATTTATACAATCTTTAGTTAATTCTGATGGACTTATATTCAACTCTTCTGACCTCGCAATAATTTTGTCATCAACATCAGTAATGTTTCTTATGTATTGGACTTCATAATTTATACTTCTCAAATATCTGACAATAAGATCAAAAGACAGGAAGGTCCTTGCATGACCTATGTGTGTATCGTCATAAACAGTCATACCGCAAACATACATTCGAACCTTATTGTCCTCGATGGGTTCAAAGACTTCTTTCTTTCCAGAAAGAGTATTAAAGATTTTCATATCTGCGAAGCCTCTTTTAATCTCTCAAGAACTCTTTCAAGACCTATTAGTTCAATAACTTTGTCCAGTTCAGGGCCTCTATTTTGTCCTGTTATGGCTACCCTTAATGGCATAAATAATTCTTTTCCTTTTTTACCAGTTCTAGCTTCGATGTCCTTACATGTTTGCTTCCAATCTGATATTCCTGCACTTACCACTTCAAGTGCCAAAATAAAGAATTCCTGACCTGCAGATTGTATAATTTTCAAATTCTCTTCGTCTCCACTTAGAGCATTTATAAATAAGTTATTTACATATTCTCTAGCTTCATTTGGGAAATTTATATTTTCTTTTATCAATTCTATAAAACTTCTTTCTTGGACAGTGGGCGGCAAGTTATCTAAATTCCCACTCAGCCAACTAGCACACTCATCAATAGTTAAATGATCAACAGCTTTCTTTTGCCAAAAAAGTAACTGGTCTAAATCGAATTTACTTGGAGAACTTGAGATATTTTTTGTTTCGAACGAATCAGCTAATTCTTTGTAAGTCTTCAGGTCATTATCATTTATTGTGTGTCCAACTCTGGATAAATAATTTGAGACAGCTATAGGCAAGTAACCCATTTCTTTTAAGTCACTTATGGAAAGGCTACCATTTCTTTTAGATAAGGGTGCCCCATCAGACCCTGTAAATAATGATACATGAGCATAACGAGGAAGTGAAAGATCGAGCGACTCCAATAAGGCTATTTGCCTTGGTGTATTGCTTAAATGATCATCCCCCCTAAGAACAAGATCTACTCCCATCAAAGAATCATCAATAGCATTAGCAAACATAAATGTGGGAGTACTATCTTTTTTTCTAACAATGAAATCATCTAAATCATCAGTTGCAAAAGATTGCTCGCCTTTCACAAGATCCGTAAAACTAATAGTTCTCTTTTTAGGAATTCTAAACCTATAAACAGGCTTATTTCCTTTATCCAATTCTTCTTGAACTTCTTCTTCGGAAGCTTGAGACCAAACACCTGTATATCGTGGGGGTTGCCCCGCAGAAATCTGATTTCTACGTATGATTTTTAATTCTTCCTCGCTTGTAAAACATGGGTAAATCAGATCCTGGTCTAAAAGCTTCTCGTAAAACTCTTGGTAAAGTTCTAGTCTCTGAGATTGATAATAAGACTTTTCTTCTCCTCCAACTTCTG
>CACGNN010000020.1 GCA_902574355.1 uncultured SAR86 cluster bacterium | reverse complement strand
AACATAGAGGCCAAGATGCCGCTGGCATTGCTACTTCTACCAACAATAGATTTTTTCTTCGAAAACAACTTGGATTAGTTAGGGATGTTGTTAGGAATCAACACATTCTTAATCTAAGAGGGCAGATGGGTATAGGGCATGTCAGATATCCAACAGCAGGTAGTGAAGACAGAGAGCTTGCGCAGCCAATGTATGTAAACTCTCCTTTTGGAATCAGTATTTCTCATAATGGCAATCTTACCAATCATGAAGAGTTAAGAGATTCCTTGGTGAATAAAGATTTGAGGCACTTGAACACTGATTCAGATAGTGAAGTTTTACTCAATGTATTCGCTCACGAGCTTCAGAAACAAGGCTCAATTAATCCTAGTTCAAAAGAAATATTCGCAGCGGTTAAGTCCTTACACAAAAGAGTAAGAGGAGCTTATTCTGTGGTGATAATGATAAATGGTGTTGGTATTGTTGGTTTTAGAGATCCTTTTGGCATCAGACCTTTAATTGTAGGCTCAAAAGAGAGTGATTTAATTGGTAAAGATTACATGATAGCTTCTGAAAGTACTGTTTTAGACTCTTTAGGATACGATGTAATCGACGACATCAAAGCTGGCTCTGCAGTTTTCATCAGCTCCGAAGGAAAAATGGAAACAGAGTCATGTATTAACAATCCTATTCCCACTCCATGTATATTTGAGTATGTATATTTGGCCAGACCTGATGCGAAGATAGATAAGATATCAGTTCATAAATCTCGATTAAGAATGGGTGAATTTTTGGCTAAAAAGATCTTAAAGGAAAAACCAGATCATGATATTGATGTGGTGATTCCCATTCCTGACAGTAGCACAACTTCTGCTTTGCAGCTTGCGACTACTCTTGGAGTAAAGTATAGAGAAGGTTTTGTAAAAAATAGATATATTGGAAGGACCTTCATAATGCCTTTTCAAGAAAAGCGTGAAAAGTCAGTCAAACAAAAGCTTAATCCAATAGACTTAGAATTTAAAGATAAGGTTGTTTTGCTAGTTGATGATTCAATTGTTAGAGGCACAACAAGCAGACAAATCATAGAAATGGCAAGGTCATCTGGAGCAAAGAAAGTTTATTTTGCCTCTGCAGCTCCACCAATTAGATATCAAAATGTCTACGGAATTGACATGGCCGCAACTACAGAACTGGTGGCACATCAAAGAACAGAGAAAGAGATAGAAGGTTTTATAAAGGCTGATTGGTTAGTGTACCAAGACTTAGATGATCTTATTTCTACAGTTCAAGTTGGTAATGAAAAAATTAGTCAGTTTGAATGTTCAATATTTGACGGTAAATATGTTACTGATGATATCGATGATACATATCTTAAGAACTTAGAAGATGTCCGAAACGATAAGTCTAAGCTTTCCAGAAAACCTGCCAATTAAATTTTAACTTCTTCGATTGTCAATGAAGGCAAAATAGCATTATCTGCTGCCTCCTTATAAGAAGCTATTTCATGGAAATTAAGATATCTATATACATCAGTACCCATTGAATTAATTTCTGACATGTAGTCAGAGTATTCCTCTTTTGTCGGAATATGTCCAAGAGTGGCAGATATTGCGGCTACTTCTGCGGAGGCTAGGAAAACATTTGCGCCATCTCCTAACCTGTTGGGGAAGTTACGGGTAGATGTAGATACAACAGTTGATTCTGCCTCAACTCTTGCTTGGTTACCCATACATAAAGAACATCCAGGCATTTCGAGTTGGACACCAGCTTTTTCAAAGATCTCATAATATCCTTCTTCAGTAAGTTGATGCTTATCCATTTTTGTTGGTGGAGAGACCCAAAGCTTAGATGGTAGGTTGGATTCATTTTTTAAGAGTTTGCCTGCTGCTCTGAAGTGTCCAATATTTGTCATACACGAACCTATAAATACTTCATCAATGTTTGTATTAGCTACTTCTGATAATGGCTTTATGTCATCGGGATCATTTGGACAAGCCAGAAGAGGTTCTGTTATTTGATTGAGATCTATTTCGATAATGGCAGCATATTCAGCATCATCATCAGCTTGCATAAGAACAGGATTTTTCAACCATGCTTCCATTGCTTGAGCTCTTCTTTCTAAAGTCTTCTTATCTTCATAACCTTCTGAAATAAGCCATCTTAGCAGCGTAACATTTGAATCTAGATATTCTCTTATGGGTTCTTCATTAAGTCTAATGGTGCAACCAGAAGCAGATCTTTCGGCAGAGGCATCTGACAATTCAAATGCTTGTTCAACTTTTAAATCTGGTAGTCCTTCTATTTCTAAACACCTGCCTGAAAAAATATTAATTTTTCCCTCTTTAGGTAGCGTCAATTGCCCAGATTGAAGAGCAGCGTAAGGTATGGCATTCACTAAATCTCTTAATGTTATACCTGGCTGAATTTCTCCAGTGAATTTCACTAAGACAGATTCCGGCATATCTAAAGGCATCACTCCAAGGGCAGCTCCAAAAGCAACCAAACCAGAACCGGCGGGGAAACTAATTCCTAGAGGGAATCGAGTGTGTGAGTCTCCTCCAGTTCCTACCATATCTGGCAATAGCATCCTATTTAACCAAGAATGAATTATGCCATCTCCAGGTCTAAGTGCTACACCACCTCTAGTTTGGATGAACTCAGGAAGGGTATGTTGTGTTTCTATATCTTTGGGCAAAGGATATGCTGCAGTGTGACAAAAAGATTGCATAACTAAATCAGAATTAAAACCTAAGCAGGCCAGTTCTTTCAGTTCATCTCTTGTCATTGGACCTGTGGTGTCTTGACTGCCAACAGTAGACATTCTCGGCTCACAATATATTCCAGGTCTTATTCCTTCAACTCCACAGGCTTTTCCGACCATTTTTTGAGCTAGTGTAAATCCTTTCTCGCTTTTCTCTGCCTCTTCAGGACGAGTAAAAACAGAGGAACTCTCTAATTTTAGAATTTCTCTGGTCTCATCAGTTAAACTTCTCCCAATAATTAAAGGTATTCTTCCTCCTGCTCTAACGCCGTCCAATAAGGTGTTCGATTTATATTCATAATTACATAGTAATTCTTGTGTTTCGGAATTAAGAACTTTCTTTTCATAAGGATAAATTTCAATTATGTCGCCGAGACTCATTTTGCTCACATCACATTCAAATGCTAATGCACCAGAATCTTCAAGGGTATTGAAAAAGATTGGTGCAATTTTTCCTCCTATACATATCCCTGCTTGCTTCTTATTTGGTATGAAAGGAATATCCTCACCTATATGCCACAGTAGTGAGTTAGTAGCTGATTTTCTTGATGATCCTGTTCCGACAACATCACCTACAAAAACCACGGGTAATCCAGATTCTTTAAGTTTATCAATCGTTTCTATAGGATCTTTCATTGTTTTTTTAAGCATAGCCAGAGCATGAAGGGGGATGTCTGGTCTAGATGGTGCATCTGGGGCTGGAGAGAGATCATCTGTATTGATTTCTCCATCTACTCGAAAAACTATAGCTTTTATCATTTCAGGAAGTTCAGGCTTACTCGTGAACCATTCTGCTGCTGACCAAGATTCTACGACTCTCTTTGCGTTTTCATTTTTTTTAGCTAATTCGATAACATCATGCTTGGCATTAAACATTAATAGTGTTTTGCATAAACCATCAGCTGCTATAGCACCAACATCTTCATCATCAAGTAAATTAATTAACGATTCAACATTGTATCCACCTAGCATGGTCCCTAATAGTTCTGTCGCGAGACGCTTATCTATCAGAGGTGAAGAAGCCTCTCCTTTCGCTACATCAGTTAAAAAAGCTGCTTTGACATAAGCTGCAGGATCAACCCCAGCGGGTGTTCTATTTGTTATCAAATCAAGAATGAATTTCTCCTCTCCGGTGGGAGGTGATTTGAGAAGTTCAACTAGTTCTGCAACTTGCTCAGCATTCAAAGGAAGGGCAGGTATTCCTTGTGAAGACCTTTCTTCAGCATGTTTTTTATATTCTTGTAGCATGATATTCCAGGAGGATGTTAATAATTGATGCAAAATTTTACCATATTCTTCAATTTAAAGTTGCGCAGAAACTACATAGATATATCATAAGCTTTAATGAGAAAGTCAGTAAAAACTCCTTGTATTGGTGTCTGCTCTACCGTTTTTGGAGATGAAGTTTGCAGAGGATGTAAGCGCTTTCAACACGAAATAATTGAGTGGAATTCTTTCAATGATTCTGAGAAAACATCTGTATTAAATCGTCTTGAGTCTTTAAAAGTTCAGATATTACAATCCAAGATACAACTATTAGATAAAAATCTTCTAAGAGATAAATTACTCCATTACAAAATAAAATTTGATGATGACAGAGATCCTCTCTGTTGGGTATTTGATTTA
This sequence comes from uncultured SAR86 cluster bacterium, assembly GCA_902574355.1. Lineage (GTDB taxonomy): Bacteria > Pseudomonadota > Gammaproteobacteria > Magnimaribacterales > Magnimaribacteraceae > Magnimaribacter. Next base: position 4,647 of record CACGNN010000020.1, on the reverse strand, counting down.
TTAAGATCTGGGAGTCAATCTATATTAGATCCCACAGAATTCGGTTTTGATCTTTTAACAAGCAGTGCTTTGAGCTTGTCAGAACTAAAAAAAATTATTGAAGAAGAACTCTTTGAATTATCCGAAGCCCATTATCAGCGTTATTTCAAAGTTGAGAAATATCTGAATGTCTGAAACTTGGGAAGCTATTCTGAGTTCACCCACACCTAAAGCTTGGATAGATAGAGCTTTAGATTCTTTAGAAATACTATTAATTGACCACGCTCACTGTGAAAAAAAGGCTGCTACTTCGGCCATATCTCTAATTCATAAGTATCCGCATTATAATTTAGCAAAATATCTTTCGCCTCTTGCAAGAGAAGAGCTGCTTCATTTCGAACAGGTCCTTAGACTTATAAATAAGCATGATTTTCAATATAAAAACTTGAAATCCTGTAAGTATGCTAAGACTCTATATGACGCTTCTTCAAACAAAGAACCAGATAAACTCAAAGATACTTTAATTATTTGTTCACTTATCGAGGCCAGATCATGCGAGAGGTTTCATGTTTTAATACCTCACCTGCCTTCTTCTTTAAGTAGCTTCTATTCGAGGCTTTACAAAGCTGAAGCACGTCATTGCGATTTGTACTTAGATATCTTCTCAGAAATTTTTTCTGAAGACTGGTCACAAAGGCTTAAAAGGTTGTCATCTGTTGAATCTAATTTTATCAATAAGAAAGACGAGTTTTTTCGATTCCATAGCGGCTATTAAAACTATTTAACAACTGGCATTTCTTCCCAATTAGTAAGATATCTTGGTGATTTTAATAGTCTTTTCATTGACCATGTTTTCTTAATTCCTTGAGAAGCAAAAGTTACTCTTCCTACTCCAGAAGTATTTATCTTATCTATGGTTATCATTAACTCTTTGCTATTAATTCTTTTGTCTACGGTTCTAAATAAATCCCCTTGATATACATCTTCGTCATAAAAATCACTGAGCATTACACCTGCTTTTATGAAATTTGTATTTGTTTTGAAGATTTGTTTCGTTAACCTTCTGGTAGCATTCAAAATATCTCTTGTATCATTTGTTGGAGAGAACAATTTATAGCTTCTAAATCCATGATACTGTTTATCTTGTTTACGAAAATAGTTAGTCCTCATAAAAACGGAGACCATCTTGCAGTATTGATCTTCTCTTCTTAATTTTTCACATGCTCGCGATGCATAATCACTTACAGCTTCATTAATAGAGTCGAGATCATCAACTTTTTTGCTGAACGTTCTACTCACCACTATTTGTTTTTTAGTCTTGGGTTGTTGCTCTAAACCAATACACGGATAACCTTTTAATTCCATTACTGTTCTCTCAAGAACACTACTAAATTTTCTTTTGATCAACTTAGTATCTATCTCAGCTAACTCAAGAGCCGTCTCTACTCCTAGGCTATTCAATTTTTTATTAATCCTACTGCCAACCCCCCAGACTTCCCTTACGGGCATCAATCCCATTAATTTTTTTCGTCTCTCTGGATCTGTTAAATCAACTACTCCATTGGTAGCGGGATAATGCTTTGCACCGTAATTGGCTACTTTGGCTAAGGTTTTTGTTGGACCTATGCCCACACAAACCGGTACACCAACCCAACGATCTATGGTTTTACGACATTGATGTCCGAATGCTTCATAGTTTCTAAGACCTGTTATATCTAAGAAGGCTTCGTCTATGCTGTATACCTCCACTGCAGGGGATAAGTGCTCTAAGGTCTGCATGACCCTAGAAGAGACATCGGCATATAACTCATAATTTGAAGAGAAGGCAATACCTCCTTTTTTTACAAAAGACTTTTCTATTTTGAACCAGGGCTCGCACATTTTTATCCCTAACTGCTTAGCCTCTTTTGATAGGGCAACGACACAGCCATCATTATTCGATAAGACAACTACAGGTCGTTTTTTAATGTCTGGTCTAAAGATTCTCTCGCATGACGCGTAGAAGCTATTGCAATCAACTAAAGCAAAGGTCATGACTTAATAAAGATTTATAGAGGCTATTACCGTACCAGCTATTTCCAGTTCTTCTTCCTGATTAATTAGTATAGGCGGATATTTTGGATTTTCAGACATAAGACATATTTTTGGCTTGAGTAATAATCTTTTACATGCATAAGATCCATCTACTGAAGCTATGACAATTTTGTTATGGCTTGGCTCTATACTTCTATCAACTATTAAGATGGCGCCATCTCCTATGTGTGCATTGATCATTGAATCTCCACTAACACGAACAAAGTATGTAGCAGCTGAATTTTTAATTAAATATTCATTCAAATCTATGGGTCTTTCTACATAATCATCAGCAGGACTTGGCCAGCCAACCCTGACAGTATTTAAGAAATAGGGAATCTCTAGAAGGGACAAGTCCTCCTCCGATGCATCGCCCAGATAGTCAATTTTCATAAGGGTTTTATAAATTAATACTGTATATATATACAGTATAATTAATGAGTGATTTTGTAAAGCTTTTAACCTACTATTCTTTATATTAAAAATATTAAGTCTTAAGAAATATGAAAATTTGGTTAACTTTAGGGGTAATTTATATTGGGTTTTTCTTCTGGTATACAGATCTGGGAGGGAAATTAACTCAAGAAGAAATACAGGGTTTTATCAAAAAACAAGAACAAAACATTCTTAATAGCGGAGTATCTCCAGACTCAGAAGAGTTTCGACTGAGAATAGATTTCATTACCAGGTTTATGGAAGAGGATAATGGCAAACAATTTATTATGGTCAATAATATTGAGATGAACGAAGATCCTGGAGATGTTCCTGGAGCAAATCCTGGTGAGTCTTCTGATCAATTATTATCTAGATATATGGAACATCTATGGCCAAACCTCCTCAAAAGAGCTTCTCACCCAATTTTCGGAGGCAATACTATTTGGCAATCTATGGATTTAGTTGGTATAGAGGGAGCTGAAACTTGGGATCAAGTAGCGCTAATGAGATATAAAAGCCGCAGAGCCTTTCTTGAAATAGTTACTCATCCAGATATGATTGATAGACATGAGTTCAAAGTTGCGGCAATGAAGAAGACAATTGCTTATCCTGCAGAGCCGATAGCGTTTTATAGCGATGTGAGAATCTTTTTGGGTATGTTGATATTAATTATTGGCCTTTCAATTCAATTATTTTTTTCTAAGAGATAGAGAATCTATTGAGTTCACAAGAATCAGAATCCATCCATATATACCAACCATATTGATCCCAATCTCCGAGAACCATCCTCTTAGCAGGCTGATTATTGACTTGAACATCATGAGAATCTGGACGATGAGTGTGACCATGAATCAGAAGATTTACAGCAGATCTCTCCATGGTATTGAGAACTTCAGAAGGAGTGACGTCCATGATTTCTTCCTTTTTTTCGCTAGTAGCTACTTTACTAATATCTCTTAGATCTTTAGCAATTCTTTGTCTTTCTTTCAGTGATTTACTGAGGAACTCCTCTTGCCATTTTCTGTCTCTGCTAGTTTTTCTAAATGATTGATAATCTACATCATCAGTACAAAGTAAATCCCCATGCATTAATGAAACTGACTTGCCAAACATTTCTTCAGTGTGAGGCTCGGTTAAAAGTTTCATGCCAGAAGAGGATAAGAATGCAGGCCCTATAAGAAAATCTCTATTTCCATGCATTAAGAAAATTTCAGTTGATTTATTGGTCTCTTTTAAAGCATCTCGAATTTTTATGATGAAGTCATTCTCAAGATCATCTCCAATCCAGACTTCAAATAGATCACCAAGTATATAAAGCCTTTCTGACTTTGAGGCGGTTTCCTCTAGAAAGTTTAGAAATGCTTCAGTAATATCTGGTCTATCTTCGTGTAAGTGAAGATCAGATATAAAGCAGTAAGACATATTTATTCAGTTGTCACTTTAGTGTCTGTAATTGATATTTCTTCAACCGGAACGTCTTGATGGAAACCCGAACTACCTGTTGCTGTTGCTGCGATAGCTTCAACAGTTTCAAAGCCATCGACAACTTCGCCGAAAACTGCATATCCCCAACCTTGTATAGTTTCTTCCGTGTGATCAAGTGAAACATTATTTACTAAATTTATAAAAAATTGAGAACTAGCTGAATGAGGATCATTTGTTCGGGCCATCGATAAAGTCCACTTGAGATTTTTAATACCATTATTCCCTTCGTTCATGATTGGAGGGTTACCTTCTTTGTTTACCATTCCTGATTCCATACCACCACCCTGAATAACAAATCCTGGAATGACTCTGTGGAATAGTGTCCCATTAAAGAAGCCACTCTCAGCATACTCTAAGAAGTTTTTAGAGGTTATGGGTGCCTCTTCTTCAAACAGTTCTATTACTATTGGACCCAGTGTTGTTTCAAAAGTTATCACTTTTATCTCCTTTTCATTTTGAGAACAGCTCGCTATCCAAATAAGACCAATTAAAATTAATATTAAGCCTTTGAAAGAAGAGAGTTTGTTCATATTTCTTTTAAATTCATTAGTATGAGAGGGCTATAATAGGACTTTATGCTTAAGCTTCCAATATATTAAGGTTATGAAGGTAAATAAAACCAGATTTTGTCCCAGTCCTACAGGTCTTTTGCATCTAGGAAATCTGCGTACGTCA
>CACGNN010000019.1 GCA_902574355.1 uncultured SAR86 cluster bacterium | reverse complement strand
TCAGAAGCTACAACTAATCCAGCTTCAATATTAAAGGTTGGCTCAGTAGTAACCCAAGTGCTTTTACCAACATCTCGATTATCATATCTAACAACATGAAAACCTGATTCTACAATTGGATTTATGAAATCCTCTCTCCATAAAAGTGCATTTGCATTCGCACCCATAATCAAAAGGACGGATGGGTCAGAGGGATTGCCGAAGTCTTCCCACCAAATATTAATGTTGTTAACTTCGGCTATTCCTTCAGACATTGATTAGAAATTTCTTCTAAACTCTACGCCATATCTTCTGGGTTCACCCCAATAATCAGTTGTCATACCAAGACTGAAGTTAGTTCCTCCAATCTCGATATCTCCAGATTGGCTAAGCATAGTATTTACATAATCTTCATCAGTAAGGTTTGTTCCCCACAACGAAATAGAAGTTTGTCCATCAGCAAGGTTCCACGTAATTCTTGCATCTACTAGCTCATAATCATCAGCGACGGATGAAGGTACATCTTCTAACGTATAATTTTCTTCATCATGATAACTGATACCTATAGTACTTTGGATATCAGATCCATCACCAAGATCATAGGTGTGAATTAAGCTAACATCCCAAGTAAGACGATCATCATTACCACCAAAACCTGTGTCACTAATATCTCTCTGCACAACCTGAGTAGATAGAGAACCATCAGCGTTAGTTACAGTCGTATTATCTTCTATTATGAATTCATCATACTCACCTTCAAAGGTAGCTAACATTGCAGTTAAAACTAAAGAATCAGACAACTGGGCAAGAACTTCAAATTCCATACCTTCTAAAGTAGCTTCTTGTGCGTTAACCAAATCAGCAATTGGAGTACCATTTACAATTCTTCCAACCGTAACCTGTTGGTTTTCGTATGATGTGCTAAACACAGTAGCGTTCACTCTAAGTCTGTTATCTAAAAATTCACCCTTCATACCAAATTCGTAGTTATCAGAAGTTTCAGGCAAGAAACGTCTCATAGCAACGTCACCATTAAAGCCACCACTTGAATATCCTTTGCTATAACTAGCATAGAAAAGAACATCATCGGTTTGCTGGTAACTTAAAATCGCTCTTGGAGTTGTCTCGCTATACTCAACTGTTCTTGTGCATCTGTCTGATGTAGCAAAGCCAAAGGCATTTGTAACCATACCAGGACAAGCATAGAAAAGATTAAAAGTACCTGGCATTCCAATAGCGGCTGCATCTTCGTAAAGCTTAGAACTTCTTGTATATTCTCTTTCATCTTCTGTATATCTTGCACCTATAGTCAGATCTAATTTATCGCTTAAACCATAAGTTCCTTCAAAAAATACAGCTTGGTTTTGCATATTGGTGATACTGCCCTGAGTCTCACTTCCTAGTAATTTAGTTTGCAATGCAACTGCTGCAAGAGCTGGAGGCAATAAAGGTGAAGGATTTACACCCCTAAAAAGAGGAACATCTATAACTGCTTCGCCATCCTCTTCAAAAGCATATAAACCAACTACCCAGTCCATATTTTCAGTTGATCCTGAAAGTCTCAACTCTTGCGACCATTGTTCATGACTCATCGTGTCATCATGGATTTCTAAGAAATTTACACCAGGTCCATTTCCCATAACCCATCCCCATGTGCCATTGAAAGCGTCTAACTCTGAGTAATTAGTAATAGACTCTATAGTTCCAATTTCAGTTTCAAAGAGTTGAGTTAAAGTAATCGAATCTTTTTCTGCAGTATTGCTTTCATTTGGAGAAGTATCAAGTGAGACATCTTTTGTTGTCGATCTACAATTAGCTTTTAAAGCATCGTATATTCCAAAAATGTTTGCCACAGCTCCAAGTCCTCCAGAAAGAGCTCCATTTTCAGGACCAGTGAATCGACAAGAACCCAAAGCAGCTCTTTCATCTTGATCAAATCTACTAAATGCTAAGTTAGCTGTGTAAGCATCCGTATCGTATTTAAGCTGCGCCCTAAAGGATGTTGTATCTTCATTTCCTCTATCATTTCCAGTGATGGAATTAATAATAAAACCATCGGTTTCTTTGGTTAAGAAAGAAAATCTAAAAGCTAAAGAATCACTTAGAGGTGTATTAAACATACCTTCAATTAGTTGATGACTATCAGAACCAGCACCTAATCTAATCTTAGCTTCAGTTTCCTGAGTGGGTTGGTTCGTAATTATGTTTATCAATCCGGCAGTTGTATTCTTGCCAAATAATGTTCCTTGAGGTCCTCTTAAAACTTCTACTCGTTGAAGATCATACAAATCAACCAATCCTCCTTGAGGTCTGGCTGCATAAACACCATCTGTGTATAGGCCAATTTTTGGATCATGGGGTATGGCCCAGTTAGCCTGGCCAATTCCCCTCATATAGACTTCCAAAACACCGCTATTTACTGCAGATCCTTGAATGCTCAGGTTAGGAGCCAGTTTTTCAATATCTGTAAGTTTTACAATATTCCTAATCTCTAGCTGTTCTTCATTTAAAGCACTTATAGGTATCGGAACACTTTGTGAATACTCAGCCCTCTTTCGCGCCGTTACAACTACTTCATCGAATACAGATGCTTCTTCCTCTGCGAAGATACTTGTTGAAGGAATAGTTATGAGCGAAAGGCATAATAAAAAAATCCTAGTTTGCATTTTTTCCCCTGTTTTTTAGTGAAATTTAATCTATGTAAGAAACTACTTTACTATCTTATGCAGCATTTAGACAGCTTTTGACTGAAGAGACTTATGTAATTTTTGTCAAAAAATCGTCAATATTTAGCTCTGGAATAGATTTTCCCTGTTTAGATGGAGTTCCAACATAAAGGTAACCTATTATCTCTGAGTTTTCCGGCAACTTTAAAGCCTCGACTACATATGGGTTGAAAGCCATTTTTCCTGTTCTCCAGACAGATCCATAACCCAATGAATCAATTGCAAGGAGAATGTTTTGTGCTGAAGCGCCTAATGAAAGTAATTGTTCTACTTTCGGTACCTTGGGATGTTCTTTAACATCTGCAACGAGAACTATTATCATAGGGGCTCTGAAAGGAGCATTTTCTAACTTTTGTTTTAGTTCTTCAGTTAGAGTATCAGAATCCTTCTTAGCCGCATCTAAAAAAGCCTTAGAGAGTTTATGTCTTCCTTCTCCTCTCACTTCCAGATATCGCCAAGGTCTAAGCCAAGCATGGTCAGGAGCACGTAACGCAGCTTTATATACTTCAATCATCTCTTCTTCTGAAGGTGCAGGCTCTTCAAGAAATGGGATTGAATTTCGTGTCTGTATATCTTTTAAAATTGACATAATTTTAGATTTACTCATTTTACTATACTTGCAGTGTATAAATTAGATTATCTTCATTTAAACTTAATCTATAATTGCCTCCATGAAAGGCATTCTTTTAATAAATTTGGGCTCTCCTAAGGACTTAGAATTCGAATCAATCAAAGATTATTTAAAAGAGTTTTTATCAGACGATCTTGTCATCGATTACCCAAAATTTTTGCAGCAAATTCTTGTGAATTGGATAATTGTTCCTTCCAGGTATAAAAAGACTCGAGAAGCTTATTCAGAGATATGGACTGATCAAGGCTCCCCTCTTATAAATAGCACTTTACATTTAGGAGAGAAAATAAGCTCTAAGGCAGGAGTTCCTGTTGAAGTCTCTATGAGATACCAATATCCAAGTATTGAAGAAGGTTTACTTAAGCTGAAAAATAAAGGTTGCTCTGACATTTTTGTTGTTCCTCTATACCCACATTATGCAATGTCGACTACATTGACTACAGAAAATGAAGTGAAAAGAATAGCAAGTGAACTGAATTTAGAACTCAATTTAAGATTTATTGGTACTTTCTACGATAAGGAAGAATACATAAAGAGTCTAAGTACCGTGATAGCTAAAAACAGACAAGAAGAAAGCGACTTTCTATTATTCAGCTACCATGGAATTCCAAATCGCCATCTTTTAAAAACGGATCCGACAAAGAATCATTGTCTTAAAATCGAAAACTGTTGTGATGTTCAATCAGGTGCAACACCTTTCTGTTATAAAGCACAAGTTTTAGAAACATCTAAGTTGTGTGTAAACAACTTGAATTTAAAAGATAATGAGTGGGGAGTTTCTTTCCAGTCTCGTATAGGTCCTGGCTGGATAGAGCCTTTCACAGATAAAGAATTGGTCAATTTAGTCAATCAGGGAATAAAGAAACTAGATGTTGTTTGTCCCGCATTTGTAATAGATAACCTTGAAACACTTGAAGAAATGAACATCAGTGGTAGGGAGACTTTTTTGGATGCTGGCGGCGTATCTTTTAATTATATACCTTGCTTAAATACGGAGGAATCTTGGGTAGATTTCCTCGTAACATCCTCAAAAAGGTAAAAGGGATCCAGAGGGCCTGAATCCCTTTCTTAATCATCCTTTGGGGAGGGGTATGATTAATCTGTTAATATTTAAAGTCTGTAACAGATTCCGACTAGGGTTAGAACGAGTCCACTGCGCTTGGGACTCGTTCTAGGGCGCGTATGTAATAACCAATCTTCTAAAGTTATTACAGAGGTGTACAAAATCAACCTAAGGTTGATTAAAACCTTCTCGTTATTGACAACCTAGCATTCACTTCTTCACCTACCGAAGCTTGGTGAGTACTGTGTGAGTGCGGGAAGTAAACTTCATCTGTTATATTCTCAACATTCAATCTGATCGTAAGATCATCAGAAACATCATAAAACGCTGCAAAATCTACCCTTGTATAATCAGGTAGGATCAGTCCAGGTTTGTTGTTGCTTATGTTTGATTCACCTTGTCTAGTAACTCCTAGACCATAACCAAACTTATCGTTGACTTGATAAGTAGTCCAAAGAGACATTGTATTCTCAGGAATCTCTCTAGGCTCTCCTCCAGAACTAGTTTCGCCATCCATGTCACTATAACCAAATGACACATATAATTGATCACTTACTTGTCCCTTAATTTCAAGCTCTATACCATCTACTTGAAGACCAACTATCTCTGCGCCTTCGCCAGATTCATCTCTTGTAGCTATAGTTTGTTCACTATCAAAATAACTGGCTCTGAGGCTTAAATCAGGGGTAATATCCCAATTAATGCCGATTTCAGAACTTTCGTATACATCAGGATCAAGGGCCGCAGCACTTGCTGTAAGTTTCTTGTATTGCTCACCAGATCTAGGTAAAAAACTTTCGCTGTAGCTGTAATATACTGAAACATTTTCCTGAGGTTTGAATATCACACCTGCTCTTGGAGAAAATTCATCATCTTCTCTAGACTGAGAAGTTCCAGCTTTTACATCATCTACTGTGATATCAAACTGATCCAAACGACCTCCTAATAAAACTAACAAATTATCTGATAGTTCTATTTGATCTTGAAAATAAACTGAAGTTACTTCAATTTCTGATGCAGTTCTTCGGTTTAAGTCAGATGTGAAATCAAGAACTGTAGCAACGCCTGCAGAATTTGTTGATATATCCAAGGTTCCGCTCATGCTTGCTGGGATATTAAAAACTTCTCTATCTGTTCCAGTAGTAGAGAAATAAGAATCATATCTTTCGTTTTTATTATCGGTATCAATAAGCTCTGCACCGAACAAAATGGTATGTGTTGTATTTCCTATTTGTAGTTCATTAACTAGATTGGCGGACACAATTAGATTTTCACGTTCAGTAGGGTCCTTGTAACCATCTACTCTTACAGTGTTGGCAGCGTTATCTGCAGCATCATATCTTTGTGCATATAAGTTTTGATATAGTTTTTCAAACTCGCTTGAAGTAACTGAAAAAATACCTTTTGAGGTTTCAGAGTAATCTGTCGTCATTGTAGCTCTGAAAATGTCTGCTTCAGCAGTTTGATAATTGACAGCAGATGTACCAAAAACAACATCTTTTAGTGGCTCATAAGGCTTACCATTCAATGTAGGGATACCTCTGTCAATAAATCTTTCATGATCTACATACTCATAAGATAAATCTAGTGTTGTTGCATCACTCATTTGAATTCTAAGCGTTGGATTGAAACCAGTTCGATCTCCATCATAAGAGTCTCTATGATTTTCCAATTGATCGCTGTGTATGTTTATACGAAGAGCAGTGTTATCTCCTGTAGTAGTATTGTAATCAGCTGCAAAATCAAAAGCACCGAAGTCATCAGCACCTATATCAAATGATCCAAATGTTTCACCAATCTGTGCTTTCTTAGAAACACGATTGATTATTCCACCAGTTCCACCTCTTCCAAAAAGAAGTGCATTAGGTCCTCTGAGAACCTCTACTTGATCGACATTGTAAAGAGAACGATAGTATTGAACATCATCTCTTGCTCCGTCTTGGTAAAAGTCTGCAGTAGATCTAACGCCTCTAAAGACTACTGAATCTCTATGACCTTCACCCTGTGAAGTGTTGACACCCGGAGTATAGCGAACTATGTCTCCTAACTCTCTGATACCTTGCTTACGTATTTCTTCATCTGTAACGATTGATAAAGATTGAGGTACATCTATGATCGCTGTTGGTGTTTTAAGCGCTGTAACTTGATCTGAATAAAGTACTTTACCCTTAACTACTATTTCTTCTACTGGTTCATCAGCATAAAAATTGGTTGAAAGAACCAAAGTTGTGAACATTAATGCCTTATATAAAGCTTTAATTATTTGCATCATCTTTTTAACTCCCGTTGTGTTAAATAATAAATAAGAATCAAATGAGAATGAGAATGAGAATGAGAATGATTCTTATTGCGCGGCATTATAGATGAGAATGATTCTCATATGCAACAACTTAATGAATTTTTTTTAAATAATGGGAATTTTGTACTACGGCCGGAATGAAATACTCATTAAAAGCTATTCATCCAGTTCTTTATCCAAGTCAAAAGCATCATGCAATGCTGCTACTGCTTTGGTCATTTCTGATTTTTTAATTACTACTGAGATTTTTATTTCCGATGTTGTAATCATTGAAATATTTATCTCACTTTTTGCTAGTGCCTGGAACATCTTGCTTGCAACACCTGCATGAGCCCTCATACCTCTTCCGACTATACTAATCTTTGCTATGTCATCATCTACATCTATTAAACCTCCACCTAGGGTAGTAGATGTTTTTTTAAGAATCTCCTCAGCCTGTTTTGTGTCATCTTCATTGACGGTAAATGTAAAGTCAGTGGTATTATCAGCCCCAATATTCTGGACAATGACATCCACCTCTATACCTGCGTCACTTATAGGACTTAAAATCTTTGCTGCAACACCTGGAATATCTGGCACGCCTCTGATAGTTAGCTTGGCCTCAGTGTCTATACTGCTTATTCCTGAAACAATTGGTCGTTCCATAATATTTTTCTCCTCTTGAACTAATGTTCCTTCGCCTTCGTTAAAACTAGACAAAACCCTAATTGGTAAATTAAATTTACTAGCATATTCCACTGCTCTTAATTGTAAAACTTTTGCGCCAGAGCTTGATAATTCTAGCATTTCTTCAAAACTGACCTGCTTAAGAAGCCTAGCTTTGCCATAAACTCTAGGATCTGTGGTGAAAATGCCTTCCACATCTGTGTAAATTTGGCATTCATCAGCATCCAAAGCTGCAGCAAGAGCAACCCCAGTAGTATCGGACCCTCCCCTTCCAAGAGTAGTAATGTCGCCAGACTCATTCATTCCTTGAAAACCTGTAATTACTGGCACAACACCTTCATTTAATTCAGAAATAATCTTACTTACTTCAACATCCAATATTCTTGCTCTACTATGGCTTGAATTGGTTTTTATACCTAATTGGTATGCAGTGTAAGACTTACCTTTTATACCTCTTTTAAGAAGGGCAATTGCCAATAAAGCTACCGATATTTGCTCACCCGTAGATACAAGAGCATCATATTCTCGAAGATCGGGTTCAGGATTAATCTCTTTTGCTAATTTAATAAGATCATCGGTACTATCTCCCATTGCAGAAAGAACCACGGTTACCTTATTTCCCGCATTAATTTCAGATTCAATGTTATCTGCCACAGCTTCAATGCGTTCTGCATCAGCAACTGACGTACCTCCGAATTTTTTAACGATTAATTTGCCCATAAAAAAGGCGGGTATTCTATATTATTGATTATTTAATGAAACAATTAAGTCTGCAACTGAAGTTAAAGCTAAATCTAAATCATTAATATTCTCTACTCCACCTTGAGCAAAGTCTGGCCTTCCCCCTCCACTTCCACCTAATTGATTAATTAAGTGTTTCATTATTTCTCTTGCATCTATATCTACATCTTTAGAACAAGCAACTATCGCTGGTGCTTTATCTTCAGATATCGAAATCAATACAATTATAGAGTTCTCATTTTTATTTCTCAGCCTATCGGCAATTTCCCTTAATTCTTTTGAGTCAGTATTTTCAAAAGTACTAGTAATGAGTTGATATCCTTCTACAAGCAAAGATGAATCAATTAGCGCCTTAATGGATGACCCTATATCTTCGGATTGAAGTTGCTTTGCATCTTTTTTCAAGGACTTATTTGTATTCATTAGATTTTCAATTGCCTCTATACAGGCATCAAAAGTCTTAAATTCTAAAGGTCCTCTATTTAACTCTTTCAACAAGTCATTGTTTCCTTCTTTTATCTGAATAATCTTTTTTAAAACTTGATCATTTGAGCAATTGAGGACTTTTGCAAAGGAAATATTTTCTTCTTCAAGAAAACGTAAGTAATCCAATGCATCAACTCCATCTCTAGAATCAATATCTTCAACAAAAAGTTCATTAGTGATAGCGGAATAATTTTGCGAAAGCTCATCCAATAATAAATTAGCGCCAACGCCAGTTACTGCCTCTATTCTTCTTACACCAGCAGATACTCCTGATTCAGAAGTAATCTTTAGCATGCCTATTTCGCCTGTCCTCTCAACGTGAGTTCCACCACAAAGCTCAATAGAAAAACCATTTCCAATATTGAGGACACGAACCTCTTCACCATACTTATCACCAAAAAAGGCTATAGCGCCTTTTTCAATGGCTTCACTAATAGGTAAAATCTCAGTTATTGACTCAGAATTCTTCTTAATCTCTTCATTAATTAAATCTTCAATAGCAAGAATATCTTGAGTATCAATAGAACTATTATGAGCAA
>CACGNN010000018.1 GCA_902574355.1 uncultured SAR86 cluster bacterium | reverse complement strand
ATGGGTAAAAGCTCATGCAGGACATAGAGAAAATGAGATAGCAGATATGCTAGCCAATAAAGGTATAGACGAGCTTTAAATGCTAAGACAAATAATATTAGATACAGAAACAACGGGATTAGACCCGAAATCAGGACATAGAGTTATTGAGATTGGATGTATAGAATTAGTTAATAGAAAGTTCACAGGTGAACAATTCCATATTTATTTAAATCCAGATAGGGATAGCGATGAAGGAGCACTAGAGGTTCATGGGTTAACCTCAGAATTTCTAAGCGATAAACCAAGATTTAAAGATATTTATGAGGAATTTCTTGAATTCATAAGCGGATCTGAGTTGCTTATACATAATGCAGAATTCGATGTAAATTTTCTTGATCATGAAATAAAGCTTCTCTCAAAGAAATTACCAACAGTATCAGATTGCGTATCAAAGATTACTGATACTCTTCAGATTGCGAGAGAAAAGCATCCCGGTCAACGAAACAGTCTAGATGCTTTGGTTAAGCGATATGATATAGGTGGCTATGACAGAGAATTGCATGGAGCTTTACTTGATTCACAAATATTGGGAGACGTATATCTTTCTATGACCGGAGGACAGAGCGATCTTGATTTCAGTGTTTCATCTACGGACCAGGAAGAAAAAGAAAATGACCCTTCTGATCAATTAAATTCGGAATTAAATTTAAAAGTTATCGAGTTAACTGAAGAAGAGAATAAATCTCATAAAGAGTATCTACTAAGAATGAAAGAAGAAACAGGTACGGATCCATTGGGACTTAATTAAAATGTCTTTAGTTAAAACAAGATTTGCTCCAAGCCCCACAGGTTATCTTCATATTGGAGGAGCTAGAACGGCCTTATTTGCTTGGCTTTATGCAAAATCTCAAGAAGGTGAATGCTTATTGAGAATTGAAGATACAGATAAAGAACGGTCAAAAGACGAATACACAAGAGAAATTATTGAAAGTTTTAAATGGCTTGGAGTTGAATTTGATAACAAGGTTGTTTATCAATCTAACAATGCAGATCGGTATAAAGAAGTTATAGATCAGCTTCTTGAGCTAGGTTCAGCCTATGTTTGTAATGGTGAAGATCCAGAGACTGATAAAGAGTATAGGGATCAAAATCTTCCAAGAGATAATAAAACAGTTGTGCGCTTCAAAATGCCGGAAGAGGGCACCACAGTCTATGCGGATATTGTAAAAGGCCAAATAGAGGTCGCAAATGAACAATTAGATGATTTTATTATTGAGAGAAGTGATGGCTCTGCGACTTACAACCTGTGTGTTGTTGTAGATGACATAGATTCTAATATTTCTCATGTTATCAGAGGTGATGACCATGTTAATAATACCTTTAAGCAGATAAATGTTTTCAAGGCTTTGAATAAAAATGTACCCATTTACGGGCATGTTCCTATGATTCTTGGTGAAGATGGAAAGAGATTATCTAAAAGGCATGGCGCTTTAGGGGTGCGAGAGTATGCCGACTTGGGTATTCTGCCTGAAGCATTAAAGAACTACCTGCTAAGATTAGGATGGTCCTTAGGTGATGACGAAATATTCACTGGTGATGATATGAAAAAAAATTTTCAATCAGGTATTTTAAATAAGTCTCCTGCTACTTTCTCAATGGATAAATTACTTTGGTTTAACAAATATTATTTAGATCAAATGAGCATAGATCAACTAATGAAAGTTGTAGCGCTGAAGGATTTTGATGGGGGTGAATATTCTAAAACCGTCTTGGAAACAATTAGAGATAGATGTTCTACATTAAATGAATTCTCTACAAATTCTGATTATTTCTTCAAGGATCCAAAAGATTATGACCCTTCACTGCTTACTAAACATTGTAAAGAACATACATTTAATCATTTATCTCTTTTAAAAGAGCAATTAGAGGCACTTGAGATTTGGGAACAAGCTCATATTAAAGAAGTTATTGATAGAGTTGTCTCTGATCTTGGAATAGGTTTTGGAAAGATTGGCTTACCGCTAAGGCTAGCTCTCACAGCAACAGTAAATTCTCCTTCAATAGATCTAGTATGTGACATACTCGGAAAAGAAATTACTTCCAGAAGATTAGAAAGTTTCTTAATTAAGATTAAGAACTTAAAAACTGATCAATAGCTTCCCAAGCCTTTTTTCGTATTTCATCCTTTTCCATCATGATCTCGTGCTGAGATTCTAAAGAAACAATAGTTGTTAAATCAGACTGACCTAACAATTCCTTATTCAATGAGCTATTAACTAATTTATCATTACTTGCATCTAGAAGAAGGAGAGGTCTCTTAATTGCAGAGGACCAATCCATTGATTTGAAATCATTAGTCCTTTTCAGGGCATGCTTTAACCAGCCAACAGTTATTCCTTTTACGCCTAAATCAGGAAACTGGCTCAAAAAAGAAAAAGTCCTACTAAATCTCTCTTCATCTGTTGTAAGCGCATTCTCTAGAAAAGATTCTTCTTGCCATCCTGAGTCATCACTCCAAGCAGGTTTCTGCATTGGAAATGCACTTAAACCGAAATTTTCGAAAATTCCCAATAAACTTACTATCCTTCTCGAAACAGCATTTGCTCTAACAGAAACCATTGGAGCGCAGAGTATACATTTACTTAAAATATTTTCAGAAGAAATAAAGTAAGAAGTCATAAGACAACCACCCATTGAATGTCCAAAACCAATGAAAGGTTGTGGGCACTTTAAAGCAAAACACTCATTAATAACTTTAATCAATTCTTGATCATAAGTTTCGAATTTATCAATATGACCAATTCTTTTGTTATTGGCTATTCTGGAAGATAGACCCTGTCCTCTCCAATCCATCATGGCAACAGCAAAACCTCTCTCGATAAACTCAGAGACTACTTCATAATACTTTTCTATAAATTCTGTCCTACCGGATTGAAGAATAATCGTACCTTTGTTGCTATCAAGGTTCCAAAAGGCAACTCTTAATTTGTTCTCATTGTCTAAAGGGAAATAGTAAGCGCTACCATCAGGACAGTTTGTACCATCAATTTTATATAATGGTGCATCAATCATTGTTGATAAAGAATATTAATAAAATTTAGAGGTATTAAGTAGCTAAGTACTTATTAAAAAAGGCACTTATACGTTTAAGTTTTTCAATTCTATTTTCTTCATCAGAAAAGCCATGACCTTCTTTTTCAACAATCATTTTTTCATACGTGATACCTTTTTTATCGAGCTCTTTCATGAAAGTAACTGCTTCTTTATATGGTGTCCTAATATCTTTCCCGCCGTGAATTATCATGAAAGGGATCTTCAATTTATCAACATAATTAACGGGAGATTGTTTTTTAGCTTCATCGCCATCACCAAATGCTGCTTGCAGAAATTTCTTTCCTCCTCTGGCCCATCTTATATCGCCACTTTTATACTGAGCATTTATGTCATAGAGTCCAGCTTCACTTACGGCACATTTAAATAGATCTGGTCTCATCATTGGTGCTTGAGTGGATGCATAACCACCATAGCTGCCTCCATAAATACAAACATTTGATTTATCAATAAGTCCTTTCTCTTCAAAAAAATCTAAAGAATCAAACATATCTTCGAGAACTGTATCAAAATTCCCGTAGACTTCTTTCATGTGTTTAAGTCCATATCCGCTGGATCCTCGAATATTATTTTGTATTACATTAAATCCTTCTGCAGCAAGAAATTGAACTTCGGGATCAAAACCCCACATGTCTCGAGCCCAAGGCCCTCCATGAGGCATAATTATAGTAGGTGCATCTTTTTTCCCAACTGCCTTAGTGAAATATGACTGGATCAAATCTCCATGCTTATTTTTAAAGTCATAAACTTCCATTTTTGAAAGAGAATCGTAAGAAGTTTTAGACCAAAATCTTCCTAGAGGCGCGATTTGGTTTTTCTTTACATCTAGTAAATAATAAATTCCAGGATTATTATCTGCAGACACATAACCAACTGCACGGGAGTAATCAGTTGATCTTGACGTTAGCATAGTCTTGCTTCCTGGGAATGCATTGAAAAACTTTATATGTAGATCTTTTAGGCGGTTAGGTTCTGATAAATACAAATATTCAGGCTTTCCGTCATCTATCCTAATCCCATATGGACCATCATCAATACTTGAAGCTACACCTGTTATGTCAACTCTTGGATGCCTATAAATTAGTTCATATGTATTCTTTTTAAGATCATACTCATATAAACCTGTAGTATCTTGATCCATATATTCAGTCACCATCATCTTTCCATTTGAATTGAAACCTTCGATCGAAGCGTTTTTTGGGAATTCAAAATCTTTGTAGAATACCCATCCAGGCATCTTATTGTCTTTTCTGATTGGTGGTATGTAGCAATTATTTTCAGAACTACATTCTCTACTTGAGAGGGACCCAGAAGGTAAATTAGGTTTATAAAGATAAATCTCAGAAGTATTTTCCAGATTTGAAGTCCAAACCCCCATTAAATCACCTTTGTTGTTAAATACCCATGTGGGGTATATAACTGGAGAACGAGTAATAAATGTTACTTTTCCTGTAACTATATTGAGTTTTGCTAAATCATTAAAACCAGCATTATCAAAAAAGTTAACAAGAATATGGTCATCATCATCCGGCAATCTATGAACTATGCTAGCCGGCCTCTCCGGATTTGATTTTGGTCTGTTTCTGACACCCTGAAGATGGTCAGGTGCAGAACCGTATCCTGCTATTAGTTTGGTATTTTTTCCATCTAAATCTGCAGCGACTAATTGTCCAATACTGAATTCTGCAGTACTCCTTGAATCTGGTCTCGTGACCGAGAAGACAATTCTATTATCTGTTGCCCAAAAGAAGTCGCTTATACGTCCTTTTTTTCCAAAATCATGTACGTTGACTAGCTGAGAAGAGTCTAGATCAAGTATTTTGACGATTACTGTCTCTTCAGTTTTTTGTTGGACTGCGATATATCTTCCGTTTGGAGAAATTCTCACTTCATAAATATCAGGCAGAGATCCGAAAATCTCTGCATTTTTTGAAGTATCGGAGTATATGTATTGGGATAAGGCGA
Source organism: uncultured SAR86 cluster bacterium (assembly GCA_902574355.1). GTDB lineage: Bacteria > Pseudomonadota > Gammaproteobacteria > Magnimaribacterales > Magnimaribacteraceae > Magnimaribacter. The sequence continues at coordinate 6,407 of CACGNN010000018.1, read as the reverse complement.
GGCTAAAGAATATAGAAAGAGCTATTAAGTGTCGTTGCATAGTAAAATTTTTATCAAAAAAAAATAAGTAGTTATAGTATCATTTTCAACAGTGACAGTGAATGTTGTAATTTGGGGCTATAGCTCAGCTGGGAGAGCGCAACACTGGCAGTGTTGAGGTCGGCGGTTCGATCCCGCCTAGCTCCACCAATTAAAAAATAGATAATTCTATAAAAAGTGCTGGATGATCGCTCAAAGGACCTTCTTCTGTGAAAAACGATCTATCTTCTCCAACTGAATTTATCTTGAACCTCACATCTTCTCCTTGTTTTATGAGGATATAGTCCAAGATGGACCATCTTGCATCAATTTGAGTATCTTCAAAAGTATCCATTAAGGATAATTCATTCTTAAACTGTTTTAACAGTTCCATATCTCCTGGATCTTTGGAATTTAGATTTAGATCGCCCGCAACAATTAGAGCTTTTAGGTCTTTTTTCTCATTAACAGCTGAGATAATATTTTCTAATTGTTTCTCTCTCGCATATCTGTCTGAGTCTCTTCTGCCCGCATCCATATGAGTATTGATAATATAAAAATCTTTCTCATTTGGAGTAGTAATTTTGATTATCTGGAATCCTTTATAAGCAAAACAGTCATTTGCTCCTCTTAACCAACCAGAACAATCCTCATAGGTTTCATTCTCAACTTCAATTACCCAGCCATCAGGTAAATTGAATATGGAAGTTAGGCCTGAGCCAGTACAAAACGGACAAAGAAAAGTTCCCATTCCACCTCTATGAGCTATGCTTTCGGTGCCGAGTCCAGAAGATAATTCTTCATGATGTGAATAGTCTTCTTGTAATAAAGAGATATTAAAATCTCGTGTTTTTTCTCCGATAATGGGAAAGCGCATTTTAGGATTATCATCTATAAATATTTCAGGTAGTCCGTGGGTGTTATAAACCAATATATTTAGGTTTAAATTTTCATCCTCTGAACAAAAAACATGAAAAGGTAATAATAAATAGATAATTAATAAAAACTTACATTTCATATTTATTTCTTATTCCTTTTTGTAATTTTATTCCAAATGCTTGTTGATAATGACATTCCGAGGAATGGTCTAACAAGTTTATAGACTTTACCTGGTATTACAGTCGATTTTCTTTTTAGAGAAGCTTCTTCAGTTTCTGATACTACTTTTTCGGCATCTATCCACATCCATGATGGTATTTTTTCTCTAAGATGATTTAAGCCTGCTCTGGAATGAGCTTCAGTTTTTACATACCCTGGCAAACTCACGGTGATAGATATATTTTTAGAGGAAAGTTCTTGGGATAGGGATTGACCATATGAATATATTGCAGATTTAGCAGATGCATAGATTGAAGACTTAGGCATAGGTGTTATTGCTCCTATACTTGATATGATCACAATTCTTCCTTTACCCTTTTTAACCATATTTGGAACATAGGCTTCTATTAAATCAATCACACCATTGCACAGGAGATAAAATAGATCTTTTCTAGCTTCTTTATCGATACTTCCTGCTTCACCAAACATAGTGATGCCTGCGTTAGCAATTATTAAATCAGGATCTTTCACTTTGTTTGTAATTTCTTGCACTCCCTCAGGCTTCGATAGATCTGCAAGATGATAGGTAGAGTCCTTATTTTTAATTGCATTAAAAGCCATCTCAGATTTTTCTGGATTTTGTGCTACGAGCTCAAGTTGCCAATTATTTAACGCCAAATATTTCGAATACGCGAGACCAATTCCAGAGGAGAAACCTGTTACCAAAGCTTTAGATTTTTGGTTGGTTTTAATAGTATTCATTGAAATAAAGGTAAAACTATCTTATTTATTAAGTATATTTAAATTTTACCTAAATGACTTAAAAAAGATTTCTATCTTCTTTTAAAATTTGTTTTGTCGTACTATTGATTGATGACGGATACAAACACAACTAAATACTTTAGCGGGTGGTGGGCAGTACTTTTTATTTTCCTATCCTTTAACTTGATTCCAATTCCTTTTGCCATACTCATAGGATTTCTTGGAGAGTGGGTTTATCAGAATCCAGTAGAGGTTGATATGAATTACCTGGGATTGATCAACATGCACCCAATTGCAGATAATTTAGTTTCAATTTTCTCAATGACAACCTTGCTAGCTTTTGTACTCTGGAGAATGAGAGTTAGGCAAATACCTTTTGGTGACCTAGGTTCTTTGAATCTAAATAAAAAAGATTTATTTTTCGGAACGCTCTTTTTAGCTATCTTTATTTTATTAGAAGAAATCTATATGTGGATTCTTGGCATTGAGATGCCCATGGGATTTTTAGAATTTATGCTGTCTGAACCTTTAATCTTAGGTCTCATCTCAGTTGTTATTATTGCTCCCATAGCAGAGGAATTTATTTTTAGAGGCTTTTTGTATTCTCAGCTAAGCCGAACAAGAATAGGTCCATGGGGCGCTGTTACCCTTAGCAGCCTTTTATGGACTGTAATCCATTTTCAATATGAACCTCTTATCTTAATCGTATTATTTATTTTTGGTATTTTTCTCGGTTACATAAGGATGGCCTATAAGTCGTTAAGCCTGCCGATAATGCTTCATGGAATAAATAACTTATTTGCCTTTTTTATGGCATATTATTTCTATTAGATTTTTCTTGATTGAATATCTAATTAGGGGTATTTTGATAGTTATATATTTCAAAAAAAGGAAATTTTTGTACTAGAAACATATTCAGTCTGACAAAAGGATAGGTCTTCTGATGAAACTTTGGGGAGGTTTCATGAAAAAGATAATCTTTTTTATATCTTTTACTTTAATGCCATTTCTTGCTTTATCAGATGATGAAGAAAGAGGGGGCATAGAAGAAGTAATCGTAACCGCAGAGAGGCAAGCATCTTCTATTCAAGATACTGCCATTTCCATTACAGCCTTTGATTCAACTTTAATTGAAGCATTGAATCTAAGAAATCAGGAAGATCTTCAAAACTATATTCCTGCAACGACTATTCAGCCATATGATATATCTATTCGAGGTATCGGAAGGATGTTTAGGGCATTGGGGGGGGGATCCGGGTGTTGGAACTTATGTTGATGGTGCATATTCCGTTGATTTTGGTATTGCGTCTACAGATAACGGACTTTATGACATAGAAAGAATAGAGATTTTAAGAGGACCTCAGGGAACTCTTTATGGAAGGAACAGTATTGGAGGGGCAGTCAACTTTATAACCGCAAAGCCCTCTCAGGACTTTTCTGCAGAAGTAAGAACCTTGGTAGGAAGTTATGGAATGTCTGAAGGATATGGGTTTATCAATGGAGGTCTAACAGACAATTTAAGTGCTAGGTTAATTGTGGTTAATAGAAGCAGAGATGGTGTAATTGATGACCTTGGATCAGGAATCCCTTTAGATAGTTACGAAGACGAGAACTATACTTTGGCTCTTAGATGGGAAAATGATAATCACACATTTGATATACGTGGCAATGAGAGAAGTTATGGAAGAGTAATTAGCTCTGCTCAAGGTGCAGGTTTAATTACCACCAGTGAGTATGGCGGCAATGTTAGAAGAAATGATTTAATGGTTCATGGTTATAGACCTGTTGATCCTAATATTCAATGCTCAAGTTTAGCTGATAGGACAGTTGCAAATTGTTCAACACCTGGGTTTCAAATTTTTGAATTTAACCATAAAGGACTTCAAAGATTTGGCCAATTTTTAGTTCCAGGAGTTGATCCTGTTGTTGCAGGGACAGGCGTAAGTCCTAATTTTGCTTTTGGTTACGATGCTAATATCCTTGCCGCTACTATGATCGGCGATGGTAAAAGTGTTCCCTCAATGGACGGAGACGATTTAGTAACATCTACCAATGGTTTTAATGATGAATTTTTTGATCATCAAGCAGGCACTATTAATTATACTTGGGATGTAAGAGATGACCTTTCCATAAAATATATAGGTGCTTACACAGACTATTTATACACCAGAATTACAGATGATGATAGAACAGGAAATCCAACTTACGATGAGCAATTTCATGCAATGCAAGAAACAGAAAACTATCAGCATGAGATCCAATTCTTTTGGGATATAACGGATGATTGGAGTTTTGTAGGTGGTTTATTCGAATATCATGAAGAAATCGATCAAGATTTAGATTTCTTTAATCCTAATGGTGATCCACGCTATGCTCAACCAGCCGATTATGGCTCAACAGCTACTGCGGCTGCAGGCGCTGATGCTTCAAGATTGACACAAATGCTTACAGCAGTTGCGACTTATGGGGGAGCAAATCCAAGTTTACCTGTCTTTCCAACAACAACTGGACCTTATTCGGCTAGAGATACTGGTTGCGGTATCTTTAGTTTTTTAAATGTTGCGCCTATTCCAGATTTTGCCGATCCTACTTTGGATCAAGTATGTATCATTTCTGGACCCTGGGATGGAGAAGATGCTGTCTTAAAGAATGGACCTGATCCTTCTATAGGAACAACTTTTGTATGGCAAACTCTCAATAAGACTGATGCTTATGCTGTCTATTTTCAAACTGAGTATCAAATTAATGATACATGGGCGATAACAGTTGGAGGATCTTATAGCGAAGATGAAAAAGTGGCTGAAGAAAATCTAGTTCAATACAATGAAGTCCAATTAGACAGTGCAAATCTATTAGCTTATAACATATCAACTGGTGCATTAAATGCAGATGGAACGCCTACCGGCGATGGAGTAATTAGGTTTGCTGGGATTCCGTACTCAAGATCTTTTTATAGATCAATGAGTAGAGAATTTGAAGAGTCTAATTACAGAGTCAATATTGACTACTCACCAACTGACAATGCCCTATGGTATCTTTCAACTACGACAGGCCATAGAGCTGGTGGTTTTAATCTAGGATTCTTTTCTGCATTTCCATCATATGATTCTGAAACAATTACTTCGTATGAATTAGGTCATAAAGGTTCTTATATGGAGAATACCCTACAAATAAATGCATCTATTTATAACTATGTTTATGAAAATATTCATGGTCAATTTCAGTCTCAAGGATTTTTGGGAGCACTAAGTACATCAGTTATAGGTTACCCCGAAGCCAATACTGATGGTTTTGAGTTAGAGATGATCTATATGCCTCAACCAAATTGGATTATTGGTGGGAACTATAGTTTCACAGATGCAACTTATTCTGAAGAATTAATAGATGTATTTGGTAATAAAGGAAATATTGACGTTGCTAACCCTTATGCTCCAGGTTCTCTTTATACAATTAAAGAGAGAGAGCAGCCAATAGATGGAAGAAGGATGGAGAGAATTCCAGAAAATAAATTTTCTGTCTATTCCAATTACACTCAAGAAGTTAATGGCGGTACTATTGACTACTTAGTTGGTTTTTCCTGGACAGATGAAATAATCTGGGCAGATAGTGCATTACCAATAGACACTTCTCCTGCATTTAGTAGATTAGACTTAAAAGCTACTTGGACTAATAATGAAGGTGATCTAGAGGTTATGATGTTTTTAAACAATGCTCTAAATAAGATAGGCGTAAGAAATATGTCAATTGATGACGAAACGCATGGATTCCTTAGAGCCGTGACACCTACGTTACCTAGAATGGGAGGTATCTCATTCACCAAAAAGTTTGGTGCTTATTAAGTAAGTATCAAATAGAAAAAGCCTGCCAAGTGCAGGCTTTTTTGCTATTGCATTAATAATTTTTTTGGAGATTGTTTTGAGATGCCGCTTATTAGGTAGTAACAAAGAGAAGAAACAACAATAATTCCTAAGAGAGGCCCCATTATGGATATTTCTGGATAGAAGCTTGCAGTTGTTTCAAATACTTTTGTCTCTATAAAATATATCCCGCCATATGCAACTAAAGCTCCAAGAGTTCCTGAAATTAAACCTAACAGAGCAAACTCAAATAAAGTTGATCGTTTAATCAGAGTATTTGATGCTCCTAAAGTTCTAAGAACTGCTGACTGATGCTTCCTAACACTGAAGCCATCTTGTAACGCTGAGAATGCTAAGAAGAGGGCACTAAGTGAAGTAAGCAATAAGATAGAATTTAATGCTTGAGTAACCTGCTCAATGATCTCTTTGATTTGTTCTATTAATTCCTCTATTGAAAATACCGAAACAGTTCTGAATTCCCTCATAAGGTCAGCAGCGAGATATTGTTTATCAGATGGAATATAAAAAGATGTTATATAAGTAGAGGAGATATCTTTAAAAAGGGAAGGATGCCCAATAATAAAAAAATTTGGCGAAAAATTATCCCAATTGACCGTCCTGGTACTTTGGACATAGGACTTAATTACTTCTTCACCTACCTTAATGAATACTTCATCTCCTATCTCTAATTCATATCTATTAGAGATATCATCAGAAACAGAAATACCATTA
>CACGNN010000017.1 GCA_902574355.1 uncultured SAR86 cluster bacterium | reverse complement strand
TGGACACCCCGAGATCAAGAAAAACTTCCTATCCTTATAGAAATGGAATAGGCGCTCCTGCATTCTTGCAAGATTCTATTATTTTGGGAGGAGATCAAGTAGCGACTGCTCAAGCTTCTTTCGATGAAAATGGATTGCCGCAAGTGAATATAACTCTGGATGGCGAGGGTGGATCTAAGATGCACAGAGCAACTAGAGGAAATATCGGTAAAAGACTTGGAGTACTGTTTGTAGAACAAAAAACAAAAACAATTTATGAAAGAGACGAGAGTGGACAACAAGTACCTATTCAAGAATCATATGAAGTTAAGGAAATTATTAGTCTCGCTACAATAAGAGCGGCACTAGGAACAACTTTTAGGATAACTGGGCTAGATAGTCCCAGTGAGTCTTCTGAGCTTGCTCTCTTGCTCAGAGCCGGTGCTCTAGCTGCACCAATGACATTCGTTGAAGAAAGAACAGTAGGTCCAAGCCTAGGAGCAGATAATATAAAAGCCGGTGTTTTTTCTATGCAATTAGGCTTATTTCTTGTTTTAAGTTTTATACTTTTTTATTACAGGGTATTTGGAGTGGCTGCTAGTTTGGCTTTGACTTTCAATATCGTCTTGTTGGTTGCAATAATGTCGACTCTTTCAGCTACCCTAACTCTACCTGGAATTGCTGGAATAGTTCTAACGGTAGGTATGGCAGTGGATGCAAATGTATTGATTTTTTCAAGAATACGAGAAGAGTTAAATAGAGGTAGGGCGCCCTTAGATGCAATCGATGCTGGGTATAATAGAGCTTTCCTCACTATATGGGACGCAAATGTCACCACACTTATTGTTGCAGTCATTCTTCTGTCCTATGGAACAGGACCTGTTAAGGGATTTGCCATAACTTTATCAATTGGAATCATCACTTCTATGTTTACAGCAATCATGGGAACAAGAGCCTTTGTAAACCTGATTTATGGTTCAAAGAAGAATCTTGAGGGACTATCAATATGACTTTTAAGATTGACTTCTTGGCTTGGAGAAAGATAGCGATTATTTTTTCTTCTATATTCTTAGGCCTGTCTATAGGATCATTGCTGGTAAAAGAACTCAATTATGGTTTGGATTTTACGGGAGGAACTTTAGTTGAATTAAGTTATCCTGAAGAAGCAAACATAACCAATATAAGAGAGACATTAGTTGATGGTGGGTTTAATGGAGCCCAAGTTGCTAATTTTGGATCTAGTAGAGAAGTTCTTATTAAGCTTCCAGGAACAGTTAGTGACAGTCTTGGTTCTGAAATCGTTTCCTTATTAAGCGCTGATAACTCTGATCAATCCATTGATTTGAGAAGAATTGAGTATGTAGGGCCACAGATTGGTAGTGAACTTAGAGATGATGGAGGGACTGCAATGCTTATAGCATTAGCCTTCATGATGCTCTACATAGCGTTTCGGTTTCAATCTATGTTTGCAGGCGCCGCTGTAGTGGCTCTTGTGCACGATGTCATTATTGTAGTTGGAATATTTTCACTTATTCAAATCGAGTTTGACCTTACTGTTTTAGCAGCTTTATTGGCGGTTATTGGCTATTCACTGAATGATACTATTGTTGTATCAGACAGAATTAGAGAAAATTTAAGATCTGCTGAATTAGATAGTACTGAAGAAATTATAAATCTATCATTAAATCAAACCTTAGGAAGGACTCTAATTACTTCCTTAACAACTCTCTTGGTGTTATTTTCGCTGTATTTTCTTGGCGGGGAGCTTATTAAAAACTTTGCTTTAGCTCTAATTTTTGGTGTTGTGATCGGTACATATTCATCCATATATATAGCCGCAAATGCATTAGTTATTATGGGGTTAAATAAAGACCATCTAAGAGTAGAAGAACCAGAAAATGCCGATGATAATCCTTTACCCTAGGAATCAACTATTGAAGTATAGGGTTTGATTGATTGAAGCATGGGTTTGAAACATTTATTTGTAGAGCAAATTATATTGTCACCAGCCAGGTAGTCTGGATTACCTAAATAATCACTCACCAATCCTCCTGCTTCTCTTACTAAAAGTCCACCAGCAGCTATATCCCACATACCAAGTCCGCTGCCCCAAAATCCATCTAATCTCCCCGCCGCAACATTTGCCATATCTAGTGCTGCGGAGCCGGTTCTTCTTATGGTTAATCCGTTTGAGTAAAGTGATCTGAAGGTTGACATATTATCGTGTCTTACTCTGCCCTTATCAGTATCATGAGATGAATTGCTTAAGAGCGTTCCGGACAAATTTTTTGCTTTACTTACTCGAATTCTTCTATTGTTTAGATAGGCTCCTCTACCAAAACTAGCGGTAAATTCGTCTTGTCTTGGAACGTCAATAATTAAAGCATGCAAAGTTTTACCTTTCTCTACATATGCTATTGAAATAGCATAATAAGGAAATCCATGAATAAAGTTTGTTGTTCCATCTAGAGGGTCAATAATCCACATGGATTCAATATCTCTTCCTGAACCCTCGATTCTTCCTACTTCTTCGGATACATAAGTATGTTTAGGATAAATCGATTTTAGTGAATCAATGATTATCGATTCGACTTTTCTATCCAATTGAGTCACAAAATTTGAAGGTCCTTTCTCTTTAATTTCGAGTTGATCAAGTCTGTAGGCGTAACTTAATAGTTCCTTACAGCCTGCACGAGCAGCTTCTAAAGCGATATTTACTTTTGGTTCCATAATTAGATGCGCATCGTAACATATTGCACTTAATCCCCTGATAGAATATGTGAATGGTTGAAAATAAAGTTAATTCAAAAGATTTATTCAACTCAATAAAAGTAGTTTTAGTTGGCACAACTCATCCCGGAAATATTGGTGCATCTGCTAGAGCTATGAAGAATATGGGTTTACTGAATCTCGCTTTAGTAACACCTAAAGAGTTTCCAAGTGACGCAGCAACTTTTAGGTCTAAAGCTGCTAAGGATGTTTTAGAAAATGCCGAAGTCTTTGACGACTTAAAAGATGCTGTCGCTGATTGCGAATTAGTTATAGGTACAAGTGCTAGAGATAGGAAGGTTCCATGGCCCGTTTTAAATCCTAAAGAATCAGCTGAAGAAGTCGCAAAAAGTGCTCTACATCATCAAATAGCTATAGTATTTGGAAGAGAGGATAGAGGCCTAACCAATGAAGAGCTAGGTCTTTGCAATCTGCATGTACATATTCCCTCTGATCCAGAGTATTCTTCATTAAATCTTTCACAAGCAGTTCAAATTTTGACATATGAAATAAGACTTTGTTTATTAGAGCAACAGAAAAACCAAGATAATTGGGATGTTGAACTGGCAAACAATGAACAAACAGAACGATTGATCGCACATATGGATGAATTAATGCAAGAAGTTGAATTTTATGACATAGACAATCCAAGAAAACTCTTACTTAGAGTTAGAAGATTCTTTAAAAGGAGCAGAATTGATGTAATGGAAGCAAACATCTTTAGAGGATTATTTTCAACAATACAAAAGAAGTTAAAGTGATCCTCTTGTATGTGTATTAGTAAAGTAATACACTTGATGCGAGAATTGCATCATGCAGTGGACAAACGATCAACCTATATACCAACAAGTTAGAGACCACGTCGTCTCATTAATAATTGATGGTGTTTTGAAGTCAGGTGATCCCATACCCTCAGTTCGGCAAATGGCAGTTGAAGGAGGGGTGAATCCGCTTACTGTATCAAAAGCTTACCAAGAACTTGTTGATCTTCATATAGTCGAAAAAAGAAGAGGACTGGGCATGTTTATTACTGAAGATGCCAAAAAAGAGTTGCTTAAACTAGAGAAATCAAAATTTTTAGAAAACGAATGGCCAAATACATTAAAAAAAGCGTCAAGCCTGGGTATAGATCTTAACAAACTTATTAACCAGAACTAAGATGAGTGAAATTATTATTAAAGCTGAATCTATAAAAAAGAACTATGATGCAAGCTATGCTTTAGACGGTATTGATGTTGAGGTCTTATCTGGACAAATCTTGGGTCTAATTGGTCCAAACGGAGCAGGCAAATCAACTTTCTTACAATCTATACTCGGACTTATTAAGACCGAAGGAAATCTAGAAGTGCTCGGGATGGATCCAAGAAGGGATCGTCATCAACTACTCAAAGATGTATGCTCAATTACAGATGTAGCCGTACTTCCGAAATGGATGACAGTTGACCAGGTATTACAATATGTTGATGGAGTGCATCCAAAATTTGATATAAAAAAATGCTTATCAATTCTTTCTAAAACAGACATAAAAAGAAGCTCTAAAATAAAAATTTTGTCACGTGGCCTGGTAGTCCAGCTCCATTTATCGATTGTCATGGCAATTGATGCGAAATTATTAGTTTTGGATGAGCCTACGCTCGGATTGGACCTTGTTTATCGAAAAGAATTTTATTCTCAGCTCATCGAAGATTACTATGATGGAGATAGGACAATACTTATTAGCACACATCAGGTAGAAGAAATTGAGGGAGTTCTCTCTGACGCATTATTTATGAATCAAGGGCGAGTGGTTATGCATGATTCAATAGAGTCCATTAATAAAAAGTTTCTAGAGTTACGCCCAAATAAAGAATCTATAGAAAAGGGGAGATCCTTAAAGCCCATCCATCAAAGGATTGAGCTTGGAAGAGAAGTATTGCTATTTGAAGATACAGATGAAGAGAAATTATCTGAATTAGGCGAAGTTAGGCCTCCTTTTATAGCCGATTTATTCATGGCAATTATGGATAAAACAAAAAGAGGAACTGAGTCATGACAACTATTTTCTTCGCCATGTTAAGAAGAGAGGTTCAGGAACATAAGGTAGCCTTTATCTATGCCCCCTTTATAGTAACAATTGTTTTATGTTTTGTTATTGCTTCAGTCTATTTTGGAATCACTGACATACAAACAGCGGAATTCAACTTTTCGACGGAAATTTACGATGAAGACTATCAAGAAGGTATGTTGCAAGCTTCTCCAGAGGCGAAAGCAAGAGTTATTAGGGCTGGATTGACGGTATTAGCACTTCCCGTATTAATAACTGTCGGCTTTGGTATTCTTGCTTATAATCTTTCAACTTTTGCTGATGAGCGTAAAGATCGCAGTTTAATATTTTGGAGATCTCTGCCTGTTTCAGACCTAACGACTGTAATTTCAAAATTATTATTTGTCATATTGTTAGTACCTTTAATGATATTACCAAATATAATCCTATTACAGTTTGTGGCGGTGATGAGTGCTTCTATTTATTTCGTCTCTAACGATATAGTATCTTTTGGTTACCTATGGAATAGTTACTTTTTTACCGATTGGTTTAGAATAATTTTCAGTCTATGGGCTCAAGCACTTTGGACACTACCTATATTTACTTGGCTAATGTTTGCCGGAACTTATTCTAGGAAACCTGTTTTAGGAGCGGTAGTTCCACTCGTTGCAACTGTAGTTCTTGAGGGTATCATTTTTAAAACTAACTCTATTTTTGAATTTATCATTGAAAGGATTGGTTTTTGGTCTAGATCTGAAAGTTTTCCCAAGAAATATGAAGAGGTTAGGGTAGTAGATGTGCCTGATATTTTTCTTCTATTTTCTACACCAGAGTTTTGGATAGGGATAATTATTAGTGCATTATTAGTAGTTGGGATTGTTTATACTCGTTCAACAAATAACGATTACACAGTAGAATAAAATTACATTTGACCTTGAAGCTTACCCTCCATACAATGCGATCATTCGGCCCGTTCGTCTAGTGGTTAGGACATCTGGTTTTCATCCAGGCAACAGGAGTTCGATTCTCCTACGGGCTACCAACCTTCTGATTTATATCTAATGAAATGAGATTTTTCGATTCAGTTATTTCAGGCTACTTGAGATGTCTTGACTTTAAAGGAAGATCTTCTAGGTCAGAATTTTGGTGGTTCTTTCTATTTTCTATAATGCTTTGTCTTCTGGTATTAAATTTCACTTCTGAAAATTTAGAGAGTAAATTATCATCGCTCAATGAAGAAAATTTCTTACAGGTCTTTTTCAACTCTTCAATTGGTTATGCCATCCTGGTAACAGCTATCCCACAGATATCTTTATCCATCAGGAGGTTTCATGATATCGGCAAGTCAGGTTGGTGGTATTTTACTCTTCAAATAGTACCTATTTTTCTTCCACAATCTTTAGGCTTCTTGTCAATTTTTACTCTTTTTGCATATATTTATTTTATGTGTGAAGCCGGAGGGCCTAATAATGCCTATGGTCAAAACCCTTTAAGCAAGGAAAATGAAAATTAATTTATGGGAGATAGAATCTCTTCAGCCATATTTACCCAGTACGTCGCTCCAATAGGCAATATTTGATCATTAAAGTCATAACCAGGATTATGAAGCATACAAGATCCTTCTCCATCTCCATTTCCAATCCAAATATAGCTACCTGGCTTCTCTTGAAGCATAAAGGCAAAATCTTCTGACCCCATACTTGGGGAAGGAGATGTATTGATCATGCTCTCATCGGAGATTTCGTTCATCACTTTTAAGGAAGTTTCGACTTCTTCAGCGCTATTTATTGTTGGGGGATACCTGTGCTGATATTCGAATTCATATGTAGCTCCATAAGCAGAGCAAATTGAAGAAGTTAAATTCTCCATTTGTTTTTCTATGGAAGCTTGAACTTTTGTTGAGAAACATCTCACAGTACCTTTAATTACAATTTCATTTGGAATTACATTATAGGCATCTCCTCCATGGAATTGAGTCACACTTAGAACCACAGGTTCCTGAGGATCTATATACCTGCTGACAATAGATTGATAAGCATCAACAATTTTAGCTCCAATTATTATCGGATCGATTGTTGTTTGAGGCATTGCAGCATGACCACCTTTACCTATAATTTTTAAGTTAAAAATATCAAAGGATGCCATGAAAGGTCCAGGCTTCACTGCAAATGAACCTACAGGCATACCAGGGATATTATGCATACCAAAAACAGCTTCAACAGGATACTTCTCAAAAAGACCATCCTCTACCATAACCTTTCCTCCCCCTTCATTCTCTTCTGCAGGTTGAAAAATAAAATTTATAGTTCCATCAAAATTACCTTTTTCTGCTAAATATTTAGCAGCACCCAGTAACATTGTTGTATGCCCGTCATGGCCGCAGGCGTGCATTTTTCCAGGTATTTGAGACTTGTGTTCAAAATCATTAGCTTCATGGATTAAAAGAGCATCCAGATCAGCTCTCAAACCAATCGATCTATTACCTTTACCTTTTTTTAGAGTGCCTACAACTCCAGTACCAGCTATTCCTGTCTCAACTTCTATACCAAAACTCTCTAACTTATCTGCTACAATTTTTGCGGTTCTGTGCTCTTCAAATGCTATTTCTGGATGAGCATGTATATCTCTTCTCCAATTTTGCATCTCCGGCTGTAAATCTTCTAATTCTTTAATTATTTTCATAAATCAAGTCAATATTCATATATTCTTTAAGCTGATAAATAAGTAATATAATCTATTATTAATAAAAACAAAAAAATTATGACCATCACTATGAAAGAGGTAAGGGAGGAAATAGATCTTCTCGACAAAGAACTTGTCTTATTACTCGCAAGAAGACAAAAGTGTATTGAAATGGCTGCTTTAGTTAAAAATGATAAAAACTTGATAATAGATGAACAAAGAATAGAAGATGTAATATCTAAAGTAACTAATTTTGGAGAATCTTGTGGACTAAGCTCTTCTATTTCAGAACCTTTATGGAGGAAGTTGATAGATTTATCCATAGAACATGAATTTAGAGAGCTAGAGTTAATAGAGAATTCCAATTGAAATAAAAACTAGGATTTCAAAAGAGATATGGAAAAAATACAAACAACGTTTATAGGTGATACAGACAGAGAAAGCTTTGAAGAATTTGAAGAGCTTTTCAAGATGGTAGAGTCTTTTATGGGGTATTTACCAAATGCCCATTTAACAATGTCCGAAAGACCAGAATTACTGAAGGCATTTTCAGGTTTGGCAGGTGCCATTTTTCAATCAGATGGCCTTGATGCGGGAACCAAACAATTGATTGCTTTAGCATCAAGCTTGTCCGCTGGATGTAAATACTGTCAAGCACATACTTCACATGGCGCGGAAAGGGCTGGGATTGAAGAAAAGAAAATTGCTGATATTCTTAACTACTCGGATAGTGAGGAATTTAGTAATTCAGAAAAAGCTGTGCTCGATTTAGCATTTGCAGCTGGGAAGGTACCAAATAACTCTAATCAAGAGCATTTTGATAACTTAAGTAAGTACTATTCCAAAAAGGAGATTGTTGATATTGTTTCTGTGATTTCTCTATTTGGATTTTTGAATAGGTGGAATGATACTCTAGGTACAGCTTTAGAAGAGGTTCCTGAGAGTTTCGTAAATGATAAGCTTAAACCTTTAGGTTGGATATAGGAGAGAAAAATGGAAATACCATACGAAAAAACAATGGTTGAAATCTTTCGATGGAGAGTCGAAAAGTCCGGAGAGCAGATAGCACATAAATTTGAAGATAAAGAAACAACTTTTAAGGAATTAGATATTTTTTCTAATAAGGTTGCTCAAGGTTTGATAAAAGAGGGTTGTAAACCTGATTCAAGAGTTGCTTACCTAGGTAAAAACTCCGACATCTTTTTTGAATTTATGTATGGAACTTTCAAATCAAGAACCGTAACAGTTGGAGTCAATTGGAGACTTGCCCCTCCCGAAGTTGCCTTCATTTTGAATGATTCCCAAAGTGAAGTTCTATTTGTAGGACCAGAGTTTTTTGGATTAATAGAGGAAATAATAGATGAAATTCCGACAGTTAAGAAAATTATCACAGTTGGGGGAAATCACAATGAATGGCAAGATTTTACCAGTTGGAGAGATTCGTTTGAGAATAAGGATCCAATGTTGGAGAGCAATGGCAATGATGATGTTATACAGCTTTACACATCAGGCACTACCGGACATCCTAAGGGAGTTCAATTAACGAATGATAACTTTAGCGCTTGTTTCTTAGTAAATGAAGAAGCCATGTATAGGGATATAGAAGAGGGTGGTGTAAATCTTGTATGCATGCCTATCTTCCATGTGGCCGGAACTAATATGGGCATAGCCGGTATGGTGACTGGAGCTAAAAGTATCATCATCCCAGAGGTAGATCCAAGTTTGATTCTCAAGCTAATAGAACAAGAGAAGATACAACATACTATCTTTGTGCCTGCAGTGATACTGTTCTTAATTCAACATCCTGAATCAGCTAATACTGACTTTTCGTCCTTAGAAACTGTCATTTATGGTGCTTCCCCAATAACTGACGACACACTTCTAAAAGCTATGGATTTAATGAAATGTAACTTTTGGCAAGTTTATGGACTTACTGAGACTAATGGAGCAATAACCTTTTTATATCCTGAAGATCATGAAATCTCCAGAGGAAAGTTAAGATCTTGTGGTAAGGCAGCAAAGGGTGTCGGGTTGAGAGTTGTGGACTCTGACGATAATGATGTGCCAGTTGGCGAGGTAGGGGAAGTAATAATCAAATCTGAATTAAACATGAAAGGTTATTGGAATAGACCAGAAGCAACGGTGGAAGCTATAAAAGATGGTTGGTTCTATTCAGGAGATGTGGGTTATTTTGATGATGAAGGTTTTTTATATATACACGACAGAGTCAAAGATATGATTGTCTCAGGAGGAGAAAACATTTATCCAGCTGAGGTTGAAAATGCTCTGCTCAGTCATCCGCAAATTGCAGATGCAGCTGTTATTGGAATACCTGATGATAAATGGGGTGAAGCCACTAAAGCTTTTATTGTTCAGACTGAAGGAGAAACTCTTGATGAAACAGAGGTAATTTCTTATGTCAGGACACAAATAGCCGGTTATAAATGTCCTAAAACTGTAGAGCATATTAACGAATTGCCAAGGAACCCCTCTGGGAAAATCCTTAGAAAGGATTTAAGAGCACCTTATTGGGAAGGCAAAGAAAGAAATGTCTCATAGATAGCTTTGGATTTTAAATTAGACCAGAGGCTCGAAAAAGATACTTATTTTATAGGGGAACTTACTTTGTCTAGGGTTTTACTAATGAATGTTTCAAATTTTCCATGGGCAATACTAGTTCCAAAAATTTCAGGTGTAAGTGAACTTTTTGAACTGGATAGCAAGCAGCAGATTGTTTATCAAAATGAGTGCAATTACATTTCAAGACATATGTCTGAGATTTTTGGTGCTCATAAAATGAATGTCGCTAGCTTAGGAAACCTTGTACCTCAGCTACATACTCATGTCATCGCGCGTTATAAAGATGATGATGCGTGGCCTAAACCAGTTTGGACATTTCAGAATATGCTGCCTTATTCTGATGATGATCATAAACTTCAGATTGACAAGATAAGAAAGCTTATTGATGATTATGAACAGGGAGAAAATTATGCAAGACTTTAATCCAGATACTTTTGAACAAAGAAACTTACCTTTCATAGTTAATAGGTTGAGTCCAACAATAGGAGGAGAGATCCTGGGCGTTGATTTATCCAAGACTCTTGAGGAAGAGACAAAAGCCTTAATTTATGAAGCACTATTAGTTTATAAAGTTATTTTTTTTAGAGATCAGGATATCTCTACTGAACAACATATTAACTTTTCAAAAAATTTTGGCGAATTAGAAATTCATCCTTTTGCTCCAAAAAAAGAAAGTTTTCCAGAAGTATTGGTCATAACTCATAATGAAAAAAGCAAAGGAAGAGAGAACACTTGGCACTCAGATGTTACTTGGAGAATGGAACCTTCTTTAGGTTCAGTTTTAAGAATGATAGAAAAACCAGAACATGGAGGAGATACATTATTCGCAGATATGTACGCAGCTTATGATAATCTTAGTGAAGAAATTAAAGAGAAACTCGAAGGTGCTATAGCAGTTCACGATTTTGCAAATTTTAGAAATAGGCTCATTAAAGAAGGTAAATCTGACGAAGAGATAGAAGCCTTCAATAAACAATATCCCATGCCAGAGCATCCAGTTATAAGAACTCATCCAGATACAAAAAAGAAGGTTATCTATGTCAATGCTGCCTTTACCCAATACATTAAAGACTGGGATCCTGAAGAATCTCAGCAGATGTTAGATTTCTTATATTCACGAGCTTCTATACCTGAATACCAGTGCCGTTTTGCCTGGCAGGATAATTCAATAGCTTTTTGGGATAATCGGGCATGCCAGCATTATGCAAATTCTGATTATTGGCCAAATGTCAGAAAGGTTGAAAGAGTTACTATCATTGGAGATCGACCTTACTAGGATTCTTTAGTAAGAAAAATTAATTTTATAAATGTATAAAAGTGCAGTTATTGACTGGTCTTTAATTATTGCAATTGGCATTGCATGGGGGTCATCTTTTCTTTTTATAAAGGTTTCTGCGCCAGAAGTTGGTCCTATAACATTAGTTTTCTCTAGATTATTGATAGCCTCACTAATACTTAGTCCATTCTTTATTACTAAACAGCATCTTCAAAATATTAGAGAAGATTTTCCTTCTATTCTCTTTCTAGCTTGTATAAATGCTTCTGTGCCTTTTTATCTTTTTTCTAGAGCAGCAATCGATTTGAATGCAGGTACCATGTCTGTTTTGAACGGTACAACTCCTCTGTTTGCTTTCATTATTGCCAGTCTTTGGTTGAAATTGGCCTCTAATTTCACTCAATTGCTCGGCATATTTATAGGCATGGTTGGTTTATTTATATTTGTTGGCTATGAATCTTTAGAATTTTCATTACTTGCAATTGTGCTCTGTCTTTTGGCATCTTTCTTTTATGCTTTCAGCTCAAACTATATATTTACTACTAAAGAAATTGATGCAACTTATTTAGCTTCTATGACTTTGTTGGTAGCAACTTTCCTTGTTTTTCCCTTTACGTTTTTAGAAAGTGGATTACATTTCAGCCATCAAAATGAAGTTCTTTTGAGTGTTTTTCTTTTAGGCTTTTTATGTACTGGCTTGGCTTACATGGGTTATGTAATATTGATAAAGAGAGTAGGGCCGGTCAAAGCTTCGACTGTCGTGCTTATTGTGCCTGTTTCTGGAATGTTGTGGGCTAATCTTTTTTTAGATGAGGCAATAACTTACACAATGCTAGTTGGTTGCCTTCTAATAATTACAGGTGTTGGTTTGATTAATTTTTTCAAGGATGACCTCAACTAGGAGATTTCCTAAGATAAACTACGCTATGGTCTTCATAGTCTTTAGTACCAACATCTTCAAAACCAAACGAATCATGAAAAGCTAAGGAGGGTTCATTTTTTGGCAGGGTATTAACTTCACAACATGTCGGTAAGTTTAACTCTTTAGCTATTTGAATAGTCTTTGAGTAAATCATCTGTCCCAATCCTTTACGTCGATGTTCCTCTTTAATTGCAATTCTATCAATGTACAAAAAAGGATATCCTTGGGAATTGAAGAATTCATAATTGAGAGATTCGTAACTCTGATTTTCTCTCATGAGGATGATAAATCCTGCTATTTCCTCGTCTCTTACAACTATTAAATGGCAGCTCCAATCGATTAAACGTTTAAGCCTGTCGATGTTATCAATATTACCAACTTCAGGGATATTAGCCTGATTAATAGCAAATATTTCCTCTAAATCATTTGGGTTGTGTGGATGATGGAGTATTTCTAGTTTGTACAATAATTAGCTCAGTTCGAGGCCTTCTAGATTTCCTTTAGATCTCCATTTTTCCATGAGGGCGAAGAACTCTATGGGACCGCCTCCGTAAGTATTATTTTGAGGGGTTTGATTCACTTTACCTTCATTATTGTAATAGCCAGGAGTACAGTTCTCCTGAAAATCAGCTGTCAGTCTAGCTTTATCGATAATGGTATTAATCCAATTTTCCTCTGCTTCTTTAGAAGCTTCGATTCTGGTTGCACCTTTATCTTTTGCAGTTTTCAAAATATGAGCTAAATGAATACTTTGTTCGTCAAGAGAATATGTATAGGTAGCTGTGAAACCTGATTGCGCTGGTCCGAAAAAGAAAGAATTTGGAAAACCTCTACTGTGCATACCGTGAAATGTAGCGAGCCCATTTTCCCACTTCTTAGATACAGTCATTCCATCTACTCCATGTATCTGATAACCCGCTCTTCTACTATAGTCAGTTCCAACTTCAAAACCAGTAGCAAAAATTATGCAATCAACCTCGTATTCTTTACCTTCGAATATTATGCCGTTTTCAGATATTTCTTCGAGACCTTTTCCATCAGTATCCACCAATTCAACATTTGGGTTATTGAAAGTCTTGAGATATTCATCATGAAAGCAGGGACGCTTGCAGAATTGATTGTAGTAGGGTTTCAGTGATTCAGCAGTCTCTTTATCTTCCACGACTGCATCAGCTCTAGCTCTAACTTTTTCCATTTTCTGAAAGTCAGCCATTTGCATAGCATTTCTTAAGTCCATAGCTTCTGTAACTTTTCCTGTCATGTAAGATTTAAAGCCGACTTTATACATTTTAGAAGAAAAAATACCTGATAGCGCAAATCCAACCATCTTTAATTTGGAAGGTGCTTGCTGTCTAAGGTTACCAAAAAGAAGTCTAAATGCCTCTGTCCATCCATCAGAAACTAAGTCTTCCTTGACCATGCCGCCGGTGAGAAGAGTTTCAAAGTTCTTTCTCCTTTCATCATGCCATCCAGGTTTTTGTGTGGAAATCCATTCAGGGTCTGTTGGTTGATTATTTCTTACATCAATAGAAGACGGAGTTCTTTGGAATACATATAGTTTTTCAGCTGCTGCACCGAGATGAGGTACGCATTGCACTGCAGTAGCCCCAGTTCCGATTATTGCTACTTTTTTATCTTTAAGCTCTGTAAGATCTCCATGCGAAGATCCTCCAGTGTATTGATAGTCCCATCTACTAGTATGAAATGTATGACCTTTATAGTCATTTATACCTTTAATGGCTGGGAGTTTAGGCCTGTTAAGAGGGCCATTGGAATGCACTACGAATCTAGCTTTTAATTCATCACCTTTGTTAGTTTTAATAATCCACCTTAATGACTCTTCGTCCCAATCTGTTGAGATAACCTCGGTTTGTAAAAGTGCATTTTCATAAAGTTTGAACTTTTCACAAACAACTCTGCAATATTCTAGGGTTTCAGGTGCATTAGTATATTTCTGCTTAGGAACGAATCCTGTTTCTTCTAGTAATGGAAAGTAGATGTATGACTCGATATCACAAGAGGCTCCGGGATATCTATTCCAATACCATGTGCCGCCGAAGTCGCCACCTTTCTCTATGATTTTGAAATCATCTATGCCAGCCTCTCTTAGTCTAGCACCTGCTAGCATTCCTCCAAACCCACCACCAATAACCACTACCTCAATTTCATCTTTGATGGCCTCTCTTTCTAATGCATCATCAATGTAAGGATCTTCAACAAAGTAAGAAAATTCCCCAGAAACTTCTTGATATTGCTCATTACCGTCTTGTCTGAGACGCTTATCTCTTTCTTCTCTGTACTTCTTCCTGAGATAATCAGGATCAAAATCAAAACTTTCTGTGTTAATAGCCATTAAATCCCCCTTCTAGTAAATGTTAATGTAAATTTACATCGAAATCATCCAAAAAAATGGTTAAAAAAATATATATATTTTTTTAAATTTTAAAAGTCCTTGGGACTATTAATTAGATTCATAAATTCAGACCTAGTTTCTGGATTATCTCTGAAAACACCGAGCATTCTGCTAGTGATAGTGCTTGATTCAGTTTTATGGATACCCCTAGTGGTCATACATTGATGACTTGCATCAACAACTACTGCTACACCTTTCGGTTCTAAAACCTTTTGGATTGTATCCGCTATCTGGGCTGTCATTGTTTCTTGCGTTTGCAGACGTTTGCCAAAAATTTCAATAACTCTTGCAAGTTTACTTATTCCAACAACACGATTATTTGGGATGTAACCAACATGAGCTACGCCAATAATGGGCACGATATGGTGTTCACAATGAGACTCAACTCTAATATTTCTGACAATAACCGCATCATCATAACCTTGAACTTCCTCGAAAGTTTTTTGCAAAACCTCTTCAGGATCCAT
>CACGNN010000016.1 GCA_902574355.1 uncultured SAR86 cluster bacterium | reverse complement strand
AGGTATTACTAAAACTACAACAACCAGTTCTACGGGTAGCTTTTCATTGTCTTTTTTACCTTTAGGTGGTCCCTACACCGTTAAAGTAACGGCACCAGGTTACAATTCAGAATCTATAGATGGTTTATTCTTGAGTTTGGGTGAACCATTATCCTTTGGGGTAACTCTCACGAGCACCACTGCAGCAGATGAAATTATAGTAACTGCGAAGCCTGCCGAAGCTTTTAAGATGGGTACAAGTACTGTCCTGACTAGAGAAGATATGAATGCAGTTCCAACAATCAATCGACAAGTAGCAGATTTTGCAAAAATGGATCCTAGAGTTTCAGTTAATGGAGGTGTTGGAAGAGATGCAGAAATAAGCATTATGGGAGCCAACTCAAGATTTAATGACTTCACAATAGATGGGATAAGTTTTAATGACCCTTTTGGATTAAATGACAATGGATTTGGAACTATGAGAAATCCAATCAGTATGGACTTTGTTGATCAAATATCTGTAGACATAACTCCATTCGATGTCTCTAGGGGTAATACAACAGGTGGCTCTATTGCAGTCGCAACAAAGTCAGGAACTAATGAATTCCAAGGATCAGCTTATTATCAAAAAAGAGATGAAGGAAGCGTGGGAGATTTTGAAGGTCAAGATTTTCCTGAATTTGAGGATGAAGTTATTGCGCTGACTTTTGCTGGACCACTCATCGAGGATAAACTCTTTTTCTTTGTAGGTTATGAAGAAAACACTGCTTCACTACCTGGTCTTTTTGGGACAAAAGATAGTGGAGCTCAAAACCCGGCAAGAGTTGTAACTACAGCGCTGGCCAATGAAATTAGACAATACACTATTGATAATTATGGTGGTTATGATGCTGGGTATATAAATTTAGTAACTTACGACTCAACCCATGAGGAATGGACAGTTAAACTAGATGCGGTAATTAGTGATGCTCATAGAGCTACTCTAAATGTATCCCATTCCGAGGATCTTTTGCCACAAAGATACAACAACTGGTCAAGAACTGTATTTAGTAATAATTGGTATTATAAGGATCCTGAAATCGACCGAGCTTCATTAACTTTGTATAGCGATTGGTCAGATAGACTTTCAACAAAATTTAAGTACACAAGTTATGAGATGCTGGAAGATGATTCCTCATATGGAGATGACTTATTTCCTGAAATGAATATTACTATTACTGACTCAGTCACTGGCGATAGAGATAATGTATTTTTAGGTGGTGATCGATACAGAGGTGCAAATTTAATCAATGTTGAGAGTGAATTCCTAACTTTAAAAGCTGACTATAATAATGATGATCATGTTTACACAGTTGGTTATGAAAGGGATGAATCCGATGTTGTAAATCTATTCATTGCTAGATATAACGCTGAGGTTAGATTTAGAAGCTTCGAAGATTATCAAAACGGTGTTTGGAGTAGATTGAGAATACACGAGCCTTATGCAGGACATGAAGCGGTCGGAACTATGGCTGCAGATTTCGAGGTAGAGAAGAATTCTCTCTATATTCAAGATAAGTGGTTTGTAAACAATGATCTAACAGTTATGTTTGGTCTTCGTTACGATGAAGTTGAGACTCCAATAGCACCTGCCACTAATGTAAATTTTGTTAAAGAATATGGTTTTTCAAATGCGTCAAAATTTGATTTTGATGTTTTGCAACCAAGGTTCTCTTTTAATATGGATCTCACAGATTTATTTGAGAGTAGAGAAAGTGTAGTTTCTGCTACATTGAGAGGTGGTAGAGGATTATTCATGGGAAGGATACCTCGAGTTTGGTATGGAAATGCCTACTCAAGAACTGGAGCAACCGGCGACTATCGTGGATGGTTTAGTAATTGTGTCGGTGACGACAGCGTTACTAATTGCCCTGGTAATATGCCAAAAGGAGATCCAACAGCTTTCTGGTTAACATCTCCTGATTCTAAGTATTCAATACCTGCTGCAGATAATCCTTACGGAGTTGCGCAAAGCACTGATCCTAATTTTGAAGCCCCTTCCTCTTGGAGGACAAGTCTTGGATTAGATTTATTACTGGATAGTGGTTGGGATATAACTCTTGAATATAATCTTGATCAGGTGAGGCAAGCAGTATTTTTTACAGATCTTGGTTTAGAAAGAGAAGGAACACTTGCTGATGGTAGAGGAATCTATGGTGGTAGAGGAGATTATAGGTTAACCAATACAGACCAGGGTACAACTGAGGCCTGGACGATCACGACTACAAAGCAGTTTGGTGAAATAGATTGGTTTGCTGGTTATACAAAGATGAGAGCTAATGACATTTTCGAATTAACAAGCGCACAAAGTGAAAGCTCCTATGCAAGATCGGTAAGAGCCGACGGTGAGAATATTAGTGCTGCTAGATCTAACTTTATGGTTGAACATAAATTAATAACTGGACTCGATTACACTACTCAGTTCTTTGGAAATAATGACACAAGGTTTTCTCTAGTATATGTCGCAAAATCAGGAGAACCTTATAGTGTTACTTTTGATGGTTATGATGATGCATTTTCAAATGACAGAACTGATGGTGGTTATGATGCAGCTTACATACCTACAGGAGCTTCTGATCCCAATGTTGTATTTGCAAGCTCATCAGTCGCGGATGCTGTTATGGCTCACGTAAATGGATCTGGATTGGCAGGCTACAAAGGGCAAGTTGTACCTAGAAATGCATTTAATAGCCCTTGGATAAGAACTTTAGACCTTCGAATAACACAAGATATTAATATTGCCAATGATCATAAAGTAATTGTTTATCTCGATGTGACTAATCTTCTAAATCTCATTGATGATGAAGATGGAATCATTAGGGAATATAGCAATAGAAGTAGGCAAATAATTTTGGATGAAGATAATCCATATGATTCTCAAGGTAGATATAATATAGTTGGAGTAGATCCTGACGATGGTTTATTTATCCAAAATAGGGCCGGACAATCTTCTTATCAATGGAACTTAGGTTTTAAATATCAATTCTGATACCACTGAAGTTAAAAAACGCCACTCATGTGGCGTTTTTTTTAAATTAAAAGTCTTGGCCCATTTATCATACAAACCTTAGTTGCATGAGAAACGGCTTTACTTAGAGCCAGTCTATCTTCCAGGATACCCCTATAAGCCAAGAATGTTCCAATTAAAGCGTCACCAGCTCCATTGGAGTTAATCACATCTATTTTGGAGGCCTCTATATTTATTTGATTATATTTAGCTCCTTTCGAGCCTTTACTAACTAATGTGTTCATAGCAGGATTACTGATTAACTCTTGTAGCTTGATAATTTCATTTTCATTACCGTAAAGAATATCTATTCTATTGAGAAAAACTTTTTTTAGACTTTCATAATTTTCTTGAATAAGACTAATGTCCGATAATCCAAAACATACACGGACTTTATCTTTTATCTGAAGTGAATATTCAACAGTTTCGATTCCTTTTTTTGATGAAAGTGAAAAGTTATCCAATATCAAGAATTCTGAGGATAAAAGTTCTCTGATATCAATACTTTCGGGGCATAAATCTAAATTAGCTCCAAGATTGGCTGCCATTGTCCTTTCTCCGTCTGGAGTTACAAAAATTAAACAAATACCAGTTGGTAGTGAAGATCTAAAAAAAGAGATCGCATTATCAATGTCTTTGAAAGATTTTAAGAAAATTTCTCCATATTCGTCATCACCAATTGCGCATGAAAAAAAGGTTTTAGATCCGTGTTGATTGGCTGCATATAAAGAATTTGCTATAGAACCTCCAGGCAGAGCTGAACATCTCTGACTTTTAAAATCTTTCAATAAGATTGAAAGTTCGTCTTGAGAAATATGTTTCATTGAACCCTTTGGGATGGAAATGGCTTTCAACTGTTCCTCACTAATCCTAATTTCAATATCAATCAAGGCATTGCCAAATCCATAAATTTTATTCATATGGTCTATAATCTTACTTAAATAAATCAATTAGAAACATAAATAAGTTGAATATTCCTTTTTCAGTAATTTCCATGAAGAACTTTTCTAAAGATCCTGATAAGTTCTCCAAAGAGCTTGGCGATAACTTCAGAAAATCTGGTTTTTGTGGAATATATGATCATGATATAGATACGGATTTAGTCAAAGAGGTTCAAGATTTATTTATTCAATTTTTTTCTCTACCTGAAGAAAGTAAAAAATCATATTTTTATCCAGAGCTTGGCGGAGCAAGAGGTTACACTCCCTTCAAGATTGAAACTGCAAAAGGCTCCAAGCATGCAGATTTGAAAGAATTTTGGCATGTCGGAAGAAAATTGGATGATGACGATCCTTTTAGGAGATGGATGCCTGATAATATTGATGTACCTGATCTTGAATTTTTTAAAGAAAAAACTAATAAGCTTTTTTTGCAATTCGATGCTTTGGGCAATCGAATACTTGAAGCGATAGCCTTAGATTTAGATCTAAATGCGAATTTTTTTCATCAAGTAACAAATAAAGGTAATAGCGTTATGAGGGTGATTCACTACCCGCCAGTTGCAATTCAAGAGTCAGGAGAAAGGGCAGGACCTCATGAAGATATCAATCTAATTACTTTATTGATTGGAGGTCAACAAGCAGGCCTGGAGATTTTATCTAAAGATAACGAATGGCTACGAGTCTCTGTTGATAGCGATGTCATAGTTTGCAACATTGGGGATATGCTCCAAAGATTGACTAACAATAATATGATGTCTACAACACACAGAGTTAACGCTTTGCCAGAAGAATGTAATTCTTCACGATACTCTATACCTTTTTTTGTTCACCCTAATCCAGATTGGTTTATAGAAACCTTGGAAAATCAAATTACTGATTCAAATCCTAATCACTATCCAGACGGGATCCTGTCTGAAGATTTTCTGCAAGAAAGACTAAAAGAAATTAAACTAATTTAATGGATTATCTTCAACCCACCATAGGCTTATTTTCATTACTTGCTCTAGGGGCCGTATTTAGTGAAAGCATAAAATCAATAAGGATTAGGTATGTTGTCGTTGGTATCTTTATTCAATTAATTTTGGCGATAATTCTTACTAAGATTGAATTGATAAGTTCTTTTTTTAATCTTCTCTCAGATGGTGTAATGGTCTTAAAAGCTGCAAATGATTACGGAACGGGATTTGTTTTCGGTTATTTAGCAGATGGTGCACCAAATGCACCTTTTGATGTAACTAATCCAGGAGGGACTTTTATTTTTGCTTTTGGTGGTCTAACTTTAATAATATTAATGTCTGCTATATCAGCATTACTGTGGCATTTGAGAGTTATACCATTAATAGTGAATGCTCTTTCAGTTTTATTTAAAAAACCTTTAGGCGTAGGGGGCCCTATTGGACTTGGTGCAACCGCAAATGTTTTTTTAGGGCAAGTTGAGGCACCATTATTAATTAAGCCTTATCTTTCTTCTATGACTCGTCATGAACTCTTGATAATAATGACTGTTGGAATGTCTACGATAGCTGGATCTGTTATGGTTGTATATACAACCATGCTCTTTCCGATCTATGGATCTGGATTAATTGGACATTTTTTGTCTGCCTCCTTAATTTCCGTACCTGCGGCGATAATGTATGCAAATATGATGATACCTAGCATTGAAAAAACAGATTTTCCAGACGAGAAATCTGATGATATGTACTCCAGTATCATGGATGCTATCACTCAAGGTACAAAAAATGGTCTTGATATATTCCTAAATGTAATAGCCATGCTAATTGTTGTTATGGCCCTAGTTTTTTTAGTAAATTCAATTCTTGGATTATTACCAAATCTGAATGGTAATCCTATTACTCTTGAATTAATGTTAGGTTACCTTTTTGCACCTTTAGCCTGGTTTATGGGTATACCTTGGAGTGAATCTATTGTGGCAGGTCAATTATTAGGTGTGAAAACTGCATTAAATGAATTTGTAGCTTATTTATATCTATCCGACACAGAAACTTATCAGCTGGCAGACAAAAGTCGAATGATAATGCTTTATGCACTTTGTGGTTTTGCTAACTTTAGTAGCGTAGGTATTTTACTAAGTGGATTGAGCGCAATGGTACCTGAGAGGAGGGCAGATTTAATATCGGTCTCAGGAAAGGCACTTTGGTGTGCTTTATTAGCATCCTGCTTAACTGGATTTATTATTGGAATACTTTAGCCAATATTCTTTTCAATAAAATGCTTCCGGCAAACTGATACGTATTTTTCTTCACCACCTATCTCTATCTGAGTTCCGTCGGATACCACTTCACCTCTGGCATTTAATCTTAGGACCATAGTCGCTTTTCTTCCACAATGACAAACGGTCTTAATTTCTTTCAGATTATCTGCCCAAGCTAGAAGATATTTACTACCTTCAAATAGATTGCCTTGAAAATCTGTTCTAATACCAAAAGCTAATACCGGTGTATCTAATTCATCGACAATCTTACCAAGTTGGATAACTTGATTTTGAGTTAGAAACTGAGCTTCATCAATTAACACACAGTCTACTATAGACTTTTTACAACTATTTAAGACATCCTTGTATATATCTGTTTTACTTGAAAATATATTTGATTTTGCCTTAAGCCCTATTCGAGAAACTATTTCTCCTTTTCCAAATCTATTATCTAAGTCAGAAGTATATATCCTTGGGTTCATGCCTCTCTCTATGTAATTATGATTGGCCTGTAAAAGCATAGTCGATTTACCGGCATTCATAGAAGAATAATTAAAGTAAAGCTTTGCCATTTTTGATTATTTTGATTGTGATACTATAGCAGCCTTTTTTATGTCCAAGGAAATTGATAAGGATCAGATCCTAGAAGAATCTGCTGAAATTACTCATCCAGAGTCCCTTAGTGTATGGGGCTTAGCTTGGCCTTCAATTCTCAGCAATCTGTTATTCGCTTCAGTAGGACTTGTTTCGATAAAAGCAGTTGGTTCATTAGGAGCCGAGGCTGTTGCAGCAGTAGGAACTGGGCAAAGAATATTTTGGGTCTTTCAAGCCCTCTTAATGGCTATTATGGCTGGTACGACAGCCTTAGTCGCAAGGGCTATAGGATCTGGAGATTCACATGAAGCAGCGCAAGTCACAAGAGCTTCGCTGGGCATTTGCCTTTTAATTTCTTTTTTCACAGTCATACTGTTATGGATTGGTGCCGACTTTATGATTGGTTTATTCGGTCTTGATGAAGAATCAAGAAAACTATCCATAACGTACACACAGATATTAGTTGGATTTACTCCAGTGTTTGCGATTTCAATGGTTCTTGGAACAGCTCAACGAGCTGCAGGTGATGCAAAAACACCTCTATATATCGGGCTTGTAACGAATGTCGTAAATATTATACTTTTGATAGGTTTAGTTGAGGGCCGTTATGGAATGCCTGAAATGGGCGTAGTAGGTGCTGCCCTAGCAGCAGGCCTTGCATTCACTTTCAACTCAGTTCTTGTCTTAGTATTGTGGTTTGGAAAGAAACTTGCAGTTTCAATCGGTAAGGCAGGATCGATGACGTATGATCGTTTAAAACAACTTATAACCATAAGTTACCCTGCAGGATTGGAATCTTTTATTTTTCAATTTGGTATGCTTTCTTTTTTCTGGATAGTTGCTCTTTATGGTACTGATGCAGTTGCTGCATACAATATAGGAGTGAATGTCCTAATGCTGTCATTTACTGTAGGTAATGGCTTTGCCATAGCAGGAGCTACTTTAACGGGACAACATCTAGGTGCTTCTGATCCTGACAAAGCTTATGATTCTGGTTTTAAAGCGGCTCGACTAACTATGCTTTCAATGGGGTCACTAGGTATTCTTTTAGCAATATTTTCTAGAGAACTTGCAGGCTTCTTTATTAACGATATTGATGTGATCAACAAAACTGTCGTATTTGTGTGGATGCTAGGAATCATGCAACCCTTTATGGCGATAGAATTTTCAATAGGCGGCGCCGTTAGAGGAGCTGGAGATACTAAATCTCCTTTGATAATAACTTTAATAGGACTTGTTTTAGTCAGGGTTCCCCTTGCATATCTTTTCTATAATCTAGGCCTTCCAATTGAATGGATATATGCAACGCTCATTGCTGATTATTTTTTAAAAGGAATGTTGCTAGCATATAGATACAAATCTAGAAGATGGATGAAAGTTCTAAAGATGAATAACTGATATGATTTCAATTATGCGGCTGATTAAACTCCTAGTTATTATTCAATTATTTTTGAGTTGTTCAGAAACAACGACAGTAGAATCTACAGAGCCTCAAACACCAGAGGATTTAATTGCACACAGCAAAGAATTTCAGAAAGAGTTAATAACAGTTACTGATGGTGTGCATGTTGCTGTTGGTTATGCTTTAGCAAACTCGATTCTTATTGAAGGTGAGAAGACGAATATAATCATTGACACTACCGGGAGTGAGGAAACTGCTAGAGAAGTAAAAGATTTGTTCGATGCTATAAATCCTAACCCAGTTGAAACCATAATTTATACTCACA
Organism: uncultured SAR86 cluster bacterium; assembly: GCA_902574355.1. Taxonomy (GTDB): domain Bacteria; phylum Pseudomonadota; class Gammaproteobacteria; order Magnimaribacterales; family Magnimaribacteraceae; genus Magnimaribacter. The sequence goes on along the minus strand of CACGNN010000016.1, from coordinate 7,358 downwards.
ACCACGCAGATCATACTTATGGCGCTACAGTTTTTGCCGAAGGTTCTAATCCTGATATATACGCACACTCAACGACCGAAATTTATCTTTCTAGAGTAATAGGTATTTTGAGACCTATCATTTCGTCTAGAAGCAACCGAATGTTTGGTAATGCTTTACCAAAAGAACAAGTTGAGAATAATGGCATAGGACCATTTTTAGAGATAGGAAGAGACGGAAGAAAACCTGGTCTTCTTTATCCAACAAAAACATTCACAGATCAAATTGAACTTGTTTCAGCTGGCCATAAAGTTCAACTATTCCATGCACCGGGAGAAACAAATGATCAGCTATTTGTGTGGCTACCAGAAAAAAAAGCTTTATTTCCAGGTGATAATTTTTATAAAACTTTTCCCAATCTTTATACTATTAGAGGTACTCCTTACAGGGATCTTGTTGGATGGGTTAATAGTTTAGATATGATGAGGTATCTTGAACCTGAATTTTTAGTGCCTAGTCACACAAGACCGATAGTAGGTAAAGAAAACATATACAAACTCCTAACTACTTATCGAGATGCTATTCAATTTGTACATGACCAAACCGTGAGATTAATGAATTTGGGTCTAGATCCCAACGATATTGCAGAACAACTAGTCCTGCCAGAACACCTAGGAGATTCTCCTTATCTCAAAGAGTTTTATGGAACACCTGCATGGTCGGCTAAAAATGTTTTTTCAGGATATCTTGGTTGGTTTGATGGCAATCCATCTACCTTGAAACCTCTCACTCGAAAAGATGAAGCTGAAAGAATAATTCAATTATCCGGTGATTGGGATAGTCTCTTTAAAGTTGCAGAAGATGCCTTTTTAGTAAATGATTTTCAATGGTCTCTTCAACTCACTGATTACTTACTAAGATCTAGACCGGATGATCAAAAAACTAAACTTCTTCGTAAATCGTCACTAGAAGCTTTAGGTGATCAAGAAAGTAATCCAAATTCGAGATATTATTATTTGAGTAGTGCAGCTCAGTTGGATGAAAATTATCAAGAAAATGATATTTTATTGCCAAGTTTAGAGGTTATACAGAAGTATCCTATTGAATCTATGATGGAAACTTTAAAAGTTAATGTAATACCAGAAAAATCTTTGAATAAAAATATTCAGTTGTTATTTACATTTACAGATTCTCCAAAATCTTTCTCACTATTTTTAAGAAGAGGAGTTTTAGAAGTTCAACCTTTTATGATTACAGGTTCATCCGTCCAAATAAAATCTAGTGAAAATGATCTAAAGGCTATACTGTCTGGTGTGAAAAGTTTACCTATCTCATTGGTTAATGGTAGTTTAAAAGTAGAGGGTAGCAGAGCAGATTTGCTATCTTTCTTTAGCAGTTTGAGGAACTAAATATGAAAGACTTTAAGGATATAACAGTTGAAGTAAGTGAAAACATAGCCTACGTCACCATCCAAAGACCTCCAAATAATTTCTTTGATTACCTTTTGATAGAACAGATTGCAGATGCTTATGAAGAAATTGATCAGGTTTCTGATTGCAGGGTAATAATTTTAAAGTCTGAAGGGAAAAATTTCTGTGCTGGAGCTAATTTTGGTCAAGATGAAGATATGTTGGATAAGTCGGTTCCCTATAAAAAGCTTTATGCGCAAGCAGTGAGATTATTTAAAACCAAGAAACCTGTAATAGCTGTAGTCCAAGGTGCCGCAATTGGAGGAGGTTTAGGGTTAGCACTATCTGCAGATTTCAGAGTAGCTTGCCCAGAGGCTAGATTTGCAGCAAATTTTGCAAAGCTTGGATTTCATCCTGGATTTGGAAGCTCTGTGACTTTACCAAGAGTTATTGGTACTCAAAAGGCAATGGATATGCTTTTTACTGCTAGGAGAGTAGGAGGTGAAGAAGCATTTGATATTGGGTTAGCTGATAAGTTAACTTCAATAGAAAATTTGATACAAATTGCAAAAGAATTTGCTGAGGAAATTACAAGTTCTGCACCTATGGCAGTTGAATCAATTAGATCAACTATACGTGGCGATTTAGCCGAACAGGTAGAAGAGATTGTAGATTGGGAACTAAGCGAGCAAGTAAGGTTGCAAAAGACTGAAGATTTTAAAGCAGGAATTGCAGCGTCCCTCTCTAGAGAAATTCCTAAATTTAATCGAAAGTAATTAAATTTTTATTTTTGAAGGGTCTAATATAGTTGGTGTGGCCGTATTAAGAAGGTTTGGATAATCTAGAGAATAATGCAATCCTCTGCTTTCTTTTCTTTTTTGTGCACTTTTAATAATTAAATTAGCTACAAGAGCTAGGTTTCTTAATTCAATCAAATCTGAACTAATTAAATATTTTCCATAAAAGTAATTCACTTCTTCATCAATAACCTTCATTGCTATCTCTGCTCTTTTTAATAGATTGTTAGATCTTACTATTCCAACATAATCCCACATTAGTCTTCTTATATCGTCCCAATTATGACGGATGATGACACCTTCTTGTGTCTCTGTGACCTTTGATATATCCCATTCTTGAATTACTTCGTCATGATTCTTAAAATTTTTGTAGATATGATCTGAAGCTTTTTTTGCAAATACCACGCACTCTAATAAAGAGTTACTTGCCATTCTATTTGCACCATGCAATCCAGTACTTGAAACTTCTCCAATGGCATATAAATTTTCTATATTAGTTTTACTATCTAAATCAACTTTTACTCCTCCACACGTGTAATGTGCTGCGGGAACTACCGGTATTGCTTCTGTAGTTAGATCAAATCCAAATCTAAGGCATTCAGAATATATGTTAGGAAAATGTTCTTTTATTTCATCTGCTTTTTTATGACTTATATCTAAATAGACATTATCAGCACCAGAAATCTTCATTTCTTTATCAATAGACCTAGCGACGACATCTCTCGGAGCAAGTTCTAGCCTTGCATCATACTTTTCCATGAATTTCTCTTTATTTTGATTCACCAAAAAAGCCCCTTCACCTCTTAAAGCTTCACTAATTAGGAAGGACTTGGCCTCTGGATGAAAAAGACATGTTGGATGAAATTGATTGAATTCTAGGTTTTCAACCTTACACCCCGCTCTCCAAGCTAGACCAATACCGTCTCCCGATGAACCATCAGGATTACTGGTGTATAAATAGACCTTACTTGCACCACCAGTAGCAAGAATTACAGCACCTGAACCAAAAGCCTTTACAAAATTTGAATCTATGTCTAGAACATATGCACCTATGCATTTTTCCTTTCGAGTTATAAGATCCACACAGATATGTTTTTCCAAGACTTCAATGGTCTTTATTCTCTTTACCATCTCTGAAAGAGAACTGGACACCTCTCTTCCGGTAGCATCTTCTGCATGCACAACTCTTCTTTTAGAGTGACCACCTTCCTGTGTAAGGTGAAGATTCTCTCTTGATTTATCAGTAGTAAAATTCGTTCCAAGACCTCTCAGCCATTCAATTGCTTCTTTTCCATGACTCACACATTCTCTAACTGCATTTTCATCGCATAAGCCATCGCCAGCTATAAGTGTGTCTCTTAAATGTTCTTCGATGGAATCATTCGAATCAATGACAGCAGCAATACCACCTTGGGCGTACCATGTAGAACTATCGACTAGAGAATTTTTTGTTATGAGCGTGACATTAAATTTATTAGATAACTCAATAGCAGCTGTCATTCCTGCAGCTCCACTCCCTATAATAAGAACGTCCGTTTTAATCAATTGGCTTAAATATTAGAGAATAATCTGTAGCAGATATATTTTTAGTCAGGTCTCCTGAAGAAATATAATCGATATCAAGTTCCTTTATAAAAGACAAATGATCAGAATTAATATTTCCAGAAACTTCTAATTTTATTTTATTGACTGCTATTTCGGCAGCAGTAACTAAATCTGTTTGTTTAAAATTATCTAACATCGCGATATCAGCCCCCGAATCAATTGCCTCTTGAAGCTCATTAAGGTTTTCCACCTCAACTTCTATAATTTTTACCTCATTATTCCTTAGAGTCTCCACTGCTTTTTTTATTGAACCAGAAGAAGCAATGTGGTTTTCTTTCACTAATGCCGCATCGTATAAGCCCATCCTATGATTTTGCCCTCCACCGATGACAACAGAATATTTTTGCTCGTATCTCAAACCAGGTAATGTTTTTCTTGTATCTAATAATTTTGTATTTGAACCTTTAAGTTCTTTTTGGTAACAATAAGTTTTATAAGCTATACCCGACATCATCTGCAGAAAATTAAGACCAGTTCTTTCTGAAGCTACCATACATTTTGAATTTCCTTCTATAGTTGCTACCACAGTATCACTTTCGATTAGTGCTCCTTCCTCTTTATTCCAGAAAATATTTGCATTAGGATCTATGATTTTAAAAGAAGCTTCAAACCACTTAGAACCACACAATATAGTCTCCTCTCTGCATAAAAGAATAGCACTTTGGGTTTGTAAGGGATCTATCAATTCTCCTGTAATATCTCCAATACCAATGTCTTCTTCTAAGGCAAGCTTTACAGATTCTTCTATCTTGATTGAGTTTGGTTCGTGCCTTTTAGACATTAAAGCTAATCATTTTATCTAAAGGAATTTTTGCCTGTTGAATTAGATCTGAGTCTAAATTAATTTCATTGGCAAGCGTTCTAACGCACTCATCTAGGTTAGTTAAAGAATTTAAACCCATCCACGGACAATGTGCACAACTTTTACAGGAAGAGCCGGATCCTCCGGTAGGCGCCTCAAAGAATTCTTTTTCAGGTGAGATTTGAGCCATTTTATAAAAAATTGATTTATCAGTTGCTACAATAAATTTATTAAAATCTAGATCCCGAGAAGCTTTAATAAGATGAGAAGTCGAACCAACTGCATCTGCCATTGATATGACTTCTGAAGGAGATTCGGGATGAACCAATACGCCTGCATCAGGATGAAGTTTTTTCAAATCTCTAAGCCCAGATGCCTTAAACTCCTCGTGCACAACACAGGCACTATCCCATAAAAGCATGTCAGCACCTGTTTCCTTTTGAAGATAACTACCTAAGTATTTGTCTGGAGCCCATAGAATCTTTTTATCATTAAGATGGAGTTCCTCAATAATTTCTCTTGCAATACTTGAAGTAACTACCCAATCAGCCATTGCTTTAACTTCAGCTGATGTGTTGGCATAAACTACAAGTACTCTTTCGGGATATTTATCTTTCATAATTTTCAAGTCAGCTGCAGGACATCCTAAGTCCAATGAGCAAGTTGACTCATAAGTTGGTACATAAATATGTTTCTCCGGACTTAGAATTTTTGCAGTCTCTGCCATGAACTTAACTCCACAAACTATAAGGTTTTTTGTTTGACAGTTACTTCCAAATTTAGCCATTTCAAGAGAGTCACCTATAAACCCATTTGTTTCTTCCGTTATTTCCTGGATAAGAGGATCAACGTAATAATGAGAAACAAGAGTTGCATTATTCATGGCAAGATTTTCAGTAATGGATTTAAAGAGATTATCTCTATCTTTTTCGACAAGTTGTTGGTTCAATCCAGCCTTATGACGATCGATTAGTTCGGTGTTGAGAAATCTTGATGAAGCTTCCATTTTAGGTGCGCGATTGTACCAAAAAAAAGATTATTGATCTTTTCCTTCGCATTATTCTTTTTTGCTACAATGCGCTCCGGTTAGACAATGTTCTATAGGATAGTTGGCAGAGTCTGGTTGAATGCACCGGTCTTGAAAACCGGCAAGGGGTCAAACCCTTCGGGGGTTCGAATCCCTCACTATCCGCCATCAGCGCCCGTATTGATAATATATATATGGATAAAATACATCACTTAGCTATTCAAGTAGAAGACATCGGAAAATCGGTAGATTGGTACAAGAAGAATTTTGATATTCAGGTTTCTTATCAAGACGAAACTTGGGCGATGATTGATTTTGAAAATACCAGTCTTGCATTGGTCATTCCAGAGCAACATCCTTTTCATTTTGCTATTGAATCTGATGGAGCGTCCTCTTACGGAGAATTAACGGAGCACCGAGATGGTACTGCTTCTGTTTACATTAAAGATATTGATGGAAATAATATTGAGATGATTAAACTCCCCGATAATGAATGATTTTCTAATTTTCGGTTCAACAGGTCTTACAGGCGGATATTTTCTTGAAGAGGTCAAGAATAGAAATCTTAAATATCATTTATTTTTAAGAGAAGTTTCAACTGCTGAGCCGATGGAGAATCAAACTCTATTTGATTCAGAAAATTTACCTGATCTACCAAATACCAAGTCTCTTGTTGTATGTATTGGTTACCCTTTAAATTTTTTAGAGCTGATTTATATGAAACTCAAAGTAAAAAAAGAATTTAAGAGAATAGATTTAGACCTAGTTATTAAGATCTGTAAAAAGGCTTCTCAAGCTGGTATTTCAAATGTTCTTATCATTTCAGCTGTTGGAGCAAATAGCTCTTCACTAAATTACTATCTAAAAATTAAGGGAATGATGGAAGATGAGGTAAGAGCAATCGGCTTTAATTCAATTTTTTTTGCAAGACCAGGACATCTTTTAGGTCCTCGAGATGAAAGTAGGGTAGACATCTTTGTTAGGCTCATCGAATTTTTTGGTAATCTTTTCTCACCTCTTTATATAAGTATATTGAGGAAATACAAAAATATCCCTGCTCAAGTTGTTGCTCAAGATCTTCTTAATTCTTATGAATCTAATAAAAGCACCTCTGAAATAATTATTTATGAACAAAAGTGACATATCACGAATTATAGAAATGGCCTGGGAAGATAGAACTCCATTTGAGGCAATTGAGGCAACTTACAATTTATCTGAAAAGGAAGTTAAAGATCTTATGAAAAAAGAGATGAAATATTCCTCATATAAACTTTGGAGGGCAAGGGTTTATGGAAGGAAAACAAAGCATCTCTCAAAAAGGTCATTTGTATTTGGAAGGCATAAGTCGCCTAATAAACGATAAATATGTATTTAACTAAAATCTTTGAGCATTTTTCTTAGTTCAAGTTGATGCTGTTCTTCCTCTCCTATTAAGCCTCTAGTATATTCTTCTAAATATACGGATTTACCTTCTACAATCGATAATAACTCTTTATAGAGGTTAAGAGCATGTAATTCATGACCAAGACTTTCTTCCAGTATACCTTGAATGGAATGATCATTCGTCTCTTCAATTTTTGCAATTTTTTGACTGGGATGTCCATCTAGACCTGTAAGTAATTCACCGGCCTGCTGAGCATGCATGAGCGATTCATTAGCTTGTTCTTTTAAAAACTCCACTATAGGCAATCTATAGGGTCCTGTTACCATTAAGGCAGAGTGAGTGTATCTGACAACTC
>CACGNN010000015.1 GCA_902574355.1 uncultured SAR86 cluster bacterium | reverse complement strand
ATAAAGGGCTATGAGCAAAGAAATTTACTTCATGCCAGAGATAATAACTTTGGCATTTTAGGTACTGTCATATTTTACTCCTCCATTGCTACTATATTTGGAGACAATTGGAATCAAGAAAATGGTTATAAAGCCGTATCTTTGATCGTCATTACTCTTTTTTTGGTAACAAGCCTATATTCAGTTTTTAGATTACGAAATATCGAATCTCAGTTTGAAAAGACTACATTAAATGACGAAACAAGAAATATAGGGGTTATAAAAGGACTCATTTCCCTTTGGAAAAATGATTCTTGGCGTAATTTAATTATCGGTACATCTTTATTCGGAATAGTAGGATCTTTATCAAGTGTCTTTAGTATATATATGATTAATTTCTTTTGGTTGTGGAAGCCAGACGTGTTTACTTTAATTTTAGCTTTGACTATTCCTGGGGCATTCATAGCAGCATTAAGCGCAAACAAACTTCTAAAAAATAAGGATAAGAAGAGAACGGTCCTTGTGCTTACTTGTATCATGATAACAATAGGACCTTCTTTGACCATCCTAAGAATAATCGATATTGAATTTGGAACCAATATTCTTCCAGAAGCAGGACTTGCCTTGCCACTGCTAGGTTTACTTTTTTATCTATATGCCACGCATTCAGCCTTCATGGCAGGTGTCCGGGTAATAAATGGTATTGTTTTTAGTTCTATGTTTTCTGATGTAGTAGAGGATCATCAAAAAAATACTCATGCTAGATCCGAGGGATTGATCATTTCTGTTAATGGTCTGTCAGGTAAAATTCTTGGAGGAGTCGGTATTTTATTATCAGGAGTACTCCTTTCATTGGCTGGCTTTGGAGAGGAGACCTCTATTCAAGAGAAGAGAGAAGCAGTAACCTCTCTTGCAATCTTTTCAACTTCTTTACTCTTTGTTATCGCTCCTATTTCTTTGTTCTTTATTTCAAAATATAGAATTAATAAATCTATCCATGAAGATAACCTTCAAGACCTTGGCTATGAAACCGGGAATGTAAAATTATGATATTTAATTCAAAAAAATTTTTATTCTGGTCTATTAAGAACTGTTGAGCTAATTGATTTTTTAGATAGTAACTTTTAGGCTGTATATGCATGGATATCTTAATTGTCATTTTATTAATAATCGTAATTGGTTTAATCTTTTTTAACACTTTTAAAAATAGTAATGACACTAATCAGTCTGATGACTTTCTCAAAGGAATAGACCACTCAATAGAAACCCAGAGAACCACGATTGGTGAACTCTCTAAAGATATTCAGTCTTTCAACGAACCACTTAGTAAATTAAATCGTTATTTATCTGGTGGAACCTTAGCGGGAAAATTTGGAGAATGGTCTTTAGAATCAATCATCAAAGATATTTTTCATTCTAATCAGTATGAGAGTAATGCTGAGGTCATTCCTGGTAGTGGTAAACGCGTTGAATTTATCATAAAGCTACCTGAAGGCCTTGTTCTCCCTATAGACGCCAAATTCCCCTCGGCTCTTTTTGATAACTTTCTCAATGCTAGCGATTCAGGTGATGAGAAACTAGTTAAAAAAACCAGAGATGATATTCGAAGACATGTGCTTAAAGATGCTTCAGATATAAAAGAAAAGTATGTTCAATCAGGCATTACTGTTGATCTTGGTGTTATGTATATTCCCAGTGAGAGTCTAATGCAAACCATAGATTCTTTAGACAATATAAGAGAGACAATTTTCCGAGATTATAGAGTACTTATCATGGGACCTAACTCCCTTGCAGCTTATCTTATAAGCGTGCATATGGGATTTAGAACTTTAGCTCTTAATGAAAGAGCTGGAGAAATCATGAATGAGTTTGGAAAACTGAAAAAAGAATTTGAAAAGTTTAGTGGTTCTACTGAAGATCTTATGAAGAAAGTCGATGCATTGCAGAAATCTGTAAATGAGTATTCCACACGTGAAAGGCAAATGGAAAGGGCAATAGATAGTATGGATAAATTAGACTCATAAGGTCAATATGTCATTTGATAAAGTTCAGGATGAAATAATAGATTTGCTTTCAGATGACTCTGAACAGCAATTTATATTCTTAACAGGTGCCGCGGGCACGGGAAAGACAACTCTTCTTGAAAGAGTAAAGAATCAATTGTCTTTAAAAAAAATGGTTGTAGCCCCTACTGGAATTGCTGCTTTAAACATAGGTGGCACAACAATTAATTCCGCTTTTAGGATTGGTTTTGAGACTATTCCTTTGATTACAAAATCTAAAGATCCTAGATTTGCAAAACTACTAAGGCATTTAGAATTATTGATCATTGATGAAGTTTCTATGGTTCGAGCACCTATGCTGGATGCGATATCTCAATCTCTTCAAATTCACAGAAACTCTGAGAAGCCATTTGGAGGTATTCATGTATTGGCTTGCGGTGACCTATTTCAACTACCACCTATAATTAAAGAGAGCGAAGAGAGGATAATCTATGAGAAGTATAATTCTATTTATTTCTTCGATGCACATTCATTTAAAGATATGAAAAAGATAAGTTATTTTGAACTTACAGAATCTTTTAGACAGGAAGAAGATCAAAGGTTTTGCGAACTTTTAAATAATATCCGAGTTGGAAAAGATCTAGATGTCACTATCGATCAAATAAATTTAAACTGTTTTGATCCAACGCTTGAGTCAGAATTTTTTATGACACTTACTTCAAGAAAAAAAAGAGCTGAAGAATTAAATGAATATAAATTAGGTCATATTGAAGGCGAAGAGGAAATTATAAAATCTAAAGAAACTGGAGAGCTAAACGAAAATGATTTACCTGCCCCTAGAGAGCTTAAGATAAAAGTTGGAGCAAATGTAATGTTCATAAAAAACGATCCTGAAGGCCGTTGGGTCAACGGTACCCTTGGGACAATATCTGAGTGTCTGGATAAGAAGAAAAAATATATCAAAGTAAAAATAAATAAAAAAACACACAAAGTAGAACGTGAAGCTTGGAACAAAGTTAGATTCACTTACGATGAGGATTCTGATGATGTTTTAGAGGAGGTCATCTCGTCATTTAAACAATTTCCTATCAAATTAGGATGGGCAGTTACCATTCATAAGTCTCAAGGCTTAACCCTTGAAAGCTGTTCTGTAGATTTAGGTGCTGGAGCCTTTGCAACCGGACAAGCCTACGTTGCCCTGAGTCGCTGTAAGAATCTAAGTTCTTTGCATCTGCAACGAGAGCTAAAAGTTTCCGATGCGCTAGTGGATCCTGATATTATTGATTTTCATCAAAAATTTATACATAAGTAGAATGATAAAAATAGTTTTTTCGATACTGACCCTTTATGTCTTTTCTAACATAACTCTTGCAGATGAAGACTTAGAAAATGAAGCGGTTAAATTGCTTCAAGCATACCTAAAAGTAGATACCATTAGTCCTCCGGGTAATGAATCAAGAGCAGTAGATTTCTTGGCAAAAATATTCGATGAAGAAGGTATTGAATATGATTCTGCAGAAAGTGCTCCTACAAGAGGAAATATCTGGGCGCGAATCAAGGGAGGTGATAAACCAGCTCTTATCCTTTTGCATCATTCTGATGTTGTACCAGCAAATGAAGAATATTGGGATTTTGATCCTCTATCTGGTGAGATAGTAGATGGCTATATACAAGGTAGAGGAGCTTTAGATATGAAGGGATTGGGCATCGCCCACTTAGCCAACTTTCTTAAACTCCACAGATCAAATAAGCCTCTCAACAGGGATATAATTTATATAGCCGCAGCTGATGAAGAGTCTGGTGGAAAGTATGGAATGGGATGGCTTGTCGAGAATAGACCAGAAGCTTTTGAAGGTGCTGAATTATTATTGAATGAAGGCGGCAGTGGCTTTAGATCAAAAGATGGGATTGGATTTAGCATCGAGGTAACTCAGAAGATTCCTGTCTGGCTAAGACTTAATTCTGTAGATCAGCCTGGCCACGGCTCTTCACCAAGGACAACAAGTTCAGTTTCAAGAATAGTAGAAGCTTTAAATATCATATGGAATAGTCCTTTTGATCCTAGGATCATACCGGAAGTTGATAGAGTATTTTCAGATAGATCTGAAGGTTTAGAAGAACCTTTTAAAAGTAAATATAAAGATATTAAGAACATGATCCAAGATCCAGTTTTTATGAAAGAACTTCAAGAGTTTTCGCCTTCTTCTCATGCACTAACTCGAAATACTTGTTCTCTTACGAGAATGAATGGAGGGGTAAAAATCAATGTAGTTCCCCCTACAGCATGGGCCGAAATAGATTGCAGAATATTGCCGGATAATAAACCTGAAGAATTTATAGAACAGATAGAGAATCTCATACAAGATACTGGAGTAGAGGTTGAACCTCTAATGTTGGGTTTTCCGGGCTCATCTCCTACCAACTCAGAGCTTTACTTAGCTATAGAGGATTTTATCCAAAAAAATTATCCAGGCTCAAAATTATCCCCATCAGTCAGTACGGGATTTACAGATAGCAGGTTTTCAAGAGGAATAGGTATAGCCAGCTATGGCTTTAATACATATATTTATGAAGGAAATGAAAGTTCGGGTATACATGGAAATAATGAGCGCATCCATGAGAATCGTTATAGGCAAAGCGTAAGTGATTTAAGTCTTATCCTTGAAAAGGTTATATACGACTAGACTGGATCAATAGGAGTGGGGCAAGGAACTTGTTTTTGTATTAGTTCAGCAGCACTCAAACATAGATCTTCTCTATATAGTTCTGAATAAATCTGAATACCTGTAGGTAACCCATTGTCCACTCCCATTGGCAATGCAACAGAAGGAATTCCTAAGCAGTTTCCTGGAGCAATAAACATAAAACTCTGTCTTAATGCTTCGTCTCCTTTATCCGGATCTAAGTCGGTATCAATTGGCCATTGTAAATTAGACCAAGTAGGCCCTATGCAGACCGTATATTGAGTTAAGAAAGCTGACCATAATCTTCTTAATCTTCTTCTTTCAAGTAAGGCTTGATCAAGTGACATCTCCAATAAGTTAGCTTCATTAGTTCTTTTTAGATAAGCAACTGTTTCCGGTTTAAATATTTCCTCTGGTAGTACTTCTATTAAACCTTGATTTAAAATAGTCCCCCAAATTTCATGCACCCTCTCAACTTCAGGTGCCTCCACTTCATCTACTTGCCAACCTTCCGATATCAAAACTTCACCAGCTTTATCTACTTCTCTTAGTGTAGCTTCTGGTAATTTGATATCACTTAGCTTTTTAATTAAGGCTGCTTTTGGCTGGATAGGAAAATCACCAATTAACGGACTATTGATTGATTGAGGATCATCTATGTGTCTACCTGACATAACCGATAATCCCATTCTCAAATCTTTTACAGATCTAGCCATAGGTCCATCACTTAAAAAAGCACTAGATATACCCATATCCTCAAAAGGGGCTATGGTTCTTACAAATGGGATTCTACCTATCGAAGGTTTTATAGATGTGATGCCACAACAATAGGCTGGATTTCTCAATGAACCACCAATATCATTTCCTATTCCAAAAGGACTCATCCCTGATGCAATAGCAGCACCTTCACCGCCACTTGAACCTCCTGGTGTTATTCCCTTGTTCCAAGGGTTAAAGGTCCTTCCTCTTAGAGGATTATCCGTATCTAAGCGCATCCCCATCTCAGGCATATTCGTCCTGCCAATTGGTATTGCTCCGGCATTTAACATTCTATCCACTAAAGGAGCATTTCTAGGAGGCATAGATTCAGCCAGTATGGGAAGACCATTCGTTGTTGGAGTACCAACAAAATCTATATTTTCTTTTATGGTAATTGGAACACCGTGAAAAGGTTTGCCTTCGATATCGGCATTAGAACTATCTGCTTTATCGGCCATCTCTAGTGCTGATTCTTCAAGCATTACTGTTATGGCATTAATTTCAGGATTAACTTCTTTAATTCTATCTAAGTGGGCTTCAACTACTTCCTTGCTGGAAACTTCTTTTCTTTTGATAAGGAGCGCAAGTTCTCCCGCACTTTTTTGGGTAAGTTCATTCACATTTAATTCCTAAAGAATATTTATTTTTTCAGCTACAACCCTTTCTAGGTAAGATGAAGGTTTAAATTCAGGACCTAACTCTTTTTCAGCTTTTTGTAACCAATCAAGCACTTTATCGTAACCAACTAGGTTGCCATAAAACATAGGCCCTCCTTCATACACGGGCCATCCGTAACCATTAGTCCATACAATATCTATATCACTTGCTCTGATGGCCATGCCTTCTTCTAAGATTTTGAATCCTTCATTGATCATTGGATACAGACATCTTTGAAGAATTTCTTCTTTTGAAACCTCTCTCATTTGGATTTGTCTATCTTCTCCAAATTTTTTGATTAGTGCTTCTACTTCTGGATCTGGAGATTTATTTCTATTTTCGTCATAGACATAAAAACCCTTTCCTGATTTTTGGCCTAATCTTCCTGCTTCGCATAAAACATCTCTTAGAGTTTCTCCTTTAGAAGTTTCTTTATTCCAGCCTATATCTAGACCAGCCAGATCAGACATAGCAAAAGGACCCATGGGAAAACCAAATTCAAATAAAGCGTCATCTATATCCCAGGGAAGGGCGCCTTCTAGTATCAATTTATTGGCCTCTCTCTGTCTTTGAGCAAGGATCCTATTTCCAACAAACCCAGGACATACACCTACCACAGCAGCAATCTTTTGAATCTTTTTAGCTATTGCTAGCGAACTCGCTACAACTGATTTAGATGTTTTATCACCTCTAACAATTTCTAAGAGTTTCATAACATTAGCTGGACTGAAGAAATGAAGCCCTATTACATCTTCCGGTCTATTAGTCTCGGCAGCAATCTCATTCACATCTAATGCAGAAGTATTTGAAGCCAAGATAGCACCATCTTTACATATGCCATCCAATTGTTTGAATATGTCTTTTTTTAGATCCATATTTTCAAATACAGCTTCAATAATAAGATCTTGCGAATCAAGAGCATCTAGAGAAGTTTGACCACTTATGAGAGCCATTCTTTCTTCGACTTGTTCATTCGTGATTCGACCTTTCGCAGCTGTGTTCTCATAATTTTTTCTGATAATGCCTATGCCTTTATCTAATCTTTCCTGGCTCTGCTCAATAATTGTTACTGGGATACCAACATTGGCAAAATTCATTGAGATGCCACCACCCATAGTACCTGCGCCTATTACACCTACTGAATTGATTTCTTTTAAAGGAGTCTCTTTTTCAATATCAGGAATTTTTGTAACTTGCCTTTGAGCAAAAAATATATATCTCTGAGCTGCAGATTGAGAACCTGTCATGAGTTTCATGAATAAATCTTGTTCAACTTTAATGCCTTCTTCGAAGGGAAGATTAACTGCAGCCTCTACACATTGAATGTTGTATTCAGGGGCTAAAAATCCTCTAGTTTTTCTTAAAATTGATTTTCTAAATTCAGAAAAAAGTTCATCATTTCCCTTATCTAATTTAATTTTTTCATCTGCATCTCTAACCTTCACTAATGGTCTACCTTCAGAAACTATCTTATTAGCAAAAGAAATAGCATCATTTTCTAACTCTGCTTCATTGGCAAGTTCATCAACTAAGCCCATATCGAGACATTCATTGGCAGGGACATGCTCTCCACTAGTCATCATTACAAGAGCTTTTTGGGCACCTACAATTCTAGGTAGTCTTTGTGTGCCCCCTGCGCCTGGAAGTAAACCTAGATTAACTTCTGGAAGGCCGCATTTTGCTGAAGGAACAGCTATTCTGTAATGACAAGTTAGAGCAACTTCTAAGCCGCCACCCAAGGCAGTTCCATGTATGGCAGCTATTACAGGTTTAGTTGAGTTTTCTATCATATCTTGAACTTCATAAAGTGAAGGCCCTTTAGGGGCTTGACCAAACTCAGTAATATCCGCTCCAGCTATGAAAGTTCTTCCATCGCATATAATGACAATTGATTTTACGGAGTCATCTTTTAGTGCATCGCTTATACCATTATTCAAGCCTTCTCTTACATTTGCCGATAAGGCATTTACTGGAGGTGAGTTCAAAGTTAAGACTGCTACTTCATCTTTAACTTCTAAAGTAGTCACTTCATTTATAGTTGGCATATTTAGTTCCCCTTAATCTTTTGAATTGATTCGCTATGCTATCGCAAAATATCATTAAAAAAAATATTATTTATATATGTCCTTTATCACTGTAATATTCCTCATACTTACACAGATACATAAGTACGATAGATAAGGAAATAAATGTCAGAAAGAATTACACATGGTAGTCTGAAGGTATCACAAGAACTTGATAATTTTCTAAAAGACGAACTTCTTCCAGGTTTAGATATTAACCCAGATGCTTTTTGGGAATCTTTTGAGCGAGTTCTTGATGAGTTTGGTCCTCGCAATAAGGAACTCTTAGCAAAAAGAACTGAGATTCAAAAAACAATCGATAGTTGGCATATTTCAAAAAAAGGCTCTCCACATAATCATGATGAATATGTAAATTTCCTAAAAGAAATAGGTTATTTGTTGGAAGAAGGAGATGATTTTGAAATAACTACTCAAAATGTTGATGAAGAAATCGCACTCGTTGCAGGTGCTCAATTAGTTGTACCTATTATGAATGCAAGATTTTCTTTAAATGCTACCAATGCAAGATGGGGTAGTCTCTATGATGCTCTTTATGGAACAGATATGATTTCGGAAGAGGAAGGTGCTGAAAAATCAGGACCTTATAATCCGATTAGAGGAAATAAAGTCATAGAATTTTCAAAAAATTTCTTAGATGAGTCGGTACCATTATCTTCAGGAAAATATGCTGATGTAACAGGCTTTAAGATAAACAAGGGAAGTCTTGAGATAAGTACCAGCGATCAATCTTCTACTAAATTAAAGGATGAATCTCAGTTTATAGGTTTTACAGGAGAATCCGATAACCCTAGTAGTATTTTATTTAAAAACAATAACCTACACATAGAAATTGAAATTGATCCTGAAGACTCTATAGGCAAAGATGATCCAGCAAATATTAAAGATGTTTGTGTTGAATCGGCTGTAACTGCCATACAAGATCTTGAAGATTCTGTTGCGGCTGTAGATGCAGAAGATAAGTCTTTAGGTTATCGCAACTGGTTAGGTTTAATGAAAGGAGATCTTAAAGAATCATTTTTTAAGGGCGGAGAAGAGATGACAAGGACTCTGAATGAGGATAGAAATTATTCAGACAAAAATGGTCAAGAAATTACTCTTCCAGGAAGAAGTGTTCTTTTGGTGAGAAATGTCGGTCATTTAATGACAAATCCTGCAATACTTGATGGAAGCAATGATGAAGTCCCCGAAGGAATTATGGATGCCATGTTTACTATCTGTATAGGTAAGCATGATCTTTTGAAAGAAGGAAAACAATCTAATTCAAGAACTGGAAGTATTTATATAGTAAAACCAAAAATGCATGGACCTGATGAAGTTAAGTTTACATGCGATTTATTTTCAAAAGTAGAACAGGAATTGGGCTTAGATCCTCTAACAGTAAAAGTTGGTATTATGGATGAGGAAAGGCGAACCACTGTTAACCTTAAAGAATGTATTAGAGAAGCCAGCGATAGAGTTATATTCATAAATACTGGTTTTTTAGACAGAACGGGTGACGAAATTCATACCAGTATGGAAGCTGGACCTGTGGTGCCAAAGGCAGAGATGAAGCAGCAACCCTGGATTGGCGCATATGAGGATTGGAATGTTGATATCGGTCTTGAAACTGGTTTCAAAGGCAAGGCACAAATTGGCAAGGGAATGTGGGCAATGCCTGATGAGATGTTAGGAATGTATGAAAATAAATCTATGCATCCTGAAGCTGGCGCAAATTGTGCATGGGTTCCATCTCCTACTGCTGCGACTTTACATGCTATTCATTATCACCAAGTTTCCGTTTCAGAACGTCAAGAGAAATTAGCCTCAAGAACAAGAGCTGACTTAAAAGATATTCTCTCTATTCCACTACTAGAAAATCCTGAAAGCTTAACACCTGAAGCTATTCAAGCTGAACTTGATAATAACTGCCAAGGCATACTTGGTTATGTAGTCAGGTGGGTAGATTTAGGAGTAGGATGCTCCAAGGTCCCTGATATAAATAATGTAGGTTTGATGGAAGATAGAGCTACATGCAGAATTTCGAGTCAACATATAGCAAATTGGATTCATCATAATCTTTGTTCAGAGAAGCAAGTCGAAGAGACGATGAAAAAAATGGCTCTTGTAGTTGATCAGCAAAATGCTGGAGACCCTGAATATATCGCGATGGGTCCTGACTTTAATGGGATATCCTTTTCTGCTGCTCTCGATTTAGCTGTGAAGGGACGAACTCAACCAAGCGGCTATACCGAGCCAATTCTTCACTCAAAAAGATTACAAATAAAATCTTAATAACTCTCAATTTGACCTTTAAAGTCTATTCTTTAGACTAATAAATGCTTTGGAGGTTTTTTTATGAAAAGAGCAATTTTTTTAAGTATTTCTTTATTATTAAGTAATTCTTTTTTTGCTGAAGGAGAGTCTTTTTCTTGTGATCCAAAAAAGTATTTACCTGAGGATTTAGCAAATAAAGTTTTAGTTCATAGAGAATCAGGTTTTAATATTTGTTTAACTTGCGAGGGTGAAACTTGTAAATTTAAACAACAGTTATTAGATAATTCCGATACCTTGACCATCTGTAAGCGACTATTTTGTACAGCCTCATTTGCAAGCAGAGGATTTGAGATTCCTCCAGGAACGCCACGTGGAAAAAGTTCTTTTAGTTATCAATACTCGATCTCAAAACTAGGAGCAATTAAAGATATAACCATCACATCAACAGATGGAGTATTTTCAAATAAAGATGCAAAGGAATTCGTAAAAGCATTAACAAGGAAAACTAAATTTTTACCAATTGAATATAAAGGGAATAGTTACGAATTAATCAATTTAGCTTCCGAGATGAATATCAATACACGATTAGGAAATGATTAACCATGAAAGGATACTGGATAACATTATGTCACGTCACGGACAGTGAAACTTATGGAGAGTACATAAAACTTGCAGGACCAGCTATACAAAAATATGGCGGTAAATTTTTAGCTAGGGGTGGTGAACAAGTGAAATATGAAGGATCTTCATATGATAGAACAGTAGTTGTGGAATTTGACTCACTTCAAAGTGCTAAAGATGCATATAACTCAGAAGAATATAAAAAGGCATTGAAGTTTTCTTCAATTTCCTCGGAGAGACACCTAGTTGTTGTTGAGGGTCTCTAAAGGTTGATGTGGAACTGCCAAATTTATTTTTAGTCTGCTTAGCTGCATTTTTTGCAGGAGGTTTAAATTCTTTAGCTGGTGGTGGCAGCTTCATAACACTTCCAGCATTACTGTATGTTGGAATATCTCCAGTCCTAGCCAATACTACGAGTGCAGCAGCTATATTGCCGGGATATTTTGGATCTGTGGTAGGGTTCAAGAAAACTTTTACAACTATAAGCCTGAATAAAATTATGCCTTTGATATTTTTGGTAATAATTTTTTCTGTTGGCGGGGCATTCTTTTTAATAAATACATCTGATGAATTTTTTATGAAGGCTTTACCCTTCTTAATTTTCATGGCAACTCTATTATTTATATTTAATCCGCAAACTGTGCGAAGGAATTCTCAAAGTCCAAGAGTCGTATATCAAAAAATTGGTCTGTCTTTTGTTAGCACTTATGGAGGATATTTCAATGGAGGACTTGGTTTAGCTCTGCTATCTGTACTTTCTATAGATAAAGAATTTTCTTTAAAACAGCTTTCGGCTATAAAGTCTTTATTATCATTATTTATAACCCTTGTTTCTGTAAGTATATTTTTCTTAAATAACTTTATTGCTTGGTCTTTTGTTTTTTATATGATGTTTTTCTCAATTTTAGGAGGCTTTATAGGAGCAAAACTCACTGAAGTATTGTCCAATCAATTGTTGAGAAGATTTATCATCTTAGTAGGAATTTCTTTAAGTATTTCTCTGTTCACACTTAATTATTTATAAAAATATGGTTATCTACGGAATAGCTTTACTTGGTATCTGCACATTACTTGGTTTATTTGCAGGTGAGTTACTTGGATCTTTATTCGGTATTGACGCTAATGTTGGTGGCATTGGGATAGCAATGTTTCTTTTAATGTGTTGTACAAGTTTCTTCAAAGGAAGATTTAAGATAGGGGATGTATCCGAAAAAGGAATTACTTTTTGGAGTATGATTTATATTCCGATAGTAGTTGCAATGGCAGCAAAACAAAATGTAGTTGGTGCAATTGATGGTGGATTGATGGCTCTATTGGCAGGCCTATTGGTTGTCGCAGTCTCTTTTATTTTCGTTCCAATAATTTCTAACTTTAAAAGAAAGTAGATGGAGATACTCAACGAAGTACTAATAAGTAACAATCTTATTACTGCCTTCGTCTTTGTAGGATTGATTGTCTACTTATCTTACTTTTTCTCCAACCATTTTACAGGTGGTCGATTCCACGGATCAGCAATTGCAATCATCCTCGGCTTGATCTTTGCTTATGTGGCAGGATTATTGAGTGAAGGTCAAAAAGGAGTTGCAGATTTTGCAATACTATCAGGGGTAGGTATTCTTGGGGGTTCCATGTTGCGAGATTTTGCTATTGTTGCCACAGCTTATGGAGCCAACTTCAATGACTTGAGATCTTCCGGCAAGGCAGGGGTATTTTCTCTATTATTCGGAGTAATATTATCTTTTAGCTTAGGAGCGCTTGTAGCAATTTCTTTTGGATATGATGACCCAAGAAGCATTACTACCATTGGAGCAGGTACTGTGACATTTGTTGTAGGACCAATTACTGGCTCTGCGATTGGAGCTGAGAGCGAAGTAATTGCACTGAGTATTGCTGCTGGTTTAGTTAAATCAATTTTGGTGATGACCATTACCCCTTTAGTAGCTGGACGCATCGGTCTAGATAATCCAAAGTCAGCAATGGTATATGGAGGATTAATGGGAACAAATAGCGGTGTGGCGGCTGGTTTAGCTGCGGTTGATCCCAAACTAGTTCCTTATGGAGCTATGACTGCTACTTTTTATACTGCAGTTGGTTGTCTACTTGTGCCTTCAGTTTTATTTTTTTTGGTCAGCGCACTTTATTGAAATGAAGGTCATAACTCAAATAATCATTTTTACTCTCTTAGCTTCATGTTCTTTATTGCGAACAAATATTTCATCTATAGAAAGCGCTGATAATTTATTTCTTTGTTTTCCAGATACTGATCTTGAATATTCTTCACTAGAATTAAATGAAAAACTTTCCGTACAAAAACAGATTTTCCAAGAGAAGCAAAGAAGGCAGCTACAATGTGATAACTATGAGAATTATGCAGGTGCAGAGAAAAATTTAGACAGAATAAATGAAGAAGAGTTGAGATCAAAATTAGGAAAATGTCCTAAAAGGGAGTTTTGTACTTATAAATAATGAAGAGCTTAAGTTTAATTTTAATAATCTTGCTTTCATCTTCCTTGAGATCGGAAATGATAAATTTAGAATGTAAAACTCAAACTCAAAACAGTGAGAGAACTAATACTTTTAGCTTATTGCTGGGAACAGAGACAAAAAAAGCGGTTCAAATATTAAAGAAGGGACAACTAACAATGGACCTTTCAATTCGAGAGGACTATTTCGAAGTAGGTCAGTTTACAGACGCATCTCAAACAGATTTGATAGTTGTTTTAAGAATTAATAAAACAACGCTCGAAATTGAATACGCAAAATATATGGAATTAATAGAGCCAATCTTATGCGTAAAGTTATAAAATAATAATATGTTTAGTTATTGCGTTACTAAAGATAAAGATAATGAAAAAGTCTATCTTGTAAGTTATCACGAAGAAGAAATTGATGCTTATTGTAAAGAAAATGATCTCGAAGTCTTAAGTAAACCAAAGTATGTAGAGCCTGCCATGGTTTCTCATCATTTTCTATGGGTCGGAAAAGATCAAAAGCCACCGATTCTTGAAATATCTAGACCTTACAAATATTAGTAAAATTCTCTTCCTAAATTTATGAAAAAATTTCTTTTTTTGGCCCTAACCTTCCTTATTTCTAAGAATATAATTGCTGATCTACCAGAAATGATAATTTCTAAAGAGGAAATATCTCCTGGTATAACTCTTATTTTCGAGGCTGCTATAAAAGATGAAGTATATCCTTCTGCAAAATTTGGTATCGAGAAAGACTCTGATATTCATATAGAAGTTTTAGCAAATTGGAATGAATCTGCACCTCCTGGAGCCCCTCTAGGTGGTTTTGTGGCTTATCTGGATATTTCAGTTGAAATTACAAATCAGATTACTTCTGAAATGAAATCTACAAAACTACTTCCTCATTTAAATATGTCGGATAATTTACATTATGCTCTAAATATAAAACTGCCTGGGAAAAGAGAAGATATTTATAAGGTGAAGTTCATAATTGAACCACCGATTTCTGAACTTGGACTGCACTTTGATTGGCGAGAAGAAGTAGGTAATTATATATCTAAAAATTATTTTTTTGAGTACCCAAATTTAGATTTTACGGAAATTGCTAATTCAACTAGAAGATAACTAGTTGGTCTTGATTATTACTTTTCCTACGAGTTTTCTTTCAGATAAAAACTGAATAGCATCCTTCGCATCTTTAAGATCAAATTCTTTGCACACATAAGGAGAAAAATGACCTTCCTCACAAATTTTTCTGATAGCGACATTATTCTCTATTCCCGCTTCTGGATCTTTACGACCATATTCACCTGCACGAACTCCAATTACTGAAAAGCCCTTAATTAAAGCCATATTTATAGGAAGGTTAGGTATACGTCCACTTGCAAATCCAACAACTAAAAGTCTTCCACCCCAATTAATGCAACGTATGGAGTGATCAAATACATCACCTCCAACTGGGTCATAGATAACATCTGCACCTTTACCATTAGTAATATCTTTCACCTCATTGCGAAAATCAACAATATTATCTTTATGAGTTAGGAGAGTATGGTCTGCCCCCCATTTCTTTGTATATTCTAATTTTTCTTCTGAAGTTCCTGTCGCTATAACCGTTGCTCCAAGATATTTTCCTAACTGAACCGCAGCCATGCCAACCCCGCCTGTAGAGCCATGGACCAAAAGTGCTTCACCTTTAGTAAGATTTCCTCTTCTGACAAGAGAAACATATGCAGTTAGATAGGCCGTGTGAAATGCAGCGGCTTGTTCGAAGCTTAAGTTATTCGGTTTAGGGTTTATAGCTCTTTCATCAACAAGAACATAATCTGAAAAAGCTCCCTGACCAAGCGCACCAAAGGTCACTTCATCTGAAATTGCATAACCCTCAACACTCGATCCTATTTTTTCTATTATTCCTGATCCTTCCATACCTAGACCAAAAGGGAGTTCTGGTTTGTGTTGGTATTTTCCTTGGGTCATCAGGTAATCGGGAAAATTAACCGAACTAGCTTTAACTTTAATCAGGACTTCTTTTGGTCCTGTTTCCGGAATTACTCTCTGAACTAATTTCACTCCAGACATATCATCACTTAAGAACTCACATTGAAGTGTTCTAGATTCCATGCGATTACTTAAGTTCTTCAGGACCGGAAGGTCCAGGACCATCATATTTGTAAGCTATTATCTTCTTAAAGGCTTCTCTTTCAAATAGCATATCAGTCCATCTTTTAATATTAGGTTTAAATGCTTGTTCGATGCCTAATGTCCCAGCTAAATATATAGCATAGCTCACACAAATATCTGCGATCGTAAATCTATTTGAACAGAGATATTCTCTATCATTTAGGGTAGCCTCCAAAAGTTTAAGTCTAGCCACAAACCATCTTTTATAGCCCTCAGCAGCTGCGTCAGCCACACCTGGTTCTTGCAGGGTGTACCTAATGAATACTGTTTGTGGAAAAGTCAGAGTAGCATCTGCATGAGTTAACCAATTCAAATAGGCTCCATAATCTTCTTCATCTACACTAACTTTCAAATCAGTCGGACCATATTTATCTACTAAGTACTGACTAATACCAACAGATTCTGTCATTTTAGTATTGCCATCAATCATACAAGGAATTGTTCCTAGGACATTTACTTCCAAATATTCTGGTTTTAAGAATCTTGGAGGGAAGGGCATCATATCTATTTCATAATCTAAGCCCATCTCTTCGGCAGTCCATATTGGTCTGACTCCCCTAGAACCTTCCGTGCTATATATTTTTATTGTCATAATTTCCTTCGAAGAAGCTTATAATATATTAGAGAAAAAAATTTGAACAATAAAAAAAGGGGCATAAAACCCCTTTTTTATTATTGGCCATATTACTTTTTAGTCATCCAAGTTTGAGCAAGTTGTATAACTAGGATTGATCCTAGAAATAATCCTTGTACAAGATTAGGCAGAATTGTTAGCGGTGCAGCAGGATCTCCCGCATCCAAATGCATCTGGGCATTAGGGCTTATAGATGTACCAGCAGCTTTCAGCTCTGCAAAAGCATTAGCTACGCCATTTGTATGCCATTCCATGTACGCCCACCAAAAAAGTAAGAACCATGCAACACACAGGTTAAAAACTGTCACAGCAATCTTTGCAACTATGTTTGATTCTGCGGAATTATAAATCCCATTTGAAAGTCTGAATCCAACCCAAACCGCAAACAGTGATACTGCTAGGGATATCACAAGAGCTGTCATCGCAGTCCAGTGAATAGACCAAATTTGTAATTCCATATCTGTAAATGAAACTTCCATAATATCTCTCCAATTTTTTTGAACATATTGAGTAAAATTTTCTCAACAATTAAATTGTACATGGTTTATTATGTTTTTGAGAATGATAATAGTTATCATTAATAAAATAATATGGAGAAGGTTATGCCAACAGAATTAGAAGTATGGAATTTATTTTGGTTAGCAAGTTTATCAAATGCAGTTTATTTTGCTGGACTTGCATTTTTATTATGGGTTAGTTTTAGGGCTGCAAATATGGTTGGGGATAGTGATAATTTAATTGGGAAAATATTAGTAACTGTATTTTGCTTAGTCATTGTCTTTAATATGAATTTAAATGGCGCTTCAGCTGAGTGGGTATTTAATGGAACCGCTGGTGTGTTTAGCGCTATCCAAGCTCAAGGAGTCGAAATAAGCTCTGGGGCTCAAACCTTAATAGACAACTCTGAACCAGGAAGAGAGTTTAATCTTGTTCCAGACGTACTTACAACCATTTTCCTTTTAGTGGTCTTAGGTATGCAAATGAGCTCTATCTGGATGAAAAAATAGTATGAAATATATTTCAATATTAATTTTAAGTTTATCAACCCTGATTATCGCCGAAGAATATGAATTTGAACCTGTACCGAATAAAGCTGAATATTTTTCAGGGAAGTTCAATGAAGGTAAGAATATGCAAGATCTTGAAGCTTGGGCTGAAGAGTTCGTTGATTGGGCTGAAGAAAATAATTGGAGAAAAAGTTCAATAACCGCAATTTTCACACCATTTTTTAATGACGATCTTTCAGACGTTGATTATGTCTGGTTGAATATTCTTCCCAATGCTTCAGAGCAATATTCTTCTTTAGGGTACTGGTTAAAAAATTCTTCTGAATTTTGGGCCACTATGCCTGCAACAAATACTAGGGTAGTTGATGTTTGGCAATGGCCTATATCAGAACCTTCAAGTGGACCTGGAGACCAAGGTATGGTCAGATTTTCTCGTTGTAAATTAAAAGAAGGTGTTTCTTTAAGAAAGGCTTTTGATACTTACAAAAGATTTGCCATAAAAGCTAAATCTTCTGGGGATAATATGGGACGAAAAATTCTTTTTGGACCAAGTGGTACTGATGATAGCAACTTTGATTATGTCTATTCCTTATATGCATCTAGTATGGGTGAATTTGGTAAAAGTGCAGATAATTTTATGGAGAATTTAGTAGGTTCACCAGAAGCAATGGCCTTGGGGGAGATATCCTCGTGTTCGAACGCTAGGACATACATTACGAAAAATATAAAACAGGCCGATCAATACTAAATAAAAAAGCGGGGGGATTTTCTCCCCGCCTTTTTAAATCTTATAAGAAAAAATTTCTTTTCCCTCCATGTCCTTTAACTGGATGATCATTTTTTTGTTAGGTAGTATTTTCAATAACCCATAATTCTCTCGGTAATACATGTCTCTAATTAAAAGTTCATCTGATTCTTTAGAGAAGATATCCCATATCATTGATAAAGGTCTTGATATTGGTTTATTCAATGAAGAAGATGTTATTTCAATGATATTATCTTTTTTATACAGACCAGCTTTATGCCTGTCACCAGACAATATAATCACTGGCTTGTTGGTAAATTTTAGGAGTCCTAAAAGTCTAGATCTTTCATGAGGAAAGTTATGCCACTTTTCGAAAATGTGATTTGTAGGCAATACCTGAATAGATGAAACAATTATGATGATGTCGCTCTCTGTTTTTACTATTTCCTCTAACCATTTCCACTGATCTTTTCCCAACATAGTTTTTGTTTCATCATTAGTTGGATAATAGGGTTTATCTTCTTGATCCAAGCTGGAACGGTGATATCGAGTATCCAGAGCAATCAGATTTATTTTATTATTTAAAATTACTTTTTCTTCGTTGAAGTAAATACCTTTTTGACTATATCGGGCGTCATCCTTATTAACATTCCAGAATTCTAGAAATAATTTCTGTGCCTGCTCTTTTAACGGATACTCTGCACCACCATCATTTTTTCCGTAATCATGATCATCCCAAATCGCATTTAATTTTTTTGTATAAAGCCATTTAGGGAACATGTTTTTTTGTTTCATATATGAAATTTCCATTTCCTTTAATAAACCATCTTTGGAGTCACCATAGACGTTGTCTCCCATAAAAAAGAATTCATTTATATTTTCTTTCTCTATAGCTTTCCATATAGGTTGATCTCTTTTTTCGGTTATACAAGAACCAAATCCCAATATGTAACTATCATCTAATTGATCTGCATTAACAGAAGAGGAGATTGCTATAAATGCAAATATGAACGCTTTATAAATTAATTTAGTCATACAATTCTTAAAGGATATTTTGTTTTATACTTATTATATTAATTAATGGGGATTATATTGATAAGAGTAGTAAATTATTTGTACCTTATCTTGCTTATAGGGTGTGTTTCAGAAGACAAAAAAATGCAATATCCGGAAACTAAAAAAGATGATATCCAAGAAGTAATTTTTGGCAAAACCATTACTGACCCTTATCGTTGGTTAGAAGACTTTACAAGCAAGGAAGCTTCTGAATGGGTAGATAAACAGAATGACCTGACAAATACTTTTCTTGAAAATAAATATCAAAGAAAAATAAAAAAAGAGCTTGAGGAAATATGGATCACTCAAGATATCAGCATACCTTTTAAAAGAGGAGATAAAACTTTCTATTATTTTGATGATGGAGAGCAACAGCAAGCTGTCTTTATGATGAAGGCTTGTGATAATTGTGAGGCTAAAGTTCTACTGGACCCCAATAGATTTTCATCGGATGGCACTATATCTTTGTCTGATATTAGCGTTAGTCCAGATGGTAAATACCTTGCTTATTCTATCTCTGATGGTGGCTCTGATTGGCGTAAATGGAAAGTTCTTAATATTGAGGATCATCGAGAAACAGAAGATCTTATTGAATGGTCTAAGTTTTCTTATGCCGTATGGGAGTCCGATAGTTCAGGCTTTTATTATCAAAAATATAGCCAACCCGATGAAGAGTTATCAGATATTAATAGAAGTCCTCAATTATTTTTCCATAAATTAGGACAAAGCCAACTCGAAGATAAGCTTATTTATGAAGATCAACAAAATCCTGATTTCTCGTGGTCTATAAATGTTCCTGAAAAAGGCGACTACAGAGTTTTGTCCATAGGGGAGGGAACAGACGAAAGAAACTTTCTTTATATCAGCCTGGACAGATCTCTTAATTTTATTCCTTTAATTGATAAATTTGAGGCAAGTTATAGATTTCTTGGAGGTAACGCGGAAACACTCTGGTTTTTTTCTAACTTAGATGCCCCAAATGGCAAAATTCTTACTCTTAATATTTTAGATAAGAAGTTTCAATGGAAAGAATTGATAGGGGAAAAATCTTACCCGATATCAGGCGCCTCTATAGCTGGTGATAAACTAATTATTAATTACCTTAAAGATACAATATCTCAAGTTGAATTTTATAATCTTCAAGGAAAATTTCTCAAAGAATTACCCTATGAGAATATTGGGTCTTTATCAGGCTTCAATGGCAGATTTGATAGCGATGTAACCTATTTTGAATTCTCAAACTTTACTTCTCCTCAACGTATTTATGAATTAAATCTTAAGTCGCTGGAATATTCTTTGTATTGGGAAACTACTATCAAAAATTTAAATTTAAATGACTATGTGAGTAAATTAGATTTCTACCAATCAAAAGATGGTACAAAAATTCCCATTCACATAGCCCATACAAAAGATTTAGAAATAGACAAAGATACACCAGTTTTAATTTATGGATATGGAGGTTTTAATATTCCAATTCTTCCTTACTTCAGTAAAACTTTTTATATGTGGATTAAATCTGGCGGCGTTCTGGCAGTAGCTAATCTAAGAGGTGGATCAGAATATGGAGATTCATGGCATAAAGAGGGAATGCTTTTGAATAAGCAAAATGTTTTCGATGATTTTGCATATGGGGCAAAATACTTACATTCCAGAAACATAGGATCTCCAGAAACTACTGCTTCTCTTGGAAGATCAAACGGCGGATTACTCGTTGCGGCAACAATGCTTCAAAACCCTGAATTATTTAGAGTAGCTATTCCTCAAGTAGGTGTTTTGGATATGCTTAGATTTCATAAGTTCACAATTGGGTGGGCTTGGGAGAGTGATTATGGAGAGCCAGAAAAAGAAGAAGATTTTCTAAATCTATTAGAATATTCGCCGTATCACAATATTAAACAAGATATGTGTTACCCAACTACTTTAATTACCACTTCGTCTAGAGATGATAGGGTGGTTCCTGCACACTCATATAAATTTGCGGCTAGACTACAAGATTTACAATCTTGCTCTAATCCTATTTTACTCAGAGTAGAGTCTAGAGCTGGTCATGGCGCAGGAACTTCACGAGATAAGCAAATAGATGAAATAGCTGATATATTTGGATACGCATTGCAAGTAATTTCAGAACGATAAAATGGCAAAGATTCATGAAATAGAAGGGTGGATAGATAGAGTGAAGGAAGACGTAATTGATCCTGAAAGATCAATAATTGATCCTCATCACCATCTATGGAAAGGTCCAATCAACCCCCCTGGTATTAAAGAATCTTATAGATATATGCTTGAAGACCTATGGAGAGATACATCAAGTGGTCATAATATAGAAAAAACAGTTTTTATTGATTGTGGTCAAGAATATTACTCGAGTGGCCCAGAAAAATTTAAGCCAGTCGGTGAAACAGAGTTTGTTGTTGGTATTGCAAAGGAAGCACAGAGAGATAAATCAAAAGCTCAGATTTCTGGCATTATTGGGCATGCAAATATGATGTTGGGATTATCGGTTAAAGAAGTTTTGGAATTACACATAGAGAAAGGTGATGGCCTTTTCAGAGGAATTCGACACGCTGGTGGATGGGATGAAGATGAGAGGGTAAAAAATGCTCACTCCCATCCAACACCTCACATCTATCTTGAAGATGATTTTCAGTTAGGTTTACAAGAATTATGTTCGATGAATCTAGTCTTCGATACATGGCATTATCATAATCAAATAACCGATTTAACTAAATTAGCTAAAAACTTACCTGACCTTATTATCGTTCATGATCACTTTGGTGGTCCTCTGGGGATAGGCCCTTATGAAGGAAAAAGAGAAGAGATCTTTAATCAATGGAAGGAAGATATTTATGAGTTAAGTCAATGTAAAAATGTTTATGCAAAGTTGGGGGGTTTAGCTATGCCAGTTAATGGTTGGGCTTGGCATAAAAACGAATATCCTGCCTCGTCAGACGACATCATTACAGAACAATCTAGATATTATCTTCATACGATCGATTGTTTCGGTTCTCAAAGGTGCATGTTTGAGAGTAATTTCCCAGTCGATAAACAGTCAGTTAGCTACCATGTAATATGGAATGCCTATAAAAAACTAGTTCAAGACTTTGACGAACAAGATAAGCATAACCTTTTCTACGGTACGGCAGAGAAAGTTTATAAGCTAACCAGTTAAGTTCTACTGATCAAATCCTTGTAACTTTCCAGCTTCTTCTCTGACAAGTTCAGGAGACCCTAGAAGCTGTCTATTTAGTCCAATTCTCTTGAACCAATAATGTAATCCTAGCTCATCAGTAAAACCCATACCGCCATGAACTTCAGTTGCAGTTTTTGAAACTTGTTTCCCGACTTCCGATATATGTGCTTTGGTTTGACATGCCATTAGTCTTGCCTCTTCAGGGACATTATCTTGACAATGGGCGGCATGCCATATCATTGAATGGCAGGGTTCAAGATCAGCGGCCATTTCGGCACACATATGTTTCACTGCCTGAAATGAACCGATAAGTCTTCCAAATTGCTTTCTTTCTAGTGAATAAGCAACAGATTTATCTAACATCACTTGAGCGGCTCCAACTGTATCAGCAGCCAACATAAGTCTTCCTGCATCTAAAACCTTTTCTATTACAGCCTTGTCCTTCGATCCTTCTAAGAACTCTGCATCTACATCATTAAGTATCACTTCAATTGAGGTTCTAGTTTTATCCACGGTTGTTAGCTCTACAACTTCAATACCCGAATTGTTGCTATCAATTAGATAGAGTTCACCGGATTTATTGGCAAGAATATAGGCATGCGCACCTTTACCGTCCATTACGAAAAGAGATCTTCCATTTATTTTTCCACTGGTAAATTCTATCCCTGCATCTTCTCTTGCACCTACATACTCTGAGATACCAACTCCAACTTGAACTTCACCTCCAGCTATCTTTGGCAGCCAATTATTTTTTTGTTCTGCATTGCCGGCTAAATTTATAGCAATGGGCGACATAATATAGGATCCTGCAAAAGGGACAGGTGCAGTTCCTGAGCCTAGAGCGGCAGAAACAACAGTTGCAAAAAGCATATTGAGTTCTAATCCTCCATATTCTTCTGGAACAATTAGGCCACTGAGTCCAAGATCAATGATACCTTTATGAACTTCTTTAGCTTTTTCTTCATCTCCATTTGCCACAGCTTTAATTGTGTCCAAAGAGGCATTATCAGAGAGGAATCTTTGGATATTTTCTTCGAGGCTTTTTTGTTCTTCTGATAGACCAAAATACATAATTAAGCTCCTTGAATTTTTGGTTCTTTAGGCATTCCTAATGCTCTTTCACTAATAATATTTTTTTGTATCTGATTTGTGCCACCACCTATAATTAGACCAAGGAAATACATATACGTCATTTGCCAAGCTCCTTCATCTCTTAAGTGTGGACTGTCTTCATAAAGCGTTCCTAATTCACCCATTGCGTCAATTGCTAGTCCCTCAAGCTCATGTCTCAATTCAGTTCCTTGAAGCTTAACAATAGATTTTGCTAAGTTTGCATCTTGATCTTCATTTATTTGAGAGGAAAGGATTCTAAGAGCATTTGATTGCTGAGCCATCAATCTTCCTTGAATGGATAAAAGCCTATCTCTAAATATTGGTTTATCTATTACCCTTTGGCCATCGATAGTTTCGCTCTTCATAAGATTAATGAGAGAATTCAATCTATTTTGTGTTACGTTTGGATCTGCTAAAGAGCCTCTTTCATGTCCAAGAGTTGCATTTGCAACTTTCCAACCTTCTCCTCTTTTTCCAACAATATTTTCTGCAGGTATTCTTACATCAGTAAGAAATAGTTCATTAAAATCTGAATCCCCAGTCATTTGCTTAATCGGTCTTCTATCGATACCTTCAGCATCCATAGGCATGAGAAGATAGCTTATTCCTTGGTGCTTCGGTGCATCTGGTTCCGTCCTAACTAGGATAAAACACATTTGCGAGAGATGAGCAGTACTGGTCCAAA
>CACGNN010000014.1 GCA_902574355.1 uncultured SAR86 cluster bacterium | reverse complement strand
TTTTTCAGGATTTACTATCTTAGCGACCTTATTAAGTCTTGGATCTGGGACAGGTACGATACCTTTATTAGGTTCAATAGTACAAAAAGGAAAATTTTGCGCGTCGATCCCTGCAGCTGTTAAAGCGTTAAATAATGTTGATTTGCCGACATTCGGAAGTCCAACTATCCCACACTTAAGACCCATTATTTCCTTCTTTAGCAGTATGGTAATTCATTACGGTCTTTTGCCAGCCATCTTGGATTATTTTTTCTCCCAGATCTAGGTAATTAATAAGATTACTCATTAATTTTTCTCTTTCTTCAACTGAAGCCTTTTTTAAGACATATGAAATAATATCTTTATCTTGCTCTGGTTTGCCTATTCCAATCCTTAATCTTTTAAAAGAACTGTCTCCTTGTAAATGATCAATTATATTTCTAAGGCCATTATGGCCTCCATGTCCACCTGACTCTTTTAGCTTAATTTCTGAATTGGGCAGATCTAGTTCATCATGGGCGATTAAAATTTGTTCTGTTTTAAGATTAAAAAATTTTTTTGTTTTTGACACACACAATCCACTTTCATTCATAAAGGTAGAGGGCGTTACAAAGATTAACTTATAGTTTTCACTTACAAATTCAGCAAATTGACCATGGATTTGTCTTTCTTTTTTTAGAGTTAACGAGTATTTATTGCAAAGCAAATCGACGTAATCAGCACCAGCATTATGTCGAGTAAGGGCATAATCTTTACCAGGATTACCTAACCCTAATATCAGTAATGGTTCCATAAGGTCTTATTGGAGGATTATTCGTCTGCTTCTTCTTGGCCTTCACTAGATTCTGCAGTATCTTCATCAGAAGATTCTTCATCTTCTTCTGTTTCAATGATTTCAGGTTCAACATCAAGTACTTTTGCTTCAGTCACTGAAACTACAGCCTGATCTCTATCATCGCCTAGAGCAAGTGATGGAATCTCTACACCTTCAGGTAGATTAAGCGCTGATAAAAATATTGAGTCCCCAACATCTAGTTCAGCTACATCTACTTCGAGGTATTCTGGAAGATTAGAAGCTAGACAACTTATATCGATATCATTAATTAGACGAGAAATTGCACCACCATGCATTTTAACGCCCATACAGTTATCTTCATTTAAGAACCTTACAGGAACAGAGATACTAATTTTCGTGTCAGGATTAACTCTTTGAAGGTCTGCATGCAGAACTCTTTGAGTAGTTGGATGTCTTTGAATTTCTTTTACGATAACATTTTGCTCATCACCTGAAATATTTATGTTCAATATTTGAGTAGCAAATCCAGGTATCTCAGATGCTTTTGCAATATCCTTCTCTAAAATAGATATTCTTATAGGGTCTTTTTCTCCACCATATATCACAGCTGGTACTGAACCCATTCTTCTCAGCTGTCTACTAGAAGATTTTCCTTCAACTTCTCTGTTGGTTGCATTTAAATTAACTTGTTCACTCATAATTCAATTGATCACATAAGCATTTCACTTATTGATTCCTCTTTATTTAACCTCTTTATGGCCTCAGCTAAAGTTGGGGCCAAAGATATACATCTTATCTTTTTACAGGATTTAGCTTCTTCCGAGAGCGGTATAGTATCTGTTACAACTAATTGATCAAGTGAAGATTGATTTATTTTTTCTATTGCCTCACCTGATAAAACAGGATGAGTGATATAAGCACTTACACTTCTAGCATCCTTGGCCTTTAATGCATCAGCTGCATTACATAATGTTCCACATGTATCTGCCATATCGTCATAAAGCAAACAATCTTTTTTTGAAACATCTCCTATCACATTCATCACCTCAGATTTGTTTGCTTCATCTCTTCTTTTATCGATAATTGCCAAGTCACCAATATCTAAAAACTTAGATAGAGCTCTTGACCTAACTACGCCTCCGACATCAGGACTTACTACTAATATGTCCTTGAATTTTTGTTTTTTGATGTCCTCATAGATAACTTTTGTCCCGTATATATTATCTACTGGTATATCGAAAAATCCTTGAATCTGTTCAGAATGAAGCTCTACTGTTAAAACTCTATCAATTCCAGATCTTTCTAAAACACCTGCAATAACTTTAGCACTAATTGGAACTCTTTGAGACCTTACCCGTCTATCTTGCCTTGCATATCCATAATATGGAATAACAGCTGTGATTCTACCTGCAGAAGACCACCTAAGAGCATCAACCATTAGTATTAATTCAATTAAATTCACATGAGAAGGACTACAAGTTGGCTGGATTATGTAAACGTCTTTGCCTCTTACGTTTTCGTTAATTTTCACGCTGATTTCGCCATCACTAAAACGACCGATATCTGCCTTTCCTTGCTTTAGAGCAAGTTTTTTACAAATTTTTTCAGTCAGCTCAAGGTTAGCTGTTCCGCTAAAGACAGCTATTTTTTGATGTCTTTTCTCCATTTGTCTCTCCTATAGATGGCTGGGGTGGCTGGATTCGAACCAGCGCATGGCGGCATCAAAAGCCGCTGCCTTACCGCTTGGCCACACCCCATTCATATATTTCGCGTATTTTATTCTATTATTTGCATTAAGGGTGAACGTTCTAAGCTTTTTGTTAAAACTAACTCAGGAAAATGTTTCTGTGCTGACTTAGCAGCAGATTTATTGTCAAACTCCAGAAAAACAGTAGAGCCAGTCCCTGATAATTTAGGTTCTCCAATCAATCTAAGGTTATTAAAAGCTTCATCCATTTCCGAATAAGTCCTTCTTATCCATACTTCAAAACTATTAAATGACTGGTCACTAGTAAAGTTCTTTTTATTGATTTTAGGCCCAGGTACAAAACTAGCTTTCTCAAAAGCATTTTTAGTACTTATCTTTAATGCGGGCAAAAATAACAAGTAATATTTCTTTTGATATGGG
This sequence comes from uncultured SAR86 cluster bacterium, assembly GCA_902574355.1. Classification (GTDB taxonomy): domain Bacteria; phylum Pseudomonadota; class Gammaproteobacteria; order Magnimaribacterales; family Magnimaribacteraceae; genus Magnimaribacter. The sequence continues at coordinate 21,739 of CACGNN010000014.1, read as the reverse complement.
TATTCAGCCAGAACTTCACCTCTTCCTTCTGCCCAGGCAGTCTTACCGTATAGAAAGAAAGGAACATCTGAACCTAACTCTAGAGCAATCTCTGCAAGATCTTGGTCTGATATATCCAAATTCCAAAATTTTCTTAAGCCTAGTAGTGTTGATGCTGCATCGGAACTACCGCCCCCTAAACCCTTTTGATCAGGAATAGACTTTACGAGTTCAATTTTGACGCCTTCTTTTACAGAGAATAAATCTTTTAGGAGGTTTGCCGCTTTTAAAACAATATTTTGTTTTATAGGAATGGATTCAATTAATTCAATAGAATTTGAATTCTTTTTAAGCGTTATATCGTCAAATAATTCAATTAGAGTAAATAATGAGGATAAGTCATGGAATCCATCATTTCTTTTTTTTACTACCTCAAGATGTAAGTTAAGTTTTGCGGGTGCTCTTAATTTTAATTCTTCCATATTTTTTTAACTTTCATAAGAAGATTTAAGTCTCTATATAAAAGAGTGACTTCTGAAGGATAATCATCAGATCCTTTAGTTTCTATTTTCAATCCTATTTCCTCATCTTGTAGATCTTTTGATTCAAGTCCTAGTAATAATTCTAAAAAACTCTCAACTTTTAATATAGGCAAGTCGTAAGGCAAGATATTATTTTCAATAAATTCATTTATATTTAGTGTCTCTCTTCTATCTCTGATGATAACTTTCTCTGGTAGAAGATAGTTTTTACCAATATTCAACGAAACAGTATTTCCATCTTTGCTAAGAACGAAATAACCTGTTTCCTTGCTATCCATATACGAAAGCTTAAACTTACCTTCTATTTTAAAATTTTCTTGGACATTTTTAATTTCACTCGAAAATATTTGAGGTTCCTTTGGGATTGAAGTGCATCCAAGAGATATAATTATTAGAGATAAAACGATTACATATTGTGAAAATAATCTTCTTAGATTGATCATAAATTCTATTATCAGCAAAGGTTTACATAAATGATAGAGAGTATTTTAACTAAATTGGGTGATGTTTCTTTTAGATATGAAGAAATAGAATCTCTTTTGAGTAAACCAGATATAACCTCTAATCAAGAAGAGTTTATAAAACTTTCAAAAGAATACGCAGATTTATCTCCTGTTGTGAATGCATTCAATGCATTCAAAAAAGCTGAAGGTGATATGAGTGAAGCCAAAGTACTTATGAAGGATTCTGATCCTGAAATAAAACAAATGGCAGAAGTTGAATTCGAGGAACTAAAGCAAAGTATTGATGACCTTGAAAATGAACTTAAACGGTTACTACTTCCCAAAGATCCTGATGATTCAAAAGATGTTTTTCTTGAAATAAGAGCTGGTACAGGAGGCGATGAAGCTGCTCTTTTCTCTGGTGATCTATATAGAATGTATTCTCGATTATCTGAAAGGAATAACTGGAAGATGGAAATAGTCAGCGTGAGAGAGGGTGATCATGGTGGGTTCAAGGAACTTGTTACAAGAATAGAGGGTTCCGATGTTTACAAGCAACTAAAGTTTGAAGCTGGGGTTCACAGAGTACAAAGAGTTCCTTCTACAGAATCTCAAGGAAGGGTACATACATCAGCATGCTCGGTTGCTGTTTTAGCAGAACAAGATGACTTAGCGGAAATAAATATAGATAAAAATGATTTGAGGGTTGATACCTTCCGAGCATCAGGTGCTGGAGGTCAGCATGTTAATAAAACAGATTCTGCTGTTAGATTAACTCACATACCATCAGGTATAGTAGTAGAGTGCCAGGATGGTCGCTCACAACACAAAAATAAAGAGAAAGCCCTTTCTTTGCTTCAGTCGAAATTACAAAATGCTGAGAAAGAGAAAGTAGAATCTGAACAAGCTGAAAATAGAAGAGTTATGGTAGGGTCTGGAGATAGATCAGAAAAAATAAGAACTTATAACTTCCCGCAAAACAGAATTACTGATCATCGTATTGAGTTTTCTGTTCATAACTTACCCGGTTTTTTAGATGGAGATATGGAGGTTATGATTACAGCTTTACTCGAAGAGAACCAAGCAAGAGCTCTAGCTAATCTTGAATCTTCAAGCTGATGGATGATTATTCTGCTTTAAACCAGATAAAACATCTCACGCAATCAAGTATTGTAAGTTCTCAACTAGATATTGAGTTATTGGTATTACATCTATTAGAAATTGATAGGAATACTCTATATAGAGATAACCCTCTATTAACAGTTGAAATTAGAAATAAACTTAAAGAACTAACTCAGCGAAGAGAAAAGGGTGAGCCTCTGGCTTATCTAGTAAATAATATCGAATTCTGGAATCTTAGCCTTTACGTCGATCAAAATGTCCTAGTTCCTAGGCCAGAAACAGAAATCTTAGTTCAAAAAGTCTTAGAAATATTTGATAAGAAAAAAATCAGAGTCTTGGACTTAGGAACCGGTTCAGGTGCAATTGGACTATCTTTAGCTAAGGAAAGAGCAAACTGGGAAGTTGTGTGTTCAGATTTAAGTTATGCAGCTTTAAAAGTGACATCGAAAAATATGACAAGGAATTCATTAGATGTATCTCTAGTCAATTCGAACTGGTCATCTGCTTTTAAGAATGAATATTTTGATGTGATTGTTTCTAATCCTCCTTATATAAATCCTTCTGATCCAAGAGTTTATTCTGATGGGTTAAAGTTTGAGCCAAAACAAGCTCTGATATCTGATTCAGAAGGACTTTATGACATTGAGAGAATTGTTAAAGAGACTTCAGAAATTCTTATTAATGCTGGCTACTTATTCATTGAACACGGCTATGATCAATCTGACTTGGTTGTTTCAATATTTGAGAAGTATGGTTTTTCTCAAATTAGAACGTTTAAAGATTTAAATGGTGATGATAGAGTTTGCTTAGGAAAGTTAAATAGATGTTAAAAGGTTATATAGAAGGTTATTACGGTCGCTTATTTTCTAAGGACGAAAGAGCCAAAGTGATTAATCATATGGGTAAACTTAAAATGGACTTTTATTTATATGGGCCTAAGGAAGATTTGTATCACAGAATAGAATGGGGAAAGACATATCCTGCTGAAGAACAAAAAATCTTAAGAAATCTTGTTGATCAATGTAAGAAAAATAAAATAAAACCTATCTTTGCTATTTCGCCAGGTCTTCAATCTTCTAAATTATCAAAAAACTTCATAAAAACTCTTACTTCTAAATTGAAGCAAGCTCATCAGCTTGGTTTTAGAGACTTTGCAATATTTTTTGATGATATTGAACATGAAAAAAATGAAAAACTTGCCAAATTTCATTTGAAAATCATTAATTTAGTTTCCTCCATCGACTTTCTTAGAAAAAATTCTTTAATGGTTTGCCCAACGGTTTACTGCAAAAGTTTTGCCAAAGGAAATATACAAAAAAACGAATATCTAAATGCTCTTGCAGAGGATATCGACCCTTCGATATCTATTTTATGGACAGGAGATGAAGTTGTAAGTCAGTCTATTTCGCAAAAGGGAATCAAAGAATTAAAGAGTTTATTTTCAAACCCAATAATAATATGGGACAACTATTACGCCAATGATTACTGTCCCTCAAGATTTTATATAGGACCTTATAAAGGAAGAAAATCTTTAGGTAACTTAACAAAAGCTATAGGAATAAACCCTACCGGAATGCCTTATACAGATATGATATGCCTTTCTAGATTCATGAAAGAGGAAACAGATAAACAGATCTTGAACAATTTCGACATACCTTCTGAGTTCGTTAAAATTTTACCTTACTTCACAGACCCTTTTAAAAACTTTCCCTCGTTAAAACTCAGGGATATAGAAAAGCTTCAGAAAACTCAATACAAACTTTGCATTGAATGGAAGAGTGACTTGCAGCTCGAATGGGCACCTTTTCTATGGCAATTTTATTCTGATTTACTGTTATTAAAAAAATTAAAGAAGGGAGATAGTAAATTTAATCTTGAAGAGTGGATAAAGCGAAGATATTCTGATCCACTTAAAAAGATAATACTTAGAAACTAGGAGAGAAAATGTTAGGAAATATGATGAGTGGTCAGCTGTTGATATCTGGCCTAATTGAGCATGCTGAGAAGTATCACAATGATGCTGAGATAGTTTCTAGGACAGTTGAAGGACCAATTCATAGATATACATACGGAGATGCAGCCAAGAGATCACGGCAGTTGGCCAATGCTCTTGAAAAACTTGGATTAAAAGAGGGTGATACTGTAGGTACACTTGCTTGGAATACATTTAGGCATTTTGAGTTATATTTTGGTGTATCTGGAATAGGATGTGTTGTTAATACAGTTAACCCAAGACTTTTTCCTGAACAATTAACATACATTATTAATCATGCAGAGAATCAATATCTATTTATAGATCTATCTTTTGTTGAGCTTGTAGAGTCTCTTGAATCTGAGTTAAAGGATGTTAAAGGTTACGTCATTCTGACAGATAAAGAGAACATGCCAGAAACTAAATTAAATAATGCTATGTGTTATGAAGATTTAATATCTGAAGAATCTGATGAATTTAGTTGGCCAGAATTTGATGAAAATACTGCTTCTAGCCTATGTTATACATCTGGGACGACCGGCAATCCAAAAGGTGTATTGTACTCTCACAGATCGACAATCTTGCATGCATGGATAGTTAGTTCAGGTAATGTAGCTAAAGTATCTAGTTCTACATGCATTTTACCCGTCGTACCAATGTTTCATGTCAATGCATGGGGCATTCCATACGCTGGAGCAATGTTTGGTGCGAAGTTAGTTTTTCCAGGACCGGCACTTGACGGTGCCTCAGTTTATGAATTGATAGATAATGAAAAGCCAGATCTATTAATGGGTGTTCCAACGGTCTGGTTAGGTCTTTTACAGCATCTTAGTGAAACTAATCAAACTTTAGATTGCGTTGAAACAGCATTAGTGGGTGGTTCAGCTGCTCCTAGAGCTATGATTCAAGAATTTGAAGAAAAACATGATGTCTTTTTAATGCATGGATGGGGTATGACTGAAATGAGTCCACTTGGGACGGCAACTAGTAGGACAAAAGATATGGAGGATATGGACATTGAGAGAAGATATGACCTTCAACAAAAGCAAGGTAAAGCCTTTTTTGGGGTTGATATGACTATTGCTGATGATGATGGAAATGAACTTCCACATGATGGTGTGGCTTTTGGAAGATTATTGGTAAAAGGACCCACTATTGTTGAGCGTTATTACAAAGCTGAAGAGAGTGCTATGGATGCAAAGGGTTGGTTTGATACCGGTGATGTTGCAAAGATACATCCAGAGGGTTACATGGAAATTGTTGATAGAAGCAAGGATGTTATTAAATCAGGTGGTGAATGGATTAGTTCAATAGATCTTGAAAATGCTGCAGTAGGTCATCCAGAAGTAGCCGAAGCCTGTGTAATAGGGGTTTTACATGCCAAATGGGATGAGAGGCCACTCTTGCTAATAGTCAAATCTGCTGGGCAAAATCCCACCAAGGAAGATATCAAGTCGTATCTAGAAGACAAAGTTGCTAAATGGTGGTTGCCTGATGATATTGTTTTTGTAGAAGAGTTACCTCATACAGCTACTGGAAAGCTTTTGAAAACTGGCTTAAGAGAAGATTTTAAAAATCATTTAATAAATAAATAGGAGAAAGCAATGATTGGATTAGTACCAGCAGAAAAATTAGTAGACTACGTAGGTCAAGAAATAGGTTCTTCAGATTGGTTTGAAGTAGATCAAGATAGAATTGATATGTTTGCAGATGCAACCTTAGATCATCAATTTATTCATATTGACTCTGAGAAGGCGACACCTTTATTTGGTTCAACAATTGCTCATGGATTCCTATCTCTGTCATTGGTACCTCATTTAACATCGCAAGCAGTACTTGCTCCTGAAAACTTAAAAATGGTATTTAATTATGGACTCGATAAGGTGAGATTTATTAATCCTGTAAATGTAGGTTCTAAAGTACGAACACATAGTAAGTGCGTATCAGTAGATGATAAGGGCGATGGAAGATATCTAATGAAGACTGAAGTCACTATGGAGATTGAAGGAGTAGAAAAACCTGCTTACATAGCAGAAACTTTATCTATGTTCGTCACTTAAGACCATATGCATAAACCTGCTAGCAATCTCAAGGACAAGGTAGTAAACAGAGCTGTTAATTCTCTCAGGAGGAATAAAAGAATTGAACAGATAAGCTTTGCGGCCATTGCTAATGAGCTAGATACGACCATTGATGAAATAAGCTCTTTCTATACAACAACTGAAGACATATTCTTCGAAGCTCAGAAGAAAGATTGGGAATCTCTGCACAGATATTGGGATAAACATATAAAAAAGGCTAAAACTCCAGGAGATTTCAAAAATGCTTTTGAAATATTTTTTGAAAGATTCGTAGAAACACTAAGCAAGGATGCTGATTTACGCTTAGAACTATCTTGCTATTTACCAAAATGTGTTAAGTACAGAGAAAGCAATAGGAAAAGAGTTAAACAAAAGTTTTATAGACTCATAAAGAGAGGTTGGCCAGGAAAAGATGAGAAAGTGCTGGAGAGGCAAACAGAACTTGTAACAGTGCTATTTTATGGTTTTATTGATCATATAGTTCATATACCTAAAATTGAGCGAACTAAAATTCTTAGAGATTTTAGAAACATGCTTAATTTACATCTTCAAGATAGGAAGTTTTTTTAAGATGAGAGTTGATGTTCAAAAGAAGGTAAGAATAATCCAAAAGTCTATGGAGACTATTAGGAAGTCTGATAAAACACTTCACACAATTTCTTTCCCAAGATTAGCTCAGGAACTAAATATGCCACTGGAAGAATTAACTTCCTTTTTTATGAATGTTGAAGATTTATTTCTAAATGAACAGAAAAGAGTGAATAGGAAAATGGAAAAAATCCTAGATTACGGAATACAGAATGCAAAAACAGCTAATCAAGCTAAAGAACTTCTTGAATCAGCAACCTTAAAATTAGTTGAACTTTTACCTGATCACAGTGATTTAGTATTTTCGGCTTCTTTCTACCTTCCCAAATGTATTGAAGAAAGAGCTCGAGCAAAAAAATATTATAAACAGGCTTTTAGAAAAATAATCAAAAAAGGTTGGCCTGGGAAGATAGATACAGTGCTAGAAAGACAAACAGAGTTAGTTCTTTTGTCTGTTTACGGTTTTTATGAATACTGCGCTAAAGTAAATCAAAAAGAACGTATAGCCATACATAAAGATTTTACTAATATGATAAATCTGCATTTACAAGACAGATTATTTTTCTAATTTAGATTTAAGAATATCGTTAACTTGCTTAGGATTGGCTTTTCCCTGAGAAGCTTTCATTACTTGCCCTACAAAGAATCCAAATAACCTATCTTTGCCTGATCTATACTGTTCAAGTTGTTGAGGATTGTTTTCGATAACTTCATCAATCATTAATTCTATTTCTTTATCATCAGTTACCTGCTCTAGGCCTTCTTCCTTGATAATGTCATCTACTTCTTTTCCAGTAGTCCATATTTTTTCGAAGATATCTTTGGCAATCTTACCCGAGATTGTTCCGTCTTCTATTCTACTTATGAGTTGGCCAAGTTTATTTGAAGAAACTTTAGATTCTTTAATATTTAAATTTTCATTGTTTAATTCGGCAGATAATTCTCCCATGATCCAATTTGCGCTTAATTTTGGAGAATTTGATATTTTTGTGACTTCTTCAAAAAATTCAGCTATGTCTTTATCAGCCGCTAACAGATCTGCATCATATTGACTGAGACTAAATTCAGAAACAAACCTTTCTTTCTTTTCAGTTGGCATTTCTGGCATAGTTGCTAGGACCTCTTCGATAAATTCCTTTTCTAGGTTGACTGGCAATAAATCTGGTTCAGGAAAATATCTGTAGTCATTTGCAAACTCCTTAGATCGCATTGGTCGGGTTGTATTTACTTGAGAATCATAAAGTCTTGTTTCTTGAGTAATTTTATTACCGGACTCTATTTCATGAATTTGTCTTTCAATTTCATATTGAATTGCCTTTTCTACAAAACGAAATGAATTTACATTCTTTGTTTCGGTTCTTGTGCCGAGTTTCTCTTCGCCTATTTTCCTAACAGAAACATTAGCATCACATCTCATTGAACCCTCCGCCATATTCCCATCCGATATTTCTAAATATCTAATAATTGAATGTATTGACTTTAGATATGCTACTGCCTCTTTAGGAGTATTTATTTCCGGTTCTGAAACTATCTCCAAAAGGGGTGTTCCAGCACGATTTAAGTCAATTCCAGACTGCCCCTCGAAATCATCATGCAGGGATTTACCTGCATCCTCTTCAAGATGGGCTCTGGTAATGCCAATTCTTTTACCGCCATTCTCTGTTTCAATGTCTAGGTATCCATTCTCAACGATTGGTTTATCCATTTGACTGATCTGATATCCTTTAGGAGAGTCTGGATAGAAGTAATTCTTTCTGGCAAAGCTCGTAGGACTATTGATTTCTGCATTTAGTGCTTTACCAAGCTTAACTGCCATTTTTAGTACTTCTTCATTCAGAACAGGAAGTACACCGGGCATTGCTAGATCAATGTTACAAGCCTGAGTATTAGGCAGCGCACCAAAGTCAGTACTCGCGCCAGAAAACAGTTTAGATTTTGTAGAAAGTTGAACATGAATTTCCAATCCAATTACTGCTTCCCAATCCTCTGAGTAATTCTTCATTTTAGATATTTGGCATTTTCATGTGCCAGTCCGTATTTGATTGAAAAGAATGAGCAAACTGAAGTAATTTACTCTCCTCAAGAGAGTTACCAACTAGTTGCATACCTAAGGGCAGTCCATTATGTTCTCCACAAGGAATTGATAACCCTGGTAAACCTGCCAAGTTTGCTGGAATGGTGAAGATATCCTGTAAATACATTTCAACAGGATCATTCGTTTTTTCTCCAGATTTAAATGATGTGCCAGGGGTTGTGGGAGATAAAATAACATCTACACTTTTAAAAGCTTCAATAAAGTCGTTAGCTACTAACTGTCTGCATTTTTGTGCTTTCAGATAGAAGGCATCATAGTATCCAGCAGACAGAGCATAGGTCCCAATAAGTATTCTCCTTTTCACTTCTGCTCCAAATCCTTCCTCTCTTGTTCTCATAAATAGATCTTCTATGTCTTTAGGGTCTTCACACCTATATCCATATCTCACACCATCGTATCGAGATAGATTTGCCGAGCATTCTGCGGGCGCGATAATGTAGTAGATTGGAAGAGAAAGATTGATATTCCCAAGTGAAATCTCAACTATCTCAGCTCCTAAGCTTTTATAAACTTCTATCGCTTCTTCAATAGATTTCAAAACATAAGGAGCCATTTCTTTTTCAAAAAACTCTTTTGGAAGACCTATTTTCATACCTTTTATAGGATTATTTAAATTATTAGTTAGATCAGGTTGATCTAATTTAAGACTTGTAGAATCTTTAGGATCATGACCAGACATAGCTTCTAAAATTAGAGCGGCATCTTCTGCAGATTTTGCTATGACACCACCCTGATCTAAGCTAGAAGCAAAGGCAATCATTCCATATCTTGAAACTCTTCCATAAGTTGGTTTTATTCCTGTTAAACCGCATAAAGAAGCGGGTTGTCTAATAGATCCTCCCGTATCGGTTGCAGTAGCTATTGGAGCGAGCTCAGCAGATACACATGAAGCAGAGCCTCCTGATGAGCCTCCAGGAACATATTCAATATTCCATGGGTTCTTTACTGGACCAAAATAACTTGTTTCATTAGATGAACCCATTGCAAATTCATCCATATTAGTTTTGCCTAACATCACCATGCCTTTTTTATCTAATTTGTCATAAACGGTAGAAGAATAAGGTGCTTCAAAATTTGAAAGCATTTTTGAGCCACAAGTTGTGAGCACACCTTTTGTGCAAAATATATCTTTATGAGCAATCGGTAACCCATCGAGAGAGAAATTATTATTTTTCTTATACCTATCATCTGCAGCTTTGGCTTGAGAGAGTGCCTGGTCTTCTGTCACAGTAATAAACGAATTTAATTGGCCATCAAGCTCTGAGATTCTATTTAAGTACTGTGATGTAAGCTCTGTTGAAGTGAAATCTCCTTTTTGCAAACCCTCTAATTGCTTACTAAGACTAAGTTTATGCAAATCCACTCTAATTTTCTCCGTCTATAACTTTGGGGACGAGAAATAGTCCTGATTTCACTGATGGTGCATTTTTAAGTAATTCATCTCTTAGATCTTCTTCGGTTACCTCATCTTTCCTCGTAGGTTGAGATAAGTCTAAAGGATGCGACATAGCATTAACTTCAGTAGTATTAGCTTCATCCAATTGTTTAAACAGATCTAGAATATCTTCCAACTCCTTTTTGAGAGAAGGTAAAGACTCTTCTTTAACACTAATTCGTGCTAAGTATGCTATTTCTTTTAATTCTTGATCACTTAATGCCATGTACAGAGTTTATTTTATGTAAAAAGATGCGTAATGTAGCATATTGTAGCTTGCTCAAAAACATTGCTGTTGCTAAGGTAGATAATACGAGGCTAAAATTTTTTTCAAAGGGAAATAAATGTTAAAAAGATTAAGAGGTTTATTCTCAAATGACCTGTCCATTGACTTGGGTACAGCCAATACTCTTGTTTACGTCAAAGAGAGGGGAATAATTTTAGATGAGCCGTCAGTAGTGGCGATTAGAAACAATCAAGGTCAAAGAACGGTTGTTGCTGTTGGTGCAGAAGCCAAGAAGATGTTGGGACGTACGCCCGGAAATATAACTGCTATCAGACCACTTAAAGACGGAGTCATTGCAGACTTTCAGGTTACGGAAGAGATGCTTAAACACTTTGTGCAAAGAGTGCATGAAGACAGCTTTGTAAGACCTAGTCCAAGGATTCTAGTTTGCGTACCATGTGAATCTACTCAAGTTGAAAGAAGAGCCATAAGAGAGTCAGTTCTCAAAGCAGGAGCTAGAGAAGTTCGTTTGATAGAGGAGCCCATGGCAGCAGCTATAGGGGCGGGTTTACCTGTTGAAGAAGCCAGTGGCTCTATGGTTGTTGATATTGGTGGTGGAACAACTGAGGTTGCTATTTTGGCTTTGAATGGAGTCGTTTATGCACATTCTTTGAAGGTTGGGGGGGATAAATTAGACGAGTCAATCATTTCTTATGTTAGAAGAAATCAAGGTGTTTTACTGGGAGATGCAACAGCTGAGAAAGTTAAGCATATCATCGGAACAGCTTCCCCTGATTCCGATGTGATTGAAATGGAAGTAAGAGGAAGAAATTTAGCAGAAGGAATACCGATTACATTCACTATGAACAGTAAACAAGCATATGATGCAATGCTAGAACCTCTTTCTTCGATTATTCAAGCTATAAGAACAGCTCTAGAAGCATCGCCACCTGAGTTAAGCGCAGATATTAGTGAACGAGGTATTGTGCTGACTGGAGGCGGAGCTATGCTCAGAGATCTAGATGTCTTGATTTCTAGCCAAACAGGCTTACCAGTTATTGTTGCTGAGGATCCATTAACTTGTGTTGCCAAAGGCGGTGGCAGTGCATTAGAAATAATGGATAAGTACGATATTGATCTGCTATCTACAGAATAATAATTTTAGATATTTTTACTGATACTCTCTGAGTATTATTAATCTATGCTCAAAAGAGAACATAAAGTATCAAATATTAGCAGTGAGGCCATATTTGCCATACCTGCCATGAAACCGTCTAGAGTTATTTTTGCTTCAATATTTTGTCTTTTTCTTATGATTATAGATATCAGGTATGAATCTGGTACATATATAAGATCATTTAGCAATGACATGCTAAAACCAATAACTTTCTTAACAAGATTTCCGTTACAGATTTACGAGAATTTTAATCTTTTCTTTTCATCAAGGGTCAACCTAGAAAAGAAAGTACAGTCTTTGAAAGAAGAAAACCTTAAGCTTAAAGCAACAAATCAATTTATGGAGAAAATTTCGATTGATAATAGCAAGCTTAATAATTTGTGGTCTTCTTTAAGTATTGATAAGGAAAGATTTCTAATTTCTAAAAAAAGTTTTTTATCTTCTAATGAATATCAACCTCTACTAGTTCTAGATATAAATAGTAGACAAGTTATTAAAAAGGATAGCGCAGTAGTTTCTGAGGAAGGCTTGGCTGGCAGAGTAAGTAGCGTTGGTTTCTCGTCAACGGAAGTTTTATTAGTTCAAGATATTAGATCTTCAGTACCGGTAATTTCAAGTGATTCCTCATTACATGCGACCTTAGAGGGAAAGGGACTGGGAAGGAATGGGAAACTAAAACTTATCAGTAAAACAGCGAAATTTTCAGTTGGAGAAAGAGTCTATACTTCTGGACTCGGGGAGATTTTTCCTGATGGCCTATTAGTAGGTGAGGTCATATCAGTTATTGACCCTGTAGACAGTGAATTCTTAGAAGTTGAAATATCTTTTTATTCTGATCCTGTTAAACAAGACTATTTTCTGATTTATAAAAATGAATAAATCCAATAAAAATCAACTTTGGATCTATCTTTCTCTTGTTCTTGCTATGATTGTGGATAATTTTATTTTTCCAGAATCAATCTTACAGTGGAAACCTTTGTTGACTTTGCTGGTGTTGATTTATTGGAATATGGCTTTGCCAGATAAAGTTGGAATTTTAGAAGCATTATTCTTTGGGTTAATTATGGATTTGTTAAATGGCTCTATCTTAGGTTTACATGGATTACTATTTGTATTGATTACTTACATATGTCAGAGATTCTTTTATCAATTTAGAGTTTCTCCTATTTGGCAGCAATCAGTTATCCTTTTCTTTCTTTTCTTTATATTCAAGATGGCATTTACTTTCGATTTACTTGATGTGAGTCAAGGTTTGAATATGGCAGATAGTTTATACCTGACTAATGCATTTATCTTTTCATTTATCTCATCAATTTTTTGGGTACCTACTTTTATTCTTCTTCGAGCATTCAGAAGAAAGAAAATAATAATATAAACTTACTGTGAAGAAGATATTTTCTATTACTATTCGGCTAATTTCTGTTTATACATGTATCTTGCTTTCTCTTTCGCTAGCTACGACGCATAAAACATTTTACTCTTTTATATTCAATTCCTTTCTGGATATTGATCCTTCATTTAATGTTGCTGAATCAAACTGGCACCCATTAAAGCCATCAATCTTACTCACTAATCTAAAATCAGAAAATGATCATCAATCGATCTCAGCAGATGAAATTTTTCTTCAGTTTTCTTTATTTAATATTTCGAGGGGTAAATTCATCTCAAGATTGAGTATAGATAATATTATTATTCAGAATTGGAACTATTCTAATAAATCAGGAGAATACCTTCCTTTTGTTAAGACCTTAAGATCAATTGATAAATTGAGTATTAATAATCTCAAATTAAATCTTCCTGACAACACAAGTTTACTCAATCTAAGCTTAGATTCTTCACTTGGTAAAAGAGAACCTAAACTAAATATTTATCTCAAAGATAAACAAAAAAATATTTTAGAAGTAGGAATACTTTCAAGCGAAAATTCTAATGGAGAGTTAGTGAAGGGTTACATCCAATCAAATAAATTTAAATTGGATGATGCTCTTATTGGTCTCATCTGCAAGAGTTGTAATTTTAATGCCGAGTTAGAAACTTTAGTGAATTTTACTTTCTTTCAACAGAAAGTTTTAAATTTTCAAGGAAATATGACTTTGATAACAAATGAGAATCTATTGGGATTCAATTCTATTTCTTCAAGCTTTCAGTTAAGAAATATAGAGGAAGAATTAATACAAGTCAGTACAGTTTTGAATAATAATGCACAAATAAAGGTACCTAATTATTTCATCAATTTTACAGATAACTCCCCTAAGGTAATCTTTCCGCAATTAAATCTTTCTAACAGCAAGTTGACTGAAACTATTTTAGAAGAAGTTGGCATTGAACTTTCTTTAGGTGGCCTTTTAGAAGACCTGATAATCAATCTTGATACAAGCAAAGAAATTTTAAAAGCCAATATTCAGGACTTAGAAATAAATCATAATTCTATAGATTTAGTAGGTTTGGTTGGTAAATTATCTATTTATAAAGGCAAAGGGGAGTTGGCTCTTAGTTCTCCTTTTATTCGAGCTTCATCATCTGATTTTCTCGACAAAGATTTAGAATTTTATGACTTCAATTCTCTATTAAATTTTAGTTTTTCCAATAAGAAATTTGAGATAAATCCATCCAGCTTTAATTCAATCTTAGATAATGAGGAAATTGAAGGGCTGTTATCTTTTTTGAATATCCCTACCAAGGGCCTTGGAGATATTAATTTAAGACTAAGAAGCAAGAGGATGAATGATAAATCCGCTTTATCGTTTTTCCCTAATACGGCCTATTTATCTTCTACAAAAGAGGGTATTGATTTACTAATCGATAGCGCTCAATTTGAAGACTTAAACTTAATCTACAGAGGTCCAGTGGATGGCATATATACCGATAATTCGTCATCTTTCGCCATGCAAACTTCAGGGCGAGATATTTCTCTAAATATTAATGGGTATAAGGTTTTGGATGCAAATGCAGACTTATCGATAAACAACTTTATTTTAAATGGTAAAATTTTTAAAGGAAATTTCTTTGGCTCTGAATTTGAAGCAGATTTTAAAACTTTTCAATTAGGTTCGAGTTTATATTTTGATGTAAATGGAACTTCTGAAGGGCCTTTTTCCACCTTACTTAAACTTCCAGGCTATAACCTCCAGGATCTAGCTTCTGGAGGATTTCATGAAACAGACTTTTATTTTAGTTCGCCATTAAAAAAAGAATTTTCTTTACTAGATAAAAACTCTCAATTGGAGATTACTACTAAGATAGGAAAAGGAGAGTTGAATGCCTCAAATTTTGGGCTTAACTTAACGAACATATTTTCTTCAATAAATTACGATAATAATACGGGTTTTAAAGAGGGTTATGTTTCTTTGAAAGTTAATTCTATACCTATTATTCTCGATTTAGATTTAGAGAATACAGGCAGAGGGTATAGTCTTTTTTCTTCTAAGAATTCTTTTCAAATTAAAAATTTATTTCCAATTGGTTTAAGAGATTCAATCTCTGGCACTTCATCAACAGCAATTCAAGTTGCTGTTCCATCTTTAATAAGAGGTCAGGATATAAAAAAATCATACATAGAGCTTTCTTCTAACCTCTATGGAACTGAGATGAACTTTCCTGATCCTTTTTTTAAACCTAAAGAAGATTCAACAGACCTCAACATTCTATTTTATCCCTCATACAGTAAGGAATACTCAAGGCTCCAATTTAAACTTGGAGAAATTATCCGAGGAAAATTAAACCTTTTTAATGGTAATGCAGAAGGATTTGTTATCGCAGGAAAAGAAAAACAATCGATCAGTACTGAAAGTGGGAAGATTTCTCTAATTGGAAATATTGATAAACTAGATTTATCAATATTTTCTCTTCTTGGAAAATCTGTCGATAACAAAGTATCAGATATAGATATTAAAGAACTCCAAATAAATGAGGTATTTTTATCAAATTTTTACCTTCCAAAAACAATAATCAAATCTAGAAATTCTAATCAGTTTCTCGAGTTGATAGTCTTTAATGATAGTTTATCTGGAAGCCTCTATCTACCGAAAAAAACCAATGAAGTTCCAATAATTGATCTTGATTACATTAATCTAAATTTTTCTGAATCAACAGCAGATTCATCTTTCTTAGATTTGTACAAAAATTTATCAATGCCATTGAAGTTTAAAACAGATTCTTTAGTAATAAATTCCTTTGAATTTGGAAACTGGGCGTTTGAATTATCTAATTCAAATTCTTCCCTTATATTTGACGAAATAAACGGAACTTATGGAAAATGGGGTCTTACACAGAATAAGAATAATGTTTCGAGAATAAATATTACAAAAAATGAATTGGGCTGGAATACTACTTTAGAATCTAAAATTTATTCTGGATCTCCTGAAAAGGCCTTTAAGCAGATAGGAATAGATCCTAACTTTGAAATGGATACAATTTTTGTAGAGACAAATGTATCTTGGCCATCTTTACCTTGGGAATTTGATTATGTACAAGTATTAGGTGATATGTATATTGAAGTTGAAGGATTGTTAATTAAGAACAGAGAAGATCTACAAGCTCAAAACAATATTCTTAGATTGGTAAGTATATTTAATGTAACTGATTCCTTTGAGAAGGTAACAAATTTAGATTTCAGAAAATTATACCAATCGGGTTTCAGTTCCGATAATGTGAAAGGAGAAATTTTGCTAACTAAAGACTTTATTAAATTAAAAAAGCCCTTACTATTTCAAAGTGGATCTAGCGAGTTTAAGTGGAAAGGAGATATTGGAAGGGACGAAAAAGGCTACCTAGACAGTCTTGCCTTGGAAGTTACTATGACTTTACCTCTTAGGGAGTATCTTCCAGCATATGCTTTCTTATTAGGAGGCCCTATAACTGCCGGAGTAGTTTATATTGCTGGTAAGGCATTTGAGAGAAACTTGGACCAAATAAGTTCTGGATCTTGGTCCATTACTGGAACATTACAAGATCCAAAGACCGATTTTAATGGCTGGTTCGAGGAATCAGATAGATAATTTATACAAGATATCTCTCTCTTGAAGAAGGTATTTCTAGTTCAAGTCTATATTTTGTAATAGTTCTTCTGGATAAAATTACACCAAAGTTATCTTCAAGTACAAATTTAAGATTTTCATCGCTAAGAGGGTTAGATTTGTCTTCATTTTGGATTATTTGACCCAGCAAGATTAGCAGATCCTCTCCAGTAACATCTTTGCCTTCTTTATGTTTGTTTATTCTCTTTTCTAACAATCCAATTAATGGGACCACTTTATCTGGCAGTTGAATATATTTATTCCTAACAATTCTAGATACTGTTGATGTGCTTAATTCAAGTTTATCTGCTATTTCTTTATTTGATATTGCTCTTTTTCCCGCTACACCATTGAGAAAATTCTTTTGAGCCTCGACAATAAATTCAGAAACCACTAGAAGAGTTTGTTGGCGTCTTTCCAAACCATTTAGAAAAGACTTAGAAGTAATCGTTTCATCACTTTCAATAGAATTTATTTTTGTCTTAACTTTTTCTAATAATTCTTTAGACATAAACTCATCATTCAAAGAAACATGCCATTCGTTTCTATCTTTTAAAGCCATTACATCTGGTCTTATGTAATTTTGTGTAGTACTGCCAAAACTACCTGTTGGATTTAATGTTAACTTGCCTAAATTCTGTTTTATCTCGTCAGATAATTGATGAAATTCAACTTTTTCTTCTATCAAATTTCCAAGGGTTTCTTTCAAAGTTATCTTTTGATCATTATTAAGTTCTAAATTTTCTATTTGTATAAACAAAGATTCATTAATATTTCTAAAAGCACAACCAGGAGGCTCAAAATTTTGGATGATTCGAAGCACCTTATCTATGTCTTTATCTGAAATCTTGTTTTGAAAGTCTTCAAAAACTATTTCCTTTATATCTTCATAATTTATCTCGGGATCTAATCTTCCATTGCTTTCTACAGAGTCTATCAGATACTCTCCGATAAGGTTTTCAGCTTCATCAAATGGAGTAAGCTCAAGTTGCTGCAAAAGTTTCTGTCTAATGTCAGAGTCTAATTCTTCTATAAGAGTATTTTGATAATCACTACCCTGATAGAGGGCATTTTTGTATCTATCTATTAGATATTCATCTTTAAAACGAGCAATTTTCTTATCATCTTCATCAAAATAGTCATTTATGAGATCGTTTAATTTAGAACTTATTTCAAAACCACTTAAGGATAATAGTTTAATTTGATTACCAAGGCTGGTTGTTATCTTTAGAGAAAGTTTTTGTTTTTGTATTAGACTTTGCTTCATACTTCAGTCTCAAAATCTTGACCAAGATAAACTTCTTTAACCAGTTTATCATTGGCTATTTCTGAAGGTTCTCCATTTGCTATAATTTTTCCCTTATTAACTATGAGTACTTTAGTGCATATATTCATGGTATCTCGAACATTATGGTCACTTATTACGACACCAATTCCCCTTTCATTCAAACTATGGATTATGCTTTTAAGATCTGAAACAGCTATGGGATCTATACCAGCAAAAGGTTCATCCAGAAGAATAAACTTAGGATTTGAAGCAACTGATCTTGCTATTTCAGTCCTTCTTCTCTCGCCACCTGATAACTTTATTCCAAGTGTCTTTGACAATTCATGTAAACCAAAATCTCCTAATAGTGAATCAAGTTCCTTTTGCTTCTCTTTATGATTTAAATCTTTTCTTTGTTCTAAGGCTGAGAAAATATTGGCCTCAACCGTCAGCCCTTTGAATATTGAAGATTCCTGAGGGAGATAAGTAAGACCAAGTGCAGTTCTTTCAGAAATAGATTTTTGATTAAGTTCTTTTTCTGACAGATATATTTTTCCTGAGTCAATCGCAATAAGACCTGCGATCATATAAAAGAGAGTTGTTTTGCCTGCTCCATTTGGTCCTAAAATGCCAATAGTTTCGCCATTACTAATTTGAAAAGATATTCCATCTACAACAGCTTTTTTATCGTAAGTTTTGTGTAGATTTTCAACAATAAGATTCATGAATTGTTCTCAATACTAGAATTTATAGATTTAAGGATTTTGTTGAGACTGTAGTCATAATGGATAAGATCAGACTTAATTATAAATCCATCTTGATCTAAAAATGCTTCTTCTTCGAGGACAATTTTATTTTCTTCAGAAATAATGTAGAGCTTTTTGGCATATCCTTTGTTTATAGAACCTACATCCTTAATTTGGAAACTGCCCTCACTGAATTCTGCATATAAATTACCAGCTTTTTGTGTCAACTCTATACCCAAAGATTTTATCTCTAGATAGTCAAGGTTTGTCAGTACCTCTTGTGAGCTTGAAATTGTTTCATTTATGAGATTTAAGATTATTTCCTCACTAGAAATAAACAAGTTATTTTTTTTTGCTTAATGACTGAAGTTTTACAGAATCTTTAAACTTTATAAATCCAATATTGTTATTATAAATTGCATCTTTAGAATTGATATTTACTGATAGTTTATTTGTATTTAGCTTGAAATTTGGAAATTGAATAGTAAATTCAAAACTCTTATGAAAGCTTGATGTTTCACCTGTTAGAGTTATTTGCCTAGCTGGTGAATAAATAGAAAAGGATGGTTTGTCGATAACAGAAATGTAATCAAGATCATCTGGTTCATTACAAAAACTAAAATTACAGAAGAGAGAAATTAAAACAATAAATAAATGTTTTGCAATAAAGGACATCAAATCAAACCTGATTCAATAAGATCATGCATTCTTATGATTCCAACCAATGCTTCATTTTTATCTAGAACCGCAAGCGAATAGATCTTATTAGCTTGCATTATAGCCAAAGCATCAATGGCCAAACGGTGAACTGAAATTGTTTTAGTTTTTGAAGTCATAAAAGTCGAAATCTTTTTTTCCAATGGATTCTTTTCATTATTGAGTGTCCTTCTTAGATCACCATCTGTGAAAATACCTATCAACTTCTTTTTATCAACTATTAGGGCTACCCCTAGACCTTTTGAACTGATTTCAATCAAAGTTTCCGAGAGAGTATTCTGTTTAGAGACTAGTGGCAATTCATCGCCTTTAGTCATCAAATCTTCTACAGTAATAATTAATCTTTTTCCGAGTTTTCCTCCTGGATGTGATTTAGCAAAATCCTCACTTCCAAAATTCTTAGCTTCCAGAAGAGCTACTGCTATAGCATCTCCTAGGGCTAAGGCCGCAGTGGTGCTTGTTGTTGGTGCAAGATCCAAAGGACAAGCTTCTTCGGATATACCTGTATCCAAATTAATCATTGCATTTTTAGCAATGAAAGAGCTTCTTGAGCCCGTTATAGAGAAGAAATCACAGCCTACGGATTTGAGATAAGGAATTAAGTTAATGACTTCCTCGCTTTGACCAGAATGAGAAAAAATTATTACTTTATCACTTTTATTTATTTCTCCTATATCCCCATGCAGCGCTTCACCAGCATTTATAAAACTAGAGTGTGATCCTGTGCTAGAAAGTGTTGCAGAGACTTTTCTTGCTATATGTCCTGATTTTCCAATTCCTAAAGTTATTATTTTTCCCTTAGTTTTGAGCAACGTATCACAAACCTCATTAAATTCCGAAGATAAAGTTTTGGACAGATTTTCTAATCCCTTAGATTCGATTTTAATAGTTTTTCTTGCTGATTTTAGGTGATCAATTTTTTTCATATATGTAAATCTATCTAATAAGCGAAGTAAAGTGAAACAAAGTATGAGCTTAAAAATAGTAAGCTAAGCAAGATACTAGCGTTTCTCTCCTTTTTTGAAACAGAAAAAATATAGTAAGAAAATATAAAAGTTATTATGAAGAGAATAAATAATAAGGGTGACCATTCAGAATATGACCAACCTGATGACATATTTGGATTCATAAATAAACCTGGTATAGCTAAAACACATAATCCATTAAAAATATTTGAGCCTATCAAAGTCCCAGTAACGGTTTCATATCTCCCTCTTAAGGCTAATGAAACAGATGCAGCTATTTCCGGCAAACTAGTTCCTATTGCTAACACTGTATACCCAATAAATAACTCACCTAAACTAAATTCATCCAATATTTGATTAGCTCCAAAAGTAATTAACCATGCTGCAAAAACAAGAAACATTAGAGATAGAACAAGTTTCAAAGAAACATATTTAGGTAAATCTATATTATTTCCGTTTTCATTTTCATCAGAAACACCATTCTTATACCAGAAAGAAATAACAAGGATCAGTGAAGTTAAAAGAATTAATGAGGAAAAAATATTAAATGGATCTATACCAATAATTAACCAGATTAAAAAACTAGAAATCAATAAAATCAATAAATTTTTTTGAATAGCTACTTCTTGTTTTATTCTAAGTTTTTTTAGAGAAATAATCAGAAGCATAGAACCAAAAACAAGTGATAGATTAGCTACATTTGATCCAATTACATTGCCTATTACCATAGAACCTTTATTCTCGAGGGAAACAAAGAAAGTTGTAAGCATTTCCGGTGCTGATGTTCCAAAAGCGATTACCGTAGAGCCAATAAAGAAAGGAGAGAAACCAAATTCTCTTGCTGCATAAACAGAATAATTTTCTAATTTTTCGGCACTAACCCATATAAGGGCAATTCCTGAAGTTATTGCTAATAATGCAATGATCATAAATATTATTTTAGTCCTAAATAAGACTTATACCAGATGGTATAATAGTCAATTACCAAATCAAATCATATTTATCAATTATGAAAATTGCCCTACTAAAATTTTTTGTTTTTCTTAACTTATTTATCTCGAGCCTTCAAATCCTTTCAGAGCAAGTTTCTGCACATGAGTATGCTGAAAGAACTCATAGCAATATTATTGAAATTATAAGGACAAGAGATCAACTTTTTCTAGATAATCCTGATCTTTTTACAAAAGAAATAAGTGATGCGTTTGGGCCAATAGTAGATTTTAAAAGAATATCGAGAAACGTAATGGGAAAATATGCTAATGATGCTACTCCCAAACAGTTAGAAGATTTCTCGGAAGTATTTGAAAATAGTTTGCTAGATACTTATGCCAGTACTCTCGTAGAATTTAAGGATGAAAAAATTAATGTA
>CACGNN010000013.1 GCA_902574355.1 uncultured SAR86 cluster bacterium | reverse complement strand
GTCTAATTAAATAAAGTAAGGGAGAAATTATGAGTACTGAAACAATAAATGAAATGCACCGTGTTTTAGAGTTACAAAAAAGTTTAAATATCAGTGAAGGGGCACCTGAAATAGACTTAAGAAAAGATCGTCTTGATAGAGTCATCGCTATGGTTAATAAATATGATAAAAAAATCATAGAAACTGTAAATCAAGATTTCGGTAATAGAGATTCTATGATGTCAGCTGTAACAGAAGTTGCTTCTGTCGTAGGTCCTATGGAGCATGCTAAAAAGAACTTAAAAAAATGGATGCGTACAGAAAAAAGAAAAGCTGCCATTGCCCCTTTGGGGTCTGCACTGTCTTTATTAGGCGCTAAAGCCGAAGTTAGATATCAGCCCAAAGGAGTGGTTGGGGCTATTAGTCCTTGGAATTTCCCTATGAATCTTGCATTAGCTCCACTTGCAGGAATTATTGCTGCTGGTAATCGAGTTATGCATAAACCTTCAGAATTAACCCCTGCTACTTCAGATCTTTTAAAATTGATGGTTGAAGAGTACTTTGATGAAGCAGAAATGGCAGTATTTGTAGGAGATGCTGAAGTAGGAGCGGCGTTCAGTGGTCTAGCTTTTGATCATTTGATCTTTACTGGAGGAACGTCGATAGCAAAACATGTTATGAAGGCTGCCTCTGAAAATTTAGTACCTCTAACATTAGAGCTTGGAGGAAAGTCACCAGTAGTTGTCGGTAAAGATGCAAAAATTAAAGATACAGCACAAAGAGTCATGCAAGGTAAGACAATGAATGCAGGGCAAATATGCTTAGCTCCAGATTACGCATTAGTGCCAGAAGGAAAAGTTGATGAATTTGTCAAAGCTAGTGTAGAAGTTACTTCGGAGATGTTTCCTGAAATGAAAGATAATGATGACTTTACGTCTATAATAAATCAACGTCATTACGATAGGATTCAAGGGTATCTAGATGATGCTAAAGAAAAAGGAGCAGATATTGTCGAGATAAATCCTTCCAATGAAGATTTTTCTCAACAACCACATCATAAAATCCCTCCAACCTTAGTTTTGAATCCCTCTGAGGATATGAAAATTATGCAAGAAGAGATATTTGGTCCTGTACTGCCTATAAAAACTTATAGTGATGTATCAGAACCTGTGGAATATATTAATAGTAAAGACAGACCATTAGGCTTGTACTACTTCGGAAATGATAATTCTGAAAAAGATTATGTTTTAGATAATACGACATCTGGAGGAGTTACAGTTAATGATGTTATTTCTCATATTCAAATGGAGGATCTTCCATTTGGTGGAGTTGGTCCTAGTGGTATGGGTTCTTATCATGGATATGACGGTTTTAAAGAATTTAGTCATGCTAAAGCCGTATATAAGCAAACTAAATTTAATTTGATGAAATTAGCTGGACTAGTTCCGCCTTACAAGAAGAAGGAAGAAAAAGCTAAAACGGCATAAAGTTTCCAAAACTGATATAGGATTCTTATGAAAAATATATCGTTATTTTTGGCATTAAAATATTTTCGGTCTAGAAAAAATGGGTTTGTTTCTTTTCATTCTGGAATGGCAATTTTTGGGATAACGATTGGTGTACTGGTTCTAATCTTAGTGACCTCAGTCATGAACGGCTTCCAGAAAGAACTTAAAGAAAGAATCTTAGAAACAATCCCGCATGCTTCTATCATTGGAAATATCCAAATCCAGGAATATGAGTCTATAGAGAGAATCGTTTATGATAATTCTCAGGTTATTGGCGTGGCTCCTTATATTGAAACTCAGGGTTTATTGAGTTCTGGATCCTTTCTCAAAGGCGTCTATATTTATGGCGTAATCCCTAAATATGAGAATTCAGTCTCCACCATTAGTGATCACATTGTTAGTGGTTCTTTAAAGACTCTTGAAGAAGATAATTATCATCTGGTCATTGGAGATATTCTAGCTTACCAATTAAGTGTTGAAGTAGGTGATTACGTGAATGTTCTTGTTCCGGATACTGGATTAGGGTTAGCAGGTATTTTTCCGCGTACAAAGAAATTTAAAATTAGCGCAATTTTTAGTATTGGTGCACCAGAATTAGATCAAAGTTTTGCCTATATGAGTATTGCGAATGCTTCAAAGCTATTAAGGATCGATCAATCAATAACTGGCGTTAGGATAAAATACCAAGATCTTTTTAGTTCGAACAAGCAAATAAGACTTGATGCGGCCAATGTAAGAAAAAATTTGAATAAAGAAGTAATGACTAGCACTTGGCAGCAAAATTATGGAACTTTATTTGAAGCTATACAAAATGAGAGATTCTTAGTCTCTTTAATGTTGTTCATGCTTATTTTGCTTTCTGCTTATAATTTAATGTCGATGCTCGTTATGACAGTCAATCAAAAGAAACCTCAGATTGCCATTTTAATGACTATGGGTGCCACCTCCAAAACTATAAAAAATGTCTTTTTACTTTTTGGAGGTCTGGTTGGTTCTTTTGGAATTCTATTAGGTTGTCTTGCAGGATTAATTATCTCAATAAATTTTGGCTCAATAATTAATTTTTTGGAAATCTTGTTTAATACACAATTTTTAAAAGTATATTTTATTGATTATTTTCCCATAGATATAAGATTTGAATGGGTTTCAGCAATTTGTTCTATAACCTTTATTTCCTGCATTTTGTTTACTGTATATCCAGCGAGATTGGCTTCAAAAGTTGATCCCGTAGAAATATTAAATAATGAATAAAGAGATTATTAGTATCGAGAGCATAGATAAATCTTTTGGAGAAGGTGATGAAATTCTGCAGGTTTTTAAAAATTTTTCTTTAAGTCTTCATCAAGGTGAGAGTATTGGATTAGTTGGTGCTTCGGGATCAGGCAAGTCAACACTTCTGCATATTATTTGTGGACTAGACAGACCAGATTCAGGTTCTGTAAAGATACAAGGTATAGATATTACAGAACTAAACTACGATGAAAGATCTAAACTTAGAAATACGGAAATAGGATTTGTTTACCAATTTCATCATTTGTTGCCTGAATTGACAGCATTAGAAAATATTGTATTACCAGCATTACTAGCAGGAACTAACCAAGCTGAAGCCATTAAAAATGCTTCTTTACTTCTGGAACAAGTGAATCTAGCTGGTAAAGAAAACAATACTCCAAATGAGTTATCGGGAGGTGAAAGACAGAGAGTTGCCATAGCACGAGCTATGTCAAATAACCCATCATGCTTGATTATGGATGAACCGACTGGAAACTTAGACAAAAAGAATGTTGAAAATTTTATGACACTTTTAATGGATATGGTTTCTATAAAAAACGTAACTCTATTAATAGCTACTCATGATACAAAGGTCTCTGGTCGACTGAATAGATTGTTAAGTTTAGAATAACTAAGATGGATAAAAGTAATCAAGAATTATCCAGCATAAAGCTCTATGCTAGGTTATTAACCTATGTTCTTCCTTACATTCCGCTATTTGTTGTAAGTATATTAGGATTTGCTATTTATTCTGGTTCTCAAGTAGCTGCTACAGAATGGTTAAAAAGAGTTATAGATTTTGTAAGTAGTCCTGAAGGAGATTTAAGATTAGTGCTTCCGCTTGCCTTAATAGCTATCGCATTTGTGAGGGGTATAGGTTTCTTTATAGGAAACTATTTATTATCCTCTATTTCAAATAGATTGGTTCATAACCTAAGAACTGAACTATTCGAAAAATTAACTATACTCCCTAGTTCTTTCTATGATGCTCACAGTTCTGGTCATCTAATTTCTAGAATTACCTTCAATGTTATGCAAGTAACTGGTGCAGCTACAAATGCATTGAAAATTCTGATTAGAGAAGGTCTTTTAGTAATTGGATTGATTACTTATTTGATGTACTTAAACTGGAAACTAGCATTATTTCTTTTTATTGCAGCACCTTTCATTGCCCTTATAGTTGGCATTGCAGCAAAAAGGTTAAGGAAAATAAGTGGAAAAATTCAAACCGCAATGGGAGATGTTACCCATGTTGCTTCTGAAACTATTAATGGATATGAAGAGGTTAAATCTTTTGGTGGTGAAGATTATGAAATAGACAGATTTAATAAGGCAAGTGACAACAATAGAAAACAAAACTTAAAACTAGAAGCAACAAATTCAATTGCCTCTCCTTTAGTTCAAATGTTTGTTTCTGCGGCATTAGCATTAGTTACTTGGTTGGCTCTTGATGCTTCCGTAGTATCTGTAATGACTCCAGGAACCTTTATAGCCTTCTTTAGCGCAGCAGGTATGTTAGCAAAACCAGTCAGACAATTATCTGAAATTAATAGTCAAATACAGAAAGGACTAGCTGCGGCTGAAGATATTTTTAGTCAATTAGATGAAGAGATTGAAAAAAATGATGGCAAATTTAAATCTGATGAAATAAAAGGTGAAATTCAATTTAGAAATGTATCCTTCGCCTATGCTAAATCTTCTCAAAATATACTCAACAATATTAATCTTGAAATAGGCATAGGAGAGTCGGTTGCCTTTGTCGGAAAGTCAGGTGCAGGCAAAACAACTCTAATGAGCCTTCTTCCAAGATTTTATGATGATTTTGAGGGAGAAATAAAGATTGATGGAGTTTTATTGAATGAATTTGAAATAAAGAATCTAAGATCACACATTGCCTTAGTAAGTCAAAACATTACTTTATTTAATGACACAATCGCTAATAATATTAATTATGGTTCCGTAGAAAGATCACTTGACGAAATAAAAGTAGCTGCACAAAAAGCCAATGCTCATGATTTCATAGAAGCCTTGCCCGATGGTTATCAAACAATTGCTGGAGATGACGGTGTTCTACTTTCAGGCGGTCAAAGACAGAGAATTGCTATAGCTAGAGCTCTTTTAAAAGATGCACCTATTCTAATTCTTGATGAAGCTACCTCTGCACTGGATTCTGAATCAGAGAATTATATTCAAGAAGCCTTACTAGAATTGACAAAAAATAGAACAACACTGGTAATTGCACATAGATTATCAACTATTGAGAATTCAGATAAAATTGTGGTACTTGAATCCGGTAATGTTGTTGAAATAGGTTCACATGAAAGCTTAATTTCTCAAGATGGGCATTATGCAGAATTACACAAGAATCAATTTAAAGATGATGAAGAAGATGGTCTAACAAGAGAACCTCAAATAAATTTCTTTGAAGAAAATACTGACGATCTCTCTTCGGCTAGTTTTATAGAGCAAAGCTGGTATCAGAAAAAACTATGGTTATGGCTTCTTTGGCCTCTTTCACTCTTAACGCAGTTCGTTTCAAGAAGAAGAAGGTATAGATTTTTAGATCAACCAAAACTATCCTGGAAACCTGAGGTTCCAGTTGTTGTGGTTGGTAATATTGTTGTGGGTGGAACCGGAAAAACACCACTAGTGATTTGGCTAACTAAATTACTTGAAAAGAACGGATATAAGCCTGGAATTGTAAGCCGAGGTTATGGTGGATCATCTACTAAACCTATTATTATTGATGATGAAACCTCTGTAAGTGTCAGTGGAGATGAACCATTGATTATTTATAAAAATACTCTAAGACCAGTTTGTATATCGACAAATAGAATAGCCGCAATAAAGAAGTTACTTGCAGACACAGATACAGATATCGTGATCAGTGATGATGGTTTACAACATTATAAGATGGATAGAGATATAGAAATTGTTGTTTTTGATGGTAACAGAGGTATTGGAAATGGACTTTACCTGCCTGCTGGTCCATTAAGAGAATCGTTAAAAAGAATAGATGAAGCTAATTTTATAGTTAGTTCATCAAAACTTACCAGATTGAAGACAAAACATAAAAATTATCTGATGAATTATCAGCCGATTGAATGGGCGAGAATTAAAGACAATAAAAGGTTCAATGCAAATTCATGGCCATTATCCAAAAATGTTCATGCAGTAGCAGGAATAGGGAATCCAGCTAAGTTTTATAATACATTAATAAGCTTAGGCCTTAATCCCATAAGACATAGTTTTCCAGACCATTATCAATTTAAGGAGGAGGATCTTGATTTTGGAGATACATTGCCAATTATAATGACGGAAAAAGATGCTGTAAGATGCCTCGACATGAACTCTAATAATCTTTGGTATTTATCTGTAGAAGCTAAGTTTGAAAACGAAGATTTAGCCGAAAATATTTTGAACAAACTTACAATAAACAAATGACTAAGATCGACAAAAAGCTTCTAGACATACTCGTGTGTCCTGTCTCGAAAGGTTCTTTAGAACAAATTGGTGATGAGCTTATATGCAATGAAAGTAAGCTTGCATATCCCATAAAAGACGGAATACCCGTTATGATACCTGATGAGGCAAGAGACCTCTCCAATGAGCTATAGAATAATAATTCCTGCCAGGATTGGCTCCACCCGACTACCCAATAAACCCCTTAAGGATATAGCAGGTAAAACCTTAATTGAAAGAGTAGTCGACCAGGCAAGAAAGACTACTGCTAAATCTATACATGTGGCAACTGATTCCGACGAGATTATGTATCACTGCAAGGAAATTAACGTAGAGACTCTTTTAACTAGCTCAAACCATAAAACAGGATCTGATAGATTATTTGAATCATGCGATATTCTAAAATTATTGGATGAAGAATTAATAATAAACATTCAAGGAGATGAACCTTTCATAGATCCCAAGGATATAGAAAACCTAGCGCAATTAGCTGAAAAAGAAAATGCCAATATGGTTACTTTATATTCAAGCCTAGGATCAAATGACTTAGCCAACAATGACGTAGTAAAACTTTGGCTGGATTCTAATATAGTTAAAGATTTCTCAAGAGATGTGGATCATTTGCCAAGAAAAGACGCAAAGAAACATGTAGGAGTCTATGGTTATAAAGTAAATTTCCTTCAGAAGTTCATCAAATGGAAACAAAGCGAAAATGAAATCAAAAGAAATCTTGAACAAATGAGAGTTATGGATAATGGAGAGAAGATTTATGCAATTGAATCATTTGGAAAAAACCATATCGGTGTCGATACTGAAAGTGACCTCAAGCAAGCAATAGAGATAGCTCTAGATTTAGAATGAATTTCATAGAAGATTATCCATTTTCTAAACTATCCTCATTAAGGACCACAGAAAAAGCATCATTTTTCTGTGAACTTTCTGATATTAATCATATAGATGAAATAGTTTCATTTTCTAAAGAAAAGAACTTACCAATATTAATCATCGGAGAGGGGACGAATATAGTTCCTACTAAAACATTTCAGGGATTAGTAGTTTTCAACAAGCTATTAGGTATAAAAGAAATTAATAATATGACTGTTGAAGTTGCCTCTGGGGAGAACTGGCATGATTTTGTGGAATGGACTATAAGACATAAAATGTTTGGTTTAGAAAATCTTGCTTTGATACCAGGAACAGTTGGAGCTGGGCCTATACAGAATATAGGAGCCTACGGATCAGAGATTTCTAGTTATATAAAAAAGATAACTTGTTTTGATCTTAAGACGGGTTCAATTAAAGTTTTATATGCTAATGAATGTAGATTTGGTTACAGAACCAGTATTTTTAAAGATTGTTCAGACTACATAATTTTATCGGTAACATTTCAATTTAAAGCAGATCCTAAAATTAATTATTCCTATAGCTCTCTTGAAGATGAAATTAATAAAAACAACCTTAATAAGGACAGTCTAACTCATAGTGATATATTTGAGTTGGTCTCAAAAATTAGAAAAAAAGTCTTGCCTGATCATAAAGAATTTCCAAATGTTGGAAGTTTTTTTAAGAACGTAATTTTAACTAAAGAAGAATTTAACAAATTGGATATAACAGAAGAAATACCCGTCTATGTCGAAGGAGATGATATAAAAATATCTGCAGCTTTTCTAATTGAAAAGTTTGGATGGAAAGGTTTCAGAGAAGGAAATGTAGGAATATCAGATCAGCATGCTCTTGTTCTAGTGACTTACGAAGAAACTCCAGGAGATGAAATTCTAAAATTTTCTAACAAAATTATTAATCAAATCTTTTCTATAACTGGAATTAAATTGGAAATAGAACCAACCTTAATATGACAGAATTTTTTACGGTAGTTGTTCTACATATGTTTGCTGTAATGAGTCCTGGTCCTGATTTTTTTTTAGTCTCTAGACAGAGTATCCGTCACGGTCTGACTATAGCTTTATGGACAGCGGGAGGAATAGGAACAGGTATTTTATTTCATTCTGGCTTGGCAGTTACTGGAATGTTAATCATTTTAGCTTCTAATGATTTTTACCTTCTTGTTCTTAAATTTATTTGTTCTTTCTATCTTATATACCTTGGCCTTACCTCGTTACTTAATGTTTCTAATTTTGACGATGATGTTATTAATAAAGATAGGTGGGGTAGAGCAGGAGGTTTTACCGTAGGTCTCATTACGAATATAACGAATATAAAAGCATTATTATTTTTTATTTCTTTATTTGGTATAGTTTTGAGTAGTTCCAGTAATTTTAGCCTTATGTTATATGGTTTATATATGGCAGTTATGACCTTTGCATGGTTTGCTTCGGTTTCTTATATTTTCACAAGTAATATTTTTAAAGAAAAGTTTTTAAAGTTTTTTGGAATATTCGAAAAGTTTTTAGGTTTAGCACTGGTTATAATTGCATTACAAATATTACTTACTGAGTTTATATAATCATGACAGACACAACTATTTCTTCAATTTTTACGGAGCTGTCAAAGTTAGATGAAGACACATTCCCTCCAGTAGAAAGTTGGGATCCTCCACTATGTGAAAATGTTCATATGAAGATTGATCGTAATGGAAAATGGTATTTTATGAATTCGATGATAACTAGGGAGCGTATGGTGAAATTATTCAGTAGGGTATTAAGGTTAGATGGTGAAGAATATTTTCTAGTAACACCAGTAGAAAAAATAAAGATTGAAGTTGAGGACAAGCCGTTCACCATAGTTGATTTTGAATTCTCAGGTGAAGGTCATGAGCAGGTAATCACTTTTAGAACCAATACAGATGAAATATTTGAAGTAAATAGAAACCATCCTATAAGAGTTGCAACTTTAGGCGCTAATGATGAACCGTCACCATACGCACTAGTCAGAAAAAATTTAGAGGGACTGATATCAAGAAACGTTTACTATAAGTTGATAGACATGGCACAGGAGGTTGATGGGTCTTTTGGTGTTTATAGTTCTGGAAATTTCTTCAGACTCAATTAGACAAAAAAAAACAGAGCTGTAGCTCTGTCTTTAGTTCGAGTTCGAAAGTGTCTAAACCGAGATTCTGTTTAGCTCCTTGGTTGGTTTCTCTTCCAACCTTGGTGGTCTAAAAAACTTTTTTTGCTAGCTGTTTTTTAGAGCTTTCACCTTCCGTTCTCTAACCTATCTTTCCCCCTTTTCTTCGTCTCGAGTTGTTTCCAAGTCGGTCTGATAGGTAACAATGTATATTATAGATTTATTTTTATTTTGCAAGCTTTTTTTTAAAAAAAAAGTAAAAAAAATGAAATATTTTTTCTAGCATATAAAGTATTGATTTTATTACATATTCGGATAGTTTGGTCCACCAGCTCCTTCAGGAGTTATCCAATTTATGTTCTGAGAAGGGTCTTTTATGTCACAAGTTTTACAATGCACGCAATTTTGCGCGTTTATTTGAAATTGCTTTTCTCCTTCTTTCTCAACTATTTCATAAACACCGGCAGGACAGTATCTCTGTGCAGGTTCATCATACTTAGGTAAATTAACCTTCAATGGTATTGAAGGATCTTTAAGGACAAGATGACATGGTTGATCTTCTTCATGATTGGTATTAGATAGAAATACTGAGGAAAGCTTGTCGAAACTTATGAGACCATCCGGTTTAGGGTAATCAATGCGTGGCATTTCTGAAGCCTCTTTTAAACATTCGTGATCAGGTTGATCATGATGCAAAGTAAATGGCAGCTTACCTCTAAATATTAATTGGTCAATTCCAGCAAGAGCTACACCAAGTAAAGTTCCATATTTATGTATAAAAGGTAAAAAGTTTCTTGCTTTATGCAGTTCAGTTTCTAACCACGAAGATTTAAAGTTAGCTGTAACTGTATTTAGATCAGTCAAAGGATTTTCTTTGTAAAATTCTTCAAAAAGACTTTCAGCAGCAATCATCCCAGACTTCATTGCAGTATGCGTCCCCTTTATTCTTGGAAAATTCATGGTACCTGCATCGTCTCCTACTAGCATACCACCTGGAAAATGCATTTTTGGAATAGACTGGTGACCACCTTTTATGAGAGCTCTTGCTCCATAGGCAGTTCTTGTTCCACCTTCTAAATATTTTTGTATAGATGCTTGATGTTTCCATTGTTGAAATTCATCAAAAGGGCTTATATGAGGATTGTCATAGTCAAGAGGGACTATGTAACCCAAAAATGCTTGATTATTTTCTCCGTGGTAAAGGTATGATCCTGACAATACTCCCTTAGCTGCAGGCCATCCCATCGTATGAACAACTAATCCTTCTTCATGGACAGAAGGGTCTAGATCCCAAACTTCTTTGAAACCTATGCCATAGTGTTGAGGATCTCTATCTTCATTTAGGTTGAATAAACTAATAGCTTGCTTTCCAAGATGACCACGACATCCTTCGGAAAGGATCGTGTATTTAGCCATAAGATTTATGCCAGGTTCATATGAATCTTTTTTTTCTCCATTAACATCAACTCCCATATCACCAGTAGCAATTCCTACTACAACTCCATTGCTGATTATTAATTCAGAGGCTGTAAATCCTGGGAAGATATCTATTTCTAGTCCTTCGGCATACTCCGCCATCCATCTACAAAAGTTACCTAGGCTCATAATGTAGTTTCCATGATTCTTAAAGGTGGTTGCAAATAGAGTAGGAATTGAAAAATTAGACTTTTCATTCAGTAAATATCTAACTGAATCTTTTTTAACAGGCGTATTAAGTGGCGCGCCAAGTTCTTTCCAGTCAGGTATAAGTTCGTCTAATGCCTTTGGATCAAAGACATTACCAGATAGTATATGGGCTCCAACTTCAGAACCTTTTTCAACAACACATATCGACATCTCTTTTGAAGCTTCGATTGCTTGTTGTTTTAGTTTAATTGCAGTTGATAATCCAGCCGGCCCAGCCCCAACTATGACTACATCATACTCCATTGATTCTCTTTCGATATTTTCCATACTTTTATTTATTGTATTGAGGCGGGCAGCAGTTATAGAATACGTATTGTAAATTTTACCATATAAGGAAAATAGTATGAAGGTTCTTGTTCCTGTAAAGAGAGTTGTTGATTATAACGTTAAAGTAAGGGCTAAATCTGATGAGAGTGGACCTGATTTGAGTAACGCTAAAATGGCTATAAACCCATTTTGTGAAATTGCTATTGAAGAAGCTGTGAGAATTAAAGAAGCCGGTAATGCAGAAGAGGTGATCGCTGTATCTGTTGGAGATGCTTCATCTCAAGAGCAGTTAAGAACATGTTTGGCACTTGGTGCAGATAGAGCTATTTTAGTAGAAACAGATGAGTCTGTTGAGCCATTAGGGGTAGCTAAAGCACTCAAAGAAGTTGTTTCTAAAGAAAGCCCAGATCTTATAATCCTTGGAAAACAAGCAATAGACGGTGATGCGAACCAAACGGGACAGATGTTGGCAGCAATGTTAGATCTTCCTCAAGGGACCTTCGCTTCAGAGGTTGAAATACAAGACGGAGTTGTTCAAGTTACAAGAGAAATAGATGGTGGTTTGCAAACGCTTTCATTAACCATGCCGGCAATAATTACAACTGATCTTAGGCTAAATGAACCTAGATACGCTTCTTTACCCAACATCATGAAAGCGAAAAAGAAACCACTAGAAACTTTATCCTCATCAGATTTAGGTCTCGATTTATCTCCAAGGCAAAATACTTTGAAAGTTACTCCTCCTCCAGAGAGGGCAGCAGGGATAATGGTAGAGGATATTGAGCAACTAGTTGACAAATTAAAAAATGAAGCAAAGGTGATCACATGAGTATATTAGTTATAGCAGAACATGATAATTCAGAATTAAAGGGAGCAACACTTAATACTGTTGCTGCAGCAAAAGAGATTGGAGGTGATATAGATATTCTTGTTGCAGGTATGGATTGCGAATCTGTTGCCGATTCAGCTTCTCAAATTCCTGGTGTAAATAATGTACTTCTAGCAAATAAAGAGACATATAAAAATTCTCTTGCTGAGAACTTAGGAAATTTAATAGTTGAGTTATCTGAAGGTTATTCACATATCATGGCGCCAGCTACTACAAATGGTAAGAATTTTATGCCGAGAGTAGCTGCCAAGTTAGATGTCTCTCAAATATCTGACATAAGTGCTGTTATTTCAGATGACACGTTTGAACGACCAATTTATGCAGGTAATTGCATCGCAACTGTGCAAAGTACTGATTCTATTAAAGCTATTACGGTCAGAACTACTGGATTTGATGCTTGTGAATCCACTGGAGGAAGTGCATCTGTAAACTCAATCGAAAACGATACAAATGCAGGAGTTTCATCTTTTGTTAAGGAAGAGATCGCTGAATCCGATAGACCGGAATTAACTGCAGCCGAAGTAGTTATTTCAGGTGGAAGAGGTATGCAAAATGGAGACAATTTTAGTCTACTAAATGGAATAGCGGACAAGTTAGGAGCAGCAATTGGAGCTTCAAGAGCTGCTGTAGATTCAGGATTCGTTCCCAATGATATGCAAGTTGGACAAACAGGGAAGATTGTTGCTCCTGACTTGTACATAGCCGTTGGGATATCCGGTGCAATACAGCATTTAGCTGGAATGAAAGACAGTAAAGTAATAGTTGCAATCAACAAAGACGAGGAAGCGCCAATCTTCTCGGTTGCTGATTATGGATTAGTTGCCGACCTATTCGAAGCATTACCTGAATTAGAAGCAAAACTATAAAAAAGCAAACTAGTATTTTTTTCTAAGAACTGCTCCGGACTCTATATGCTTTGTATAGGGAAATTGGTCGAACATTGCTAGTTTCAATATGTCGTGAGTAGATTTTAGAGTTTGTAAATCTCTTTTGAATGAGTCAAATCCGCATGAAATATAAATAATATTTTTTATTCCTATAATGTTTTCGAGTGTAGATGAATCAAGTCCTTCCCTAGGCGGATCTAAAAAAATTGAATCTATTTTAAATTGCTTTAAATCAATACCTTTCAATCTTCTAAATGTCCTTACTCCCTTAAATGCCTCTAAGGTTTCTTTGCCTGATAATCTTCCGGTATAAACATTTTTAATATTATTAGAACTAATATTTTCATGTAATGCTTGAATACTGGGTCGACTATTCTCAGTAGCTAAAACTTTGTTAAAGTACCTACTTAAGGGAATTGTAAAAGTTCCAAGACCGCAATGAAGTTCCATTAGGTCATTCTCAACTGGTTGAATGTTATTAATAACCCAACTTAGCATGGAGTCACAAATATAAGGATTTGTTTGACTGAAACATTGTTCGTAGAGCTTAATTGAAAACTTTTTATCTTGGTATTTGTAGGTCTCGGTAACATAATTATTTCCAATGATTATTTTTCTATTTTTACTTCTTCCAATAATTGATATGTCTAACTCATTGGATATATTTGATGCCATTTCTGACCACTCATCTCCCAATTTCTTGTGATAAATTAAACTAACCATAGCTTCATCATTTCTTGAAGATTGAAACTCTATTTGAAAAAGTTTATGGGAAATTATTGGATTGCTTTGAATCTTTATTAATAAAAGGGTCATGATATTTTGAATCTTTTGACTGCTAATGGGGAAAGAGCTTATAGCTACTTTTTTTCCATCCTTTGACATTGAGTAGAAATATTCGTCTTTCTCTTTCAAAAGACCGAATTCAGCTCTATATCTATAAGCTTTATGAGGAGATTTGAAGAAATCTATAGGATTTTCTTCGGTAAATTCACGAATAAATGAGCTTTTCTTTTCTTCAAAAAGTTCGAGGTAATCTTCTCTTTGTATGGTTGACAAAATTTAAGCTAGGAATCTTTGGTTTATGTAGAGATCTATTAATATTATAACAGTCGATATATTTGATAGAATAACACTATGAAAGAGATGACGATCACACCTTCAGCGCAAGATTATTTGAACGATCTTCTGTCTAGTCAAGATGAAGACACTTGTGGAATAAAAATATTCGTCTCTGAACCTGGAACACCTAGAGCAGAGACTTGTATTGCTTATGCAAAGCAAGATGAGGATTTCCAAGATTATAGAATTATCAATGAATTTAAGTTTGATCTTTATCTTGAAGAAAAATCCATTGATTTTTTGAAAGATGCTGAGGTCGATTATTCACCTGATAAGTTTGGTGGAACACTTACCATCAAAGCTCCAAATGCAAAACTACCTCAGCTAGGTAAAGATGCCTCTATAGAAGACAAAATAAACTATGTTCTTTACTCAGAGGTAAATCCGGGGTTGGCAGCTCATGGAGGAGAAGTTTCTTTGATTGAGGTTGTAGATGATACAACAGCAGTGCTTCAATTTGGAGGAGGATGCCAAGGATGCGGAATGGTAGACCTTACTTTGAAAGATGGTGTTGAAAAAACCTTATTAGAACAAGTTGAAGGCTTAAAGTGCGTAAAAGATGTAACTGACCACAGCTACAGAGAAAATGCTTATTATAAATAGTATATGTCTCAATTAAATGCAGATAAATGTTATATATTTACAGATACTGAGACGACAGGACTCGATATTAACTTCTCTCAAATCATTCAAATTGGATCAATTCTTACAGACGAATCTCTTCATCAAGAAAATTCTCAAGATATAGGGTGTAAGGTATTACCTTGGATTGTCCCAACTCCCGAAGCCTATTTAGTACATAAGAAGGTTGAATCCTTAAAAGACGAGTCTATGTCTCACTATGACATGATGAAACTTCTGAGATCAACTTGGTTAGATTGGTCGAAGGGAAGAAACCCGGTATACATTACCTATAATGGTCATCGTTTTGACGAAGAACTTTTCCGGCGTCAATTTTTTTGGAACTTACTCCCTTTATACATTACTAATACTCTTGGTGCGTCTCGCCTAGATATGCTTAGTACACTGCAGCTAGTTGCCAACTTTTTTCCTGATAGCCTCACTCTCCCAATATTTGAAGAAGGAGATGTGAGTATGAAATTAACAGATTGGTCCGATGCCAACTTTATAGAAATTGAAAATGCTCATGATGCCTTGGCTGATTGCGTTCAAATGCATGAACTCGCTAAGTTAATTTTGGAAAAGGCTAAACCTGTCTGGCAGGCATCAATAAAAGGATCGACAAAGATAGGTAATTTAGAAATCCTACAAACAGAACCATTTGCCATGATAGGGGAAGTAATACGTAGAAAGAAATTTACTTATCCTGTAACGTTCTGCGGTCAGAATCCTAAAATGAATAATGAAGTTGCTGTCGCAGATTTATATTTCGATCCCGATCAGCTTAATGACTTAACTGATACTGAATTGCTCGAGCAGATAGGAAATAGCGGAACAGCCATTAGGAAAGTGAGAATCAATAAGAGTCTACCTGTTATGCCATCAGATCATATCCCTAATATTGATAATCATTTAGACATATCACATGACCAACTCATTGAGAGAGCAAGAAAGATTAAGGAAAATATTAAACTGCAAACTAGAGTGAGTGAACTTTTGGCAAGTAACCAAATTAACTATCCTCCACCCAAACATCTAGAACAAACTGTTTATTCAGGATTTCCTTCTGATGCTGATGATTTATGGATGGAAAGATTCCATACCCTTCCTTGGGAAGAGCGCTCTAAAGTCTTAGATGGTTTTGAGGATTCGCGTTACAAAGAATTAGCTGAGAGACTCGTTTGTGTAAATCAGCCTGACTCTGTAATGCCTGATACCTTGGAAAGATACAGGAATTTTGTAAACCAAAGGCTTTATGATAAAGGGCCTTGGTTGTCTCTTGAAAAAGCATTGGATAAGACACGCTCTATGCTAATTGACGCAACTGGTGAAAAGAAAGAAATACTTCAAAGCTTAGAAAAGAATCTAGTTGAAAAATCTGAATTTATTTAGCTTGTTCGGTAACTTTAATTAAAATTGAGAAGTAGGGGTGATCTATGAAGTTTAATTTATCAACTTCAAGCTTCACATCCTTATCAATTTCATACAAATCTACAAATTTAAATCTAGGGAGATCTATTATTTCTTCAGAGTTAATTTCATTATCTGAATTAACAAAATCCCCAATATACTTCAGATTTACTTTTACAGAATTAAAGATGGTTTCTACCCAATAATTATCATTCAGAAGGCCTTTATTTTCTGTCTCATTCTTATCCTTAATAAGTGTTTGAAATGTTTTAATTTCTTGAGTTCTTGATGAATTGTCAATTTCTTCAGTTTTCTGAGAGAATCTTATTTTTGATACAAGGTGAATAAATCTTTCTTTGTAAATCTTTATTTCACCATGTACCTTTTTATCTTTTTTTTGAGCATCTATAAATATTGGTATGGTTTCATTCTCTTTAAAAACAGGTTGGTACCATGAGTTATAGTAAATGACTCTATAGTCTCTGCTTCTATTCAAATTGTTCTCAATTTCTACCATTTCGTTTTGAAATGGAATTTTTTCATATAAAAAGGGATCAGGTTTCGTAACCTGCACAACTTCATCATTAAGACTTTGTTGTTCAGGTTGTAGTTTAATTTTTAAAGGTGGCAAAGTTATCTCATCTGAGAATTTTCCTTCAGGAAAGGTTACAAACGTCGTAGGTTCATTTTTGATTTTTATGAGATGATTTGAAAGTTCAAGTTCGTCTAATTCATTCCACTTTTCCTGAAGATCTTCATCTTCGATTGACAAATTTTGTATGATGAAAAGGTCAACCTTAACATGATCATATTTCTGCTTATCGACAAGATACTTTTCTAGATATTCACTGAAATCAACTGAATAAAGGTTATGTGAAGTAAATAGAAATATAATCGCGAGCTTAAGGTGCATTTGCGCAAATTGTCTTAATTACATCCGAAGTCATTTTTATTTTCTCTTCTAAAGTATCGTCATTAAAAAAAGAAGTATCAAGATCTTTATTCTTGAAAGAAATATTTATTTTGCTATCTAGGAAGTTTATCTTTTTAATTGAGTATTCTTCGGCAATTATTCTTAATTCAGCCTGTAAGAAAAAGTTTTTTAATTCTTCTGGCAATAATCCAAATCTATTGATCATCTCTATTTGTATATTCTTTAAATCAACAGAAGACTCAGCTAAAGAAACCTTGTTGTACATTAATAATCTTACATTTATGTCCGGAAGGTAATTTTCAGGAATGAAACAATTCTTATTAAGATTGATCTCTGGCAATTCATCTAATGATTGAAAATCAAGGTCTCCATTCTTGATGAATTCTGACGCTTTCTTTATCATCCTTGTATATAACTCAAGACCTATGGATTCAAATACTCCGCTTTGATTTGATCCAAGGATTTCTCCTGCTCCTCTTATTTCAAGGTCTTTTAGGGCTAGCAGGAATCCTGCTGACAAAGAGTCTGCACTCATCAGGGCATCGAATCTTTTATCAGCATTCTTCTTATTCATAATATTTCTAGACCTTAAAAAGTATGCATAAGCTTGTCTCTCCGCTCTTCCAACACGACCTCTAAGTTGATGAAGCTGAGATAGACCAAATTTATCAGCATTTTCCACAATCAGTGTATTTGCATTTGAGACATCAATACCACTCTCTATAATTGTCGAGCACACAAGGATATCTATTTCCCCTGTATTAAATTTCAACATAATTTCTTCTATGGCATTTGCTTTTAATTGACCATGAACCACCTCGATAACAAGATCATTAAACTTTTCTTGAAGCCTTGATCTTCTGTCCTCAATTAATGAAAGATCATTACAAAGGTAATATACTTGACCGCCTCTTAGATTCTCTCTTTGGATAGCTTCATAGATTAAATTTTCATTGAAACTATAAGTAAAAGTCTTCACTGGCAAGCGATCATCAGGTGCGGTTGCAATAATTGACAGATCTTTTAGTTCTGTGAGGGCAAAATTCAATGATCTTGGAATAGGCGTTGCTGATAAGCTCAAAATATCTAATTCCTCCTTAAGAGATTTGATCTTTTCTTTTTGACGAACCCCAAATCGATGCTCTTCATCGATTATCAAGAGCCCAAGATCTTTGAACCTTATATTTCCTTGAATCAGAGCATGAGTTCCAATTACGATATCAATTTCACCCGTAGCGAGACTTTTAACTAACTTATCTTTCTCTTTTGAAGTTATATTCCTGGATAATGAGGCAATGTTGATACCTGTGTCTTTGAATCTCTGTTCGAAGCTATCTAAATGCTGGGAGGTCAGTAATGTAGTAGGAACCAAGATACAAGTTTGTTTGCTATTCAATGCAGATATAAATGCTGCCCTCATTGCAACTTCAGTTTTCCCAAATCCTACTTCTCCACAAATTAATCTATCCATCGGTCTAGAGGAATGCATATCTTGTAACACTTCATCGATAGTTCTTTTTTGGTCATAGGTTTCTTCATAAGGAAACTTTTTAATAAAATTTAGGTATTCATTTTCATATAAATCAAATGAATATCCATTTGCCGCATATCTTTTGGCCTGGACTTCAAGTAATTCTGCTGCAGTATCAAAAGTTTGCTTGAGAGCTTTATCTTTTCTTTTTTGCCATTTTTTTGAATTAAGTGAGTCAATATCTCTATCAACTGGACCAAAGTATTTCGAAATCAAATTCATATGTTCAATAGGAACAAATACTTTACTTTCATCTTTATAGAGGATTTCTAAGCAATCACTAACACCAACAAAAGTTTTCAATTGCTTAAGTCCCAGAAATTTACCAATACCATGCGTTAGATGAACAACTAGATCGCCTTTATTAGGCATTTTCGAAGAAGAAATGTCAGCCTTTTCATTCCTCTCATTTTGAGGAGCATAATTTTCAATTATTTCCGAATAATCTGTCTCCATATCAAAAGTTAGACTATTTTTTATATTTGCACTTAATTCATTCATGCTCAAAAACAAATCTTCAGGTGCAAGTAATGGTCGCTTTTGATCATATCTGTATTCTTCATATCTCTGACTTACAAGCTCTTCAAAGTCATGAGCTTTTTTGTTTACTTTATCTTGTATATAAATTTGATCGGCATATTGCAGATACGGAATGAAATCCGATTTTGTGCCATAGAATAGAGGAAAGTAAATTTCTGCCCCTTCAGGATGTCTCAAGTTCATTATTCTCCTAAATAACTCTGAATCTTCTTCAAAGAGTTCAAACCTTTTTCTCCATTCTTTTTTAAAAATTTCAGTAGAATTCCTATTCAATGGATATTCATATGAGGGTAAGAAATTAATATGATTAATTTTCTCGTGAGTTATTTGCGATTCAGGACTAAATGTTCTTAGACTTTCAATTTGGTTATTAAAAAATTCAATTCTAATAGGCTCTGTTCCGCTTGTAAGGAATATATCCATAACAGATCCTCTTAAAGAATAGTGACCGGGCAATGATACAAAATCTTCTCTTGTATATCCGTTTAGAATTATTTCGTTTATTACTGATTGCGGATCGAAACGATCTCCGACTGACAAATTATTAAGAGGGGAAATATGAGTTGGTTTTGGTACCGGTGACAATAATGTAGCTATTGATGATATTAATGTTATTTCTTTATCTTTTAGATAAGCAGATAACGTCGATATTCTTTTTGCTCGTGTTATAGGTGCCATAGAGAAGAAGTCATAAGGAAGTAATTCAGAGTTATCTAGAATAAGAGCCTTGGGATGATTTAAAAAATTGGCAAATTGAACTGCTGAATGAGAATCTTTAGTTATGACTAAATTTTTTTTTGACAGGTCTAATCCCAGATTAAAAATATCCGAGGATGATGTGATCTTTTCTACCACTTATTTACTGGTTTTTTCCTAAAAAAAAAGCAAATTATATATGGAAGTGTATAATTATTTTTTTTTTATTACATAGGAACAAAATGGACTTAAAATTTTCAGAAGCAGATGTTACTTTTAGAGAAGAAGTTGTTAATTTTTTAGAGACTGAATATCCGGATGATATCAAAGAGAAACAAGATAAAAGGATTCCTCTGGAAAAAGATGAAATTGTCAGATGGCAACAAATTCTAAACAAAAAAGGTTGGTTTGCCATAAATTGGCCATCTGAATATTCAAATCAAGAAGAACTTTCTGTGACTCAGAAATATATTCTTCAAGAAGAGTTAGCAAAAGCAAATACCCCAACAAATATTCCATTTGGTGTTGGCATGTGCGCGCCAGTTGTTTATACATTCGGCACAGATGAACAGAAAGAAAAGTTTCTACCTTCTATTCTAAATAGTGAAGTATGGTGGTGCCAAGGCTATTCTGAACCAGGTTCAGGATCAGATCTCGCTTCTTTAAAAACCAAAGCAGAATTGAAAGGAGATAAGTATATTGTTAATGGGGCTAAAACTTGGACAACATTGGCTCAACATGCTGATTGGATTTTTTGCCTTGTGCGAACTGAAACTACCGAAATCAAGCAAGAAGGAATAAGTTTCTTGCTTATTGATATGAAAACACCTGGAATAGAGGTGAAGCCAATAATAACCATCGATGGTTCGCATGAAGTAAATATGGTGTACTTTGATAACGTTGAGGTTCCTGCTGAAAATCTAGTAGGTGAGCAAGGCCAAGGATGGAATATAGCAAAATTTCTGCTAGCTCACGAAAGAAGTGGAATAGCGGGTATTGCGGCCTTAAAAAGAGAACTGTCTAGACTTAAGGACCTATCATCAGATATACCTCTTGGTGATGGAACATTACTTGAAGACGTTCAGTTTAGAAATAAAATTGAAGAAACAGAAATTGAACTTACAGCTACCGAGTTCACAGAGCTTCGAACACTTGCAGCAATGTCTCAAGGTGGCTCTCCTGGTGCAGAATCTTCTATATTAAAGATTAAAGGAACTGAATTACAACAAACTATTTCAGAACTTTTCGTAGAAATGTTAGCTTACTATGCGCATCCCTTTTACCTAGAAAATGAGATTGGCACAAATGAAACTGTTGGACCGGACTATGCAGCACCTGTAATGCCTCACTATTTAAACTACAGAAAAGTAACTATATATGGCGGTAGTAATGAGATTCAACGAAATGTTATTTCTAAGGCAATATTGGGGTTATAACTATGGATTTTACTTTTAATGAAGAACAAACATTAATTCAAGATCAAGTTGATCAGTTTGTTCAAAAAGAATACGACTGGGAAACGAGACAATCTTTATCTAATTCTGATCTAGGATTTGGCGAATCTAACTGGCAAAAGTTTGCGGAACTAGGTTGGCTAGGGATAAGTGTATCTGAAGACAGTGGAGGTTTTGGTGGGTCTGCAATTGAATCCATGCTAATTATGGAGGCTTTTGGAAAAGGACTCGTAGTAGAGCCATTTTTAGAAACTATGATCATGGCTGGAAGCCTCATTGATGATCATGGTTCTGATGAACAAAAATCATCCGTTCTAGAGCCTGCAATTTCAGGAGAAATGCATCTTGCACTGGCGTATGCAGAACCGCAAAGCAGATTCAATTTATCAGATGTTGTCACAGAAGCTAAAGCTGATGGTGAAAATTATATTTTGAATGGCTACAAGTCAGTAGTCATGAACGGTCCCTCTGCTAATAAAATCATCATCTCAGCAAGAACTTCAAACTCTCAATTAGACGAAAATGGTATTACTTTATTTATAGTAGATTCTGATTCTAAAGGATTGGCGAAAACGAATTACAAAACTGTAGATGGAAGAAGAGCATCAGATCTAACCTTAGAAAACGTTTCGGTTTCAGAAGACGATATTATAGGCAGTTTAGATTCAGGTTTTGAAATTTTAGATTCGGCAATTGATAAAGCGATTCTTGCAATTTCAGCAGAGGCCGTTGGCGCTATGGAGGTTCTTTATAAAACCACGGTAGAATACACAAAAACTAGAGAACAATTCGGTACTTCAATAGGCAAATTCCAAGTTTTGCAACACAGAATGGTTGATATGTTTATGGAGTATGAACAATGTAAGTCTCTCCTCTACATGGCAACCATGAAACATGAAGAAGGAGCTCCCGATGCAAAAAAAGCGATATCAGGCTTAAAATATCAAGTCGGTAAAGCTGGTAAATTTATAGGTCAACAAGCTGTACAACTTCATGGTGGTATGGGTGTTACTGATGAGTTAAATGTGGGACATTACTTTAAAAGACTTACAACGGTCGGGACGATTTTTGGTAATACAGATTACCACCTCAAAAAATATACCTCTCTTTAAATGAAAAAAAATCAGCCCGATCAAAGGACTCGTCCTGAGCTTCCAAAAGATCCTTTTGGCGACTTTCAATATAGACAAGCATTAGCAGAAGAGATGCTTCCCATGATTGGAAGAATTTATAGAGACAATGTTCATCTACTTTTATATGGAAAGCCACTGGTTAACTTATCAGTTTCAGAAATTATGAATGCTCATAGATTTGTAAGAGAAACTGAAAACAATGAGATGAGTGAATTTGAAACCTATCAAGTCATTGTAGCTCTTAGTGACCTAGAATTAGGACCGGCTGAAGTTGATATAGGAATTATAGCGGCAGCTTACCTGTTTGATGATAAGGATCTCTCTATCGAAGATTTCGTAAAAGAATCGGTAAATGACTTGATTGGAACTAAAGGATCTATATTGGAACAGGCTCAGGATGTTGTCCTTTATGGTTTTGGAAGAATAGGAAGATTATTAACAAGAATGTTAATTCAAGATTCTGGTGGAGGAGATAATCTAAGGTTGCGAGCAATAGTTGTTAGAAAAGCTGTAGATGACGACATCATTAAAAGAGCAAATCTAATGAGAACTGATTCTGTTCATGGTCCCTTCAAAGGAACAATACGTGTTATTGAGGAAGAGAACAA
Organism: uncultured SAR86 cluster bacterium; assembly: GCA_902574355.1. Classification (GTDB taxonomy): domain Bacteria; phylum Pseudomonadota; class Gammaproteobacteria; order Magnimaribacterales; family Magnimaribacteraceae; genus Magnimaribacter. The sequence goes on along the minus strand of CACGNN010000013.1, from coordinate 1,932 downwards.
ATTAATCATAAATGGTAATGAAGTAAAAATAATTTATGCCAATAACCCTTCAGAGATTGACTATACTGACCATGGTATAAAAAATGCTTTATTGATTGATAATACTGGAGTCTGGAGAACAAAAGAGGGTTTGAGTACTCATTTAAATTGCAATGGAATTTCTAAGGTACTACTTACTGCCCCAGCAAAAGAAGGTATAAAAAATATTGTTCATGGTATTAACAATGAAATCATAGAGAATGATGAAATCTTAGGGGCTGCTTCATGCACAACGAATGCTATAGTTCCAACTTTAAAAGTCCTAAATGATGAGTTTAATATTATCTCAGGGCATATCGAGAGCGTACATTCCTACACAAATGATCAGAATCTAATAGATAATTTCCACAAAAAAGCTCGAAGAGGAAGAAGCGCAGCACTTAACATGGTGATAACTGAAACTGGAGCTGGAAAAGCAGTAGGTCAGGTGCTTCCAGAGCTTATAGGCAAATTAACAGCAAATGCTGTAAGAGTTCCTACTCCAAATGTATCTCTCGCAATAATGAACCTTCAACTAGGTAAAGAAATTTCATTAGAAGAGCTCAATAACTTCCTTAGACAGCAGGCTTTTCATTCAGATTTAAAAGAACAAATAGGTTTTACAAATTCTCCAGAAGTTGTTTCTACCGATTTCGTAGGGGATAGACATGCAGGCATCATTGATTCTGCTGCGACCATCGTAAATGGTGATAAATGTGTTCTTTACGTTTGGTATGACAATGAGTATGGATATACCGCTCAACTTTTAGGATTGGCAAAAGAGATGGTTGGATTAACTTATCAAAGATATCCAAATTTTAGCGAAACATCCTAGTAAATTAGACCTCAGATCATTATAATACCACCGCGCTCTAGGGTACTTTTCCCATACATCAAATAGGGAATGATTAGAATAAAGAAAGGTTTAGATATACCCATATACGGCTCACCTGCCGAAGATATAGTTGACTCCAAAAAAAGCAGATCTGTTGCTATTTTGGGGAGCGATTATATTGGCATGAAACCCACCATGTTGGTTGATGAAGGTGATATCGTAAAAATAGGGCAACCTCTCTTTGAAGATAAAAAAAATCCAGGTGTCATTGTTACATCTCCAGCAGGAGGTAAGGTAGAGGCAATAAACCGCGGAGATAGGAGGGTTTTACAGTCAATTGTCATAGAAATCTCTCAAGATGAAGATTCTATTCAATTTGATAATTTTTCACTCGATACTTTAACAAACTGTTCTTCAGATTCTATTAGAGACCAGCTTATACAGTCTGGAATGTGGACATCTTTTAGAACTAGACCCTACAGCAAGGTCCCAACTGTAAAATCATTGCCTGCCAACATATTCATTTCAGCCATTGACACACAACCTTTAAGTCCTAACCCTGAAACAATTATTAACTTAAGTAAAAAAGATTTCGACTTTGGACTTTTAGTTTTAAAGCAATTGGTTGAGTGTCCGATTCATATCTCTGTTTCTAATAATTCATTACTTGAAATACAAGAAGATGACCAACTTAAAAGACATATATTCTCTGGCCCTCATCCTGCTGGTCTCGTAGGAACTCATATGCACTTTATTTCTCCTGCTTCTTTAACCAATGTTAATTGGACTATCGGTTATCAAGACATTATTGCGATAGGAAGATTGTTTAAGTCTGGTCACATTAATAACGAAAGAATAGTTACTTTGGCTGGACCGCAAGTTAATAGTCCGAGCTATATCAAAACAAGACTTGGAGCCTGTACAGATGAAATAACTGCAGGAGAACTGACACAGAGAGAAAACAGAATTATTTCAGGATCAATCATATCCGGAAGAGAAGCTATCGGTCCCTATGCTTATTTGGGTAGATACCATAATCAAATTTCAGTAATAGCTGAACCTAATTCTAAAGATAGAGA
>CACGNN010000012.1 GCA_902574355.1 uncultured SAR86 cluster bacterium | reverse complement strand
AAAGCGAAAGAAGTTTTACTCAATCCTATCTTTAATGACAATCCTATTGCATTGCAAATCTTAGGCATTTGTTCTGCTCTTGCTGTAACGGGTAACCTCTATATCACATTAATTATGTGTGTTGCTCTAACAACTGTTGTAACCTTATCTAATCTTTCTGTATCTCTAATAAGAAATCATATCCCAACAAATATTAGAATCATTGTACAGATATCTATAATAGCCACACTCGTCATGCTTGTAGACGAAGTCCTTCAAGCTTTCGATTATGAGAGCAGTAAGACATTGTCAGTATTTGTCGGGTTAATCGTTACTAATTGTATAGTTATGGGTAGGGCAGAAGCCTTTGCTATGAAAAATGGACCATTGATGAGTGCAATTGATGGTTTTGGTAATGGACTTGGTTATAGTGTTATCTTAATTGTTATTGCTATCATAAGAGAATTCGTGGGTGCTGGAACATTCTATGGAATCGAAATAATGCCTCTGACTACTAATGGTGGATGGTATCTTGCAAATAACTTTTTCTTAACTCCAGCAAGCTCTTTTTTCATCATAGGGTTCACTATATGGGCACTCAGACAATGGAAAACAGATCAAATAGAAGAGCCAGAATTTAAGATATCTAAAAATAGTCTTGAAGGTGAAAAGGGAGCAGCTTAATGCTAGAAGCATATCTTAGTATTTTCATTAAAGCTGTTTTCATTGAGAATATAGCAATCAACTTTTTTCTTGGCATGTGTACTTTCCTTGCCATTTCTAAAAGAATCCAACCTGCGATTGGTTTGGGAATTGCTGTTATTGTCGTACTAGGACTTGCAGTGCCAATAAATAATTTAATTTTTAATTATTTCTTAAAAGCAGATGCACTCTTTCCTGGTTCAGATTTACATTTCGTAGGACTCATATGTTACATAGGAATTATTGCGGCTTTAGTACAAATACTAGAAATGTTTTTAGATCGTTATATACCAGCTCTTTATAATGCACTCGGTGTATTCTTGCCATTAATTACAGTTAACTGTGCAATTCTAGGCGGAGTACTTTTTTCTATAGAAAGAAACCTAGAATTTACTGAAAGTATAGTTTATGGTCTTGGAGCAGGAACTGGTTGGGCTCTTGCCATTGTGGCTTTAGCGGGGATAACTGAGAGGTTAAAATATGCTGATATACCTGAAGGTCTTCAAGGGTTAGGTATAACTTTCATAACAGTAGGATTAATGTGTTTTGGTTTTTTATCATTCGGAGGAATATCTTTATAAAATGAACTTTATTCAAAATGAAATCGTGCTAGGCGTTCTAGTTTTCACAATTGCAGTCAATTTGATGGTTTTTATAATTCTTGGCGCAAGGAAGCTTTTAGTTTCTTCAGGTAATATCAGTATATCTATGAACGATGCTGCTAAATCTATTGATGTAGAGGCTGGAGGAAAATTACTACAAACTTTGGCTGCTCAGAATTTATTCTTATCATCTGCCTGTGGTGGAGGTGGAACTTGTGCTCAATGTAAATGCAAGGTTTTAAGTGGTGGAGGATCTATTCTTCCAACTGAAGAATCTCATTTTACTAATAAAGAAAAAAAGGAAGGTTGGAGGCTATCTTGCCAAGTTCCTGTCAAAGATGATATGGAAATAGTAGTACCAGATGAAGTCTTTGGTGCTAGGAAGTGGGAATGTGAAGTTGTTTCAAATAAAAATGTTGCGACTTTTATTAAAGAACTTGTTCTTAAATTACCTGAAGGAGAAGAAGTTGCTTTTAAAGCTGGCGGTTATGTTCAAATGGAAATTCCTCCATATGAATTGGATTACAAGTCTTTTGATATTGAAGAGGAATACCATGGAGATTGGGATAGATTCGGTGTTTGGGAGAACTCTTCTAAGACACTTGAGCCAGTTATCAGAGCTTACTCTATGGCCAATTATCCAAATGAAAAAGGAATAATGAAATTCAATATCAGAATTGCTTCACCTCCTCCTGGAACAGATTTCCCAGCAGGTGAAATGAGTTCTTATATTTTTAATTTAAAAGAAGGCGATACTCTGACCATTTTCGGACCTTTTGGAGAATTTTTTGCGGAAGAGACTGATGCAGAGATGGTGTTCATAGGTGGCGGTGCAGGTATGGCTCCAATGAGATCTCATATTTTTGATCAGTTACTAAGATTAAACTCTAAACGAAAAATCACTTTCTTTTATGGAGCTAGAAGCTTAACAGAAATGTTCTATACAGATGAATATGACAAATTAGCGGAAGAACATGAGAATTTTGAATGGCATGTAGCTTTATCTGATCCTTTACCTGAAGATAATTGGGAAGGGCATACAGGCTTCATCCACCAAGTCATCCATGATCAATATCTAAAAGATCATCCTGCTCCAGAAGATTGTGAATATTATATGTGCGGTCCACCTCCAATGATGGCTGCATGTTTTGATATGTTAGATAGTCTTGGAGTAGAGCCTGAAGCAATAAAATTTGATGATTTTGGCAGTTAAAGTTTGATCCAAAAAACTTCTCCAATACTGATTTTATTAATCTTAATATCAGTTCTATTTCTAAGTTTATTTTTAGATGATGATGAACCTCAAAGAATCGAAGGCAGTATCATGGGGACTACCTATAATGTAATTGTCTTTTCTGAATATGATAATTTAGAGCAATCAATTTATGATTCTTTTAATTCAGTAAATTTATCTATGTCAACTTATCTAAATGATTCATTGATAAATAAAGTAAATTATTCTGATATAAATGAATGGGTAGAAGTCTCTCAAGACTTCATTGAAGTCTTGAGTTATGCAGTTGATACATGCATTAAATCTAAAGGTCTATATGATGTTTCAATAGGGAAATTGGTAGATTCTTGGGGTTTTGGACCTCTTGAAAAGAATCAAAAACCACCTCCGAAAGATATTCAATATCTTAAAACTCAAGTTGGTTGTGATTCAATAGAGATAAATAAAGAAGCATTAGCTGTCAAAAGAAAAAGAGATGTTGCACTAGACTTTTCGTCTATTGCTAAAGGTTTTGCGATTGATAAGGTTTATAAATATCTCTCTAGTGAATTGAACATTGATAATCTATTTGTTGAACTTGGAGGAGAAATTAGGACTACCAAGCACAAAATTGACAAAACACCATGGAAAATAGGTGTTGTGAGTCCTTCAAAACCTGACAAAATTGTTTATTCATTTATTTCTAGTAATCATGACTCCTTTGCCATGGCTACCTCAGGCGATTATAGAAATATAAGAATTTTTAATGAGGAAGAATACAGCCATACAATAAATCCAATAGTAGGTTCACCCAACAATTTATCCAGGAAATCTGTTTCGGTAATTTCCGATAACGCCATGATCGCCGATGCTCTAGCCACTACATTGAACGTAATGGAATTAGAGGCTGCTATGGATTATGCCAATCAATATGAGATTAAGGCTTTATTTATTTATGAGCAAGACAGCAATCCTAATTTATTATTTTCTAAAGAGTTACAAAAGGTTAAAATGTAAAAATGTTTGAAACTTTCTTAATTTTCATAGTTCTTCTACTGATAATAACTCTTATGTCTGTAGGTTTATTTTTCGGCAAAAAGCCTATAGCCGGATCATGTGGGGGACTATCTAATTTAGAGCCAGGTCGCGAATGTGAACTGTGTGGTGGAAATCCATCAAAATGTATAGAACAATAAAAAAGGAGCTTAAAGCTCCTTTTTTTATGAGAGTTAATTAAAACTGATTCATAGTATTATCTTCACCTGAAGCCTTTAGAGCTGCCTCTCCAGCAAAATATTCTTTATGATCATCTCCCATATCTGATCCAGCCATATTTTGATGTTTAACGCATGCAATACCTTCCCGTATTTCTTTTCTTTGCACACCTTTTACATAACCTAGCATACCCTCATCACCAAAATATTCTTTTGCAAGATTATCAGTGGATAATGCTGCAGTATGGTAAGTGGGAAGGGTGATTAGATGATGGAAAATACCAGCTTGCTTTGCAGCATCTGCCTGAAATGTTCTTATTTTTTCATCAGCCTCTAGACCAAGTTCAGATGTGTCATACTTTTCATCCATAAGATTATCTCTGTCATAATCAGAAATATCTTTTCCAGCCTTCTCCATTGCATCAAAAACTTGCTGTCTGAAATTTAATGTCCAATTGAAAGAAGGACTGTTGTTATATACAAGTTTGGCATTAGGAATAACTTTTCTAATTTCATCCATCATTGCACCAATCTGACCAATATGAGGTTTTTCTGTTTCTATCCATATAAGATCTGCACCATTTTGGAGACTGGTAACTGAATCTAAAATACATCTCGCCTCACCGGTGCCCTCCATAAATCTATATAGATTGCTTGGAAGCCTTCTTGGTCTCACTACTTTTCCATGATAGTTGATGAGAACATCACCATGTTTCATTTGATCCTCAGAAACCACTTCTAAATCTAGAAAAGAATTATATTGATCCCCAAGATCTCCTACTTCGTGAGTAATTGCTATTTGCTTTGTTAAACCAGCTCCCAATGAGTCAGTTCTTGCCACTATCACTCCGTCATCGACCCCCAATTCTAAAAAAGCATAGCGAACTGCATTTATTTTGGCCAAGAAGTCTGCATGAGGAACTGTCACTTTACCATCTTGATGTCCGCATTGTTTTTCGTCAGAAACTTGATTTTCAATTTGAATACAACAGGCTCCAGCCTCAATCATTTGTTTAGCCATAAGATAAGTGGCTTCTTCATTTCCAAAACCGGCATCAATATCAGCAATAATTGGAACAATATGTGTTTGGAAGTTATCTATTTTATTTTGAATTTCCGCTTTAGCATCTCCCTCAGCTTCATCTAACTGCCTAAATAAATCTCCAAGCTCTCTAGCATCTGCTTGTTTTAAAAAGGTATAAAGTTCATTTATCAAAGATGCGACTGTAGTTTTTTCGTGCATGGACTGGTCCGGTAGGGGTCCAAACTCGGATCTTAAGGCTGCGACCATCCAACCAGAGAGATACAAATATTTTTTATCAGTATTACCAAAATGTTTTTTAATTGAAATAAGTTTTTGCTGTCCAATAAATCCATGCCAACAACCTAAAGATTGCGTATAAGCTTCTGGATTAGCATCATACTCATCCATATCCTTTCTCATTATGGCTGCAGTATACCTAGCTATATCAAGACCTGATTGAAACTGATTTTGTAGTTTCATTCTTGCTGCACTCTCAGGTTCAATGTTTACATTGGAAGCATTACCTTTGTTTTTTAGATCGGTAAGTTCTTTTATTAATTCTTTGTAAGAGGCCATTTTTCTCCCTTTTCTTTATATGAATTGACTATTATTCTCCAAAACTATCTAAGCAAAATAAAATGTAATCTAGTTTTAAGGAGGCGTCAGTTTAACGAGATATTGCTATAAATCAACTAACTTTTAGCTCTTAGAAAGCTTCTCTGCATAGCCTGTATAGGAGAGAGGCGTAAGTTCTAAAAGGCGCTGTTTTTCGTCCTGCGGAACTTCCATGTTTTCTATAAATTTTATTAAATCAGATTTGTTTAAGTCTTTACCCCTGGATAGTTTCTTCATTAATTCATAACCATTGGGTATATTGTTTTTTCTGATAATTGTTTGAATAGCTTCAGTAAGAACTTCCCAGGAATCATTTAAATCATCAATTAATTTTTCATTATTTAATTCAAGTTTATTTAAACCTTTAAGTAGAGAATTCAATGCAATGTTTATGTATCCGAAACAAGTGCCTATATTTCTCATGACAGTGGAGTCTGTTAGGTCCCTTTGCCATCTAGAAATGGTAACTGTATTACTGATATGAGTTAAGTTGGCATTAGCCATTCCGAAATTACCCTCTGCATTTTCAAAATCTATAGGATTGACCTTGTGAGGCATTGTTGAAGAACCAACCTCGCCATCCTTTAGTTTCTGTTTGAAGTAGCCTAATGATATGTATCCCCAAATATCTCTACTTAAGTCTATAAGGATATTATTTAGCTTTACGTAATCACCTAATAACATGGCAATAGAGTCTTTAGGCTCTACTTGAGTAGTGTGACTATTGAAACTTAGCTTTAAACTTTTAACAAAATCTTTTGCAACCTTCTCCCAATCAACGTTCGGATAAGCAACATGGTGAGCATTATAGTTACCTACTGCTCCATTAATTTTTCCTGTCATCTCGTGACGTTTTATTTCAGTAGAAAGTTTGTTAATTCTATAGAAGTAATTAGAGAATTCTTTGCCCATAGTAGTAGGAGAGGCACTTTGACCATGAGTCCTTGAAAGCATGGATTTTCCTGAATATCTTTTTGATAAAGACTTAAGTTTTTTTTCTAATTTATTAATTAATACATTAACGACTACTGAAGCATCTTTAATCATTAATGCGTATGAGAGATTGTTTATGTCTTCAGAAGTACAAGCAAAATGTATAAATTCAGAATATTTGTCTAGTTTTTTGTGTTTCTTAAATTTTTCTTTTAAGAAATATTCAACTGCTTTGACATCATGATTAGTTTTATTCTCGATAGATTTGACACGTTTAGCATCGGTAATATCAAAATTACTAATTAAATCATTGAGATACGTAATTTCTTTAATATTTAACTTAGGGAGTTCTTTAATCTTTGAATTACTTGAGAGGTGCATGAACCATTTGATTTCAATGATTACTCTGTATTTTATTAACCCGAATTCACTAGTGATAGCCCTTAAATCTGAGGCAGATTTATTGTATCTGCCGTCTAAAGGCGAAATAGATAATAGATTTTCAGATTTCATATTTCTATTATAACTTAATGTTTTTAATCCTTGCCTTGAAGATAAACTAGATACAAACTATTGATATGGCAAAAATGTTTTTATCATTAATTTTTTTATGCATTGGCATTGCAATCAATGCTAAGACATTAATCCATGCTGGCTACTTATTAAATGCTGAAAATGGAACTATTGAACCGCAAATGTCCATTGTCATTGTTGGAGATAGAGTAGCAAATGTTCTAGAAGGGTATGTTAATCCTGAACCTGATGATATCTATATTGACCTTACTGGTTATTATATTTTACCTGGACTAATTGACATGCACGTACATCTTTCAAATGAAAGCTCTAGAAATGCTTATTTGGAGAGAGTTACTTGGAATGCTGCAGACTATGCTATACGGGCTACAAAAAATGCAGAAAATACTTTGCTTGCAGGCTTTACAACCGTTAGAAATTTAGGAGATTCAGATACGGTGACCATTTCACTAAGAAATGCAATTGATAATGGAATCGTAATTGGACCTAGAATCTTTTCTTCTGGCAAGACTATATCCTCAACAGGAGGTCATGGGGATCCTTCAAACTCTCTAAATCAGAGATTAACCGATGATTTAGGCCCTAAAGATGGTGTTATGAATGGTGAACAGGAAGCTATGGAATCAGTAAGGTTTCGTTATAAAGAAAATGCGGATCTTATTAAATTTACAGCAACTGGAGGGGTCCTGAGTAATGCTAAAGATGGTCAAAATCCCCAAATGACAATAAACGAGATGAAAGCAATTGTTACTACTGCAAAAGATTATGGATTTAAGGTAGCTGCTCATGCACATGGTGCTGAAGGAATTAAAAGAGCAGTATTAGCTGGAGTAGATTCAATAGAACATGGGACGTTAATGGATAATGAAGGAGCAGCATTAATGAGGGATAATGGAGTATATTATGTTCCTACCCTTTTAGCAGGTAAATGGGTTTCGGACAAAGCTCTATTAGAGGGTTATTATCCTCCCTTTGTAGTAAAGAAGGCATTAGAAATAGGCCCTAAGCTCCAGTCTACGTTTTCAATGGCTTATCAAGCTGGTGTTAAGATTGCCTTTGGAACAGACAGTGGAGTTTCACCACATGGAGAAAATGCCAAAGAATTCTCTTTGATGGTAAAAGGAGGCATGCCTGCAAAAGAAACAATAATGAGCGCTACTATTTATGCAGCTGATTTACTTGGTGAAAAAGAGAACTTAGGAAGCATAGTAAAAGATAAATATGCCGATTTAATTGGAGTTTCACGAAATCCTTTAGAGGATATATCAATTCTTGAGACAGTAGATTTTGTAATGAAAGGAGGAAAGGTAATAAAAGAACCTTAAGAAAAAATGAAATTATTTAATTCAATGGGTCCAAACCCACATGTAGTTAGAATGTTTATAGCTGAACTTGGCCTTGATATTGAAACAATTGAAGTTGATTTAATGGCTGGTGAAAATAGACAAGAAGAACATCTCAGAAGAAATCCTTCTGGTCAAATGCCAGCTTTAGAGCTTGATAATGGAGATTTCTTGGCAGAAATAACAGCAATTTGTGAATTTTTAGATGAAATCAATGGCCATAGTGATCTTATCGGTAAAACGCCTGAAGAGAGAGCAGAGACAAAAATGTGGGTTCGAAGAATTGACCTACAAATTATCGAGCCTTTAACAAATGGTTTTAGATCCGCTGAAGGATATGAACTGTTTAAAGATAGATTACATCTCATACCTCAAGCTGCAGACGATTTAAAGATGATTGCACAAGAAAGATTACAGTGGCTTGATAAACAACTTGATGGAAAAGAATTTATTTGTGGTGATAGATTTACTCTAGCTGACATTATGCTTTATTGCTTCTTAAATTTTGGTGCTTCTGTTGGTCAAGCTATTAGTGAAGAAAATAAAAATATTTCTAATCTTTATTCTAGATTAAGTGTATTGGATTCAGCTTCAGCATGATGGATAAAGAGGACAGAATAAGGGCTTGGCTTTGTACTTTGGTTGTTATTATTGTCCTAACTCTCTGGATCGCTTCTGCTTTTGTCTGAATGAAATGGTGTGTGTATATTTTAAAGTGTTCTGACGGTAGTTTATATACTGGAATTAGTAACAGTCTTTCTGAAAGAATTGATACTCATAATTCTGGTAAAGGAGCAAAATATACTAAAAGTCGGCTTCCAGTAACTCTTGTTTATGAAGAACATACTTACGATAAAAGTAGATCGCTAAAGAGAGAGATTGAGATTAAGAAACTTACTAGATCTAAGAAAATAGAGTTAATTAATAGAGCAAATCTCTCCACCGCCTAAACATTTATCATTTTTATAAATTACTACTGATTGACCTGGAGTGACAGATCTTTGTGGTTTATGAAATTTTATATTCAAAGTATTATCTTCGACATAGATTTCACATCCCTGATCTTCCTGTCTGTATCTTACCTTGGCAGTTCCCTCGAAGCTTGTCGGAAGTGAATCTTCGAGTTTAAAGAGATTCTTTGTAGACAATTCTCTAGAAAATAATAGAGGATGATCATTGCCTTGGACGCATAAGAGTTCATTAGTTTTAAGATTCTTCTTAGCTACATACCAGGGAAGATCGGGAGATCCTTTAATACCGCCGATTCCTAAACCTTGTCTTTGCCCTAGGGTATAAAAAACTAACCCCTGATGAATTCCTATCACATCATCATTCTCATTTATTATGTTACCTTCCTCGCCTGATAGATAGCTCCCTACAAATTCAGGGAAAGGCCTTTCACCGATAAAACAAATACCTGTACTATCCTTTTTATTGCTTGTTATAAGGCTATTTTCTTTTGCTATTTGTCTTACTTTCTCTTTTTTAAGTTCTCCCAGTGGAAATATGGTTTTCTGCAAAACTTCTTTATCTATTGCGTGCAAGAAATAAGATTGATCTTTCGAATTATCTATACCTTTAAATAAACTTTGATTATCAGTTATCGCATAATGTCCGGTAGCTATAAAGTCGTAATCATTAGACATTGCGTAATTATAAAATTCTTTAAATTTAATCTCTTTGTTGCATAAGATATCTGGATTAGGTGTATTTCCAGTTTCTAATTCAGAAAGAAAATAAGAAAAGACTGATTCTTTATATTCTTTTGAAAAACTTATTTGTTCTAAAGGAATTTTTAATTGATCTGACACAAACACTGCATCCATGAAATCTTCTTTTGCACTGCAATATGGAGAACCATCATCATCATCCCAATTTTTCATAAAAAGAGCATGTACTTCATAGCCTTGTTCTTTTAACAATAAAGCAGTAACAGAGGAATCGACACCTCCAGATAGTCCAACTAGTACTTTTCCTTTACTCATTTAGCCCAATTAACCTATTTACCTAAATAATATATAATGCACCACCAATTTAATTATACAGAGCAATCATGGAATTTGAGCACATAAAAGAACCTAAAGCTGGTTCTAAAATATCAATGGATTCATCAGGAAAACTAATAGTACCTGACAATCCTATAGTTCCCTATATCGAGGGTGATGGTATAGGTTCCGATATTACACCTGCTATGATTAGTGTTGTAGATAGCGCAGTAGAAAAATCTTATGGTGGCAAGAAGAAGATTGAATGGATGGAAATATACTGCGGAGAGAAGTCTACAATGGTTTACGGAGAAGATAATTGGCTTCCGCCTGAAACACTAAGAGCATTAGAAGTTTATCTTGTAGGTATTAAGGGCCCATTAACTACACCAGTAGGAGGTGGCATAAGGTCCTTAAATGTTGCTTTGAGACAGGAATTAGATCTTTACGTATGCCAAAGACCAGTTAGATATTTTAATGGAGTACCGAGCCCAGTTGTGTCTCCTGAGAAAACAGATATGGTGATTTTCAGAGAAAATTCTGAGGACATTTATGCAGGTATTGAATGGGAAGCAGGAACTGAAGAGGCTGATAAAGTAATAAAGTTTTTTACTGAAGAAATGGGTGTAACCAAAATAAGATTTATGGAAAATTGTGGAATAGGTGTCAAACCAGTTTCTAAGCAAGGTACAGAGAGATTAGTAGACAAAGCTATCCAGTACGCTATAAATAATGATAGAGACTCTGTTACCTTGGTTCACAAGGGTAACATAATGAAGTTTACCGAAGGTTCTTTTAAGGATTGGGGCTACCAATTTGCAGTTTCAAAATATGATGCCAAAGAACTAGACGGAGGTCCATGGCATACATTAACTAACCCAATTACAGGAAAAGAAATAGTCATTAAAGATGTTATAGCCGATGCTTTTCTTCAGCAAATACTTACAAGACCAGACGAGTACAGTGTCATAGCTACTTTAAATTTAAACGGTGACTACATTTCGGATGCTTTAGCGGCAGAAGTTGGGGGGATAGGAATAGCACCAGGTGCAAACTTAGGTGAAAAAATAGCATTATTCGAAGCAACTCATGGAACTGCTCCAAAATATGCTGGATTAGATAAAGTTAATCCAGGATCATTAATTCTTTCAGCAGAAATGATGTTGAGATACATGGGTTGGATGGAGGCTGCAGATTTAATAATTGAAGGCTTAGCTAGAACGATCAGTCAAAAAACTGTTACTTACGATTTCGAGAGGCTTATGAGTGGGGCAAGCCTATTAAAATGCTCTGAATTTGGAGAGGCAATAATTTCAAATATGGATTAATGCTTTTAGTAAAAAATAATAAAAATCGCGAAGACCAAAATCAAGATACTTCTTCAGTAGCAACTTTAGAAAAACCTAAAGTTAAGAAACCTTCTCTTTATAGAGTTATTCTCCTCAATGATGATTACACACCTATGGAGTTTGTAGTCTATGTATTGCAAATATTTTTTGGTTTTGATGGTGATAAGGCCCAGCAAATAATGTTAGCTGTTCATACACATGGAAAGGGAGTTTGTGGTATCTTTACTAAAGAAGTGGCAGAAACTAAGAGCGCTCAAGTAAATAATTTCGCTAAAGAAAATGGTCACCCGCTATTAAGCGACATAGAGGAAGTTGACGAAGATGATTAACCAAGAATTAGAACAAAATTTAAATAATGCTTTTAAACTTGCACAAGATCAAAAACATGAATTTGTTACTGTCGAACATCTTTTGCTTGCGCTTTTAGAAAATTCTGACGCAATTGCACTATTAACTTCAAACAAAGTAAATATTGAACAACTTCGCGTTGATCTACAAGAATTTATAGGTTCAACAACACCTAAGATATCAAACGAAACTGAAATTGATATTCAACCAACCTTGGGCTTTCAAAGAGTAATACAAAGAGCTGTTTTTCATGTTCAGTCCTCAGGTAAAGACGAAGTTAAAGGCAGTAATATACTTGTGGCTATCTTCAGTGAGAAAGAGTCACAAAGTGTCTTCCTTTTAGAGCAATTAGGCTTAACTCGACTAGATGCCGTATCGTATTTAAGTCATGGAAGAAGCGAAAATATTGATCTTGATAGCGCAGAAACTGGTGAATCTAATGAACCAGAGTCAAATAATGCGCTTGAACAATTTACAACTAATTTAAATAAAGAAGCATTAGAAGGGAGAATAGACCCTTTAATAGGTAGAACTTCTGAAATAGAGAGAGTTGTACAAATATTAGCGCGTAGAAGTAAAAATAATCCTCTATTAGTAGGTGAATCAGGAGTTGGTAAAACAGCTATTGCTGAAGGATTAGCTAAATTAATTACAGAGAATAAAGTTCCAGATTTGATCAAAGATAGTGTTATCTATTCATTAGATATGGGGGCGCTACTGGCAGGTACAAAATATCGCGGAGATTTTGAAGAAAGATTAAAAGCAGTCTTGAAAGAATTAGAAGATGATAGTTCTGCAATATTATTTATTGACGAAATTCATACCATCATAGGTGCGGGAGCTACTTCTGGTGGCGTTATGGATGCCTCCAATCTTCTCAAACCTGCATTAGCAAAACGTGGACTTCAATTTGTCGGATCAACTACATACAAAGAATTTAGAGGTATTTTTGAAAAAGACAGAGCGTTATCAAGAAGATTTCAAAAGGTAGAAGTGAGTGAACCTACTGTTGATGAGACTTTCAATATATTAAAAGGACTCAAAGATCGCTTTGAAGAACATCACGAAATTAAATATACAGAAGGTTCCTTAAGGGCAGCTGCTTCTTTGGCTTCAAAGCATATCAATGATAGATTTCTTCCTGATAAGGCAATTGATGTAGTCGACGAAGCTGGGGCTAGACAGAAATTAGTTCCTATTTCCAAAAGAAAAAAAACTATTAACGAACTAGACATTGAAAAGATCGTAGCATCGATAGCTAGAATACCTGAAAAAACAGTATCTACATCCGATAAAAAATCTTTAGAAAAATTAGAGGAAAACCTTAAACGAGTCATATTTGGTCAGGATGTAGCAGTAGAGAGCCTCTCTTCTGCAATAAAACTTGCCAGAGCAGGACTGAGAGTTGATGAAAAACCAGTTGGATCATTTTTGTTTTCTGGTCCTACTGGAGTAGGCAAAACTGAGGTTAGTAAACAGCTTGCCAAAATAATGGGTATTGAATTTGTAAGATTTGATATGTCTGAATATATGGAAAGACATACGGTCTCGAGGTTGATTGGAGCCCCTCCTGGTTATGTCGGCTATGATCAAGGCGGTTTGCTAACTGAGTCTGTGAATAAACATCCGCATTCAGTAATACTGTTGGATGAAATAGAGAAAGCACACCCAGAAGTTTTCAATATACTCCTACAAGTAATGGACCATGGAACTTTAACGGATAATAACGGTAGAAAGGCTGATTTTAGAAATACTATTGTAATAATGACAACAAATACTGGTGCTCAAGATATGAGCAGGGCTAGTATGGGCTTTCAATCTCAAGATCATACAAGTGATGCTACAGAAATGATTAAGAAGACCTTTTCTCCTGAGTTCCGAAATAGACTTGATGGAATCATACAATTCAATCCTTTACCAACAGAAGTTATTCGTACGGTAGTCGATAAATTTTTAGTTGAACTACAAGTTCAGTTAGAGGTTCAAAAAGTTCAACTCGAAGTCTCTGACGAAGTTAGAGATTGGTTGCTTGAGAACGGATATGATAAGAATATGGGTGCTAGACCTATGCAGAGACTTATACAAGACAGCATAAAGACAGTCTTGGCTGAAGAGATTCTATTTGGCAAATTATCAAAATCTGGTGGTATTGCCTTCGTATCTCTGGAAGATAATGAAATAAAAGTAGATTTTAAAGAAACCTCAAAGAAAAAAGAAAAAGTCTCTTGATGCGGTTTATCTTAGCTGCATATTTAATTTGTCTTTCATTTCTTTTTTTTGGATCTGAAAATGAGTTGAGCAGTGATGAAGCTCCAAAGTCAATCCTATTTTGGAATACTGAAGAGAAACTTCTTGGATTCAAAAATATACAACATATCCTTCCAACCAGACTTATAAATAAAAGTTCTGACCCTTATTCTCTTTCTTACCAACTAATAAATCTCGATTCTTTAACCTACAGATATGGAGGTAAGAAATTTACTATAAATGATTATATAAATACATTTAAGGTTGCCGGCCTAATTGTAGTGAAGGACGATAAAATCCTTTATGAAAATTATAATTTTGGTAATGATGAAACATCGAAGTGGATGTCATTTTCAGTAACTAAATCTGTTACATCTATGCTGATCGGTGCTGCAATTAAAGATGGTTTTATCAAATCAGTAAATGATCCGGTATCCACTTATGTTACTGATTTAAATCGAGGAAATTATTCGAATGTATCCATAGAAGATGTGTTACAAATGTCTTCAGGTATAGATTGGAACGAAGATTATGCTGATCCTTATTCAGACGTCAACATAGCTTCCGGATTTAATGATAACAAGCTTTATAGCTATCTTAATAAACTTGAAGTATCAAATAAACCTGGTACTAAATTTAACTACAACACTGCTGAATCCAATGTCATAGGAGGAATTGTAAGAGCAGCAACTGGACAAAATCTCTCTACTTATTTAGAAAAGAAAATATGGCAACCCTTTGGAATGGAGTTTGATGCTTATTGGGCGTTAGATAGTGATTATTCACAAGAGCTTGGAGGTTGTTGTATAAATGCATCACTAAGAGATTATGCCCGCATAGGACTTTTTGCATTAAAAAATGGTGTCTTACCGGATGGTAGAAATACATTACCTAATGATTGGATGATTAAGTCTACTAAACCATCTCCAGGTTTCAGTTATTATGGATACCAGTGGTGGCTAGCCGGATTTGGATATAAAGCATATTATGCTGATGGTATTTTTGGACAGTTTATCTGGGTAGATCCAGATTCAAAAACTGTTATAGCCATGCATAGTGCAAGAGATGTAGCAGCCCTAGATAGATACTCCGGTGGGCATAGACTTAATTTTTTAATTTCTCTGATAGAAGAAATAAATAAATAATTTATCTTTCTCTAAAAATAATTCTTCCTTTGGATAGATCATAAGGGGTTATTTCCACTTTTACCTTATCACCCGTAAGAATTCGAATATAGTGTTTACGCATTTTTCCAGATATGTGAGCAGTAACGACATGATCATTATCTAATTTAACTCTAAAGGTAGTATTAGGAAGGGTTTCTATAACCTCTCCATCCATTTCTATTAAATCTTGTTTTGCCATATATAATACATTTTCTAACAGATAGCTTAATTACTAAAGCAAAAGATGAAAGAAAAAGAATTTAAATTTAAAACGTTACTACTTTGTTTGGCATTAATTACCATTTTTATAGCTTTAGCTGCATATGTTTTGGATAAATATATCCTAGTCTATTGATTGGATAATTTTTTCGTTTTCAAGGCTCTCAATTTTATCATCATCATATTTTGACCAATTTTTTAATATTTCTCTTGTGTCGGTTCCTAAGTGTGGTGGGGAAGAGTAGGATTCCTCATTTGTATAAGACATCTTAACTGGGTTTCCAGGCATTTTAACAAAACCACCATCAGGATGTTCAACCTCCACTATCATATTTCTGTGTTTTACTTGCTCATCATTTAATGCATCACTGAATTTATTGATAGGTGCACAGGGTACTTTCGCTTTATTTAATTTATCAATCCAATAACCTGATGTTTGAGTAGAAAGAACTTTGTTAAGTTCATTTTCTATAAAAGCTTGATTCTTAAGTCTATCGATAGAGGAATCATATTTGGAATCATCCAAAGAGCCAACATTTACTACTGATTTGAGGGATTGCCAAAACTCATCCGTTATAACCGCTATCACGACATAACCGTCACTAGTTGTAAAACTGTTGTAAGGCACATGAACAAAGTGAGCATTTCCGATTGGTTCAGGATCTATGCCTGACAAAGTTTGCATAGTAGCCATGTAAGTTAGAAGTGATATTTGAACATCAAGTAAAGATAAGTCTATATGTTGTCCTTTTTGCGTTTTTTCTCTTGAGTATAGGGCTGAGAGGATTCCGATAACACTATATAGTCCAGATCCTAAATCTCCAATTGGTATTCCAGCACGTGTAGGTGACTTGGCATTTTTTCCTGTAATTGACATACCACCACTATAGGCTTGAACAATCTGGTCATATGCAGGTCTGGTAGAATGCGGACCAGTTTCACCAAACCCTGTGATAGAACAAGTAATGATCTTTGGGTTTATGGAAGACAAATTTTCGAAGTCAATTTTTAACTTACTAACCACTCCGGCACTAAAGTTATTAAGTACTACATCAGCGGATCTTACTAGATCATAAAAAACTTCCAGACCTTTTTTATTTTTAAGATCAATAGAAACGCTTTTCTTATTTCTATTTAAAGTTAGAAAATAAGCTCCAAAGTTTTTGAAAGAATAATTTGGATCATTTTTTAATAATCCTCTAGTCATTTCTCCGCTTCCCAAGGGTTCAACTTTAACAACTTCCGCTCCTAAATCTGCTAAAACCATTCCAGCATAGGGTCCAGCTAACATATGTGTCAGGTCGATAACTTTTACCCCATTTAATGGCTTCATAAGTGAGATTGTACTACAGAGTTTAGGAGCTCAATGACTCATCTTGAATGTATAGATCAGTTTGTTATATTAACTTCATGAAATTAAAATTACTTTTACCTATTCTGTTTGTTGTTTATTCATGTTCTCAAGATACTTCGATTGATCGAAATGATTTAATAGAAAAAGCTGGTGCACCATTACTAAATGGACTTGGATCTCATTCTTTTACCATTTCCTCTAAAGTTGAAGGCGTACAGGATTATTTTAATCAGGGTCTGATTATGGCGTTTGCTTTCAATCATGCCGAATCTATTCGAAGCTTCAAAGCTGCTCAAAAATTGGATCCTAATTGTGCAATTTGTTTCTGGGGAGAAGCTCTGGCCTTAGGTCCTAATATTAATGTTACAAGTGATGGCAAAGCCATAATGAGTCCTCAAGAGCGACTTGATGCTTTTGAGAGAACAAATAAAGCCATTTCGCTAATAGAATTTGCCTCACCGAAAGAAAAGGATTTCATTCTGACTTTAAAATCAAGATATAACGGGGATGTAAATTCCTCAAGAGTACCACTTGATATTGCTTATGCTGAAGCAATGGGTAAACTTTCATCTAAATATCCAGATGACACTGATGCAGCATCGCTATATGCTGAAGCTTTGATGAATACAATGCCTTGGAACTATTGGGCAGAAGATGGTAATCCTAAACCAGATACAATTAAAGTCATCGATACTATCGAATCAGTTCTTGATAAAGATCCAAATCATCCTTTGGCAATTCATCTTTATATACATGCTGTAGAAGCATCAAGTGATCCTGGTAGGGCAGAAGAAGCCGCTGATAGGTTAGCTGATTTGGTTCCTGGAGCTGGTCATTTAGTACATATGCCGTCTCATATCTATTGGAGAGTGGGGAGATATGAGGATGCATCACTAGCTAACATAGCAGCAGCCAAGGTCGATGAGGAGTATATTGCTCAATGTAATGCTCAAGGCTTTTATCCAGCTTTATATTATCCTCACAATGTACATTTCCTTTGGGCCGCTTCAACAATGGAAGGTATGAGCGACTTATCTATTGAATCGGCAATAAAAGTATCAAATTATGTTTCGTCAGAGCAAATTAGAGATATACCTTTTTTAGAATTCTTTCACACAATACCTTTATTGTCCTACGTTAGATTTGCAAAATGGGATAAAGTTTTCTCTTATGAAAGACCAGATGATGATTTCAAATTTTCTAATTCTATTTTCAACTATGCTTTGTCTGTTGCTCATGCTGCTAACGGAAACTCATTTGAGGCAAATAAATTTCAAAGCATGATATTAAATGATATTGAATCTGAAGAAGTAAACGCTATGGTAATGGCAGGTCACCCAACAAAATCATTAATGAAAATAGCTTCTTTGCTTGCTTCAGGATCGATTGATATGTACTCCGGTTATTACAGTGGGGCTATTGCTCATTTTAAAGAAGCTGTAACAATCCAAGATAGTCTTCCATATACAGAACCTCCATTTTGGTATTATCCAACCCGCCAAACTTTAGGTCATGCGCTTTTAATGAATAAATCATTTGAGGAAGCAGCGTTAGTTTTTGAAAGAGATTTAAAAGATTACCCTAGAAATGGATGGTCTTACTTCGGACTACATGTTGCACAAAATGAATTAAATAATCAGGAGGAATCTATTGAAGCTCTCAATAAGTTTAAGGAAATATGGGGTAGGGCGGATATTTCAATTAATTCTTCTATAGTTTATTGATCTTCTTTCCCTTAAAAATACACAATATCGTAACTCTAATTTAATAGATATTTGGTAATGTTCGATATATGAACAGAAGATTATTTTTTAAAGCTCTATTACTTACAATTGCTTCATTTTCTTTAAGGATATTTCCTTCAATAAAAAAAGAACCAATATCATTCGACTACGGAGTTGCCAGTGGTGATCCTACTAACACACATGTGATTTTATGGACAAAATTAACTGCTCCTAGCTCCTCAAATCAAGAGGTAAATTGGGAAGTTTCATCCGATAAAGATTTCTTAAATATAATCGCCAATGGATCATATATCTCAGAAAAAGAAAATAATTTCATAGTAAAGGTAGATGCTCAGATTCCCATGGCACTTAATGCAAAGAAAATTTTTTATAGATTTGAATCAGGTGGAGTTTATTCAGAAATAGGTACAACTTTTACGTTACCAGTAAAAAACCCAGATAAATTTAATATAGCTTTTTGCAGTTGTTCTAATTATCCATCAGGATATTTCAATGCATATAAAGAAATGGCAAGAGATGCCGATGTAGATTTAGTCTTACATTTAGGTGATTACATATATGAATATAGCAGAGAGGGCTATGCATCCTCTGATGCCAAGAGGATGGGAAGAGAGGTTTATCCATCAAATGAAATCATATCATTAGATGATTATCGCAAAAGATATGCTACCTACAGAAGCGATAAGGATCTTCAACTTCTGCATAAATCAAAACCAATGATTGTTGTATGGGATGATCATGAGATAACTAATGATACATGGAAGTTAGGAGCACAAAACCATTCGCCAGACGAAGGCTCATTTTACGACAGAAAAAATAATGCAATACGTGCATATTATGAATGGATGCCTATACGTGAAGTTAAGGAAAGAGAAAAAATATGGCGAAGTTTTTCAGTAGGAAATTTAATAAATTTAATGATGCTGGATACGAGACTTTATGGAAGAGAAAAGCAATTAGAGATTGGACAATATTTTAATGATAATAAACTAAATAAAGAGAAGTTTAAAAAAGACCTTATAAAGCCTAGAGCATTACTTGGTAAGGAGCAATTGGAATGGGTGAGAAATAAAGTTGATAAGAAATATAGATGGTCAATATTCGGACAACAACTTCTAATTGGACCAAAATATTTACCTAAAATATTTAAAAATGAAGAAATTTCAAATGATAGTTCTTATTACACAAGTGAATTAGCAGGAGAAGAACTACCGTTTAATACTGACCAGTGGGATGGATATCCAAGAGAAAGGGAAGAGTTTTATCAAAATTTATCAAATTCTAAATCTAACTTGATTTTAGCAGGTGATTCTCATAATTCTTGGTTTTCAAATTTATATGATAAAAATAATGAATTTGTTGGAATAGAGATAGGAGCACCTGCAATATCATCGCCTAGTTTTGGTGATACTTTTAAAGATAAAACTGGAATCATTGAGGATGAATTTATTAAGGATAATAAAGACTTAGTATGGGTGAACGGCAGAAACCAAGGATACGTTTCATTGAACATTACGGAATTTGATGTAGAGGTCCAATTCAAATATGTTTCTACTGTAAAATCTAAGAAATATGAAGTACTAGAACCAGACATATTTAGGGTAGAGCATAATAAACCTTACACGTGATAATACCTTTTCATAAATCTGTGGATAATATTTAATTTAACATAATATATATTATGCGCATATATAATAACCTAATATAGTGTTTTAGGATTTTATATCACCTATATCTAGTATCAAACCAGCTAGACAAAGAATATGACTTCTATTGCAATTATTGGAAGATGTTATAAATTATAGATAGGTTTTAATTAATGAGGAAACAAATGAAAACTAAAATAAAGACAATTTATCTGCTTATTTCTCTCCTATTTTCATTTTCTCTTGCTGCTGATGAAGTAGTAAAGATAGGTGATGTTGAAATGGCATCTGAGAAAAAAAGTGTAGCGTTTGAACAAGTTAAGAAGAAGCTAGGTAAATGGGAAGGAACAATGATTCAGGGACTGAATGGAACTGTTATAAACGTATCCTACGAATTTGCCCTTACTTCTGGAGGTAATACTATTACTGAGACTCTAATTGAAGACGGAGTCCAAATGCTAACGACATATAGTGATGACGATGGAGATCTGGTTATAAGACACTATTGTGGCTTAGGAACTGAACCAGTTTTTGAAGTTGAAAGTATATCTGAAGATACTATGATTTTTAAATTAGACAGATCTAAGGTGGATTTACATGCTGAACATGAAAGTTTTGTTACAGGCATGAAATGGGTTATGAATAATAATGATTCAATAACTTTTCAGAACACGGTTATGTTAGATGGGTCACCAACTACAAATATAGCTGAAATAAAAAGAGTTTATTAATTATCTCTATGAGATTAGAAAATAAAAATGCCATCATTACAGGAGCAACTGGCGGCATTGGTTTTGCAACTGTATCAAAATATCTAGATGAGGGAGCTAATGTGATGATGGTTGGTCGAAGCGAAGATAAACTTGTTGAAGCACATAATCGGTTAGGTAAACCAAATAATGCTGCTTTTTGTGTTGCTGAATCTACAGATGAAATAGCTATTAGTGATTCGGTACAAAAAACTTATGACACTTTTGGCTCAGTTGATATCGTAATTGCAAATGCTGGAACTGAAGGAGTTGTGCAACCTTTAGTTGATTATTCAGTGCAAGATTTTAATCATACACTGACTGTCAATGTCACAGGTGTCTGGCTATACTTTAAATACGCTATACCTCATATGGAAAATCAAGGCTATGGTTCAATAGTAGCAGTTGCATCTGGCGCAGGCGTCGTAGGCTTTCCCGGTTTATGTCCCTACTCTGCTAGTAAACATGCTGTCTGCGGAATGGTAAAAACCGCCTGTTTAGAATACGGCGAGAAAGGTATCAGATTTAATGCTCTAGCCCCAGGTCCCATTGATAACAGAATGATGGAATCCTTGGGCACTCAATCCCAACCAGATGATCCATCAAATTTCAGAGAAAACGTAACTGCCAATATACCTTCAGGTAGATATGGTACCAATGAAGAAATGGCCAATTTGGCTCTTTTTCTTGGTTCAGATGAATCTTCATATTGTAATGGTGGAGTATATTTAGCAGACGGAGGTTTTACAGCAGCATAAAAAAAGGCCCCTTTAAGGGGCCTTTTATTCTTAATATTTTTAATTAAAGGTTGTACCTGTAAAGAAGCCCAATTGTTCAGCTATTTGCTCGTCATTAGCACGTCTTTGCATCATGCTCATCCATTCTCCACCAGGTGTAGTTAACTCTGAAAAACTCTTTTCAAGGTCAGCCCAACTGTCATACATAAGTAAATAATGATACTCATTAGGTGCACCCCAATTTCCAGCATAGATTTCAACTCTCGCACCGGTAGATTCTAATATTGATTTCGACTCCATAAATCTTTCTATCAATTCTAGATCTTTACCTGGATCGACTTTCCAAGTTGTTACCGAATAAACATAAGAACCCTTAAAATCTGAAGCCTTTTTTGTTTGATCTAAATTATTAGCTGCAAAACTAGCAACCATTTCTCCTGAAGGGTCTTGATTCACCCTTGCCCAATATTCAAGCCATTCCTCAGATTGATTCGCTTGGTCTTTAAATGCAGCATAGTCTTTAGAGTTATCCCATCTAAGAACATAATTAACCAATGGTTCGGAACCAATATTCAATAAATCAATAGCAACAACAGCACCTTCTGCTTCATGAATTTTTGCAGCTTCCTGCATATTTTCTAACATCTGCTGAGTCTTGCCAGGAAATGCTTTCCATTGATAAACCTCACCTACATCAGCAAAATTTGCTGCCGATTGAAACATAATAAATGTTAGTAAAAGTATTTTTATTGTTTTCATATAATTCTCCTTATAACTAAGATAATTTATTTTATTCTTTTTGTCACAAATTTTTATGTTACTTATTTGTACCTTTTCTAAAGAGCTACACGGAATAAGGACCTCTCTAGTTCACCTGATATATATAGATAGTTATCCTTTATAGCTAGACCATTGAATACCATTGAAGGAGGCTGGAGTTCGGATTGGACAGGGCTTCCAGGCATGACTTCAGCTATCACTGTAATCTGGCCTTCAGTAAACTTTTTTATTTGACCAGTATTCCCTTCAAAAATGTAGATAGCATTATCTTTTATTGCAATTCCTTCAGGGGAATCTAGACCATCAACTATTACCTCTTGAGCTCCTTGTTTATTAACACGTATTATCTGCCCTTTTGATCTATCCGAAATAAGCAAGTCATCTTCATAATTTATTACATGGGTGGGGGCCATGAATCCATCTGCCAATATCTCCCCTTCTCCATTTTGGACATTAAATAAAGTAATTGATTTATCACCTTGTAAAGCTACTGCTATTCGTTCTCCATATTTAGTTGCTGAAACTGGTATATTTAGTCCATCAAGACTTTCTAGAATTTCACCGGTATCTGGTCTCATGATTTTGACGTGGTTATCTAACCAGCTAGATAATATTACATAATCATCGAAAGTTGAGACTGATGTATTTGCACCATGAGGAGAGATTCTAAATACATTTTTATAATTCCAAGATTCAGAGCCATCTATTAAGCTATATGCTTTTACAGATTGTATGTCAGCAACAATAAGATCGTTACCCGAAACAGCTATGCCACCTGCATGTGAGATGCCTCCAGGTAAAACTTCTTCAATACCATCAGGAGATACTTTCAAAATACTACCCTCTGAGTAACTTGAGACAAATACGTCATCATTGGCATCAATAGCAAGATTATCTAGGCCGAGTTCCACAAGTGCATAATCAGATTTGATACCTTCAGCAAATTTTACGACTTTGCCATCACCGGTATCCAGAATAAAAAGTTCACCTTTAGAGTTAAAATTCACTGCAGCGGGGACATTCAATCCCCCTACTTCCTTTCTGATCTCGCCTGTATCTACGTTTACACTAACTATTTCATTATTGAACCATCTAGGTCCATAAAGTCTTCCATCAGGACCCCAATCCATACCATTTAGACCACAGAATTCTCCAATCTCTTCTTTGATAATTCTAGGAGCAGTTTGTCCCGAGGGATCCATTTCAAACAGACCATTATCAAAGAAACATTGAGCAACAAATAACCTATCATCATCAGAAAATGTAATTGGGTTAACTCCAGGTCCAGGATTACCTGCTATAACTTTTTCCCCATTTAAATCAAAACCAGCTACCTCGCCTGTAAGTATAGATGTCCAGTAGAATTCTCCTTTAGAATTAAAAGCTACATCATCCGGTCCTATGACTCCATCGGATAAATCATATCTTTTTACTATTTTATTAGTTTCCGTATCAACGAGAGAAATATCTGAACCAATAACAGAAGCAGCATAGAGAAGACCATCAGGTCCAAAATGCATGCCGTTCACTCCAGCTATTTGAGCTCCAGATACAAATAATTCAATTTTATTATTATCGGATTTATCACAACTGAACAGTAGGAAAATTATTGATATTTTTAATATAAGTTTGACCACTTTTGCCCCCTTTAAATTTTTTTAATCTTACTACAAACCCTTATTAGTCATCAAAATAACTATATATAAAAGAAGAAACTGATGGATTCTGGTAAAGATATTTAATCTCTGTATGTGTTTAATTCTTTCCTTCCAATTTCCGACTTAAATTCGTCTACATTTAAGCCTTCGTCTCCATAGATTTCCATTTCAAACCAATCAACGAATTTCTTATCTCTTGTAACCTTCCAACTAGCCCAAGTTCCCTTTGCTACAGGAGTTTTCATAACACCGAACTTCAATGTATTCATTCTAGTATCTAGATGACTTCGATCTACTAATCCAGCCTCTACCTTGTCATAGACATCAAATATATCAACCAAATAAGTAAGAATAGCCATGGAAACACGCCATCCATCTACTGGATCTTCAAGAGGTTTAGACCAATCTTTTGACATAAATTTTGCATATTCAGGATCTTTAGAAGTCTGAAAATATCTATCATAAAGTCTTTGAGTCAATGAATGACCAAATTGAGCTTTAGTAATTATATTTTGTTGTCTTATTTGTAGTCCAAGATATATCACTGAAACAACCACACCTAGGGCAGCAATTATTTGAACAACCAAAATTATTAAATCTTTATCGATCATTATTCAACTGAGCTTCTTACTATTTTTAGATTTTTTGTAACAACCGTTCCTATAGCTCCGTGAGATAAGTTTTCTTTAGAAATTGAAGCTATGTCTGCTATAGTCCTTGCTGCATGTATACCTGTGCAGTGTCCACCAACTAATTGCTTAAGACCGAACTTTTTCAGTGATTTAGCAGTTTTACTAATATCCTCTTCTGAAGATCTGAATAGATGAAAGCCTCCTATTGCACCAAATATATTTTTATTTTCAATTTGTAGAAATTTATGAGCGGTATTCATCATTCCTGCATGCCCACAACCGGACATCATGTACCAACCTTTATCAGTTTTAATTCCCAAAGACTGATCATCCTTCAATAGATCATCAACTAATACACCATTTTCTTTTAAATAAAAACCAGGAGAAACAACTACTCTTTCAAAAATTCTTTCAACAGGACCAGAAAGTACTAAATTTGGAGCTAGTTCGTAAGCTTCATCAATAACTATAAAATTGATTCCTAAATTTTCTGCCTTTTCCTTGAAGTCAGATACTTTATTAAAACCACCAATAAATCCTCTTAGTTCACCGAGTTCATTAAATCTTTGATCAAAAAAACCTTCTGCAACGTAAACGTCACTAAAAGCTTTAGGATTGGAATTCATATATGTTTTTCTAAGTTTGATTAATCCACCTGTATGATCTCCATGAAAATGACTAAGTATGACTTTTTCAACTTTGCTTAGATCTTTTTTTAATAGGTTTGCGTTATGAAGAACAGTATTTTCATCAAACCCTGTATCGAATAAGATAGATTCTTGATCGCTTTCCAGGAGTGCAGAAAAACTCCATTCCCCTATTCCTCCAAAATTAGCAATATTAGTAGCTAAAATTGTTATTTCGTACTCTGTACTTTTTAAATTCGCCGAAAATAAAAAAGTTATTAATATATACTTCCAAAAGTTCTGGATCATCTTTCTCTGAATGCTTTATTTTTTATATTGGTAACAGGTTGTAGTAAATATTTTAAAATTGTTTTACTACCGCTCACAATATTCACTGTTGCCTGCATGCCAGGAAGAAGCTGTAACTCTCTAGACATACTAGTTATTCCATCTGAAGGAATACTTACTAAACATACATACCAGGTAGATCCATCATCTTTTGATACAGTGTCAGCACTTACATTTAGCACTTCACCTTCTAAGCTACCATATATAGCAAAATCAAATGCACTGAGCTGAACTATTGCCTTTTGTCCTTTGATTACGTAAGCAATATCCATTGGAGATACTTCTACTTCAAGAATAAGCTCATCATTTAGTGGAATCATCTCAAGAATTGGGCTAGCTGGTTGAACAACACCTCCAGTAGTATTAATCAAGATTCTATTGATTATCCCATCCATGGGAGCTATTACATTAGTTCTTTTGAGTTTATCCTGCAGATTTGGTATCTGATCTAATGTTGCTTGATATTCTGATTCTGCGGTTGAAATCCTTTGTAATAGTCGGATTAAGTTGATTCGAGGCTCAACATTACTATCAACCAATGGTTCTAATATAAGCCTTTCTTCTTCAAGGAGTATGAGTGATTGCTCTAGAGATTTTAATTGTTGTTGTGAAGAGTTTAAATCTCCCAGAAATTTAGTCTCATCAAGTTTTACTAATAAATCACCCTTATTGACTTTATCACCCGTGTTAACTGCAATTTCATTAATAATTCCGCCTTCTAGATTTTGAATTACCTGTAATTTACTAGAAGCTATAATCTTACCATTTCCTCTAGTAACTTCTTCTAATTCAGCATTCGCGGCCCATACAAAGAAAGTGATAAAGAAGAAAAGTATTACATATAAAATTAAATCAGGTTTAGGTGTGGAAAATATATTTTTTAACATACTTAACATTATCTTGGTTGATTAAGTTTATTGATTATCTCTTCCTTTGGACCATCTTCAACAATTTGACCTTCATTCATTACTATTATTCTATCCACAAGATTTAAAAGAGGCATTCTATGAGTAACAATGAGCATCGTAGAATCTTGCATTATTGAACTCATCTGACTGATAAAAAATATTTTCAGCGTTCATATCCATAGCTGATGTTGGCTCATCGAAAATAAAATGCGAGGGTTTATGTACGATGGCTCTTGCCAGAGCTATAGATTGTCTTTGGCCACCTGATAGGCCTTTACCACCATCTGATAGCTGCAGATCGTATCCACCCGGTATTTTTGAGACAAAATCATCTAATCCTGAGAGCTTTCCTGCATTAATCAAGTCATCTTGATTAATATCCTTTCTTCCCATGGTAATATTTTCCCTAATGGATCCAGAGAATAATTGAACATCCTGTAATACGATACCAATAGATCTTGAAAGATCATCTGTATGAAGTTGCTTGATATCAGCACCATCATACATAACAAGGCCATCTGAGGCCTTGAAAAGGCCAGATGCAAGTTTCATTAAAGTGCTTTTACCTGAGCCATTTCTGCCTAATATAGCTACCTTCTCACCTTCATTCACAGATAGGTTAATATTTCTTAGAGTATCTATGTCTGCTTCAGGATATCTGTATGTTGTATCTTTAAATTCTATACTTCCAAGCCTTTCTCTTCTAATTGCACCTTTATTTTTTTCTGAGACATCATCTTCTTGTGTTTCTTCCATAAAGGACGCAAGTCTTTTATAAGAAGTTTTGGCATTATTAGCTCTACCGAATAAATTTGCTATTTGCGCCAACGGTGCAAGTGTCCTTGAAGACAACAAGACCGCTGCAACCATTCCCCCCATACTCACTGTTCCCTCTGAAACAAGAAAAACACCATAAAAAACTATCCCCACTAAACAGATTTGTTGAGCAGATTGAGCGGAATTGACAGCTATTTGTGCTAAAGCTCGTGATAATCTACTACGACTTGATTGTTTAGTTGCTGCATCTTTCCATCTTTCTTTAACGAGGTCTCCTCCACCTAAAACCTTGATTGATTCAATACCTGTTATTGTCTCCACAAGTACTGACTGTTTTTCTTGATTGTGTTGACCCAAATCTTCACTTACTCTGGCAAGGAAAGGCTGAATTAAAATCCCTATTAGCAAAACTACTGGAACAGCAACTAGTGGTATGTAGGCCAAAGGTCCGGCAATTAGATAAATAACAAAAATAAATAAAAATATAAATGGTATATCTACAATCAAAGACAATGTGGCAGAAGTAAAAAAATCTCTTACAGAGTCAAACTCTCTAAAAGTATTAGCAGTTGCTCCAACAGGTCCAGTTACAACTGCTGTAGGCGCATCAAGTAATCTATTGAAAATAGTATCTCCAACATTCTTATCAACATATTCGCCAGCATAGTCAATGAAATAGGTTTTTAGCATCTTCAAAACAAAATCAAAAATAATTACTAAAGCCATTCCTATCGTTAGTGCATAGAGAGATTCATAAGCAGAATTAGGAAGGACTCTATCGTATACAACCATGATAAAAATAGAACTTCCTACAGACATAAAATTAACAAGTGTAGCCGCCAACATAACTTTGTAGTATGTCTGTTTATTTTCTAAAAAAGCAGACCAAAACCAGTGATCTATAAGTTTCATTAATTCACCCTTAATTCAAATTCAGATCCTAGCTCTCCGGTAAGTTTCGTATAAGAATATCTCTCAATTTGGGACGACCTTATAGCTTCTAAAAGTGCTTGAGAGGATTCTAAAAAGTCTCTTTCAGTTTGGAGGAGATCTAATAGCAGTACATTAGAAGTTTGAAATTGTTCGTTTGCATAATATTGTGACTGTTTATTTGCTTTGTAAGCGTTTTGATAGGCTTGTATATTACTCGGAATAAGTTTGATGTTTTGGAGAGAATTACTCATCTCAGCCTCAATTTTTCTAATAATTGCATCTTTGTTATTCATATAAGCGCTTGATTCAGCTCTCGCCTGTTCTTTTAATGCTCTATTCTTGCCACCTGTATAAAGATCATATGAGAGATTTAGTCCTGAATAAACATCATATTCATCGGACTGGTCAGATAGATTATATTGACTGCCCCGAACTTCTAAATCTAATCTAGGAAGAGATTCACTCTGAACCTTTTGAGCATTATAGATAGATGCTTCTAACGAACTTAATGCTCTAAGAATATTAGGATTATTTGACATCATTAAGTTTCTAGATTCTTCTAAAGTTCTAAATTGTATATTTAAATTCTCTGGCGGAAGTTTTTTTGGAAGTTCATTTGTTGGAAAATAAACCCTATACTCTGATATCGCTTTACTTAAATTTTGTCTTACAGTTATTAGCTTAGCATAAGCTTCCGCTTCTCTAGCAACCGCTCTACTTAGTTCTCTAGGAGCAGATAAACCACCTTCTACTTTCTGTTGAATTCTTTCTTTAATAGCGGTGTGCCTCTTATAAGACTCATTTATGGTATCGGTGAAAATTGTGTAAGCAGAAACATTTATGTAGCTGATTACTGATCTGTAAATAAGATCCAAAATTGTAGTTGAAAGTTCAGCTCTCTTTGCGTCAAATAAAGCTTCTGACTTTGATATGTCACTTCTAGTTGCTCCAAAATCATATAAAAGCTGGCTAATAGTAATAGTTGCATCGGTCTTGTGGTCTGATCTTGATTTTTCAAATAGATTATTTGCACCATCTTCGAAGCTTTTATCTAACTGATTATTAGAATCTACTATCAACCTGATTTGTGGTAATAAATTCGCCTTACTACCTTTCAGATTTGCAGCCGCTGCTTTTAAAGAATCTAGCGATGATAGGTATTCAGGATGATCACTTACTGCATCACTAACTTGTGCTATAAAAACACTGTATTCTGATGAATTCATGTACGGATCTAGTAAGTCATCACTATGCAGAGCATTACTTAAAAAAGCCATTGCAAAGATTGCTATGAAAGATTTCATGAATTTAATTAAAAGTTTATTATTAAACCAGCATTTATCTGGCCATAGGGATGATCAAATAAATGATTTGACCTTCTATTATAGGCTAAAGGATTTTCTCCTAAGAGATAATTTGAGGAAGCAGATAATTTTAAATAAAGAAGACTATATTCGCTCACGGAATAAAAGAGTGATAAGTCAAAGAGATGATTATCAGTATAGTCTTTTTTAACAGGGTTATTTAAATAATCCTTTCTTTTAACTTTTATGAAGCTATACATCCCGGAAATAGCAAAATTCTCGCCAACTGCTATTAGATTACTTACGGAATATTTAAATGAATTTTCTTTCCAAGGAGTTGTTTGGGGTAATTGAGCCTTAAATTGATCTAACAATTCACCGGCATTCCTATTGTCTACTGTTAATCCTCTAATGAAAGAATCAGAGGTATTTAAAATAGATGAAGTAAAGTCTTGATTAATCTCTGAGGTTTTTAAGGAAAAAGTATGATTAAAATTCAATAAACCCAATGACTTAGAAGATAATCTTATATAAATACCTTGAGATTTAGAATTTCCTGATGTTCTAAGTACAGGCTCATAAATTAGTTCTCCGCTTGTTCTATAGACTTCACTATTTAAAACATTTAATTCTGCCTCACTGCACGAACCCCCAATAACAGTTTCACCAAAAGCATAACAATCTATTGTTACTGGATCTTGGTCTTCGTCTCTAAGAATAAATCCCATCTCTAAATAATTATTTTTATTCTCTAGTACATCATAAGAAATAGTAAGAGTTTCGGTGTTAACATCAGTTTTAACAGATTTGGGTTGAGAGGCCCTTTCCACTTCGCCTGAAGACTCATTAGACTCAAAAGAAAGCTTCCATTTATCAAATTGATATCCAAGATAATAACTGTCTGTTAATGCTTCTTTAGGTTTTGTGGACTCTAACTTATCTGCGTAGTTAAGAATATCAAGAGATTGATCAAATCTACTATGAGAAATGCCAACTATAAATTGATTATCAAATCTATTAGCAAGTATGTTTTCAAGTGATTGAAATTCAGATGCATGAAACAGTAAGGGCTGCATAAGCAGCCCTAATAATATAATCAGTTTTTTCAAAAAAATTTCCTACACTATATCAATAGGAATCAAGATTTCTTCTTCGTATATTTCGTCAATAATAGAAATGCTATTATCTTCTGAAGGAATATCTATATCTTGATTTGAAAATAAATCACCAATATTGGCAACTTCTAATACAGGATCAGGATTATCTAAGTTACCAAATTGAAAACCAGGAGAATCATCTACTAATCCAGTAACATAAAAGGCATTTTCTATATCATCATTCCCAGAATCAAGAGCACTATCTTCGCTCTCTAAACCTGCATCTGAAATATCAGTACTGATTGTGACACCAGAAAGTGAAGAAGTGGCATAGTTAGTATCAACAAGAACAAAATCATCGGATGTAATACTAGATGCAGTTGTATTCCATAAAATTAACCAATACTGGTAATCACTATCTCCACCTCTTTCTGCAGCTCCAGTTAAAAGGAAAGTATGATTGGACATTGTCCCCGTTCCTTGTTGAACAACAATAGTTTTACCAGACCAATCTGATCCTCGGAGTCCAATCTTATCTGAACTATCTTGGAAGTCTGTCACAACACCTTGGATACTATAGTATTCATCAAAATTAAGAGTTGAATCTCCATTGTTGTCATTACCATTAAATGAACTACCAGAATCCCATCTCCAGCCTGTATCGTATTCTATGACGAAGACATCATTTCCATCACCACCAGTCATTTTAAGTTGATGATGAGAATTAGAGTACAAAATATCATTTCCAGCACCGCCATCTATAAGTGAGGTATAACCTGAGTTATTAATCTCTTTTATAATGTCGTTACCTGCGCCACCGTAAATCATATAGCTGCTATTATCATCGGAAATTGTAATGTCATCATCACCTGCAAATCCCTGATAAAGTGTATTTGTGTTCGCGCTATCGAGATTCACAGTATCATTACCACTGGTACCATTTGAGAAAGTGACCGAATTTTGCTCATAAGTTGTATCTCTAAGTCCCTCTCCAGTTGGAAAAAGCAAGTCTGCATATGCAGATGAATCTGAATCTATGGTTCTGTCATATACTAATCCCATAGCAGGCATTGCCGTAGTGGCTCCATTATATTTAAAGCCAGAATCAGTATAGATATCATTGACCAAGGCAGTATTGAGATCTGCACTTGCGGTAGAAGTAAACTCTGATAGATTTAACGTATCAAAACCAACGGCTAAAGCGGCAAAATCTTTAGCCATTTCTGAACCATCTATCTTTAAAGATTCTCTTATTCCAGATGGTCCCCTTACAGCTGTTACATATGTATTGACAAGATCCATTACAGCTTTAGTGATAGGAGAATAAAGAGTAATATCCTCTGAAATCTCTCCACTTAGATAAGAAGTTATATCAGATATATCAGAATTACTTAGCAATATATCTGTAAAAGTAGTTGAGGTAGAACTTAAATCAGCTGAATTAGCATCAGTTAAAGTTTTTAGTTCCGCAGAAAGTGTAGTAGAAAGTTTTGTTAACATTTTATCTACTACTGCATCCAGATCAATTGATGAAGAACTCTCATCATCCTCTATTGTTACTGTAATAAGATTCTTAGGCAGTACTACTTTATTTTCTGAACTGGAAGCAATTCTTATAGCAAATACAAGAGTTTCATCGCTTTCTGTGAGCGAATCATTTCTAACATCTACATTTATTACAGCCGTACTTTGTCCTTCAACAAATGTTACAGATCTATACCCAGTCTCATCTGACCACCACCAGAAATCATCACTTTGAGTAGCTGTCCCGGAGCTATCCAGGCTATACTCTAATGTAAAAGTTTCAGTTGCGGGTTTACTCAGTTTTAACTCTACTTGATTCCACCCTTCTGCTTCAGATACTGTTATATCTTCGAAATAAACTACAGGCGTGGTGGTAGATGCTACTTTAAAAGGAGCAACTACTTTATTAAATGATTCACCTGCAGAGGTAGTTAAAGTTGCTCCAGTAAAATCAAGCTCCATATAGTAGTTGCCTTGACTTGCAGTTGCTGTAGTGAAGTACGTACTTAGATTTGTTTCAGGTATCCCTTTTGCAAATATTTCAGTGAAGTCAACAACAAATTTAGGAACACCTGTTGATGAGGTTTCCACCGAGACCATATTTCCACTATGTGTGACAGTTGAACTCGTTGTAGTTCCATCCTCTCCAGTATAAATGACAGTAATATCGGATGAAGCAGGTACATATACATAATTAAATGCTCCAACTTCTTTGGTTGGATCAACAAGAGCTTGAAATTGGATTTCAATACCTCTTTCTCCTGTGTCAAGAGTTGCATTATTTCCGTCAATAAGTTTGCCTTTAAAATCAATTGTCTGAGCCGTAGTTGGAAGGGTTCCAACTTCAACTTCAATTTTAAGTCCCTTGGAGTCAGCCTTAAGATCAAGAGCATCTTGTAAACTAGATTGATTTACCTCTATTTCGGAAGAATTTAGGGTAAGTAT
>CACGNN010000011.1 GCA_902574355.1 uncultured SAR86 cluster bacterium | reverse complement strand
TTCCAGATGATCTCCATGGTATTTATGGAGCAATCCAAGATAACGCGATGCTTTCAAAGTGGGCAGGAGGACTTGGAAATGACTGGACACCAGTGAGAGGACTAGGATCACAAATAAAAGGAACAAATGGAAAATCTCAAGGAGTAGTTCCATTCCTAAAAGTTGTCAACGACACAGCAGTTGCCGTCAACCAAGGAGGCAAGAGGAAAGGAGCTGTTTGTTCTTACTTGGAAACTTGGCATGTTGACATAGAAGAGTTTGTTGAGCTAAGAAAAAATACGGGAGATGATAGAAGAAGAACTCATGATATGAATACTGCTAATTGGGTTCCCGATTTATTCCTCAAAAGAGTGTCTGAAGACAAAAAGTGGACATTATTTACACCGAGCGATACTCCTGATCTTCATGATCTTTATGGTATGGACTTCGAAAAAAGATACGAAGAATATGAAGCACAAACACAAACTGGAGAAATTGAGTTCTTCAAAGAAGTAGAAGCAAAAGAACTTTGGAAAAAAATGCTTTCCATGGTGTTTGAAACAGGACATCCATGGATAACTTTCAAGGATGTTTGTAACTTAAGATCTCCTCAACAGCATACTGGAGTTGTTCACTCTTCTAATCTCTGCACCGAAATAACTCTTAACACAAGTCAAGACGAAATAGCTGTGTGTAATTTAGGGTCAGTCAATCTAACTCATCACATAAAAGACGGAAAAATGGATGAGGAGAAGCTAGAAAAAACAATTAATACAGCGATAAGAATGTTAGATAACGTCATCGATATCAACTTTTATGCTGTAAAGGCAGCAGAAACTTCCAACATGAAACATAGACCTATCGGTCTTGGGATAATGGGTTTCCATGATGCTCTCTATATGTTGCAAACACCTTATGCCTCACAGGAGGCAGTTGATTTTGCGGATAGATCTATGGAAATGGTAAGTTACTACGCAATAAAAGCTTCGAGTGACCTGGCAAAAGAAAGAGGAGCATATCAGTCATATGAAGGTTCTCTATGGAGCCAAGGCATCCTACCTATAGATTCAATAAAACTTCTTAAAGAAAGTAGAGGTGATGACTATCTAGACATGGACGAGAGCTCAACAATGGACTGGGATAGTCTAAGAGAAACTGTAAAAAAACAAGGAATAAGAAATTCTAATGTTATGGCCATAGCCCCAACCGCAACAATTGCTAATATTACCGGGGTTTCACAATCAATAGAGCCCACCTATCAAAACTTATATGTTAAATCCAATCTATCCGGGGAATTTACGGTTACCAATATTCCTATGGTTGATAACCTCAAGGAATTGGGTCTTTGGGATTCAGTAATGATAAATGATCTCAAGTATTATGATGGAAGCGTAAAAGGAATATCGAGGATCCCCGATAGTGTAAAAGAACTCTATGCTACAGCATTTGATATTGAACCCAGATGGTTAATTGATGCTGCAAGCAGGAGACAAAAATGGATAGATCAAAGTCAGTCTTTGAATCTATATATTGATGAACCGAATGGTAAGAAATTAGATATCATGTATCGAATGGCCTGGTTAAGGGGTCTAAAAACAACCTATTATTTGCGTTCTAGGTCAGCAACAACAACAGAAAAATCTACTATATCAACAGGTGAGCTAAACGCGGTTTCGGCAACTGCTCAGCCTGAAGTACAACTACAAACTAATACGACTGCACCATCAGCATGTTCAGTGCTTGATCCTGACTGCGATGCATGTCAATAAAAATAAGGAGAAAAGAATGTTAAATTGGGACGATTACAAAGAACCTGAAGAAACCAAAAAATCTCAACCTGTGCTTAAAGAAGAACCATCTTTAGAGCAAACCAATCCTGAAGTAATGCATGAATCTATGGAAGAACATATTCCAGCAGAGCCAGGTATTAGAGCGAAACAAGCTAAAGAATCTCTTGAATTATTAGATACAAAAGAAGGAGAAGAAGAGTTAGAAGGTCTTGCAGGAAGAGTTCAAGTGGACGATAAGGCTATGATAAATTGCAGGGCTGATCTAAATCAATTAGTGCCTTTTAAGTATGATTGGGCTTGGCAAAAATATCTTGATGGCAGCGCCAACCACTGGATGCCGCAAGAAGTAAACATGACTGCTGATATAGCTCTTTGGAAGTCCAATGAAGGGTTAACTGAAGACGAAAGAACTATAGTTATGAGAAACCTTGGGTTCTTTTCTACGGCAGATTCCCTTGTTGCTAATAACTTAGTGCTCGCGATATATCGACTAATAACAAATCCTGAGTGTAGACAATATATATTGAGACAAAGCTTTGAAGAGGCTATACATACTCATGCATACCAATATTGTATTGAGTCTCTAGGGATGGATGAAGGAGAGATATTCAATATGTATAGAGAAATACCAAGCGTTGCAAAAAAAGCTTCTTGGGGCCTTAAATACACAAAAGAAATATCTACTCCAGGTTTTGTAACAGGAACAGAAGAAACCGATAAGTTATTATTAAAAAATCTAATTGCATTCTATTGCGTCTTAGAGGGCATATTCTTTTATTGTGGATTCACGCAAATACTATCAATGGGTAGAAGAAATAAAATGACTGGAACTGCTGAGCAATTCCAATATATCTTGAGAGATGAATCTATGCATTTGAACTTTGGTATCGATATGATTAACCAAATAAAATTAGAGAATCCTCATTTATGGGATGAGCAGATGCGAAAAGAAGCAGCACAAATGATATTAGAAGGTGCAGAATTAGAGATACAGTATGCAAGGGATACTATGCCAAGAGGTATTCTTGGTATGAATGCTGGCATGATGGAAGAGTATCTTCAGTTCATAGCTAATAGAAGGCTTGTACAAATAGGTTTAGAAGAAGAGTTCGAAGGTGCAACTAATCCTTTTCCTTGGATGTCGGAAATCATGGACCTAAGAAAAGAGAAGAACTTCTTTGAAACAAGAGTCATCGAGTATCAAACAGGTGGCGCTCTAAGCTGGGACTAAAGACAAAGATAATTGCCCATAGAGGTGCATCAGAGGATGCACCAGAAAACTCCATTTCTGCTTTTAGAGAGGCCTTTAAGCAGCAAGCTGATGGAATAGAACTAGATGTAAGGCTAACTGCTGATAAACGCATTGTTTGTTTCCATGACAGATCCGCTATGCGCACAACCGGACACGATAAAAATATAGATGAAGTGACTTTTTCGGAACTTCGGTCTTTAAATTGTTCTTACGGTTTTGGAAAGGATTGGAAAACCGAAAAAATACCTGAGATAAAAGAAGTTTTTTCAATCCTTCCTCACAATAAAGATATATTCATAGAGGTAAAAACTAGAGAGATTATTGTCCCCTACTTACTCCAAGAAATAGAGAGTCAGAAAGTAGCTTTAGATCAAATAACTGTCATAAGTTTTTATCCTGAAGTTATACGACTTATTAAAGAACATAATATAGATATTAAATGTAACTTATTAATAGCTTTTGATTATGAAAATATTAAGACGAGTAAGATAGAGGAAATTATTCAATCAATAGGAGCGGATGGTCTTGGAGCTCAAAATCATAAAAGATTTAATAATGAACTTATTAAAATGTTGAGGAATTTTAATAAATCCGTTCATGTCTGGACAGTTAACTCAACAGATGATGCGGAGTATTACTTTAAAAAAGGTGTAGACTCTATTACTACGAATAGACCTTATTTTTTGAGAAATCACTTAAAAAAGATGAAATAATAAAAATGGATATTATATGAAAGATCATGACTTAAACTTTTTGGAGCTCGTGCAATCGTCTCTAAAGAATGTTGAAGAATGCGATGTTTATCAGGTTAATGCAATGTTACAAGAAAATAGAGAATTCTATTTAATAGATGTAAGAGAGGATAGAGAGTGGGTACAAGGATTCATTGCAGGTGCAACACATCTTGGTAAAGGGATCATTGAAAGAGACATCAGTAGCGTTGTAACAGATAAAGATGAGTTAATAGTTTTGTATTGCCAAGGAGGATTTAGATCGGCCTTAGCTGGTGAAAATATTAAGAAAATGGGGTACAAAAACGTGCTGTCAATGTCAGGTGGCTTTAGTGAATGGGTAAATAATAACTTTGCTGTTGATAAGCCTCAGTAAAAGATAAAATATAACTTGCGCATAATATGGAATCTTCTAAAACGGTAGGTATAACAGAGGTAGTCTTAAGAGATGGTATACAGTCTTTATTGGCAACAAGAGTACCTTTAAGAGATCTAGTTTCAATTCTTCCAACTTTAGATAAGGTGGGTTATTGGTCACTTGAAACTTGGGGGGGAGCTACTTATGATTCCTGCATAAGATACCTTAATGAAGACCCATGGGAAAGATTAAGGACCTTTAACTCTCTATTAAAGAACACACCGCAGCAAATGCTAATTCGTGGTCAAAATCTCGTGGGTTACAAACATTACTCAAACAGAGTAGTATCGAATTTTCTAGAAAAATCAGCAGAAAATGGCATAGAGATTTTCAGAACTTTTGATGCGTTAAATGATTTCGAAAATATTGATTTCACAATCAGAGAGGTAAAGAGAATAGGTAAGCATGCACAAGGAACAATAGCTTACACAACAAGTCCTGTTCATGATTTAAATACTTGGTTAGATCTAGCAAAAAAAATAGAAGATGCCGGGGCAGATTCTCTAGCAATTAAAGATATGGCGGGTCTACTTAGGCCCTTCGATGCTTATGAGCTAGTAAAGAATTTAAAAGGCACCTTATCCATTCCAATCCATATGCAAACACATGCAACTACCGGTATGTCAACTGCTACAAATATGAAAGCCATAGAAGCAGGAATAGATAATATTGATACTTCTATATCCTCCTTAAGCATGACTTATGGTCATACTGCTACAGAAACTATGTTAGCAATTTTTGAAAATCAAGAAAGGGAAATAAATCTGGATTTAGGTGCCTTAGAAGAAGTTTCTATATTTTTTAAAGAAATAAGAGATAAATATTCTGAATTTGAGGGAAATCTTAAGGGAGTTGACTCTTCAATGTTGGTAAAACAAGTCCCTGGAGGAATGTTGTCGAATCTAGAATCTCAATTAAGAGCTAATAAACAAGAAGATAAGATAGATCTGGTCAAAGATGAAATACCTAAGGTTAGGAAAGATTTTGGATATCCCCCTCTGGTAACACCAGCATCGCAGATTGTGGGGGCTCAAGCTCTCCTCAATATTATGAGCAGTAGAAGATATGAGAATTTATCGAATGAGTCTCTAAACCTTATTCTTGGTAAATATGGAAAACTTCCTGGAGAGATAGAACCTGACCTCTTGAGAAGAGCTGAATCAATTGGTGTTGATGGTGATAGTTATGACGAAAATGAACTAGACATTATGGCAACTGAATTGAAAGATTTATGCAGTAGTAACGGACTACCTGATTTAAGCGAAAAAATCGAGATGCTTTTAACTTATATTATGTTTCCTAATATCGCACTTCCCTTTTTCAAAGAGTTGGATATTTGACTAAAGATAGTTTGAGGCAGCTTCTGAGATCGGATCTCCCTCAATTCTTGAGTGATACATAATCCTTCCCTCGTTTAAGTCCCACATGCTTGCCTGGTGCATTAAGCACCTATTGTCCCAGATCACAGCATCTCCTACTTTCCATGAGTGATGATAAACCCAGTTCTCATTGCTACATGCAAACTCTTCAAGTTCTTTGGCAAGATTCTGTGCATCTTGATCTGACATACCCGAAATCTTATTAATATGTCTGCCTATTGTTAAACATTTTTGACCTGTCTCTGAATGAGTTTTAACTAATGGTCTAAGTGGCTTAGGATCAATATCGAATCCATAACTATTGAATTCACTCACTTTAGGATCTTTATGTCCAAATCTTTCCTTTTGACTCCATTCATATGAGTGATAAGCTGATAAATCTTGAATTTTTTCTTTCATGGATTCGCTGAGTCCTTCATAGGCTGCTCTCATATCAGCCCAACCTGTTTCTCCACCTTTTTTTGGCACTTTATGAGCTGTAAAAACAGCTCCTTTTGCCTGAATAGGCATATATGTACTGTCGTGATGCCATTCCATATTGCCCTTTAATGACTTAACAATATCATCATCATTCGCGTCTCTTATAGAGCCGTCATTTCGAACATTACTTATTGGAGAAAGGTCAAACTCTAATGCACCAAAATTTTTTGCAAACTCTATCTGCTGAGAATTAGTTAAATTTTGCTTCGGAAAAATTAAGAGAGCATACTGAAGCCATAATTTATAAATTTCTTGAACTTGATCTTGATTGAGATCCGGTAAAGATAATTCCGAGACTTTTGCTCCAAAAGATCTATTGAGTGGTTCGACTTTCATTCAGGTATCACTTTATTTATATAATTCTTAATCTAAAATAGATCACGATAATTATTCTACTAACATATGTAGCTTTCGGAAAACAAAATAATTGATTTTATGAAACTACTGCTCTGGAATTAAATATATGAAACTTTCTAATTCTTACATAGGGTTACCAGAGGAATTCTATCAAGTGGTGAATCCAACTCCAGTAAGAAATCCAAAGACACTTATTTTTAATGATGATCTGGCTGATTCACTCGACATAAAATTAAAAGATGAAGAGGTATCAAATTTCTTTTCTGGTAATGGTTTGCCAGAAGATTCAGTTCCGATAGCATTGAACTATGCCGGGCATCAGTTTGGAAACTTTGTTCAACAACTCGGGGATGGTCGTGCTGTCTTGCTTGGTGAAATCAATGCTAAAGATGGGACATATGATTTACAGTTGAAAGGTTCTGGAAAAACTATGTTTTCAAGACAAGGAGATGGTAGATCGGCTCTCGGGCCAGTCATAAGAGAATATATTCTTAGCGAAGCAATGTACTATCTGGGGGTTCCTACTTCGAGAGCTTTAGCAGCTATAGCGACAGGAGAACATGTTGAAAGAGAAACTTTTGAACCTGGAGGTGTATTGACACGTATAGCGAAAAGTCACTTGAGAGTTGGAACCTTTGAGTATTTTGCCTCTAGACAACAATTAAATGATGTCAAGATGCTTGCTGATTTTGCTATACAAAGACATTATCCAGAAATAAGAGAAACGGAAAAACACTATCTTGAACTTTTAAAAAAGGTAGCTTCTAATCAATCTAAACTCGTATCAAAATGGATGAGCATTGGATTTATACATGGAGTCATGAATACAGATAATTTTACCATTTCTGGAGAGACAATTGATTATGGACCATGCGCTTTTTTAGATGAGTATCATCCTGGGAAAGTATTTAGTTCAATCGATCAAAATGGAAGATATGCCTTCGGTAATCAACCAAGTATTGCTTCATGGAACCTTGCCTCTCTTGCAGGTTGTCTCATCGCGTTCATTGATAAAGATTCAGATAAAGCCAATGAGCTTGCTACAGAGGTCTTAGATAATTTTTCGAAAGAAACTAATCAAAGAATTCTTGACCTGATGTGCGAAAAGATTGGGTTAAATGGAAGAAAAAAAGAGAATCAAACTTTACTTAGGAATTTACTTAAAATAATGATGGACAATGAAGCAGACTTTACTATCACTTTCAGAAACTTATCAAAAGTTCTCTTTGAAGACTCAGATGAATTTTTTAATCAATTTTCTGAGAAAAAAGAAATTAATGCCTGGTTGAATAATTGGAAGCAAGTTTTAAAAAAAGAGCATAAAGATCTCTCCAATTTAACAGAGAAGCTCAATCAAGTTAATCCTATGTATGTTCCAAGAAATCATCAGGTTCAACTCGCTATCGATCTAGCTTACGAGAATGACTTTTCAAAAATGTTAGAGATGATTGAAGTATTTAAAAACCCATTTGTAGAAGTAGCAAAATATGAATCTTACTCTCAAGCCCCGCTTGAAAATGAAAA
Organism: uncultured SAR86 cluster bacterium; assembly: GCA_902574355.1. Lineage (GTDB taxonomy): Bacteria > Pseudomonadota > Gammaproteobacteria > Magnimaribacterales > Magnimaribacteraceae > Magnimaribacter. The sequence goes on along the minus strand of CACGNN010000011.1, from coordinate 35,108 downwards.
GGTAAGGAGGACCTTTTGTGGGACTTAAAATTTCTCTTGGTTGTACAAATAAAAAAAGAGGGCCGAAATGGCCCTCTTTCTAATTTATAAGAAACTAAACTAAGCTGTTTGCTTGTCGTCTACTGCCGCCTTCCAAATCACAAGACCAAATAAGATTTTGTTGATGAAATCAGCAAGGTTATAAATTAAATTTAATGTATCGGCATCCACTGCACCCATTAGGTATCCAAAAACATAACCTAAAGGATAAATAGCCCAACCAACTACTATGATCAATAGCATTGAATTGTATGCTGTTTGGACAGAGGCACTGGTGGTGGCTACGACAGTTTTACCTGCTCCCATGTATAGTACATAAATCATGTACAACCATGCTGCCATTCCAATGATGAATGCTGGCAATGCTGCCATAACACCTGCTTCACCCATGTAACCAAAAATTAACATGACTAGTGAACCAAGTAAAAGTTGCCAGAATAAAGATCCAGCAACAACAGTGACTGCTGCAAGTATCAAGTAGAACTCGACCATCTGCAGTGGTACTGTTAGTAACCAATCTATATATCTAAATACTGTAGGTGTTTCTCCAGTATCAACCCAAACACCTCTCATGTATAGGTAGTGCCAAAAAGCTATACCGCAAATTAAACCTGCAACTGTTAATGAAGTTTTCCATTTGCCTTCTACATTGCTTCTTTCCGCAAAGAAAAAAACCGTAGCAGCCGCCATAGCAGCTGTAACTAGCCAAAAGGAAACGCCAACAAAATCGTCAGAATCTAAATCACCGCCTGAAGCGGCAAATAGAGGAGCTGCGATCATGCTTGATAGAATCAATAAAGATTTCATATTTCTCTCCCGTTATTTATGTATCTCGAGTACAAAAGCTATTTAATCTTAATTAAACGACGTTTAAAGTTCAATTAAGCAAATAGACATTAAAAATATACTATCTACAGACATTAATTACAACGTGAAAAAGACAGAAAATGTCACTAAAGTCAATAAATTAGATATTTTTTATATTTAAGTTGGTTTTAAGGCTGAATAGATCAAAGATCTTAACTCTCTTCTCACTTGATAAGTTGAAGATGGAAGTAATTGAGTCAAGAATATTACGAACATATCTTCTTTGGGATTTATAAAAAAAACCGTGCTAGCCGCGCCGCCCCAGCCAAATTCTCCTATGTCACTCAAAGATTGTGATTTTGCAGGGTCAAGCATCACAGAAAACCCAAGCCCGAAACCCACTCCTGCATATGGTGTTTCACTAAAAGCCGACTCACTCATTTCAGTCAAATCTTGATTATTTGGTAAATGATTTGCAGTCATCAACTCTAAAGTTTTTCTTCCTAACAATCGCTTACCTTTAAATTCCCCCTGATGCAATAACATATGACAAAAATTATGATAGTCACTCATGGTAGAAAATAGTCCCCCTCCTCCAGAAGCCATTTTTGTATTTAGGAATGGCATTTCTAACAAATTTGGAACGCCTTTAGGGTTGTGTTCATAAAGAGAAGCCAATCTATTAAGTTTATCTTCGGGACAAGAGAAGCTAGTGTCAGGCATTTCTAAAGGCTTAAAAATATACTCCATGAAGTAATCTTCAAGATTCATGCCTGAAAAAACTTCTACAAGATGCCCTAAAACATCTGTAGCAACAGAGTAATTCCATTTATCACCTGGCGAGAATTCAAGAGGGATTGTAGAAAGCGTATCCACAAATTCTTGCAGAGTTTCTGATTGCTGTACTTTTGTTTTTCTGTAGGCTGCATCTACATTAGTTCTATACATAAAATCGTAAGTTAACCCCGACATATGACTGAGCAGGTCTCTAATAGTCATGTGTCTTTTAGGTTTTGTAGTCAAAAAATTTGGATAAATTCCAGATTGGTAAACTCTAAGGTTCTTCCATGATGGAATATACCAATGAACCGGGTCATCTAATCTGAATTTACTCTTCTCAAGTAATTGCATAATTGCGATACTCGTTATCGCCTTGCTCATAGAATAAATTCTAAAGATCGTGTCCTCTTGCATAGGTCTTTTATTTTCCCTATCCATCATTCCAAGAGAATCTAAATAGGCAACTTCACCCTTTCTTGAAACCAAAGTCATAGTTCCAACATATTTTCCTTGCTTCACGTAAGTTTCGTCTAAGTATTCTCTAATGTTTTGTAAAACTGTGGCATCTAAACCTACTGTTTCAGGCTTAACAACTTTCATAAATCCTCCAAGTTGATTAGGTTTTGAGTGAATCAGTTAAATTAATATTCACTATTTAATTTGAAGTGTACAAAAAAAATATTAATATGATTAATAAATTTATTGGGGAATAATATTTATGTACGATTTAGTTATTAGAAATGGAAAAATTGTAGATGGAAGCGGGGAAGCTTCTTTTATGGGCGACATTGCCATTAATGGAGATCGCATAGTAAAGATTGGTCTCATTGAAGATAAAGGAAATAAAGAAATAGATGCCGAGGGCAATCTTGTGACCCCTGGTTGGGTTGACATACATACACATTATGACGGGCAAGTTTGCTGGGACGAATATTTAACACCCTCTTGCTGGCATGGGGTCACTACTGTGGTCATGGGAAATTGTGGTGTAGGATTTGCTCCTGTTAAACCTGGTACAGAAGAATTTCTAGTTCAACTCATGGAAGGTGTAGAAGATATTCCAGGAGTTGCATTGAATGAGGGAGTCAGCTGGGATTGGGAAAGCTTTCCTGAATATCTTGATTCCATCGGTAAAAAGAACTATGCAATGGATATTGGGGCGATGATTGGACATGGACCTATTAGGTCATATGTTATGGGGATGGACAGATGCCAAGGTAAAGAGGAAGCATCTGATGAAGAAATAAACGAAATGGCAAAGATCACAAAAGAAGCAATTGAAGCTGGAGCCCTTGGATTCAGTACTTCTAGAACATATCTTCATAGAGATAAATTTGGGGAGTATGTTCCTGGAACAGAGGCTACTGCCAAAGAAATGAGGAAGATTGCCAATACTATAGCTGATCTTGGCCAAGGTACCTTAGAAATAGTATCTGACTGGATGGATCAAGATATTGAATTAGACTGGGTTAAAGAATTTGTTGAAAAGTCTGATAGGACACTTACTTATGCCCAGACAGGTGGTAATCCAGTAGAAACATGGAAGTATTGCGAAGAAAATTTTTCTAAGGGTGTAAAAATAAGACCTCAATTTCCAGGTAGACCTACTGGTATGCTCTTTAGTCTAGAGTCTACCGTTCATCCTTTTATTGCTCATCCTAGCTATGCTGAGATTGCAGACAAATCTTTAGAGGAAAAAGTTGCTACTATGAAAGACGAATCCTTCAAACAAAAGATTCTTTCTGAAGAACCCGCAGTTGACAAAAATCATATGATCTACACTCTGATGATGTCATTTGATAAACAATTTCCTATGAATGAGATACCAGATTATGAACCTTCATATGAAGAAAGTATTGCCGGCATAGCGGAAAGCTCAGGTAAATCAGTAATGGAAGTGATGTACGATGAGATGCTCAAAAATGAAGGTAAGACTTTTGTTTGGGCACCATTTTCTCCTTATCCTGACCATAACCTCGACACATATAAAATGATGATGGAATTTGAAAGTTCTGTTGCGGGTCTTAGTGACGGAGGAGCTCACTGTGGCCTTATATGTGATGCAAGTATGCCAACATGGAATATAGCTCACTACACAAGAGATAGGGTAAAAGGAGAAAAAATACCTTTAGAATTTCTCATAAGGAAACAAACTAAAGAAACAGCAGAGACCTTTGGTTTAATGGATAGAGGTCAAATCAAAGAAGGTTATCTAGCTGACATTAACATCATCGATCATGAAAATTTATGTGTATACAAACCTGAGATGGTTCATGACTTACCTACCGGCAGTAGAAGAATTATTCAAAAGGCTGGAGGATACATTGCAACCATCAAAAGTGGAGTTGTAACTTTTAAGAATGATCAAGCTACTGGCGAGCTTCCTGGTACCGTTTTAAGAGGCGAAAGAACTGCTGAAGCAATAAGCGCATAAAACTGACTTTGTATGTCATTTAGTACCCCAGACTTGTCTGATGCAAATCCAGAGGCTCAGGCTCTTTCCCCTATTCTTAAAAACTTAGGAGGTAAGAAAATCTTCTGGGGAAAAATTGAAACGCTTCAATGTCCTGATGATAATTCTTTTGTGAAAGAACTTATGAATAGCGAGGGCAATGGAAAAGTTCTGGTGGTTGATGCGAATGGTATATCGACCGTTGCATTGCTTGGAGACATGATTGCAGAAGCAGGTGTAAAAAATAATTGGAGTGGAGTAGTTATAAATGGTTATGTCCGAGATATAGATATACTCAGTACACTTGATATTGGCGTTCAAGCCTTAGGAACAATGCCAATAAGAAGTGAAAAGAAGAACCAAGGACGAATAGGAGTGGATATTTCCTTTGGCGGGTTAACTTTTTCAAGTGGTGATTATGTCTATGCAGACAATAATGGACTTTTGCTGAGTAAAAAAGAGTTAAATCTTTCTTAGATTGATCTTAGCGCTTCAGTAATATCTCTCCTGGCGGCATTCCATGCAGGGAATACTCCACCTATAAAACCTACGAATAAAGCCAAGGTGAGTCCTTGTTGAATGATCTCTCCCGTAACTGCAAAGGCAAATGCCGTCTGGGAAAAAGAAGCGCCTGCTAGCGTAGAAACTGTATATCCATTGAATAGTAGATAGGCTATAGCACCTCCTAATAAACCACCTATCGTAGCTAGCAATAAAGCTTCTATCAAAAGCGCAAGAAGAACAGTAGTACCCTTAAATCCTAAAGCTCGAAGTGTTCCTATCTCTACCAATCTCGTGGAGACAGCACTATACATGGTATTTAGAGCTGCAAAAACTGCGCCTATTGCCATTATGTACCCAACCACTTGTCCAAATACCTTTATCAAATCTGCTCCAGAAGACTGATTTTCATAAAAGTCACTTTCAGACTGAACTTTGAGCTCTAAATTTGGATAACTTTCTACAAACAATCCAACTTCATCAAATGAATCTGGAGAATTTAATTTTAGTATCATGCTTGATGCAGAGGCTCCTCTTCTAAAAAGGCCTTGTGCAGCTGCTAGGTCAGCCCAAATTTCAGACTCATGAACATTACCATTACTTGAAAAAATTCCTACTACTGTAGCAAAACTGTCTCGTACCTTAATCTGATCTCCGATTTCGAGTCCTTCATATTGATTATTAGCTCCTTTTCCAACTATTATCTCTGCTGTTCCGGTAGTAAAATTTCTGCCTTCTACGATTTCTACTTCAGGGCGGATTTTAAAACTCGTAGGTTGAACGCCTCTGATTGGTAAATTAGAGGTTGATTCCGCACCTTTCTTTTTTAAATCTATAATTGCAAATAACTCACCCGCAATCATTGGCTCACCATCTATAGATTTAATACCGGGAGAACTAGAAACAGTATCAAGCTCAGTCATGGCAACTCCACTGCTCAACTCTGAACTCGATCCATCTCTTAAAATAATTACTCTATCCTCCTCTCCAGTACTTGAAATTGTTGAACTTAGGCCTTCAGCCATAGCTAGCAAGGAAACCATCACAGCTACCGACCCAGCTATCCCTACAATAATCACTAGCGAAGAACCTGATCTCTCAAGAATAGAGCGTAAATTCATATTCGTAACCAATAAGACTTGCCTAATAAAACTCATATTAATTTTTCCTCAAAGCATCAACTACGTTTAATCTCATAGCCGAAAGGGCCGGTAAAACTCCTGATATTAAAGCAGTAATAAAAGCAACTAAGATTGCACTTATAACAATAGATATAGAAAATTCTATCTCTCCTGAAAAACCTATAGCCACTCCGGAAAACATTGGAAACAAAAGATAAGCTATCAAAACTCCTATTAATGCTCCAGCCACACACAACAAGAAAGACTCTGCTAGAACAAAGAGCATTATTAGTCGATCAGGAAAACCGACTGCCTTCAAAGCACCTAGTTCGGGAGTTCTCTCTCTAACTGCTTGGCTCATAGTATTCCCTGTTAATAAAAGAATTGTGAAAAAGGAAGCAGCCAAAACTGAATTAATAATTAAACCTATATTTCCAATTTGTTCAGCAAACATCCTACTGAAAGCTTCCTCTGTTGAAGTCTTTGTTTCGTCTAAAGAGTTCTTAAATAGCTCATCTATCTCCTTTGCAATAGATTCAGCCTGCTCTGGGTTTTTTATTTTCACTATATAGTTACCAGGTCTACCGGTTTCGTAAAGCCTAGCCTCATCAAAGTATTTCCAATTTATAAAAGCTTCATCTTGCTCGTCACTAGTCTTATTTGTGTATGTGCCTACCAGGTCAAACTCCCAAACACCTCCACCCTTTTTAGGCCATATGTCAGCAATAATAGGAATCCTATCTCCTATTTTCCATCCAAACTGATCAGCCAAATCTTTCCCGACAATCATCCCTGTTATATTTCTTGAAAAGGCCTCTTGTGCTCCTTCACTCAATTCCCATTCAGGATAGACATCAAAGTAATTGTCTGGAACAGGCCATTTTGGAAAAAAGTTTTGTCGTTCTTTATAAGTGCCTCCGAACCATTGACGCCACACAACAGTATCTACACCTTCTACCATTTCTATTCTATTTTTATGAGCCATGGGAAGAGATTCAGTAAAAGCGAGACGAGACACAACTATGAGTCTATCTTTACCGGCAAAATCTACTTCACTATTAAAAGCTACTGCAACTGATCTTCCCAAAGAAAACAACAAGAAAGCAGTAGCGATTGAAAAGATGGTCATGAAAGTTCTAATCTTTTTACGATTTATGCCTGATTTAACGATCATCCAATATTTCATTATCCCTCCCTAAGGGCATCTACAACTTTTAAGCGCAAGGCTTGATAAGCGGGAACTGCGGCAGACATGAGAGCAATTAATAATCCTATCAGGAAACCACCTAGAACTATTTCTAGCGATAAAGATACTGTATCTTCCAGTATACCTCCCGACATTATTTCTATGGCCGGAATGATTAGAGCTGTAACTAGTAAACCCATAAGCACAGCAGAGAAACAAATTGTAATAGCTTCTAAAATGACAGAAATGAAAATAATATTGTCTTTATAACCTAGACACTTAAGCACTCCTATATCGCTTGTTCTTTCTCTTATAGATTGAGCAAGCGTATTTGAGGAAACCAACAATATGGTAAAAAATACAGATAACAGTATTGAATTCACAATTAATTCAACATCTGCAATTTCTCCAGCCATTTCTACTGCAACCATTGATTCAGGACCTGATCTGGTTGCATAAGAAGAATTCATGAACTGTTCATCAATTTGTTTGGAAATTTTTTCACCCAATTCAGGAGAAGTAGCTTTGACCATAATCGTACCTAAAGTTCCCTTTTCACTCATTCTAGCTTCATCAAAAGCAGGCCAATTAATTATCGCTCCTAACTCATCTCCTTTAATTTGTTTTGCTGTGTAAAATCCCACAACCTCAAAGGACCAATTGTTGGTTCCATCTATATTTAGCGATGATGATTCTGTGTTTAATCTATCTCCTATTCTTAGACCTTTTTGGTCTGCCATCAGCTGACCAACTATTGTGGCATTTGGATTACTTTTTAAAGCAAGTATGGCTTGTTCCGTCGCTTCAAATCTTTCATATACATCGAAAAAATTTGGGCTAACAGCATAAGCGACTCCTTCCATCATACTTTCGATACTATCGGATATAAGAAAATCCATGTACATCACTTCCTCAACGCCTTCTAGTGTTTCTATATAATTTACGTGAGAATAAGGCAGTTTTCCCAGCATATTATATCTAGGCATAACTATTATATTATCTGCAGAAAGGCCCTCTATAGAACCTGTAAAAAGGCCTGAAAGGGTATTTAAAGATCCATACAATACGAATGCAACAAACATAGACATTATTGTCAAAAAAGTTCGTAGTCTTTTTCTAATTAATCCTATCTTAACTAAGGTCCAGTACATTAAGTTGTGAGTTTTCCCTTATCTAAATGTAAAGTCCTCTTGGCGGACTCAGCAGCTACTGGATCATGAGTCACCATTAAAATGGTTTTACCATGGTCGCGGTTCAATATCTGCAAGAGTTCCAATATCTCAGTTGCAGTATCTCTGTCCAGGTCACCTGTTGGCTCGTCACAAACCAATATGCCTGGATCTGAAACAAGCGCTCTTGCAATTGCAACTCTTTGTTGTTGCCCGCCAGAAAGCTCATTAGGCTTATGTCCTCCTCTATCAGAAAGGCCGACGACATTAAGAGCTGTAGTCACATGTTCTTTTCTTTGAGAGCTAGAAAGATTGGTTAAGAGAAGAGGTATTTCTACATTCTTATTAGCAGTTAAAACTGGAAGAAGATTATAGAATTGAAAAATAAAACCTATATTAGTTGCTCTCCAGTCACTTAAGCCAGATGGCCCCATTTCTTCTAGGTGCTCTCCATTAACGACAATCTGTCCAGAAGTGGGTGAATCAAGTCCACCAATAAGGTTTAAAAGAGTTGATTTTCCAGAACCAGAAGGTCCCATCAGAGCAAGAAAATCTCCCTTGGGTACTTCTAAGCTAAGGTCATCTAACACAATGAGCGTTTCTCTTCCTCTTTCGTATGTTTTATTTACGGACTGAACTTCAATTAAGTTAGACATAGTTACCTCTTTTTTATTTTACTGTTACTTGTTGACTGTCTTCTAATTCATCATCAAATATTGCTACCACAGTCATTCCTGATTTCAGACCATCTATTACTCTTGCATAATTGGCAGTTTCTTCAACAACTTCTACTTTTGTGAACCTAATTTTTGATCCGTCGAGTGCTTGAACAACTGACTGATCATCTTTAATAGCCACAGCTGCTAAAGGTATCATTACACCCTCTTTAACAATTTCAGGACTTTTATTTTCCACCTTCCTCAAGAAAGATACTCTACTGCCCATATCGGGGAGAACCCTTTCATCCCTCTCAAGAAGAGCAATTCTGACTTTTACGGTAGCTTTGTTTCTGTCAGCCGTCGGGATAATTGCTATAACTTCAGATGGAATATCCCATTTAGGATATGCATTTAAATTTGTTATGACAGGTTGGCCCGGTTTTACTCGATTTATGAAGGCTTCATTTACATCTACCTCAACTTCAAGAGAATCCATGTCAACAATCGTACATATACCGGTATTAGTAAATCCGCCTCCAGCTGAGACTGGAGATATCATTTCGCCTGGTTGAGCTGCTTTATATACAACCACTCCACTAAATGGAGCTAATATTTTCATATCTTGAACGACTTGCTTCCTTACTGCATTTAGGGCCTCTAAACCCTCTACAGAAGCTCTAGCTGCATCTAAAGAAGCCTGGCTAGCTAGCTCATCTTTTGCTAACTCCTTAGTTCTATTAAATATTCGTATAGCTTCATTGAGTTGCGACTGTGAGTAATTCAAATCAGCTTTCATTGTACTATCATCAAGTTGAGCTAATATTTGACCTTCCTCAACATACATACCTTCTTCAATGAATACCTTCAAAACCTTTCCGGTCATTTTAGAGGAAACTGTTGCCCTTCTTCTCGCAACTACATAACCAGAAGCATCAAGAATACTGGTAGCTGAAGCATCAGACATTTCAAGAGATTTCACTGTGAAAGTAGTGACTTCTTTTAGTTCATCATCTGATAAAAATAACCACCAAAAAAAGCCTACAATCAGAATAGATATGCCAAATAAATATAGTTTATTAGACTGTAGTCCTTCAGATGAAGGAGGAGCAGATCTGTCAATCTTTAAGTTATTAAGTAAATCTTCTCTATCACTCATCTAAGTATCCATATTATCAATCCACTTCTCTATTAACTCAACAGCCTCGTGATGAGTTAAAGATCTACCTGACTCCGGCATCATGACACCGGGATCAGTTGAAATCATTCTATGCAAGAGAATAGATTCTTTAGATTTTCCAGGTGCAATGGAAAACTTATGTCCTCCACTTCCTCTTCCTGTTGCAACTGGTTTTTTATTTATTCCTAAATGTGTAAGTCTAGTTTCAGTTAAATCCAAGTAAAGCCCAGTAGAGTTAGCCCCTCCCGTTGAAATATGACAATGACCACAATTAATATCCAAATAGGATCTAACTCTGTCATCCAATGAATAAATTTCATTATTCCAATCGACAGGTGTATTAAGATCTATTTCGATACGATTTATATAATCAAGTCTCATCCATTTAGTTAATTGGTTAATGGATCCGTCTTGATAATCAAATACTTTATTGAGATTTCTTGCTTTTGGTCCAATTGGCATTACGGCATCATTAGAAGCATGACATTCTTTACACTGATTTTTATTAGGTACTCTATATCTTACTGATCGCTTTTCTCCTTCAAAATCTATCCATTCATTAAGGATTGTTTTACCAGCTATCTTTATAAATGCCTCATTTTGTTCATCATTCCAAGCATAAGAAACAGCTTCCCAGCCTGTTTGCTTTCTAAGAAGCAATCTTGTTTCCATAAGCCTCTTTCCAAGGGATAAGTTTCTTTCATCAATTGGATAATAAAAAGTTTTAATCAAAGCAGATCCAACAGGAAAGTTGAATACCTGATCTTTTCTAAAAGATGCCTTTTTACCCTCTGGTATATATACCCATCTTTGCTTATAAGAGTAGTCAGAAAATAGTGAAGAAATTAGCTCATAAGGAACAACTCTATCAGATGGGATTTGAGCTTGAGAGTCTTTAAAGAATGAAAATTCTGAAAGTTTTTTAGGAAATTTTTCCTGCAAAATTAAATCATTTTCAATAGCATAAAGAAAATTTATAGTAAAAGTTATTAATAAAAATAATGAAACTTTTTTCATTATTTTAATTCAAAATCACTTCTGGTAAGGGCCTGACCTTCCCTTCGTAGGCTTTTATATCTCTCTCTACTGGATCAAAAAAAGGAAGGATATATTTGATTGGATTGAGTGTTAAAAAAGTAGCGTCTCCATTATTTGAAATAACAAGTCGTTCTTTATCAGGTTGTCCAAATATCATTTGGTTCATTGGCAGGATCCCGTCCCAAAATATATCAGGCATATTTCCATCAGAGAGTTCAAATAGTATTGCTGCAAGTTCTCCTGTATTTATATCTGGATCAAAACCGCCATCACCAAATCTATTTCCGTGAATCTGAATGGATTTAGGGTGAGGGTTATAGTTTTCATCGTCTGTTGCATAACCATAGGTGACGATCGAGAGATTCACAGTGCCATTTCCGTATATGTCATTATCAAATACCTCAACGTCAGAATTGGCTTGAATTATTATTCCAGTACCTCTAGGCACTTCTCCTACTATATTGCCTTCTGGAGCAAAGTTATCTGTGTCATTGTTTATAGCTTTGTTTCTAAAGACCCTTACATTGTGACCACCTTGTTGAGGTAAATCAGGAAGATCAAACACTAAGATCCCTCCAGTGTTATGTGATGCTAAATTATCAAATACATCAGCATAATAAGAATTTTCTATCTCAATTCCAGCTACATTATATTGAGCGATACTATTTTTAACGATTATATTCCTAGACTGTCCAACGTAAATGCCGGCATCTGAGGCCCCTATGGCTACACAAGCATCTATAAGGACATCTCGTGACTCTACAGGATAAAACCCATAGGCTCCATTGGTTTCCTTTGGTCCGCCAGTCCATTCAGTTCGCAAGCGAACCATATTAATTCCATCAGCTCCAATTACCTTAATAGCATCTCCTGTAGCATCTAAAACGGCAAAGTCTCGAAGAGTAACTCCGTCTGAAGTGACTAAAAGACCTTGAGCTCCAGAAATTTGATTTTCAAAGTTTAATATAGTCTCGTTTATTCCAGATCCCTCAAAAATTACGTCATCAACATCTAAAGAAATGCCATCCTCAAAAAAATATTCTCCAGGCTCTAAGGTAAGCACATCACCAGGTTGCATTTCTATAAGCGCTTCTTGTATTTCCTCGGAAGAATTCTCGCTTGGACCAAGCAAAAGTTGTCTTGCTTCCAAGGCAAAGGCACAGACACTAAGTAAGAATAGTAGAAACAAATTTTGCATTTTTCCCCATTATTTACAATATTTATGCGTCAATTATAGTAGATTTATACAAAAGTTAAGAATTATAAAATTTACAGAACTTTTTTATTTTTATTTTCCTGATAAAGTTTGTAAAAGAAGGAATCGATAATATGAACTTTGAGACAATAATAATAATTTTACAAACTATTGGACCTTTTACTGTATTAGTTACTGTTTATTTTCTTGTTACAGAGTTAAAAGAGCAAAATAGAGTAGCGAGAGCAAATGCAAGGCAGAATATTGCAGATAGTCACCAAAAACTTACATTAGCGGGCCTGAATAAAAGACTAATTGAGATCAAAGTGAAACTGAGAAAAGGAGAAGAGCTCACTGAAGAGGAAGATGCAGCTTACTTAACCCACTTTTCAGCAATACTTAGAGCAAGACAAAGCCAACATTATCAATACACGATAGGAATGCTCGATGAATCAGAATGGTCAGCAATGCTTTCCTCATTTAGAACACTTTTGAAAGATCAAAAAAACTTAGAGATATGGACATGGGTATCACCCACCTTTCCAGAAGACTTTGTTGAGTTGGTTGAAAAAGAAAGAATGAAAATATAGGTAACGCAAATAATGAAGAATGAACATCTAGATTACTTATTTAGATCCTTAAAGCATCATCCAAGCCCTTACATCATCTATGATCTCGATGGCTCTATCAGATGGATAAATTTAGCTGCTGAGTACATTTTTAGAACAGAAGATATTTCTGAAATAGGAATAAAAAAGATTAACCTCGAAGAAAATGAGATCAGTAAAGATCTTATCGCTCAATCATATTCTACTCCTGTGGAAGTAAGACTGAGAGAGATTGAGTTTTTTATGAAAACAAGAGTTCACTTAATACCTTCTGAATCTTCTAAAGACTTTATGTTAGTTGAAGTTTTATGTAATTCAAGGCTAGGTTTAGAAGCTCTGAGGCAAACAATTTCATGTATAGAGTATGACAGAATCGATCTAGCTTATCAGAAGCAATATGACTTAAAAACTGGAGAAATTACCGGTGTTGAAGCTTTACTCCGATTAAGAGATGAAGAAGGTCAAATTATTCCAAATGACGTGATTATTCCTGAAATAGAAGGAGAGAGTTTATTTTCATTAGTTGTAAAGTCTTCGTTAGAAAAACTAAAAGAGATTTTTGCTATCAAATCAGAGTTAGGGCTAGAAAACGCAACCATTTACCTTAATGTCTCTGCTCATACAATAATGCATCCTGAATTTAGTTCAATTTTTTCTAATTTTGTAGACGAAATGGGATTTAAAAAGAACGAATTTGGCCTTGAGGTTACAGAAACAGCAGAATTAAGTAGTACTGAAAAAGCCGGGTCTTACCTTCAAAGATTGAAGGATAGTGGAATCAAAATAGCACTTGATGACTTCGGTGCAGGCTATGCGTCTTTGCGCTATGTAAAGGATTTACCTCTAGACGTTATAAAATTAGATAAACACTTCACAAATGGTTTAGATGACAAGGCAACGGCGAAATTGATTGGTTTTGTTGTAGAAGTTTGCAAATCCCTTTCTTTAGAAATGATAGGAGAAGGTATCGAAACCGAAGAACAAAAAAACCAAATGCTTGAAATAGGATGTGCTATAGGACAAGGATATCTGATGCATAAACCTGAATTTATTGAAACACTTAAAAATCAGAATGGATAAGATATCAAAAAATAAAACCTCTAAAGGTGCAGAAGAAATTTTACTAGCGCAAATAAAACAGGAATTTACGACACCTGCAGACGCAATTTCTGATTATCTAGAACTTGTAGAAAAAACACTTCTTGAAGCTCAAATCTCAATGGAAGATGAGGTTGAGCAAATTAAATCAGGCTGCAAAAGACTAATTGATCAATACGAAGAAGCATTTGCAGAAAATACGGGTCCAAATGCAACGACTGTAAAGAAGACCCCCGAAGAATATTCTGAACTGAGACATAATCTACGGACCCCATTAAATGCCATTATTGGGTATAGCGAAATACTTATGGAAGATTTAGAAGATGACTTGAGCGAAGAATCCTTAAAAGATTTACAAAGTATTATCGAGTTATCAAGAGAAACGGAAACAGCAATCGAAAACTTTGTTGATTATATTCGTGGAGAAGCTATAAAGACTTCGGACGGAGATTCTCAACTTGAATCTGCTGAATCACTATTCAAGTCTTTAGGAGATATTAATTATTCACTTGAGCTAGATGAAAGCCTAGAAGGGGCTGATATTTTAATCGTCGATGATAATAAAACAAATTGTGAAGTTCTTGAAAGACGTCTAACTATGCAAGGATTGCATTGTAGGACTGCCTATGATGGTACAACAGCAATCAAGGAAGTTGAAGAAAAATTACCAGACTTAATTCTTCTTGATGTTATCCTTCCTGATATAAACGGTCTTGAGCTTCTTAAGAAATTTAGAAGCGAGCATACTAGCGAGAATCTTCCTATCATAATGGTCTCTGCATTCAATGATGTAGATGGTATCGCAAAATGCATACAACTAGGGGCGCAAGACTATCTTCCGAAACCGCTTAATGGAACTATCTTACTCGCAAAGGTAATTTCGTCTTTAGAAAGAAAATTCTTTAGAGAAAGAGAGAAAGAGTTAGTAAATAAATTACATATACAGGCTACTACAGATCAATTAACAGGTATTTCAAATAGAAGAGTTGTCTTTGAAGAGCTTGAAAGTGCGTATGCAGATCTTCACTCAGATAATAGAGGAGACTTCTCCGTCATAATGATTGATATTGATTTCTTCAAGTCAGTTAATGATACATACGGACACTCAGGAGGAGATGAAGTTCTGAAGGCTATGGCGAATGTTTTGAAAAATTATATTAGTGAGCCTAATATCGTTGGAAGAATTGGTGGTGAAGAATTCTTAGCAGTAATATTTGATCAAGAAGATATAGGTAGCTACTGTGATAATTTGCGTAGAGAAATTCATGGAATAAAAGTCTCTTATGAAAATCATGAAATCTCCATAACAGCCAGTGGAGGTGTTGCGATTACTTCCGAGTCTGGAAACGCATCAGATGTTATAAACAAAGCTGATGAAAGATTGTATGATGCTAAGAAATCAGGAAGAGATAAATTTGTTATTAGTTAATAATGGAGAAATAAATGGCAAAAATTTTGTATGTTGAAGATAACGAAATGAATAGAGATATGTTGTCTAGAAGATTACAGAGAAGAGAGCACGAGATTTTACTGGCATTTGATGGGCAAGAAGGCCTAGATATGATGAAATCTGAAAAACCTGATCTAGTTCTTATGGATATGGGGCTTCCCGTGATAGATGGATGGGAAGCAACAACAACAGCTAAAGGAGATCCTGAAATAAAAGATATACCTATAATTGCTTTGACCGCTCACGCCTTAGAATCTGATAGAGTTAAAGCCCTAGATTGCGGTGCTGATGATTTCGATACAAAACCAGTAGACTTCAAAAGGTTACTAGGAAAAATCGAAGGACTCCTAGGATAAGATTCTTATTGATTGTAGATATTAGTAACTATGGCTGAGAGTTCATCCATAGAAACCTCATCTTTCTTGACCATTCCAGCAACATTCTTTTCAAGCATCTCTATTTGCACTTCCGTAAGATCTTTGCCTGAATATACAAGCACAGGAACCCTTTCCGTTTCATTAAATTCCTTCATATAATTCTCTAAGAACTCAAATCCATCCATTCGTGGCATCTCTAAATCAAGAACAATTAGGTTAGGATTTTTATTTAATTTTTCTAAGCCCTCTTTACCATCTTTGGCAGTATCAAATTTAAAGCCTGCATCACTTAGCATTCGAGAGAGTAAATCACGCACATCGGCATCATCATCAATGATCAAAACGGTTCCATCCTGATCAGCTACAGAAATAAGTCTGGATACCGTTTCCAGGAATAAATCTCTATTGATTGGTTTTGTTAAATAATCGTCAGCACCTAGTGACTGAGATAAAACATCTTGTGACAATTGACTTACCATGACTACAGGCATTTCCTTAAGTTCAGGATCACTTTTACATTCCTTCAATATTGACCATCCGTCCCTTCCAGGCATCAAAACATCCAAAAGAAGTAACTTTGGTTTCATCTCTCTTACAATTTGCATACCCTTTTCACTATCAACAGCACCTACCAGTTTTAAACCTATTTTTGATAAAGTTCTCCGTATTAGGTCGTGCATAGCAACATCATCATCAATTAGTACCACTATCTTTTCTTCTTCAGTTAATTTGTCAATTGAGTTGCCACCTTCTACTTCATCATAATCTTGAGGACATTCCCTTGGGACATACAGAGTAAAGACCGATCCAACTCCTAGTTCACTAGTGACAATTACATCACCTCCCATCATCTCAGCTAATTTTTTTGTGATGGGAAGTCCAAGTCCTGTACCGCCATGTTTTGCAGAAGTTGACCTTTCTGCCTGTTCATATTCTCTAAAAACCTTGCTTAGCCCTTCCTCAGACATACCCTCGCCTGTATCAGTTACAGCAAATCTAATCATCTCTATGCCTTCTTCTAAAAAGGTATCAACATCTAGGGTAACGGTTCCATTCGAGGTGAACTTAAAACCATTACTTAGAAAATTTGTTAGGCATTGTCTTATCTTAGTTTCATCTTGTGTCATGGAACCAAGCGCATCTTGCAGATTAACCTTGAATCCATTGTCATTTGATGCTGCTAGTGGGCCTGTCACATCCTTTATAGTATCAACCATACCTTCTATCTCGAAACTAGTAAGGTATAGCTCCATTCTTCCGGCTTCTATCTTGGAAATGTCTAAAATATTGTTGATAAGGGATAAGAGGTGGCTTCCAGCCGAAGTAATTTTCTTTAGATCAGGCAGTAAATCATCATAACCAAGGTCTTCACAATCCTCTGCTAACATCTCTCCATAACCTAAGATTGCATTTAAGGGTGTTCTTAATTCATGGCTCATATTTGCAAAGAATCTAGTTTTCTCAGCATTTGCGTCTCTAGCCTCGTCTCTAGAAGTTTCCATCTCACTTGTTCGAGCTGAAATTAATGCATTTACCTCATCCGACATTCTCGAGAAGGCTAAAGACATTAATTCTACGGAAGCTTCTTCATTACCCGCACCATCTCCCTCTTTAGCAAGTTCAGTCATTTTCTTGATATCATCGAGAATAAGTTTCTGTGCGTTACCTTCTAACTGATCTGCGAGGAAAGACATTTTTTCAATTATCACTCTATCTCTTTCTTTTCTTCTTTTTGCCTGTTCTTTTCTGATGTCTTCCATCTCCAAGAGATGGCCTCTATAACTATGAAGTGCTGTGGAAAGGTGACCTACTTCATCATTTTTTGAGGCTAAGAGTCCATGGCGTTCAGGCATCTTTTGAGTATGATCTCCTTGCGTCAACCCTTCTAAAACTGCAATAGCTCGTGTAATTCCTCCAAATGTTCTGTAGGTTATGTAAGCAGTCAAACCAACAATAAATAAAATCATAAGAGCTGATATGAAATAACTCCTTGCAAGAACTTCAGAGGCCCTTTCCATAGCAAGCTTCTCGTCTTTAAAAATAAATAATTCTGCTTTGTCTGAAGACAAGTAAGTGCTTAATGGAATTAACGTAATAGAAGTTCCTAGATCAGTATCTTTTGAACTATGTCTGCTCCCATTTTGGACCATCAATGAATTGGCTTTTTCTACAATTTCAGAGTAATTCTCGATACCAAATCTTGATTCAGAACTGAAATCATCAGAGGAATAATCTTCTTCAAGAGAAATTAGACCTTCAGGAGTTTTTATACCTGTCCTGACCTCAAATTCATCTTCAAAAATCTCAATAGCTTTTCTCACATCCACTCCCAGAATTATGTTGGCAAAAGTTTCTTGATTAACTTTTATTGGAAATGAATAAGTTTGATTTAAAGTAGCCGTTTGGACATTATCAGCATCAAGTATCTTTAATGTCGATTGTCTTGGTCTTTCTGAGATATCTTTAATATGGGAATCTAAATAAGAAAAAAATTCAGGTCTGGCTTTAGGGCTGCATGCATCAATACCTAGTAAATCTAATGCACTGCCACAATAAAATCTTTGTCCATTTGGAAAATAAGCCATTACAAAACTTAACTCGCCATCATCCAATTCCTCTTCAAAAATATATTCAATTAAATACTGAAGATCACCAAGTGATCTGTTTTCTATGGTGTTGAAAATTGGATTCAAATAACTACCTGAAGAATCAACTTCGTCTATGAAAGTTTCATCATCTGGATCCCAGATATCACCTTTTTCACCAAAACCTGGAAGCCAGCTTGCCATGGATTCATAGGTGCTATTGAAGGTTTGATACCAGGCTGACTCATAAAGTATTACCAAGGACTCACCCGCGGCATCTTCTTGAATTGAGTCTCTACTGTCTGTAGAAAAATAGAAAACTACCGTTACTAGTAGATACCCTACTACTACGAACAGCAGAAGTTGCAGTCTAATTGACATGTTTGAGAGAAATGCTAGGTGACCCTATTGCAGGTCAAAATTTAATCTTACTTGAACATTGTTAGCTTTGACAGATTGACCATTGAATGAAGGAGGCATATATACCCATTTTCGAACTGCTTTAATTGCAGATCTTTCAAAAACGCCTTGAGGTGCAGCTTCAACAACATAAGGATCTAAGACTGCTCCATCAGTATCAACGTCAAATTCAACAACTACATAACCTTCTTTGCCAAGCCTTAAGGCTTTTCTTGGGAAAGAAGGTAACTTTGCATAATTTCTCTCAACAGTTATCTCTGTTTCATCTTCTCCAACATACCCGATATCAGTGATTGCGGAGATACTTGAAGCAAATATTACTGCAATAAAAGTAGTTAAGACTTTTACTGATAAATTATTAACTTTATTTAAAGACATTATGGTTTACTCCTGTATATATCTATATTATACACCTTTTATAAATCTAAGATCACAATGAGTAAATCAAAGAAAGTAAAGCACTACTTAGCTGGACAGCGTTACTGGGAAGTATTTGTCATCGATAAAGAGGAAACTGTAGGACACGCTTGTGAATTGATGGACAAAAATAGAATAGGAGCTTTGATTGTAGTTGATAAAAAAACTGATGTTGAACACAGTCATGTCATTGGAATAGTCACAGAAAGAGATATCGTCAAAACCATTTCTCATCATCTAGATAATATTGAAGATAGAACAGTTGATCAAATAATGACAAATTCTGTTGTCAGTACCACACCTGATGCAACATCTGAAGAAGCTGTAAATTTAATGGTTGAAAATCAAATTAGACATTTAGCTGTGATGGAGGAAGATATATTGTTAGGTGTTATTTCAATGCGCGATCTTTTCTATTCATTAAATTACTTAAATAAGCAGTGATAGTCCTTTTTGCATGTGTTGAAAATTCATGCAGAAGCCAGATAGCTGAAGCTTTAGCAAAAAAAATTTCTCCCCATAAATCTAATTTTTATAGTGCAGGGTCTAAACCCAGTGGGATCATAAATCCGATTGCAATAAAATTGCTAAAGTCTCAAGGAGTTTATTTAACTGATCATAGATCAAAGGATGTTTCTGAATTTATAAATATCAGGATAGATTATTTAATTTTAATGGGCTGCGGAGATCAATGCCCTAATATAGTTGCCGAAGAGAGAATTGAATGGGATATTCCTGATCCTAAAGATATGGAAGAGCCTGAATTTCTTAATGTTATAGAGAATATAAGAGGTAAAGTTAAAAAATTAATTAAAACTATCGATAACGAACATTCTCTCTAGAGAGTTGCTTTAGAGAGCTGACTCCCATCAATCTCATATCTCGCTCAATTTCTAATTTCATTAACTCTAAGGCTCTCTCAACCCCATCCTGACCAGCTGCCGCCAAAGCGTATAAGTAGAATCTTCCTCCACCAACAGCTTTAGCTCCAAGTGAAAGTGCTTTCAACACATGAGTGCCCCTTTGTATACCGCTATCCATAATAACATCTATATCATCCCCCACTGCATCCACTATTTCTGCTAACTGATCAAAGGGAGACCTACTCCCATCTAACTGTCTTCCGCCATGATTAGATATGACAATACCTGTACATCCGATTTCAACGGCCTTTCTTGCATCTTCGACGCTCATGATCCCCTTTAGGCAAAATTGTCCATCCCAATATTCAACCATTCTTGAAACATCATCCCAATTTAAATTAGGATCAAGCATTTCGGTAAAGTATCTTCCAATGGAGATAGGCCCATCAGACATGTCTACATGGTCATCTAATTGAGGTAGAGAAAATTTCTCGTGAGTAAGGTAATTGAATGCCCACATTGGCTTAACCGCAAACTGGAAAATTCCATTCAAACTTAGTTTAAATGGTATAGAAAAGCCTGTTTTTAAATCTCTTTCTCTGTTTCCTCCTGTTATCGTATCAACAGTAAGCATCATGATATCAACATCCGCATTTTTTGCGTTTTCCAACATGACTTTATTGAGTTCTCTGTCTTTATGAAAGTAAAATTGATAACACTGGGGTCCTGGGTATCTCTTTCTTACATCAGCAAGGCTTACAGTCCCAAGAGAAGAAACACCAAATAAAGTTCCATATTTATCTGCTGCCGCAGCTACTGCATTTTCACCTTGATGATGGAATACTCTTTGTAAAGCTGTTGGTGAGCAATAAATTGGCATATCTAATTTCTTACCCAAAATTTCAACTGACATGTCAATATCCTGAACACCCCGCAATACATTAGGAACTAAATCGCAGTCATCAAAACTCTTTGTGTTCCTTTCATAAGTACTCTCATCATCTGCAGCACCATCAATATAATTGAAAATCGGGCTAGGTAAACGTCTTCGGGCTAACTCTCTAAAGTCAGTAAAACTATGACAATCTTTCAAACGCATAACAATTTGAATGCTAAAAACTTTAAAAAGCTATTTGATTTCCTGAATATTATTTCTTACTTTCTTGTATGAGAGTAAAAGCCTTCATGGATTGATCGCCACCCTGATAGCAAAGGGTTGCATCTGTCATATCAGAAATTTGATCCCAGCCTGATTCAATATTTTCAGCCGTCAATTCATCACCAGTACCTAAATAGATACCTTTTGTTTCATGAATCATAACTCTAGTAAAGACACCAGCTCCTGCAGCGATGATTACACCTGTGGGCGCATCTTCAGAGACCATATAAGTTACGGCAGGAGTTACATATTCAGGTTTGATTTGTTCAATCACATCCTCTGGCATTAGACTTTCAGTCATTCTTGTACCGGCTAGAGGTGCAAGAGTATTGCATTTAACATTATACTTAGCTCCTTCAAGTTTAAGTGTATTCATAAGGCCAACTACTCCCATCTTTGCAGATCCATAATTAGTTTGACCGAAGTTTCCATAAAGTCCACTCGATGAAGATGTCATTACTATTCTTCCATAGTTCTGCTCTTTCATGATTTCCCAAACTGCTTTTGTGCAGTTTACACTTCCCATAAGGTGAACTTCTAAAACCATTCTAAAATCTTGGTCTTCAACTTTAGAAAAACTTTTATCCCTAAGAATACCTGCATTATTAACCAAGATGTCAATACGACCATAGGTGTCCATGACTTGGTCAACCATTGCTTTGACTTGTTCTGCATCAGTTACACTTGCTCCATTAGCTATTGCTTCACCGCCAGCAGCTTTTATTTCCTCAACGACCATTTCTGCCGCAGAAGAAGAGCCATCATCTGATCCATCTACATTTCCACCTAAGTCATTAACAACAACTTTTGCACCTCTTCGTGCTAGGTCTAATGCATGACATTTTCCTAATCCTCCACCTGCACCAGTTACAATTGCAACACGGTCATTAAATGTAATTGACATAATTTCTCCTCTTTATAAATTTAGGCGCACATATTAACTTAACCTAGTTTCTTTGTGAAAAGGCTTTTTCTATTCTATTTAAAGCTTCTTCTAATACAGACTTAGGACATCCAAAATTTAACCGCACATAGTTTTTATCTCCAAACCAGGCGCCATCGTAAACACCCACGCCTGCCTCTTCTATAAAAAAGTTTGCAGGATTATCTAATCCTGATTCGCTACAGTCTATCCATGCTAAAAATCCGGCTTCAGGACCCTTTAGAGATAGGCCGTCTATATTGTTTAATCTTTCCTGTAATAAATTTCTATTTGATTTCAAATACTGTAATAGTTCAAGGTACCATTCTTGAGCTGCACTATAAGCTGCTTCTGCAGCTACAAATGCAATATTATCTATATGGGCAACAATGCCTTTCGTATTCCTCCTAAAATCTTCTCTCAGCATTTCATTGGGAATGATAGCTGCTGCAATTGGAAATCCCGCAAGATTAAAAGTCTTGCAAGGTCCCATAATGGTAATAGAGTTGTTTTCATTGTATTTACTTAGACTTGCAAAGGGTATGTGTTTTAAACCTTCCTCTAAAATTAAATCAGAATGTATTTCATCACTACAAACAATAATGTTCCTTTCTTCACAAACTTTAGAAAGTTCTTTTAACTCATTTTCACTGAAAACTGTTCCACCAGGATTTTGAGGGTTACATAGAAAAAATAATTTTGTATCTTCTGTTAAGAGCGTTTCTATAGCATCCATATCAAATTCAAGCCTTCCTTGAGAATCAAATAAATGTGTTTTGATAAATCCCCTTTCCATATTTTCGGGTGCTTCAGTAAAAGGAGCATAAATTGGAGAAGGCACCATAGCGATTTCTCCAGGTGCCAGAACGGTTTTACAAGTCACATTTAGACCCACTACTCCACCTGGAATCCAGACAACCCAATCCTTCTCTACAGACCATCCAGAATTATTTTTTACATTATTAACAAAAACTTCAGTCAAGTTACTAGGAATTTCAGAATAACCAAAAATTCCTTGAGCTATTCTTTCAGACATGGCACGAGTGATCTCAGGAGGACAAATAAAATCCATATCTGCTATCCACATTGGTATGACGTCATCGTCAGAGAACTTCAACCACTTGGTACTATAAGTTTCTTTTCTCGATATTATTTGGTCAAAATCATATTTCATGAATAAAAATCATATTACTCTAAATTTTGTTTGATACCTATTGCTCAGTACTGTTTCAGTGGTTAGACTGCGGGTCCCAATAATCTAAATTATGACAGATATTTCATACACAAACGTCAATGATAATACCCCAGTCTTAGTCGGGAACAGCCAACTCACTGACAAAAGAGGTATTGATGGTTTTAACTACTTAGAAATTCTTAAAGAAGTTTCTAAAAAAGCTATTCTAGATTGTGATGCTTCAATAAAACTCAATGAACATATCGATACCGTGGCAGTGATTAGATTTGTAGCAGATACTCCTCATAGAGACTCTGCAACTTCTAACTTGTGGGGTTATCCAAATATGCCAAGAAGTTTATCTAATGCATTGAACATTCCTAACCAAAATGAAATTTATACAACAACAGGTGGTAACTCTCCTCAATTAGCGCTAAATGAAGTAGCAAATAGAATTAAAGATAATCAAATTGAATGTGCTTTGTTAGCAGGAGGCGAAGCTCTTGATACTTTTGTAGGTAGATTGAAGGAAGGATTGGAAGTAAATTGGGCAGATGATCCTGGAGGGAGACCTGAATCAATAGGAAAGTCTTTAGATGGAACAAATGATCATGAGAAACTGCATGGATTATTTGATCCTTCGTCTGTCTATCCACTTTTTGCTAATTCACTAAGAGGTGCGAATCACCAAACTGTCGATGAACATATGCAAGATACAGGAATACTCTTTGAAGAATTTTCACGAGTAGCTTCTAAAAACGAATTTGCATGGTTCCCAATTCATCGATCTGCTGAAGAAATTGCTGAGGTTAAACCTGAAAATAGAATGATTGGCCTTCCATACACCAAGTACATGAATTCTATAATGCGAGTCAATCAATCTTGTGCAATGGTCATGATGTCTGCTAAGAAGGCTAGAGAACTGGGTGTTCCAGAATCTAAATGGATATTCATGTATTCAGGAGCATGTTTAAATGATATTTGGAATGTTTCTGATAGAGTTGATTATCATTCCTCACCTGCTATCAAAGCTTGTACTGATAGCGTCTTTGATTTAGCAAACATTTCAATTAATGAAGTTGACTTTATAGATCTATATTCTTGCTTTCCCTCTGCAGTGCAAATTGCTATGAAAGAACTATCCTTAGAGGCTAATGATCTAAGAGGCTTGACGGTTACCGGCGGACTTCCTTACTTCGGAGGTCCAGGAAATGCATATGTGATGAACTCAATTGCAACTTTGATGGACAAGTTGAGAGCAGAACCTGGAAAGTTTGGTTTAGCTACAGCAAATGGTTGGTATATAACAAAGCATGGTGCAGGTATATTCTCCTCAAAACCCTTTGAAGGCGAATGGAATCAAGTTGCTGAAACTTCTCATATACAAAAGGAGATTGATACAGCAGATAAGCCAAATTTTACAGAGACTCCTCAAGGAGATTGTTCTATAGAAACTTATACAATTACTCATTCACGAAATGGTCCAGATAAAGGTATTGTCATAGGTCGTCTTAAAGACGGAAAAAGATTTATTGCAAATACTGAAAGGGATACCTCTACTTTAGAATACATGTGTCACGAAGAGATGCTAAATGCTCTTGGTACAGTTTCAAATGATGGAAAAAGAAATATTTTTAAGCCTAATTTATAAGGAGAAATAAATGAAAGAAATTAATGTTGCAGTTACAGGCGGAGCAGGACAGATAGCTTATTCTCTCTTGCCCAGATTGATAAGTGGAGAAACTTTTGGGTCTGATACAAAAGTAAATTTAAGACTCATCGAAATACCTCAAGTTGTTGATAAGTTACAAGGCACAATTATGGAATTGATAGACTGTGGTTTTGAGCAAACAGGTGAGCTTATTGCTACCTCTGACATAAAAGAAGGAGTAAAAGATGCTGATTGGATTCTTTTGGTCGGGAGTATTCCGAGAGGGATTGTTATTGATGGGAAGAAAATTGAAGAGAGAAGTGATCTTTTAAAAATAAATGGTGGAATCTTTACAGATCAAGGATCAGCCATAGGAGAACTAGCTAAGTCAGATGCAAAAATATTAGTAGTAGGTAATCCAGCTAATACTAATGCACTTATTGGAATGCACTCAGCGAATAATTCTTCCCAGCAGTGGTTTGCTATGACTGCTCTTGATGCAAATAGAGCGAAAGCACAGCTAGCAGAGAAAGCAGCAGTAGAAATTTCATCTATAAAAAATATGATTATATGGGGTAATCATAGTCCTACCATGTATCCCGATCCTTATAATGCAACTATTAATGGTGTTAGTGCTGCTGAAGTTATTAATGACAACCTATGGCTCGAAGATAGTTATTTACCTTTGGTTCAACAAAGGGGTAAGGCCGTAATAGACGCCAGAGGAGCATCATCTGCTGCTTCCGCTGCTAATGCTGCGATAGATACGGTTAAAGCGGTAATCAACCCTACCAAAGAAGGTGACTGTTTTAGCGCGGCTGTTGTTAGTGATGGAAGTTATGGAATTCCAGAGGGATTAATATTTGGATTTCCTCTTAGAACCAATTCTACTGGAAAAATCGAGATAATTCAGGGGATAGAGCTGAATGAGTTTGCTCAAACCAAGATAAAAGTTACTACCGAAGAATTAGAGTCTGAAAGAGAAGCCGTTTTAGATCTAATAGACTAATTTTTTGGCTTCATTTGTGGGAATAGGAGTACATCTCTGATGGATTGAGCACCTGTAAGCAACATCACCAATCTATCAATACCGATACCCACCCCTGCACAGGGAGGTAAGCCATACTCCAAAGCCTCGATGTAGTCAGAATCAAATTCCATGGCCTCTTCGTCACCTGCTGATTTTTGAGATACCTGATCTTGAAAACGTTCTGCCTGATCATCAGGATCATTCAGTTCCGAGAATCCATTAGCTATTTCCTTACCTCCAATAAATAACTCAAATCTATCTACTTCATCAGGGTTTTCATCTGAAGCTCTTGATAGAGGCGATACCTCTTTGGGATATCCAGTAATGAATGTTGGGTTTATTAATTCTGATTCAACAAGCTCTTCAAATAATCCAAATAAAATTTTTCCATTTGACAGATTTTCTATATCTTCAAACTTATATTTTTTTCCTAAATCCAGAAGGAAACCTCTATCATCAAATGAAATGGGATCGATAGAAAGTTTCTTAGAAACTGTTTCTTTCAAACTAATTCTTTGAAATGGTTTAGAAAAATCATAGCTTATATTTTCAGTTTCCAATTTTGATGACCCCAATACTTCTTCTGAAACAAATTTAAAAAGTCTCTCTAAAAAATCCATTTGATTATTAAAATCAGCGAAAGCGGTATAGTACTCTAGCATTGTAAATTCAGGATTATGTTTTGTAGATAGCCCTTCATTTCTAAAATTTCTATTTATTTCAAAAACTTTTTCCATTCCTCCTACCACAAGTCTCTTCAAATATAATTCAGGTGCTATACGCAAATAAAGATCCATATCCAATGCATTGTGATGAGTTGTAAATGGTTTAGCTGCTGCGCCACCTAGAATAGAGTGCATCATTGGAGTTTCTACCTCCAAATATTCATGACTTATAAAAAACTCCCTTATAGAGCTTATTATTTGACTCCTTTTCTTAAAAATTTCTAAGCTTTCTGAGTTTGTTATCAGATCTAAGTATCTTTTTCTATATCTTTGCTCTGTGTCAACTAATCCCGAATGTTTTTCAGGCAAAGGTCTTAAAGATTTAGTCAACATTTGTATTGAATCTGCATGAACAGTCAATTCTCCTGTTTTTGTGAGGAATAATTTGCCCTTTATTCCTACGATATCTCCTAGATCCCATGTTTTAAATTCATCATATTGACCTTCAGGAATGTCATTTGATCGGATATAGACTTGGATTTGTCCTTTCATATCTTGCAAAGTTATGAAACTGGCTTTACCCATAATCCTCTGCAGCATAATCCTGCCGGCAATAGCAACTTCGTGAGATTGTTCTTCTAACTCTTCTTTAGATGTTCCGTCAAATTGAATTTTTAAATCTTGAGATAAAGAATCTCTTCTAAAGGAATTTGTATAGGCAACTCCCCTCTCCCTTAGTGCATCGAGTTTTAATCTTCTCTGTTCAAGAAGCTCATTTTCCGTTAGTTTTTCTGTCATAGTTGATACTTTAACTAAATATTTTCTTTTAAGCTTGCTTCGATGAAATAATCTAGCCCGCCATCAAGTACCGCTGAACAATTTGTAGTTTCTACGCCAGTTCTTAAATCTTTAATTCTTGAGGAATCAAGTACGTACGATCGTATTTGACTACCCCAACCAATGTCAGCTTTTGACTCTTCTAGAGATTGTTTTTCTTCATTAATCTTATTCATTTCTATCTCATATAGTTTAGCTCTTAGTTGGGCCATGGCTTTATCCTTATTCTGATGTTGAGATCTTTGTGACTGACATTGTGATACAACACCGGAAGGTTCATGAGTAATTCTTATGGCTGAGTCGGTTTTATTTACATGTTGCCCCCCTGCTCCGCTGGCTCTATAGGTATCAATCCTTAAATCAGCGGGGTTTATTTCTATCTCAACTGTTTCATCAACCTCTGGTGAAATAAAAATAGATGCAAATGATGTGTGTCTTTTGCTTCCTGAGTCAAATGGAGATTTTCTGACTAATCTATGAACTCCCGTCTCTGTTCTCAACCATCCATATGCATAATCGCCATTAAATTTTATTGCCGCACTCTTTATACCGGCCACTTCACCAGGAGAAACTTCTATTACTTCTGTTTCAAAACCTTTAGATTCACCCCATTTCAAATACATTCTCATGAGCATCTCTGCCCAGTCCTGTGCTTCCGTTCCGCCTGAACCTGATTGAATATCTAAATATGCATTATTCGGATCCATTTTATTTGAAAACATTCTTATAAATTCTAAATCACTTAATGCCAATTCATTATTCTCTATCTCTTTAGAAATCTCTTCGAGTGCAGATGAATCATCTTCTTCAATAGCGATTTCCGCTAACTCTATAGAATCTTTAATAGCAACATCTAGATTATTGAACTTCACAAGTTCCTTTTCTAAATAGACCTTCTCCTTATTAATTTCTTGAGCTTTTTGAGGATCGTCCCATATTTTTGTATCACTCAATTTAAGAATTAATTCTTCAAGTTTTAAGGTCTTATTTTCAACGTCAAAGATACCCCCTTAGATCTTCTATTCTTTGAGAGTGATCTTTTAGCTCTTCATTAAGTGATGTAATTTCTGTCATGTATTAAAGTGCTTTAGAGAGAACAAAACTTTTAATCTCTTCGTAATTTTCTTCCAAAATATTGAATTGCTCTTCCTGTTGAAATGTTTTTTCAACTTTCTTAGGAAGAGATGAATGATAGTCTGGAATGGCTTGCTCAATAGCCTCTGAAAATTTAGCAGGATGAGCAGTTCCCATTGTTATGACGGGTTCATTTGAAGGTGATATTTCATTACTCGCCCTAACCCCAGTGGCTGTATGTGGATCAATTAAGTAACCGATATTTTGATGTGTATTGATAATTTGCTTGATTATCTCTTGATCATTGCTGCAATGACTTTTAAAAAAATTAGAAACTGCATCTATCTTACTATCAGGAATATCAATACTTTTTTCCGGAAAGGCGCGCATATTTTTTGCAAGTAATGACGAATCGTTATCATATAAATTATAGAGCAGTCTTTCAAAATTACTGGCAACAGAAATATCCATACTAGGAGCAAGGGTTTGAACAACATTTGTTTTGGCATAGAGGTTGTTAGAAAAAGTTTGATGTAAAACATCGTTTTCATTGGTTGCTATGATAAGCCTTTTTATTGGCAATCCCATTTCTTTTGCAGTCCAGCCAGCATATGCATGACCAAAATTACCCGAAGGTATTGAAAAGGTCAGGTCTCCTTTTCCTTTTAGCCTTAAGTAAGACCAAAAGAAATATACTGATTGAGTCATACACCTTGCCCAATTTATAGAATTTGCAGCAATAAACCTTACTTTAGTATGCTTGAAATCCTCATCAAGAAACATTTTTTTGACGATGTTTTGGCAGCCATCGAAATCAGTTTCTATAGCTAGTGGGTAAACATTTTTAGATTGAGTTGTTGTCATTTGTTTCCTTTGAAACTCAGTTACCTTTTCATGCGGATAAAGAATATAAACTTCAACATTTTCATGTCGCGCACAAGCAGAAATTGCTGCTGCTCCGGTATCTCCAGATGTAGCTCCAAGAACAACTATTTTTTCTCCCTTCTCTTTTGCAAAGTGATTAAGTAAAGCTCCCAATAGCTGCATAGCAATATCCTTGAAAGCTAGTGTGGGACCGTGAAATAATTCTAAGACCCAGTGATTCTCTTCAATCTCCTTTAACTTAACAACATCTTCTTCATCAAAAGACGAGTATGCCTCCTCCAATAGTTTTAAAAAAATACTCTCGTCTATTTCACTTTCTACATAGGTATAAAGAATTTTTGAAGCTAATTCGTGGAAAGGAAGATTTGACCAACTTTCAATTTCTTCAATGGAGAATTTAGGGAATGTTTGAGGCATATAGAGGCCTCCGTCTGGGGCCAGTCCTCCCAATAGTACCTCTGAAAAAGGAACTATAGGGCTTTCTCCTCTTGTGCTGTTATATAGCATTATAGATTCTGAATTGTTTGACTGAGTCTGATGTCTCTTCCATTAATTCCAATTTGTTCTTTAATTGTATAGCTTCAATCTCTTTTAAGGGACCCGAAATTATAACTACTGGAACATATGTATTTTCTTTATTATTGGTTTTGGTTTCTTTCTGGATAAGAGCCTCAATACTAATTTGGCTATCCGCAAAAACTGAGGAAAGCTTAGCTATAGCCCCGGCTTGATTAATGACATTTAAATTAAAATATCTTCCAAAGTTTTGATTATCTTCCTTAGCAAAATTATTTTTATTTCGCTTTTTATCAGATACAGGCCATCCGCCATTCGAAAGGTCAACTAAATCAGCTATGACTGCAGATGCGGTAGGCTTAGGACCAGCACCAGGACCATAGTAAACAGTGGAGCCGATTTCCTCACAAAAAATCTCCAATGCATTCATTTGTTGTCCTACTTGCGATAGTAACTGACCTTTAGGAACAAAGGTTGGAAATGCACTTACATTTACTTCACCATCTACTATAGACCCATAAGCTATATGTTTAACTGAATATTCCAGCTGTTCTGCGTAAACAATATCTTCAGGAGACACATTTTCTATTCCTTCATAAGATACAGAATTAAAATCATACAGAGTATTGAAAGCTAATGCAGACAGTATAGAAGCCTTTTGAGCTGCATCAGTTCCATCTATATCCATTGTTGGATCGGCTTCAGCAAGACCTAAGTCTTGCGCTTCTTTCAGGGCATCCTTAAAAGAAGATTGATTTTCTGACATTTTTGAAAGAATAAAATTCGTAGTACCATTCAATATACCTGCAAACCAGTTTACTTTGTTCGCAACCAAACCTTCTCTTAGGGCTTTTATCACTGGTGTACCACCAGCAACTGAAGCTTCAAACCCAATCTGTACTTTTTTTTCTTTTGCAAGCTCAAATAGTTCATCTCCATGAGTTGCAATTAAAGCCTTGTTGGCTGTCACTATATGTTTTCCGTTTTTAATAGCCTCTTCAATCAAGTCTTTCGCTAAATCACATCCCCCTATCAACTCTACCAAAACATCTATCTTAGGGTTTCTAGCTACCTCCATAAGGTCAGTCACAACATCTAGGTCATAAGGAACGACTGATTTACCTTTACGAGCACCAACCTGAATGATTTCTATCCTTACTCCACCATTTTCCTCAACTATATCTGGAGAATTGGCGAGGTTCTCAAGTACTGCTCCACCCACATTTCCGACGCCACAAACGCCAATCTTTAACGTTTTCATTAATTTATAGCTTGTACGTTAGATGAATTAGATAAAAATTTCTTTATATTTCTTATAGCTTGTCTCGATCTATGCTCATTTTCTATGAGTGAGAAACGTACGTATCCCTCTCCGTAACTTCCGAAACCAACTCCTGGTGAAACAGCAACCTTAGCCTGAGCAAGTAACTGTTTACTGAACTCCAAAGAACCGAGATGTTTATGAGTAACTGGTATCTTTGCCCAAACAAACATGGTTGCCTTTGGGCTTTCCACATACCAACCTGCATTATTCAAACCTTTAATCAAAACATCTCTTCTTGATTGATACATAGTTTTTATTTCGTTTACATGCTCATCTCCTTGATCTAAAGCTTTTATTGCAGCGACTTGTATAGGAGTAAATAATCCATAATCAAAATAGGACTTTATTCTTGAAAGAGCAGCTAAGAGTTCTTTGTTTCCACAACAAAAACCAACCCTCCAGCCTGGCATATTGTAACTTTTAGATAGAGTAAAAAACTCTACAGCAACATCTTTTGCACCTTTTACCTGTAGTATCGATGGCGCCTTATAATCATCAAAGCATATATCTGCATACGCAAGGTCTTGAATTATCCAAATCTTATGTTCTTTGGCAAAATCTACTATTTTTTCAAAAAACTCAATATCTACGCATTCTGTGGAAGGATTACTAGGAAAATTCAAAACTAACATCTTGGGTTTTGGGAAAGAATTGGTCATTGCTGACTCTAGTTCTGAAAAGAAATCTATATCCTCGCCAATCGGAACATGCCTTATGTCAGCTCCAGCAATCACAAATCCATAAGGATGAATAGGATATGAGGGATTTGGCACTAAAACTGCATCACCTTTATCTAAAGTTGCTAATGCAAGATGTCCAAGACCTTCTTTTGAACCCATAGTCACAACCGCTTCACTTTCTGGATCTAGATGAACTTGATATCTCCTTTCATACCAATCACAAATTGATTTTCTAAGTCTTGGTATTCCTTTGGATTGCGAATATCTGTGAGTGCTTCCATCTAAAGCAGACTCTCTTAACTTATCTACTATTTCTGTTGGTGTTGATTGATCAGGATTGCCCATGCCGAAGTCGATGATATCTTCACCTCTCTTTCTTGCAGCAGCTTTTAAGTTTTGAATTTCATCAAATACATAAGGTGGCAATTGATTAATTCTAGGAAAATTACTGTCCATAGAGTAATTCTAGCTGTTAGTAGCAAGAATATTAAGTAAATCTTGAGGAGGCAGATAACCAGGAATCATTTTTCCTTCGTCAGTAATAATGGATGGAGTGCCTTGAACTCCTATTGTATTGCCAAGATTGAAGTGCTTTTCTACTGGATTATCTTCACATAACTTCGTTTCTATATCTTGACCCTGCTTTAGTAAAGTTAGTGAATAATTAGGATCTTCATTGCACCATGCTGAAGAGATTTTATTAAAAGAGTCTGACCCTATACCAGCTCTTGGATATGCGAGGTAATTAACTCTTATCCCTAATTCTAAATACTCATCAATTTGATTATGAAATTGCCTGCAATATCCGCAATCAACATCTGTGAAAACGAATATATTATGATTTATTTGTCTAGGCTCAAAAGTTATAAGCTCACTTTCATTCAAACCCTTGATTAAAGTTTTTCTTTGGTAGTCTCTTCTTGCTTCAGATTTATTTACTAAACCGTCTTTTGTAATAAGATAAATATCTCCAGATACCAGATAATTACCATCAGATGAAACATAAAGAGGTTCTATTCCTTCAAAATTTACTTCAAAAAAGCCATTCAAATCTGTTTCCTGAATTGAAATCAAATTAATTTCATTGGGAAGAATCTCCGCTAGCTTTCTTTTTACTGCTTCAATTTCCTGTATGTTATCTGATGAGTTGGCCGAACAACCTGCAGAAAATATCAAAATTATAAGAAAACTAAAAATTTTAAATTGCATTGGCATACTTAACCTCTTGGGTGATGCTCATTATGTAATTCTTTCATTCTATGTCTAGCAACTTCTGTATAAATTTGAGTCGTTGAAAGACTTGAATGGCCCAAAAGAAGTTGAACTGTTCTAAGGTCAGCACCATGATTTATTAAATGTGTAGCAAATGCGTGTCTAAGGGTATGTGGTGAAAGGTCTTTTTTTATAGAAGCTTTTAGAGCATATTCTTTAATTCTGTACCAAAAAGTTTGACGGGTCATGGATTTTCCTCTTTTACTTAAAAAAAGTTCGGATATTTTGTTATTTTCTTTCAGCAAGCTGGGTCGACTTTCGTTAATATACTTCTCTACCCAATAAAGAGCCTCTTCACCCATAGGGACTAATCTTTCTTTCTCTCCCTTACCAATAACTCTGATAATTCCCTGTCTAATATTTATGTTTAAGATGTCTAAGTTAATTAACTCGGACACCCTCAAGCCACAGGCATAGATTAATTCCAGCATTGCTCTATCTCTTAAACCAATAACTTCTTCGACGTCGGGAGTATTTATAAGTTTTTCTACTTCATCTTCGGAAAGTGTCTTAGGAAGTGATTGACCTAGCTTAGGGCTATCCACTTTAGAGGTAGGATTTTGAACTAAATTATGTTTGATAGTTAGGTGTGAGTAGAAAGCTCTGAGACTTGAGAGAGATCTTGCAGTTGATCTGCCACTATAGCCCTCTTTTAGTCTTGTAGCTAAATAATCTAATAAATCCCCTCTACTGACATCTAACAACGATGAACCTTTGTACCAATTAGAAAAGGAAATAATGTCGTGCCTATAAGCCGATAAGGTATTCTTGCTTAAACCTTTCTCAAGCCATGAATCATCGATGAAAGAATCAATGAGATTTTCTGAATTTATATCTACAGTGCCCATAGCCGAAATGAGCAAGACAGTAATTAACTTAGTTTCTCTTTAATCCTTGCAGATCTGCCCGTTCTTTCTCGCAGATAAAAAAGTTTAGCCTGTCTCACATCTCCACGTCTTTTAACCTTAATAGAGCTTATAATGGGGCTGTGAGTTTGAAAAGTTCTTTCTACACCTACTCCATTAGAGATCTTTCTCACAATAAATGATGACCCCAATCCTCTCTTTTTAATAGACAGGACAACGCCTTCAAATGGTTGAAGTCTCTCTCTGGTACCTTCAACGACTCTCACATCCACTACAATGGTATCCCCAGGAGAAAAACTTGGAATATCATCTCTTAGTTGAGATGTCTCTACAGTTTGTATGTATTTATTCTTATTCACTATGAAATAACCTAATTAGGCTGCGCATTCTATCAGATAAATATTCGATTATTCATCTTTAATTTCATTTAATAGTTCAATCTCCAAGTCAGAAAGATCTTTACTTTTTATAAGATCGGGTCTGTTTTTAAGTGTTATTCTTAATGACTCTTTGAGTTTCCATCTATTTATCTTTTCATGATTTCCACTGATTAATATTTCGGGCACATTCCCATGAGGTGTTTTTTCGGGTCTTGTATATTGAGGATGTTCTAAAAGTCCATCACTGAAAGAGTCATTTAAAGACTCCTTATTTCCAATGAAATCCTTATGCTGTCTTGCTATAGCTTCCATTAGAACTAAAGCTGCGAGTTCACCGCCATTTAATACGTAATCCCCTATTGAAATTACTTCATCAATACAAGTTTCTTCAATTCTTTTGTCTATACCCTCATATCTACCACAAACTATTGTTATATTTTTATAAGCTTTTAAGTCAATGGCTTTTTTTTGGTTAAAGATAGTACCGTGCGGTGCCACGAATATGACATGAGTTTTATTATGCTTTTTTATCTCATTAACAGTGTTGATAATTGGTTCTGCTTGAAAAAGCATGCCTTGCCCTCCCCCAAAAGGCTTATCATCTATTCTTCCATCTTTATTTCCACTGAATTCTCTAGGATCCCAAGCCTTCACTTCAATCAAACTGTTGTTAATAGCCTTAGCCAATAATCCATGTTCAATAAAATTATTAACCAGATCGGGGAAAATAG
>CACGNN010000010.1 GCA_902574355.1 uncultured SAR86 cluster bacterium | reverse complement strand
CTTTTCTAAGATTTGTCTCTCTGGAAAATAAATTCCATAAATAATTGGTTTTAGATATCAGCTTATGTATTTTTTCTGGAGTAACTGAACCACTTAAGTACTTGCTGATAGCGTCTGTATCACTGGTAAGACTCTCAATAGATTTATCCGCATTAAATTTAATAGAGTCAGAAAGAATTTGTGACATCCATTCTAATTTTAAATTAAGGGTATCATTGTCATTGGTCCATTTTTCGGAGATGGAGACAATATCCTTACCTTCTTTAATGATATCCGAAACATCTTTTACAAAATTATCCCTTGCATCAAGTAAATTATTATCTAAAAAATATTTAGCTTTGATAGGTAAATTATTGGTTATTTCTAGAGCCTTTAATGCATCTTTCGTTTGATAATCGGAGAGCCATTCTAAGCTCTGCTGAATTTCTGGAGAAGAAATTCTTAGATCAAAACATCGACTTTGAATAGTTAAAGGAATTTGATTTAAAAAGTTAGTAGAAAGTAAAAAGTAAGTATTTTTTGGAGGTTCCTCTAATATCTTAAGGATAGCATTTAAACCATCTATAGAAATTTTTTCTATCTCATTGATGACCGCAACTTTATTTTTTCCTAAAAAAGAGGATTCATATAATTTATCTCTTAATTCATGAATTTGGTTTATCCCTATTAATTTTTTTTCATCAAGTATTCTTAGATTATGGAAATCCGGATTATTCTCTAATGATATTTTATTATTTAAGATCTTTTCAGCTAAACTCTCGATGAGAATACTTTTACCTATACCTTTTGAACCAGAAATAATAAATGCATGGTGAATTTCCTCATAGTCAAAAATATTAATATGTCTTTGCAACCAACTAGGTAAATTATTATTCATTTAGGAATTGAGTAACTATATATACAACTTGGTCTTTAACTTCTTGAAAATTCACAGAAGAATCGACAATTTTTATTCTTTTTGGATCTTCCTTAGCTCTAGATTTATATATATTTCTTATTCTATTATGGAAGTCTAATGGTTCTTTTTCAAATCTATCTAAATTTGCTCTTTGTTTAGCTCTTTCTAAAGCTATTTCTACTGGTAAATCAAATAATATAGTCAAATCAGGTGCTGGTAAATTTAAGCTATTTGATAATTCATCAATTAAAGCAAAGTCCATGTTCCTGCCTCCGCCTTGATAAGCATATGTAGAATCTAAATATCTATCCGATACGACCCATTTTCCATTGTTAAGATTAGGAATAATCAAACGATCAAGGTGATTCTTTCTATCGGCCATCATTAATAAAAGCTCAACTTCACTTGAGATTTTATTGTCATTACTCAATAGTAATGATCGTAAGTTTTTTCCTAAAGAACCACTTCCTGGTTCTTTAGTTAAGATATAGTCAATCGATTTTTTGTCGAGTAGATTAGCGATGTCTTGAAGGCTTGTAGACTTTCCGGATCCTTCAATCCCTTCTAATGTAATAAATTTACCTTTCATTTATTTGATACTCTAAAACAGCTTTATTATGATCTGTTAGATTTTTTGAAAATTTATGAAAGCCATTGCCCATAGATACAAAATACAAATAATCAGTTTCTTTAGGTCTAAGTGCTGCACGCAATGAATCTTCGCTAACAATAGATATCGGTCCAGGAGGCAGACCTCTAAAACGATATGTGTTGTATGGACTATCTATTCGAAGATCTTTTCTTTTAATATCACCATCAAAATTCTCTCCTAGTGCGTAGATCACTGTTGGATCAGATTGTAGTTTCATATTTAGTTTCAATCTATTAATGAAAACTCCTGCTATGGTTTCTTTTTCTATGCCTTCCTTTTCAATAATTGATGCCAATGTTGTTGCTTCCATTATGTTGGCATACGGAAGGTCATCATCTCGACTTTCCCATAGCTTATTAGAGATTTCTTTCCATCTCATGTGGGACTGAAAAAGAATAGAAGAGAAAGTCTCTCCCTTTAAATAATAGTATGTGTCGGGATAAAATATTCCCTCCTCAAGAGTAATATCAATAGTATCTAAGTCATTTACTAAACCCGCAGAATCAGTAAGATTTAATATGGTCTTCAATGTAGAACCTGGTAAAAGTGTCAATTTTCTATAGTAAAAATCTCCTTCTAGGAGTTTTTTATTCAAAGTGTATATAGATTGAGATGAATCAATGAAGTATTCTCCTGCTTGTAATTTGTTATCTGATACGGTTAATCTCGTGTAAATTTTAAAAAGAATTGGGTTAAGAATTAAACCTTCTTCAAATAATATTTCTGATATGGAAGAAATGCTTGATCCTTCCGGGATATCAACTATTAGAGATGACTCTTTAAGAATTTTGAAGTGAATTAATGTTAAAGAGAATACTACAAAAAATATTAATGATATTGAGATAAGTTTGAAATTTTTCACTTAGTCTAATTCTTTAAAAATTAGAGTAGCATTTGTTCCTCCAAATCCAAATGAATTTGAAAGAGAATGAGTTATTATTTTTTTTGTTGCTATATGTGCAGAATAATTAAGATCGCATTCTGGATCAGGGTTGTCTAAATTTATAGTGGGTGGACAGATATTATCTTGAATACTTAATATTGAGAAAATAGCTTCAATCGCTCCAGCCGCTCCTAAAAGATGTCCTGTCATAGATTTAGTTGAACTTACAATCAGGTCATCAATTTCATTCTTAAAAATTGACTTAATTGCTTTAGTTTCTGCGATATCTCCAGCAGGAGTGGATGTTCCATGAGCATTTACGTAGTCAATCGCTGAAACTTTAATGCCGGCATCAGAAATTGCGTTTTGCATTGATAGTGCAGCTCCTTCTCCTTCATTTGGTGGTGAGGTAATGTGATGAGCATCTGCACTCATTCCAAATCCAATAATCTCAGCATAGATTTTTGCTCCTCTTGTAATAGCATGTTCATATTCTTCAAGAAGCAAACAACCTGCTCCTTCTCCCAAAACAAAACCGTCTCTATCTCGATCCCATGGACGACTAGCTTCTGTTGGATTTTCATTATTTGTAGATAAAGCTTTGGCTGCATTGAAACCCGCTATTCCAAGGGGTGTGGTTGCCATTTCAGAGCCACCTGTAAGCATGAGATCTGCATCTCCATGAACAATGCTACGAAACGAATAACCGATTGAATGACTTGCACTAGAGCAAGCACTTGCAATAGATATATTTGGACCTCTTAAACCAAATTTTAAAGAAACATAACCTGATACCATATTAGAGATAGCTCCTGGCACGAAAAAAGGAGAAATCTTTTTTGGACCCCTCTCAGAAAGTATTGTTTTATTATCTTCAATAGTGCCAAGCCCGCCAATACCTGAACCTATAGAAACACCAAATCTATCGAGATCTATATTTTCAAAATCTATTTTTGAATCATCTAAACATTCTTTTGATGCAATTAATCCGAACTGAATAAAAGGATCTGTTCTTCTTGTTTCTTTTTTGTCTAGATAGTCTTCCGGATTGACATCTACAGTTGCAGCAAATTTAGTCTCAAAGTTTGATATATCAAATTTATCTATTTCTTTAACGCCACTGGAACCTTCAATTATATTGTTCCATGAAGAAATAACGTTGCTACCAACGGGCGACAGCATACCAAGACCAGTGACTACTACTCTTTTACGTGCCATAGAAGCCTTAAGGCTAGAACTTACGAATTACTATTTATATAGTCAACAGCATTTTTTACTGTTTGAATTCCTTCTGCTTCTTCATCAGGAATTTCTAGTTCAAATTCCTCTTCAAAAGCCATAACCAATTCTACAGTATCAAGTGAATCTGCCCCTAGATCATCTATAAAAGAAGCTTCTAATTTCACTTCTTCTGCAGACACGCCAAGCTGTTCGCAAACAATCTTTTGAACTCTATCTTCAACACTCATA
This sequence comes from uncultured SAR86 cluster bacterium, assembly GCA_902574355.1. Lineage (GTDB taxonomy): Bacteria > Pseudomonadota > Gammaproteobacteria > Magnimaribacterales > Magnimaribacteraceae > Magnimaribacter. Next base: position 41,661 of record CACGNN010000010.1, on the reverse strand, counting down.
TTATCTCTCCTAACTAAAACACGGATGTGGGTTCTAGAAAATGCGCATTATACTAATTTTAAAAAAATATTCTTCTGTTAAGTTTTATTAAAATATAAAATGTCAAATACCTACATGAAAAGACCACCATTAATATGTATGGTTTGTCCAGTTATATAAGAGGCCCCTTCAGAACACATAAAACTTATTAAAGAGGCAACTTCTTCAGGTTTACCAAATCTTCCAAGTGGAATTTCTTTTTCTAAATAGTCTGTATTTACTCCTTTATTATTTTCAGTCATATCAGTTGAAATGAATCCTGGAGCAACAGCATTTATAGTTATGTCTCTTTTGCCAACCTCCTTAGCAAGAGATTTAGTAAATGCTTCTACACCCGCTTTAGCAGCTGCATAATTTGATTGACCTCTATTACCTATCGAAGCCGAAGCAGACGATATGTTGATTATTCGACCCCATTTATTTTTAAGCATCATTTTCAATGCTCTTTTGCTCAATTGGAACGTTCCGTAAAGATGGACATTCATAATATCTGACCATTCTTCGTCAGACATTCTAAGAATAATGTTATCCCTTGTAATTCCTGCATTGTTCACCAACACAGATATAGTTTTGTTATCACTTTCTAATTTACTCCAAAAGCTTTCAATTGAGTCTTTTGAATTAAGATCTAGTAGATGGCCTTCTATACCTTTACTGTTTAGTGCATCGACTCCAGAATCGCTCGTTGCTGTTCCAAGTACTCTGAATTTATCTGCTTGAAGTTTTTCAGCTATAGCTTTGCCTATGCCTCTGCTGGCTCCGGTTACTAATGCAGTTTTCATACTAGCTATCTTTTAAGTTGTTTAAAGTATCGTAATCACTTAGAGAGGATATCTCAATATCTCTAAATCTTTTTTTGACTAGGCCCGTTAGAACTTTTGCTGGTCCACATTCATAAAGATTTGTAATTTGCATTTTTTCAAAAAAATCCATTGTTTCTGACCAACGAACAGGACTATATAGCTGCGATACCAAATTCTCTTTTATATCGTTTATGTTGTTAGAGTGAGATACAGAAAAATTTTGCAGTATTTGTGTTTTTGGAGCTTCTAAATGTATTTTATCTAGTTCTTCAGAAAATTTGATAGAAGCCGGAGTCATCAATTTACAATGAGATGGCACACTCATTGCTAGAGGTATAGCCCTTTTGGCACCTTTATTTTTACAAACCTCTATAGCTTTATCTATAGCAATTTTTGTACCCGATATAACAATTTGACTATCAGAGTTAATATTAGCCATGCTGACTAAATCTCCACCTTCGCTAATTTCGTTGCAAATAGTCAAAAGCTCCGAATAATTCAAACCTATGATTGCTGCTATTCCACCCTCTCCTTCTTTGACGGCTTCTTGCATGAATTTAGCTCTTAAAGAAACTAAATTTAAAGCTTCTTCAAAATCCAAAGATTCAGCTGCTACATATGCAGAATATTCTCCGAGAGAATGTCCAGCCATAAGCTCGACTTCTGATGGGCTTATATTGGAAGTTTTCCAGATGGCATGATTAGCAGTTAACAAAAGAGGCTGAGTAACTTCTGTTGCTGATAAGTCCTCTGTAGTTCCTTCAAAAATTAGTTTTTTGAAATCAACTCCAAGAACTTCTTTAGCTATATCAAAAATATTATTAAAAATTTTTGAGGCAGCGAAGTGCTCTGAAAGCATACCAATAGACTGAGAACCTTGTCCTGGGAAAACAAAACCAAGTTTTCGTGACAAGGTACTACTCCTCTATTTCTTCTTCTTTCTGTTTAATTTCGACAACTTTTTTTCCTCTGTAGAATCCATCAGCTGTCATTTGATGTCTTAGATGTCTTTCACCGGTAACTGGATCATTGGACAAAGTTGGATTAGAAAGAGATTGATGAGCTCTCTTTTGTAGCTTTTTTGATTTAGACTTTTTACTTTTTTGTACTGCCATAATATGCTCCGGCGCGGATTTTAAATTAACTAATCGATCAAGTCTCTAATTTTTTTAAATGGTAAGTTCTTTTCTTCAATCAATATATCTTCTTTTTTCAGACACTTTCTATCACATTTAACGATATCTGGATAAATCAAAGCTAATTCTTCTTCTATGAGATTATCGATATTGAAGTACTCTAGATCCTGATAATGAGTTTGATCTTGTTCTGAGGAATCTGCATGAAGTTCTTTTATGTCTTTTATTGTTACATCAACGGATCCTTCAATGAGAACCTCAGTGTCTTTAAGGCAGTTTTGACAGGTATCGATAAACTTAGCGCTGATATAACCATCACATTTAAGTAGGTTTAAAGATAATTTCGATATTTTTAGCTTTGTATCGAGAGTATCCTTTAAAGTTCCAACATCAGGTACATCTATGGAATTTAAGTTTAAATCCATTTCTATAGGAAATGAGCCTTCATTTAAATTTAATATTTTCATGACATTATCTCAGAAAATAGTTTTGGTGTTTCTGCAGTACATTCAATACCAAGTTTTTTAAAATTAATTGAAAAGGCATGAAGTAACATTCTATTTAATCCATTTTTTCTCTCACTTTTATTAAGATTTTCATCACCATATTTCCTGTCTCCCACAACTGGATACCCCTGGAATTTAGTATGAGCTCTTATCTGATGCATTCTACCCGTTAAGATTTTTGCCTTTAACTGTGTAAATTTCTGCGTTGTTTTGATAACTTTAAATTCGGTTATTGATGGTTTTCCATCTGACTGAACAACGGCTTCTTTCTCTCCTGAACCTATTCTTTGCTTGGATAGAGGAGCTTCAATACTATTTAAATTTTTTGGCCACTCTCCAAACACGATGAGATCATAGATTTTATCTACATCTTTATTTCTAATCTCTTGATGTAATTTTCTCAGAAAAGATTTTTTTAATGCAATTACAAGACAACCAGAAGTATCTCTATCAATTCTGTGAACTAGATGAGCATCTTTGTATTTATTGTCTATCGTCCTTATTACTTCAATAACTCCAGAAGAAATTCCACTACCTCCATGACACGCTATTCCCTCAGGCTTGTCTAATATTAAAAACTCCTTCTCTTCTTTTATAATAGATTCAAAAATTTTGTCCTTTTCTTTCTTTAATGCAATGCCCGGTAACTTAATAGGCTGTTTATAGGGTGGAATTCTAATTAAATCTCCTATTTTAAGCTTTTGACTTGGTTTAGCTCTCGATTTATTTACCCTTACTTCACCTTTTCTGATAATGGAGTAGATTTTTGTTCTTGGAAGCCCTTTAAGCCTTGAAATTAAACAATTATCAAGCCTGACCCCTTCGAAATCAGCAGTTACTTTATATGATGATACTTGATGAAAAATTTCTTCCATAATTAACTGAGCTTTGTAATAGACTCTTTATAAGCTATTATACTCACCAGATTGCGCATTTTAATGAGTTAATTGTAAGGCGCATAAAGAATTAGAGTTTAATTTAAGAAGCAGATTAGCTAAAAGGCTCACAAGAACAATCGCTACGTAGGCGTGGCAAATTAAGTAATTCGCCTACCAAAACAACCATTATATTTGGCTTTTGCTTTCTGCTTCCCTACATAGGGTAAAAAATGAAAAGAATGCTTATTAATGCAACTCAGCCTGAAGAGTTGCGAGTAGCACTTGTTGATGGTCAAAGCATATATGATTTTGACATAGAACAAGTAGGTCAAGAGAGAAAAAAATCAAATATCTATAAGGCACGTGTATCACGTGTTGAACAAAGTTTGGGAGCGGCATTTGTAGATTTTGGCTCAGAAAAACACGGGTTTTTACCCATAAAAGATCTTCATCCAGGATTTTACAAAGACAAAAATCAAAAAGCTTCTATTAATGAAATTTTGACTCAAGGAGATGAAATTATCATCCAAGTTGAAAAAGAAGAAAGGGGCACGAAAGGAGCGGCAATAAGTACGTTTATATCTCTACCCGGTCATTATTTAGTTTTGATGCCAAATAGCCCTGAAGCAGGCGGTATTTCAAAAAGCATTGAAGGAAAGGCTAGAGATGAAGTGAGGGATAAGCTTAAAAAACTTAATATACCAAAGGATATGGGCTTGATAGTAAGAACTGCAGCAGATGGCGTTTCTTTGGAAGAACTAAGATGGGATTTAGACTATTTAGTAAATCTATGGGATGCAATTACAGAAGCTAATCAGCAAAGAAAAGCTCCGTTCCTAATTTTTCGTGAAAATGACCTTATATCACGTTCATTAAGAGATTTTTTGCGAGATGATATTACAGAAGTATTTATTGATACTGATGAAGCATTTGAAAAAGCTTATGATTTTACTTCTAAATTAATGCCAGACTTCGAAGAAAAAATTAAAAAATATGATGAGGCAATCCCTTTATTTACTAGATATCAGATTGAAAGTCAGATAGAAACCGCCTATCAAAGGGAAGTTTCACTTCCAAGCGGAGGATCTATAGTAATAGACCAAACAGAAGCCTTAGTTGCTATTGACGTTAACTCAGCAAAAGCTACCGGTGGCAGTGATATAGAAGAGACAGCATTGAATACAAATATAGAATCTGCTGTTGAGATAGGCAAACAATTAAGACTTAGGGATATCGGAGGTCTTGTAGTAATCGACTTTATTGATATGCTTTCTTTGAAAAATAAACGTGCAGTTGAAGACAAATTATGGTCGGCCCTTTCAATAGATAGAGCAAAAGTTCAAGTCGGTAGGATATCTAGATTTGGCTTAATGGAAATGTCCCGACAAAGGCTAAGGCCTTCTCTGCAAGAGAGATGGACCCAGGACGTTGCTAGTTTATCTACAGCAGTTCTTAGACTTATCGAAGAAGAAGCAAGTAAAAAGAAAAGTGGAGAAGTCAGAGCTGTGGTTTCATCTGATATGTCTACATTTTTACTAAATGAAAGAAGAGCCAGAGTGAATGAAATTGAAGAAAGAACTAGTGTTAGAGTAATAGTTGTCTCTGATCCTACCCGTTCTGATAATAGATTTGAAGTTACTAGACTCAAAACCGATGGTAAGAAAACTAAAGATAATGCAAGTTATGATATTCAAAGCGAAATTGAAGTTAATGGTGCAAATAAAGAAACTTATAAAAAGCCTAAATTTGAAAAACCTGCAGTAAATCTTACTCCACCAAAAAAACCCAAGAAAAAAGGCGAAAGTTTGTTCAAAAAATTATTGAATTTATTTGAGACAAAAGTTGATAAAAAGCCAAACTCAAAATCAAATAAGAGAAATCAAAAGAATAAGAGGCGACCAGATAACAGAAATAGAAAACAACAAAATAGAAATAATTCTCGATCCAATAACACTCGTCCAGATAAAAAAGACTTTGATAACAAAAATCAAAATAAAAGAAAATCTAAACCAAATCTTGAAAATAAAGACATCAAAAAACCTCAAAATAAAAATTCTAATAGAGAAAAATCTAAAGAAAATAAAAAAGATTTTGAATCTAAAGATTCTAAACCAACATCACAAACTAGAAAGAAAGTTGCTGACAAACAAAATAAACAAGACGCGGATAAAATTCAAAGTAGATCAGTGAGTAAAGAATCGAAGAAACCTAAAGTTGATAAGGTTAAGAACAATATTACTGATAAAGATATAGACAACATTCAAGCTAATGACAAACCAAAACCATCTAAGGCAGATGCAAAGAGAAGTGATAAGGTAGAGAATAAAAGGATAAAAAAACCTGCTGAAGTTGATTCTTTAAAAAAGGATAAACCTATTACAGGAGCTTCTAACAAGTCTAAACCAGATATAGTTAAAGAAACTGAAATTAAAGAAAGAGTTAAAAGTGCTAAAGATTGGGGAAGAGCTTCAAACGATCCTAGAAATAAATCTTAACCGTTTAATTTTTCAATATAACTTTCAATTAACTTTCCTGAAATAGAGATATTTCCTGTTGGCACTTGAGGTAATTCTTTGTAGTTAAACCAATCTGCTTTATCTATTTCTACACCATCTGGACTAATAAGCCCATTATCATATTCGGCATGATATCCAAGCATAAGTTGACTTGGAAAAGGCCAAGATTGACTTCCATAATAAGTAATATTTTTAATTCTGACACTCACCTCCTCAAATACTTCCCTTTCAATCGCTGATTCAGCGGATTCACCAGGTTCAATAAAGCCTGCTAAAGTACTATAAAACTCGCCAGGAAAATTTTTATTATGAGCTAATAATAGTTCCTCACCATTTGTCACTAGGACAATGATACATGGTGAAATGGTTGGATATATAAGCTTATTCTTGCATTCACACACCATAGCCCGCTCAGTTTCATGAGGTTTTATACCCTTACCGCATCCTCCACAAAACTGATTGGAAACATACCAATTATCAATTTGAAGAGATCTAGAGAAAATATTAAATATTGAGTCTGGAATTCTTCCGAGAAGACTTCTTAGAGGACTTAATATCATTCCATCAGATATAGGTGAAGAATCCTCTAAACAAGAGACGAAACAAGGCTTATTATCAAGATAGCCCAAGAAATGTTTATTGCTAAATGTCATTTCAGACCAACGCAGATCATCATCCTCAAATAACAAAACTTCAGATGCTTTGGATGTTAAGAACTCTTGATTTCTCAAGATTATTGATACGCCCGATTCAGAAGAAGTATTGATATTTTCTGGTGTAAATACTAAATTATTATCTACGGGAATCATTTTTTAAGTTTAAGCTATTAAAGAATAGTTTAAAATACATAAATAAATTAAAAGAGGGAAAATATGCACACAATAGTGATGGATCAAGGAATGCTAGTATCTGGAATAATTCTAGCTGCAAGTTTTATTCTCATCTTTACAGAAACACTCCATGGATTTCATAGAGTTAAAGTCGCTATGGCAGGTGCAGCAGTAATGCTTGTTGTCGGTCAATCCTATGGGTTTTACTCACCTGAAGCAGCATTTGAAGCAGTAGATTGGAATGTAGTATTTCTTTTAGGTGCGATGATGGCTGTTGTGTCTATTATGATTAATACAGGAGGATTTGAAGTTCTCGCTGGGAATATTGGAAAAATAGCAAAAGGTAGACAGTATTTGCTCCTTGCGCTACTTGGAACTGCAGTAACTGTTATATCTCTGTTGTTGGATAACGTTACAACAGTCGTAATATTTGGACCTCTGATAGTATTGATATGTCAAAAAATGAGAGTTAGTGCTATTCCGTATTTGATGGCAGCAGCTTTACTCTCAGATACAGGAGGTGTAGCTACACTTGTTGGAGATCCACCAAATTTGATGATCGGTTCTGCATTCGACATAGCATTTATGCCCTTCGCTTATAAGATGTTCCCTATTGTCTTAGTTGCCTGGTTAGCAACTTTGTACTTTATGAAATTCCTATTTAAAGAGGAATTAGCAATAGTACCTGAAGGGAAATTTGAAGAAACCATTCCTTATAAAGATAAGAGTCTTTGGAATAAATCTCTCTCAATTCTTGGATTAATGGTTATTCTATTTATTATTCATAACACTATCCATTGGGAGCCATGGATGGTGGCTGGAACAGGTTTGATTCTTTTAACCATACTTGCTAAAGAAATTGAATTTGAAGACGTTATGAAAAATATGACGCATGAAATCCCTCTGCTGATGTTTTTTGTTGCACTATTCATGCTTGTTGGAGGTGTTGAGGGAAGTAAATTTCTTGAATATTTAGGTCAATATATTGTTCCTTTCATCGTTGATCCTGTGAGTGGAGAAGTTATACAAGAAAACTTTATGCTGACTTGCATCGCTTTAATGTGGGTAGCAGCTGTTATGTCAGCTGCCATAGATAACATTCCATTTACCGCAGCTATGATTCCCATAATTGCTTCATTAGAGGCAGTAGGAGTAAATATCGCTGCTTTATGCTGGTGTCTTGCAATTGGTGTTGGAATGGGTGGTAATGGAACACACATTGGCTCTACAGCAAATGTCTACATTGTCACGGTCTCAGAGAAGCTAGCGAAAACAACCGGTAATCCAGATCTGGCGATTACACCACTTAAATGGGCAAAAAAAGGTTTACCTGTAATGTTATTGACGTTGGTAATTTGTACAGTAATCATGTATGTATTCTTTGACTATTATGCCCTTCCGCTCCATCCTTAATGGATCGTAGATTTTGCGTTGCTCCAATGATGGATCGTACAGACCGTCATTGTAGATACTTCCATAGATTATTAACAAAGAGAAGTTTGTTATACACTGAAATGTTGCATTCAAATGCTATTCTCAATGGTGATGTAAATAAATTACTTGAGTTTAAAACTGAAGAACATCCTTTAGCTATTCAGTTAGGAGGATCTGATCCAAGCTCTTTAGCCGAGGCATCTATAATATCTGAGGAATTTGGTTTTAGAGAAGTAAATCTGAATGTTGGATGTCCTAGCAACAAAGTACAAAAAGGAAGATTTGGTGCTGTACTAATGAGAGAACCAAAATTGGTATCTAGATGTATTGATGCTATGAAAAAGTCGGTAAATATACCTATTACTGTGAAGTGCAGGATAGGAGTTGATAATATGGACGAAAACGTCTACCTAGATAAATTCATAAAAGAAGTCAGTTCTTCAGGATGTGAGACCTTTATAATTCATGCTAGAAAAGCATGGCTTAGTGGATTGAGTCCCAAGGATAATAGAGAAATACCACCTCTTAATTATGAAAGAGTCTATAAACTCAAGGAAACTTTTCCTGAACTAAATATCATAATTAATGGAGGAATCAAAACAATAAGAGAATCTTTAAAACACTTAGAATATGTGGATGGTGTTATGTTGGGTAGAGAAGCATACGATAATCCATTTATTTTGACCGAAGTTGATAGTGAGATCTTTTCCGAAGCTATGAATCCAATTCGAAGAAGTGATATTCTCTATAGACTACTTCCGTATATTAAATCTGAAATAGATAAAGGAACTAAAATATCTCATATAACAAAGCATTTAATGGGATTGTTTAAAGGCTTTGATGGTGCAAAAAGTATAAGAAAGTACTTAGTATCTTTAAGCAATGAAGTACATCCAGTGGATAATTATAAGAATTTTCTATCAGAGATAACTATATGATTAACAAAATTAAAGAATTAATAACCAAATTCGGTAATAAAGAAGAAATTGAGAAAGAATCTGATTTATCGCAGCTCAATAATGCCTGTGCAGCATTATTAGTTGAAATTGCCTTCGCGGACAAAGAATTCGACGAAACTGAAAAAACTTCTTTGAAGCTAACACTGATGGAGACTTATGCTATTGAAGAAGCTGATATCGATGAAATTATAAAAGATGCAGAAAATACTGTTGCTGAAAGTACTTCACTTTATGGGTACACCAGAATTGTAAATGATGAATTTGAGTACGATGATAAATTAAGTCTTTTGAAGAATCTTTGGAAAGTCGCCTATGCCGATGGAAATCTTGACAAATACGAGGAGCACCTCATAAGAAAAATTTCTGATTTAATTCACATAAGTCACAGTGACTACATAAATATAAAGCTAGAAGTCAGGGGTGATTAATTAAAATCATCAAATTCGTCAAAGTCATCATCGACTTGTCCATCAAGAATTTCAAATTCTCTACTTTGTAAATAAGCATCACGAAAGAAAAGGTACTCATCCCCTATTACAACACTTTCCAAACCAAGATATCTCGCCCGAGTATCTACTAAATCAATTGCAGTAAGAGAATACGCTGTACGATCATGATCTATCAACCACAAAGGAGTCAAAAATGCATCTGGAATCATAGCCAATGTATCTCTCATTGTGCTTGGTCCTAATCCAGGTAAAACCAAATAAGGACCATCAGATACACCCCAAACTGCTAGTGTCTGTCCAAAATCTTCGTCATTTTTATTAAGGCCTAGTCCAGTTGCAACATCTATAAATCCACCAATTCCTAGAGTTGAATTTAATGTAAATCTTGTCATATCAGAAATTCCATCATTAAGCTTACCTTGTAATATGTTATTTATTGCTATGCTGAGATCTTCTATATTACGAGTGAAATTCGTAATAGATATTTCGATAAAGTCGGGGGTTACTCTTTTATAAAATCTAGCTATTGGAGAAGCAAATTGAAGATCTAATGTTTGATTCAAATTATGGGTTTTCTCATTAACATTTTTTAGTGGATCAATATCAGACATAGCAGAAGTGCTTAAAGTTAATATAATTCCTATAAAACAAACCTTTATAATATTCATTTGATTATGTTGATCTGCGGTATTCCAGACGATTTCTTTTCCTTAAGAGCTTTTAATGAGTCAACTAATTTATCTCCTATGTTAACAAATTCCATTTTTAAAAGTGGATGATTTTGAATTTTGGAATCTTCAGGAACTTCCACCAAAGGGAGTTGAGCCAATAAATCTATAGAATATTCTTCAGAAAGTTTTTTACCACCACCCTTTCCGAATAAAAAATATTTTTTGTCTTGATCGTCAGGCTTAAACCAACTCATATTCTCAATAAGCCCTGTAATTGGTTTATCTAATTTTTTAATCATTTCAATACCTTTTTTACAGTCAGAAATTGAAACTTCCTGCGGAGTTGTGACAACTATTGTGGAAGTTAAAGGTATTCTTTGGAGTAAGGTTAATTGAACATCGCCCGTTCCAGGGGGAGTATCTACAATAAGATAATCTAATTCTCCCCAATCAGTCTGAGACAGTATTTGCATAACGGCTCCACTTACCATTGGACCTCTCCAAATTACGGGCATATTTTCACCAGAAATTAAGCCCATCGAAATGAATTTAATACCCTCTTTGATTAGTGGTTCGATAACCTGTGCTTTTGATAACTTCAATTCACCTGCAGATGAACCAAGCATAATAGGTTGTGATGGACCATAAATATCTGCATCAACTAATCCTACAGAAAATCCTTTGTCTCTTAAAGCGAATGCGATCTGGAGAGAAATAGCCGATTTACCAACTCCTCCTTTAGCTGAAAAAATACCTACGATATTCTTAACCTTTCTAAGAGTTTCAGGAATCCTTAGTTTGTTATCTGATTGTGCCATATTTTGTTAAAAAAGAACTCGTGCAAGTAGGTTATAATTAGCTTTTATCTAATATTCTAACCCTACAATGGCACAAGATTCTGAAAAAAGATCAATTTTAGTAACAAGCGCTTTACCTTATGCAAATGCATCGTTACATCTTGGTCATATATTAGAACATACACAAACTGATATTTGGGTTAGATTTCAAAAACTATATGGAAATGAATGTATTTACGTATGCGCGGATGACGCGCATGGAACTCCTATAATGTTAAAAGCAGAAGAGCTTTCTATGAGTCCTGAAGAACTAATTGAAATGATCTATGAAGAACATAAGAGTACTTTTGAGGATTTTAATATTTCACATGATAATTATCATTCAACACATAGTACCGAAAACCAAATTCTTTCTGAAAGAATATATAAATCTTTGCATGCAAAGGGTCTTATAGAGAAGAAAGTTATAAACCAATTGTTTGATACTTCAAGAAACATGTTTTTATCTGATAGATATGTCAAAGGATCATGTCCCAATTGTGGAGCAGAAGATCAATATGGAGATAATTGTGAGAAATGCAGTGCTACATATAATGCTATAGATTTAAAAGATCCTATATCTGTTCTAACAGGTACAAAGCCAATTATTAAGGAATCAGAACATCTGTTCTTTAAGCTTAGTCTATTAAAAGATGAGATTAATGAATGGCTAGACTCATCTAAAATACAAGAACCGGTAAGAAATAAGCTCAATGAGTGGTTAGATGCTGATTTAAAAGACTGGGACATAAGCAGAGATGGGCCCTACTTTGGTTTCAAAATTCCAGGATACGATGATAAATACTTTTATGTTTGGCTCGATGCACCAATAGGCTATTTAGCTAGTCATTTAAATTACTTGATAAAGCAAGATTGTGAAATAGACTTCGAAAGTTTCTGGAATAAGGATTCGGCATCGGAAGTTTTCCATTTTATAGGTAAAGATATAATGTACTTTCATACGTTATTTTTTCCTGCAATGTTATCGAATGCAGATCTGAAGACTCCAAATGGTGTTTTTGTTCATGGCTTTCTTACACTAAATGGCGAAAAAATGTCTAAATCGAGAGGTAACTTTATATCTGCAGAAAACTATATCGACAATCTAGATTCAGACTATCTTAGATATTACTTTGCATCCAAACTAAGTACTGGCGTCGATGACATTGATCTAAATTTAGATGAATTCAAACAAAAATGTAACTCTGATCTAGTCAATAAATATGCAAATATTGCCAGTAGGTCTGCTAAGTTTATCAATAAGAATTTTGATAATAGTCTTTCAAAGAAATTGGATTCACCTGAATTAATTGAAGAGTTTAAAAATGCATCACAAAAAATTGCGGACCACTATGAAAAACTTGAATTTAGTAAAGCACAAAAAGAAATAATGTTATTAGCCGATAAAGCCAATCAATATGTAGATTCAAAACAACCATGGGTTCTCATAAAAGATAAAGGTAATGAGGAACTGGTTCAATCTATTTGCACAACCTCATTAAATTTGTTTCGAATACTTACTATAATGTTACAACCTGTTATACCTGGTTTTGTTAATAAGAGTTTAAGATTCTTAAAAGAAGATAACATAGAATGGAATTCAATAAATAAGACTCTTTTGAATTGTAAAATAGACAATTTTGAAGCCATAGTCACAAGAATAGATGACAATCATTTGGATAAATTAATGGGAAATTAAAATGGATGAAATTAATATCGAAGACTTTATGAAATTGGACTTAAGAATAGCCAGAATTATCCATGCAGAGCCAGTAGAAGATGCTGATAAATTATTAAAATTAGAACTTGATATAGGTGATTACGGCAATAAAACAGTTTTTGCTGGAATGAAAAAATCTTATGATGCGGAAATTTTGGTCAATAAATTAGTAGTTTGTGTTAACAACCTGAAACATAGAAAAATGAGATTTGGTACATCAGAAGGGATGATATTGGCTGCAGGTGATGATGATATAGGAATTTTCATTTTGTCACCGGATGAAGGTGCAAAACCTGGCATGCAAGTAAGGTAATGACTAAAGATACAGATATTTTAATCATTGGTGCAGGACCAGTTGGTCTTTTCACCGTCTTCGAAGCAGGACTCTTAGGACTTGAATGCATTCTCATAGACAATCTAGATAAAATCGGTGGTCAATGTAGTGAGCTTTATCCTGAAAAGCCAATCTATGATATACCTGGTGTCCCCAATCAAACAGCACAAGAACATGTTGATGCATTACTGAAACAGATAGAACCCTTTAAATATGATGTATTTTTAAATGAAAGAGTTGAGAGCTTAGAAGAAATCAAAGATGAGAATATCTCTTCTTGGAAAATAACTACATCTGAAGGAAAGAAATTTAAAGCTAAAAGTGTCTTTATAGCTGCAGGCGCAGGATCTTTTGAACCCAGAAGGCCTCCAAATATTGATAATCCCGATCGATTTCTTGAAAAAGGTGTTTCCTACTCTGTTAAATCTAAAGAGAAATTTAAAGATAAAAATCTGGTAATTTTTGGAGGTGGCGATAGTGCATTAGACTGGACAGTTGAATTAGCCGATATAACAAAATCTATAAAATTAATTCATCGAAGAGATGAGTTCAGAGGTGCACCTAATACTGAAGCTCAAATGAGAGAATTAGTAGAAACAGGTAATGTCGATTTGAAAACTCCATATGTGATAGAAGATCTAGTTGGTACAGAAAAAATTGAGGGTGTTTTAGTTAAAAACTTTGAGTCAAAGAAAATAGAAGAAATCAAATGTGATGAAATTCTATTCTTATTTGGTCTTAATAAAAAATTAGGCCCTATTGCTGATTGGGGTATTGATATGAACAATAAAAAAATTTCTGTAGATACGGAAAAATATGAAACAACAACAAAAGGAATCTTTGCAGTTGGAGATATAAATGATTATCCAGGTAAGCTAGATCTTATTCTTTGCGGATTTCATGAAACTACCTTAGCAGTCCAAGAAGCCTTCAGAAGATCGAATCCTGGTGAAAGAGTTCCTTTTGGTTATACAACTTCTAATACTAAGTTACAAAAGAAACTAGGCGTTACAGATTAACTTTCTTCTTTCTTCTTTCTTCTTGCTACCTGTTTCAATCGTAGAGAATTAATCTTGATAAACCCAGTTGCATCTTCTTGATTGTAAGTATTTTCGTCGTCTTCGAAAGTTACAATTTTTGAATCATAAAGGCTGAGATCGGAAGATCTACCTAAAATGGTTATATTACCTTTATACAATGACATTTTGACACTACCTGAAACGAATTCTTGAGTCTTATCAATCAAGGCTTGAAGAGCTTCTCTTTCTGGACTCCACCAATAACCATCATAGATAAGTTGGGCGTACTTTGGCATTAATCCATCCTTTAAGTGTCCAGCTTCAGCGTCTAGTGTTATTGATTCTATTGCACGATGAGCTCTCAGAAGAATAGTTCCTCCTGGAGTTTCATAACATCCTCTTGATTTCATGCCCGTATATCTATTTTCAACAAGATCTAGTCTGCCAATACCATGTTTACCAGCTAATTGATTTAATTTTGACAGTATTTCAGAAGAAGAATTATTAACATTATTGATTGATATAGGCTCACCAGATTTAAACTCAATAGAGATTATCTCTTCCTCATCTGGAGCATCTTTTAATGAAGACGTTCTTTGCCAAATTTCCTCTGGTGCTTTTACTGATGGATCTTCTAATATCTCTCCTTCATAAGACGTGTGGAGTAAATTCTCATCAGTTGAATATAAAGGATCATCAGGACTTGCATCAATTTCAATCTGATGTTTTTTGCAATAATCAACCAAGTCAGCTCTTGAAGAATATTCCCAGGTTCTCCAGGGAGCTATGACTTGAATATCAGGATTTAATGAGTAAGATCCAATTTCAAATCTGATCTGATCATTTCCTTTGCCAGTTGCACCATGAGCTATTGCGTCTGCACCCTCTTCTTCTGCAATTTCTATCAACCTTTTGCTAATTAATGGCCTTGCAATTGATGTTCCTAAAAGATACTCACCTTCGTACAAAGTGTTTGCCTTGAACATAGGAAAAATATAATTCTTTGTAAATTCTTCCTTCAAATCTTCTATTAGTATCTTTGAGGCTCCAATAGCACTTGCTCTTTCCTCAACTTGTTCAGGATCATGATCCTGTCCGATGTCAGCTGTAAAGGCTATAACCTCTGCATCATAGGTATCTTTTAACCAGTGCAGTATGACAGTAGTATCTAATCCACCTGAATATGCTAAAACAATTTTATTAATTTTCTTATCAGTCATATTAGGGTGCGTATTGTATACATAGTAATTGTAATTTCACTAAAGACCTTTAGATTATGTCCTTAAGGTGATATTTTAAATCACCAAGATAAGTTTCATATTTTTTCCATTGATGGAGTCCCTTGGTATTAATAGGCTCTCTAACTTGTTCAGAACTAGCTGTCTTTACCGCCCGAGAATTCTTGTAAAATTCTAGAGTTGCATATTCAAAGTCTAACTCACAAAAGTTCAATAAATCTCTTGTAACCTTTTCTTGATCTTCTAATAATTGCTCATGTTGAACTCTAAAAACATGTCCTGGAAGGACTTCGTCCCAATGATCCATTAGCCTAATATAATTTAAGTAATATCTAGCTATTTCAGTTTGGTCATAAGTAAAGGCCTGCCCTCGCGCAAATAATTGTTTGTAACAGCTAAAGCATGTATCCATTGGATTTCTTCTTGCATCTATAATCTTAGCTTTAGGTAATATCAATTTTATTAAGCCAATATGGCTGAAATTATTTGGCATCTTGTCTATAAAAATTGGCAGATCAGTTCTTATAAATTTAGTTTCCTCTATGAATGTTTTACCCAGATTAATCAGATCTGTTCTATTAAGACTGTTTAGTATCTCTGGATATGCGGTATTCTCTTTTGACGAATTTCCTAATTTTCTTGCGATATTCATAATATTTGGAAGTTCCATAGTTCCTTCTACTAAAGAATGAGATGCGAGAATTTGTTCGACAAGAGTTGACCCTGATCTAGGAAGGCCGACGATAAAAATAGGCTCATTGGTATGATAACCAGAATCTTCAAAATGATTTAATAAATCTAGATTAAAGAAAGATATCAACCGATCGGTTAAAGCTTCTATTGCTTTTGGGTCATAAGAAGTCCTTCCTCTGTTTAAATGATTACCTAGATTATAGTATTTATAAGATTTTTCGTAATCACCAATATCTTCATAAGCTTTACCTAAAGAAAATAAAAAATGTATTTTTTCTCTTTCTGGTAGATCCTGATTATCTATTTGCAATTCCATATCATTCAATTCTTTTTCATCGAATCTGTATGTTTTTAAATTTGCCAGGCTCCAATAGGCTTCTCCAAATTTTTCATCAAACTTAATTGCATCTTTATAAGCGCTTATAGATTTATCTTGTGAACCTGTTGTTTTATAAACATGCCCTAAACTCAAATGTACTCTTGGCTGGTTCACTTTTAGAGATAAAGATTTTTGATACGATTCAATGCCATCATAATGTTGTGAACTTCTTGTCTGCATAGTTCCTAACCCTGCCCATCCTTCTGCCCAATCAGGTCTTAATTCAGTAGCTTTTAAAAAACATTTAGATGCTTTAATGAGGCTTTCTTGATCATCCTTTTGCCTGTAAAGTTTTGCAAGGTTTTCCCATGCCAACGCGTAATCTGGGGCAATTTTTACACAACTTTCTAACATTCTGATTGCATGGTCATTAGATCCAGCTCTTGAAGCTAGCAGTGCTAAGAGTCTTATTGCGTCTACATTTTCAGGATCCTCAGCTAATATTTCTCTATATATTTTTTCTGCCTCTCCTAGATTTCCTTTTTGTATCAATCCCATTGCTTCCTGAAGTTTTAGATATTTAGGATCTGTAGATATGGCATTTTTATATGCCTTTTCGGATTCTTCTTCTTTTCCCTGATCAATTAGAATATCTCCTAGCGCTTTCCAGGCTGAAAAACTCGACTGATTATTTTCTAAATATTTTTTTAAGCAAATCTCCGCCTCTTCAAGATTTCCCAATAAAACCCAGGCTTGTGACAGATTTTCATATACCTGATAAAAATCTGGCGCTACTTTCAAAGCTTTTTTTAATGGGATAAGAGCAATTTCTGGCTTCCCTTTTTGAATACTAGATAGCCCGCTTAATCGAAGAGCATTAGGCTCATCGGGAAATTTTTTTAGAATTTCAGATAGTTGGTATTCCGCTAAATCTATTTCACCAGATTCAAGTAAAGAAGCAGCATTTTCATATGCTTCTTTGATACTTACTTCTGTATCAGATTTATTAGACATAGTTTCATTCTATCTTAGACGGAGTTATGCTTCACCCTATGGAAGTCATTCATAAAGCAATAAAGTCATATGGTATCGATGCCATTTCGCTATTCATTAGTTTTATCTCGGTTATCGCAATTGCTTCTTTCATTTTATGGGATGCAAATCTAGCTAAAACGATAATAGATAACATTTATTCATTAGTTGTTTCTTACTTTGGGTCTTCTTATCTCATTCTAGCAATCGTGAGTTTTCTTTTTCTAATAATTCTTGCTACTTCCAACTATGGAAAATATATTCTAGGTGGGAAAGATACTTCTCCTGAGTTCTCATATTTCAGCTGGATAGGAATGCTATTTTGTTCCGGAATAGGTGGAGGAATCATTTACTGGTCAGGTGTAGAATGGGCGTATTACGTCGGAATACCACAATTTAGTATTGAGGCATATTCATCAGAAGCTTATTCTCTTGCAACTGCATATGGATTATTTCATTGGGGGTTAAGTGCATGGTCAATATACGGTATTCCTGCTATCGCACTATCAATAGCATTTTATAAATATAACCTTAATTCACTACGATTAAGCTCTAGCTTAAAGGGTCTAGGAATATCTGATATTGAATCCTCTTATTTTGGTAGATTTATAGATCTTATTTTTATCCTAGCTACAGTTGGAGCAGCCGGCGGAACTATTGGGTCTTATATACCAATGTTGTCAAGTGGTTTTACGGATTTATTCAATATAAACAATGGTTTACATATAAATATTGGAGTTATACTTTTATGCGTGGCCTTATATGGTTATAGTGTTTATAAAGGATTAGAGAATGGAATAAAGATCCTCAGTAACTTTAATCTTGTATTGGCTTTAATTTTTCTGTGTTTGATAGTAGTTTCCACAGACTTTAAAGAATTACTCAAGTTATCAGTAACGGGCATTCAATATTCATTTAGCTACTTTTGGAGCATGAGCACGCTTGGTATTAGCGAACCATCAGATTTTGCAAAAGAATGGACAATATTTTATTGGGCTTGGTGGGTAGCATTTGGACCTTTAGTAGGGTTATTTATAGCAAGAATCTCTAAAGGTAGATCGCTGAGGCAAGTAATTATTGGTATGTTGTTTTTTGGCACACTTGGAACTTGGCTTTTTTATCTTGTGTTGGGAGGCTATTCAATGAATGGTGAACTCAATAATGAAATCAATGTAGTGCAAAACATGAAAGATATAGGTCATGCGGAGACAGCAATATCTGTAATTAACTCCTTGCCCGCTAGTTCAATAATGCTTTGTATCTTTTGCATTATTACTATTGTATTTATAACTACTTCGTATGATTCGATGTCTTATGTAATCTCGTCTCATGTTCTGAATATAAAAGGAAAAATAAAAGAGCCTCATAAAAATTTAAGATTGGCTTGGGCTGTTGTTTTAGGTATCTTGCCTGCCGTACTTGTCTTATATTCAGATCACAGTGTGGCTTTAGACTTAATACTAATTACATCATTGCCGTTACTATTTATTTACCCCTTAATGGCAGTATCAATAATAATGGAGCTAATAAAAAAATAATCTTTACAGTTTATATTTAAGTCTAATACCAATTTCTCTTGGTCTATTAGTAAATTTCGTTTCTGGTCTAAAGCCTTGATATTCCCATATAACTGCTCTTTCATCAGAAATATTGTCTACATACAAAGTGCCATCCCAATTCTCCCCTTCTAGAGTCGAAGAAAAACTTCCTAAAGTATATGCAGGTTGATTTACAGGGTTTGTTATAGAAGACTCTCTTTTTCCTGTACGGGATAAATTTAAATCCCAATACGCATTTCTTCCAGCAAAACTAAATTCTTTATTAATCGCAATCGAAGCTTTCTGCTTAGCAACATTTGCTAATTGAGTACCTGAAGTTGCTTGAACTACACCGTTAAGCACAAAGTCTTCTTCAAGCTTTGGATCAATAAGAGATGCTCCTAAAACTATGAAGAATCCATTATCTGTAATGATTGTCCAATCTAGCTCGACACCAGTGATCCTTGCATCACCAATGTTTGTATTAAATTGTATAGTTGCTAAATCACGGTCATATACAGCAGTTTGCATATCCTTCCAATCCATCATATATCCTGCAATATTAAATCTCTGAGTACCATCAGAATTCGAATATTTATAACCGACCTCGTAATTATTTAGTTCATCAGAGTCGTAATATAAAGGTGCTGAGTCACTATTTTTGTTAGTTCTATTTGTTCCCGCGGGCCTATAACCTTGAGAAAAATTAAAATATAAAAGAGCATCGTTTTCTAATGTTCTAGATATAGCTAATTTTGGAGAAATGCCAGAATCTTTTTCCGTTCTATTGGCTTCATGTCCATAATAATCTATTCCGTACCCACCAAAATAACCATCCTTTGCATCAAAAGTTAATTTTGAGTCAAACGCTCTTAAGCCAACGGTTAGATCAGTATTTTCATTTAGAGAAATAATAGCTTCGCCATAAACTGCTTTAGTCTCATCTTTCCTAAGATTATCTGCATCCCACCAGATTCCTTCTCTTCCAGCTATGCCTGTGCCTCCAAAAGAACCATTTGACCATTCGTCTTGTAAACCAGGCCATTTATAAGTGTATTGATAAGGGTTTTCCAATTTGTCATAAAATACGCCAATTAACCATTGGACTTTATCTCCTTCCTCACCGCCAGAAAATCTTAATTCATGAGTATCTCTTTCCATACTGAGAGAGTAATCTGCCCACATTGTTGGATTATTACAATCGTATGTACCGTAATAATAATAGGAATAGTAATCACAAGTGTAATAGCTAGCATAACCGAAACCATTTACACCTACTGCATCGAGACTATAGTACTCCACATAATCGTTGTAATCCCAAAGATAACGAACATCTCTATCAAAGAAAGTACCAGCATAGGTAAAAGAAGATTCCCCAATATTACCCTCTAGAGTAAGACTAGTTTGATCCCATTCATCATCTGTAAATTCATCTTTAATTCGACTGGTCTTGAGATCTCCTAAGGTATCTGGTTGGTGATCCCAACTTCCAGAGGTATAAGATTCTTGACTTATATGAGTAAGCGTCGCCATTAAATTTTCATTAATCCATGCTCTCACTGAAGCTCTAAAACCTTCAACCTCACTTTCATTGTGATCATCTTCACTTAATAGTGGAACTTCGTAACCGCTACCTGAAAAAGTTCTAGTACCGCCTACAAGGTCTATAAAGCCACCTTCTGTTACATTATAGGCAGAGACTCTTGCTGCAACATTATCTGATATAGGTAAATTTATATAAGCCTCTAGACTCTCAGAATTATCGGCATCTGATCCAGAAGATACGTCTAATTCTGCACCCAGATCAAATTCATCTAATTGAGGTTTTTTAGTTATGAGTCTGACAGTTCCTCCTTGAGCACTAGATCCGTATAAGGTCCCCTGAGGTCCATTAAGTACCTCAATTCTTTCCATATCATAGATATGTAAATCAGGATTTAAGCCAACTGTATTAATAGGAGATTCGTCTATGTACATTGCAACAGTTGTATTGGGACCTGCCAGATTCCCAAAGTTTCCATCTGAGGTGCCTCTGATATAAAAAGCGGATCTCCCAGGTCCATACTGGATGTAAGAAAGAGAAGGAATTAGCTCAGCATAATCCATAAAGTCATTAACATTAGCACTCTCTAATCTTGACCCAGCTATGGCTTGTACGCTCATTGGGAGGTCCTCTATTTTAGATTCTCTCTTACTAGCAGTAACGATAATTTCTTCTACATCGTTAAGTTCTTCTGTTTCATCAGTAAGTAAATCACCGGAATGCATAGTTCCTAAAGTAGCTATACTCCCAAAAGATAAAGCTTTTTTTAGAACTGAATCTTTTAATTCAAAGGCTGGTATATATTTGCGCATAATTCTCCCCAGTTGCACTTCTCAATATAGCAAATTAATTTCAAGATTTTAACTAATTTGTAAATATTAAGTCACAAAGCTCTTTTTCAAGTTTCTGATCAGTCTTAATTGTATTATCGAGAATGATATAGTTCTCATCATCACCAAATTCGTCCCAATAAACATCAGTATTATCGGAGTTTGGATTTCCTTTTTTAGCAAATTGGGTCCAATAATTCATCATGCTATCAGTAAGCTTTAGGTCATTATTTGTTGTAGGGAGATATGCATCATGAGTACTGAAAACATATGGAATCTCAGCTCCGTGATAAGAAAGAATATTTTCACTGTTAACTCTTTGTTTACTAAACAAATATTGATAAACCTTGTTGCCAGATTTAGTCATTTGTCTTGCAATAAAAATTGAAGGACAAGCAGTCAATTGGTTTGTCCCTACTCTATCAGATGCTAAAGGTATATCAGACAAATCCAGTAGAGACATTATTTTATCTACTTTATCAGGATGCCTTTCTGTAATTTGTTTGATCAAGTCTTCAAGAGACATTTCTTTGTCTATATAAAGGTATTCTTCATTTTTATTACTTCCAATAATAAGATCAACTTTGTTTAGATTTTCGCTTGAGTAAATATTTAAGATTTGTTTTTCTATCAGATTCCCGTCGATAATTGGATGAAATGGATAACCCATTGCCTTAGATACATCTAATAATCTCTTAGACTCTATGTTTCTTAAAGCTTCAAAATTGTTTGGACTAATAATATCTGTGGCCTCTTTAGCGAAATTATAAGCTTCTTGAATGTCTAATAAGCTATATGGGCTAACAAGGTTATAACCACCGCTTTGTATGATAGCTTTTTCAAATAGCCCTTCAGAAGCAGGCGAAACTAGATGGTATGAAATATGAGCACCTCCTGCGGATTCTCCAAAGATAGTTATGTTATTAGGATCGCCTCCAAAATATTCAATGTTTTCCTTTAACCATTGCAAAGAAAGGATTTGATCTTCTAGTCCAAAATTACCTGTTTGTTTGCTCATATTTGGATGTTTAAAAAAACCAAATATATTTAACCTATAGCCAATTGATACAACTACAACATCTTTATTAGACAAATTATGACCAATATAGTCAGGCTCATAACTCCAACCAGCGATATCATTACCACCATGGATCCATACCATTACAGGTTTTCTAGCAGAAGTTTCTAATGATTTAGTCCATATATTCAGATAGAGACAATCCTCTGATATTGAATTGACGTGATCAAAAAGAGATGGATCGCTTCCAAAAGCCTTTATTACATTATGGTACCAATCCGTATTGTTTCTATCTTGCATGCATGCAGGTTTAAATTGCCTTGCATCAATCTTCAAATTTTTCTTTACAGGTATTGGAGACTTCCATCTCAGGTTATTAATAGGAGGTTCTGCATAAGGTATTCCTCTGAAAATGAAAGTATTGCTATCTGTTTGATATTTACCAAGATATTCAACATCCCTAATGGTTAATTGTTTATCTACCTCTATAGCTGCAATCATCCAGCTTGAAAGAAAAAAATTTATTAATAAGATTTTACTCATATTTTGTGCTTCTCAATTTCTTACAATTGTACCTAGTAAACTTTATTTCGTTCACTTTATTGCTATATGTGCTGCTATGAATTCTAATGTCATAACTTATATCAAAGTTTTTAATAATTATGAAAAAACCTAAAGATTTAAATCTAGAGACATTATCTTTACATGCAGGAAATAAACCTGATTCAGACTTTGGCTCAAGAGCGACACCAATCTATCAAACCTCATCTTTTGTCTTTCCAGACTCAGAAACAGCAGCAGGAATTTTTAATAATGAAAGAGCTGGTCATACCTATTCTAGGATAACAAACCCTACTAATGCAGTTCTGGAAGAGAGAATCAGCTCATTGGAAGGTGGTATAGGTGCAATTTCAACAGCTAGCGGACAAGCTGCACTCTTTTTAGCAATTACAACAATATTAGGTAAAGGTTCACACATAGTAGCTTCTAAGAGTCTCTATGGAGGAAGTCATAATTTACTTGAATATACATTACCAAGATTTGGAATTACCTCTTCTTTTGTGGACTTTAGGAAACCTAAAAATATAAAGTCGGCTATACAAAAAAATACAGGTTTGATATTTGGTGAAACTCTAGGTAATCCTGGTCTTGATGTTATGAATATCGAAATGGTTTCAAATATTGCACATCAAAATAAAATACCACTTTTGGTAGACTCTACTTTTACCACGCCCTATTTAATGAAACCTTTCGACTATGGAGCTGACCTGATTTTTCACTCAGCTACTAAATTCCTCTCAGGACATGGAGTTGTTATAGGTGGGCTGCTGGTGGATAGTGGTAATTTTGAATGGACTTCAAATAAAAAATTTAAAACACTAAATGAACCTTATAACGGATTTCATAATATGAAATTTGTAGAAGAGTTTGGACCTGCTGCCTTTATTAATAGAGCCAGAAAAGAGGGAGCAAGAGACTTTGGTGCTTGTATGAGTCCTCACACCGCCTTTTTAATTCTGCAAGGATTAGAGACACTTAGTTTAAGAATGGAAAAACATATCTCAAATACTCGTGAAATTGTCTCATTCCTTAATGAACACAAAGATGTTAAAAGTGTTTCTTATCCTGAATTAGAGAATCATCCCGACAATAAACTAGCTCAAGAAATTCTACCAAGGGGTTGTGGAGCAGTTTTTACATTCGAAATTGAAGGTGGGCTTGAATCTGGTAAGAAATTTATTGAATCATTAAATATCTTCTCTCATTTAGCAAACGTAGGTGATGCAAAATCATTAGTGATCCATCCTGCTAGCACGACTCACCATAGAATGGATACTCTAGCGTTAAAAAATGCTGGAATTAGTGAATCTACAGTAAGACTTTCAATAGGTATCGAAGATATAAATGATTTAAAAGAAGATCTTGATGAAGCCTTAAAACAAGCGAATCGATAAAATGTATTATCATCCTATCCAACAAAAAATTAATAATAGTGAACCTATTATTTTTATTCATGGTACTGGTATGGATCATACGGTGTGGACCTTGCCAGTGAGATACTTTTCTAGAAAAAAAATAGATGTACTAGCAATAGATTTGCCTGGTCACGGGCAAAATAAAGATAAACCACTGGACTCAATATCTAAGATTTCAACCTATATTTATAATTTTCTAGATAAATATAAAATTCAAAGATGTTCCTTAGTTGGGCATAGTATGGGTTCTCTAATAGCATTAGAGATGGCATCTTCTCGACCTGAAAGAGTCAAAGCAATATCTATGATTGGAACGGCTTTTCCAATGCAGGTAAATGAAGCGCTATTGGAATCTGCAAAAAGTAATCCTCAAATTGCCATAAATATACTTACATTTATGGGGTACAGCTTTTCTTCACGATTAGGTGGCAATAAAACCCCTGGAATGTGGATGACAGAGTCAACTAAAAGATTGATGCAAAAAAGTAAAAAAGGGATTATTTATAAGGACTTGAAGGCCTGTTCAGAATTTACTGATGGTCTTGATAAGGCAAAAAAAGTCGAGGCTAAAGTACAATTAATTTTGGGTTCCAATGATTTCTTAACACCGAGGATAAAAGCACAAGATTTAATTGATAATTTCAATCAACCTCTCGTAGAGGAAATACATGGCTCTGGACATTCCCTGATGATGGAAGAGCCTAATAAAGTACTCGACTATTTAATAAAATTATTCAAAAATTAGCATTTTAGGGGGACTATTTGAATAATCTAATCATAGGTGACGGAGGAATGGGCTCTGAATTAAGATTTAGAGGAGTCGAAGTTCCTTCTCATGTTGAGTCAATCTGGTCTGCTTTAGCTCTTATTGATAATCCAGAAGTTATAAAACAAATACATTTGGATTATATTGAAGCAGGAGCTGAATATATTACTGTTAATAATTATGCAGTGACTCAACCAATCTTAGAACGTGCAGGTATGTCAGATCAACTTGAGGACTTAACACTTCTCTCAATTTCTCTTGCTAAAGAAGCCATCAAAGAATCTGGTAAAAATATAATGGTTGCAGCCTCCTTGCCCCCTCTGGAGACAAGTTATCGGGCTGACCTTATTCAAGATACCTCAAAAATGTCCGATCAATATGGTGAACTGGCTGAAATTTTAGAAGGTCAAGTAGATATTATGCTATGCGAAACTATGGCAAACAGTGAAGAAGGTAGAGTTGCCCTCTCTTCTATACAAAATTCTAAAGCTAAAAAATGGTTAAGTTGGACTTTACATGGCAATAGACTAAATAAGCTACCTAGTGGGGAAACAATAATTGAAGCCTTTGAAGCAGTCCCTGATTTAGATTGCGATGCGTATTTAATTAATTGTTGTGGTGCTAACCTTGTCACTGAATCATTAAAAGAATTAAACAAACTCACCGATAAACCTATAGGGGGATTTGCCAACTCAGAAATGATAGAAGCAATTCAAAATGATTCTTCGAATATAAGTGCTGAAAATGACCATTGGTCTTCTGCATCTGTTATTGATGAGAAAACTTATACTGACGAAGTTTCTAAATGGATTGATGAAGGTGCAACGATATTGGCAGGGTGCTGTCGTACAAGACCATCTCATATAAAAGAGATGACAGAAAGGTTAAGTAATAAGTAAGAAATTAGTCCTGTTGTTCAGCAGAATCGATAATTGTTTGAAGGTCCCCTGCTTCATGCAACTCAGAAATAATATCACAGCCTCCAATTAACTCTCCATTCACAAATAGTTGAGGAAATGTTGGCCAGTTTGAGAATTGCGGTAAATTGGCTCTTATTTCCGGATTTGAAAGAATATCCACAAATGAAAAAGGTTTTCCACATGCAATTAATATCTGTGAGGCTTTTGATGAAAACCCACATTGAGGAGCTTCTGGTGAACCTTTCATATACAAGAGTATTGGGTTGTCCTTAACTTGATTCTCTAGTTCTTCGATTATTGTCATTTCTATATTTTACATTATTTACATAAATCTAGGAATTGCTTAGTTACCACTTCTAGACCATTGATAAGAGCATCTGAAATCAAAGCATGTCCTATCGATACTTCATCGGCAGGTACTTTTGATAGAAATAATTGTAAATTATTTAAGTCTAGGTCGTGACCTGCATTAACACCTAATCCAAGTCTCTTTGCATGATTAAATGCCTTTTCATATAGAGAAACTACCTCAAGAGTTGGATTGACAGCATATGGACCCGTATAAAGCTCAATCCTATCAGCTCCAGTCAACTTTATCTGATCTATGTGAAATGTATCTGGGTCAACAAAGAAACTTATTCTAGTTTTAGTGGTTTTAAGTGTATCGACTATTTCTTTGATATTTTCAAGATCATTATCTTTAATCTGCCATCCATGATCAGAGGTGATCTGCTCTGGAGAATCTGGTACTAATGTGCATTGATCAGGTTCAATTTCTTTGACTAAATTTATAAAACCAGGATATATCTCTGTGGGCTCTGAATATGGATTTCCTTCAATATTAAATTCAACATTTGATTCTATACAGAGTGAAGAAATATTATAAACGTCATCTGGTGTTATATGTCTCAAGTCAGGTCTTGGATGAACAGTTAACCCTTGAATTCCACAATCAATTAAGATTTTTGATAATTCAATAATATCAGGCCTGCCTTCGCCTCTAGCATTTCTTAACCATGCAATTTTATTTACATTAACACTTAAATTTGTCATCTTTTATGTTCTATTATTACTTTGCCGCTGACGTGTCCAGTTGCTGCTTTTCTGTGAGCTTGTCCTATATCCTCTATTTTAAAAACTGAATCTATAATCGGCTTTATTGTCCCATCCTGAACTAATTCTGTCAGTTGCTCTAAACCAGATAAGCTTGGTCTGTATATGGACCAGTGAATATTAATTGGACTAAATTTTCTTTTCTGTAATTGTCTTAGATACAAAGCATGAGGAGTACCTAGAAGAATGCCTTTGTTATCTATAGTTCTTACAAATGGATGGGTTAGTGTTATGTAATGTGAGTCTGTAGTTTTCTTTAGGAT
Source organism: uncultured SAR86 cluster bacterium (assembly GCA_902574355.1). GTDB lineage: Bacteria > Pseudomonadota > Gammaproteobacteria > Magnimaribacterales > Magnimaribacteraceae > Magnimaribacter. The sequence continues at coordinate 14,282 of CACGNN010000010.1, read as the reverse complement.
AGAACAGCATTTTTCTACTGCATGATCTGATACATGATCACCCAGAAGATCATAAGCAATATCATAATCGCTCAATACCTCCTCAAAATTTGATTTGTTGTAATCTATTACACGGTCAGCACCTAGAGATTTTACAAGTTCTATATTTTTTTCACTACAGGTTGTAGCTATCTCGCAACCCATACTTTTGAATAACTGTATGGAAAAACACCCTACACCCCCTGCACCACCTTGTATGAAAACCTTTTTTCCTTTTAAATCTTGTGGTCTAAGCCCTGCCCATCTAATAATTGCAGACCAAGTAGTTTGTGCTACATAAGGTAGAGACGCTGCATGCAAGTGATCTAATCGACTTGGTTTGTGAGTTATCTCATCTACATCAATACACGCATATTCCGCGTGAGTACCAGAACTCGCATTAGAACTGCAACCCCAAACCTCATCTCCTATTTTAAATTGAGAAATCTTTGATCCAATTTCAGCAACTGTGCCTGAGAAATCTGATCCTATTATCCACGGAAAAATATGTTTTCTTTGCTTCTCAAAAATCGACTTCCCATAACCTTCTCTCTTCATCAGATCTAAGGGATTAACAGAGGACGCTGAAACTTTTACCAGTACCTGATTTGTTTTTGGTTCAGGCACAGTTAAGCCCTCTTCTAGCTTCAACTTAGATTCATCTCCGTACTCTAGTAAAGTTACTCCGTACATTTATATCCCATCACTTAGTAATTTTAAGCCTATTATCAGCAAACAAAAATAAGTTATTCCATAAAATCTATCTCCATCCAGTTTATGAGTTAATTTGAAGCCTATATAGAACCCTATGGGAGCGAAAGGTAATAAAAATAATGCAGTAGTAATATTTTCGATCCTTAATTGATCTAATAAGTAGTAAGGATAAAGCTTTACTAAATTAACTATTCCAAAAAAAATAGCGGCTGTCCCTACATAAACCCGATGATCTAATTTCTGAGGAAGCATATAAATATTAAAGGGTAATCCTCCTGCATGAATACCGAAACTCGTAAAGCCGGAAATTGTTCCCCAAAAAGATCCTTTAGTAACTGAAACATCTGCCAATTTTGAATCTTTAGAAAAAAAGAAATAGTTAAGCGAAAAAGTTATAGCAAGAAGACCTAGAAATATTCTTATATTGTCTTCCGATAATAAACTAAACCATAAGTAACCGAACACTATTCCTACAGTAGCTGCTGGTAATAAAATAAATAAGTTTTTTAAATGGAAACTTTTACGATAACTGTAGATACTGATCATGTCTTGAACACATAATATTGGGAGTAATATTGCTGCAGCTTGCAGAGGTGAAATAACTAATGACATTAAGGGAACTCCCAAAATAGCCAATGGGCCCGCAAAACCGCCTTTTGCAATTCCATACAAAAGAACAGCAGGAATAGAAACTGCATAAAATACAGGATCGTAAATTAACATTAAGTTTAGTTTGTAATTAGAAAAGCCTATTTTTTCTAGTTTTCTCTATTTTACACGTAAACGGTGATTTTAATTTAGTGATAATGTTTTGTAGACTGATTCTGCAACATCAGTTGCCGTTTTCCAAGCAGTTATACCAGGATGCATTTGATTCATAACAAAACCTAGTGAAATATTATTATCGGGATCTGAAAAGCCCAAAGAACCTCCTGCTCCACCGTGTCCAAATGCATTAGGATTAGGTCCCATACTCACGTTCTCAGTGCCTAGCATAAACCCTAGGCCAAACCTTGTACGCATTCCACCCAGTACAAGATCTTTTCCATCAGATTGTGTCTGCCTTCCTTTTTCAATAGTTTCTGGAGATAACACATGAATACCATCTCGAGAGCCTCCATTGGCTAAAATTCCATATAGTTTTGCTATAGATCTTGCAGTTCCGTGTCCATTTGCTGCTGGTATTTCTGCATTTCTCCATTGCTTAGTATTGGCCTCCATTCCTTCACTTGAGGAGATTGGAGGATTATTAAATGCGGCTCCTACAGGTTTTGAAGTATCTCCAAAGTCTAATAAAAACTTTGCTCTTCCAGGAAGCATAAATCTTGGCAACTTTGTTAGTAGAGGAAAAAGATATTGAAGAGGTCCAGGTTTCGAAGGATAAATATCAGAGACTCTATTGAATTCAGAATCAGGTAGACCTATCCAAAAATCCAGATCTAGTGGTTCAGCTATTTCTTCTTTAAAATACTGACCTATTGTCCTTCCGTCTATTTTTCTTAAAAGTTCGCCAACCAAATGACCATAAGTTATAGCATGATATCCATGAGCTGTTCCAGGCTCCCAAAGAGGCTCCTGTCTGGCTAACTCCGAAGTTATTAACTCCCAGTCACTAAATGCTCCTGATTGAAGTGGTTCTCTTACACCACATAATCCAGCCTTATGACAGAAAAGATATTTAACAGGAATATGATCTTTTCCGTTAGCAGCGAATTCAGGCCAATATTCAGAAACTGGTTTTTCAATATCCAGTAGACCTTTTTCAATAAGTTGAAGTAAACAAATTGCAGCAATACCTTTGGTAGTTGAGAAGACATTTACAAGTGTATTTTCTTCCCAAAGTTTTGATTGTGAATGATCTAAATGACCTCCCCATAGATCTATAACCTTTTTACCTTTGACCTCAACGGCGATAGATCCACCTAATTCAAAACCACTAGAGATACTTTTTTCAAAAATATGTCTCGCTTCGATAAAATTCTCATCGCAATATCCGTTTACCATAATAACTCCCCAGTTAAATAATTAATTCATATTAAAGTTCGAAAGATACTACTGTCTAGCTTTTAACTACGAACTTGCAACAGCTCCCCCATCACAAGTAATAGTTTCTCCTACTGTGTAAGCACCCGCTCTTGAGCTTAAGAATATGGCAAGTCCAGCAATATCTTCAGGCGTTCCAACTCTACCTCTTGGATTGGCATTACCAACCTCAGACCAATTAATATCAAGATCACCACCTCCACCAACCCCTGTACTCAACATCCAAGTTGGAAAAGGACCAGGAGCAATCGCATTGACAATAATATTTTCTTTCACAAGAGATGCAGCTAAAACCCTCGTTAAATGATGTAAGGCTGCTTTTGAAGGGCCATAAGAAAATGCATCAAAAGTTCCTGTTTTGATTCCATCTATACTTCCTATATTAATTACTCTTGAAGGATCTTCTGCACTGCCTGATTCTCTGAGCTTGGGTAGCAATTGTTGTGTTAAAAAGAAAACCCCTTTCACATTAGTATCCATGACTTTATCCCATCCTTTTTCAGAATATTCATCTATAGGCTCTCCCCATGAAGCACCTGCATTATTGACTAAAATATCTAAAGCCTCATCGGCGGGTAACATATCTCTGAGTGCATTTATCCCATCTAAATTTGATAAGTCCGCAGGAACGGAAATACATTCTCCGCCATATTCTTCTTGAAGTCTTTCAGCAGTCGCATCACATACTTCTGCTTTTCTAGAGCTTATATAAACTTTTGCTCCATTAGCTAAAAAACCTGCTGCAATCATTTCTCCTATTCCTCTTGAACCACCAGTTACTAGAGCTACTTTGCCCTCTATAGAAAATAAATCTTTCATATTTCTCCTTGATTAATTAAAAAAAAACCCCATATAAGTAGTGTAAGTGCCTTAGGGGCTTACGTAAATTATTTAATAACTTGCTTAAAAAAGGAGAAAAAAATGATAAATAATACTTTTGACCTACTGTGGAGAGATATATCTCCATTTACTATAGGATTTGATAGAACTTTTGATACCTTATCGCTTCTAGCAAATTCTAAACAACAATCTTCAAATTACCCCCCATATAACATAAGGAAGGTAAGCGAAGATAAATACACCATTGAACTTGCTCTAGCTGGTTTCGAAGAAAAAGAAATCGACATAGAAGCAGCCGGTGAAAATCTAACAATCAAAGGATCTAAAGCAAAAGATGCTTCAGAAGGCTTAGTTCATCAAGGTTTAGCTGCCAGAGATTTTACAAAAACATTTGTACTCTCTGATGACATGATCATCAAAGGCGCAGCTTTGAGTAATGGTATGCTCTATATAGGAATTGAAAGAGTCATACCTGATGAAAAGAAACCAAGAAAAATTGATTTCACGTCTAAAAGCAAACTTTTAGGATAATGAAGAAAAGGAGGGTTTAGCCCTCCTTTTTTTTATGTGGTAATTTTTAATAAGACATTTATAAAAACATTATACTTATCCATCATGAGTCTTACTTCCATCCTTGATCAATTAAAACAATTGTCTGTCGATACAAGAGTGCACTTTGTTATTCAGAGTCTTAATGGTTTTGAAGTTAATGAACAGCAACTTAAACAGGATTCACTGGAAATTTGTAATATCCTTAGAAAGGATCTTAAATTTCTTAAAGATAAATGTATCTTAAAACATGACTATATCGTTCTATTGACCATTCCAGAAATTCTTACCTCCGAAGAAATGTCTTTTCAAGATGTTGAATTATTCGGTCTAGATCACAAATTTAAAATATTTGAAACATGCGAACACAAGAACAACATAATCAATCTTTTTAAGATTGAGTAGGCTTCTTAAGTAAGAGTGTCATACGATCACTCTCCCCTATTTCAGTATATTTGTCTCTATCTTGATCTTTTAATCTATAGTTAGGGGGAAGAGTCCAAACACCTCTAGGATGATTGGCTGTGTCTTTTGGATTTGCGTTAACTTCAGATGTTGCAACTAACTCAAAACCATGTTTTTTTGCTATTTCTAAAGCATGCTCTTCAGTTACGTAACCACTCTTTTTCATCAACTCCATTGATGTTCCAGGTTTAGCTCTATGTTCAACAATGCCAAAAATTCCACCTGGCTTCAAAGCTTTGAAAGTGTTTTCAAAAATACTGTCCATATTCGGTCCTAACCAATTATGTAAGTTCCTGAATGTGAGTACAGCATCTACAGAATTGGCATCAGCCATTGAAGAATTTAAATCTACGATCTCTACTCTGCCGTACATTGGATTTTCGGACATTTTCTTTTCAAAATTTGCTCTACCTCTTCTGAAATATGCAACTTCTGAATCTTTACTCCAATGAGCGGCAATTAAAGTTCCAGGATAATGAATATAATTAGCTAATATTTCCGTATACCATCCACCACCGGGCGATAATTCAATAACAACCATGTCAGATTCGATACCAAAGAAAGATAAAGTCTCAACTGGATTTCTAAATTGGTCTCTCAGCATATTTTTTGGCGTTCGATCATCACTCGCTACAGCACCTTTTAAATCATGGGCAGATAAGGGAGCAAGAGATAAAGTTATAAAAAGAAGTAAGAAGATCTTATTGATGTATTTCATAAAAAAATAATATAACTAAATAGCAGTTTTGAGAAGGGTTGATACGACTCTTTCAAGTTGGTCTATGTTCCCGCATTGAAACACTTTTGTGCAGTATGCAGAATATTTTGTCATTACAGAGTCTCCAGTATCCCATCTATATTTACCTTCTGGATTTAACCAAAATACCTGTTTTGATCTTTCTTTGATGGTTTTCATCAGATGAGCCTTTTCGGGACCAAAATTATTCCTAGCATCACCAAGTATGACAACTGTAGTTTTGTTATCAATTTCATCCAGACACAAACTCACGAAATCAGTTAAAGCTTGTCCATAATCGGTAGAACCTCCACCATGCTTTTGCAATGCTTTTTCAATAGCCTCATCTAGTTTTGCATCTTTAAAGTCGTTAGTAACTTCTCCAAGATTAGCAGAGAAAACAAAGCCTCTTAACTTTGACACAACTTCTGTAAGACTAAAAAGAAACATCAACATGAATCTTGCATAAGCACCTACAGAACCGCTCACATCGCAAATTACGTATATTTTAGGTCTATCAACTTTCTTATAAGCCCAGCTCAGATTGAACAAAATCCCTTGATTAACCCAGTTATCCCTTATTGTCTTTCTGATATCCAACTTACCTTTTTTAAAATTTTTCTTTCTTCGAGAATGAAGGTTAGCTAATTTTTTTGCCATCTTTCTGACCAACGAATGAACTTCATTTAAATAAGATCTATCTATTTGAGCCATATTCATGGATTTAAATATTTGCTCTCTTAACTGTTCACCCGATACATCTCCATGTAAAAGAAATTGCTGTTGAACATAATCAGATACTCTTTCTCGTAAATTTGTAAGTTGATTTCTGAGTTCTTGCTCAAGATCTGAAGGTAATTCATCTTCTCTAGACGAACCTAATTGCATCAATTCATCTTCTAGCTTCCCTACCCCCATTTTTTCTAAGATACGTCTGGTAAAGACAGACCTTTGAGTGAAATATCTTATCTCTCTAATTTCTGCTTCCTCAGCAGCATCAGCAATGGACAACATCAATTCTCCTTGAGATCCCTCTAAGAGTTTTTTTGCCAAATCTGAATCTATATCTTTTATATCGGATAATTGATCCATATCAACAGAAGCTTGTTGTTTTATTTCATCGGAAAAGAAATCATCGAAACAAGCATTGAACTTATCTTTTTCGTCCGGTGTTTTAGATAGAACTATTGATAGTGTTCTTTTCAGTAACTCTTTATCTTCGTAACCAACAGAATCGATTACTGATACAGCATCTATGGTCTCAGCCGGAGATACTCTTACATTAGAGTTTCTAAGTGCTTTTACAAAATCAGTTAAGACTTTTTCCATCTGATGTTTCAGTAGCCGATGACACCAAAGCAGGAATCTCTTTCTTCACCACTTCTATATCTTGTTGATGTTTGAGAAGCACATTGAGTGTATCTTCTGCTAATTTGGCATCTAACTCCTCAGAGTTAAGCAGAATAACTGTCTTCGCCCAGTCTATTGTTTCACTAATTGCTGGCAATTTCTTTAAGTCTAATTCTCGTATTCCCTGTACAAAGTTAACTAACTGTATCTGCATAGACTCTGTTATTTCAGGAACTCTTGCTTGAACGATTTGTCTTTCTAGCTTGGCATCAGGAAAAGGAATATATAAATGAAGACATCTTCTTTTAAGGGCATCCCCTATTTCTCTACTATTATTACTTGTTAAAACCACAAGCGGTTTAACATCTGCCTTCCTTACGCCCAATTCTGGGATAGAAATTTGAAACTCCGATAGGATCTCTAAGAGTAAAGCTTCGAATTCCTCATCGGATTTATCCACCTCATCTATGAGTAATACAGATCCTTTTTCCGAGGTTAAAGCTTCTAATAGAGGACGTGTTTCCAAAAAATCTTCTGAGAAGAAAATATCCTCAAATTTCATTAACCTATCAAGCGATTCTTTTAAGCCTTTAGCTCCTTCCAGTACTTCTTGCATCTGTTCTTTTAAAATTTGGGTATACAAAAGCTGTTTTCCATATCTCCACTCATAAAGCGCTTTTGATTCATCCAAGCCTTCATAACACTGCAATCTGATCATTTCTTTCTTGAAATACAAAGCGGCAGTGTTAGCTAGTTCAGTTTTCCCAACTCCTGGAGGCCCTTCGATGAGAATAGGTTTTTCTAATTCAGAAGCTAGATATACAGCAGTAGCAATTTGCTCACTACAAATGTATCCATGCTTCGCAAATCCCTTGGTGATATCTTTTATGATTTTTTTAGGTCCATCTGTCATCAATCTTCTCCTATCACTTTTTTTAGAGCATCGATAACACTCAGTGGATCATCGACGAATAGGTGGTGCATAGTCCCTGGAATTCCTATTACTCTCTCATTTGGAATATTCCCTACATAAAGGGTGTAATCCAAAATATCTTGTGTAAAAATTTGGCTCATTAAACCATAAACAATATTAATTGGGCATTTTATGGCCATAAGAATATCGGTAAGATCTTTTGATTTATAGGTTTTCATGATTTTTCCGTCCGATTTTAAAACCCATCCATCATCTCTTTCCTTGAAGGAATTGGAAGCGATGTGATTGAGCAGATAATCATTTCTGCATGGCTGAGGTGGGATTAATCTAAAACTATCCATCGCAGCCCCTTTATCATCATAAATAAAATCAGCTCTTATCATGGATTTGCTGGAAGAAAATCCTCTAGCTTTATCTGGTGGAACTACAACTATTGAATCTAATAGCGTTAAAGATTTGAATATTTCAGGATAGATAGATGTGGCATTAAGAGATATGGAGCCTCCCATGCTATGAGCTATGAAGTCTGCCTGACTCCACTTCATATCATCGCATACAGCTTTTATTTCATCTGCAAAAATTTCTTGGCTATAAATTTCTCGATGGTCACTATCTCCAGATCCTGATAAATCAATTGCAACTGCACAAAAATTATCCAAAAATGCAGGAGCTACGAAATCCCACCAGTGGGCATGAGCGCTATAACCATGGATGAAAAATAGACCTGGCTTACTTTCATCACCCCATACCAAGAAATGAATATTCTTATCTTGAACTTGAACGTATTTAGAAACAGGTTCAACTAGAAGTGATTCATTGAACCAGTCTAAATTAGACATGGATCTAGCTGACTGAAGTTATGGCAGTTTTAAGAGCATCGGCAATCCTATCTAAGTGTTCCTTTTCAACTATGAGTGATGGGGATAACACCAAGAATTCACCTGAATATCTAACTAGAACATTGTTGTCATAGCAATGCTGAAAAACTTTTGCTGCAAATTCCGTTGCGGGAAGTCCATCGGAACCAAAATGAATTGCACCCATTAACCCTATATTTCTAATATCAATGACTTGATTCAAACCCTTAAGAGAGTGAATTGCTTCTTGAAAGTGAGGTTCCATTTCTTTTGCTCTATCAAACAAACCTTCTTCTTCGTACACATCCAAAGCAGCTATACCTGCTGCACATGCAACTGGATGACCTGAATATGTGTAACCATGAAATAGTTCAATCATCGCTTCTGGACCTTCCATAAGTTGATCATAGATGGAATTATCGAAAGCAACAGCACTCATTGGTATCATTGCGCTAGTAAGACCTTTCGCCATCGTTATCATATCGGGTCTAACATCGAATCTATTGGCAGCAAAACAACATCCTAATCTTCCAAAACCAGTTATCACTTCATCAAAAATTAAAAGCACATTGTGTTTTGTGCATATTTCTCTTATTCGTTCTAAATAACCTACAGGCGGGACTATAACGCCACCTGATCCTGTGACTGGCTCAATAATTACCGCAGCTACTGTAGAAGGATCTTGAAGAATAAGAATTTTTTCAAGTTCATCAGCTAAATGAAGTCCCCATTCAGGCTGGCCTTTAGAGAAGGCCATATGTTCTGTATCCCAAGTGTGAGGCATATGATCAATACCAGGCAATAAAGGTCCGAAAGATTTTCTATTTGGAGTGAGTCCACCAACAGAAACTCCTCCAAAATTTACTCCGTGGTAACCTTTTTCTCTTCCAACGAACTTAGTTTTTTGACCATCGCCTTTTGATGCGTGATATGCCAAAGCAACTTTCATAGCTGTTTCAACCGCTTCAGATCCAGAATTACCATAAAAAATTCTATCGAGCCCTTTGGGAGTTAGTGATGATACTTTCTCAGCTAATTCAAAAGCTTTAGGATGAGACATATTAAAAGCTGTCGCGTAATCCAGTTCAGCTGCTTGATTTTGTACAGCTGCGACTATCTTTGGATGGCAATGGCCAGCATTTGTGCACCACAAGCCCGCTATGCCATCTAACACTTCTCTGCCATCATCACTCTTGTAATACATCCCTTTAGCGGAGGTTAAAAGACGTGGGTTTGCTTTAAACTTTTTATTGGGCGTAAAAGGAAGCCAATAATTATCTAAATTTAGATTCTCTTGTGATCTCATGTCTACAATTATACTTTATCAATGGGTTCGAGGTCTTTTTTTGTACTGAATATACAGGTCATTGCAACAATAAGGAATAAGATTAAGTAAGGATATATAACAGTCATTTCATTCTCCAGCATGATCCAACCAAAAACTGCGGGTGCTAGAGATGCGCTAAGTAGAATGCAAGCATTTAACCAAGCTCCAAGTCTACCTGTAGGATCAATATCAGCTGCAGCCGCCAAGATGAGAATGACCATGATGACAAAAACTATATTCCAAGTGATGTTGCCATAATAAAAAGTGTCATAAGAAGGGATTCCAAAGATTGCATAAACGCAAATTGAGGAAACCAATAGACACAATAAAATTGTTTCTTTTCTTCTTATTTTATTTCCAAATATACCTATAAATACAGGTCCAAGAAGACTCAGAATAATGGCTAGAGATATAACACTCCCAACTTCAGAGACTCCCATATCTATATATTCCACTCCAAATCTTTCCATAAACGCCCACATACCGCTGGAAGGAATCTCATAAAACAGCACAGCTGTAATAAGTAAGAAATAAAGCCACTTCTGGGCAATGGGTTCTCTAACTAAATTAGTATCATTTGTGTTGGATGTTTTAGCAAAGAAAAAGAGCAAGGTTAACGCTATGTAGACATAAATAAAATTAAAGAAATAATAACTATGTCCTCCGTCCTCTATCCATGTACTAGAGATGTATATAAGAAACGCAGCAGTAAGTGATGCGAAAAGAGTAAACAGTGCATAAGATCTATTGGGATCTTGTGATGAGGCCAATATTGAATGACCTGAAGCTATAAGCATACCGCAACCTATTCCCGAAAAAGCTTTTATAAAAGTAATTTGATTAACATCACTGGATACAGAACATAAGTAATAACAAACCATAACGATAAGACTGCCAATCAAGCCAAGTACCCTGCCCTTATAAGCTGCGTTACCAAAATATAAGGAGCTAATGGCAGCAAAGAAAAGTTCAAGCGTAACAACCAATCCAGCTTCTTGTGAATTAGCATTCAGACCTACAGAGACAGCACTAACGTTAAATGGTGCCAAAGAAGAAGCAAGATTTCCCAGTTCCAACATAGCCATGCCGGCCAATAGGTGAAAATAAGTTCTGTATTGCATTTATCTTTTTTATATAAAGCTTAATATATAAGCTCAGTGTATACATAAAGAAAACTAATTGTGCCAATTACCAAAAATCAAAGTTTCATTAAGCCAAAACAAGAGCGCAGTCAAAAGAGATTCGATGAGGTTATCAAAACTGCTGAATTTATCTATATGAGCGATGATTACGATCTAACAGTTCAAGATATAGCTAAAATATCTGGATTAAAGAGACCTTCGATCTACAAATTCTTTCCTAGCAATGAATCCCTTCTGGAAGCAATTTCAGTGAAGCACACAAATAAATTATTGCTTTTAATTGAAAAAAACTTTAAGTCAGTAAACTATAAAAATACATCTGAGCTCATAAAAATATTAATAGATGTTACAGCCATATATCTTACTAATAACTCCCCTTTATCAAATTTAATTTTTACTGATCATTCAAAAAAGCTTATAAAAGATGAACTCTTTGAACAGTTGAATTCTGTGTCAAACTACAATGAACTCAAGATCAGATATAGTTTAAATATATTAATATCTTGTTTGGAAGAAGCGTTCATGCAAAGCCGAAATCTTTCTCCACAACAAATTGCAGAAACAAAAAAAGCCTGTCTTCATTATTTGGTTAATTAAATATGTAAATTCATTAAGACAATATAATGAACATAGTTAGCTAGAGGGAAATACACACTTTGGATCATCATTTAAAGGATTATTGACATGGGTTGAAACAGGATGATTTATGATTGCTTTCGAGGAAAAAATATCGGCACAGTCAACATTATCTCCGTTAAGCCATGATTGAAAGTGTTGCTTAGAAATAATCAAAGGCATTCGTTCATGAATATTTTTTAAAGACTCAACTGCATCTGTAGTGACTACAGCGCATCCCACCTTTCCTCTATATCCACCAAAAACACCACCAAAGAAAAACGAATCTCCTCTTAAGTGGTGAAAATAAGGCACTTTGACTTCATCTTTTTGCTTCCACTCATACCAACCATCTGCTGGAATAAGACATCTATTAGAATTAGTAAAAGATGGTTTTTCAAATAGAGTTTCTATTCTTGCATTTACCAAATTAAATGGCTTTTCAGCCCAATAAGGCGAGAAGCCCCATTCCATTATTTGGAATTTATCAGTAAGAGTTAATATTTTATGACCCGGTGCAAAATTATAACTAGGCCTAAAATCTGTTTCTCCATACCTGGCCTTAAGATCATCTAGGTTTCTAAGTGTAAATCTTCCGCACATTTGTTCTGTTCAAATTTTACACTAATTTTAGCCTTATCATTGAGTTCAGGGCATACTTTAATTATCTATTTAATAAAAGGATCTATAGCATCTTTCAGAGAAGAAAATTTGAAGTTTTGATTTATTGGATCTCCATATTGATCAAGGTTTACGTCATCTTGAGCTATAAAAATTCCTAAAGGAAATTGAGGATTTAATGACCCGTAAAATGCTTCTATACCATCTGTTTCGCTGGTTCCATCTATAGTTGAAGTTGCAATAGTAAATTTACCAAGGTACTGATTCTCCGTACCAGTTGTATAAATTAGATACTCATTGGAATCTTGAGAGGATGAAATTAATAATGTTTGATCAGGTAATTTAACTAAAGCTAAACCTTCGGAATCACCAGTTATATTGCCAGATGGTTTTATTAAATCTATCGTTTCAATATTTCCACCTTCTGGCATAGCTGTTGTTTTGAAGATTCCGGATTTTTCGTCTTCTTGGGAAAAATAAAGTATTTTTAAATCATCATCTACTACACAGCCTTCAGATACAGATTGAGTAGGTATTGTTCTGACTAACTTTGCAGACATAGGAGCATAGGATTGAATCTCATACTGGTATATAGCAAGACTTATCTCATCAGTAACAAATATAAAAGTTTTAGAATCTTCTGGGTCTTTAAATAAGCAGAGACCATAAACAGAAGTAAGTTCAGTCTCATAAAAGTTATCATAGTACTCATTAACACTGCCATCTGATCCAATCAACAGAAAATCAACTCTATTAAGATCTCGATTTGTACCGGCCAATAACGAGACTGTTCTATCTTGAATTATGTAATCAGATCTTAAATCAATATTATTTATCCTTCCCATAGGAAAATAATCCAATGTTTTACCGGATAAGTCGTAAGTGTAAATACCTGATTTTTTATCGGTTCCAAATACAATACTTTTTTCAGGATTTGTTTTGTTTAACCAAAATGCCGGGTCATCTGCAGCATCACCCGATGTTTTTACTGCTTCAGTTTCATAAATAGGATAAATTTTATGATCTTCTATGGCAGCAATCGAAGTGAATGATACGAAGAAAAGGAAACAAACTATATTTTTCATATTAAGGTTTTTTTGTAATAAAGAAACTCCCCAGCGAGAGGAGTTTCATGTTAAAGAAAGTTACCTATTGATTCAAGATATACCTAAATCCGACTCCGTAAGTAGCTCCATACTCGTCATATTGAGAGAGTCTTGAGGGATTACCAAAGTAATAATACTCAGGTTCATCATTCAAATTAATAGCCTCAAACGTTAGTCTTAGAGAATCATTAACTTTATATTTTGCTGTTAAATCTAATTGCATATGATCATCTGTATAACGATCATTAAGAGGCTTAGACCCTACTTCATCAAGATAATTATCTCTGTATGTTGCGGCCAATCTAATATCCCATGGACCATCGTCATAGCCTAGAGAAAGGTTCCATGTATTTTCTACTTGTTTAAAGTAAGGGATAGTCCTTTGTCCTGCAGCAGCATCAGCAGGTAAGTCAGTTTCTCCATCTGCATATGTGTAATTTGCAACTAAAATAAAGCCGTTATCAAAAGCTGTTTGATAGGAAAACTCTAAACCATTGATGCTGCTATCATCTGCATTGATATAAGTTTCAGCTTTATCCCATATTGATCCTCTCATGCTGAAGTCTTGAGATTCAACTTCTACGATTGCATCTTCGATTTTTTTGTAGAAAACTCCAGCTCCTAAGAAAGTATTCTCATCAATATAGTATTCAAAAGAAATATCGATATTAGTGGCTTTGGTAGGATCTAAATTAGGATTTCCACCCTCTATTTCATTATCGTCAACATTGATAATTGCACCAGCTCTTGATTCTTTAAACCCAGGTCTTACAAGTGACCTAAATGCACCAAATCTAAGAACCATATCATCTGAGATATCATATTTAATATTTAAAGAGGGTGCTGCAAAGGTGTAGTTATTTTCAAATTCATTATCTCCAAGATAAGTATCATTCCAGTTTTTACCTTTGTAGGTAGTTTCAGTATCTTCAAATCTTATGCCATAAACCCAAGTGGAGTTTTCA
>CACGNN010000009.1 GCA_902574355.1 uncultured SAR86 cluster bacterium | reverse complement strand
CCTTTTATTTTAGGTATTTAGGCTATCGGTCTTTGCGGCAGCAATAAAATCATTCTTATGGAGTCCACCAATCTTATGTGTCCACCACGTAACTTCGACCTTACCCCATTCTAAAAGAATTGCTGGGTGATGATCTTCCTCTTCAGCTAAGGCAGCAACTTTCTGAGTAAATTTTAAAGACTGTTCATAGTCATCAAATTTAAAAACTCTATTGAGCATCAAAACTGAATCTTTTGTTATAGGTTGCCAGTCAGGTATCTCTTTTAAAAGAGCTGGCAGCTCATCATCAGTAACCCTAGGAGCATCTGCTCTGCAAGCAACACATTTTTGTTTCAGTAAGTCTTCCATAGCTATTTACTAATTCCTCCTTTGGTTAATTTTGAGGGATTCAATAACTTCTTAAGTTGGGCTTCAGTTAAATCTGTTTCTTCATTTGCAACTTCAATTATTGGCTTACCCAGCTTGTATGCCTTCTTAGCTATCTCTGCAGCTTTTTCATAACCAATAATTGGGTTAAGAGCAGTAACAAGGATAGGGTTTCTTGATAAAGATGCTTCAAGGCTTTTCTTGTTTACTTTGAAAGTTTTAATGGCTTTATTCGATAGAACATCCATTGCTCCTGATAAAAGATTGATACTCTTCAGTAAGTTGTAGGCAATAACTGGCAACATGACATTTAATTGAAAATTTCCAGCTTGGGCTGCAACTGTAATGGAAACATCATTTCCGATAACATCGGCTGAAGCCATTGTAACGGCCTCTGGAATGACAGGATTAACCTTGCCTGGCATAATACTACTCCCTGGTTGAAGTGCTTGTAATTCAATTTCAGACAAGCCCGCTAGTGGTCCACTATTCATCCACCTTAAATCATTAGAAATTTTCATCAAAATGACTGCTAGATTTTTTAATTCACCTGAGAGTTGAACAGAGCAATCTTGTGCACTGAGTTCATGAAAGAAGTTAGAACTGGCTACGCATTTACAATTACTTCCAGACAACTTAGTGAGCTCTTGTGCAAAAATCTTTGCAAACTGCTTGTGAGCATTTATACCACTTCCTACTGCGGTACCTCCTTGAGGCATTTCTAAAAACCTTTCTTCGATCACTCCTAGCATTTTTCGAGAAGCGGTTAACTGACTCGACCATGCCTTTAGTTCATCAGAAAAATCTACTGGCATAGCATCCATCAAATGAGTTCTGCCTGTTTTTGCTATACCTTGAACAGATTCTGCTTTATTTTCAATTTCACTTATGAGTTTATCTAATGCTGGATAGAGTTTTTTAGTCAAATCCATATGGGCCGATACTTTTATTGCAGTTGGAATAACATCATTACTGCTTTGACTCATATTTACATCGTCATTAGGTCCTATCTCTAATTTAGAATTCTTGCTTGCTAGATTTGCAATGACTTCATTAGCATTCATATTTGAGCTAGTTCCAGAACCAGTTTGAAAAACATCTATTGGGAATTCGTCATGATGCTTTTCTTGCCAAACTTCTTTAGCAGCCTTTGATATAGCTTTGGCTTTATTGGCTGGAAGAAGTTTCAATTTTAAATTTGCTCTTGCCGCTGCATCCTTGATTAACCCTAAAGAGCTGACGAAAGACTTAGTAAAAGGAAAATCCATTTTTATTCCGCTGATTGGGAAGTTGTTAACTGCTCTTTGGGTTTGCGCTCCCCAAAGCGCTTTCCTTGGAACCCTTACCTCACCTAGGCTATCTTTTTCAATTCTGTAGTTCTTTGTTGCCATGAAATTCTTTTATATTTTTTGTAGTATGGGTTATATTTTAGCAAATATGCTAGATTAATTAGCTGAATTTAATTTATTACCTTTATCGGAGAACAAATGATGGAAATAGATGTAACAAAAGGAAAGACGGAGCCAAGAAATAGAGGTAACTTAAATCCTCCTGAATTTAATTCAATTGATGAGGAAAGAAGACACGGTCTAGAAAGATTAGCGAGTGCTTTTCGTATGTTTGCACACTTTGGTTTCGATGAAGGGCTTGCAGGTCACATAACATTAAGAGATCCGGAACATAAGGATCATTTTTGGGTAAATCCTTTTGGAGTTCATTTCGGACAGATGAAAGTATCTGATTTGCTACTAGTAAGTCACGATGGGGATATAGTGATAGGAGATAGGCCCGTAAATAATGCAGCTTTTGCCATCCATTCCAGACTTCATATGAACCATCCTGATCTAAATGCAGCAGCGCATTCTCATTCAATGTATGGAAAAACTTTTTCAACAATGGGGAGGTTATTAGAGCCTATCACTCAAGATTCTTGTGCTTTTTATGATAACCATGTCCTTTTTGATGACTTTACAGGAGTTGTTCTTGAGACAAGTGAGGGAGATAGGATTGCAGAAGCATTGGGTGATAAAAAGGCAGCTATACTAAAAAATCATGGACTTTTAACAACAGGAAAAACTGTTGATGAAGCTGCCTGGGGATTCCTGTCGATGGATCGTTGTTGTCAATCTCAGCTGCTAGCAGAGAATGTTGGACAGATGCAAAGAATTCCTGATGATGTGGCAGAAGTAACTAGAGGCCAGGTGGGCTCACCTTTTGGAATGTGGGCAAGCTACCAACCTATATATGACCTTATGGTAGAAAAAGACGATAGCTTTTTGAATTAAGCTTTTGTAAGAGCTTCTTTCATTTTATCGTCATAGCCATCAACAAATCCCCAATTAGACATGTAATTGATAAATTTTGGGGACAGACCCTCACCAGCTAGATATTCAACGGATACAGGAATGACTGGAGTTTCAAATTCTGGGTTATCTGCATAAAGTTCTGGAAAGTTATGATTCAATATTGCGGCTCTGCCTAACATTATCCAATCGATATCTTCTTCCATGGCACGAGTTGCATCTTGTGGAGTTCTGATATTGCCCGCAACGCCTAATCTGGTATTCCCTTTTTCAAGCTCAGCAAAATGTTGTAACAATGATTTACCTTTGAATTCTTCTTCTTGAGGCTCTTTGAATGAATCCCATAAAGACATGTCCAAGAAATCTAGTTTGTCCGACAACATAAGCTCTTCAGCAAGTTGTTTAGATTCTCCTAACTTTATGCCAAATCTTTCGGAAGATAATCTGACTCCGAGCATAAATTCACTGGCACATTCCGATCTGACACCATCAATTATTTCATTGAGTAAACGTGCTCTGCCTTCCAAATCGCCCCCATATTCATCATCTCTAAGATTGACCTCATCACTTAAAAACTGACAGATAATATAACCATGTGCGCCATGAAGTTCGACTCCGTCAAAACCAGCTTTTTCAGATCTTACTGCTCCAGCAATAAAATCATCTCGAAGAGTTTTGACTTCATCTAAAGTTAATGCGCGAGCTGAAAACTCCTCATTATCTGAGGGACAAACCGGATCTTCACCAATTAGTTCTTTTGGTGAACGCATACCGGCATGATGTAACTGCACAATTGAAACACTATCCTGATCATTAATTTCTTTGGCTAATCTAGTTAAACCTTCTAAATGGTCATCAGAAAATACACCCATTTGACCTGGAAAACCTTTGCCTATGGCCTGTATATGAGAAGCACAAGTCATGGTAAGTCCAAAACCGCCTTTTGCTCTCATCGTTAACCAATGGAATTCCTCTTCAGACATTACTCCATCTTCGTGACTCTGAGAATTCGTTAAAGGAGCAAGCATAAACCTGTTCTTCATATCAGGCCCTCTAGTGAAACCTAAAGGCGTAAGAAGCTTATTCACCAAGTTTCTCCTCCACTTGCCACAAATTATCTTTACCGAAATACATTTCATCCTCAACAAAAAAGGTGGGTATTCCAAACACTCCTCTCTCTGCTGCTGCTTCAGTATTTGCTATTAATTTTGCTTTCACCTCTGGATCTTGCATCTGATTCATCAATTTATCAGCATCAAGTCCAGACTCTTCGAATGCAGCTTTAATAACTTCTGGATCATCCATTTTTTTGGGCTCTTCCCACATATGAATCAAAATCTTATCTATGTATTCTTCTAGATAACCATCCAAATCAGCAGCCACTGCGCCTCTGATAATTTGTAAACTAATTACAGGAAAATGAGGGTTCATTTGGAATTTATCCAAACCGTACCTTTGTATGAAACGTTGCATTTCGATATTTTGGTATTCATTTTTATTTTTTACCCCAAAGAACTGTTCCATTGGGGGTTTGTTATTAGTGAGTTTGAAAATGCCGCCTAACAAAACTGGAATGTAGTTAATTTCAGCTCCTGTTCTCTCCTTAATAGATTGCATTACCTTGTGGCTTAAATAAGCATTTGGGCTTGCAAAATCAAAATAAAAATCAACTTTCTTAGTCATCATCTTCTCCTCTATTTTCAATCCTTTTAAGTAACTCTGAATAATCCAATGATAAACAATACCCGTCACTAAAACCATCGAATGTTTCCTGTGATAGATCTTCTCCGTAGGTGAGAGCAAAAAGTGATTCACACTTCTCTACTAAAGTTAATCGAGTATCCTTTTCTAAATTACTTACAATTGAACTTTTAGTAATTTCATCATTTGACATGATAAGGCCTTGGTCTAACTCAGAATCCAAAATCATATATTTGCCCTGATCTGACCAAGCAGTCCACTCAGGTAAATCATTTGACCTTCCCTTACCTGGTTTTCCAGAGTAAGCAAACTCTGCCCAATATGACATCATCTGATCAGATAATTTGGTTACACTTTCTTGATCTTCTATAACCAAATTTTTAACTATTATATTTTCTAGTCCGGCAGGAAATAGAAACAATAATTCCATGGCATGAGCTGATCCAATGAGTTCTGCGAAATCCATACCTAAAACATTTGGTAACTCATCCCAATCAAATCTATAAGCAAAAGTACTTTTATAACCTGTATTTATAAGATCTCGAGACGGAGAATCAACCGCTCTCTCTTTCCATGAATCAGAGGCATATTGATTTATTGCATTGTAATAATCTGGTCTTAATATTTCTAACGGAAGCTCATCAATACCAAATTGTGAAAGCGTTCTAGCGATAAAGCCCTCTCCTTCTCCCCATTTAACAAAGTCAGGATTTCGCATATTGAATAATTTGGTTTCATACCTGGTTGTACCGAGCATAATGGGTACTCTTGATAGCTTGTCATTTACAAAAGTTTCGTAAATACCTTCTTTTCTTATTACATAACCATCATTAAAAGCTCTCGTCATACCACCTTTTTTTGGTCTCGCATCCGAATAAGCTATTAATAGCTCTTCTGGTGATTTGGCTCTTAAATAACTTTCTAGATCCTTTAAATCCATTGAGTCCTGTTTAACCCTGCCTTCCTTTAGACTTTCAACAGTGCCATCACTTAACATAAGTCTATTGATTACTTCTTTTGAGCTTTGTATTCCAGAAATACCACTTTCTGGATAGTAAGACTCAGCATCATTTACTGAAGAATGAGAGAGTATCCCGCTTTGAACAATAGCCTTATGAAATAGGCCCTCTGCTATGGGAGAGGCATATAGTGCTACTACATTATGACCACCAGCCGACTCACCATAAATAGTTACATTATCTCGATCTCCTCCAAAATGTTGTATATTTTCGCTTATCCATTTAAGGGCCATTATGTTATCTAAGGTCCCAAAATTACCTGATTTATCCTCTTCAGAAGAATTTTCTTGTCTGAGTGAAGGATGCCTAAACCACCCTAAATTAGACATCCTGTACTGAACTGTAACTACGATTAAATTATGTTTTGAGACTATATTAGATGGATCATATGTGTCAGCAGAACCAATGGTATTTCCTCCTCCATGTATCCACATCATTACAGGCGCTTTTTGATTTTTTACATCTTCTGCAGACCAATCGGGTGTCCAGACATTCAGATACAAACAATCCTCTGATCCTGACCATCCGCCTTCATTTCCAGTCATCACCCCATCTCTTTGAAAACATATGTCAGCAAATTTTGAGGCATCAAATATTGAATCAAACTTCAATGGAGCTAAGGGAGCCTTCCATCTTAATTCCTCTAATGGAGGTTGCGCAAAAGGAATTCCTTTCCATGCATATGTATTATTATTGGCTTCTACGCCTATCAATTGTCCTTGCGTAATATTTCTCAGTAAGTCTTCTTCATTTGTGCTTCCACATCCGTAAATGAGAGCCAAGAAGGATCCTAAGGCGATTATTTTTTTCATTTTCTCCCCTAATTTTTTAATCTACCAATTCTCTGACCATGGTCTCAAATCTATCTCAAAAGCCCATGTACTCTTCTTTTGTTTATGCAACATTAAAAAGTTTTCAGCAATACTATCTATATTGAGCTTACCATCTTCTCCTTTTGATTTTGCAAAATCAGGAAACCTAAGATTCACTTTGTCTCCATCTATAATGCCATCAATTATTACATGAGCTACATGTATCCCCTGAGGTCCGAACTCCTTTGCCAGTCCTTGAGCCAGAGATCTTTCAGCACTCTTCGCTGCTGCAAAAGCAGTGAATGGAGGTTTAGATCTGATTGAGGCAGTGGCTCCAGTAAAAAGAAGTGAACCTCCGCCATCTAAAAGTCTTGGAATAGCCTGCTGCGAAATTAAGAAAGCTCCTTTAGCGCAGACCTCCCATAAGTCCTGAAAAAAATCTAAATCCATTTCTAGAAAAGGTTTAGCATTATTGTTGCCTGCATTGTAAATTACAGATTCTAGCTTGACCTCTGCTTCATTTAATTGAGAAAAAATATTCAGTACATCTTCTGGATTAGTCACATCCGCGACTATTCCTTCAATAGAACCTTTTGAAACCTTAACTTTCTTCAGAGCGTCCATGTTCTCTTTACTTCTTCCGCAACCAAAAACTTGATAACCTTCTTCAGCAAATTGCTTGCAAAGAGCTACACCTAATCCTTGATCGGGTCCTACTCCCAAAACCAATACAGATTTTTCTTTTATCATTTGTTTTATTTCTATTAAGTATTTCTTATTATAAGCATTAAAAGAACTAATTACTTCCATACTTTAATGCTTGCATGAGTAATGTTTGTTACGTAAATTAATATCCTAAAACAGGTTAAATAAGGAGATCGAAAATGCAAATATCACCCATACCAACTCTTTCCGAAGAGATCAACGATATACGTCTAAGAACAGCTGATATAGTTGCAAATAGAATTATTCCTAACGAAGCAAGTATTTATGCCGGTGGAGATAAATCTAAAAAACTAAGAAAAGAAATTAATGAAGAAGTAAAGAAACAGGGCTTGTGGGCTCCTCATCTTCCTTCTGAATACGGTGGAATGGATAATGGCTTTCTAGAGCTAGCTTATATGAATGAAATTCTTGCCTGGTCTCCATTAGGTAATAGACTCTTTGGAGTAATCGCACCTAATTCTGGTAATCAAAAAATTCTTGTTAAATATGGAACAGACGAACAAAAGAAAAAATGGCTTATCCCTTTGATAAATCAAGAAATGGAATCGGGTTTCTCAATGACAGAACCTGATTCGGCAGGATCAGATCCAAGGTCACTTAAAACAACAGCTGTAAAAGAAGGAGACGAATGGGTAATAAATGGTCATAAAATTATGACGTCAAATGGTAACAGAGCTGATTTTTTAGTTGTCATGTGCAAGACAGAAGATGATGGAGATGAAGGTGGAGCTAATTCGAAAATGACTCAAATTATTGTACCGACCGATTCGCCTGGATTAACCAAAGTAAGATCAGTTCCTATTTGGGGTCATACTGGCGGAGATCATATGGAAATAAAATATGAAAATGTAAGGGTGCCGCTTGAAAATGCTCTAGGCGCGCGAGGTTCAGGTCACCAGGCAGCACAAGATAGACTTGGGGCGGGAAGAGTTTATCATTGCATGAATACGATAGGACAGATGTGGAGGGCATTTGACATAATGGTTAAATATGCCACTGAAAGAGAAGTTCACGGAGGAAAATTAGAAACTAAACAATTCATTCAAGGATTCATTGCTGACTCATATATGGATATTCAGGCTTCAAGACTAATGACGATTCACTGTTCAGAAATTATGGACAAAGAAGGTGATGCAAGAGTAGACATTTCAGCTATTAAAGTGTTTGTACCTGCAGCAGGAACTAGAGTTGTTGATAGAGCTATTCAAATGCACGGCTGGAGAGGAGTATCCAGTGACACTCCATTAGCTGGAATGTATCAAGGTTTCAGAACATTAAGGCTAGCAGATGGTCCAGATGAAGTTCATAGAATCTTAATAGCTAAAGAAATCTTAAATAGATATCATGATGGCCTTTCGTGGGATTTTGGAGTTTAGTTAATTATTTAGTCGGAACTAATCTCACAGTAGAAGTTGAACTGGCAACAAGATTTCCCTCTTGATGGAGTTTACTTGTCATGAAGGCAGTGCTTTTTCCTAGCTGTAGAACTTCTGCTACAGCAACCAATTTCCCCTGACGCGCAGGTGACAAAAAACTAACATTTATATCTAATGTCATAGGGATTACCTGAAAATCAAGTAAACCCATCAAAAGATGAGCCATTGGAGCATCGAGCATGCCTGTTACAAAACCACCCTGAACCACTTGACCGTCAGAATGTGTAAATTCATAAACAGCTTCAAATTCCATCTCTATCCTAGGGGGATTAGACGAAAACTTAATCACTTCTGCTCTAAGAGTATCTGTACAAGGAGCTGAATTAGCTTTAAACATTTCTAGAATTGCTTGGTCTGATTTCATTGTAGGTGTGAGATTGCAAATTTTTATTTATTTTATAGAGTAATTTTTATTATAAACTAAGTAAAACAATAAAATTCCTTGTGGATATTTCTCCACCTCATTGAGAGCAAAAAATTGAAAAAAATAAAAGTTAACAATATTCAAGAGGCTCTAGAAATATCTTTATCTTACCTTTCTCAAATCAAATCAGAGTCAAAAATATGTTTTACGGGAGGGAACTTTGGGTTAAGTTTATTAAAGAAGATTGAAGAAAGAAAAATGAATATATCAATGTGGTCAATTTTTCAAACTGATGAAAGATTAGAATGTAGTGACAATGAAATCATACAAACTAAAATTATCCATCATTTAAAAAAATGTCCGGGATATGATATCGAGAAAAATCACTTCTTTCCTAATTCGATCTCGGGTAAAAAGTTAACTGATTTTTCTGAGACTCTTAGAAAACTACCTTTTGATAAATTTGACATCACCTTCCTTAGCCTTGGAGAAGATGGTCATCTTGCTGGGCACTTCAGTAATTCTGTTTTTTTAGAAGAAAATAAATTTTGTTACACAGAAAATGCACCAAAATTACCAAAAAAAAGGATAAGTTTTAGTATTGAAAATTTAATGCTCTCGAAATTGATAGTTTTAGTTTCGATCGGAGAGAATAAAAAAGAGGCTCTTAATGAGCTTAAAAAAGGTAAGAGTATCCATAATAAATTAATACATCACGAAGGTTTGATCTTAATCCATGACTAAGATGTTAAATGCTTAATCACATTCAAAACCGCGTCATATTCCATTGATTCTCTTGCTTTTTCGGTCATTGGGGCATTGTGAGGCGTGACAAGACAGTTATCTAGTTTCGTAAGCTTTCCGAAATAAGGCTCTTCGGCGTATACATCTAATGCAGCGCCTCCAATTTTTTTGTTTTCGAGGGCTTCGATCAAATAGTATTCGTCTATAATAGCGCCTCTAGAAGTATTGATGATGAATGAATTACTCTTCATGAGTTCTATTTCCTTTTTTGATATTAAAGACTCTGTATCTTTTGTAAGTGGAAGATGTAATGAGATAATATCTGATTCTTTTAACAAATTTTGTAAGGTGGTTTTTTTAAATATTGAACTATTAAGATCAATATAAGGATCGAAATAATAAATAGACCTAGGTTTAAAAACATCTAAGAGATCTAATAACTTTTGACCTATGTTTCCCGCTCCCACGATACCAATATTACATTCAGATATTTCTCTACCTATTGATTTTTGCCAAATTCCCTTTTTAAGCAGAGTGTTAGATTGATGTATGCCTTTCAAAACATTTAATATTAAAGATAATGTGTATTCAGCAACTGAATTTGTTGGACCATTTCTTGTTATTTCAATTGAGATGTTTTTGCTCTTCGCATAATCTAAATCAATGTTATCTGTTCCGACACCTACCCTAGAAATCACTTTTAAATTTTTTGCACTTGACAAAACATACTCATTAAGAGGTTCAGTGCCGGCGATTAAGCCATCGCAATTTTTGATATATTCTTTGATTTCATCTTCAGTTACCTTTCTACCCAAAGGATTAATTAAATAATTTAGGTCATTTTCTTCAAGGAGTTTGAGGGAATCTTGATTGTTTGAAGCGAATGGGATGGTTGATATGAATATATTAGGCATATCCTATTTTACCTTCTTTTTCCTTTCTCGTGAGAAATAGGGTGGTAGATGAAACTTTTTGCTGCGCCCAACCAAAAATTAATTTAAAGCCTCACCTACCATAGATAGTAAGATGTAGCTTGATTTCGCTTGTGCAGCTAAAATTGGGTGAAAGCTACATCTTACTTTGCAAACTGAGTGAGTTACCTTGGAGAGGTTTTTCTGGGGAGAATTAAACGTCTCTCAGTTTTTTTTATCTAGATTGTTCACCTTGGAGAGGTTTTTTTCTGGGGAGAATTAAACGTCTCTAGATATTGATGACAATTATATACACATATAAATAATTTGTATAGTAGTAAAGAAAAAAATTATTAAATATATTTTTAAGTTTCTTTTGCTTTGAATTTCCCTCTTTTTCATTATTCGTCTAATATGAAATTAAAGTTTTAGGAGATAAATTTGAATTTAAATTTAGAAATTTGGGGAGCAGGAACGGCAAGAACTCTCAGACCCATCTGGATGGCTGAGGAATTAGGTCTCAAATATAAACTTTTTCCCATAGGTCCAAGAACTGGAGAGACTCAAACGAAAGAATTTAAAAAACTCAACGCAAAACAAAAAATACCTCTTCTCAAACATGATGATTTCCTCTTGTCAGAAAGTGTAGCTATATGCAGATATCTTCAAAGAATTAGTAATTCAAAAAACATTTTCATACCTCAAGATGATAAAGCCATGGCTCTAGAAGATGAGTGGTGCAATTTTATATATGGCGAGTTGGACGAAACATCTTTGTATGTAATGAGGAGGCACTTCGACTTGAAAGATATATATGGAGATTCACCAAAAGTAGTTAAAAGCTGTCGGAACTATTTTGAAAAATATCTTGCCCTCGTAGAAAATATCCTGAGTAACCAAGATTCATTGTTTGGTTATGACTTCGGTTTAGCTGACATTCTTCTCACAACATGTCTAGATTGGGCAGAAGCTTATGAATTTAATTTACCGTTGAATGTATCAAGGTATCATGAAGCTGCTAGAAATAGAAAAGCATATAAAATTGCTTTTGACATAAATTATAAGACAAAGATATGACGGGACCACTAGAAGGAGTAAAAATAATTGATTTGACCAGTATGATTTCTGGACCAATGGGAGCCATGATCTTAGCTGATCAAGGAGCAGAAGTCATAAAGGTAGAACCTCTAGGAGGTGAACAGCTTAGGCATATGGCTGCTCCTTATAATGGAGTGAATGCGCCTTTTTATTCATGTAACAGAGGGAAAAAATCTTTAGCTATAGATCTTAAATCGGCAGAAGGAAAAGAAGTACTCATCAAACTAATCAAGGAGTCAGATGTATTCATGCAAAACTTCAGACCTGGAACTACAGATAGAATGGGTTTTGGTTATGATAAATTGAAAAAAATAAATCCAAATTTAATTTACCTCTCAATAAGTGGCTTCGGTAACAAAGGTCCATATGCTCAGTCAAGAGTTTATGATCCGGTGATTCAAGCCTTATCAGGTGCCACAGATATTCAAGCCGACAGGAATTCTGGAGAACCAAAAATGTTCAGAATAGTTATAGCGGATAAAGTTACCTCTTTAACTGCCGCTCAAGCTGTCTCGTCAGCACTCTATGCAAGAGAGAAAAACTCTGGAGGCCAACACATCAAACTTTCTATGCTTGATTCTGTTGTTGCTTTCTTTTGGCCCGAAGGAATGACGGGTTTAGTCTTTAAAGATAATGAATTCGATGTTAGGAAGTTGCAGGGATCTCAAGATCTTATTTATAAAGCAAAAGATAGATATATAACTGCCGGAGCTGTCTCCGATGCTGAATGGAAAGGAATGTGTAGTGCACTAAATATGGAAGATCTCATTGAAGACGAAAGATTTGCCACCTCAGCAGCTAGAGTAATTAATTCAGAAGAAAGAAAAAAAATAACTGGAGATGAGATTAAAAAATGGGTCAGCGAAGAAATATTAGATAGATTTCAAGCAGAAGGTGTGCCCAGTGCTCCGTTATTAGACAGAATGGAATTAATGGAACATGAACAGATTATCGCCAATCAAACAATTCTTAGGGACAAATACGAAGGATTTGGAGAAGTCAGGCAAGCAAGGCCCGCAGCTTTATTTGAAACCACGCCAAGCAAAATAAAAAGACCAGCACCAAAATTAGGAGAACATAGCAAAGAAATACTTGATCATCTTGGCATCAGTGAGGAAGCTCAAAATAAAATGATTCAAGAAGGAAAAGTGATCCTATCAGATAAGTAGAATTTTAATATGGTCGGGACGGCTGGATTTGAACCAGCGACCACCACACCCCCAGTGTGGTGCGCTACCAGACTGCGCCACGCCCCGATTATTTGATTTCAGCAAGAAGTCCTTCAAGATCTTCAAGCATATTTTGAATTCTTCCATCCTTTCTCTGTTCTTGAAAAGAAGATTTTAAATTCCTTTTTGCACCTGCAATTGTCATACCCTCTTGATACAACAAAGAATGTATCTGCTTAATTAGTTCGATATCATCATTTTGATAATACCTTCTATTGCCTTTACGAGTAATAGGCTTTAAATCTTTAAATTCCTTTTCCCAAAACCTCAAAGTATGAGCTTTTACTTTGCAGAGTTCAGCAACTTCGGAAATGGAGTAATATTTTTTATCTTGATTAAGCGCCCTACTCATCAAATGAAGCTATTTTTTTTCTTAATTTATTGCCCGCTCTAAAGGTAACTACCCTTCTGGCTTTGATTGTTACATTTTCACCCGTTTTAGGGTTCCTTCCAGGTCTTGCTTTTTTATCTATTAATTCGAAATTGCCGAAACCAGATAGTTTAACTGCCTCATTATTGATTAGAGAATCTTTAATTTCTTGAAAAAAATCCTCCACGAGTTTCTTACATTCACTCTTATTTAATCCAAGTTCATCATGAAGATGCTCAACAATATCTGCTTTAGTAATAGTTGTGTTCATTTAGACTCTTAATTCTCCACCCAATTCTTTTTTCATCGAGTTTACTATTCTTTCTACAGCGGAATCAATATCAGAGTCTTTGAGTGTCTGTTTGGTTGATTGCCAAGAAACTGATACGGCTATACTTTTTTTCTCTTCTTCAATACCTTTACCTTCATAAACATCGAATATTTCAATATCTTTAAAGAATTTACCCGCCGCGGATTCAATAACATTCTCAATAGATGAAGAAGCAATACTTTTATTTAAGAGAAAAGACAAATCTCTTGAGCTTGAAGGGAATTTTGAAAACTCTTTATAAGATGATGAGGTATTTTTCTGAAGACCATTCAATTCTATAGAGAAAATATAGATATCTTTACTTAAGCCTAACCGATCTAAGTATGCTGGTTGAAGAGAACCCATAAATCCAATAATTTTATTATTAATTTTTATCAAGCTAGACATGCCAGGGTGTAAAAAATCTATTTTACAATTCTCAAATATAAAAGGTCCTTTAAATTCTCTTAAGAGATCTTGAACAACACCTTTTAAATCATAAAATGAAATATCTTTTGATTTTTCTTTCCAGTTATCTTCATTCACTTTTCCATTCATTAAACCGGCAAGAGTGTTTTTTTCATAAACTTCTCTAGTATTTTTCAAAAAGAATGTATTTCCAATTTCAAATAGTCTCTGAGTATCTTGCCCATGATTGAGATTATGAAGAAAAGTACTCACCAAACCTGAAACAAGGTTTGTCCTCATAACAGACATATTCTGAGAAATGGGATTTTCAACTTCCAGAGCCGCTACTCCTTCGCCAAAAAGATCATGGTCTTCTCTGCTGATAAAAGAGTAGCTTATGATCTCATTGAAGCCTTTGGCAGACAAAAGATCACTCAAATGACTTTGTGAATTTAGTTTTATTTTTTTGTAAACAGGGCTTAGCGATAATTGCGGAAGAGAATCGTAACCCTCAAGCCTAGCCAACTCTTCAACCAAATCTGCTTCAATAGTAAGATCATACCTCCATGAAGGAGAAATAGCACATATGGAGCTTTTCTTTAAACTTTCAGGTGCAAAACCTAATCCTTTAAAATATCTTAAAGCAACTTGTTTAGAAATCTTTGTCCCCAAAAGATCGTTTGATCTCCCTAAATCTAAAGTTATTTTTTTTTGTTTTGGTAATTGATTCTTTAAGGTAGATGAAGTGATTTCACTAAATCTACCACCAACAGTATCTCTCAATAAAATAGAGGCTCTATCAATAGCAATTTCTTGTATTTTATAATCCACTCCCCTTTCAAATCTAAGAGATGCGTCTGTTTGAAAGCCATAGCGTCGAGCTTTACCTCTTATTGCAGAGGGTTTAAAAAAAGCACTCTCGAGAAATATTGAATTTGTTGATGCAGAAACAGCAGATTCTTTACCTCCCATGATTCCTGCAAATGCTACTGCACTTTCTTGATCAGATATAACCAAACAAGAGTCATCAAGTACTAATTCTTGATCATCTAAGAGCTTAATCTTTTCTTCATTAAAAGCAGTTCTTACAGTTATATTTCCCCTCAGTTTATCTCGATCAAATGCGTGTAAAGGCTGTCCAAGTTCAAGCAGGATATAGTTTGTTATGTCCACAACAGGATCAATAAGTTTCTGATCACTGAATTTGAGTCTTTCCGCTATTAAAGGCAAAGTCTTAGAATTGACAGAAATATCTCTTATAGTCCTACCAAAATAAGAGGGGCCCTCTGGACAAGCTTTTACTTTCATCTCCTCCCTGAAAGAACCATCAATGGAAGAAATATTCGGCAAGCTTAATTTTAAATTATTTATTACAGATAACTCTCGAGCGACACCAAGAATACTAAAACAATCCCCTCGATTTGGAGTGATATCTAACTTAATGATTGAGTCTTTGCCAGTTATTTTTGAAGTTACATCTTCATAGCCATCAACCTCTAGTCCGGCCATGGTCAGTTGCGAGCAAATAGTTTCCGTTGATAGATCTATATCAATAAAATCTTTTAACCAATTCTTACTAAACTGCATATTAAAATTGATCTAAAAAGCGAATATCATTTTCAAAAAAAGCTCTTAAGTCAGGAATGTCATATTTCAGCATAGCCATTCTTTCAACGCCCAATCCAAATGCAAATCCACTGTATTTTTTAGTATCAACACCAACATTCTTTAGAACATTTGGATGGACCATGCCGCATCCTAATACTTCTAACCAATTTTTTTTCCATCTTATATCCACTTCTGCGGATGGTTCTGTAAAAGGGAAATATGAGGGCCTAAATCTCAACTCGACTTCTTCTCCAAAGAAATCAGTTAAAAAATCATTCAATAAACCTTTTAATTGAGCAAATGATGCTCCCTCTTCCACTACAAGACCTTCAATCTGATGGAACATGGGAGTATGAGTTAAATCTGAGTCTTTTCTATAGACTTTACCTGGACAAATTATCCTGTGAGGAGCCTCGCTCTTTTCCATAGTCCTTATTTGAACTGGAGAAGTATGAGTTCTTAGTAATCCTTCATTATTGAGGTAAAAAGTATCATGCATGTCTTTTGCAGGATGATCTTCAGGAACATTTAAAGCTTCAAAATTATAGTAATCTATTTCAGCTTCAGGCCCAGCCTCAACATCAAAACCCATCTGTTCAAAAAAATCACAAACATCACGAATAGTTCGTGTGACAGGGTGGATGGATCCTTTTCTACTGCTGAATCCAGGAAGACTAATATCAAGCTTATCCTTTTCTAATCTTGATAGATTGGCTTTATCGTTAAGCAAAGAGTTAGTGAGAGCATAAGTTTTCTCTAAATCACTTTTTAAATTATTAAGGAGTTTTCCGGCCTCCTTACGTTTCTCTTGAGGCAGTGATCCTAGTGACTTTAAAAGAATATTGACTTCACCTTTTTTTCCTAAATAAGAACGATAAATATTATCTACTTCTAACTTATCATTAGCCGAACCGAATTCTGTCTTAGCGTTTGATGCTAAATCGGATATTTTCTTTTTGAGAGAGTCTAAGTTCATGATCTAACTATACTTTAGACCATTATACTTATAATAGGTTGTAGCTTATAAACAGAATTTAATTAAGCAGCTAAATTTGATTTAGCCTGTTCTGCTATTAAAGAGAATGCTTCCTTATCGTTTACAGCAAGGCTAGCCAGAACTTTTCTGTCCAAATCTATATTGGCCTTTTTTTAATCCAGCTATAAGCTGACTATAAGTAATCCCGTTATCTCTAGCAGCAGCATTGATTCTTACAATCCATAAAGAACGAAACACTCTCTTCTTTACTCTTCTGTCTCTATAGGCATATTGTCCAGCACGCATAACAGCTTGCTTTGCTACCTTATATGTTCTACTCCTAGCACCTCTGAAGCCCTTAGCTTGCTTAAGTACTTTTTTATGTCTAGCCTTTGCTTGGACCCCTCTTTTTACTCTTGCCATTATTTTCTCTTAAGTTTTAATTTTTAACATCTTATCGACAAGCTGTTGATCGCCTTTAGCTATCTCTGTTGTGCCTCTAAGTTGTCTCTTTCTTTTAGTTTTCATTTTGGTGAGAATGTGACTCTTATTGGCTTTTTTTCTTTTCAGCCCAGACCCTGTGCTTTTGAACCTTTTACTCGCTCCACTATGTACTTTCAATTTACTCATAATTAATTTTTCTTGTTGGGGGTCATCATCATTACTAGTTGTCTTCCCTCTAAAGTTGGAAATTGTTCGACACTTGCCATACTCTCTAGATCAGATTCAACTCTTTTTAAAAGCTCCATGCCTATCTGTTGATGGGCCATTTCTCTGCCTCTGAATCTTAATGTAATCTTTGCTTTGTCTCCATTTTCTATAAAACTTTTAATTTTATTTACTTTTATCTCGTAGTCATTTTTTTCAGTTACAGGTCTAAATTTTATTTCTTTTATCTGTTGTCTTTTTTGTTTCTTTTTTGAAGCAGCCTTTTGTTTTTTTGCATCAAATATATGTTTACCATGATTTAGAAGTCTGCAAACCAAAGGATCTCCTTCCTTAGCCATTTGAACTAGATCCAAATCTGCTTCTTCAGCTTTCTTTAGAGCCTCCGATAAGCTTAATATTCCTAATTGTTCTCCCGTTTCACTAATAAGTCTTACTTTATCTGCCTTAATTTCACCATTTATGGGTAAGCGTTTTTCAGACTTCTTGAAAGATTTTCTTTGAGCTATGTGATTCTCCTATTAACTATATTTTCTTATCCACTTCATGCTGAAGTTTTTGGATAAAGTCATCAATCGACATTTCTCCAAGATCTTCCCCTCCTCTAGCTCGAACAGAAATCGTATTATTTTCCATCTCCCTGTTGCCCGCTATCAAAAGAAAAGGTGTCTTCTGCATAGAGTGGTCGCGAATTTTATAAGTGATCTTCTCATTCCTCAAGTCCGAATGAGCCCTAAATCCACTTTTTTTCAATAAATTGCCTATTTTTGAGCAATATTCGGCTTGTTTGTCAGTAATATTGAGAACTTCTGCCTGGATTGGTGACAACCAAGTAGGTAAAGCTCCGCCATAATGTTCAATCAAAACACCTAGGAATCTCTCGAAAGAACCTAGAACGGCTCTGTGAATTAATACTGGGTTGTATTTTTCACTATCAGAGTCAACAAATTTTGCATCTAATCTATCAGGCAAGATAAAATCTAGTTGAAAAGTTCCACATTGCCATTCTCTGCCTAATGCGTCAATAAGAACAAAGTCTAACTTTGGACCATAGAAAGCACCGTCACCATCAACTACTTCATACGGTAAATTCAGATTTTTTATAGCATTCTCCAACGCTTGTTCCGCTTTATCCCAAACTTGCTCTGAACCAGCCCTAACCTCAGGCCTAGTTGAAAGTTTTATATCAAACTCATCAAATCCTAGTTGAGCATATATGTCCGTTAGTAATTCTATAAATTTCTTGGTCTCATCTTGAATCTGATCTTCAGTACAAAATATATGCCCATCATCTTGAGTAAACCCTCTGACTCTCATGAGACCGTGAAGTGTTCCTGAAGCTTCATATCTATGACATGAGCCAAACTCGGCATATCTTATTGGTAAATCTTTATAGGACCTCAGCCCCTGATTAAATACCTGAACATGGCAAGGACAATTCATTGGTTTAAGGGCATTTGTCCTCTTCTCATTAGCATGTTCTTCATCGATTTCCGTAATAAACATATTTTCTCGATATTTATCCCAGTGTCCGGAAGCTTCCCACAACTTTCTATCAACTATCTGAGGAGTATTAATTTCTTGATAATCGTATTCGGCTTGTTTGGATTGTATAAAGTTTTTTAGAGCTGAATAAATAGACCACCCCTTTGGGTGCCAAAAAACCATACCGGGTGCTTCTTCTTGAAAATGAAATAAATCTAGTCGTCTTCCTAATTTCCTATGATCTCTCTTTTCCGCTTCTTCCTGTTGGAGAATATAATTCTCCAAGTCTTTTGAATTAGGCCAAGCTGTTCCATATATTCTTTGAAGCATTTCATTTTTTGAGTCTCCCCTCCAATAAGCACCTGATACTTTCGTGAGCTTAAAAGCTTGAAGATGTCTCATATTGGTAACATGTGGTCCTCTGCACATATCTATATATTCTTCATGATGATATAACGCTATTACTTCATCATCAGGTATTTCTTCTGCAAGCTTTACTTTATAAGGTTCATCTCTCTCTTTGAAAGTCTTGATAGCTTTTTTTTGTGATACTACTTCTCTCCTAACGTCGTATTTAGTCTTAGCAAGCTTTTTCATTCTCATCTCTATAGCCTCTAAGTCTTCATCTGAGAGATTTTTATCAAGTTTAATATCGTAATAAAACCCGTCTCTAATTACTGGGCCTATTGCCATTTTGGCATTTGGATATAGCTGTTTAAGGGCATGAGCCAACAAATGAGCACATGAGTGTCTGACTATTTCAAGGCCTTCCTCATCTTTTATTGTTATGATTTCTAAGCTGCAATCGTCAGAAATAATTTCTGACCCGTCAACTAATTTACCATCAATTTTTCCTGCAACTGCAGCTTTTGCAAGGCCTGTACCGATGTCTTTAGCTATATCTTCGACACTTAAGGGATTATCAAAATTTCTTGTGGAATTATCTGGAAGTTTTATTGAAGGCATATTCAGTGGTGGCCCATACTAAAGGACACTTGTTATTAAAAATTATATTGTAATAGATAATCTGATTTAAGGCGACAAAAGTACCTTTTTCCATTCACTACCTTGTTTTGAATATAGTTCTCTTGTGTGTAACCTATTCTTTTGATCAACCCAAAATTCTATGGACTCTGGCTCTACTATGAATCCTCCCCATCTCTGAGGTCTAATTATGTCTTTTCCTGTATGATTCGATTCAAATTCCTGAGACCGCTCAACTAATGATTCATATGTATCTATTTCTTCACTTTGCAAGGAAACAGAGGCTGAAATCTGCGAACCTCTTGGTCTAGAAGAAAAATAATCATCATTTTCCTCTTCGGTTGCCTTGGAACATTTACCTTCTATTCTGATTTGCTTATTGGTTTTTGCCCACCAGAAATTTAAAGCAACAAATGGTGATTCGATTATCTGCTTTCCCTTATTTCCATCATAGTCAGTAAAGAAGACAAATCCTTCATGGCCTATTCTCTTAAGTAAGACCATTCTTGAAGACGGCTTGCCATCAAAATTTAATGAGGATATGTTCATAGCGTGTGGCAGAGCAACCTCGTTTTGCTGAGCTTCTTGAATCCACTCATGTACCTTACTTATTGGCTCGAGAAGGTTATCTGAGACCTTATATAGTTCCATTTATTTATTACTTGATACCCAATAATCAAGGCTCAAATATTTTCCTCCACCAAAACATAATAAAGTGAGAAGCATCAATGAATAAATAGCAGCAAATTCAATACCATTTGCTTCATGAGGCCATCCATTTTGCCAATGGACAAGATATCCAGCAAAAAACATAACAAGCAAAAGTGGAATTGAAGACCACCTAACAAATAGACCTATTAGAATTAATGCTGCACCTCCGGCTTCTGTGATAATAACTAACCAAGTAAATATATCCGGGAAGGGTACTCCGAGAGTACCCAAATAACCTGAAAACTTATCAAAAGAATCTATTTTATTTATTCCAGCAAACCATAGTACATAAAAAAGATAGAGCCTTATCAGGAATAAAGGTAAAAACTCCAAAACTTCAAAACCCTTTAAAGTATTATGAATTCTCATTAAAAATTTCATATCAAACCTTTTGTAAAACTACACTTCCAACTGAATATCCGGCTCCAAAAGAACTTATAACTCCAATTTCATCGGACACAAAGTCATCTTTTGTTTGGTGAAAAGCTATTATAGAGCCTGCTGAGCTTGTATTAGCATAATCATTCAAAATAATTGGCATTTCCTGCTCATCAGGATCTCTCCCTAAAAGTTTCTTAGCAATTAGCTGGTTCATACTTAAATTTGCCTGATGCAGCCATAATCTTTTTACTTCTTGAATATCAATATCTAGATTATCTAAATGATTAGCAATATGAGTCTGGACCATGGGGACAACTTCTTTGAAAACACTCCTACCCTTCTGGATGAATAATTTATCAGGTGAGTTGGGGTCAGAGTTTTCAGGTAAATTCAAAAATCCAAAATTATTTCTTATATTATTAGAAAATTGTGTCTTTAGACTTGTCCCAAGAATCATAAAAGCAGATTGGGAGTTGCTATCTTTTTCAAGAATAACGGCAGTTGCTGCGTCTCCAAATATAAAATGTGCATCTCTATCTTTGAAATTTAAATGGCCTGAGCAAATCTCTGGATTCACTACTAGAACCCTATTCGCTATCCCTGATTGAATATCATTGTAGGCATTTTGGATAGAAAATGTTGCTGATGAACATGCAACATTCATGTCATATGCATATCCAGAAATTCCCAGTTCTTCTTGAACTTCTATGGCAACAGCTGGATATGCCCTTTGTAGATTTGAACACCCACAGATAACTGCATCGATATCGGTAGAGTCTATTCCTGATTGTTTTATGGCCTCTCCAGAAGCTTTAATTGCCATTTCAGCAAGAATAGAAACCTCAGAATTTGATCTTTCTTTCAATCTCGGCCTCATTCTAGTTACATCAAGTATACCCTCTTTATCTTGAACATATCTTTGCTCAATGCCTGAAGCCTTTTTTATGAACTCAGTGCTTGATGGCACTAAAGCATCCATAGCACCAGAATCTATTTGGTCTCTATTTTCTTCATTAAAATTTATAACGAACTGATTAAAACTTTGGACTAGTTCTTCATTGGTTATAGACTCTTTAGGAGTAAATAGACCTGTACCTGAAATTACTACTGACATACAAACAAATAATAAGGGAAATAAAATTGGAAATCTTTATTTATTTTTTTGCTTTTCTATTTCTTCGAAGGCCGACTGGATTTCAATAAATTTTTCTTTGGCTTTCTCTAACAGCTCTTCAGGCAAACCCTTTGATAGCAAAGTATCAGGATGAAATTCTTTTCTTTTTCTTTGATAGGCAACTTTTATATCTTTAAACGACATATCTTCAGTTACTCCAAGGATGATATAGGCATCAGATGTACTCGCACCATATTTCTTTTTATTAATCTGAAAGGATTCTGGATCAATTTGAAAAATATCAATCGCTTCAAGTAAAAGTTTTTCTTCTGTAGAATCCAAATGCCCATCTGCCATTGAAAGTTCAAATAGAAGTTCATAAAACATTATCAACGCTGATTTATCGGATGACAAAAGTGAAGCAAGTTGGCTAGCATAATCTCGAAAGGAATTATGATCATCTTTTGCATGATTAAATATTTCGATAGCAAATACTCTCTGATCAGAAGGAAATTTGAACCTCTCTTTTATAAAGTGATCAACTTTATCTACTTCTTCTCGAGTCACTTTACCGTCAGCTTTTGCAATTTTGGCGAAACATGCGAAAAGAGCAGTAAAAAAAGCAGCTTGATTTCTCTGCTTCATTGATGCTTTGGCTTGATCTTTACCTGAAAGTTTTGATCCGATTATTGCGCCAAGTATTCCTCCAATAGGTCCTCCGATTGAGAAACCAATCATCCCACCTATTCCTGCTTTCCAAAAACTCATAGTTGGCTATTGTAATTCAGTTAAATATATATAAAACTAGAAATAATTATAGGGGGAATAATGAGTTTACCTGTTGTCGAATATCTAAAGCTGCCAGAAGGTGAAGAACCTTATCTTGAAGGTCATAAATGTAGTGAGTGCGGTTCAATCTTTCTAGGAGAGAGGAATGTTTGTTCGAATTGTTTTGCCCGAGACTCTATGCAATCTATTAAGCTTAACAATACTGGAAAACTATATTCTTATTCCATTGTTTTTAGATCTTTCCCAGGAATAGAAGTTCCCTACATATCTGCCATAGTTGATCTTGATGGTGGAGGCACAGTTAAAGGTAATCTGATAGATTGTGAACCAGATCCAGATAAGATAAGTTTTGATATGCCAGTTGAAGTGATATTTGATGATGCTTTAGGTAGAAAAGATAAAGATGGAAATAGTTATATTAGCTATTTCTTTAAACCAATTTCATAAGGGAGAAAATTATGAGTGATGTATATGTTTTAGGCGTTGATATGATTAAGTTTGGTAGATTTCCAGACAGAACTG
This sequence comes from uncultured SAR86 cluster bacterium, assembly GCA_902574355.1. GTDB lineage: Bacteria > Pseudomonadota > Gammaproteobacteria > Magnimaribacterales > Magnimaribacteraceae > Magnimaribacter. Next base: position 27,865 of record CACGNN010000009.1, on the reverse strand, counting down.
TCCCAGATCTTGGAGCTGAAGCTGCATTGTTAGCTCTTGATGATGCTGGGCTAAATATAGGAAATATGGAAGCTTTCTATTGCGGCAATCTTGGGCAAGCTAATGCAATGGTTGGTCAAAGAATTCTACAAGAGATAGGTCAAACTGGTATTCCAGTAGTAAATTGCTCTAATGCTTGTGCTACAGGAGCAACGGCTTTTAGAGAAGCTTGGACTTCAATTAAAGCAGGTTTATATGATGTAGTACTTGCAGTAGGTGTTGAACAAATGGGTACTGGTCTTTTGGGTGGCTCTGGGGGAGGAGCAGGAATACCGAAAGAAGGCTTGTTAGGTTCCGGTACTATGCCTGCAGTTTTTGCTGAAGCAGGTATGGAACATGCAAGGCAATATGGGACTACTTTTGAACAATTTGCGAAGATTTCTGTTAAAAATCATCACCATTCAACGATGAACCCAAAAGCAAGATATCAGATAGAAACTCCCTTGGATGAAGTTATGAATGCAGAAATGATTTCCTATCCAAATACAAAACTAATGTGTTCAGTTAATGTAGACGGTGCTGCTGCAGCTGTTCTTGTTTCTGAGAAAAAAGCGAAGGAGCTTGGAATGCAAAGAGCAGTAAGAATCAAAGCTTCTGTAATGACTAGTGATCCTTATCAAGAGAGAGACCTCGTAATGCCAGATGTAAATTCTTGTACTCGAAAAGCAGCTGCGGAAGCCTATGAAATGGCTGGTCTTGATTCTAGTGATGTGGATCTTGTTGAACTTCATGACTGTTTTGCAACTGCAGAAATGCTTCACTATGAAAATCTAGGTTTATGTGAAGATGGAGAAGCTGGAAGATTGATTGATGAAGGAGAGGTTGAACTAGGTGGAAGAATTCCAGTTAATGTTTCTGGTGGTCTTTTATCTAAAGGACATCCACTCGGAGCAACAGGTATTGCTAATATATATGAAGTTTGCACTCATTTAAGAGGTGAAGCAGGCGAAAGACAAGTAGAAAACGCTAAAATAGGAATGACGCATGTTATAGGACTTGGAAGTGCCTGCGGTATTCACATACTTGAAAAAGTCTAGGGCTTCTTATGAAAATTGGCGTTGTTAGCGATACGCATAACAACCTAAAGAATATTGAAATAATCATTAATTTATTTAATGATGAAAAGGTACCTCTAGTTATTCACACAGGTGATATATCGAATGCTAATTCATTACAGCAGTTTTCTAGGCTTAATTCTAAATTTATTGGTGTTTATGGAAACAATGACAGAAATGAACCCGGTCTTAAAGAAGAAGCATTACAAAATAACTTTCAGTTTCAAGAGCCGCCAAGAAGATTAAGCATATTAGATAGAGAGATTGTTATTTTTCATGAGCCGGAGAATATAAATCATTTTCTGTCAGAAAATAAAATGATAGATGTGGTCCTTTATGGCCACACTCACCGTTATGAAAATAATATAAAAAATGGTGTTTTATATTTCAATCCTGGTGAATCTGCAGGGATGCAAAAAGGAAGCAATGCTATAGGGATTCTTGATCTAGTAAATTTAGAAGCTAAAAGAATTTTCTTTTAAAAGCTCTAATTATAAATATTACTGCCACACATAAAGGAATTGTAATTACTAATGTTCTTAAAGGTCTCAGAGAAAAGTTTTGTTCCAGCACTATATTAAAAAAGAAAGTGAATAAGGAGGGCGCATAATCTATATTAGTAATGTCAATTTGTGCAGGAGTTATTAAGGTTACAAAAGTTAAAAAAAAGATTTCTGAATAGTGTTTTTTACTAGCTCTTGAAAAAAATAAACTGAGTGAAAATGAGGTTGCTAAGTAAATAAACCAAAACATTCTTTTATTTTAAAATGTTAAACAAACTTTCTTTGATTAAATCGCTTCTCCATAGTGTGACTTCTCTGCAAGCCATGTCTAGCCCTTCTATAAATACTAGCCTCAAAAAGTCTTTCTGAGCTTTTTTTGAAAAGAATAAAGTTGGGTTGATTTTTTCTCTTTCAGAAATTTCTTTAACAACCTTATTAAAACTAATTAACATGCTAGCTTCTTCGGCTTTACTTATAGTTCTTTCTAATTCTCTTGAACTTGAGTTAGACCGATAAGTGAGCTTCATAAGCCTTTCAACGTCTTGATTATGCCAATTGAGTTTTAATGTTTTGGACAACTCCTCCTTTTGAAGCTTGTATATATGTATCAAGTACTCTACATCCAAAGCAGCATACTTTAACTGGGAATCAGTAAGTGGTCTTCTAAGCCAATTCGATCTAGTTTCATTTTTATCAAGGCCAATTCCCAGTTCTTTTTCAACCAAGCCTTGGTAACCTATTGTGAAATCTCCATCTAAAAATGCATTAGCAATTTGAGTATCAAATAAATTGACCATCTCTTTTCTTGTCCAAGAATAAATTGCCTCTAAATCTTCTTTACATGAATGAAAAATCTTAATTACAGAACTTGAATGAAGAAAACTAGCGTGGTTCTCGGGATCTGAAATTAAAATAGTATCAATAAGATATATTTCTTCTTCATCATTGACCTGAAGCAAAGCTAATCTCATATTATCTTTACTAGTCCTTCTAAATTCCGTATCCACGCCTACATAGGGTTTTTGTAATAGCTCTTCATTTAGATAAGCTAAATCTTCAATGGAATCTATAAAAGTGAACAAGATGATATATGTGAATTAATTTTTTTGATGATAAACAATATCTACGATCTCATCTGATGGTTTAAAGCCAGAAACCGCTTTTTGTAATATGTCTTTCAAATCTTGAATATCACCTTTTTTTTCAGCTTCATTAATCAAATTCAGATAATTTTCTAATTCACTAGACTCTAAAAAATCTTCTTCAGCTCTAAATATCCGCTTATGTTCAGTTGTGCTTACTTTGTCTCCAATTAATAATTCTTCATAAAGCTTTTCTCCAGGCCTTAATCCAGTAAAAATAATTTCTATATCACCTTCAGGATTATCTTTATCTTTAACTTCCATACCACTGAGGTTGATTAGTCTTTTTGCTAATTCATAAATTTTTACCGGTTCACCCATATCCAATACAAATACATCACCTCCTTTCCCCATTGCTCCTGCTTGAATGACTAATTCAGCAGCTTCGGGTATAGACATAAAATATCTTATTACTTCAGGATGAGTAACTGTTACAGGACCTCCATCTTTTATTTGTTCTTGAAATAGAGGTATTGCGGAACCTGAAGAGCCTATGACATTACCAAACCTAACCATAGTCATTTTAGTTGAAGCATTCACAGCAAGAGATTGTAGTATTAATTCTGAAAATCTTTTGGTTGCGCCCATAATATTAGTTGGCCGAACAGCTTTATCGGTAGAAATTAAAACGAAAGTTTCTACGTTAGATTCTATTGCCGCTTCCGCACATCTTTTTGTTCCTTGTATATTATTAAAAACAGCTTCAAATGGATTTTCTTCTACCAAAGAAACATGTTTGTAAGCAGCGGCATGATAAATTGTGTTTACGTTAAATGTTCTACATACTTCTTTAATCCTCTTTTTATTGTTAACGCTTGCGAGAACAGAAAAAGTCTCAATATTAGTCCCAATTCTTTTTATTTCTTGTTGTATAGAATACAGAGCATATTCATTTGAATCTAAGAGGATAATTTTTGAGGCATTATTCTTTGATACTTGTCTTGAAATTTCTGATCCAATTGAACCCCCAGCTCCTGTAACCAGTACAACTTTGTCTTGAATATTTTTATTAATAAGAAATTGATTTGCTTCTACTTCATATCTACCAAGCAGATCTGAAATATCAACCTCCTTCAGTTCGGAAACTAATATTTTTCCTTGAGCTAACTCTGCCAGTCCAGGCAAGATTCTAACCTTCAAAGAAAAATTTTCTATCTCCCTCAATAAAGCTCTTAACGTAGCTTTAGAGGCAGATGGCATAGCAATTAAAACTTCATCTACTTTACCTTTAAAAGCTAATCGTTCAAGTTTCTTGGGGTGCAAAACTTTTATACCTCCCAAATAGGTTCCGTGTAAAGATGAGTTCCTGTCTAGGAAAGCTATGGGCTGCATTTCTTTACTAACCCTCAATGCACTAGCTAATTGTATTCCGGCCGAACCGGCACCATAAATTACTACTCTTTTTTCAGACTCTCTTTCCGATAAATAATAATTCGCTACTAATCTAGATATGATAATTAAAAACGAAGCAGTAATTAAGCCTACTAACCATCCTTCAATGTTAATCAAAGGTTGTAATTTTAGTGAATTAGTAAAAGTTAAATAAAAATTATATAAGGATTTTAAGACCCAGTTAGTAATGAAAACAATTGAAAGAGCCTTAGCAATAATAATTACTTCGGAAAATTCTATATATCTAATTACAGAACTATAGACACCTAATAACCAGAAGGCTATGACAGATAAAAATGGAACCCAAAGAAGTCTTAAGATTTGTATTAAGTTTAAAGAGAAAAAATCCACATTACTAATCAACATTGCAAAAAGTGTTGCTAGGAGGATGCAAAAAAAGTCTGTAAATAGAACTATCAGCTTCTTATTGAATCTAGAAGCGGATAGTAAAGTTTGTTTTAATCTCATTTATGTATTGACTAACTGGCTGATCAGTGAGAAACACCTTCCTTTTTTAGGACTTTTACTAACGTTAGCCAGATTATGAAAATATCAAAGCCCAAAGAAGCCTTAGCTACATACTCTTCATCATACCTAACTTTTTCTTCTATAGACAACTCATCTCTACCATTCACTTGAGCCCATCCAGTTATACCTGGTTTAAGATGGTTTATATTCTTATACTCTCGCAATGCAATTAAATCATGTTGATTATACAAAGCTGGTCTTGGTCCAACAAACACCATGTCTCCCATGAGTACTGAAATTATCTGTGGTAATTCATCTAGACTATACTTCCTTAGAAAAAGACCAGTTGAGAGTAAATACTGTTCAGGATCTTCCAATAAGTGAGAAGCTTCTTGAGGTGTTGTTGACTTCATTGTCCTAAATTTTGGCATCAGAAAAGATTTATTGTTCTTACCTATTCTTCGAGAAAAATATAAAGGATATTCTCCATCTATAAGAAAGATTAAACTTGATATTAGAACCATTAAAGGAGTAAGCATTAAAAAAATCAATAAAGCTAATATCAAATTAAAAAATCTATTCATTATTATTAAAATCCTCTGCACAGAGCTTTATTCCTTCATTAATTGAAATTATCGGTTTCCAATTTAAAGTTTCCTTTGTGTGCTCTATATCTACTTGTAAGTCATCACATAAACGATCAATGACATCTCTTTTATTGAAAACTTTAGCAATAGCTTTCAAAAGTTTTAAGTTGACTTTCATGAGTCTTGGCTGAATTCCAAAAGCTTCTTTTATTTTTATGACGAGCTCCATTGTCGAAATATCATAGTCGTCGCTAACCAAGAAAACTTGATTAGCTGCATTAGGATGATTTATACAGGTAAGAATTAAATCCACCAGGTTCCTAATTGATACAAAGCTCCTTTTATTATCAAAATTACCAAAGGGTAGCGGTAAGTTTTTTGCAGCCAACGTCATTAAGGATCTAAAATTTGCTTGTACGCCAGGACCATATATTAATGGAGGTCTTATAATGGTAACCTCAAGTTTTGACTCTCTAGCAATCCTTATTAGTCCCTGTTCGGCCTTTGACTTTGATAGACTATAAGGATCTGAACCATTTCTGGGGTCATCGAATCTAAATGGTGATCCGTCGGTTGTCTTTTCTCCGTTGACTTTAATTGTACTTATAAAAATAAACCTTTTTACACCCAACTTAACTGCCTGCCTTGCAAGGTTAAGAGTACCTGAACAATTAGTTTCAATATAGTCAGACATAGGGTCAAAGGATTGATCATTCATTTGATGAACCCTTGCGGCTGTATGAATAATGACGTCAACATTTTCTAGACAGTCTGTAAAATCTTCATTGCTTGAAATGGTTTTAATATAAAAATTATCAGGTAAATCTGATGGGGCATTTCGCGATGTTAAGTTCACAGAATATCCTTTCAAATTTTCATATACTTCCTTACCAACAAACCCAGTTGCGCCTGTGAGCAAAATTTTCAACTCTCTAACCTATCCTTTCATTGCAGACAAAATTTCATCTGCTGCTTTTTCTACTGAGAATTCTCTAATTAGCAACTCCCTACTATTTTTTCCTAACCGACTTCGTAACTCTTTATCATTTACTAGCTCTTTTGCAGCTTTTTGTAAGATGAGGTCTTCACCATTAATGAAAACAAAACCTGCCTGAGACAAGTTAATGACATCCAGCAAATCATTTCCTGGATTGACGCTTCCTAATATAGGCTTAGATGCATTCATATAACCCAGCAATTTTCCAGGAAAATTATGCGCTGTGTGATTAAAGGACAAAGAGAATAAACCGATATCTATCTCTGAAAGAAGATGGCTAAATTCTCTTTGATCTATTGAAGGAAGAATAGTTAAATTCTTAAGTTCCCATCTTGACTGTAAATCTTGAATTAATTTGAATTCGTCCCCCTGTCCAACAATTAAAAAATGTGCTTCGTGGGTATCTTTAAAACTTCTCACCAACCTCATTATATTTTCCATATCCTGAGCATGACCTATATTTCCTCCATAAAAAAAGATTATTTTTTCTCTCAAATTTAATTTAGTTCTAAATTTAGTGCTGGTAGTGGTCTGAAGGAAATTAGAAGTAGCAGACCAATTTTTGAGTATTTTTACATTATTATAGTTTGGAAATTTTTTAACGAACAGGTCGAGATTAGCTTGAGACTGTACGCCTATGCAGTCTGAAGTGTCATAGTTCAGTGATTCAAAAAACCTAAAAAAATAAGCTGCGATAGATTTTTCTTTTATCAAACCCTCGTCAATTATCCACTGAGGGAACATATCTCGTAATACAAGATAAACATATGTACCTTGTCTTCTAAACCACCTAGCTAGTGGTCCGAAGAATATTGTTGGGGCATAATTTATACAAAGATCGAACCTATCTTGTTTCACTTTTCCTTTGATAGCATACCAAGCCTTGAAAGGAAGTAGAAACTCATTGAAGGCTCTTTGAATGAGACCTACTCCCCTTGTTAAACCTGACTTAAAACGCCAGACCTCAACACCTTCGTAATGATCTATAATTAATCTAGAGTCCTGCAAAGGGCTGCCTGGAGTTATAACGACTGGTTCATGACCACTAGCCTTTAACTGTAAAGCTAATTCATGGAACATCTTTGAGTGTACTCTCGTTCCCGAAGGTAAGTATTCATCCGGTAGTAAAGCTATACGCATTGAAATTACCTTCAAATAAAAAACATTAACTTTAATATTTTTTCCAAACTACTCTGTTAACATAATCTGTATAACTTTGGATTATTCTAACAACTTTGCTTGATACATTTGGCATAGAATAATCTGCCACCATTCTCATCTTATTAATTGTATCTGAAGATTGGACCTCTAAAATGGAAAGAGCCTGTAAAACTCTATTTGTATCCAAGCCTACCATCATAACAGCAGCCTCTTCCATCCCCTCTGGCCTTTCATGTGATTCTCTGATATTCAAAGCAGGGAAGTTAAGAATGGAAGCTTCTTCATTTATCGTTCCACTGTCTGACAAAACAGCTTTAGCATTGACTTGTAGATTATTATAGTCGGTAAAGCTTAAGGGGTTTATAGACTTTAACATTGGATGAAATTTTATTTTCTTTTCCTCAATACGCTTTAGAGTCCTAGGATGAGTTGATAAAATCAGTGGTAGATTATAATTCTCAGCTACAGAATTTAGTACATCTACTAGTTTTAAAAAATTCTTATCTGTATCTATATTCTCTTCTCGGTGAGCACTCACTAAATAGAAGTTTTCCTTCTGTAAATTAAGTGCACTTAAAATTTCCGAGGCTTCTATTTTTTGCTTGTAGAATGACAAAACCTCGTTCATTGGACTGCCAGTTTTGATGATTTGATCTTTAGGTAAACCTTCACTTACTAAATATTCTCTAGCAATTGAGCTATATGTAAGATTTATATCAGCTGTATGATCAACGATACGTCGATTTATTTCTTCTGGAACTCTAAAGTCAAAACATCTATTGCCTGCTTCCATATGAAATGTTGGTATTTTTCGTCTCTTTGCAGGTAAAATTGACAAACAACTGTTTGTATCTCCAAGAACTAGAACTGCATCAGGATTTATCTCTTCCAAAACTTTATCAACTTCAATTATTACTTTGCCGATTGTCTCAGCACCATTTCGGCCCGCGGCTTCCAAAAAATAATCTGGTTTACGTAAGTTGAGGTCGTCGAAGAAAATCTGATTTAGCTCGTAATCATAATTTTGACCTGTATGAATCAAAATGTGTTCAAAATGACTATCAAGCTTGGGTATGACGCATGCAAGTCTTATAATCTCAGGCCGGGTTCCAACTACCGTTAATACTTTAAGTTTTTTCATTTTTTTTATCAAACCTCACAAGGTATGCTGTCAGGGCGATCTTGATCAAAGTTCTCATTAGCCCAGAGCATTATAATTGCTTTACTCTCTCCAACGTTGGTAATGTCATGAACCCACCCAGGAATAGTATCCACCACTTGTGGCTTATCAGAAAAAAGTTGAACCTCAAAGGTTTCGCCTGTGACTAACTGCCGGAAGCACATCCGAACTGTGCCTTCAACAACAAGAAACTTTTCCGTCTTAGTATGATGATAGTGCGAGCCTCTCGTTACTCCGGGGTGTACCGTAAAAAAAGAAAATTGACCACTATCCGGGGTCTTTAGCATTTCAACAAACATACCGCGCTCATCGCCATGCTGTGGCAGATCATAAACAAATTTATCTGAAGGCAAGTAACTCATGTAGGTTGAATATAAAGCCCGAGTTAAGCCTGTACCAACACGCTCTGATATCAAACTGGTACGACAATTTTTAAATGCAAGAATCTGTTCAGCTAAATTACCTAAAGTAATGCTATATGTTTTACTAATTTTTCCCCTTAACAACCCTGGCTTAACTTCAATCAAGGTCTGCAATAATTCATCAACCACATCATCGATATAAGCTAATTCAATTTTTAGATCAGGATCATTGATCTGTATTGGTAAGTCAAAAGCGATGTTATGACAAAAAGTTGCCACGACGGAATTATAGTTAGGTTTGCAAAACTTTCCAAAGATACCAACTAAGCGATAAATAACTGTTGAATTGCCTGTTTTATTAACAAAATCTTCAATAATCTGCTCAGCAGCAAGTTTACTCTTCCCATAAAGGTTATCGCATTCAGCCTGCGTTGAAGAAGTAAAAATTAGCGGAATATTGCGCCCGGTACATTCAATCGCTTCACACAATGCAGTTGTTAGGTCAATATTAACAAGAGAAAAATCTTCAGGGTCATTTGGACGATTCTCGCCAGCCAAATGTATAATTGCATCCGCTCTCTCCACAAGCTCAACTAGCGACTCTACAGAGTCACCACGGACAAAGGACAAGATTTCGGTATCATTCTGCTCACCCAAGCTAATACCCAAGTTCTTGCCAATAAAGCCGTTAGCTCCAGTAAGCAAGATTCTTTTTTTATTCTTGTTCATTCTTCCGCTTGAACATCTTCACCACTTGTAATCGCTTGCATAAATCGTAGCTTCATCAATAGAGCCTTCATTCCAGACACATTTAGCTGAGTAGCATTGTGAGAATTATAATCCTCCGCAACAGAAATTTGCTTTTTACCTTGATCTATAAACTTTCCATAGTTTAAATCTCGCATATCTGGTGGCACACGGAAGTACTCTCCTAAATCCTGAGCAGCAACCATTTCTTCACGACTGAGCAATGCTTCAAATAACTTCTCACCATGGCGAGTGCCAATAACACTAATCTCATGATCAGGCACCTCCATTAAACTAAACAGGGCCTTAGTCAGAGTAATTATCGTTGCTGCTGGTGCTTTTTGAACGAAAATATCTCCAGATTTGCCTTTTTCAAACGCATATAAGACTAAATCGACAGCATCATCTAGAGTCATCATAAACCGAGTCATTTCAGGGTCAGTAATGGTAAGCGCATTACCACCTCGAATCTGATCGACAAACAAAGGAATAACTGAACCTCTTGACGCCATCACATTACCATAACGCGTAACACAAATCGTAGTAGTATCACTCTCGCGTGACTTTGCCACAGCAACTTTTTCCATCATCGCTTTGCTTATACCCATTGCGTTGATTGGATATACTGCCTTATCCGTACTCAAACAAATCACACGCTTAACTCCAAGTGTAATAGCTGCTTCAAGCACGTTCTCTGTACCCAATACGTTAGTCTTAACAGCTTGTAATGGATAAAACTCACAAGAGGGTACTTGTTTAAGTGCCGCTGCATGAAACACATAATCAACGCCGCGCATCGCTGTGCGAACACTATCAACATCGCGAACATCTCCTAAGTAAAACTTGACTTTTGGACTACTGTAACGGCGACGCATATCATCTTGTTTTTTTTCATCTCTACTAAAAATACGGATTTCAGAAATATCAGAATCCAAAAATCGGCGCAATACTGCATTACCAAAGGAGCCGGTGCCCCCAGTAATAAGTAATATTTTATTTTTAAACATTAATTATTTACCTTTATATGTCTGTTCAATTAATTTTATAAATCTGAATGTTTCGTCAGCGCAATTTTCCCATTTATATCTTTGAGCTAGCTCATAACTTGATAAAGACAGATCGGAACGTAATCGATCTGATTGGATTAATGTTAGTAAAGCAGCAGCAATGTCTTCTGGTAACTCAGGATTAAAATATACCCCAGACTCACCTAGTATTTCAGGCATTGGTCCTCTATTTGAACACGCAATGGGCAAACCTGATGCCATAGTTTCTAAAAGAATAAATGGCATATTTTCGCAACTCGAAGCAAATAAACCTAAGTCAGCCTCCGCGTAATAATTATGCAAAGCCTCAAAAGCAACAGAGCCATGATATTTCAACCAATGAGTATCTCCCTCTAAACTATCTATTTTAGCATTCAACCGCTTCAGTGCAGGTGGATAAGCAGGCCCTACCAAATCTAGTACTATGGGAATGCCTGCCTCACGCAAGGATGACACGGCTTCAACCACATGCCACTGATGTTTATATTGGTCAATGATCGAAACGTATAAAATCTTATATGGACGTTCTTCACTGTAATAAGAAATATTTTTTTGTGATTTTGGTACCTTAAAAAATCGAGGACTTAACCCGTGCGCAATAGTAGAGGTTTGACCATTTAGGTTACCCGTGACTCTCATTACTGTATTTCGAGCATATTCTGTTAAAAAAATAATACCATCGACTTTTTTAAACGATCGGGATTGTATTAAACGCAATAATATTAGCTTAAACGTCAAAAAAGACCAACCAAAACGGAGTGCCTCATTCATCTCAAAAGGGAGGAGATTCTGACTCATAGTAACTACTGGATAGAAATCACCTTGATAACTTCCACCAGGAACAAATAACACAGAACAACCTTCATTGCGAACAGCTTGAGACAGATGACGTCTCTGCCAAAATGTTCGTCGTAACAAACCTTTATCCAGACTCAAAGGATTTCTCTTATCAAGCCAAGGACGATCCCCAATTAATTTTAAACTAGCACCTTGGCCCCAAACCACAATACGGTCAAAACCATGTATTTTAGGGTTAGCCAAGCCAAGTAACTCTATCAAGTGAGTAAGGCCCCCACCCGAACTTAAGTTTGTAGCATCTATGCCAATGATATACGTCTTTGTTTTGCTCACAATTTTCCGAATGCTAACAATTACCTAAATACTTATAGTTCTCTTCAACATAGGGCATGCTAAATCTTTATAAAACTTACAGTTGATGATAATCCAGTATCTATTGGGATCATATCATTGAGATCAGTACCTAATAATAGTTTCATTTTCCCTGTCGTACCCTTAGACCTCACAGGATCGCCAGCTGGGAGCTCTTGATAAATTTTCTTTACTTGGACATCAACAGCAGCCATGAGCATATCTGCAACACGATCTATAGTTACAGATTGGCCTGTTAAAATATTAACCTGCTCACACAAGATCCTCTCATTCACTGTCAAAACTGACTTATAGATTGCCTTTACTACATCTTCTATATATATAAAATCTCTAGTTTGATGACCTCCATTTATCACAATACTTTTTCCGTTTAGTAAACGGTCAGCAAAAATGGAAATTACACCAGAATAGGGACTTGTCGGATCTTGCCTTGGCCCGTAAACATTAAAAAATCTCAGACCGATGCTGGAAAGTCGATGAATTTTGAAAGAAGTTTTTGCATAAAGCTCCATTGTGTATTTATCAACGGCGTATGGGCTTAGAAGATTGACTTTGTCTGCATTATCATCTCCTAGAGGGAGATCACCGTATACTGCTGACGAAGAGGCATAAACTAATGGAATGTTCTGTTTTTGGCAGTACTCCATCACGGAGATTGTTCCAAGTAAGTTAGTGGAAGAACTTTCTTTAAAAGAATCAATCGAAATCGGCACCGAAACTTGGGCAGCCAAATGAACAACTGCATCAATATTACTTATGTTGTCGAAATCAAATTCTTCTACCTTTGCGTTAAAGAAATCAACTTTATCTTTAATAGACTCTATATTAGATAGATAACCTGTACTCAAATCATCAATAACTACAACAGAATGCTTTTTGCTAATTAAAAAATCGCATAAATGAGACCCTATAAATCCTGCTCCTCCTGTAACAACTATCTTCATAAAAAATAACTCATTGTTGATGAACTAATGCCTCTCATTAATGTAATAGAGACTCACTTTTTATTAATTGTTGGGCCCTTAAATATTCCTTTAAAAATATTGTTAACAGGACACAAAACAATCCGATAGAGGTAATACGGAAGAGCGATCCGTAGTGAATTAACGTCAAAGTGCCTGTAATTACTGGCATAGCTATCATCAAAAGACGAAACTTTTGGTCGCTGAGCCTTTGTTCAAGATCCTTAGACAAACCTTTTATACTCTTCAGTCTTGTAAACTTTATATAGCGTCTGCTTATTATATTAAATACTATTAGATAATAAATCGGCGAGAACCCAATAAACATTAACGCAGCAAATGAAAAGAGCCCAAACCTCGATAACATATTAACAAAACCAACTTCCGAAAGGATTAAAGGCGATTCTAGAACCCCACCGAACCCAAGCAGAACACTTACAAGTGAATTTAGAATAGAATCGAAATCAAGACTAGCAAATATTTCATCAGGGACAGTATTGGGGTTAAGCTTTTGAAAGACATAAAGGAAATTTAAAGTTTTGCTGAAATCCATTCCAGCAATGATAATTCCCATAAAAGAAAAGAAGACAAGGCTTATTAATATAGTTGTTAAACTTCTTTTAATGTAAAAAAACACACTTAATGTAGTGGCGAACAGAAGCACTAAAGTATTTGCAGCGCTTCCAGTTAGAAGCAATGCAGACAATATCAAAAAATAGCATGCTAACAAAAGACACTTCTTTATTCCGAATGAGCATAGAAAAAACTTTCCTAGAAAAAAAATTCCACACATCACTAGGATATTTGCTGTGTCATGATGTGACCCTGTATACCCGAATGGAAGTAAATTCTCTCCTATTCTTGAATAAGTAAACTTGTCCGGACGTAAAATTGAGTGTGCACCTTTGATAGCATCATACCCGCCAGAAATTCCCAAATTCAAAAAGTAATAAACACCAAATACTGTAATGAACGCAATAATATAGACAATTCTGGTTAGTAGTTTGTCATCGAATCTCAAAAATACAAAAACAACCGGAAAAACCAAAAAAAGGTAGGATATGGTCAACAAACTTGAAGCACTTACTCCTGATCCAACAGCGATTAAAAGGGTACCAAATATAAAATAAATAAAAAATATTACATTTATTACGACCGCGTTTTTAAATAAAACTAGAGGCACATCAAGTCTAGAGCTGATCAAGCTCAGAAGGGAAAATAATCCTAAACCTAGTAACATTATTGAAGAAATGGTGTATGTAATGTTGGAAGGTAAGCCCAAATGATATACAAATAGCCCTCTTATCGACCCCAGGATTAGAATAAAAGAGCACAATATATGTGCAAATGTCATTTTCATCTGAAATTTAGTGACTGGTATGAAAAAAAACTGACCCAAAAAAAGCTTTCTTTTTGCAAATATCTATTTTGTGGTAACTTCATGACTTTTTAATTACAGCAATTATGGCTAGCATTGTCATTGCCTTTAAGGTTATTGTAATATTTTTTGAGGGAAGTGCTTTTTTCAAGGCTAATTCTGCACTTGCATATTCTTTTTTTAAATAATTAAATCTTCCACTTATGTAGCTTAATAATTTCTCCACCTCATGAAGTTGATCGGTTTTTAAGTGGCCCTTAAATTCTGAAATTGCTGCACTAGCTGACTTAGACATATCCCGTTGGGAAATGCCATTCGAATGGACGTAATACCAACCCAATGATTTAGGAATATATTTAAACCTATTAGTAAAAGTCGCTATTCTCAACCAGGTATTGTAATCTTCCGACGCAACCATGTTTTTATCTTCACTAATTCCCCCAATCTTATTAAGTAATTTTTTTCGAACAATCACAGTTGAATTTACGATTGCATTACCTTTAATTAATAGATCTTCAAGCACAGGGGACTTTAATTGTCGACCACGCGTAAGGCGACGGTTAAAGAAATTAGGCTTGTCATAGACTATATCCAGATCATGGTGAATTAAGTCATGACTCTCATCAAGATATTTAGAACATATTTCAAGCTTATCTTTAGTCCACCAATCATCAGAGTCCAAAAAGGCAAGCCAATTTCCTCTAGCCGCATTTATACCCATATTTCGCGATGCTGCTATGATGCCGTCATTGTGAATCTTCATATAACTAACACGTGGATCACCAAACTTCTTAACGACATCAAATGTATCATCAGTTGAGTGGTTATCGACAATAATTACTTCCCAATTCCTATATGTTTGGTCATGGATAGACTGAAGAGCTCTGGCAAGATATGTCGAATGGTTGTATGTAGGAATTATTATTGAAATAAGTGGTTTAGAAGAGTTAATCATTGAATTCTACTTTTATACTTCTATAGGTCTCTTTAGAGTCAGTTGATGAAGTTTATCCTGCAGAAACGCAGTAAATTATCAATTTCTGATTCAAAGCTCTCTTCTTTCACTTTAATGTCCAATATAGATAAATTTTTTGTCTCGTAATGAAGAGGTAGTGGAGTTTTGCTGCTTATATCCTTTAAAAAACTCAGCTCAGGCTTGAATCCTAAAACCTTCACTGACCGGGCTTGTACTAACAAAGCTATTTCACGAACCGATTTCGAAATTCCTGAGCCTAAATTAAATATCTGAATAGCGCTAAACTTCTCGCTAGCAAGTGCAATCTTCTCGATTACACAACAGACCTCCTGCATGCTAATAAAATCCCGTAATTGCAAACCATCTGACTTCACAATCAACTTTTTCTTTTGTATCGCTTGTCTGCATAAGTCATTTACCAGAAGCATCCAGCAATTTGCACTCAGATGGCTTGGTGCCCCAAAAGCATTAGACAAGCGCAGCACAATAGACCACATTTTTGCTGACTTTCCTATTTCAAGCAACGCATTCTCTCCAGCCAAGTGAGATGTAGCATACGGGTGCGAATTTATTGTCTCTGTCTTTTCTGTAATTGATCCTACTAATGGGCTCGCGTAAACATGCGCAGTAGACAAATAAATGAATTTCTTAACACCAGCTTTAGATGCAGCCTTTGCCAGCCGACTAGTCCCATTTCCATTAAAGTTTAAAGCACCTTCGGGGTCCTTTAAACACTCTTTGGCATTCATGCCAGCAGCGTGGATGACGACATCAATACCCTCGCAAATTTGTAAGAGAGCGCTATCGCTATCCCATTTAATTTTTCTTACTTCCACATCATGAAGTTTCGTAAGAGGAGTTTTTAGCATCCGCGACCCCACTATAATATGATGCCCTGCAGTATATAAATGCTCTACAAGTCTACCACCCACAAATCCAAAGCCGCCTACAATTAGTATTTGCATGCTTTATATTACATTTCCCATGGAGCTCCTTCAGCCCATAAAGATTCAAGCAGTTCATGATCGCGTTTAGTATCCATACACTGCCAGAAACCATCATGATGGTATGCCATTAACTCTCCCATTTCAGCTACCTTTTCTAATGGTTCTCTTTCCAAAAGAGTGCTATCTCCCTCAATGTAATTAAAAAACTCTGGCTCAATGACAAAATATCCACCATTAATCCATCCATCATGTAACTGCGGTTTTTCTTGGAATCTCTGAACTTGAGATTCGCTTATTTCAAGCTCTCCAAAACGAGCAGAAGGACGCACTGCTGATATTGTCACCATCTTTCCATGTTTTCGGTGAAAATTTACCAATGCTTCAATATCAATATTAGACACACCATCACCGTAGGTAAGCAAGAAAGTTTCATTACCAATGAAAGGTTTCATTCTTTTGACCCGACCACCTGTCATGGAGGAATTGCCGGTATCTACTAAGGTCACTTTCCAGTCCACCGAGTCTAAATGGTGTGGAATAACCTTCCCTGACGCAAGGTCCACTGTAAAGTCTGAATTTAATGACCTATAGTTTAAAAAATAATCCTTAATAACTTCTGATTTATATCCTAGGGCTAAATAGAAATCATTATGTCCAAAATGAGCGTAATTTTTCATAATGTGCCAAAGGATTGGTTTACCACCTACTTGCACCATTGGTTTTGGAATTAAATCTGTATATTCACCTAAACGAGTACCAAAACCGCCGGCAAGAAGAATTACTTTCATATTAGCTCCAATTGTAGTTGATCTCATGTTCACCTAACTTCCTAACTTCATTAGGATCATGAGGGATGTCGGCGATATTCAGTACTAAGCTCGAATTAACTTTAAGGCCTTGAAAGCCAAACCAAACTCCGGGAGGCACTGTTAATCTAGCATAATTATAATCACCTATTTCTTCTATTCTAAAAATCTCAGGTTGAGAATCTAAATCACAAAAAACAAATCTTACCTGACCAAAGGGTACTATTAAATTCATTGTCATTTCAGTGTGGCATTTCCATGCCTTAACTTTTCGATGTTCAAGCCATGAAAAGTAAGCCTCCCCAAACCTAACAAAATCTGGGTCATTTTTTTTTAGAGCATGCATCACATCACCACCATCAGTAGCAATACGAGCTAAAGGAGTAACCTTAATATCAGAGAGGCTTACTGAGCCCATGAGAGTCCTTTTTGTTTAGCTATCTGAGTGTAATTCATGATTTGTTTTCGAGTACATTCAGTGATTTCTGAGGGATTTTTATAGTACTCGTCATACCACTGTGCAGTCATCCTTACTGTATCCTCAAACCCCATTACAGCATGCCAGTTAAGATGATGTAGGGCCTTATCACAGTTAAGTTTTAGCAAACCCGATTCATAGGGTCCATTTTCAGATGATGACACATCTTGCCACCGAACCTTATCCCAATATACCGCCATTTGTTGAACTAACTCTAAAACACTATGATTTACCTGATCCTGTGGTCCAAAATTGAATGGCTCTCCATGTAAGTGAGATGTTTTCGACAAACCAACTGCCAAACTTAAATACCCGCCTAGAGGTTCTAAAACATGTTGCCATGGTCTTGTAGAAAGAGGATTACGCAATTCGACAAGCTCGTCATTGGACCAAGCTTTTATACAGTCCGGAATGATACGATCGGCTGCCCAGTCACCTCCTCCGATCACATTCCCAGCTCTAGCTGAAGCAATCCTAACTTTGCTAGTATCCTCAGGAAAATAAGACTTAATGTGAGAGCGAATAGCTAATTCAGCTGCACCCTTGGAGGCGCTGTAAGGATCTGGCCCACCGAGCATATCAGGCTCACGATAACCCCATACCCACTCTACATTGTCATAACATTTGTCACTTGTAATGATCACGGCAGAGCATTTCTTTTTTATCTTACGCAATGCTTCAAGCACGTGTAGTGTTCCAAATAAGTTAGTATTCCAAGTATTAACAGGGTCTTCATATGATTCCCTCACAAGAGGTTGTGCTGCCAAATGAAACACAAAATCAGGCTGAGCCTCAATTATAGCCGCCTCTAGCTTATATCTATCTCTAATATCTATACGCAGATCATTTATATCATTTTTCAAATTTATTGCAGAGAAATGAGAGTTCTCTGTTGGTGGGTCTAGAGCAATGCCAACAACCTTTGCTCCTAGCTCATTTAACCATGCTGCAAGCCAAGAGCCTTTGAATCCGGTGTGGCCCGTAATAAGAACTGTTTTATCTCTAAACGCTTTTTCAAAATACATGGGTTAGTTGCCTCACTTTTATTCAGGATTAGAAGAATATCTTAACTAAATCTATGCTCCGGAAGCTAGTAATAGTTTTTTCCAGCGGCCTAAATCAGAATTGAGAGTAAAAAACTCCTTTTTATCATTAGTTTTATTGCTTCCTTGCTTTATGCTGTACAAGGCATCAGACAACTCAGAAGGAGAGCTAACAAAAAATACTTCATCATAATTGCGCAGAGGGCTTAGGTTAAGAGAGCTCGGATCCAATGCAGTTATCACCGGCATACCAGAACAGTAAACATCGACTGAGGCAGATGTAACTGGACTAGTATATGCTAAGTCACAAATATCCATCAATTCTTCTAAAGACTTCCTCGTTACTTGTAAATCAATGGAGGGGTAATCATTAGGATCTATCCAGCAGGCCGGATGCGGCTTTAAAATAATTGCAATATCCATCGGAAACTGTTTAAGAGTATCTACAAGCAATTCCATCTGAATTTTAGTATTTGATTCAAGATAGTCTCCAAGAATAAGAAGAGTTATTTCATCTTTATGGCTAAGAGATAAAAGATCATTTTTATTTATTCCATCAAGCAAATACAAATAACGCAGCGCTTCGACCTCAAATAGTTTAGCTTTAGGATATCCAGCATCCAAAGCTTTTTCTAGACTTACGGGACCATTTATAGCAACCAAGTCAGGCATCGGTAAATCATTGTTATCTAGTCGCTGATAATTTCGAGAATCATGGAAATAACGCATATCCCAGTCAAGCATTGTTGCATGCTGCGCTCCTATCAGCATCTCATGTTTATTACTTCTCCAAGCATGTATCAGAGCAAGTTCCCAAGCTTGCTGCTCATATAGGTAAACTCCTTTTCTTTGTTTAGGTAACATTCCAACAGCTACTTCTAATAAATTAAGATTTAAAGATGCTAATATTGATGGAGCTCCAGCTAATGACGAACGCCACTCTTCTTCAAATAGCGGCCATAAATGAATATCACCACATTTGATATTAGATATCCGTGGCTCCAAGCGTTTAGTAAATTTTAATATACTTAACCAATCTGCTAATGTCTTGCATACAACCGACCAGCTTAAAAACGACTCTAGGGCTGAGTGCACTTGGCCTCCGCCTCCTATCCTGTTGAATTGCTCAAGCTTGAATTTTGCATCTCTTGATGTTGGGTGAGAAGGATCTGGACAGTATATGTGTAGCCAATTGGTCTTGCAGTCATTTTTTAACAATTCTTCCGGCAATCGGGGCCATAATTTACTCTTGAAACCACCTTTATTCTCAGCATTTTCATCTAAATTAGATAAGTAGGAGAAAAAAGTAATGTCAGCATCACTTTGATTCCATTCGTCTAATCCCACGCCCCGCAGACTCCAATGAGTCCAAATGTATCTGAATAACTGAATTAAAGCCCGTAAAGTATGGGGCAAAACATGATAAAGTTTTCTTAAGATTGATGATTTAGCTTTTCTTTCTGATCGCCCATCCCAAGAAAATCTTATTTTACGTTCTCGACACCAATATTGAACACATTCAACCAATGCTTTGTTATCACTAGTTATCCTTACTGAGTCAATTTGATTGTCTAGGGACCATAAATTAAAAGCTAATAGTCTTATTGCATCTGTAATCTGTGGAGAGGCGGAATAGTTACACTTTTCTGAAATAAGTGTCATCCACCAAAAACTAAATCCTGGTCTAATTTGCAGGTGATCTATGATCCTTTTTCCCTGACTGCGAGTTTCTCCCAAACTATAAATCCAACTAAGATACTGCTGTTTTAAAACCGTATAATTATCTTCAACTAATTTTTGAACTGAAACAATTTTTTTATTTAGATTTTCATCATAGGAACACCACAACAAAAGCTGCGCATTAGAACTCTTCACAGGTAACTGTGAGTCCCAAATGTGTATATTATTTTCCATTACTTTGTAAGCTCATTAATTATGACCTCAAAATTAGCTCGCTTATTAATTTTTTTCTATTTAACCGTATTATCTAGATGAAAAATTATTTACAAATTTTTACCATATCAATATTTATTGGTCTATCGATGAAAACAGCAATAAAGAACAATATTTAGTGGTCTTCTATGCTTATCCCGCATCTCTAAAGAATCAAGTTCCTAAATTATTTCTCTAATGACGCTATAAATTCAGGGGGAAGATCAAGGTCATAGACTATTTGAGCATCATCTGATGTTAATTTTTTAGAAATTGAGAAAGCAGCAAAGCATACTAATTTATATGGAGTAATCGCTGATCCTGCGGGCGGGCCCCAATACCCAGAGGCTTTTATTTCAGAGGGATCAAATTTCTTTAATAGCTGGATAAGCTCTTGAAAATTGAGAACTACGTATGGAGCTATCTCACCTTCTTGTAAATTATGAAAATTAATATGCTGATAACTTAGATTAATGTCATTTATGCCTTCTTCCAAAGACAGGCGGAACGTTGCAACAAACCGTCCTCCGGGAGCAACATGCCTCCAAGCTACATCCAACATGTCAGAGAAACGTATATTGTAATCAATGCAACTTAGAGAGATTACAGTATCAAATAATCTGTTACTGAGTTCTGCATCTGTTAAATCTAAGATATCACCACAAAATAGTGAGGCCGATGGATTAAGTTGCTTACCTTCTTTTACCGCTTCAGAATTAATGTCAACACCTGTGTACCTGGTTAGAGAAAATCTTTCCTTCAGAGCAAGGCCGAGGCCTCCACAGCCACATCCAATATCTAATACTGAACCATCAGAAGACAGATCTATAGACTCCAGCAATCTTTTCTCTGATGGATAAAACTGATCCCAAGACACTCTGTTCGAAGAATAGTGGCTGGACAAAACTTTCGTTTCATAAACGATATTTTTCATAACGCCACTACCTTAACATACGCTCATGCACATAAATCACATCAACCCAGTCTGTCCTGCCATTCATAGGATTTTTTGAAATATGACTTATGTCATAAATTGAAAAACCTGACCTCAACAGATAAAACTCAACATCTGAAAAAGATAAACTTCTTTCATAAAAGTCAAAAAATAATAATTCAGTAAGGACCACATTAACGTTACTTAACTTATCACCAAATCCATCAAACACCTCAGGCTCAAAACCTTGTGTATCTATCTTGAGAAAATCTATATTCAAGTTAGTGTCGATCGCATTGACATAATCATCAAGTCTAATCACCTCAACTTTTCTATCATGATTAAGTGTATCTGCGTATTGCTGCTTGGCGCTGTGCCCTTGCTCACTCAATTTGTTCAAGTTTATTGAATCTTTACTTTCCATATTTATCTTATTAAAACCTGAGATACCAGAATTAATATCATGTGTGTAAAAAGTAGCCTCCTTAGTCGGCACACTCCCTACTGCAACGCTATTGATCTTTACGCTACCAGCTCCATCATATAAAGCTGCTGTATCCAATAAATCTTGAAGGCATTCTTTCTGTGGTTCAAAACAATGAATATGGGACTCCGGCCACCAAGCTTTGAAATCGTTCACTGAGCTACCATTATTAGCACCTACATCAAAAATAAGTGGGTCAGATTTCTTTATTAAATTTTTTAAAGTCTTTTCAGTATCCCACTTGTTATAATATTCGAGAGATCTTTCTTCATTTTTCCCTTGGTTCTTTGTTTTAGTTTTCATATTTATTCCTTAAAAATTATTGCGCAAAATATTTATAAAAATAAAGATCTTAATAATATTCATTAATCAATATATGGCGTCTTACATATATCAAAATTTAGTAGATTAACCCATTCATGGCTGGTAAAGGTCCCAAATTCCGTCCTCACGAATATGTTTTTCTACCAGATCAACATCACCCGGGCTGTCAACTGAAAAAGAAGGAATGGCATCATAAGGGGCAATAAACTGCCTAAATTTCATGTCAAGAATTCTATTACTATCACACGCTTCAACCTTCTCGAGGTATGTTTCAGGATGCTCAGTAAACTCTTTTAAATATCTCCAGCGAAATGCAAATATGCCGTGGACTCGCCTCGCCATTAGATCTGCAGAAAATTCACCTTTACAGTATGGAATTGTTTCCCTAGAAGTATACAGAACCTCTCCAGAACTATTATGAACAACCTTGACTGTATCAGGGTTTCTCCATATAGACTCATCTGTGATGTGCATACATAAGATAGTTCCTGCCTTCGTTGAGTCTTCAACTAAAGGGTCAACAACTGCGTCAATCATATCAGGACGCATCATAGGCTCGTCACCCTGAACACAGACGACAATATCATCATCATCAACTCTCTCCTCTAAAAGAGTAACTGCTTCAGCTACCCGATCTAAAGCCCGAGTATGATAATCAGCAGTCATTATTACAGGGTAATCTTTATCTTCTGCAAAAGAATGAATTTCCAAATCACAAGTCGCTACTGCTAAGCTGGACCAGTTCTTATACATCTTGGCCCTAAGAAAAACATGTTCAAGTAATGTCATTCCTAATATTGGATATAAAGGCTTCCCTGGAAATCTCGAGGCTGCCATTCGCACTGGTACTATTCCTATAATTTTCATATCTAAACCCCCAGATAACTAGTAAAAGTAACAAATCTTTTTTGTATTCTTAAATAAACCCAAGTTGCAGCTAATTATTTGGCTCTGTCCTATATAAATCAGCTAGTTCTTCATCAAGAATGCCTAGTCTTTTACTATCCCCTGCTGACTCAACATCTATCCAATTTTTACATTCATCTGATAAATAAAATGAATTCAATAATTGGATAGTTTCCAGCGTATCTTCATACGTAACAGGAAAATCTTTTACCCCTTGACAGTGATCTACGATCTCTTGATATATCTTTCCGTGCCCCAAACCATAAACGTTCCCTGAAAAATCTTCTGAAAATTTTTCACAATCTGCCGGTTCTGGAGTGTACACTTGCAATTCATTGACAGCAATACCTCCAATTTGAGCTAATCCATTCTCACAAACCAAAGATATACTCGCTTCATAGTCAATAGGTCGGGCTGCGGTCGTTATTTCTAGGGTTCCAATCGCTCCATTTTTAAAAGTCAGAGTTGCAGCTGCAGTATCCTCTACTTCTATTTCAGCTCCAAGAGTCTTCGTTACACAACACACACTAGTTACCTTACCACCTAATTTTCTCAACAAATCGATATGATGGATACCTTGGTTAGTCATGCAACCCCCATCCATCGAAAATGTTCCACGCCATGGCGCAAGATCATAATAACGCTGTGGTCTACACCACCGAACTCGAACAGCAATCGATCTTATTTTACCTAATTCGCCAGCCGCTAAACCTTTGAGTACTCTTTGTACCGCGAGGTTATAACGATTTTGAAAGACAGAAAAAATTTCTACACCTACTTCAGAAGCTTTTTCAAAAACTTCACTAACTTGGGAAGGCTTTAGAAATGTAGGCTTTTCGACAATTATATTTTTTTTATATTTAGTTACTATCTCTAAAGCATGCTCATAGTGCATGCCCGAAGGAGTAACGATAGCGACAGTATTAATATCAGGATTCTGCTCTAACATATGATGATAATTACTGTACGCTTTGGCATCAAAAAGATTTTGATAATCCTCTGCTCTTTCAACATCCAAATCACAAACTGCGACAAGTTCTGCACCTTTAGTCTCAACTATCGAACTACAATGATGTCCAGATATACGTCCGCAGCCTATGATTCCAATTTTTACAATATTATTAGTCATACTAGATCCTCTAAAGCCCTCTGAATAATTTCAACAACCTCGGTCATGACCAACTTGGGGGCTACACTAAATCGAGTAAAGCCTTCTAGGCAGGGATGATCAAAAGATTCACGATACAACACATGATTCTTAAGTGCACTATGCAGAACCGCACTCTTTTCTCCGAATGCAACATGGCTAAAGTTTCCTTCCGTAGGTAAAGTCTTAAAGCCTAATCTTTCCATTTCTTCGCAAAAATAAGTCTTAGCTTCATTAATTGATGAAACTGACTTTTTCATAGCTTGTTGATGGTCCAACATTCTCGTCATAAACTCGACAGCAAAAGTACTGGTCTCATACATAGGTTTAAGCTTGTGAAGTAATTTCGATGTTTCTGGATGAGCAACGGCATAACCAATGCGTAAACCGGCAGCCCCCCAAGCTTTAGCAAAGGTTCGAACAACAATTAAGTTTTTGTATTTTTTAGTCCAAGGAATACCTGTCCAAGCAAAAAATGGATGATATGCTTCATCCAAAAGAAGTACAGTGCCGACCTGTTCACAAACCTTTAATATTCTCTCCAAAGCATCTGGCGTAAGCACGGATCCTGTTGGGCTATCTGGATTTGCTATGCACAGTAACTTAGGAGTCTTTTCAGATAAAACACTCAAAATACGATCAATATCTATCTTCGGGCCGTCTTTGGTAGCAAAATAGTCAATCTTGGTTGTCTTTGCGCCGAACATTTGTCCATAGACTTCATACATAGCAAACGTTGGTCTAAGATGAACAACAGAATCGTCTTTCTCGACAAACGCATCAAAAACCAAGCGAATAGCTCCATCACTACCTGGTGTAAGTAGCAAACTTTCAGGATTCACGTCCACCCATTCTCCTAACTTTCTATAAAGTTCACCCGAATCAGGATAAGTTGCCAGTGCTATTGAAGGAATTGAAGAGAGCACTTCGGTAGCTACTGCCAAAAGTTCCTTATCCAAATTTTCATTCTTATCCAGCCATAACATCTCTTGTGATCGCGGTCGAGAATCTAGTGCAGAGGGTCGCATTAAATCCGGATTTAAAAGCGCTTTCTTAGGTCTAATTAGCATTTTTCAGTTCTCTTTCAGGTATGTAAAAATTATATTTTGTTGTTTTCAATCAGATCTTGCATAGCGAATATTTCGTAAACGGCACACAATAGTTGATGAAGTATTATAGGGTTTTTAGAAAATTTGCGTGAACATACTGTTATTTTAAATTTAGAATCCACTTGAGGTTCTCATCTAGATATATAGAAAATTCATAAATAAATAACCAGATAATTTTCTTTGGTAAGGGGACTTTGTTATTCCGAAACCTCAGATTTAATTGAAAACAACACAAAATCGGGCTCTTTGATTCTTTCCCCAAACCCCGCATCAAAGAGTTTTTGACCAAAAAACTTAGATCCTGCGACAGTCCAATGACCATAGTCCGAGTAGTAAGGTAGTCCATCACTGCTGAAGAAGTCGCATTGATCGCCATAAGAACAACTTAAACTAAGTCGATCAATGATAGGCCAACCCAAATTTTTAACAACAATATTAAGCTCCTGGTTTAATGAATCTAACTTAACATTTCGATATTTCGACAAAAACTTGTTTGCAACTTCAGGGATAATTTTTTTATTTTTATTTTTATTTGCCAATAGCATCGCAACATCCGCAGTGTCTGAATACTCTGCTGTTCTATCAAAAAAAATAACTTTTTTAGCGTTATCCCCAAGCCAGTTATGAAAATCTGCTAAATATTCAATGCTATCCTCTGACCATCTGGCTGATAGAAAAATATAATTGGCATTATTTGGCAGCGAACTTTTTTGATAATCTAAAATCATTCTATTGCACAATCGATCAGTCTCTACAGATCGTATTAGAGAGAAACATTTTTCTAGTAGTGGCAGTCTTCTAACTTGAAAATCAGCATAGAAAAGATCAGAATTTGTCTCAAATGCTGCGGCTAGATCTTCAGAGTGTGAATCTCCCACTATTAATATTTTATCGCGGTCATCATTGTCGAAACTTTTAACCATCTGATTCCTTCTAGAGATTGACCAGAAAGAATTTCTCTGCTCATTAAGTTGTTCCCTGTCAATTATAAGAAACCTATTTTCCGGGAGTATTGCCTCATAATATTGATTTTTGAATCCACTTGTTGATTTACCTATGATTCCCGCCAATACCAAAATCACTGCCGAAGAAAAAAGGACTATGGTAACTTGCTTTCTTGTTATCTTTTTTCTGTCTCTGAAAGGTTTCTCTATGAAATTAAATGAGAGATAGGCAAACACAAAAGTTGCCATAATCAGAATAATTTCATTGTTAAGAATCCCAGGATTTTCTTCAGTAGTCATAGCAATCTTGCTAAAAGCAAATAACGGGTAATGCCATAAATACGCACTGTAAGAAATTAGCCCCACCGCTACTAAAATCTTTGTACTCAAAACCTTCCCAACGAATGTATTAGGAGAGGCTCCTAAAATAATTAGCGCAGTACCTAAAACTGGTGCCAAAGTGTAAATACTTGGATGGGGAGTAGATTTTTCAAATGCTAAAACGGAAACTAAAATAAGACATATACCGAGGAGACCAGAAATTTCCCCATAAATTCCTTTAAACTTATCTTTTTCAATCAGATAAAGACCGATTAATGCACCTGTCATTATTTCCCATATACGTGTAGGAGTATTGAAAAATGCCCAACTTGGGACATCCACCCACAGCCACTCTTTTTCAATAAAAGGGTACACTAGAGAAAGATTCCCACCAAACTGAGACAAAGAAAAACTTAATAAAATCCCAGTACATATGCAAGCTAGCAGTAGTTTTCCCGAGCCGATGAGCAACACCAACAAGGGGAAAAATAAATAATACTGTTCTTCCACAGCGAGAGACCACGTATGTAAAAGCGGTTTTAGTTCGCTGGCTATGCCAAAATAATCAGACTCCGCATAAAATAATATGTTTGAGAAAAATAAGGTCGCAGCTATTAGACTCCCTGAAAATGCCTCCAGCTGATTTGGCTTCATTAAAAGGTATGCCAGAGGAATAGAGCAAAACATTACTAAAAAAAGTGCTGGAAGAATTCTCCTTGCACGTCTTTCGTAAAAATCTAGCAAACTGAATTTACCTTCCTTTGTTTGCTGTATGATTAGAGATGTTATCAAATATCCGCTTATGACAAAGAACACGTCGACGCCAACAAACCCACCCGAAAACAAATCAAAACCGGCATGGTAAAAAATAACCGGCAAGACAGCGAGTGCACGCAATCCATCTATTTCAAGTCTATATCGGTTCACTAGCGTTCATCGGTAAAAGTAGATCCTGTATCAACCTACATATTATTTTTTTAATTCTATTAGACAGTTACTCGCGAAAATGTCATGTGAATTATCAAATCGACCAGGTGATATAGTGAATTCGCCACCCGCCCCTTGAAGGATTGCAAGAGCTGCAGCTACATCCCATATCATAATATCCTTTTCTATATAAGCATCAGCTGAGCCCCTTGCAACTTGTAAAATGGAAAGTGAAGCTGCACCCAACATTCTAACTTTCCCAAAATCTCTATAAATCTCGAATGATTTCTCTACAGATTTACTAGAAAAATCAAACCTTGACGGGAATCCACTGCAGAGAACGGCTTTACTAGCATCTTTAACACTAGAAACCCTTATACTATGCTTATTCGCAAACG
>CACGNN010000008.1 GCA_902574355.1 uncultured SAR86 cluster bacterium | reverse complement strand
GGATGAACAAAATAGAGCCACCTTTAAGCACGTTAATTTGTATGATAGATGGTCTTCTGGAGGAGCTGGGATCCTATTAACTGGTAATGTCCAAGTTGATCACCGTTATCTTGAGAGGCCAGGTAATGTTGTTATAGAGGGAAAACAAACGAATGAACAATTATCTAGATTAACTTCGTATGCTGAAGCTGGTACAAAAAATAATACTCATTTATGGATGCAGATTTCTCATGCAGGAAGGCAAACTCCGGCATCAGTTTCAGAGACTCCAGTGGCGCCTTCGGACGTACAGCTTCAAATGCCTGGCGCACAATTCGGTAAACCTAGACCTTTAACACATGAAGAAATTTTAGATATCATTCAGAGATTTTCTCATTGCGCTAGCATTGCAAAAGACACTGGTTTTACAGGTGTACAAATACATGGAGCACATGGATATTTAATATCTGAGTTCCTATCACCTGATATCAACCTAAGAGAAGATGAATGGGGAGGTAGCTTAGAATATAGGGCGAAATTTCTTCTTGAAATAGTAAGGGCAGTCAGAGTATCAGTAGGAACAGATTTTCCAGTATCGCTTAAATTAAACTCTGCAGACTTTCAAAAAGGTGGATTTACTCATGAGGACGCTATTCAAGTTGCAACTTGGTTAAACGAGGAAGGATTAGATCTTTTAGAAGTCTCTGGAGGAACATATGAACAACCTCATTTGGTTGGAATTGATATGGGCCTAAATCCAGAAAGAGCTGAAAAGAGAAGGGAGAGTACAATTGCACGTGAAGCTTATTTTTTAGATTACGCAAATGATATCAGATCAGTGTTCAAGGGCCCTCTGATGGTAACCGGAGGATTTAGAAGTACAGAAGGAATGAATAATGCATTAAATAAAGATGCATGTGATGTTATTGGCATAGCAAGACCATTTTGTATTGATCCAAATATAGCTAATAAGTTAATTGAAAGCGATTTATCCAAGACTCCTATCTTGGAAAAAACTATGCAAGTAGGCCCAGGCTGGTTAGGCCTTAATTCTCCTTTTTCTGTTGTAAAAGGTATAAATGGATGGGGGCAACAAGCATTTTGGTGCCTGAATCTTATCAGGATGGGAGAAGATTTAGATCCAGATCTAAATCTAGGTGTCCTGAAAGCATTCTTTCAGTATCAGAAAAATGAAAAGAACACTGCAATTAAGTATAAAGAATATTGGGAGAGCACCCAATCTTTGAATTAATCGAGCTAAGTCTATCTTTCTTATATTAATAATCTTTCAATAAAAAATGTTGTAATATGTTTTATATAAACTTTATTTTTGACCTATGAATATTGAAGCTGAATTTAATTACAGAAAACCTTTAAAAGAGAATGAAGCTAAGCCAGCTTATGGCCTAGATAATGATTCTGAAGATAAAAACACTTTACCAGACTATTTAAAAGCATTTAAGAAAACAGTTCATAATGCCAGAGAATCCAACTTTGATATAACAATGGGCGGATTTGAATTAATTAATCATATATCTTCGGTTGAAGATTTTTATAATGATGAGGAGGTAGTAAATATTTATTACCAAGAGATGGCTACTCATGTGAAAGAAAAAGTAGGTGCTGACACTGTACAAATTTTTTCTCACATAACCCGAAATGAAGCTCAAGCTGAAACTGGTGAGAGGAAAGGGGGGCATAGGTTGGTCCATAATGATTTCACAACTAGTTTCGGAGCAACACTAGATCCATTTTTAAAAGAGACAGGAATAAATCCTAAAAGGATTGTTGTTTATAATCTTTGGAGAAGGTTTGATAAGGACGGTGTAGATACTCCGTTTGCTGTTTGCGATAAAAGATCCGTTTCTGATAAAGAATTGATACCTACTGATCTATTTAACTATCTTCCAGATCAACCGAATGCCTTGACAGTTGAAATTTGTCAGTCTTCCCACAGCGATACTCATAAGTGGTATTTCTATCCAGAAATGAATAGAGATGAAGTTCTTATGTTCAAGACTTATGACTCCGAAGAGAAGCCTTTTATACCAACATTACATAGTGCATTTGATTATCCAGATACTCCAGAGGGAGTTTCACCAAGAGAAAGCATAGAAGTCAGAGCAGTTTGTTTCTTCGATTAGCTTTCAGATGAAAAATACTACTTACGAAGTAACCAAATCTAATGAATACTTCAAGAAGGCTAAGGAAGTAATTCCTGGGGGCATTTTTGGGCATTATAAATATGCGGTAAGAGATACTGGACCTAAATTTTTTTCTAGATCCGAAGGAGCCTATTTTTGGGATCTTGATGATAACCGATACATAGATTTAATGTGTGGATATGGTCCTTCAATTTTAGGCTATAACCATCCCGAAGTAGAAGAAGCATTCAAGACCTCTTCTGAAAAAGGAAATACTGTCAGTTTAGCTTCACCAATTATGGTTGACCTTGCAACTAAGTTAGTTGAAATGGTAGATATTGCAGATTGGGCCTTGTTTGGAAAGAATGGAGGAGATGCAACAAGCTTAGCTGTAATGATAGCTCGTGAATACACTTCAAAGAAGAAGATTGTAAAAATTGATGACGGTTATCACGGCGTTGCCCCTTGGATGCAAGATAAAAGTAGGCCAGGTATTATTGACTCTGATAATGAACATGTGTTGAAAATTAAATGGAATGATATTGAAGGTTTAGAAGAATTGCTCAACATGCACGGAAATGATATTGCTTGTTTTATTTCTTCACCATACGATCATCCCGTCTCTCGAGATAACACTCTGCCAGAAGAGGGCTACTGGAAGAAAATTACATCATTATGCAAACAATATGAAGTTTTGACTATTGTTGATGATGTGAGGGCTGGATTTAGAATAAATCTAGCCGGCTCTAATGTAGCTTTTGATTTTTCACCGGATATGATTTGTTTTGGCAAGGCTATTGCTAATGGCCACCCCCTGGCGTCGTTGGTCGGTACAGAAAAGCTGAAGCATTCTGCTGAGAAAGTTTATTTTACTGGTACGCAGTTTTTTAGTGCACCACCCATGGCTGCAGCACTTGCAACTCTCGATCAATTACAAAAGGTAAATGCTCCAAATAAACTGATTGAGTATGGTGAGAATCTTAATAGAAGACTCGTTAAAGTTGCTGAGAAAGAAGGTTTTAACTTAATTGCCTCAGGAATACCTTCTATGCCTTATTATCGATTGGAGGATGTAGACTTTGAAACCCATTTCAGATGGATTGATGAATGTGTGAGGAGAGGTGTTTACATGCTTGGATACCATAATCATTTTATTTCTCTAGCTCATCGCAATGAAGACATTGATTTCATAGAGAATACTGCAAAACAGGCCTTTCAAAGCTTATAAAGAGGGTGTACTCAAGAAGAACTTTTCTGAAGATTTCCGGAGTGCTTGCTATGCTTTTAGCAGGTGGTTATATCTTTCGCAATTCAAGTTTTACTGAAGTAAAGCATATTTTATCTTCAGCAAGTCATGAAAAACTTGCTGTTTCATTATCATTATCAAAAGGTGTCGAAAATCTTGATCTTATCCTTAATAATCAAATTCTTGTTACTGGAAGACCTATTGATCGTGAAGGAAAACATTGGCAATTTATTTCAGATAAACTTCTTTCAGATACATCTTATGAACTTGAGTTATTTTCTGAGAAAGAATCAATTTTTAAGCCTTGGCAGTTGAAGACTTTTCCTGATCCTGAATCAGAAGTAAAAAATATCTCTATGATGGCCTTTACATGTGCTGGTGGCGGAGATGGTTTTAAAGTGTCTGGTAAAGAGTTTTTTAAGTCTTTTAAGTTTAGACAGAAGATTTTTGATGAAGGCCTATCCAAAAATCCTGATTTCGCCATCTCGATAGGAGATCATATCTATTTCGATCTTAGAGGTGAAAATTTTCCTCCAGTTGGACGAAACAGTAAGTTGATAAAGTTTTTTGTGGGAGGGTATTTAAAATTTAGGTACGGTGTTTTTAATAGATCTGAAAGCGCAGACAGTGAAAATAATGAAACAATCTTAAAAAAAATCGGTAATGAACAAATAGCAGCTCTTTATGGTACTAAATTTAAAAGTACTCCAATTTTCTTTATTCCTGATGATCATGACTATTTTGAGAATGATGATGCAGAAGAAGATTTGGTAACCTTTCCGGCTGACGCATTCAGTAAAGGTGCTTTTCAAAAAATGGCTGATCTTTTTTATCCTCCTTTTATCGATACTCCAGATAATAAGCCCGGAAGAAGGACTGGCAGAATAAGGTATGGAAATGCTTTTGAAGGACTCATAGCAGATTGCGCTGGAAATATGACTCTTGGCGAAGAAAAAGCAGTTTTAATCTCTAGTGAAGATGAAAAATGGCTTATATCCAGAATAACCGACTCAAAAGCAAAGCATCTAGCCTTTATCCCATCACATCCACTAGGATATACCGCAGGAAAATGGAGGGAGTGGTATCCTGATGTTGTCGCCGAGGAAGGGACATCTGGCACAGTAATAAATGAATTGCTATCAGGTAGAAAAGGATCTTTAACAATCGATGCAAATAAATACCTTTGGCAAAAGGGATGGTTTTTGCAACATCAACGTTTACTTCAAAGTATTTCAGAAAGAGCTGGTTCAAGATTTATCTTCTCAGGCGATATACATGCATTGGGTGCAACATCGATCCTTCAATCAGATACAATAAAATTACAAAGAGAGGTTAAAACCTTTTTGGTTGGGCCTATAAGTAGCTCAACAGGAACTTGGCCCTCTTTTGCCCGAGGTATTACAGCTGATAATCCTAATCAACTTATCTGTGAATCTATGTATAGAACCAAAGAAGAAAATGGCTTTACTTTCTTTACTATAGAAAATGAACAAGCAGTTGCTGAGATCAATTCTTGTGGTGGTCACAATCCAGATAATTTGGAAACTGGAGAGTTGATTTCCAGTGAAAAGATTTACATATGAAATTATTGAGTTCTGACATCAAAACAAAGGAAATCTTGGATTGGAAGGGCGTTCACCTCTTAAATTACCAGTTTTCAGCTTGTTCGATGAAAACTAGAATTTATCTAAATTTAAAAAAAATACCATTTACATCACATCAAATAAATCTTTCTGCTGGCGAGAACTTCTCTGAATGGTTTCAGGGCATCAACCCAAGATCTCTAGTGCCAGTTCTAATACATGATGGAGAGGTTCATATAGAGAGCAATGATATTCTTGAGTATCTCGAGGGATGCTTCAAAGAATCCCCTTTAATTCCAGAGAACATGGAAGAGAAGATTAAAGAATTATTAAAATTTGAAGATAATCTGCATGTTGATATAAGAAATATTACCTTTAAGTTTTTGGTTCCAAGATTTTTAAATAAAGGAAAGTCTGTTCAGCCTAAAGCAAAAAATAAAGCTACTTTAAATGGAGAATTAGACTCTATGGACGATGTAAATAGAAATTTTTGGGAGCATTACGAAAAGTATGGGATAACAGACGAAGATGCAAGCAGGTCTTTGATTCGTTTTAGGACTGCTTTGGAAGATCTCAATGATCAATTAGAGGATAGTCCATATATTTTAGGTGCTGAGCTATCTTTAGTCGATATTGCCTGGTTCATTTACGCAACGAGAATACAACATGCAAATTATCCGCTCCAAAGATTACACCCTAATGTGTCTGGTTGGTATGAAAGACTATATGCAAATGTTCTCTTTAGAAAAGAAGTAAGAAGACCTTTGATAATGCAGTTTGTATTGTATGTTCATTCTTTGATCTTGCGTTTGAAAGGTAGATCAATCGAAGATTTTCTTTTAGATCAATAAATGGAATTAGATTTAATTCTCATTTTTATACTATTTGCAACCTTGGCAACAGCTTTTTTATCCTCTATTTTTGGTATGCTCGGTGGCCTTATTCTCATGGGTATATTGATTAGTTTCCTTTCCGTAGGACCTGCGATGGTGCTTCATGGTCTAATTCAAGCAACATCAAATGGATATAGAGCATGGCTCAATAGAACAGATATCAATTGGAAGATCATTTCAATGCTGCTATTGGGCAGTACTATAGCTTTAATCTTTCTAATTTTTATAGCTTTCGAACCTAGTCAAATCTTAATAATATTTGCATTAGGACTATTGCCTTATATTGCATGGATAGTCCCAAAAGAACTTGCTCTGGATATCACAAAAGCAGGTACGGGAGTTTTAGCAGGTTGCGTAGTGGTTCTAACAAACTTAGTAGCTGGTGTTGGCGGTCCGTTGTTAGATGTTTTCTTTCAAAGAGTAGATATGACAAGACATCAAGTCGTTGCTACAAAGGCAGTAGCACAAACTATTGGGCATATTTCCAAAATTATTTTTTTTGGAGGATTGTTGACATATAGTCTAAAAAATTGGCCTGAGCCTATATTCTTGCTCTTTGCAATATTTTTATCTGTAGTAGGAACTACTCTTGGTAAGAAGGTTTTAGATATAATAGACGATGAAATTTTTTTTAGATGGACTCAACGAATTGTCCTTTCTATAGGAGCAGTTTTTATTGGTAGAGGTATTTTTTTACTTACACAATAAACACGCACTAAAAAAATCAATTAAGTAGTTTTATGAATAGATTAGAAGACAAAGTAGCTATAGTCACTGGTGCAACTGGGGGCATAGGAAGAGCTACTACAGAACTTTTTCTTAAAGAAGGTGCAAGTGTTTTGATGGTTGATTTAAGTGAAGATGATCTTGTCGATGCAATTAAGGAGATTGATTCTAATAAGGTCAGTTATTTTAAAGGAGATGTATCACTACTTTCAGACAATCAAAAAGCAGTAGATTTGGCACTTGAAAGATATGGAGGTATAGATATTTTCATTGCT
Source organism: uncultured SAR86 cluster bacterium (assembly GCA_902574355.1). Taxonomy (GTDB): domain Bacteria; phylum Pseudomonadota; class Gammaproteobacteria; order Magnimaribacterales; family Magnimaribacteraceae; genus Magnimaribacter. Next base: position 51,759 of record CACGNN010000008.1, on the reverse strand, counting down.
AATGCAGGCGTGGCTGGAGAAATTCAGTCAATTGTTGATTATGATGAAGACGTATTTGATAGTGTAATGGCAGTGAATGCAAAAGGCCCTTTTTTAGGCTTAAAGGCAGTAATACCAGCTTTAAATGAAAGAGGGGGAGGAAGTGTGGTTATAACCTCAAGTGTAGCAGGCGTTACAGGAGCATCTCTATTATCCCCATACGTGATGAGCAAACATGCCGTTGTAGGTTTGACTAAATCAGCTGCTAAAGAATGTGCTGAGATGAAGATAAGGGTTAATTCGGTAAATCCTTCTCCTGTAGAGACACAAATGATGAGAGTTTTAGAAGACGGTTTCTCCGAGGTTACTGGAGAAGAAACTAGTAAAGGTTCTTTGGCAGAACAGATACCTTTAGGTCGATATGCTGAAGCCGATGAGATAGCTAAGTTGATGTTATTTCTTTCTAGTGATGAGAGTGAGTTTATCACCGGTTCTGTGCACACAATTGATGGAGGTTTCACAGCATAAATGTCAGAAAAAATTGCAGTACATTGGTTTAGACAAGATTTAAGAATTAAAGATAATCCTTCGCTTGAGGCAGCCAGCAAGTGCGACTCATTTATTCCCATCTATATTTTGGACGATACGAATTCTGGAGAATTCAAAATGGGTTCCGCAAGTAGATGGTGGTTATATCACTCTTTAAATAAGCTTAATGAAAGTTTAGGTGGAAGTTTGAGATTATTTAAAGGAGACCCATGCGAAATATTGCCCAAACTTATTGAGGATTATTCTGTTTCTAATGTTTTTTGGAATAGATGTTATGAGCCCTGGAGGATCGATAGAGATAAGAAAATAAAAAACGAACTAGAGACAAATAATATAATTGTAGAAAGTTTTTGTGGTTCTTTGTTATGGGAACCCTGGAATATTTCTAAAGATGATGGGACTCCATATAGAGTTTTTACCCCTTATTATAAAAAAGGATGCCTAAATGCTAGTGAGCCAAGACTCCCAATAAGCGAACCTAGCTTTGAGAATATCTCTAAGAAAGATAATGTTTCAGATAACTTGGAAAGTTTGGATCTACTGCCAAAGTCTAATTGGTATGCAGGTTTCGAAGAGGAATGGAATCCAGGAGAAAAGGGTGCAGAACAGAATTTAGAAGAATTTCTTGAACATGGTTTATTGAACTACAAAGAAGGTAGAAACTTCCCTTCACAAAAATTTGTATCAAGATTATCTCCACATTTACATTTTGGTGAAATATCACCTAATGAAGTTTGGTATCTAGCTAAAACAAAAGAAACTATTCCAGGGATAGATAAGAGCCTTGCTCATTTTCATAGCGAGTTAGGCTGGAGAGAGTTCTCATATTACCTTCTTTATCATTTTCCTGATTTTCCTAGTGTTAATTTTCAAAAGAAATTCGATTCATTTCCTTGGAAAGAAAATAAAGATCTTTTAAAACTTTGGCAGTCAGGAAAAACTGGATACCCCATTGTTGATTCAGGTATGAGAGAGCTATGGCAGACAGGCTATATGCACAATAGACTGAGAATGATTGTCGGTTCTTTTTTAGTTAAAAATCTTCTAATACACTGGCTTGAAGGTGAAAAATGGTTTTGGGATTGTCTTGTGGATGCTGATTTAGCTAGTAATAGCGCGGGGTGGCAATGGGTGGCAGGATCTGGTGCTGATGCTGCTCCATACTTTAGAATCTTTAATCCTATTACACAGGGATTGAAGTTTGATCCAGACGGAGAATACACAAAAAAATATGTGCCTGAGTTGAAGAATTTACCAAATAAGTACCTTTTTAGTCCTTGGGAAGCTCCTAAGGAAATCTTAGAATCTGCTGGTATAGAATTAGGAGTAGATTATCCAGAGCCTATCGTAGACTTGAAGATCTCTAGAGAACTTGCCCTGGAAGCTTTTGCTACAACTAAAAAAGAAGTAAATGAGTGAATTAAATATTCAGAATCAACAAGATGATTCTATTTCTTGGACTTGCAGGCATACATGGAAGCGTTCATCTATTAATACTCTCTGGTGCCTATTAGGGTGCTCTATTGGAGATTTTGGGACTATTCTTTTTTTCCAAATAAATGAAATTCCATTTCCAATGTTGGGAATAATGACCTTGGCAATTATTAATGGTTTGATTACTTCCATCATCCTAGAAACTATAATTCTTTCCAGACAGATGAGATTAAAAGAAGCATTCAGTACAGCCACTGGAATGTCTCTCATTTCTATGTTGTCAATGGAGATAGCCATGAATACTGTTGATGTAGTATTCGCTGGAGGAGTTCTAGTCTGGTGGATCATACCTTTTATGCTATTAGCGGGTTTTATTACTCCCTTACCTTATAACTACTACAGACTAAAAAAATATAATATTGCCTGTCACTAAGAATGCCAGGTAAGACTAATTTAAAAGAGATATTGCACAATATTAATCCTCGCTTGCTTGATGAGACTTTTGTTTTCATTACTTCAAGCGAACCTCTTGAGGATTTAATTAACTCACTTAAACCAAAAGCAACTTTTTTAGAAGATGAAGGCATTACTTTAGTGATTAATCAAAAGGACGCGGATGCGCACTCTTTACAATATGATGCTATTTTTAAGTGTATATCCTTGGGAGTACACTCAAGTCTTGAAAGTCATGGTCTTATTTCAACAATTACAAGAGAGTTAACTAAGCACAAAATATCTTCAAATATTTTCTCTGGATATTTTCATGACCATATTTTTGTTCAAGATAATTTGGCTGCAGAGGCATTGAAAGTAATATCATCACTGGAGAATTCCTAAGATTTCTTATGACTATGTTTACCCTTATAATAAGGCTTACTAAAAGGAGAGATTTATGTTGAAGTTACATTTTGCACCAAATTCAAGAGCTGGAAGGATTCTTTGGCTTCTTGAAGAATTGGAGCTACCTTATGAACTAAATAAAATGGCGTTTAGCCCAACAGATTTAAAGTCTGATGAGCATAGAGCAAGACATCCATTAGGCAGAGTTCCTGTTCTTGAGGACGGAGATACTCAAATATGGGAATCAGGAGCAATAACGGATTATATCTTAGAGAAACATAAGAATGGCGGATTAAAACCCTCTGTTGATTCAGAACACTTTGCTAAATATTTACAGTGGTTTCACTACTGTGAAGGTATGGTAATGCCCCCAATGAATACAATCGTAGTTCATACTGTCCTACTCCCTCCGGAGAGGAGAGACGAAACAGTTTTAGGTCAAGCTCAAAGACTTCTTTCAAATGCCTTGAAGCCTGTTAATGAAAATTTAGAAGGCAAAGACTATTTGATAGGTGATTTCTCGGGGGCTGACATAATGCTTGGACATTCTTGTTTTATGAGTAATAGATTGGGCTGTGTCTCAGATGAAATGAGCAATATAAAGGCTTATGTAGAGAGATTAGAAAACAGACCGGCTTTTAAAAAGGCTATAGAGACTCAATAAACTTGAACAAGATTAGGATATTCTCTTATCTTCCTAATCCCAGGGTATGGAAGTCTATTATTACTGCCAAAATTGGCGGTATTGACTTAGAGGTCATTGGAGATAAACCAAATAACATGCCAAATTGGTTATGGGATTTTGATGCAAAGCCAATAACAGACGAAGATAAGTCTAAACTTAAGTCATTCGAAATCAAAAGCAAAAGAGGTTTTAAAGGCTCCCTTTACAAGACAGATGAATTTATAGGTCAACATCCTTTTGGTACTGTACCAGCAGGATTCGTTGGCGAGGGTCGATTGGGAGTTTTTGAATCTAATAGTATCTTGAGAGCGGTTGCCAGAGAGTGTAAAGATAAATCACTTTATGGAGGCGATGATCTAAATTTAACATCCAGAATAGATAGTTTTTTGGATGCAAATCTTGTGTTCTCAAGAGAATTTCAAGTCTATCTATTAGAGCTCGAAGATATAACCAAATATACTTATGAAAGAACTAAAGCTTCCTATGAGTTTTATCTTGATGGTCTAGAAAAAGCTCTATCTCTTTCAGGCTTTATTGCTGGAGACCATCTAACCATTGCTGATATCTCATTTGTCTGTGAATTTGCGCAGTTTTTAAGAGAAGGGCATTATTTAGAGCAATTGAAGAAAAAGAATTTAACTTTGATAAGTAAAAATTTTCCAACAGACTATCCTTTAACATTTACGCACTTTAAGGCTTTAAGCAATAAAAAAGAGTTTTTAGATGTTATGGGATCTTATTTAGACTGGTACGAGATGTAAATTATGGACTATGTTGAAATAGCTATACCATTTTTTTTACTGGCTCTTGTCCTTGAATTAGCTTATGGGAAACTTATTGGCCATAATACCTATAGATTAAATGACACGATCAGTAGTCTATTCATGGGTTCTATAAGAGGTACGAGCGGGATTCTTAAGATAGGTTTTAGTGGATATGTGTACTATCAAATTGAAACACATTTTTCCCTCTGGAGAATGGATAGCAGTCTTTGGATTACTTGGATATTTGCATTTATTGCATATGATTTCTTTTATTATTGGTTTCATCGTATAAGTCATGAGAGACAGATATTTTGGGCATCGCACGTAGCCCATCATCAAAGCGAAGAATATAATTTATCGACTGCTTTGAGACAGACTGGTACAGGATTTTTTATATCTTGGATTTTCTATATCCCCTTATTCTTAGTTGGAGTTCCTTCTTACGTGATGGTTTCAGTTGGCACTCTTAATTTGGTTTACCAGTTCTGGGTGCATTCTAGGCATATCCCTAAACTTGGGTGGTATGAGTTATTCTTCGTAACTCCCTCAAATCATCGGGTTCATCATGCCCAGAATGATTTATATGTAGATAGGAATTATGGCGGTGTTTTTATTATCTGGGACAGACTATTCTCAACTTATCAGGAGGAGAAAGATGATGAAAAGTGTGTTTACGGAATAAGAAACGCACTAAAGACCTTCGATCCAGTGAAAGCAAATATCCATATTTATCAAAAGATTTTTAAGGATTTATCTTACTCTCTCTCCGTAAAAAATTTCTATTCTGTAATAACTGCCAGAACAGGCTGGTCGCCTGAAGGATCATCCGATGATAGTTTTGATCCCAATAGTTTTGAGAAGCATGATCCGCATATAAAGCCCCTAACAAAATTTTATGCTTTCATGCAGTTCTTATGCATGTCTTATACAGCTGTAGTCCTGTTTGCAGACAAGAATATGGAATATGAACAAGGTGTTATGTTGATTTGTATAGTTATCTTTTCAATGTTCTGTACTGCAAAATGGCTCGATGCTGAAAAGATAATTAAATTAGAGTATTTAAAGTTGGCGATGATCTTTGTTTGTCTGTGCTATCTTTATTCGTTTAGTCCAGGGATTTTTCTGATCAATGTTTTGTTTTTTTACTTACTTCTAAATATTGCTTTCTTACCTTTTTTAGATAGGGAGTGATTTTATGGAAGATCTTCAGAAATGGATTAAGAGTTACCCAGATTTTCCTTCAAAAGGAATTCTTTTCAGAGATATAAGCCCTCTATTGGCTGAACCTTCAGCATTGAGTCTTTTGAAAGATAAATTTGTTGAAACCATTAGACCTCTTTCGCCCGATTACATTGCAGGCATAGATGCCAGAGGTTTTTTATTCTGTACTTTGGTAGCAGAACAATTAGGGCTTGGAGCATTGATGATTAGAAAGCCAAATAAGCTCCCTGGAGAGCTCATAGAGAAAAAGTATGAGCTTGAATATGGCACCAATTCATTGAGCATTCAAAAGTTAAATCTTGAGAATAAATCTATTGTTATCATAGATGATCTATTAGCTACCGGAGGGTCTATGCAATGTTCAAAGGATCTATTAGAGTCTCTGGGTGCTAATGTGGTAGGAGGAGCTGTAGTTATTGAGCTCACATCCCTGAAAGGATCTTCTCAACTCAATATGCCAATCATAAGTCTCATCAGCTATGCTGACTGACTTAACAAAAAAAAATACACTCATTGCAGTTGCAATGGAAGAGGAACTGAGCCTTGAACAAGCAGATGGATGGAATGTCATCTATACAGGAATTGGTAAAGTTAATGCATTGATCTCAGTAAATAGAGCTCTAAAAGAATTTAAGCCAGACAATCTTATTAACTTCGGAACTGCTGGTTCTTCAAGAAGCGATCTTAAGGGTCTTCATGAAGTAACTACTTTCAAACAAAGAGATATGGATCTGCGAAGCTTAGGTCTTCCGCTTGGTGTCACTCTTAATGATCATATAAATGATATTTGTCTGGATAGGCCTGGATTAAGTTGTGGCACTGGAGATAGTTTTGTGACAGCAAATCAAGAATTAAAAACTGACTTATATGATATGGAGGCTTACGCACTTGCAAAACTTTGTTTAATCGAAAAAATCAAATTTTATTGTTTCAAATATATTAGTGACGAAGCAAATGAAAATGCGTCATCTGATTGGAATGAAAATGTATCAAAGGGAGGCGAAGCTTTCCAAAAATATTTGGAATCTTTAAGTGGATAAACTGAAAATAGTTCCATTCAATACTGATTATATATCAGCATTTGAGAAACTGAACAGGGAGTGGATTGAGGAATATTTCATAATGGAAGAAGAGGATCTAATGACGCTTAAAAATCCTGAATCTTATGTAATGGAAAGAGGAGGCGAGATTTTTTTTGCTCTATTAGACGGAGATGTAGTAGGTACTGCTGCTCTGATTAAGAAAAGTAAGGGTGTTTACGAGTTGGCAAAAATGGCCGTTGCAAAAAACTTGCGGGGACTCGGTATAGGAAAAAAATTGTTAGAACGCTGTATTAATTATTCAAAAGAAAGAGAAGCTACTGAAATTTTCTTAATTACCAATGATTCCTTGAAACCTGCTTTGAGTCTGTATCTCTCATGCGGTTTTGTTTTTAATGAACAAAATGATGATAATAGATACGAGAGAGGAAACACGAAAATGAATTTAATTCTTGGAGAATAAAATATGATTAATCTTGATTTAAAAGGAAAAAGAGCTGTTGTAACAGGAGCTAGCCTTGGTATTGGAGAAGCAACTGTGAAAATGTTGGCTGAACACGGAGCAGATGTCTCTTTTTGTGCCAGGACTGCCGAGTCAGTTGAAAAATTATCAGTTTATGAAACAACAAATGGTTCTATTAAAGGTTTTGTAGCAGACATGGGACAGAAAGATTCAACTGAAAATTTTATTGATAATGTTCTAGCTGAGGGAGCTGTTGATATTCTGGTTAATAATGTTGGTGCATCGCCATCAAGAAATTTTCTATATATGACAGACGAAGAATGGCAGGAACTTCATGAACTAAATCTTCTTTCAGCTGTAAGATGCACTAGATCTTTTCTGCCAGCAATGAGAGAAAATAAATGGGGAAGGGTAGTCATGATTTCTAGTTCTGCAGGTAAATATCCAAATGCTGCTCTTATCGACTATGGAGCAACAAAAGCAGCGATGATTTCTATTTCCAAATCTTTAGCTAAAAAATATGGATCAGATGGAGTTTTAATTAATTCTGTTCTACCGGGACTTATCCATACCGCAATGTGGGAGAGGGCAGCTACTGAAATAGCAGAGGCAACTGGAGGAAAAATGGAAGAGGTAATAAAAAGTAATGGTGCCTCAGTTCCAGTAGGGAGATATGGAACCTCTGAAGAAGTAGCATCACTTGTCACTTTTCTTTGTTCAGAGGCTGCATCTTATATAAGCGGTACTTCAATAGAAGTCGATGGTGGTCAAGCAGGTCATATATAAGTGAACGAGTTCTTTGGATCTTGCCACTGTGGCTCAGTACAATTTAAATTTTATACTGACGAAATATTACATGACCTATACAAGTGTAATTGTTCTTTGTGTTTAAAAAAGTCAATCCTTATGAAGCCTATACCTAAAGAAGAATTCACTCTTTTATCCGGTAAGGAAAATATAAGCGAATATCAGTGGAATAAAAATATAGCAAAACACTTCTTCTGTAAAACTTGTGGAGTTTATACACACCACATTAGAAGAAGGGATCCGACACAGATAAGTGTCAATATAATGTGTGTTGATGATATATTTGTACCGAAGAATACTCAAATTCAAATTGTAGATGGCGCAAGTCATGACTAAAAGATGGTAATTGAAAAAACGAATAAATATCTTTTCTTAAAGTCTTCTATGGTACTGGGGATAATTTTATTTTTATTTTATTTAGTTTATGACCTTGGAGTTTTAAGTTTAATAATTGATTCTGATAAAAGCCGAATATCTCTTGCCATCCTAGTTATGTATTTCTGTGCAACTATTCATTGGTATATTCTAAGCATCGCATTAAGTAAGCAGATTGATGCAATTGATTCAGTTTCAATTGGTAAAGATATAAAGACTATTTCTTTAATGGAGGATGATCTATCAAATAAACATGCCCTCGGTTATATGATAGTAGATATTCTTTTAAAGCTAGGACTGACCGGGACGGTAATAGGATTTATCTTAATGCTACTTCCTATAGGTGAGATAAAAGACTTTGATACACAAATAATTCAGCAACTTCTTTCAAAGATGAGTGGAGGTATGGCTGTAGCTCTTTACACAACTTTAACAGGCTTAATAACAAGTATATTTTTAAGGCTTCAGTATTTTTTATTGGATTCAAGCCTTACTAGTCTGATCAATTATTTATCCTCAAAATTACTGCATGAAGAATAGACTTCTTCAAAAAAATGAAGAACAAGATGTCTTCACTGATTTACTCTTTAATGCACTCTTAGGATTTGCCTTCATGTTTGCGATTGCATTTATGCTAATCAATAGCTCTGATGACAGTGGCAAGATTGAATCAAAAGCAGAAGTTATGATCTCTGTGAGTTGGCCAGATAGTCATCCGGATGATGTAGATGCAATAGTAGAAGATCCACAAGGAGGTTTAGTTTGGTATCACAATCGAGATAGTGGCTTAATGCATTTAGATAGAGATGACAGAGGCATATTTGCGGATAAGATGAATGTTAATGGTGCTAAGATATCTAATCCAATTAATCAAGAAATTGTAACTGTCAGAAAACTCCAACCCGGCGAATATGTTGTAAATTTACTTCATTACAAAGCCAATTATCCCGAGCCTCTCGAAGTAGATGTCAAGGTTGAGAAACTTAATCCTGAAGTTGAATTGATCTATTATGGTAAACATAATTTAGAAGGTGTAGGAGATGAAAAAACTGCTGTTAGGTTTACAGTTGACGCCAGTAAGGATATTGTCAATGTAAATCAATTGACTAAGAGACTTTTAACTAGAGCTCTAAGTGCGGATTCTAAGGACTAAGAAAAGTGATCGAAGAAAGACTTTTTTTGATACTTACTTATTTAGTTGTAACTACCTTACTGTTATGTTTTTATTTTTATTCTGAATTTTCTAGATTAACAAAGAATTTAACTGTTCTTTTAGTAACTTTATCTTATTTTTATACATGGTTTTCCGTTGAAGGACTTTTAGGTTGGCCGTCTCAAGAGGAAATGCCTAGTCAATTTAGGATTCTTTGGATTGATGTCAATGAACCAGATAAAGGAGATTCTGAAGATGGTGCGATCTTTTTCTGGGTAAAGGAATTAAATAAAGTAGATCAGCCTTTCGGGAAGCCAAGAGCTTACTCTATTAAATGGTCGGAAGAAAATGCAAAAAAAGCTGAAGAGGCCATAACAAAAATGGAAGATGGAGAAATTCTAAATGGAAATATTAGTAGAAATATACTTACCGGTGACCAAGAAAAATCTGACGGTACTGTTAATGAGAAAGAAGGCACATCCAGTACAGATGAAGGAGAACCTACTTTTCAATTCAAAGAAGTATCTCCCCCAGTTTTACCAACCAAAAGCCCACTGAGCTAATTAATCTAGTCGTCTAGGTCTTGCCAAGTCAACCTTTCCTCTCCTGAAGCTATTTCACCTAATGCGACCAATCTATCTTGTTCAGCCCTTCCTCTAACATAGTTATGAATTAATTTTGTTTCTTCCTTAGTGACTACATCGCTAAAAGAAGACATACCATTACTTGATAGTATCCCATCCAATACTATAAGCTCAAATGTGTCATCAGTGTGTGCTACTAATCTTAAATCAGGTATTACGCCTCCTGACCTAGCCACCAGTCCATGGCAACCGGCACAAAAATCATGATATAAGATTTCTCCTTTCTTCATGTCGGAATTACTGACATTAGTTAGAAGTTGTTCAGGTATATCTCTAATTCTTAAATTAGGCTGAGGATACTCTTCCGTTCCATTAAGCTTGAATACCAATAATCTACCAGAATTATTATAGTTCAATGAAGCTGGCTTCTGGACAGGGTCTAAAGGTTCACCAGAAAAAAGATCTCCACCCCCGGTTCCAGTTAAGATTGAAACATACTGTATTCCATCAATCATATAGGTTATTGGTGGTGCAAGCATGGAAGTATATGTATTGAACTGCCAAAGTTGTTCACCGGAATCTTTATCATAGGCTGTAAACATGCCTAGGGCATCTCCTTGAAATACCAACCCGCCTTCAGTTGCCACAACACCGCCATTCCAGTAGTGAGGAATCTCTATTGACCAAGATTCTTCTCCTGTAAGCGGGTTAAAGGCCTTTAAATAACCTTTAGGAGTAGGCCAATCATCAATGTTATCTAAAAATAACTGGGTAATTCTTCCAAATTCTAGCCCTAAGTTTGCTCTTCCAGGATTTCTTTTATAGATACCGGTCTTTTTATACTCATCGGCTAGAGAGTAAATTAAAGGATTATCCTGAGCGGGTAGGTATACCATGCCAGATTTAGCGTCAACTGACATAGCTTGCCAGTTATGAGCTCCTAAAGGTCCAGGCAGTACCCATTTTGCTTCTTCGGAGTAATCCATGTCAGGATTCTCTACCGGTCTTCCTGTTTCTAAATCAACATGAGATGCCCATGTAACAGTAGCAAAAGGATTAGCTCTTAAGAGCTTTCCATCTTGCCTATCAATGACATAGAAGAAACCATTTTTAGGAGCCTGTAAGAGTACTTTTCTGTCTACTCCATCTATATTCATATCTGCCAGTGCCATATCTTGCACTGCTGTAAAGTCCCAATTATCTCCAGGCGTAGTTTGGTAGTGCCACTTATAAACTCCAGTATCAACATCAACTGCAACAATTGACGATAAGAATAGATTATCTCCACCACCTGGAGATCTAATTTCCCGTGTCCATGGAGAGCCATTTCCAACCCCTAAATAAAGATTATTAAAGTCTGCATCGTAGACAATAGAATTCCAAACAGTTCCACCACCGCCAAATTCCCACCAATTACTACCTTTCCATGTTCCTGCAGCTACCTCCATAATGGGATCTTCAAAACCAAGACTAGGATCACCAGGGACAGTATAGAATCTCCATACTTGCTCTCCCGTTTCAGTATCATAAGCAGTTACATAACCTCTTACTCCAAATTCAGCTCCTCCATTTCCAATAAATACTTTACCTTTCGCTACCCTTGGAGCTCCAGTAATTGTGTAGAATCTATCAGAATCTTCTATAGTGTTTACCTCCCAAACTTTCTCTCCGTTTTCAGCATTGAGGGCAAATAATCGTCCATCTAAACTGCCGAAATAAACTTTACCGTCATAAACAGCTACTCCTCTGTTTACAACATCACAACAAGACTTTCTTGCTACTTCACCGGGAACTTCGGGATCAAAAGACCAGACTGTTTCTCCTGAAACTGCGTCAATAGCGAATACTTTACTCCATGAGCTAGTTAAAAACATAATTCCATCTACAACAATTGGAGTAGATTCTTGTGCTCTATTAGTTCCCATATCTTTGTACCATGCTAATGAGAGCTGCGAGACATTTTCTTTATTGATTTGTGTTAAAGGAGAAAATCTATTCTCTTCGTAAGTTCTGCCATGAGAAAGCCAATTACCTGGTTCAGACTCAGCTGCCAGTATTCTTTGATCATTTATCTGACCTATGGTGGTAGAACCTGAAGCAGCAGTTTTTTCTAGTGCTTGGTCTTTTTCAGATTCACTGCATCCAACAACGGTTAAAATTGATATCAACCCAAAATAGAAGATTTTATTTTTCATTTGTAGTCCTAACTTTTTTATTAACTCTAACTCTTTTTTTAAAGATTTGGAATACAACATCTCTTTAATTTTTACTATATTATTCCATTACATATGAAGAAATTAATAACAATTTTCATTTTATTTACGCCGTTGCTTGTCATGACAAAAGTTTTAGATAATTTAGTTGATAAACGAATCGAATGGGTACCATTTTCAGACCAGGTAATGGGAGGTATTTCTGAAGTTAATTTTATGGAAAGAGAGGAGAATGGTTTTTCGCATTACCATATGGAAGGAAATGTGAGTACTGAGAATAACGGTGGTTTTATTCAATTTAGAGCGAATGTTAAGATTGAAGATCTTCCTTATAAGGGCTTGAAAATTAAAACAAGAGGAAATGGAGAAGAGTATTTTATTCACATAAGGACACCTAAAACTCGTTTACCTTGGAATTATTATGCCTCTTCTTTTACCGCGACTAGTGAATGGGAATATATAAAAGTACCATTCGATTCATTTAAAAAATCAGGATTAATATTACCGCGAAAATTTAAAGCATCTGATATTAAATCGATTGGAATTGTAGCTTTTGGTAAAGATTTCTATGCAGATATTGATTTAGCAAGTATTGAGCTTTACTAATCCAGATCTTTGAAATTTGGTTTTCTTTTTTCAGCAAAAGCCTTAACACCTTCTCTGAAATCTTTTGAATCCAGTCTAATTCTTTGGGTTTCTTTTTCATAATCCAATTGTTCGCTCAAAGAACCAGACAAAGCTTTATCATGAGCTTTCACTATTTCTTTAAGTCCAGTAATTGGTCCATTAGCTAACTTCTTGGCTATCTCTTCAGCTTTTGGGATTAATTCCTCATCTGGAACACAGTCCCAGATAAGCCCCCATTCTTTCGCTTGCTTTGCTGAAATGTCTTCGCCCAGAAGTCCCATACCATTAGCTCTGGCTCTTCCAATTAAATTAGGAACAAACCAGGATGCTCCCACATCAGAAATGATACCTAGATTAGGTCCAAAAACTAATTTAAATTTTGCAGATTCTGAAGCTATAACTATATCTCCTGTAAGAGCTAACCCAACACCACCTCCAGCAGCAATTCCATTGATCGCATTCACAACAGGTTTTGTAGATTGCGTTATAGCTTTTACAAGAGGATTAAATGCATTTTCCATATTCATAGAACCAGCTTCTCCTGCTGACAAGCCCTCTGTTTTAGGCCAGCCACCTTCAATTAAATCTGCTCCGGAGCAGAAACCTCTTCCATTACCTGTGATAATAATAGATCTTACGTTTTTATCGGATTTAGCTTCATATAAGGCATCTAAAAGACCCATTATAAGGTCTGCATTCATCGCATTAAGAACTTCAGGTCTATTAAGACTTAATTTTAGTACTCCATCATTATTCAATTCTTTTTGTATCGCGTCATTCATAATTTATCTAATCAAATTGTTTCTCTGTACTGGCAAAGAGAAAGTAAAAGATTCCTCCAAAAAAAGTAACTCCAGCAACCACGTAAAATACCATATCCCATGAATTAGTTGTATCAAGAATTATGCCTGTCAAAACGCCTCCAACTAAACCAGGTAAGGCAGCGACCATATTTGTGATTCCCATTAATCTTCCTGTATGTTTCGGTCCTATATCTGCATGGTTTACTATAAAACCTCCCGCACTAAAACCACCAAAAACATTTCCTAAACACATGATTGCAATAATACCTGCAACACTCTCAAGTTCGGGGACAATACATAGACAGATACCGCTTCCTCCAAAGGCTATTGAATTACAAAGTTTTCTCACAGTTAAAAGGTTCATACCTTTATTGGTTAAGTAATCTGCAAAATAACCTCCAATATTTATAAACAAAAAAGAGGCAATGTGCGGCAGCATAGCAAGAACTCCTACTGCAGCCATTGGAATCCCGAGGCCGTCTTTTATAAAAATTGGTAGCCATGAAAGAAATACGAATAAACTGTAGTTACTGCAAAAATGTGCAACTGTTATCGCCCATAAAGGAAGGTTTGTTCTTAATTTAGAAAAAGAAAGTGTCTCAGCTTTCTCACTTGCTGGAGCATTATTGAGAATATAATCTAATTCCTCAGCAGAAATATTTTCGTCTTCCTTCGGTGTTGATTGAACAATATTTTTCCAAAAAATATACCAAATAAAGCCTAATCCTCCATAAAGATAAAAAGCCCATTGCCAACCCAAGTTTAAGATAATTATTGGAGTTACCACTAACCCAAATATAGTTCCTATTGGAATAGCACTGTTGGTTATCGCAACGGACCTGGCTCTCTCGCTAAAGGGGATCCATCTTGCATATAAGCTATGCCATGCAGGAAAAGTAATACCTTCACCTAGACCCATGCCTATTCTCGCGATGATTAGGGATATAAAGCCTCCAAAGAAAGCCCAAGGAGTTATAAAGGTAAATAAAGACCAAACAAGTAACCCAACTCCAAGAACTATTTTCGCACCTATTCTGTCAGAAATAACTCCTCCATAGATTTGCGTCACCATGTAACCAATGTAAAAACTACCTAAAATAATTCCTTTTTGTGTTTCTGACCATCCAGCCTCTTCACTCATAGGAATAATAGCTAAGGAAATCACCACTCTATCTATGTAACAAATAAAAACTGCTGCAACAGTTAATGCAATTACTTTAAATCTTTGATGCATTAAAAATTTCTCCCCATATTTCTAACAAGATACCTCGTAATAAGATTAATTAAAATTTTTTTTGTAAATTCGTTATTATATTTATTAATGAAAGGGAGAGGACTTTGGGAACTTTAAAAAAAGATTACTTATTAAGTGGTGTAAAAGTTATAGATGCTGCAAGTTTTATAGCTGGACCTTCAGCTGCAACAATAATGTCTGATTATGGAGCAGAAGTAATAAAGATTGAACCGCAAAACGGAGATAGCTTGAGGAATTTGATCACTAACGGAAGAATGCCTGAAGGACCTGAAAATTACTGCTGGGAATTAACTTCTCGGAATAAAAAAAGTGTTTCTCTCAATTTAAAAGATGAAAAAGCTCATAACATCCTGATTGATCTTATAAAAGAAGCTGACGTCTTTATAACTAATATGCCATTTCCAATAAGAAAAAAATTAAAAATAACATCTGATGACATAAGGCCACATAACGCCAAACTAATTTATGCCTCTCTAACTGGATATGGTGAAGTTGGTCCCGATGCAGATAGGACTGCTTATGACTCAGTTGCCTGGTGGGCTAGAAGTGGATTAATGGATTTTGTCAGACCTTCTAATAACTCTCCTGTTGCATGGTCAACACCAGGCATGGGAGACCATCCTACTGGTATGGCTTTATACGGAGCAATAATGACTGCTTTATTTAATAGAGAAAAAACAGGAAAGGGGGGAGAAGTATCTACTTCATTAATGGCAAATGGAGCCTGGGCTAACGGAGTTTTTATCCAGGCAGCTTTAATGGATATTGAATTTCCAGAAAGAACTGAGCCGCTGCCGAGACACCCTTTTTACGATTTTTACCAAACAAAAGATAATAGAGAATTTGCACTTGGTATGATTAATTCAAGAATTGAATGGCCAAAACTCACTGAAGTACTAGATAGAGCTGATTGGTTGCAAAGAGAACTATTTGATTTTGATGATGCTTTCCAAAATGCAGATATACTTAGATCAGAATTATCAGAAGAATTTAAGAAAAGATCACTTGATGATATAAATCAACTTTTACGGAACTCTGGTGTTACTTATGGTGTACTCGGTAAAACTACTGATCATAGAGATGATAAGCAATTTTTAGAAACAAAAACTTTGGTTCCTCTAAACCATGAATCTTTTGAGAATCTATTAACAATCAATAGTCCTTTTACAATTCAAGATGAGGATAAAATAGAATTTTCTCGGGCTCCCAATGTAGGCGAACATACTAAAGAAGTTCTGGAGAATATGGGATATTCGGATAGTGAATTAGAAGATTTAAAAAATGGATCCTCCATTTATTGGCCTAATGAGCTTTAAAGAATGAAAACTTACATAAAACAAATATCAGCTCTTCTCTTCATATCGCTCATTATTTCTTGCTCAAAAGAAGAGGTATGTTATGAGGCAGATTTGGTTTTAGTTAATAGTAAAATCTATACTGCCAATGCAGATCAATGGGAAGCAGAAGCCCTAGCTATTTTAGGTGATAAATTTATCTTTATTGGCAGTAATGATGATTCCTCTTCTTACGCGTGCGGATCTAATAGAGTTTTAGATTTAAAAGATTCCTTTGTATTCCCAGGATTCATTGACGCACATGCACATCTTAAAGGTATAGGTTACAGAGAAATAACTCTCAATCTTCAGGGTGCGGACAGTTTGAAGAATATGCTCACTTTGGTTCAAATCCATTCAAATAAATTATCGGACGGCGATTGGGTAGTTGGAAGAGGCTGGATTGAAAAAAAATGGCCAGAGGGAAGGTTTCCCACTATTGAGGAGTTGGATGCTATTTCCAGTAAAAAGCCTATTGCCCTGGAAAGGGCAGATGGCCATGCAATTATTGTTAATTCGCTTGCTCTAAAATTAGCAGGAA
Organism: uncultured SAR86 cluster bacterium; assembly: GCA_902574355.1. Classification (GTDB taxonomy): domain Bacteria; phylum Pseudomonadota; class Gammaproteobacteria; order Magnimaribacterales; family Magnimaribacteraceae; genus Magnimaribacter. Next base: position 35,092 of record CACGNN010000008.1, on the reverse strand, counting down.
TTGATAGAAGTACCCCCGATCCTATAGGAGGAAAAATAGATAAAGATGCCAATGGGGAACCTAATGGAGTCTTGATAGACAAAGCATCATCCTTAGTTGAATCTATTATTCCCAAACGCACTAGAGATGAAGAAAAGCGAGCTTTGAGGGAAGGGCTCAATAGAACTGCGAAAATGGGATGGACACAATTGCATGATGCAGGCTCCCCTTTATCCGATTATGAAATTCTAAATGAACTTAAAAAAAATGAAGGTTTACCAGTTAGGATCCATTTTTATGTAAGTGACGGAGAAGATGGTAATAAGTTTCTTGATGAAGGCCCCTATTTAGATCCAGATCATTTCCTTACTTCTAGGGGAATCAAGTTTTACGCCGATGGGGCAATAGGTTCTAGGGGTGCTGCATTCTTCGATAAATATGACGATTACGAAACAAAAGGCTTCTTGATATTCCAGAAAGAAGAAACTATCCCAAAGCTAGTTAAAGCCCTTGTGAATGGCATTCAAATACAAACTCATGCTATCGGAGATTTGGCAAATAAAATTACTCTTGATTGGTATGAAGAGGCATTCAACAAAGTTTCACCAGAAAATAGAATAATTGAAAATCCTCGATGGAGAGTTGAGCATGCTCAAAATATTAAACCCGAAGATCAACAAAGATACTCAGATTTAGAAGTCATAGCTTCAATGCAACCTTCTCATGCGATTGGCGATTTACATTTCGCACACAAAAGATTGGGAGAGGAAAGATTAAAAGATGCATATACATGGAAAAAGTTGATTGAATTAGGTGTAGTTGTTGTAGGTGGATCTGATGCACCTGTTGAAATAGGTGATCCACGAATTGAATTCAAGGCGGCCGTTAGCAGAAAAGATTTAGACGGGTTTTATGAAGATTGGTGGAATATTGAAGAAGTGGTTTCTAGAGAAGAGGCTCTGTATATGTTTACAAAATGGGCGTCCTATTCTGTTTTTGAAGAGGATATAAAGGGAACAATTGAAGTTGGAAAGTTAGCTGATTTAACAATATTTAACAAAGACCTGATGACAATTCCTGAAGAAGATATTATGAGTTCCGAAGTTACTATGACTATTGTTGGAGGCAAAGTAGTTTATTCAAAATAAAAAAAAGGGTACATAAAGTACCCTTTTTTCTTAGATTCATATTAGAAATCCATACCTAATCTTAGGTAGTAAAATGCGCCCATGAATCCTAATGGAGCAAACTCAGGGTATATAGCACCACAACAAGTAACTCCAGTATCATCATCAGGATACTCATCAGTAATATTTTCTGCACCTAGTGTTAGTTGCATAGTTCCAAGATCTTGAGTGATCTCTAGATCTAGTGAATACTGATCACCTAAATTAGTTATATTATCAATACCTGAGTAATAGTCTGATTCACCTACAAACATGTATCTTAGCAAAATGGTCGTATCATTTTGATTATGTACTGCTGTAAAGTTATATCTTTTCTCAGGTAGTAACGACTCTAATGCACCAATTCTGCTTCCGCTGATTAAAGTTGATTTATCAACTTCAGTTTCAGTATTACTGTATACAAAAGTAAAGTCCGTAACTCCTTGGAATAACTCAGTTGAGTAAGAAGCTACAAGATCAAATCCTTCTGTAGTAGTATCAAAGTCATTAGTGAAGAATCTGAAAGTTTGCATATCGCTTGCACCAGGTACTTTTGCAGCAACCAAGGCAGCTCTATCAGCATCAGTTAGGAAATAGTTTTCTGTAAGAGCAATTCTATCAGTGAGTTCTATCTCGTAAGCATCAAGCGTTATGTTAAGAGAATCAGTTACATCCCATACTAAACCTAGGCTTATATTATCTGACTCTTCTGGTTCGAGAGCTTTACCACCAGCAGTTACAGAGATTGGGTTCGTAGGAGACAATGTTCCTTGCTGAACCAATTCACCTGTTCCAGCTGTTGCAGTTGTTACGTTTGATACATTAGCTTGACCAGGAGTTGGAGCTCTAAAACCTGTACTCATTGTTCCTCTGAATTTCAATGTATCTGACATTGTTGCTAAGAACGATATTTTTGAGTTTGTAGTAGTCCCAAAAGTATCGAAGTGCTCATATCTAGTAGCAAATCCAAGTAAAAGATTCTCAGTTACATCTGCTTCTAAATCAATATAAGCGGCAACGTTCTGTTGATCCCAAACTCCAGCTATATCAGGAGTGAAACCCGCGAAACCATTGGAACCTATACCAAAGCCTTGATCAAAGTAAGGACCGGTTGTAAAACTAGCAACGTCTCCATTTACGATCTCAAATTGCTCTTCTCTCCACTCAAATCCATAAGCGAAGTTTAGGTCGTAACTGCTCATTGGTATGACAGTTACAAAATCAGCATTGAAGTTTTTCTCTAGCTGAATGTAGCTTCCTGGTTCGAATTCAGTTGGTGATTGTGGACCTAATGAAGGGTTGAGCGTATTGATAATAACAAAGTCAGCTCTGTTTTCACCAATGTGAACACTATAGTCATATGAAGTACCGCCTTCAAAAACTCCCTCTACACCCGATGCAATTGACCAATCTGTTACGTCACCACCAAAAGATGGTGTGAAACCGCCAGGGAATACTTGGTTGAATACGAAGCAATTCGGGTCATTTTCGTAAACAGCTAAAGCAGCACCTATGAGGTTGTAGTCTTTGGCGTTAATATTGCTTGGACATGTTCTAGCACCACCAGCAGCTTGCGCAACATCAGCGATCAATCTGATATCACTTCCATCATCATAAACACCAGTTCTGTTATTCGGATTTCTAAAGAAGAAACCACCCATAACATTTTTCTCAGCATAGTTACCAAAAAGGTAAAATTTGCTAGACGGAGTAAGTTCTAAACCAATATTTCCAACAAACTTAACGTCATCCTTAACTTTTGGAGAACCCCAAACCTGAGCTTCGCCATTTCCAAAAGGATGAGCCCAAACAGGAACTCCGGCAGCTTTCAACGATGCAGCGTCACCACGTTGCTCACTTCTAGCAGTTGGATCAGTTTCTTGTAATTCAAGTGAAAAGTTAGCATATCCATCGTCTGTGAAAGGCATACCCGCATTCATACCGATCCTTACAGTTTGGCCATCACCTTCTTTATATTCACCAGATTTGATCTCTAAACGATAACCCTCAGCTGCATCCTTGTATACAAAATTGAGAATACCAGCGATGGCATCCGAACCATACTGAGCTGCAGCACCATCTCTTAGAACCTCAACTTTCTTAAGTGCTATCGAAGGAATTGCAGAAATGTCTGGACCTTGAGCACCATCAGCTATACCGCCGCCTAGGAATGAAATTACAGCACCTCTGTGTCTTCTTTTTCCATTCGTAAGGACCAACATATTATCGGGTGGTAAACCTCTAAGGTTTGCTGGCCTAATTAATGTTGCAGCGTCACTGATCGGCTGCGTGTTGACGTTAAAGGAAGGTACTAGTGTTCTCAACATGTAGTCTAGTTCAGTTGCACCCTGATTTTTCAAATCAGATCCAGTGAGAACGTCTACAGGAGCAGGAGAATCACCTACCGACCTTGCATCTCTCCTTGTTCCAATAGCAACTACTTCTTCTACTTCATCGGCAGCAGCCAAGAAGCTAGGAAGAGTAGGTGTAATTAGCAAGGAAAGGGTTATGGATAGGAATCCTATTTTGGATTTATACATAATTTTTACCCCAAATTATTAAATTTAACATACATATATTACTGCAATCCTAATGCCAAAGGTAAATACCTTTTTTTTGCAGTAATGCACTATTTTCAAGCAAAATAGACTTTACATTTACCGTTTATGAACAACATATGTAAGAAATTTACTTTGCTGTAATAGCTTTATGCCCTATATTCTATAGATCGTTAATTGCTTATGCAAATGCTAGGTACTGTAAGCAGTATTATTAAAATTTATTTTTTATCTTTATATGTACCTTTTTATGTACCTTTATGTTTACTTACAGAAAAGCAGAAATTCAGGATATAACAGCAATAGAGGAATTGATGGATTTATCAATCTCTAAAGTTCTTGGAAAACTAACTGATAAAAAGGAACTCGAGGCTTCTTATGAATCCATGGGGCTAGATACTAAACTTATTGAAGATAATTCCTATTTCCTTATATTTGAGGCAGATAACTTGATTGGATCTGGCGGCTACAGCATCAGAAAAACCTTGTTTGGAGGAAACCATACTCCAAATAGATCGGATGACTTATTAGTTCCAGGGAAGGAACCTTCTAAAATTAGGGCGATGTATACCCATCCCGATTGGATAAGGAAGGGTGTTGGAAGTATGATATTGGAACTTTCTGAAAATGAATCTAAAAAATTAGGATTTAATAAAGCTGAACTTATGGCAACAATTTCAGGAATACTTCTTTATCAAGATAGAGGGTATGAAGTGGATAAAGAAATTGAATACAAAAGTAGAGCCGGAAACAAAGTAAGGATGTATAGAATGTTTAAAAATTTATGAATGATAGAGTAATACAAAATAATATATTTGATGAGCCTATAGAAGAATGTAGTTGCGCGCCTTTAACTGGGTTTTTTAGAACTGGTTGCTGCGAAACCTCCGAACAAGATACTGGTAATCATACTGTTTGTGCAATCATGACAGAAGAATTTCTTGAATTCAGTAAATCAAAAGGAAACGACCTTTCTACTCCTGTTCCAGCATTTGATTTTCCGGGATTAAATTCAGGAGATAGATGGTGTTTATGTGCTGCTAGATGGCTAGAGGCTTACGAAGCTAGTTCTGCTCCATCAATTATTGCCAAGGCTACCAATAAAAGAGCATTAGAAGTCATTCCTATAGAAGTAATTAAAAAATTTTCCTTAGATGTTTTATGAAAAAAGATCTTTTTTTTATGCAAAGAGCACTTAAGCAGGCTAAAGATGCTGCTATCTTGGGTGAAGTACCAGTAGGTGCAGTATTAACCCTGAATGATGAGATTCTTGCAGAAGACCATAACAGATCGATTTCATTAAATGATCCTAGTGCACATGCAGAAATGAATGTTATAAGAAAAGGGGCAGAACTATTGGGAAACTATAGACTTCCTAATACTTCACTCTATGTTACCTTAGAGCCCTGCATGATGTGCTGTGGTGCTTTAGTGCATGCAAGGATAGACAATCTAATATTCTCTGCTACAGACCCTAAATCTGGGGTCGTAATTAGTAATTCAAATTTTCTAGAAGCAGAATTTCTAAATCACACAGTAAGGTTCAGACAAGGACCTCTAATTGAAGAGTCTTCAAATTTATTAAAGTGCTTTTTCAGAGAGAGGAGGTTATAAATTAAACTCAGTCCATATAGGAGCATGATCTGAAGGCTTATCCATACCTCTTATGTCGTAATCAATTCCTGAAGCTTTAACCGCTGTATTAAGTTTTTTCGTAACCCAAATGTGATCAATCCTCAAACCCCTCTTGGGGTTATCTTCAAAACCCTTACTTCTATAGTCGAACCAACTAAATTCATCATTTTTTTCTGAATAAAGAGTTCTGTAAGAATCAAATAGTCCCCAATCAGTTAACTCAGATAACATTTCCCTCTCTTCTGGAAGAAAGCTGCATTTTCCAGTTCTTAGCCATCTTTTTTTGTTTTCTTCCCCAATCCCAATATCTATATCTTGAGGTGAAATATTTAAGTCACCCATCACTATCAGATGATCTTTCGGGTCATAATTCTTTTGTAAGTGTGTAATTAGATCTTTATAAAATTTGACTTTATAGGGAAATTTTACAGGATGTTCTCTCTCTTCACCTTGTGGAAAGTATCCATTTAATATATGTATTTTTTTTCTATCTTTTTTAAGAGTCACCGAAATAAATCTTTTTTGAGATTCATCATCATCCGTTTCAAATCCTTTATTTATATTCAAGGGCTCCTCTTTTGTGAGAATGGCAACACCATAATGCCCTTTTTGGCCATGAATATGAGCCTTATAGCCTAAAGATTCTGGAATTTCATAGGGAAAATCATCGTCATGAACCTTAGTCTCTTGAAGTCCGATCGCATCGGGCTTATGCTTTTTAACGATCGCTTCTATTTGATGAGGCCTGGCTCTGATGCTGTTTATATTAAATGAGATTATTTTCATGAAGATTGTGTAACGAAATTTGAAGCTAGTAGAGGTTTGTTTTTTATTTCTATGAGATCAATAAGTATATTCGCAGCCTCTTCTAATATCTCAGAATTCACATCAAGTACTTCTGGGTCATCCTCTCTCTCTACAAATTCTTTATATGTTTCAAAGGTTGGAAGGTCCAGAGAAGCCCTTAGTTTGTTCTCATTATTAAGCAGGTACTCTTCTATTTTAGTTTTCTGTTGCAATCTAACTTCCAAATTTAGGTCTAAAAAGTCTAATTCATTTTCTTTTTGCCATTTTTTTCTCTTTTCTATGCTATCGAACAACGCTGAACTTTGAACTCTTGATAAACTTTGCTGTTTAAGTAACTCCTTAAAATTACTTACTCTATTGAAGTTTTTAAAGCTGGTGCTTGGAATAGTATCATGCGCCAAAGCCCTATCCAGATTACTCTCTCCTAAATCTTTTATATCGAATAGTGAAGGAAGATTAATATCTGGCTCAACACCGAGATTTTGAGTACTACTGCCTGAAACTCTATAAAATTTAGACTCTGTAAATTTAATCTGACCTGATGAAAGCAAATCAACTTTTTGGACAGTTCCCTTTCCGAAAGTACTCGTGCCGACAACTAAACCTCTATCATAATCTTGAATTGCACCCGCTAATATTTCTGAGGCTGACGCACTAAATTTATTTACTAATACAACTAGTGGTTTATCAAAATATTGATATCCCCATCTTCCTCCGAGCCCTTGAATATTGCCATTAGAATTCTTGACTTGAACAGTAGTTCCTCTTCCAAGGAATAGGTGAGCTAACTCATTTGCTTCGAATAAAGAACCACCCCCATTGTTTCTAAGGTCTATCACCAAACCATCAATATTTTCTGTTTTTAGCTCTTGTAGCAGTCTCTTTACATCCTTACTACTACTTTTGTAATTATAATCTCGCTTCTGGTAGGCATCGAAGTCGAAATAAAACGCAGGCAATTCTATTACACCAACTTTATATTCTTTCTCATTTCGTTTTAAGGATAGGATTTTTCTTTCTGCCTCTTGATCTTCTAGCTTAACGACGTTTCTTATGATTTCTATTTCTTTTGTTTCATTGTCATTAATTGAAGTTGATGGAATTATTTGTAATCTAACTTTTGACCCTTTAGGACCCCTGATTAAGTCTACGACATCATCAATTCTCCAGCCTATTACATCAATAATCTCCCCTTTTTCATCCTGTCCTACACCAATAATTTTATCTTCTGGTTTTAAAGACTCAGTCTTTTCTGCAGGTCCACCAGGTACGAGTGAAGATATAGATGTATAAAGCCCATCCGAAGATAAGAGTGCTCCTATTCCCTCTAGAGATAGACTCATATTGATATCAAAGTCCTCAGAATTTTTTGGAGACATATAAGCAGTATGCGGCCCATAAACTGAAGCAATAGAATTTACAAAAATATTGAAGACATCTTCATTTCTAGTTTGTTCAAAATAGTTTAACTGGTTCTCCATTCTTTTAATGGTTTTACTGACTGATTCATCAATTGTGTTTCCAGACAGCATCAGCTGAATAACGTCATTGATACTTAAATCGATCCACAGCTTTTTCAATTCATCAAGTGTATTTAGCCTTTCACCCTCCGAGAGGGCTCTAATTAAAGTTCGGGAACTCTTTAAATTATTTTCACTAATATCGTCAAGAAAGTTTATCTGAGTTTTATACCTTTGCTTATAACGCGAAACGTAATTATTGAATAGGAAAAAGGCTATTTCTAGATCATTAGTAATGGTTGAATTTGCATTGATATCTTTGAATACTGTTGCAACTTCGGAAGTGGTAAAAATATTTTTATTGGGATCTAATCTATCAATGAATATCTCAAAAGAATCAGATTTTACAGCCCTGTAGTCTTTTTTTACCAGATGATTAGACTCAAGTTTATCAATAATCTCAGAAGCTAAATTTACTTGATCTTGATTGAAAATATACTTTTCAATTACTTCAGTTTCTGTTGCTGTGGCTGTTGTAGTCCACAATAATATGACTATTAGAAGAAAATTTTGTTTCATAATGTAATAAGAAAGTAGGGCAAACGTATTCTATCTAAAAATTTAATTAAATAGAATTCCATGAGTAGATATTCTTCTTTTTTCTATATGATAGTAAATTAAATGAAATTATATAAATGAAGAAAATTGAATATTACTTAGATTGCAGCAGTCCATGGACCTATCTTTCATTCAGAGGGATCTTAGATTTGCAAAGGAAGAAGGATTTTGAAATTGTATGGAAGCCGATCCTGGTTGGAGGAATTTTTAACTCAATAAATCCAAGTGTTTATGAAAGTAGAAAGAATCCTGTGAAAGAAAAAGCAGCTTACTCTCAAAAAGACTTGAAAGATTGGTCAGAATTAAGAGAGATAACAATTAACTGGCCTATGATATTTCCTATAAATAGTGTGAAAGCCATGCGTGGTGCATTTTATTTTATAGATAAGGGCGGAATAGAATCTTATCTTGAAGATGTTTTCCAGGGATATTGGACTAATGGCAAAGATATTTCAGATACTGACTATTTGTCTTTAATTGCTGAGGAAAATGGAGCCGAGCCTTTGGAGTATTTAGAATTCATTTCGACAGATGAAGCCAAACAAAGACTGATAGATAACACTCAAGAATTAATTGATAGAGGTGGCTTTGGATCTCCAACTTTCTTCTTAGATGATCAAGATATGTTCTTCGGGAATGACAGAATTCAGCTTATTGAACAAAGAATCTAATTTTTCTCATTCTTTATCTTTTGCCATCTTAGAGATGCTTTTTGAATCTTGACCAAACATAGTTTTTAGTCCTTCCTTTGTGATACCTTTACCAAAATTTCTTTGTTCTTTACCTACCTCAATACCTTTTCTTACAGCAGGTCTTGATTTTATGTCATCAAACCATCTTCTGACATTTGGGAACTCATCAAGATTGACCTCATATCTCTTATAGGCAGTAATCCATGGAAAAGAAGCCATATCTGCTATTGAATAATCTCCAGCTAAATAATCTCTTTCATTCAAAATATTGTTCATTACTCCCAATAATCTATCGTATTCATTTTTATACCTTTTTTCAGAATAAGAATGATCACCAGGAAAGTTAGGCGCATAATTAACAAAGTGACTCACTTGTCCGGCCATCGGTCCCAAACCACCAACTTGCCAAAAAAGCCACTCCAAAACTCTTTCTTTATAAGGCGAAACTTGAGGAAAGAATTTTCCTGTCTTTTGGCCCAGATACATGAGTATTGCTCCAGACTCAAATACACTTAATGGTTCACCTTCTATAATATTTGTATGATCAACTATAACTGGCATTCTGTTATTTGGACTTATCTTTAGGAAATTAGGCTTAAACTGATCGCCTTTGCCTAAGTTAACTGGCACAACTTTGTAATCCAACTCACACTCCTCTAACATGATTGAAATTTTCCATCCATTAGGAGTTGGTGCGTAATATAAATCTATCATTTTTTTAAATCCTCAATAAAGTTATCTTTTTCTGTCCAAAGGTTTTCCATCCAAGATTTTAAATCTTCCCTGAAAGTTATATCTTCTTCGTAGTTTTTCTGAAGTAGATTTTCTGGAATAGGTATCTCGCGAGCTTTAATTGTTACTTTTGACATTCTACCGCATAAAAAATCCCAAAAAGATCTTTTAGAACTATGGTAGTAAATAGAAAAATCGAGCATCAACTGAATGTATGGCATAGTAGTCAATGTTAAGCCTATACCTCCAGATTTTGGGTTAAGTAGATTCTTGAATTTTGAATCTTGAGTTAACCTTTTCTCTTCATTAAACCGTGTACCTTCAGCAAAACTAAAGATAGAAACAGGATATCTAGAATACCTTTCAAAAGATTTTTCCATAGCTTTAATATCTTTGCCTCTCAGATTCGGATTTTTGTGTAATTCCTCTTTTGAATATCTCTTTAAGAATGGCATATCCAATGCCCACCATGCTAATCCAATAACTGGAACCCATATGAGTACATGTTTCATAAAAAACTTAAGCATGGGCACTTTTCTATTAGTGATTGCCTGGAGAACGAATATGTCAGCCCAGGATTGATGATTTGCAATAGATAAATACCATCTTGTGTTATCTAGTGATTCAAATCCTTCTATTTTCCATTCGGGCTTATGAAGAGCTTGAATCCATAGACCATTACAATATATCCAACATTCTCCAACATTAATTATTAGCTTAGTACAAACTCTTTTCCAACTTTCGATGGGTAAAAGTAACTTTAAGATCGCAATACTTAGAAGGAATATGCACCAGAAAAGTGTATTAAAGACAACTGCAAATAGCCCTAGGACTCCCCTAATAATCTCCATAGAATTATTTTATCTTAATTTTTTAGAATCATCCCAAAGAGTATTGAGTTCATCTAAATCCATTTCAGATACTTTTATGTTGTCTTTTTCAAGTTCTTTTTCAATATAGTTAAACCTCTTCTCAAATTTAACATTAGATTTTCTTAAGGATTCCTCAGAATCTATACCCAACTTTTCTGATAAGTTGGTAATAATCATATAAAGATCGCCAATTTCTTCTTGAATAGATTCTTTGCTGTTAGCTTCCACTGCCTCTTCAAGTTCTCTGAGTTCTTCTTTAATCTTTTTGAATACCCCCTTTGTATCAGGCCAGTCAAAGCCTACACTAGCAACTCTCCTTTGAATCTTTTGCGATCTTTGGAGGGATGGTAAATTCTTAGCAATTCCTTCAAGGATACCTCCTTGATTTTTTTTGAACCTTTCCTTTTGTTTTGTTTCTTCCCATTGGTTAACTTGTTCGTCTAAGGAATGATTTTTTTTATCTGAGAAGACAAAAGGGTGTCTCCTTACAAGTTTTTCCGAAATAGTTTTTGCAACATCATCAAAGGAAAATAATTCTTCTTCTTTTGCAATTTGAGATAAAAAGACCACCTGCAAAAGAAGGTCGCCTAATTCCTCTTTTAGATCTGAAATATTTTCTCTTTCTATGGCATCAGCGACTTCGTATGCTTCTTCAATGGTATACGGAGCTATGGATCGGAAGGTTTGCTCTTTATCCCATTCACAACCATCATCTTTATCTCTTAATTGAGACATGATGGCTAAAAGCTTTTCTATACTATTCAGATTAATATTCGCTAAGAGTTGCGTATCTATCCAGATGATATTCTGAATTTCCAAAAATTTGTTCAGTCACTCTAGCTCTTTTTAGGTAAAGCCCGACGTCATATTCATCGGTAACACCTACACCGCCATGCATCTGAACCGCTTCATTTGTGACGAGGTGGTTCGTCTCTCCTGCTTTATATTTGGCTAAACTTGCCATTCTTTTGAGATCATTTGAGTTTTCATCAACTGCATTGCAAGCAGCTATTACTGACGATTTTGTCAATTCTAATTCTGAATACATTTCTGCAGCCCTATGCTGAAGTGCTTGGAACGTACCTATGACAGAACCAAATTGCTTTCTTTCTTTGAGATAATCCAGCGTCACATCAAATGCTTGCGATGCATTTCCCAGCATTTCAGCTGAAATAGCGATTTGAGCTCTATCCAGAACCTCTTCCAATATTGCTGCCCCATTATTTTCTTCTCCAAGAAGATTTGAAGACAAGACAGTAATGTCATTGAACTTGATATTGGCACAATTTCTAGAATCCACCATACTGGTTTTAGTTATTTCAATTCCATCAGCATCCGCTTCTACTAGAAAAAGTGTAATTCCTGAAGCATCATCATCAGAACCTTCTGTTCTCGCGGCTACTACAATTAAATTTGAACAATGCCCGTCAATGACGAAAGTCTTTTCTCCAGAAATCTTGTAATCATTACCGGCTTTAGTCGCTTTCGTTGAAATAGAAAACGGCGAATGTCTGTTACCTTCTTCTAAGGCAAGAGCCGTAGTAAGACTACCATCTACTATTCGAGGCAGATAATTTTGTTTTTGTTTATCATCTCCACCTAAAGTTAATAGACTTGCACCTAAAACACCAGTTGAAAAGAGAGGTGAGGGCGTCAATGTCCTTCCCATTTCTTCAAAAATACTTCCCATTCCGACCATGCCAAAATCAAATCCGCCATACTCCTCAGGAATTAAGATACCTGACCAGCCAAGATTAACCATCTCTGACCATAAGGATTGATCATAACCTAATTCATTTTGAGTATCTCTAATCTCTCTGAAATGTGTTACAGGAGCATTCTTTTGTAAAAACTCTTTAGCAATATCTTTGAGGGATTGCTGTTCCTCATTAAGAATTAGTGCCATATTTACTTGTCTGGTAAACCAAGAACTCTTTTTGAAATTACATTTAGTTGCACTTCAGAAGTACCTCCTTCAATTGAATTTGCTTTGGTTCTAAGCCAGTCTCTTGTAATCGCTAATTCTTCCATTGAAAATCCTTCTCCATCCCATCCAACTCCTTGAGTACCCATTGCTTCAAGCATCAGTTCATAACGGAGTTTATTATGTTCAGTTCCATAGTATTTACCCATAGCCGCAGCTGGACTTGGTGCGCCGACTTTAGTTTCTTCTCCTACCCTTTGCATAGTTAGACCAAAGGCTCTGGAGTTAAGATCATGCATAGCCACTTTTCTTCTTAGGGCTTTATCAGAAATCTTTTGATCAGCATCTATTCCAACATATTTCTTTCCTATCTCAGCCAATCCTGATTTAGTTTTTTTACTACCATCTCCACCGCCTGATAGGCCCATAGCAGAGATCATAGTTCTCTCATGCTCAAGAAGTCTCTTAGCAACTGTCCAGCCTTTATTTAGTCCCCCAACCAGATCTTTGGTAGGAGCTTTTGCATCATCAAAAAAAGTTTCACAAAATGGGGATTTTCCACTTATCAAAGTAATGGGCCTTGTTGTAACACCTGGCTGATCCATATCTATGAGTAAAAAACTTATTCCGTCATGTTTGGGCTCCTGAGGTCCAGTTCTAACTAAACAGAAAATTTTATCGGCTTTATCTGCATATGATGTCCAGATTTTTTGACCATTTATAACATAGTTATCTCCGTCCTCTACTGCTTTGGTGCTTAACGAAGCCAAATCTGAGCCTGATCCAGGTTCACTATAACCTTGGCACCACCACACTTCCCCTCTAACAATCGGAGGTAAATGCTCTTTTTTCTGCTCTTCATTGGCAAACTCAAGAAGAGCCGGTCCTAACATCCATATACCAAAACTTCCTAATGGAGATCTAGCCCCTATCGCTCCCATTTCTTCCTGAAGAATTTTATTTTCTTCTTTAGATAGGCCACCTCCGCCGTATTCTTTAGGCCAAGTAGGACAAGTCCATCCTTTTTCTCCCATTCTTTCCAACCATATTTTTTGGTCAGGATGAGAAAATTGAGGATTTCTGCCACCCCACGCAACATCTCCTGGTTTTCTCATTTCTTGTGGACAATTAGCCTCCAGCCAATCTCTTGTTTCTTCTCTAAAAGTTTGTAAATCTGTCATCTTATTCCTTATTTGTTTACTTGTTCCAATGCAATTATAGATATATTCTGAAGATAACTAAACAAATTCTAGGGAGTTTAAATGAAATGAAAGATGGAGATCTTTTAGGCTTAGTAGACTTAACACATTATTAATTTATAGGGTGATTGCTGACAAAGTCTCAGAAATATCTTTATTAATTACTAAATCTGATAAATGATCCATTTGAGTTGGTTCGTTATTAATGATAACTAAACTAGCACCAGTTTCCTTTGCCAGTAAAGGTAGATCTGCAGCAGGAAAAACAGCAAGAGAAGAACCTAAACAAATAAATAGATCTGACTTAATCGATACTCTTTGTGCAGTAATCATTTCTTCTTCTGGCATAGCTTGACCAAAAGAGATTGTTGCCGTTTTAATTATGCCTCCACATATAGTGCATAAAGGAGGCTCTCTAGTTGCAAGGAAATCTTTTTTAAGAGGAGAAAGTTCATATCTCGCAAAACAGTTTAAACACTTAGCATAAGTTGCATTTCCATGGAGTTCAGTTATCTTAGATTCGTCAATCCCCGAATCCTGATGTAAGTTATCTACGTTTTGAGTTATGAGATGAGCTTCCTCTTTTTTGTTCATAATTTCAGCTAATTTTAGATGACCGCTGTTTGGTTTTGCTGCATCTATGCTTAGTTCATTTGAAAACTTCCTTTCCCAAGATTCTATCCTTTTATCTTTTGAACTAACAAAGTCTTGAAAGTATATAGGTGTTGCAGTTTTCCATACTCCTTTCGGTCCACGAAAATCAGGTATTCCAGAATTAGTGCTTATACCAGCCCCGGTAAAGAATACTAATTTTTTACTTTTTTCTATTAAATGCTGTAGTTTTAAGGACATCTAGCTTTCTCTTTCAGATAGAATATAAAGAAAATTATACAAAAATGGATATTTTTTCTCTCAGCCAAGAATCACTCTGGTTAATCACTGTCGTATATGACCTTGGCTTGGCATTATTGCTTTACAGATTTTTTGGTAAATATGGTTTATATGTTGCAGTTGTTCTAGGTATTGTGCTCGGCAACTTACAAGGAGGTAAGGTAAGTGAACTTATGATATTTGGAAGTACCTATAAGGTAAGTATGGGAGCTATTTTGTATTCAGGAATATATTTTGCCACAGATGTGCTTAACGAAAAGTACGGAAGACAAGAAGCAAATAGGGCTGTCATGCTTGGGTTCTTTGCAAATATTGCTGTGATGATAACTTTAGTCCTAAGTATCCAATTCAAACCTTCAGAAATAACTGGTTCAGCATTAGAAGTTCACAATGCTATTAGCACTCTGGCCTATTACTCACCCGCTTTTGTAATTGGATCTTTAACAGCCTATTTAGTTAGTCAAACCTTCGATGTTTGGTTTTTCAATAAGATAAAAAGTATCACAGGGGAGTCCAAACTTTGGTTAAGAAATAATCTTTCAACAATTACTTCCCAACTTATAGATACTCTGATTTACCAATTTACTTGGGTTTTTGCAACTGGCATGGATTGGTCTACAGCATTAATGCTAGCACTTACAAAATATGTTTTTAAGGTTTTAATTGCTGCAATTGATACAATATTTATCTACTGGGTAAAAAAATGGTAAGTCCAAAATTTAAAAATGTTGCTATTTACTCCTCTTTGAAGGATAAAAAAGTGGTTGATATAGCTGATCAAGTAGAGGAAGTTCTTTCTAATCTTGGAGTTAGATTTGTATATCCTCTGTCTTCGAAGATCAGTCGCAGAGAGAAAAATAAAGTTTATTCTGACAGGGCTGTTGCAAAACGTTCAGATTTAATAATAGCAATAGGCGGAGATGGAACACTATTAAGTGCTGCTAGAAATTTTGGTTCTCACAAGATACCCGTTCTAGGAATAAATTTAGGTAACCTAGGATTTTTAACTGATATTCCTCCTGCAGATTTAACCTATGCTCTCAATAAGATAATGCAGGGAAATTTTGTTGAAGATAAAAGAGTTTTTTTAGAGGCTAACATTGAGGGAAAAAAAGATACATATAAAGCATTAAATGAAATAGTACTTCACTCTGGATCAATAGCTCAATTGATTGAGTACGAACTTTTCATTGATGACGAGTTCGTTTACAGACAAAGAGCTGATGGTCTCATAATTAGCACACCTACTGGTTCAACAGCTTATAATTTATCAGGAAATGGACCAATTCTTTCCCCTGAAGTGAAAGCGATTACACTACTCCCTATGTTCCCTCATAGCTTAAATGCAAGAACACTCATAACTAGTGAAGATAAAAGAATCAAACTAAAAGTAAGTGGCAAGTCAAAAGCATATTTGAGTATGGATAGTCACGATAATATAAAAGTAACTTCGTCCGAAGAAGTCTACATTGAAAAAGGCAAAACAGAGTTGACTTTAATTCATCCAACTGACCACAGCTTCTTTTCTTCCTGCAGAACAAAATTAGGATGGAGTTTAGGTAATCCAAGTAGAATTAGTTCATAGATTTAAAC
Source organism: uncultured SAR86 cluster bacterium (assembly GCA_902574355.1). GTDB lineage: Bacteria > Pseudomonadota > Gammaproteobacteria > Magnimaribacterales > Magnimaribacteraceae > Magnimaribacter. The sequence continues at coordinate 18,966 of CACGNN010000008.1, read as the reverse complement.
AACTAACACTGTAATATATAGATATGAATCAGATAAATTTAAAATATTTTCTTTTCTTATTTTATTTTATTTTTGCCTCCTCAGGTTTTGGTGAAGTTACTCCAACTCAAATGTCTATGTTGGATCAATTGCCACCTGATCAAAGAGCGAGCATATTAGGTAAAATGGAGTCTGCAAGTACATTGCAGGAGGAAATCGAAGATACATTTGAAGAAGCGAATAACTTGGTCATTAAACCTGAATTACAAGATTTAACAGATACTGATAGCTATTGCCCGGATTGTATATATGGATACAACTTTTTTCAGTATTCTCCAACTACTTTTGCTCCTGTAGATAATTCCCCTGTTAATTCATCTTATGCATTAGGTCCAGGCGATAAACTGGAAATCAACTTTTATGGAAGCAAAGAGAGCAAAGTTAAGGTTACTGTAAACAGAGAAAGTAAAATAGTTCTCCCATTCATTGGACCGATAAATCTACTTGGCAAAACATATGAAGAAGCCAAGACTTATTTATCTAAAAAAGTTGAGACAGAGCTTATTGGAACCGAAGTTGACCTTTCGATCAGTGCAACAAGATCAATAGGAGTTTATATCTTAGGAGAAGCTTATAAGCCAGGAAGATATGTTATGAGTGGCTTAAGCTCTGTCTCAAATGCTCTATTCGTAAGTGGAGGAGTAAATGAACAAGGTTCTTTGAGAAATATACAAATAAAAAGGAATGATAAGGTAATTTCGACTTATGATTTTTATGATTTTCTCTTGCGCGGGTCACTAGAGTCAGATGTTGTGCTTCAAGATGGTGATGTAATTTTTATACCCTTCATAGAAAATAGTATAAGTATTGGTGGCGCATTCAAACGACCGCATAGATATGAAATCTTACCAGGAGAGACGATAGAAGATGCTATCTATCTAGCAGGTGGTTTCAACTCTGAGGTGCATGGTTCCCCAAATTTGGAACTTAGCTCAATAAATACGGTTTCTGCAAAAAGAGATCTTACATATTTAGACATTTCAGGCAATCTTACACAAGTCTTGAAAAATGGAGATGTTATCAATGTTTCGTCAGTATCAGGTATAAGACCGAGGACTATTAAATTATCTGGCGAAGTTCAAAAGCCAGGAGAATATTCAATACAACCAGGTGATAAAATTTTAGATATTTTGAATAGAGCTGGAGGTTATAGTAGTGAAGCATATTTTCAGGGAGCAGTATTTTTAAGAGAGGATGTAGCTAAATCTCAAAAAATAGCGTTTGAAAGGGCCGCAGACGAACTAGAAAATACAATAGTGGATGTTGTAACGCAAGATACTATTGAAGTTGGAGAATACACACTGTTGCCTATTTCAAATCTTATTACTAAATTAAGACAAGAAGAACCTCTTGGAAGAATGGTAGTTAATTTAGATATACTAGCTCTGCAATACGATCCAATTGCTAACTTTACAGTCCAAGATGGAGATGAGTTATATGTTCCGAGAAGACCTTCATCTGTATCTATAGTAGGAGAAGTTTTAAATAGTGCTTCAGTTGGATTTAATCCTGATCTCTCTGTAGATGGATACATAGCATTAGCTGGAGGATTAAAGGATTCAGCGGACGAAGATAAAATTTTTGTAATATTACCTGATGGAAAGTCTCAATTAGTAAGAAGGAGTCTATTTGGATCTAATAAAGAAATAATGCCCGGCAGCACAGTTGTGATTTCTAGAGATTCAAGACCTTTTGATGCAATTAGCCTTACACAAATAATAACACCTATTTTGGCTGATCTAGCAACTTCAGCAGCAGCCATTGCCGCTATAAGCGATTAATTAAATCATGACTAAGCCAAAATTGTGGCTATTAATAGGCATTACTGCTTCATTACCTCTTTTAGCATCGATAGAAGACTATTATCCCTATAAAGTTTCTCCTAATTCTTCTAACTATGGCAATACAGGTATTTTAGAAATGCCAAATGCTAGAATGATGCCAGAAGCAAGTTTGAGGTTTAATTTTTCTTCATCCTTTCCTAATGAATTCACTTCCTTAACAGCCTCACCTTTTAATTGGTTAGAGGCAAGCTACAGATATGTAGAGATAAAAAACCGGCTGTATGGTCCAGCCGCATACAGTGGAAATCAATCATACAAAGATAAAGGGTTTGATATAAAGGCGCTGATTAGAAATGAAACTTACTTTTTCCCATCAGTAGCTTTTGGGTTAAGGGACATTGCAGGAACGGGTCTATTCTCATCAGAGTATATAGTTTCTACAAAAAGAATCAGGAATCTGGATCTAACTTTAGGACTTGGCTGGGGTGATTTAGGTAGAGAAAATAATATTTCAAATCCTTTAAGCTCACTTAATGATTCTTATGACGAAAGAAAGGTTGGAAGTACGGGGCAAGGGGGAACTTTCGACTTTAAAAAATGGTTCTCAGGAGAAACAGCTATTTTTGGGGGAATTGAATATGACTTACCTAAGAAAGGTTTAAGACTAAAACTTGAATACGATACCACAAGGCCAGACAAGGAAAGGTTTATCAAAAAATCAAGATTACCTCTAGAAGTAAAGTCTCGCCTAAATTTCGGTGTTAGCTATAGCTTGTCTGAGAACCTTACTATTTCTAGTTCTTTTGAGAGAGGTACTCAATTTCGAGTTTCCTTCAACTTAGTAGGTAACTTTTTAAATGACACAATCAAAAAGCCTCGACCTAAAACTGTACAAAAACTCAGTCCAGATCAGCAGCGAAATATTATAGAGGATAATGATTTGCTATACAGATCACTCAATCTAAGTTTGAGGGATGAATCAATTTATATACAAGCTGCTACTTTAAAAGAAAATGAAATTGATGTTGCTGTAGCATCCTCAAGATTTTATAACCTTACAAGACCCATAGGTAGAACTGCAAGAATAGTTGCAGCACTGTCTCCCGATCAAGTAGACAAAATTAATATACATGCCATGAATGGTGATTTCGAGGTTGCGAAAGTTTCTTTTGGAAAAGAGTATTTTGAAAAATCAGATGCAGGTAATCTTTCCTCCACTGAATTATTAAAACTAACTCAAATAAAATCTAATAATGCCGATCCTCTATTTAAACGAGCAACCTTTATGCCTGAGGTAACTTTTCCTGAATTTAGCTGGAATATGTCTCCGGCACTTCGACATCAGATTGGAGGTCCAGAAGGTTTTTATTTAGGTCAGCTTTACTGGCAAACTGACACAACAATCAAATTAAGAAGAAACTTAGCCCTATATACCTCCTTTGGTATTAATATATATGACACCTTTAAAGGTTTTAATAATCCAAGTCAAAGCACTATCCCAAAAGTAAGAAGCGACATTCAGGAATACTTATCTCAAGGGAAAAATAATATTAAGAGAATGCAGTTACAATATTTTGGAGCACCCTATAAAGATATATTCACAAGATTAGATATTGGCTATTTAGAGGAAATGTTTGGAGGTTTAGGTGGAGAAATTCTTTACAGACCATTCAATAAGAAATTTGCAATTGGAATGTCGATTCATAAGGTAAGGCAGAGAGCTTATAATCAATTACTATCCTTTAAAGAATACTCCAATACAACTGGCCATATAGGTCTTTATATTGACCACCCCTATCAAATTAGATCTCAATTGCTTGCAGGTGAATATCTAGCCGGAGACAAAGGAATTACTCTTGATTTATCAAGAAGGTTTAATTCAGGCTTCACTCTAGGAGTTTTTGCTACAAAAACAAACCTCTCTTCCGAAGAGTTTGGTGAAGGAAGTTTTGATAAAGGGTTTTATATCTCCGTTCCAACCAAGTTATTTTATTCAGATTTTAGATCAGGAAATATTTCTTTTGGACTACATCCGCTGACAAAAGATGGTGGAGCGATGATTAACAAACATAATGCTTTAATTAGCATTTTAGGTGATTCTAATGCTAGTTCTTTAATTCGTGATTGGGATGAAATTCTTAAATAAAATGAAAATTAAAATCAAGCTTAGTCTTTTGCTCATTCTATCTTCGTGCGCTACCATTGATACTAATAATATCGCTCCGGGTTATGTTGAAGCCTTTTCATCTATCAAGCAAATTATTTTAGGTTATGAAGAAAATATAAAGCCAGAAATAATAAGTAATATTCCTTATGCTTCTATGCTAGTAAAAATTGGCAGAGGTCCAACTGCTCTAATGATTTTAGAGAAAATTAATGAAGATGAGTATACATGGGTTAGTTCTGACGGAGTTTATTTGGTTATAAAGAATGGAAAAATTATAAAAACCTTTGGTCTTTCAAATAATCTTCAAGAAAAGTTAACTACATTTAAGACTTGGAAGCGAGATTCAATTCACGCTAAGGACTTTATTTCTTATTACTCATTTAATCAGCCAGAATTAAATAATCTAAAAGTTAACTCAAGCTTCTATTTTCAAGAAATCGAGAGAGTAGAATTAATTTTCGGTCAAAAAGATCTTAAGTTGATTGAAGAATATATAGAATCAGATGAGGTTGGATGGTTTGCAACAAACAAATATTGGATTGATCGTGATGATTATGTGTGGAAATCTGTTCAATATGTTTCACCTAGATTACCGGCATTTTATATCGAGGTAACAAAAAAGCCTCGTTGAACGAGGCTTTTTTTGAATGTAGATTAGATAAAACTATTCTACAACTCTTGTAGCAATGGCAGTTGCTGTAGCTGTTGAAGCAGCGACCGCAGGAATAGTTACAGTTGTGGTATAAGTTTCTTCAACATCGTAGACTTCCTCAACATCATATTCTTCCACTACATCGTACACCTCGACAACATCATATGTTTCGATAACGTTATATATGTTGCCACCAGCATTAGTACCTATAGAAGTAGCTGCACCACCTTGAGAACTTGTAGTCGTTGCACTTGTTGTTCTGGTTGCAGTAGCACCCGTAGTTCTTGTTGCAGTAGCACCCGTAGTTCTTGTTGCAGTAGCACCCGTAGTTCTCGTTGCAGTAGCACCCGTAGTTCGTGTTGCAGTGGGACCGGCAGCTGTATAAGAGGCTGTTCCTGGTACGTCAACTACTACTTCAGTAACATATTCTTCTATGACAGGTTCAGCAGGAGTTGGAGTTGGTGCTGGTGCTGGTGCTGGTGCTGGTGCTGGTGCTGGTGCTGGTGCTGGTGTGATTGCACCACCTCCGGAACCGCTGTCTGAAATTGCAGCAGCAGCAGCAGCAATTGCTACAACAGCAGCTATTGTGCCTGCACTGACACCCCCGATGGCAGACTTAGCCGCAGCATCGCCTGCAGCAGTGCCGCCAGAACTAGAAGCACTTGCTTGCGTTTCATCAGCTATAGATAGTTGAGGAAAAACAATAAGAGCTAGACCAGATAATCCAGCCAGTAAACTTTTAGATATAATTTTCATCATAAAACCTGTTTTAATTAATTTTTGGTCCAATTTTAGTAGGGTTTGGGAACTACAAGCGTATTGAAATCAATTAGCTTCTTTATGTCAACTTTATTTTTATTTTTTTAGCATTAACAATCTACCTCTACATTTAGATACATGCAATAGTCATGCCAGACTTAAAGCCCTCTTTTTGCTCAATTTTTGCTCTATCATTTGTCAATTCGTCCAAAAGCTATTATAAAATGCAGCAATACGCATTTAAAATGTATCTACTTAAAATTTTTATAAAATTATTTCATTTTCTTCCTGGAGAAGTCTCTCATGATTTAGCATTGAGCGGGCTTAAAGTATTGCATAGATTTGGCCTCTTAGAATTTCTCTTGGAAAGAAGAACTGAGGATAAAGAAATACTAAAAAAACCCAATGACGTGCGAACTTATAAAAACAAATTAGGAATAGCAGCAGGGTTAGACAAAGATGGTGAATATATTGATTGTTTATCTGCCTTAGGAGTAGGGTTTATTGAAGTAGGAACGGTTACGCCAAAACCTCAGTACGGAAATGCAAAACCTAGGCTATTTAGAAATAGAAAAGACAAATCGTTACTTAATAGATTGGGTTTCAATAACAAAGGTGTTGAATACCTTGTAAAAAATTTAAAAGAAAGAACTTCATCAATACCAATTGGAGTTAGCATAGGTAAGAATTTTGACACACCAAATGATGAAGCTTACAGAGATTATCTTTTTTGCCTGGAAAGGGTTTATGAATATTCTAATTACATCGCGATAAATATTTCTTCGCCAAACACTAAGGAGCTTAGGAACTTAAGTAGCAAGGAGTTTTTAAAAGACCTTCTTCTTAAGATTAAGGAAAAACAAGTCCTTCTTTCTAAAACACTTGAGTATGTTCCTATTTTCATCAAGATAAGTCCTGATGAAAATCAACAAAAAATAGAAGAGATATGTAATTGCATTATTGAATCGGAGATAGACGGAATAATCACAAGTAATACTACAATAGAACATAATGACAAGAATGGTTATGGCGGACTTAGTGGCTTGCCTTTGAAAGACAAAGCCACAAGAAAACTTATACTCATAAAAAAAATTGTTGGAAATCAATTACCAATAATCGCATCTGGAGGAGTAATGTCAGCATTAGATTACCAAGAGAAAATAGATGCAGGCGCAGATCTAGTACAAATATATACAGGATTTATTTTTGAGGGTCCAAAACTCATTCAGGATATTCTCAAAAGTCAAACCATTTAAAGAAAGACTTGACATATCCCCTATTCTTGAACTTTATACTGTATAGGAATTAAGTTTGAAATAATTATGAAATCACTAGTAATTGTTGAATCTGGTGCAAAAGCAAAAAAAATAAAAGGTTACCTTGATTCAAATTTTCCTGATAAAGATTGGCAGGTTGAAGCTTGTGTAGGGCATGTGAGAGATCTTTCAGATAAGGAGAGCGCGGTAGATCCTGGAGATTGGAATAACTTAAAATGGGAATTTTCTTCTAAAGGAAAAAAAGTCATGAAGGATCTCCGTAAATTCTGCAAGGATTCTGAACTCTTATACCTAGCAACTGACCCAGACAGAGAAGGGGAGGCCATAGCCTGGCATTTGCTGAGTGATTTTGACAGTAAAAAACTGATAGAAGATGTTGATGTAAAAAGAGTAACATTTAACGAAATAACCTCTTCTGCAATAAAAAAAGCTATTGAGTCACCAAGAGAAATTGATCAAGATTTAGTAGATGCATATTTAACTAGAAGAATCTTAGACCATTTGATTGGTTTTAAGGTGTCTCCCTTGCTTTGGAGACATGTTTCAAGGGCAAAATCTGCCGGCAGAGTTCAATCTCCTACTTTAAGGATCCTTTGTGAGAAAGAAGATGAGAGAGATTTACATGTCCCAGAAGAATATTGGCCTTTCGAGTCGAGTTTTGACTTTTTTGGCACTTCCTTTGAAGCGAAAATAACTCAAATCTCAGAAAGAAGCATAAATAAAGATCCTCTAAAAAATGAGAAAGAAGTTAATGATTTGGTCAATGAATTGGAAACTGCAAGTTTCATTTTAAAAAATATAGAGTCTAAGGCTCAATCAAGTAAACCAAAACCCCCATTTAGAACTTCAACATTGCAGATGTCTGCTGCAAGTGGTTTGGGCTTTACGGCTGACAGGACTATGCAAGCAGCACAAAAACTATATGAAGGAGGTTTAATAACTTATCTTAGAACTGATGGTATATCTATAAGTACATCTCCCAATACAGGAGAGCCATTTTCTGAAGAAAGCCCAGGTCCACCTCCTTTGCAGGAAATAAGAAACTTTATTACTTCAAACTATGATTCTTCTTTTCTTTCTAGCGAACCGAGAATTTATAAATCTAAAGTACAAAATTCTCAGGAAGCACATGAGGCAATCAGACCAACAGATATTTCTAAGATACCATCGGATACTGTTTTATCAGGAGATGAAGAAAAATTGTATTCCTTGATCTGGAACAGAACAGTTGCAAGTCAGATGGAGAGCTCAAAATATGAAAGAAAAACTCTAGTGATATCTTCAAATGATGATAAATATGAATTTAGGGCTTCATCCAGAAAAAATATATTTAAAGGTTTTGAGATTCTTACCGGCATTGAAGACGAAAAAGTTACATTATTCCCTGACGGACTTGAAGAAGGGAGTCAACTAAGTTTAATTTCAAATAAATATGAACAAAAATTTACTTCACCTCCAAATAGATACTCAGAGGCTTCATTAATTAAAAAAATGGAAGAGGAGGGAATTGGACGTCCTTCAACATATGCAACCATCGTAAAGGGATTGAGAACAAAAAAATATGCTTACGGAGCCAAGTCAATTATTCCTTCTGATTTAGGAAGAGTTCTAACCTCCTACCTGAAAAAAGTTTTTGAAGAGTTTTTTATAGAAACAGAATTTACTGCTCGAATGGAAGCAGATCTAGATGAAGTTGCTTCAGGAAATAAAAATTATGTAGAAGTTTTAAATGCTTTTTGGGCAGAGCTCCAAAATTACCTCAACAGAAAAATTAATAACATAGAAATAAGTAATAAGGATGAATTCAAAACTAGACAAGTTTTAGACTTACTCAATGAGGAACTTGGATCTGTAATCTTCCCTAAAGATGATTCCGGTAAAAATAGAAATGATTGTCCTAAATGTTCTAGTCCTATCAGTTTGAAATCAGGGGCATGGGGTTATTTCGTCGGTTGCTCAGAATGTAAATGGACTAAAAAACCATTTGAATTCAATACAACCTGGGAAACCTATCAAGAACTTCCAAAAGATTTAGGACTTCATCCAGATTTGGGTAAGCCAATATATGCAGATTTAAGTGTTAATGGCCCTTGTGTGTGGACGTTTAATGAAGAGGATAAGAAACTTTTTGGTACTCCAGATGAAGACGAATTTATCTTAGATATAGGTTTGAATAGAGCAATAGAATTAATAGATACAAGCAATACCGAAAATATATTGTTTACTGAAATTAATTCAAATTTACCAATTGTCCTTAAAAATGGAAGATTTGGTGAATACACTGAATTTGATGGATTTAATAAAGCAACTAAGCTGAAGCCTGAAGATAAAGATCCGAATCCTAAAGTATCTTATTACGAACCTAATACAATAGATTATCAATCTGATTCTGGGAGAAGATATGTTTTAAACTCTTTAAGAATACTGGGATTTATTCACAAGGAAGATAAATCAGTACAACCAGTAGGAATTAAGATAAGAAAGCCTGGTAAAGCGTTTAAGTTTGTAAAGAATTTGAAGGTAGGCGAAGTAGAGACGGAAATTCCTAATGACTGGTATAAATTGGATCGAGAAGAACAGAATTTTATCATCAACGAAGTATTAAAACTCAAAAAAGGGGAGAGTTTTATTTCCCTTGAAGATTCAAAAGTTATTTAAATACTTTCTCTTAGCAAAGCTATACATGAGCCCTCAATAGCAAGCTCCTCAACTTGCGGATTTACAATAATGTCATCATATTTCCGGTTTTCCGGTCTTAGCACAACTTTATTTTGAGACATTTCAATTAGGGTTTTAACTGTAACTTCATTATTAATTCTTGCAACCACAACAGATCCAACTTTCGTATTTGCAGATTTACTTACCCCAATTAAGTCCTCTTCAAATATGCCTATGTCAACCATACTGTCTCCTTTTACTCTCAAATAGTAGTCAATATCACTAGAAAGAAGGTTATTTGATCTGGGAATAGTCTTTTCAATGTTTTCTTCAGCTAAGATTGGACCTCCAGCAGCAACTAAGCCAATTACAGGTATTTGGTCATTCTCAGAATCATTTAGAACTATTCCCCTAGAAGCTCCGGATAAAATCTTTATGAAACCTTTCTTCTCAATTGCCCTTAAATGTTGTTCTGCAGCATTAGGAGATTTAAAACCCAAAGATCTCGATATATCTGCTCTAGTAGGAGGAAATCCTAAATCCAATATATGTGATTTGATTAAATTTAAAATTTCTTCTTGTCTTTTAGTTAGATTTTTCATAATAATTACTGTAATTATATACAGTATATTGTATTATGCAATCATGTTGAAGATTGGAATTACTTCTAGAGCGCTTTTTGATTTAGATTCAAGTCATTTGATATTTAAGAATAATGGACTTGAAGCATATAAAGAGTACCAGATAGTAAAAGAAAATTGCCCTTTAAAGCCTGGTCAGGCTTTTTCTTTAGTTAAAAAGTTATTAAATTTAAACAACCAATTTAGAGATAAAAAGTTAGTTGAGGTTTTTTTACTAAGCAGAAATACTGCTGATACCGGTTTGAGAATCTTCAATTCTATTCAGCATCATGGTCTTGATATCGAGAAAGCAGCTTTTTGTGGAGGAAATAGTCCGCACGTGTATGCAAAATCTTTTGGAGTGCATCTATTCCTTTCAACTGAATTTGAAGACTGTAAGTCGTCTATAAACAGTGGAATTGCTTCTGCTAGGATAATGCCTTCAAGAAACTCTAAAGTTGATAATGAAACACTTAAGGTAGCTTTTGATGGAGACTCAGTTATTTTTTCTGAAGAATCTCAAAAAATATTTGATGAGTATGGCTTAGAAGCTTTCAATAAGAATGAAAAAAATCTAGCTGATAATCCATTAAGTGGAGGTCCATTTAAGTCTTTCTTGAGAGAACTTTATAAAGTTCAGCAGAGTTTTCCTCGAGCCAAATGTCCTGTGAGGATTGCCTTGGTAACTGCTAGATCGGCTCCTTCCCATGAAAGAGTTATTAAAACTCTAAGAGAATGGAAAATTAGGATAGATGAATCTCTTTTTTTAGGTGGTATGGATAAAACTAGTTTTTTAAAAGACTTTGGAGCAGATATATTCTTTGATGATCAAATTGAAAATTGTAAGTCAGCCTGTTTAGAAGTCCCTACCGGTCAAGTGATCAATTTTAATTCGAGAATTTAAATTCAAAAAATGTATAATCACCATCTCAATCATTGAGTGGGAATAACTACGATGGAACATGTCTGTCTTGATCTTGAAGGTGTATTAATACCTGAAATTTGGGCTGAAGTAGCTGAATACACTGGAGAAGAGCAATTTAAATTAACGACCCAAGATCTTAAAGATTATTCCGAACTTATGGATATGAGAATCGATCTAGTTCAGTCGCTTGGTTTATCCTTCTTAGAAATTCAATCTTTAGTCGATAAAATGGAGCCTTTCGATGGGGCCAGAGAATTTATTGATTGGGTAAGAGATAACTTTCAGCTAACTATTGTCTCTGATTCTTTTTACGAGCTGGCCTGGCCTTTACTTAGAAAACTTGGCACTCCTTCTATTAACTGTCATTATTTAGATATAGAAAATAATGAATTAAAAGGCTATACCTTGAGACAGTTAGAGAATAAGAAGAAAGTGGTTCAAGGATTAAAAGATATGAAATTTAAAGTATTTGCCTCTGGTGACTCTTATAACGATGTTCAAATGCTTCAAGAAGCAGATTTAGGTGTTTTTTTTCAAGCTCCGAAACACATAAGAGACGAGTTTAAAGAAATTGAAAGTGTTGAAAGTCATGAAGATTTGAAGAATCTCCTGATAGAAAATTCTTCTTTTATTGGGAGGACTTAATATGAGTCAATCTCAAGGAAAAAAACTTAAAGAGGCCATTGCAAATAATAATCCCCTAAAGATAGTTGGTACGATAAATGCCTATTCAGCTTTGTTAGCGGAAAAGGAGGGTCATAATGCCATATACTTATCAGGCGGTGGAGTAGCTGCTTCTAGTTTAGGAGTTCCTGATCTAGGTATTTCTTCTCTTCAAGATGTTCTAATAGATGTAGAAAGGATTACAAATGTAACTTCAGTTCCTTTATTGGTTGATGCTGATACTGGTTGGGGTGGTGCATTTAATATTGCAAGAACTGTAAAGTCTTTTATCAACTATGGAGCTGCTGGACTGCATATAGAGGATCAAGTTTCCCAGAAAAGATGTGGTCATCGACCAAACAAAGAGATTGTTTCTACCTTAGAGATGATAGACCGAATCAAAGCTGCAGTAGATGCCAAGATAGATAATGATTTTGTTGTAATGGCAAGGACAGATGCGCTTGCAAATGAAGGCCTTGATCTCGCCATAGAAAGGGCTATAGCTTATCAAGAAGCAGGAGCAGATGCTCTCTTCCCTGAGGCTTTTATCGAACTAGAACAGTATAGGGAACTTAAGAAACATGTGAAAATACCTATCCTTGCAAATATCACAGAGTTTGGAAAGACTCCACTTTTTGGTTGCGAAGAGCTAAGTCAGTCAGGGGTAGATATGGTCCTTTATCCTCTTACCGCATTTAGAGCAATGAGTAAGGCTGCTGAAGAAGTATTTAAAGAAATTAAAACGTCTGATAATCAAGAAAGTCTATTAAAAAATATGCAAACTAGAGATGAACTTTATGACGTACTAGATTATCATTCGTTCGAAAATAAATTAGACGAGCTATTTAAAAATTAGATTAGGAAATTAAATGGGTGAGAAGAAGTTAGATGGAGCAGGTTTAAGAGGGCAAGTAGCAGGTAAGACTGCCCTTTCAACTGTAGGAAAAGAAGGAAAAGGTTTAACTTATAGAGGTTATGCCATAGAGGAGCTCGCTGAAAAAGCTTCTTTTGAAGAAGTTGCGTATATGCTGTTGTATGGAAACTTACCAAATCAATCTGAATATGATCAATATGCATCTAAACTAAAATCATACAGAAATCTGCCGGATGAACTTAAAGAGGTTTTGGAAAGAATACCTGCTGAAGCGCACCCGATGGATGTTATGAGGACTGGTTGCTCTATGTTAGGAAATTTAGAACCAGAAGGTGACTTCTCTAATCAGAATGAAATAGCTGATAGGATAATGGCTTCTTTTGCTTCAATAATTACATATTGGTACAGATATTCTCATGATGGAGTTCGAGTTGAAACCGTAACAGATCATCCTACTATTGGAGGTCAATTTTTATCTTTACTCACAGGAAAAGAACCTTCTGAAGAGCATGCTAGAGCACTTGATGTTTCGTTGATACTTTATGCTGAACATGGTTTTAATGCATCTACTTTTACAGCTAGAACTTGTGCTTCAACATTATCTGACATGCACTCTTGCATTACAGGTGCAATTGGAACTTTAAGAGGACCGTTGCATGGCGGTGCAAATGAAGCCGCAATGGAAATGATTGAAAAATACTCCAGCAGAGAAGAGGCTAAAGCAGGAGTCCTTGATCTGCTTGCTAAAAAAGAAAAAATAATGGGCTTTGGGCATGCTGTTTACAGTACTGAAGATCCTAGGAATGCGATTATTAAAGTTTGGTCAGAAAAACTTTCGAAATTAAATGGTGATACTACACTTTTTGAAGTTTCCGACGAAATAGAAAGAGTGATGGATAACGAAAAAGGAATGTTTGCTAATACTGACTTCTTTATGGCCTCTGCTTACAACTATCTAGGCATACCTACTTCAATATTCACTCCATTGTTTGTTATAGGCAGAACCTCGGGTTGGGCTGCTAATATCATGGAGCAAAGAGCGGATAATAGAATTATCCGTCCAAGTGAAGAGTACATCGGACCGGATAACTCTGTCTGGGTCGATATGTCTGATCGTTAACCAAGGGGAAAATTATGTCTGGAAACGTTGAAACAAACGTACGTCCTAATCCGGATGACGTACTAGTTAAAATAGCCGAATATGTTTTAAATAAGGATATTGAAAGTTCTGAAGCTTACAATACAGCAAGAAACTGTTTAATGGATACCTTAGGATGTGGACTTTTAGCTCTTACTTTCCCTGATTGTAAGAATTTACTGGGGCCTTACATCGAAGGCACTCAAGTCCCTGGCGGCGTCAGGGTGCCTGGGACTAAGCATGTATTAGATCCTGTAAAAGGAGCTTGGGACATAGGTGCAATAATTAGATGGTTAGATTTTAATGATACTTGGTTAGCTGCAGAGTGGGGACATCCATCAGATAACCTAGGTGGTATTTTAGCAGCAGCTGATTATCTTTCTCAAAAGAATCTGGCAGAGGGAAAAGAACCTTTATCTATGAAAGATGTTTTAACTAATATGATCAAAGCACATGAAATACAGGGTGTTTTGGCATTAGAAAATAGTTTCAACAGAGTTGGCTTAGATCATGTTGTTTTAGTAAAAGTTGCCTCAACGGCAGTTATATCTTCTATGTTTGGATTGAATAAAGATCAAACAATAGATGCATTATCACAAGCTTGGGTAGACGGACAAAGTTTAAGAACCTATAGGCATGCTCCGAATGCAGGACCTAGAAAATCTTGGGCAGCAGGAGATGCTACAAGCAGAGCTTTGCAGTTAGTTTTATTGACTCAAAAAGGACAAATAGGCTATCCAAGTGTTCTTACTGCTCCAACTTGGGGTTTCTATGATGTGCAATTTAAAGGAAATTCTTTCAGCCTACCAAGAGATTTCAATTCGTATGTCATGGAAAATGTTTTATTCAAGATCTCCTTTCCGGCAGAATTCCATGCACAGACTGCCGTTGAGGCGGCAGTCATTCTGCATGAGCAGGTCAAAGAAAAGTTTGATGAAATCGAGAAAATTTTAATTACGACACACGAATCAGCCATAAGGATTATCAGTAAAGAAGGCATTTTAAATAATCCAGCTGATAGAGATCACTGTCTCCAATATATGACTGCTATTGGACTACTAAAGGGAGATCTCGTTGCTGAAGATTATGAGGATGATGTGGCTTCAGATCCAAGAGTAGATCAATTGAGAGAGAAAATGTTTATTGAAGAAGATAATAGATATTCACAAGAATATTTAGAAGCTGATAAAAGGTCTATCGCTAATTCAATTCAAATATTCTTTACAGATGGCTCGTCAACGGAAAAGATTGAAGTCGAATATCCGATTGGTCACAGACGAAGAAGAGAGCAAGGTATTCCCTTGCTTGTAGAGAAATTTGAACGAAATCTAGCTACTCAATTTTCAGATCAGAGGTCCCAGGAAATTTTGTCATTATGTTTAGATCAGGAAAGTCTAGAGACTACCTCAGTACCTGAGTTTATGAACCTCTTCATAGCTGAATAACACAAATGAGTAAATTAGAACATTATCTAGAGAGTCTTATTTTCGCAAGTAGGTGGCTTCTTGCACCTATTTACTTGGTTCTTTGCCTGTCACTTTTGTTTATAACAATGAAAGTTATTCAAGATACTATCGTCTATTTACCTGTAATTCTTGAACAAGATGTCAAAGGGATTATGTTATTTGTTTTAAATATAGTAGATCTTATTTTGGTGGGTAATTTAGTTCTCATGATAATTTTTGCTGGTTATGAAAATTTCGTTTCTAAGCTACATGTAGCTGATGAGAGCGAAGATAAACCAATTTGGATGGGTCGAGTGGACTTTAGTGAGATGAAGTTAAAATTAGTCGCTTCAATTGTTACTATTTCCGGAATAAATTTATTAGCAGCCTTTATGGATTTATCTCAAATAAGCGATAGAGAGATCTTTTGGATGATTATTGTTCATGTTGTGTTCATTCTCTCTGGAGTTTTACTTGCATTAATGGATTATGTTACTTCTAAATCAAAAGTTTATTAATCTAAAAAAGTTTAATATCTATCAAGCTATCTAACTCAGTTAACGCTTCACTGGAATTTATAACTTTAATCGTCTTCATTCCTAATTTTTTGGCAGGTTTCAGGTTTATTCCTAAGTCATCAAGAAACACAACTTCTGCTGGATTGACTTCGCCTCTTTCGCAAGCTCGTAAATAAAATTCTGGATCAGGCTTTCTAACATTTTCCTTGCTTGATTCAAACACAAAATCAAACATTTTCATTACTTCATCATGCTTGCCTGAGGCAGAAACATTACCTTCAAAGTTTTCTTTTCCCATAGGTTGAATATTATTTGTTAGACAAGCTTGCAGAAGATTCCCTTTAATTTTTTTCAGAGCTCGTATCATGTCAGGCCTTACTTCACCCTTCAGGAGAGCAATTACATCTTTACCTTTGACTGAATGACCAAGCTCACTACTTTCTTTGTAAAAAAGCTTATCAAATTCATCCAAATTTAACTCGTTCCTCTCTAATTTAGCCCATGCGTTAGAGTTAGGATTCGTAGAATTGACTAATCTTAAGAAATCTAAAGGTAATTCATTTTCTTTTTCAAACCTATTAAATGACTCAAAAGGACTACTAGTAATTACTCCTCCGAAATCCCAAAAAACTGCTTTTATCATAAAAATTCAATAATTTTTTTTTCGAGTATTTTGGAGGTTTTTAAATAAATATCAAATTTAATACCTAAATTGTTCAAAAATTCTATAATCGCACCGCGAATTACGTAATAAGATAAGAAAATGTCAGGGAATTCTTTCGGAAGCTCTTTTATTGTGACCACTTTTGGTGAAAGTCATGGAGTAGCCCTTGGCTGTATCGTTGATGGCTGCCCACCTGGATTAGAGCTTTGTGAAGAAGACATTCAGAAGGAACTAGATAAGAGAAAACCTGGATCCTCTAAGTATACAACTCAAAGAAAAGAAGATGACGAAGTAGAAATATTATCTGGTGTTTTCGAGGGCAAAACAACTGGAACACCTATAGGTTTACTTATTAGAAATAAGGATCAAAAATCTAAGGACTATGATCAACTCAAAGATGTTTTTAGGCCTTCTCATGCAGATTACGTTTATTCAAAAAAATATGGAATAAGAGACCACAGAGGAGGAGGAAGGTCGTCAGCTAGAGAGACTGCTATGCGTGTGGCAGCAGGAGCAATAGCTAAAAAATACTTAAGCGAAAAACTGGATATCAAAATCATAGGATACTTATCTCAAATAGGTTCTATTACTATATCTAATTTTGATTCTTCACAGATTAGTCTCAATCCTTTCTTTTGCCCAGATCTTGAAGTTTTGACTTCTATCGAAGATTTAATTGATCAACTAAGGAAAGACGGTGACTCAGTGGGGGCAAAAATAGAAGTCTCAGTCACTAATATGCCTATAGGTTTAGGAGAACCTGTTTTTGATAAGCTTGAGGCAGACTTAGCAAAAGGCCTTATGAGTATTAATGCTGTTAAAGGTTTTGAGATAGGAAAGGGCTTTGATCTTATAGATTCAAAAGGTTCGGAATCGAGGGATGAAATGACTTCAGAGGGTTATTTGTCAAATAACTCAGGTGGAATTTCAGGAGGCATAAGTACTGGCCAAGAAATAAAACTCTCTATCGCCTTGAAACCTACTTCAAGTATCAACAAAGAAGGCCAGACCATAGATTCGGGGGGTGAATCCAAAAAGATTCAAGTCAAAGGAAGACATGATCCCTGTGTAGGGGTTAGAGCAACACCAATAGCCGAGGCTATGACTGCGTTAGTTATAATGGACCACTTTTTGAGGAACAGAGCTCAAAATGCTGATGTCGTAACTGAAATCCCTGATATCTCATAATAATCTTATGTCATTCACCCTATACGATAAGCTATGGAATCTTCATGAGGTCTCTCAAAGAGAAGACGGAACCTATCTTTTATATATAGATAGACATTTGATTCACGAAGTTACATCCCCTCAAGCATTTGAAGGATTGAAATTAGCTGGCCGTAAGCCTTGGAGAATATCAGCTAATATCGCAACACCTGATCATAATGTTCCTACAACTGACAGAGACAAGGGAATAGCTGGTATAAATGATGAAGTATCAAAACTTCAAGTGGTTACGTTAGATGATAATTGCAAAGAGCATGAAATACTGCAGTTTGATATTCATGATAAACGCCAGGGCATAGTTCATGTGGTTGGGCCTGAACAAGGATTAACTTTACCCGGCATGACAATTGTTTGTGGAGATTCTCACACCTCTACTCATGGGGCATTAGCGACGCTTTCAATGGGTATTGGTACTTCCGAAGTGGAACACGTTTTAGCTACTCAATGTTTGAAAACCTCAAAACTAAAAAATATGAGGGTTAACATTTCAGGTGAGCTGCAAGAAGGTGTCACTCCGAAGGACGTTACATTGGCAGTTATTGGAAGAATTGGAACCGCAGGAGGAACTGGTTATGCCATAGAATATGCTGGTTCAGTCATCGAAAATATGTCAATTGAAGGAAGAATGACTGTATGTAATATGGCAATTGAAGCTGGAGCTAGGGCAGGACTTGTAGCATATGATCAAACAACTGAAGCTTATATTAAAGATAGGCCATTTACCCCAAAAGGAGAACAATGGTTGGTAGCAAAAGAGCAATGGCAAGATCTTGTCAGCGATAGCGAAGCTCAATTTGATAAAGAGATAGAAATTGATGGATCTTTTATAGCACCTCAGGTTACTTGGGGAACTTCACCAGAAATGGTCAGTGATATTGATGGTGTAATACCTGAGCCTAATAGCGAATCTGTTAGACATGCTCTGAGCTATATGAACCTTGAACCTGGGAAAAAAATAAAAGATATTAAGCTAGATCAGATTTTTATAGGTTCGTGTACAAACTCACGAATAGAAGATTTAAGAGAAGCAGCAAAAGTGCTTGAAGGCAAGAAGGTTTCTGAATCAATTAAGAGAGCTATTGTAGTTCCTGGTTCGGGTCTTGTTTCTCAACAGGCCATAGATGAAGGTATAGATAAAATATTTATTGACTCAGGCTTTGAATGGAGAGCCCCTGGTTGCTCAATGTGCTTAGCCATGAACCCAGATCAACTTGGAGATGGTGAGCATTGTGCCTCTACTTCAAATAGGAATTTTGAAGGTAGACAAGGCTATGGAGGAAGAACTCATCTTGTATCTCCTGTCACAGCAGCAGCTTCAGCTGTTGAAGGACATTTTGTAGATGTGAGGGAGTATTTATTATGAAAAATACCTCGACTTACCATAAAGGGCAGGCCGTTCCATTAAATCGAGATAATATCGATACTGACCAAATTATCCCTAAACAGTTTCTCAAATCAATTAAAAAAAGTGGCTTCGGACCTAATCTTTTTGATGCATGGAGATATGAAGACGAAGGATTTCCAGGGCAAGATATAAGCAATAGAAAAATTAATAA
>CACGNN010000007.1 GCA_902574355.1 uncultured SAR86 cluster bacterium | reverse complement strand
TTCATCCTCAGTAAGGGCATATTCTTGTTCTGCAGCCTTTCCTGGGAAAGTAGAGGCATCATAGAATTCAGAAGGAAGTCCTAAAACTGGTTTCTGAGGATTGGCAGTATCCAAAGTAGTAACACCGTCTTTCTCTTTACTTCTAAATATTAAATTATATCTATCCGTATCATCCTGTTCTGCTTCAGATCTAAACACTTGAACTTCTAAAAAGCTTCCATTTGAAAGTTGTGTCTCATGACCAATAGCTAAATTGTCGATAGATCTAATTTCAGTTCTATTTTTCCCTTCAGTATCCATTCTAGAAGCTCCATATGTCGCTACAGTTCCAGATATAGTTGGTGTGTACTCTTCCATTACATCTCTAACTTCCCACTTTGCTCGATATTCAGTGTCTACATATTCGTTATGGAAAGCATGTAAATAAGTTTTACTTCCTGAATTTGATACATAATCTAGATTCAGAACTATCCCATCTCTTTCTCTCGTGAGATCGTAATAACGCATTTCATAGTCATCATTTACATAAGTAGATCCCCATCCACCAGTTTCATTGTTATCTGCCATGATATGTCTTTCTTGAGAGCTGATGACAAATGCGATTCCCAAATCACCATCCTCTTGAGGAATAACTGTAGTATATGTACCGGATAATTTAGGATTACTGCTATCTTTGGTAAGATCATTTCTAGAAGTTTCAGCTTTAAATTTTGTAAAATTAGATCCATAAGAAAATGCTGAAATTGTTTCTAAATCTATAGCTCCTCCAATTGTATCTGCATCTATGTTTGGAGTAAGTGTCTTATAAACTGTCATAGATTCTAAAAGATCTGTAGGAACGCCATCTAATATCACTCCTCTTCTATCCTCAGGAGAAGCTGTACTGACACCATTTATAGTCATTGCATTCAAATCAGCGTTCATACCTCTTACAGTTACGTATCTTCCTTCACCTTGGTCATTCTCAACTGATATACCAGAAATTCTTCTAAGAGATTCAGCTACATTAATATCAGCGAAATTACCTAACGCATCAGAATCTATGACACCAACATTTTTATCAGAATCTCGTTTTTTATTAAGAGCGCTTCTTAGACTGGCCAGAGAGCCTACAACAACGACTTCTTCATCAGCTTGCGAGTCATCATCGTCTGTAAAAGTAAAATTTGAAAAAAAGGTGATATTGATTAAAGAAAGGAAAATAAGATATTTTGATTTGAACATGTTAAGCCCCCGTATTTTAATGAGAGCATTCTGCATTTACATTGTGAAATCTACATTGTCATTATGTGAAATTTTAGCAACATTTAAAATTCTAAAAAGAGCCTAAAAATAATTAAATACAACATAGATAAAATAGCACCTGCTGGAACTGTAGTTAGCCATGAGGCGATTATTTTTCCAATAACTTTAAAATCTAAATCTTTGGCTGACATAGCTAAGCCAACTCCAAAAACAGCTCCTACGAGAGTATGTGTTGTAGATATTGGCATGGCATTTCCTGAAGCTATAACTACAGTTGTTGCTGCAGCTAGTTCTGCAGCAAATCCACTTGTGGGTGTTAACTTAGTTATTTCTTTTCCAATGGTTTGTATTACACGATAACCCCACATAGCCAACCCAAGCACAATTCCAACACCTCCTCCAAGTAAGAGCCATGCTGATACTGCTGCTTCCTTAGATACACCCTCATTTAAAACTGTTGAAAAAACTGCTGCCACAGGTCCCACTGCATTGGCAGTGTCATTGGAACCGTGAGCGAAGGCCATCACACAAGCAGTAAAGACCATAAGGATCCCAAATATTTGATCGATAGAACTATTTCTGAGTCTTGATAGAAAAACAAAACCTAGGAATGTTACAAAAAGGCCAAATAAGAATGAATAGATTAGGCTATCGTTAAAGTCTATACCTAACCCAATATGCTTAAGTCCTTTTGTGAAGGTAACCATGCTCACTATGAAAGCTACAAAGAAAAGATATATAGGACCATATCTTTGTGCCATAAGGATCGGATTTTGATTTTTTAGGATTAGCTTATCTATAGAAAGGTAAATGATGAAAGATATAGAACCAGAGATAAGAGGTGAAAGCACCCAACTAGTTGCAATTTCAGACATAGTATTCCAATCAATTGCAGAAATTGAAAGACTCAGTACTCCAAATCCAACAATACCGCCCACAATAGTATGAGTTGTAGAAACTGGCCAACCGAAGTAAGTTGCTATGACAAGCCAAGTTCCTGCTGCAAGCAGAGCTGATATCATTCCAAAAACAAACAGATCAGGATTACCTTCAAACAACAACGGATCAAGAATACCCTTTCGAACAGTGGATGTGACTTCGCCACCAGCTAAAAATGCACCTGAAAATTCAAATATACACGCAATTAAGATAGCCGTACTCAACGTAATTGCTCCAGATCCAACTGAGGTGCCCATTGCATTGGCTACATCATTTGCACCAATACCCCAGGCCATTATTAATCCAGCTATTGCGGTGAGTATTAGAATTGGTAGGGCAAACTCAATTATCATTTGTTTGCATGACACTCTAGATAAGTTCAAGTGTCAATTTAATTTTAGTGAAATATAACTTATGATCTTTATTTATCCCAAACCCTAATTTAATATTCATCAAAAATTCAAATGATTAACTACGATGTTTCCGAATATAACCGGCTAAATAATGACCTTTATAGGAAAGAAAAAAGAAGCCTGCAGATTGAATTTTTAAAATTACAAAATTGGGCTATTAGTGAAGGAAAAAAAATAGCTGTAGTTTTTGAAGGAAGAGATGCTGCCGGTAAAACTGATACTATTAATCTTCTTGCAAGACATTTAATTCCAGATCATTTTAGGTATGTCCATCTAGGTATACCTTCTGAAAATGAATCAAAAAAATGGTTTAAACGTTACGAAAAACATATGCCTAAAACTGGTGAAATCGTTTTCTTTGATAGGTCTTGGTACACGAGAGCGACAGTTGAAATAACAATGGGTTATTGCACAAAAAGGCAGTATACCCATTTTATGAATAAGGTTATTGAGTGGGAAAAATCTTATATTAATGACGGATTAATATTGATTAAATTTTATTTATCTATCGAAAAGAGGCAACAGAGTAAGAGATTTAATGAAAGACAAACAGATCCTTTGAAATTATGGAAATTGAGTCCTAATGATTTGAGGATGGCAGACAAATGGGAAATCTTCTCTTTTTTTAAAGAGCAAATGTTTTCTAATACATCATATGAAGAAAGTCCTTGGGTAGTAATAAATGCGAATAATAAAATGGTAGCTAGATTGACGGCATTAAGATATTTACTTAATGAAATTGAATATGATAATAAAAAATTGTCTAAACCTAAGTCATGGAACACAGCAATTCATAACTACAAAGTCTCTTACAAAGGTGTAGATTTTCCAGGTCTTTCATATAAACAATACAAAACCCTTCAAAGACTGGTAGATATTAATAAAAAATCTTGAAAACTAAAAAAAAATTCCGTCGAATTGCTACTATCGATATTGGTTCTAATGCAATTAAATTCAAACAATTTCGTGTAAGAAGTAAAAAATCACTTTATCCACTTGAATTAGATACCTTTAAGAGAATTGACTTGAGGCTTGGTGAAGATGTATTCAAAAATAATAAAATTTCAGAGGCCTCTGAGAAAAGGCTTATTAAAGAATTAAAAAGCCTATCAAAGAAGGTTAGAAATAGAGAAGTTGAATGGGCTGGAATCTGTGCAACATCGGCAACAAGAAATGCTTCAAATGGCATAGAAATATGCAAAAAAATTGAAACTGTGTGTGGTAACCCGGTGAAAATTTTATCTGGAAGGGAAGAAGCTTATTACCTTAAAGATGCAAATATTAAAAAAATCGAAGATTTAGATTATCCAATGTATGTTGATGTGGGTGGAGGGAGTACGGAAATTTATTTAAAAATTGGTGAAACTGAGGCTTTCGAATCTTTTGATATAGGAGCTGTTCGAATAATGAACAACAAAGACAACAGAGAAGAGTGGAATAAATTGGAGGAGTTTTTAAAAAAATTAGAAGCCAATCCAACTTCACTTATTGGGATTGGAGGTAATATTAGAAGAATATTTAAAATTCTACAATTAGATAAAAACTCTCTATTAGATATCAATAAATTTGAGGATATCAAGAACAAGTTATCTGGGATGACCAATAGTGAGCGAATAAAACTTTTTGATCTTGCAGAAGATCGAGCAGATGTAATCGTGCCTGCTTGCGAGATTTTCTCGTTTATTCTGCAACGTACCAAAATAAGTAAAATTTATGCAATAGACTGGGGAATATGTGATGCAATTGCTTACAGATACTTTAAAGAAAATTTAGCTTGATTTCGGTAAATCTATCCAAAAACTGGCTCCATTCGGAACTACGTCATCAACTCCAACTTCGCAAGAAAGCGTTGATGCTAAATTCTTAACAATAGATAGTCCTAAACCAGTACCACCCTTACTTAAAGATCTCCCCTTATCGACTCTAAAAAATCTTTGAAAGACTCTCTGTTTATATTTATCAGGGATTCCTTCCCCTTGATCTTTAATGGATAGACGAATCTTTTCATTCATATCTTCTGCTTCAATAGCAACACTAGAGCCTGCAGGAGAATATAAAATCGCATTTTTTAAATAATTTGAAATAATTAAATCTAGAGATATAAGATCAGAGGAAACTTCAATTCTTTTATCGATAGATGAATTTATTTTCATTTCCTTTTTCAAAGCTTCTTGATCCAAATTAAGGATTATAGATTCCACTAAATACTCTAAGTTAACAGTTTCAATTTTCATGGTGAGGCTGCCACCCTCAATTCTTGATAAATGAAGGAGGTCATCTACAAGTATTTTTAATCTTTCTGAATTTCTATGAATTGCCTTAACGAATTGCTTGAGATCATCTTCTTTCTTGATATCTGTATTAAGTATGGTTTCTGATGATGCAAGTAATACTGATATTGGAGTTCTAAGTTCATGCGACACATTACCAATAAAATCACTTCTTGCTGACTCCAATTTCTTTATTCTAGTGATATCCGAAAATACCAATAAAGTCTCTTCCGTATTAGGGTTAAAACTCGCACTAGCAATAAATGCTCTAAAAAAAGGTTTTCGTATTTCAATTTCTTCTAAACTAGGTTCGGCCGAAACAGTTTCTGCAATTAGATCTCTAAATTCTTCTATTAAGATCTTTTCATTAAAAGAGTCGCCGTTAGATAGACCTTCTATTCCTAATAACTTTCCAGCAGCAGGATTTATAAGTTCTATAAAGCCGTTTTTATTTACAGATATTACTCCTTGCCCCATTTCTTCGAGGGCATTACCAAACTGATTCCTCTCATTAGCAATTGCAGTAAATTCTGATTTTAGAGCCCCTTGTATTTCGATCAAATTAGAACTAATTTGTTCTACGGCTGCACGTTTAGATCCCTTCATGCCGCTGGTTTTTGAAAGTTTCCTTGCACTTGAAATTAACTCCATATATTCAAGCGTAAGAAATCTAGAGAGTAGATAACTCAATAAAACTGCAATCAATAAAGCGATAAATAAGAATCCATAAACTGAGTTTTGAAGTACTTGTAAAGTTGCATCAATCTCATAGAGTGGCACTGCAAATCTTACAAAACTTATCTCACCGGATTTATTAGTGCTCAATGCAAGATATCTCATGTCCGTATCTAAAGTATCGCTATATCGAGTAGCTTTTCCTGCATCTCTAGTATTTATAGCTGCTTGAATCTCTGGTCTATTAAAGTGGTTGTCGAGTTTTCTTAAATCTTCTTCTTCAACATCAGAATCTCCAAGAACTATGCCATTGGAGTCAATTAAAGAAACTCTAAATCCATAAGAATCAGAAAGCTGTCTTGAAATTGTTTGATAACTGGGAATCTCAAATTCGGGATTAGATAGTATAAAAATTGCACCCTTGGCTTCAGACGCAAGTTGAGAGTCTAATTGTTCAATGAGATAGTCACCTGTTCTTTCTAAAAGTAGGTAACCCAAACTTAAAATAGCCAATGAAGTTAATAAAAATGTAGACCAAAAGATACGCCATCTAATATCCATTTAGAAATTATACGACGTAATTGAAGCGGTAACCTACACCTCTTACAGTTTCTATCCTTGTACCAACTTCACCAATTTTTGACCTAAGTCTTTTAATGTGTGTGTCTACAGTTCTTGTAGTAACAGAATTGTTGTATCCCCAGACATGCTCTAGAAGTAATTCTCTTGTTTGTATTCTGCCATTTCTTTCAGTTAAGTACTTTAACAGTTCAAATTCTTTTGCTGTTAACTCAACCTCAATTCCACTAATGAAGACTCTATGAGAAGCTAAATTGATTTCTATATCACCAATAACGATTTTTTCGTCGTTTGATGCTTTTTCTTTTGATCTTTTGAGTATTGAGGATACTCGTAACATCAATTCTCTGACACTGAATGGTTTAACTACATAGTCATCTGCACCTAATTCAAAACCGACAACCCTATCGACTTCCTCACCTTTAGCTGTAAGCATAATAATTGAAACCTTATCACTAAAAGATTCCCCTCTAATTTTTTTACAAATTTCTAAACCTGACATGTCTGGAAGCATTAAATCTAAGAGAATCAAATCAGGAATATTTTTTGATATCTCCGCCAAAGCCGATGCTCCATCAGAGGCAGTGGTGACTTTATAATTCTCAGATTTTAGATTGAATTGTAGAGTTGATCTTAAATCAGGCTCATCTTCAATAACTAAGACTCTTTTAGTCATGGCTATATTATAGCGTCACAATGTGACAAACATGGAAAATTATTATCAAATTTAGGTGATTTTCTGACTTAATTCTTTCTTAGCTACTCTTGATCTCAATTCGGTACTAGAAAAGTTGTGATCTCTTTTGTTGAAATAGCATTTATCCAAATACTTGTCTCGAGCGGTAAAATATTTATTTTTATACTCTTCTCCAATTATATAGACATCCCATTCTATGGTATCGAGTATGTTCATAAGATCAGATTCGGTATCGTATATAAGCACTTCATCAACATGCCGGCAACCAGAAACCTGTATTTGTCTTTCTACTATAGATTGCACTGGTGAATTTTTATTTTTTCGATCTATGCTAGGGTCAGTTTGTATACATACAGTTAAGTGTTGACATACAGTTTTTGCTTCCTCAAACATTAAGACATGACCCGCATGAAACAGGTCAAAAGCTCCAAATGTAATACCTTTTTTTAGATGCATTTATATAATTTTTTGAAAGATTACTTGATGTGGTTTACTTATATCATTCAATTATAAATCAAAAAAAAAGAGAGCGTGTAGCTCTCTTTTTTTGTCATTTACAGTTATTTTGAAGCCAAAAGTATTTCTTGATCATAAGAGAGTATTTTTCTGCCACATTCTGTAGCTCTGAACTCTTTCGCTTTTCTTACTTTATAAGTATTCAACAAATACTTTGTTTGTATCTTGCAACTTTCATTATTGTTTAGTTCTTTAAACTTTTTAAATTGCAAATAATCAGACATCAAACCAACAAGAGTTACATTTACTAATTCTTGTTCTAATCCTGATTTGATATAAATGTTATCCGGTTTATCTGTTCTGAAACAAGCAATCATATTTGAAGAACAAATTGTGGCTATAACCTCATTCCCAGAAAAAATTATATTAGGCTCATTGGCGTTAATCCCAATCTCTTTTTCAACGAAGGCGTAAAGACTGCTGTGATTATTGTCAGCAAAACAAAATGATGACACGCCAAATAATGCAATAGTTAAATTTTTAATAATATTTTTCATTTTTTCCCCATTTTTATTTGTCACAAAAAAGACACATATATGACATTTATATGACATTATTGTGACAAAGTAAAGTACAGATCCTTATTTTTAAAGATCTTTTCCCTTTATAAGAGACTCTAGGACGAAATTATCATTGAACTTAGAAAGAATGCATAGTGTACAAGTTCCTATATTGTCTATTGATGCATCAATAATATTTATGAAGTTTGTAATGCCAGGGTTATGAGAAATAATCATGTAATTTTTATCATCACTCAAATTATTGATAATTTTTTTTAATTGATCAGCAGACGCATGATAAAGTTCATCTAAATATTGAATACCATTATATTGATCTATATTGTCAATCAATAAATCAAGTGTTTGTTTTGTTCTAACAGAACTGCTGCATAATATTTTCTCAAAGTTTACATTTAATCCTATTAAATATTTTCTCATAAGAATGGCGTCAGAAATTCCCCTTTTGGACAAAGGTCTTTCATGGTCATCTAAATTAATATTGTTCCAACTGGACTTGGCATGTCTAACGAGAAAAATTTTCATATTAAGGAAAGATTATTATGGTGTTAATCTACTCTATTGTTGAGTCTTAAGGTTAAACTGTATATGTCATGTATAAAGTAAACAAAGCAAATTCTGTATTAGGTGCTTTTATTGAAGAAATCGACTTATCGCAACATTTAAATAAAAAACAAATTGAGTTCTTATACGAGACTCTAGCAAAATATGAGGTCATATTTTTTAGAAACCAGATTCTTTCTCACAAAGATCATAGAAGATTAGCATCTGCTTTTGGAGAAATGCAGACACACCCTGCTTATCCTACTGTTTTTAATTTTCCTGAGATTACAATCCTTGAAAACGATGAAGAAAATCCATCCAAGATTGAGGAGTGGCATACCGATATGACATTTAAGAAAAATCCTCCTTTAGGAAGTATATTAATTGGCAAAATTATTCCTGAGACTGGAGGAGATACAATGTTCTCAAGCTTATCAAAGGCCTATGATGATCTTTCGCACGAATGGAAGGGAAGACTTGAAGAGATGAATGCCATTCATAGTTTTGAATTTGGTTTTAAAGAAAGTCTCGAAGAGGAAGGTGGTCGTGAAAGATTAGCTGATGCCCTCAAAGAAAATCCACCCGTTTCCCATCCTGTAATCAAACAACATCCTGTCACTGGACGAAAAATAATTTACGTTAATAGACTCTTCACTTCCCATATTGAAGGTGATGATGCTGATGGTTCAATTTTAAATTTCTTGTTTGATCACATTCACCAAGAAAAATATCAATATCGGTTTTCTTGGGAAAATAACTCTATAGCTTTTTGGGATAATAGATCTGTTCTCCATAAGCCCGTTAATGATTATTGGCCTCAACTAAGAAGAATGGAGAGAATTACTATTGAGTCTTGAACTGATATCTAAAGAAATCTATCCACCAACGAGTCACTTCAAGATAATTGGATTGTTCATTCAATAAACTCTTTTCAGCAGATTTAAAACTTTCTTCTCCAAGAAGATCTCTTCTCTTACAAACGACATCATAAGCATACTCATTTGTGAATTCAGGATGTCCTTGTATAGACATTATATGATCGCCTATAAAATACATCGCATTAGGAACAGAGTCGTTAGAGGCTACTAAAGTCGTGCCCTCAGGAAGATTAATAACTTGATCTTGATGTGAGTGGATCAGTTTTATATCTTTATTTGGATTTTCAAGCCAAGGAAAATGATTATGGAATGTGTATTCTTGAAGTCCTAACACCCACCCTACTTCAGCTTTCTTAACCTCTCCACCAAGAGCTTTTGCTATGAGTTGATGACCAAAGCAAACACCCAGTAAAGATTTCTTCTTATCATTAAGCAGACAAATAAAACTTTCCAGGTCTCTAATCCATTTAACATCGTCATAAACACTCAATTTAGAGCCCGTTATCAAATAACCATCGCACTCATCCATATCCTGAGGATATACATCTTCAGTTACGTCATAAATCATAAGTCTTATATTAGGATCTGCTTCAGTGAAGATTTTATTATAAAAGTCATTTTGATCTCCATGTTTAACTTGAAGATCCTCTAAGACATGATCTGTTAAAAGTATTCCTATTGTTAATTCACTCACTGCTGTGAATCTTAACTTATAAAACATGACTGATCATTCAATGCCTGATATTCTTTATCAAAAAATTAGGGAGATATTATGAAAACTGATTATGAGTTTCTAACTACTGAAGTAAATGGACACATCTTGGAAGTTACTATTAATAGACCAGATGTAATGAATTCATTACATCCACCTTCACACAGAGAATTCGATGAGGTATGGAGTGAATTTACAAATGATGAAGATCTTTGGGTGGGTATTATTACAGGTGCTGGTGATAGAGCATTTTCAGCTGGCAATGACTTAAAATACCAGGCCTCCGGTGGAGATAGGTCTGGAATGCCTGAAACAGGTTTTGCCGGTCTAACGAGTCGTTTTAATTTGAATAAACCAATAATTGCCGCAGTAAATGGTGTTGCTATGGGAGGAGGAATGGAAATTGCTCTTGCATGTGATCTCATTATTGCTTCTTCTAATGCAAAGTTTGCTTTACCGGAACCAAAAGTTGGATTAGCTGCTCTAGCTGGTGGTATGCAAAGGTTACCCAGACAAATAGGAATGAAAAATGCTATGGGAATGATGCTTACTGGTAGACATGTAGAAGCTGCGGAAGCAAAGGAACTTGGTATCGTAAATGAAGTTGTTGAGTCTCAGGCTGATTTGATGGATAGAGCAAGAGACTGGGCAAAACAAATAGAAGCCTGTTCACCAATGTCTATTAGAGCAACAAAACAAGTTGCTTATGAAAGTCTAAACGATGCAAGTTTGGAGAACTCAATGAAAGGCCAATACACTGCTGTACACGATTTATTCACTAGCGAAGATTTCATAGAAGGTCCGGTAGCATTTGCTGAAAAGCGTGCTCCTAAATGGAAAGGCAAATAAGTTTTATCCTCATCAATATTTTTTATAATCAACGAATATTGGTGAGGACCAGGCTCTCTCTTGTTCTTCAGAGAGACAATCATCTTCGTATGGCGTAAGCATTGAACTACCACTGCAAATATTCACAGATTTGCAGTTGCCGAACTCATCATATTCGCATCTTAGATTACCTGCATTGATAATTTTAGAAGTTTCTTCAATTGCTTTTACATAATAAACAACATCTCTCTCGGACTGATCAAATTCATTATCAACAAATGTAAATTCACATGACTCGCTATCGTTACATTTGTGAACTTTCCATGGATCTTGGATAAGGTCTGATACCTCTTCATTTTCATTTAATTGAGAGAGAATCCTCACAACTTCTATTCGATCTATCTTCTTTCTTTGATCTGAAGGGTTGTAGCATTCGTTTCTACACAGATCAGTGATCCTTTCTTTGCCGAGCGAACTAATTGCATATTCTGGACAACCTGGTTTTTGTTTGAAAGATCCAGCTGCTCTAACGATAAATCTTGGATTAGTTTTCATTTTTGTTTCAGAGCCCATAGGAATAATACCCTCACTAGAATTCAATAAATCAAACCACAATAAAATTCGAGTTCCGCTCGTAGCATAAACTTCTTTTGTTTTAAGAGAGTTCCATATTGATTCTCTAGATTTATCTTGAGAGTGTGTAGCCACTAAACCACCGGTATAGAAAAATGATGAAGTTCTCTCCATCTCTATTGGTCCAGGTGGAAGAGTTTGTCTAGTCCAGTTTCTTCTTACTGACTCTCCATAGGGACCATCACCTTCTCTAAAACCTAAAAGGTATCCAGTTGGATCAGCAGGACCAGCGGCTTCCGTCATTTCTCGTCGATTTATTTCTTTGTATCCAGTTCCAGGCCTAGCATTATGATTATCCCCTGAGGCAACCAAACCAAATCTAAACTTACTTACTCGGTCGTCTTTATTAAAATTTTGTAATGCCAATAGATATTGAATTGAACCTTTTGGTTTATGACTAAAAGGAGGCAGAAAACAATCTTGGCATTGATTTGAATCCAACCATTCAGAAGGATCTTCTCCTACTATGACAGACTGACCTGCAAAGCTCTCCAGAGCATAATTTAACTTCGCTTCTTCCGAACGTTTTTTACATATTCGTGCTGATTCTCCTTCTGCCTCACATCTTTCTTTTATTATTTGTCCAGCTTGCCAGCAACCTGGAGTAAAACTCTTTGTTGGATCTGGGCAAGAAACATTTCCATCATTATCAAAAATTACGCTTCTCCATGACCTATACTCTTCTGTATTTCCATGACCAGAATAAATTTCAACAAGATTTTGTAAATTTGGGTCATGAAAGTCGTCATTTAATTGATCTTTCCAATCCGATTCATCAGGTGTATACGTTCCCCAAGATGTACCATGGGGAATGACGATGACTTCATGTCCCCAATCATTTAGTTTATCAAATAAGATGCCTGGATCTTCTGCATATTCCTTACAATTCAGAGGTAAGTCTCTGACTGGAACATCACTGGGACATGGTATCGTTTGACCATCTTTTATAAATCTCATTAGGTCATGTATTCTGGTATCTAATGACCGCATGCCCGATAGTCCTACTCTTACCGACTGTGGCATATCCATAAAACCGCCAGAAGTTGATGCTATTGGCCTTGTAGGAATCTCATCATCGAAAAGGCTCTTCAAAATTACATTCCGATGTCCATAATGCGATATTCCAAAACCCTCATTTTGTGACCATTCCCATCCTAAAAAAGCTATGGTGTCTGGAGATTCATTATCGCCAGAAATTAAATTACATTGTCGAACTGCATCTTTAGTTTCTTGCCAATCTATGTGAGTTAAATCTTCAGCATGATCTGTATTCGCATAGAAATCTAGACTAGAGCAAAACCTTGCAAAATCGCATGCATCAGATGGAGGCATAGAACCTTCACCCGACAGCATGGGTAGACTTAAAAGAAAAGCATCAGACGAATAGGTTGTGTGAACATGTAAATCCCCAAACAAGATAATCTTTTCATTATTAATATTTAGACCTCCTTTAGCTTCTAATTGATTTTGAGCCTTTTCAATCAAGAAATCTGGAGATTGAGGACTAGTATTGATTGGTCTATTCGTTTCATAGGTTCCGAGAAGACCTTCTGAAATGAGGTATACAAAAAATGAAAATATAAGAAAGAGAAATAAAACGAAGTAAATAGCTTTTCTTATCATTGAAGTATTCTATCAAACGAAATGATTAATTTATCTATAGTAATTTTTACCAATTAATTCTAAAGTATTCCCTTCTTAAATAGGGAGAGTTATGTTTGATTTAACAGGAAAAACAGCAATTATTACTGGTTCATCCAAAGGAATAGGTAAATCAATTGCTATGCAGATGGCACTGCACGGTGCCAAAGTTGTCGTATCAAGTAGAAAAGCAGATGCTTGTCAGATTGTTGCTGATGAAATTAATGAAGCTTGTTCAGATTCTGAAGGTGGAGCAATAGTTATACCTTGTAACATATCGGACAAAGCAGCTTTGCAGATGCTTGTAGATGAAACGAGATTGCAACTAGGGAAAATAGATATCTTAGTTTGTAACGCGGCGTCTAATCCTTTTTTTGGTTCAATGATGGATATTCCAGAAGATGCTTTCGATAAAGTAATGAATAACAATATTAAGAGTAATCATTTGTTATGTCAGATGGTCATACCTGAGATGACCGAGAGAAAAGATGGAAGCATAATAATTGTTTCTTCTATTGGTGGACTGAAATCTAGTACAGTCATAGGAACTTACAATATTTCAAAAGCAGCAGACATCATGCTAGTGAAAAATCTTGCTGCTGAATTTGGTCCACAAAATGTCAGAACTAATGCTATAGCTCCGGGACTATTTAAAACAGATTTTGCAAGAGCACTTTGGGAAAATCCTGAAATTCTCAAACAATCAACAGCAACTTGTCCTCTCAGAAGGATTGGTGAACCAGACGAAATAGGAGGAGCGGCGGTTTTTCTAGCATCCGATGCCGGAACATTTGTTAATGGTCACACCCTTGTCATAGACGGCGGGTCGACAGCCTAAAAGGAGAAAAATATGAATAATGCGGTTCTTTATGAAGTAAAAGATGGTGTAGCGACAGTTACCTTAAACAGACCTGAAAGACTCAATGCTGTGAATGATGAGATCAGGGCAGGACTAAGAGAGAAATTAGATGACGCTGCGAAAAATTCTGATGTAAAAGTGATTATTGTCACTGGTGCAGGAAGAGGTTTTTGTGCAGGAGCAGATATGGATGGACTTGCAGCTACAAGTCAAGGTGAGTCGCAAGGCTCTCAAGTCGAAGCAGAAGAAAGAGAGTATGCGGCAAATGAAGTAAAGGGCTTTGATGGAGGATTTAGTTATTTTCCGACAGTCCCTAAGCCAATTATTGCAGCTATAAATGGACCTACTGCAGGAGTAGGTTTCATTATGGCACTTTATGCAGATATAAGATTTGCTAAAGAAGGTGCTGTTTTTTCCAGTGCATTTTCTAAAAGAGGACTTATAGCTGAATGGGGTGTTGGATGGATTCTTCCTAGACTCGTAGGTATTGCGAGAGCAAATGATATTTTGTTTTCTTCAAGAAAGTTTACTGCTGAAGAGGCTGAAAATATGGGTATAGTTAATCAAACCTTTTCTGAAGATGAATTCGATAGCGAAGTTTTTAATTATGCAGCCGATCTAGCAAAAAATGTTTCACCACGATCACTTCGAATTATGAAGCAGCAAATTTATAACGCTCAGGGAGAAACAATTCAAGAGAATCTAGATAGTTCAATGCAAGCAATGCTTGATAGTTTTAAGTCTGAGGATTTCAAAGAAGGTGTTTCACATTTTGTAGAAAAAAGAGAAGCAAAATTTACAGGGAAATAAAATCATGGATATAAAGGAATTTATTAAAATAGAAGGCAGAGAAAGTTTAACTAAAGAATTTACAAAAGAAGGTTTGTTCGAACTTAAAGAAGAAACCATTAGAGGTAACAAATATCATGTATTTGCTAACTTACCTCAAACATTAAGAGATTATTTTCAATTTCCACTAATACATGGAGAGTGGGATTTTTTGGCGTATGAGGATGAAACGTATAGTTATCAAGAGGTTCTAAATACTGCTGCCGGACTAGCACATACCCTTATGGATAAATACGGCATTAAAAAAGGAGATAAGGTTGCTTTTTCTATGAGGAATTATCCAGAATGGATATACAGTTATATTGCTGTTACCTCAATCGGAGCTGTAGCAGTTCCCTTAAACTCATGGTGGCAAGGTGAGGAACTTGATTATGGTTTAACTCATAGTGAATCATCAATATTCATAGCTGATGAAGAGAGACTTCAAAGATTAGAAGGTCATGTGGAAGAGATGCCTCGTATAGCAGTGCGTTGTGATGCAAGTAAATTTACAAACACAGCAGCTTTTGATGAAGTTGTGTCGCCGATGGATGCTTTTCCTGAGGTTGAAATTGATCCTGAAGATGATGCAAGTATTATGTATACATCTGGCAGTACAGGTTATCCAAAAGGTGTAGTTTCTACTCACAGAGCAGTAGTATCTGCTCCAATTACCTGGGCGCTTATGGGTCAACTTGCTACGCAAATTGAAGTTGATGGAGAGCCTTTGCCGTCTCCAATTTCTGGTGAAAATCCTTGCACAATTGCTGCAGTACCCTTATTCCATGTAACAGGTTCTCATGCTGTCTTTTTATTGTCTTTGGTAACAGCGAGAAAGATTGTTTTTATGTATAAATGGGATGCCGTGGAAGCTTTACGTCTTATTGAAAAACATAAAGTGACTGATATGACTGGCGTACCAACTATGTCAGCAGAAGTTCTGCAAGCACATAAAGATAATCCAGAAATAGACATTTCGAGCCTAAAAGGATTAGGTTCTGGAGGAGCAGCAAGACCTCCTGAACAAATTAAAGCTCAAGAGAAAGAACATCCAGATAAAGTTGCTACCGTAGGCTATGGACTTACTGAAACTAACGCTCATGCGACGAATGCTAGTGGAATGACTTTGTATGAGAGACCAAGTACTGCTGGCTATCCTACTCCTTTTTTAAATCTCATAAAAATTATGGACGAAGAAGGTAATAAGCTGGGACCCAATGAACTTGGAGAAGTGGCCATTAAATCGACATGTAATTTCAGATGTTATCTTAAGAATGAAGAAGCGACTAATGAAGTTTTAGACAGTGAAGGTTGGTTTAGAAGTGGTGATGTAGGCATTATTGATGAAGATGGATTCCTTTATATTAAAGACAGAATCAAAGATATTGTCATAAGAGGTGGAGAAAACATAGCTTGTTTAGAGATAGAAGCTGCAATCTATGAGCATCCTTCTGTTAGAGAAGCATCCGTCTTTGGTATTCCAGATGAAAGGCTAGGAGAAAAACTAGCAACAAGGATATCTCTTAATCCTGGAGCAGAACTTTCAGAAGAGGATCTTTCATCATTTTTAGCAGCAAAAATAGCTAAATTTAAGATACCTGAATATACATGGTTTCAAGCCGAGGAATTACCAAAAGTAGCAGCTGGAAAAATTGCAAAAAAACAAATGCGAGAAGATGCCATAAAAGAATTAGGACTAGATTAATGCAAATACAAGATAAAAGAGTTGTGGTGACTGGGGCTGCTAGCGGAATAGGCAAAGCCTTATGTGAAGCGTTTAATAAGGCAGGAGCTAGATCAGTTGTTTGTGTTGATATGAACATTGAAGGTTCTACTGAAACTGCTAATGATATCAATGGCTTAGCGGTCCAAGCTAATGTTGGAAAAGAAGCAGATATTATCAATGTAATAGATAAAGCAAATGAATATTCAGGTGGAATCGATATTTTTTGTTCTAATGCAGGGATTGGTGGAGTACATGGATTTTTTGAAGTAGAGACTAGCGATTGGCAAAATATCTGGG
This sequence comes from uncultured SAR86 cluster bacterium, assembly GCA_902574355.1. Taxonomy (GTDB): domain Bacteria; phylum Pseudomonadota; class Gammaproteobacteria; order Magnimaribacterales; family Magnimaribacteraceae; genus Magnimaribacter. Next base: position 63,307 of record CACGNN010000007.1, on the reverse strand, counting down.
AAGTAAATGTACAATCTCATATCTTTGCAGCCAAGCATGTTCTGCCTCAAATGTTAGAAAGAGGCGAAGGATATTTAATGAACACTTCATCTGCTGCAGGTTTACTTACTCAGATAGGTTCTGCAGGATATTCAGTAACTAAAGCAGCTGCAGTGAGTTTTGCGGAGTGGATAAAAATTACTTATGGAAATAAAGGAATTGGTGTCTCATGTCTTTGTCCTCAAGCTGTAAGAACAGCCATGACAGCTCAAGGTGCTGGAGTAGCTGGAGTTGATGGGATGATTGAAGCAGATGAGGCAGCTGCCGATGTACTTGATGCCATTGAAAATGAAAGATTTCTTGTGACTCCTCATGCAGAGGTCTTGGAATATGTATCTAGAAAAGGAAATGATAGAGATCGCTGGATAACTGGCATGCAAAGACTTCAAGAAAGATTTGAAGGCTGGAAACCAGGAGACAGTTAGTTTTGGATATTCATCACTTACCTGCCTATGAATTGGCTAACAAAATAAAAAATAAAGAGATAAGTTCACTAGAGCTCACCCAACATTTCATAAATAGAATAGAGAAATACGATGACAAGATAAATGCCGTTGTAGTAAGAACTTTTGATGATGCTATAAAAGCTGCTAAAAAAGCAGACGAAGCCATTTCGAAGCAAGATTCTTTAGGTCCACTGCATGGCATACCGATGACTATAAAAGAGTCTTACAATATACAAGGTCAATGTACAAGTTGGGGTATACCTGACTACAAAGGAAATATAGCCAAAGAAGATGGATTGGCTGTTAAGAGATTAAAAAAAGCGGGAGCTCATTTCTTAGGTAAAACTAATGTTCCTATGAATTTAGCTGACTTTCAAAGCTATAACGATATCTATGGAATTACAGGGAATCCTTGGGATCTGAAAAAGACTCCAGGAGGTTCATCAGGAGGAAGTGCTGCTGCACTCGCGGCAGGGTTTTGTTCATTGGAGGCTGGATCCGACATCGGTGGTTCCATAAGAAATCCTGCGCACTATTGCGGAGTTTTTGGACATAAGCCAAGTCACGGCATCATACCTTCATCAGGTCATGAATTAATTCCTAATGTTCCTGAACCTGATCTATCGGTCTGTGGTCCTTTAGCTAGAAGTGCAAAAGACTTAGAAATAGCATTAGATGTAATGGCAGGCCCTATGGAAAGAAGATCTAAGGGATGGCAACTCAATCTAGCAGAATGTAATAAAACTTCTCTGAAAGATTTTAAAGTGGCTATTTGGAGTAATGATGAATTGGCTCCAGTTTCAAAGGAAATAGCTCAAAGATGTGAAGAAGTCGGCAATCAACTAAATTCTGTTGGAACAACAATATCCTTTGTAGCAAAACCTGAACATGATTTCATGAAAGCTGAAATTAATTATCAATTACTTTTACAATCCGTCATGCAAAGTGGATTACCTGAAGATGAGTATCAAAAAATAGAAAAATTGGCTTCAAGTTTAGATAAAAATGATTTATCAGTAGACGCAATCTTAGCCAAAGGTACTGTGTTATCGCACAGAAATTGGATAAGACAGAACTATGCCAGAGAACAAATCAAAATATCTTGGTCAAAGTTTTTTGAAGAATGGGATGTATTAATTTGTCCGCAGCTCGCCACAACCGCTATTGAGCATGATCACAGAAAAATCTCTGAGAGAACTGTCATGGTAGATAATCAAGAACAAAGATATTTTCAACAAATCTTCTGGCCAGGTCTTGCGGTAAATGCTCATTTACCGAGTACCGTTTTTCCAACAGGTCTATCAGCGGATGGTATGCCAATTGGTCTACAGGTTATCGGTGGAGCTTATGAAGATAAGACAACAATTAAATTTGCTGAACTCTACGAAGAAGAATTCAAGGCCTTTGTCGTTCCTAATTTAGATTAACAATATGAAATATACAAAAAAATACAAAGATATAAAGAACAGTAAGATGGCCTTCATTGATGAAGGCAGTGGTGATACTTTTTTATTTCTACATGGCAATCCAACATCATCTTTTTTATGGAGAAATATTGCTCCCCATGTAGAAGATATTGGAAGAATAGTTATCCCAGATTTAATTGGTATGGGTGATTCTGATAAACTCGAGGGAGTGGATAATCCTGGCTATAAGTATCATGGTCAGTATAGTTACTTAACAGCTCTGATGGACGAGCTAGATTTAGGAGACAATATCCATCTCATTATTCATGATTGGGGTTCGGCTATGGGTTTCCAATTTGCTAGAGAAAACAAAGATAGAATTAAGTCCATAACATATATGGAAGCTATCGTTATGCCACTAACTTGGGATCAATGGCCCGATCCTGCAACTAAAATTTTTGGATTATTTAGGTCTGAGGCTGGAGAGGAACTTGTGCTAGAAAAAAACTTTTTTGTTGAAAGAATACTTCTAGCAGATTCGTCAACTGGCTACACAGAAGAAGAAAAATCTGAGTACATAAGACCTTTTATGAATCCAGGAGAAGACAGACGCCCTACTCTTACCTGGCCTAGACAAATTCCACTGGATGGTGAGCCGAGCGAGGTTGTTGAAGAAGTAAGACTTAATGCTGAATTTCATAAAGAATCGGATATACCTAAATTGTTTATCAATGCTGATCCGGGATCAATTTTAATTGGTGATCAGAGAGAATTCGCTAGAAGTTGGAAGAATCAGACAGAGATAACAGTGAGTGGAAATCACTTTATACAGGAAGATTCTTCAGAAGAAATAGGCGCTGCTTTAAGAAAATTCGTAGAGAGTCTTTAATTATTTTCTAAGTAAGATTCCAGATCTTTGATAATTGAGTCGGTATATTCCATGGGGAGAAAATGGGAAGCTTCTTTATAATAATTAGATTTCCAATTTGGACCGATTTTAAATAATGCTCTTCTTGCTTGAGATGAAAAAGTCGATCCAATGTTTCCATAGACTACCTTAACATTCATTTTTATTTTTTTGAGGTATCTCCAGCTATCCATAGAGGATGATCTAAAGGTTGCTGCTTCCCAATTAGGAGAGCACGATAATTCAATACCTGATTCAGTTGTTTGAGTTCCCCCCTTTAAATAATTTTCTATCCATTCTTGTGACCAAGTGGTAAAAGCGCCTCTTCCAGTATAAGAAGTGACTGCCTCATCAATCGAAGAAAAGTTTCTTCTTCTTTTTGCTGCACCACCAGCAATAGCCAACTCTCGATTGATACGGAGCATTGACTTTAATCTAAATTTTAAAGACTCCATTGGCCCATATAAAACTGGCTCTATCATGAATAAATGTGAGACCTTTCTGGGTTTTAAAGAAGCTATCTTTGCAGCAATGATAGATCCCATAGAGTGTCCTGAAAGGATTACGGTTCCGCTTATACTCTCAATAAATTCCTCGCCATCACGGACAAAAACATCCCAGGTCTTTAACTCGTCGGGATTCGATTTAGCAGCAGATAATCCATGCCCTCTTTGGTCTAAAGCATAAATATTTATTTCATTGTCATAATGAGATAGCAGTTTGTCGAAAAGAATCTTATAAGTTTCAGAGTTAAAACCTGTTGCGTGAAAGAAAACAAAATTCTTACTATTACCTTCAGATTTATGAACCAAGTAAGAGAAGTCTTCACCTTCTTTATTTGTAAAAGTTTTCCTTTCCATCAATTTTTATCGGTATATAAAGCTTATAAAATATTAAGAATTGCCTATAATCAATTTATTAAAAGATAGGAGATCTCATGGCATTTAAATTAGCCAACATATCTGGCAAAGCAGCTCTTGTAAAAGGTGAACATTATTATGATCTGAAAGTAATATCAAATGATACTTTCGATGAAGATACACTCAATGCCTTAAATCGTTTGGACGAACTGCATGAATTGAATGGTATTTTAGATGAAAAAACGCCTACTGGCTTATTAGAAGAAGCTAAAATAGATGCTCCTATTTCTTCACCAAAAAATTGTTATGCTGTAGGTTTAAATTATAGAAATCATGCCGAAGAGGCTGGTATGGAAATACCTAGTGTGCCCATGATATTTACAAAGCATACCAGCTGCCTAGTTGGGCCACATGCAGAGATTGAAATGAGAAGTGATCATGTTGATTATGAAGCTGAATTAGTAGCTGTTATTGGTAAGTCTGGAAAGGATATAGGTGTAGATGATGCCTGGGATCATGTTGCTGGATTATGTATAGGTCAAGATATCTCAGATCGAGTCGTTCAATTTGCTGCCAAACCACCTCAATTTAATCTAGGTAAATCGTTTGATACTTTCGGACCCATGGGTCCTTACCTTGTCTCGTTAGATGCTTTGGAAAATAAGGAAAAACTCAATATAAAATGTAAGGTCAATGATGAAATAAGGCAAAATGACAACACAAATGATCTTATATTCGATATTCCTTCCATTATTAAATATCTATCTGAGATAGTTACTCTTAATGTTGGCGATGTAATCTTTACAGGAACACCTGGGGGTGTTGGAGTAATGGAAGGTAAATTCCTAAAAGAAGGCGATGTTCTCACGACAAGTATTGAAGGTCTTGGTTCATTAGAAAATGTATGCAAAAGAATTACAAATCATTCGGGGGTTGAGTAAGACAAGCTTGCTTAGATAGAATAAATAAATAATAAAATTGGTGAAGAGATGAAACTAGGATGGTCACACACAGTACTTAATATTAAAGATAAAGAGAAAATATTAGATTTTTATATAAATACTTTGGGCTTTAAAGTGAGTGACAGTGGCCCAATCTTTGAAAATGGTCCTGAAATAATCTTTATTAGTTATGATCCAGATGAACATCATCAATTAGCATTTGTACTAGGTAGAGAAGATATAGGAACTCCAACTGCTTTGAACCACATTTCATTTAGAGTTGAAACTTATTCAGAATTGAAAGAGTTCAAAAAGAAATTTGATGCTATCAATCATGAATACATGCCTTTATGTCATGGAAATGCGCTATCCTTTTATTTCAATGATCCTGAAAATAATGGGATGGAGATATTTTTAGATACTCCCTGGGATGTAGAACAACCCCAAGGTGAGCCATGGAATCCAGAGTTAGACGAAAAAGATGCCTTAAAATGGGTAGAAAATACATTCAAAGATAAACCAGGTTTTGTACTTAAAGAAGAAAGTACAAAAGAGTTTGTGAATAGATAATTGAAGGGATTTAAATATGGCTAATGCAACATCCAATAAAGTAGCAATAATAACTGGTGGAAGTAGAGGCGTTGGAGCAGCTACAGCAAAATTGCTCGCCTCAAAGGGGTGGAATGTAACAATAACATGTACAAGCTCTATTCAGGATGCAAATGATATAGTCCAAGAATGTGAGGGATTAGGAGTCGAAGCTCTAGCCATAAAGGCAGATGTTTCTGAGAATGATGATTGCGTAGAAACAGTCCATCAAACGATCGAAAAATGGGGAAGAATCGACGCTCTTGTAAATAATGCTGGAACAACAAAATTTGTATTTAATCATGCCGATCTAGATGGTTTAGATGCTGATGATTTTTTACATATTTACAAAGTTAATGTTGTGGGGCCCTTCCAGATGGTAAAGGCTTGTAAAGAAATGCTAATGAATAGTGAAAATCCAAGTGTTGTTAATATCTCTTCAATTGCAGGGATAAAAGGCATTGGTAGCTCTCTTGCCTATGCATCATCAAAAGGTGCGCTAAATACAATGACGAAATCTATGGCCAGAAATCTCGGTCCTATAAGAGTCAATGCAATTTGCCCTGGTTTTATTCAAGGAGATTGGCTAAGAAAAGGCATGGGTGATGATCTTTATCATGCAGCTAAGGAGAATTTAACTTCGACTACTCCACTAAAACTTACTGTTACTCCAGAACAGGTTGCTGAAGGTATATATAACTTTATTGAAATATCAAAAGTAGTAACGGGTGAGACAATGCTCATGGATGGTGGACATCACCTTATTGTCTAATAGTTTGCTCTAAACAAATGCAAAGGATGCAAGTAGGCCTTCAAGATTACCTAGTCGAGCAAACCTCAGCAGAATGGACCCTTTATCATAATGATTTTTCACTGTGTTCCAGGAAAGTAAGAATTTGTCTTCACGAGGCAGGTTTCAAATATGATTCGAAGCATATAGATCTCATTGAAACAGGAAAATATGAAGTAGCCTCAAAATCATTTTTAAGAATAAATCCAGGAGCAACCGTTCCTGTCTTGCTCAATAAAGGTAGGCCTATATACGAATCACATGAACAAATTAAATTCATATTCAATAGTAAGGAAAACTTAAATACGCTTGAAGACCGTGATGTTAAATCAATAAATTATTGGACAGATAAAGCGTCGATGGTCGGTAATCCAGTAAAAGATCATGAAAAATATGCCGGTAATACGATTGGACCCCTTACCTTTCCACTTTTTACAACTATGTTAAAAAACGTTTCTATCCTAGAAGTTATTAAAGGATTAATTTCTCATCCAATGAAACAGAGAGTATTTATTTTTTTGCTGCTAAAAATATTTGGGTTTACTTTCATAAAATTACCACCGATTCAAAATCTCATTAAATCTGCCTTTAAAGAACTGAATAACCATCTATGTGAGTTAGAAACTGAACTGTCATCAAGTAAAAAAGATTGGCTTGCATCTAACAATTTCTCTCTCGCAGATATAAGTTGGTCCGTTATCCTTCATCGCCTTGATGAGTGCGGTTGGAGCGGTCTTTTACTTGAAAAAAAACCATTCATCAATACTTACTATGAAAAAATCAAACAGAGAGATAGTTTCATAAAAGGAATAGTTGATCAAAACAATCCTAACCTTCAAAAAGGTATAAAAGAGCTCAAATATGCCATTCAAAATAATCCATTTCTTAAATCCTTTCATAAGGAACTAAGTGCATTAAATTTGTGAATCATTTTGATGTAGCCATCATAGGTATAGGACCTGCCGGAAGTATGGCCGCACTTCTCTTAGAATCATACGGCATGAGAGTCCTGTGCATCGATAAAGAAAAAGATATTTACAATCTTCCAAGAGCAGTAACTGTTAGCGATCAAGGTTTTAGAATGTCTCAATTAGCTGGAATTGAAGACATTTACCTAAAAAATAGCACTATTCTTGGAGGTGCTTACTTTTCTGACAAGAATTTGGAAATTATTGGCGGTTCTATTGATTTAAAAGGTTTTGTATCAGCAAATGGTTGGCCGGCATCAAGTTTATTTCATCAGCCTTATACAGATCGTGATATAAGAAAAAAATTAGAAAATTCTAATGTTGAAATTATTTTAGAACATGAATTCATAAGTCTTGATCAAAATAAAGAATCTGTAAGTTTTAAAACTATCAATTTAAATAATCAAGAAGAGAAAGATTTTACTTCTAGATATTTAATTGGTTCTGATGGAGGATCAAGTATTGTAAGAAAACAGCTAGGTATCTCTCAAGAGGACTTAAATTATAATCGTGATTGGGTTGTTATTGATGTTGAACTTAATGAGCCTGATAAACTTGGTGATAAGTTAATACAAGTTTGTGATAAAGAAAGGCTTGCAACTTTTGTTCCTTCTCACTTACCTTTTCGAAGATGGGAATTCATTATTCATGAGCATGAAGATAAGGAAAGCTTCTTAGATGACAAAACCATTCACGAGCTAATAGCTAAATGGTTGCAACCAGAAGAATATAAAATCATAAGAAAGGCTGTTTACCAATTCCATTCGGTAATAGCTAAAAATTTTCAGAAAGGTAACTGCTTTTTAATAGGCGATGCCGCGCATCAAGCTCCTCCATTTATGGGAGAAGGCATGATGTCTGGTTATAGAGATGCAGTGAACTTATCCTGGAAAATTGCGGCATCAATTAAAAATAAGTTAAATACAAATTTAGTAGATAGCTTCGAGATAGAGAGAATTCCGCATTCTAGATTTGTTGTGAAAAATTCTGCGGGTATTGGAGAATTAATGGAAGCTTATGCTGAGGCAGAAACTCCAGAAGAGGTATCACAGGATTTAGTTCAGAAGGGTTATGGATCCTTTATATTACCTAATCTTACGAAGGGTCTGTTTTTCGGTGGAAAAGCTGATGAGTCAATGAATGCTGGAGAGATCTTTCCCCAACCTGTAGAGTATGACAGTGAAAAAGTTGTAAAGAGAATGGATCATATTCTAGGGAAAAACTTTTCTTTGATATCAAAATCTCCTTTGGAAATCTCTGAAGATCATTATGAATTTCTTGATTTGATAGAATGTAAGTTAGTCATTCTTGAAAAAAAATATATTGAGAAAAATCCTTGGATGAAATCTTTTATGGAAAAAGATAGAGCCTTCCTAGTTAGACCTGATAGATATATTTTTGGATCTACAAATTCAAATATTTCTATTGATATGCTTATCAACGACTTAAAAATGAGAATAATTAATTAATAAGGCTAAATTTAGTTGGACTTTAATGAATTCTTCCAAAATTTAATCATATTCAAAGTTGTTGAATCTTTAGCAATGAAATGATGATACATAGAAGCGAAAATATGAATAGCGATAAAGGCTATGATTAAATTTGTAAAAACCTCATGAAAAAATCTAATTACGTTATAAATTTGTAGATCTCCATTGCCCATCGTTAGATTTAACGTATTAAAAGCAAGAATCGGGTCAGTTGCATATCTTGCTGTCAACAAACCAGTAACAATCAATCCACCCATCAAGAAGTAAAGTCCGTAATGACCAACCTTAGCTGAGATTACTTGCCATCTAGGCATAGAGTCGGGATAGCCTGGAGATCCATATTTATATCTCAAAAAGACTCTCAATAAAAAAAGAAATGTTATGAATAGTCCGACACTAGTGTGATCAATCCTTGACTCCAGCCTATCCAAAATATCCATCTCTCCTCCAAATTTTTGTGCGATATTGAGATCCAGCATAATAATGATAGCCATTATCCAATGAATTATTTTTTGGGACTTTAAAAAATCAGCTTTCATCTATTAGATTGGCTTACAATCAAGAGCGAATAAGTAACTTTGGATATTGCTTTCATCGATCTCACCCCATACTCTACAAAAGCTTCTTCCGTCCTCTCTATTTCCTAGCTCTAATTCTTCAACTTTTAAACGAAACAAGACTTCATCAGTATTGTTTTTTGTGACTTCGTAGAAACCATCAAGAAAAACTTTTTGTCCTGTGATATTAACCGAATAAATCATTTCCATTTTTTCTTTTGTAATATGCATGAAATTAAGTGGGCCACTCCATTCAACACCATTTGGTTGCGTTGAATTCGAGCAGGAGCCTAAAATTAAACTCACAAAAATTATCAGTATTTTATGTTTTATTTTTTGTCCTATAGTCGCCAAAGTCTTTGTCTCTATTATCCAATGCTTCTTTTAATCCTGATGAAAGCTCTTTGAGATGTTCTTTAGTGGAATTACTGTGCATGGCAAGAGCTTGTAATTCTGTACCGGCCCTAATGCCATCTCTCATACCCATAATCTCCATCTGTCTATGTATTGATCTTTTATTGATCGCCTGTATGTCTGAAGGTACTTTTGCTACTTTACTTGCAATTTTTTCAACCTCTTTTGACAAAATGTCAGCAGAGAAAGACTTATTTGCAAACCCATTTTCTGCTGCTTGTTTTCCTGTTATTGTTTCTCCAGTAAGCATCATCTCCATTGCGTTTCTCATGCCCAACAACCAAGGAAAGAATTGATTATCTGGAGGGCTCATTGATCGAACTACTGGATACCCTATTTCAGCATCATCTGAGCAATAAACAAGATCACATGAAGCTGCGAGTTCTGTTCCTCCTGCCAAACAATAGCCATGCACTTCTGCAATGACGGGTGTTGAAAGATCCCATATCTTAAAGGCTCCTTCAACTACATGACGTGGCCAAAAGCCATCTGTCTTACTGGCATGGTATGGTAAATCTTTGCTGTTATCATATGAAAGATCGTATCCTGCGCAGAAACATGACCCCTTGCCAGATATGATGATAACTTTTACTTTAGAGTCATTATCTAAAGCCTCTAAACAATTGAAAAGTTCTTTTCTTAATGGGTTGCAAAGAGCATTTCTTTTATTAGGCCTATCTAAGAAAATACGCCTTATTGAGGGCTCGATTTCAATACAGTCAATAAATTCATAATCCATAAATTAATATTACTCTGAAATACTTTTTTTAACACTAATAGAAGTACCCTCAATTTGTACTTCAAAAGTTTCTAGATCTTCGAAGGCTGGAGGTGACTGTACAGATCCATCAGTTAGATCAAATACAGCCCCATGAACAGGACAAGTTATGAAATTATCTATAATTTGTCCTCCACAAAGAGGAATATCTGCATGGCTGCATTTATCCTCTACAGCAAATATTCCCTTGGTTGTATGACAAATTAATACAGCTTTCCCTTCTAATTCTACAGATTGAGATTGATTAATTTCTATATCTGTTATGTCTGCAACGTTAATAAATTCATCACTCATCATTAACTGCCTTATTTACTTGGAAACCCATGTAAGAGATAAATAATGCAAAAGGCAATGCGGCCCATGTGACGGATAACACCGCTATTCCAGTTCCAACTAAACCTCTTACAAACCATCCTCCAATAACATCGCCAGATCTTGCAAGAAAGGTATCTATGAAAACCGTTGATTTATATCTATCTTGTTGTTTTAGCTTTGTATAGATTGACTCTCTAGTGGGCTTATTTAGTCCATATTCAAATATTCTCAGACTTATCACAACCATCATCACAGTTGTAATAGTTGGATAAAAAGCATAAGCCATGAAAGCAATGGCAAACAAGACACCATAAATAGATAACACAGCTAAGGAACCTACTCTTCGTAAGATATAGGAAGCAAGGAAGAGCTGCATTAAAAGAGTTAAAGGAGTAACAATTTGCTCTATTCTTGCAAAAAAGCCAGTCCTTTCGCATGGATCTTTTGACCATTCCTCAACAATTCCTAAAGAAATCATCCAAGAGGTTGTCATTAACATGGTGAATAATATGACATAAAGGCCTATATTCCTTATAGCGGGATCTTTGATAATATTTTGAATTGCCTCAAAGCTAGAACCACCTAACTCTTTTGAGGAATTGTCCATGTCTAATGCTTTAGGCTTGAATGACCTAGAAAAAAATATAGCGAAAAGAAGTGAAAAAATGGAAAAAACTATCAAGCTCATAGGCCCTAAATCAGAAATAGAGGTATTGCCACAAATTTCAGTTGAAAAATATCTTGCAACAGTAGATCCAAAAAAAGCACCTAATGAACCTCCTGCGCTGATAATACCAAAGAATTTTTTTGAGTCTGTATGCGAAAAGAAATTAATCATAGTTACCCAAAAAATGGATACAACAAAAAATGAGTATACATTTGCCCAAATATAGAAAGCTCTGCCTGTCCAGATACGACCGTCTTCTCCTGCAAATGTCCACATTGTTAAAAATAGGATTAAATTCAGAATGAAGAAAGAGTAGATATAGAGAATTAAACGATTTTGATTTATACGAGAAACCAACCAGGAATAAATAGGATTGATAATGAGCATAGCCAGCATAACTCCAATCAATAACCAAGGAAGATTATAAATTCCTCCTTGAACAGCTAGTTCATTTCTAACAGGTCGTAATGCATACCAAGAAGCCAAAACGAAAAAGAAAAATAAGAAAGCTCTTAACAAAATTATCTTTTCGTTTTTCTCTATTTTTGGCAAAAAACTAATTAAATTTTTTTCCATATTGTCATTATATTGTTGAAATTCTTAACTACCATACAGGTAAATTTATTTTTATACTTAATTAATGGACGCGCAGCCTTTTGAGATCTTTGGGGAGTCTCACTTAGTTACATTACTATTGATATTAGCTTTAGCATTCTTACTGCCTCTTTTTATAAAAAATAGCGATCTAAGTAATAAAGCATTAATTGCTAAAGTATTGGGATTCTCTGCTATTACTTTGGAGTTAATTAAACCTTTTATCTGGCACTATTGGATGGATTTTCCCTGGATAAAACTTATACCTATTCATATGTGCAATTTATCTACATTGTTTATTGGGATATTTTTGCTCACGGAAAAAAGAATATTTTTTGAGGTATCTTTTTTCTGGGGGATCGGAGGCGGAATTAACGCATTAGTTACCCCTGATATTCCTAAAACTTTTCCAGATCCACAATTTATCTTATTTTTCATAGGACATGGGCTCTTAATAATTGCAATAGCCTATGCCTGCATAGCTTTAAAAAATCGGCCCACTCTCAGCTCTGTTAAAAATGGTATTTATGTCTCTTTATCGATTCTACCGATCATATATGTAGTAAATATGCTTTTAGGACCTCCAGCAAACTATTGGTATCTAGGCACAAAACCAATTGGTGAGAGTATTCTAGACTTTTTTCCAGAACCACCTTTGCATATACCTCTTTTGATTATCATTGGAGCAGTTTTATTTTTTATAATTTATTCACCCTATTGGATATACGATAAATTTAAGAGGAAAGATGTTGGATAAGTAAAGTTGGTATGTCGTAGACATCTGATTTTACAGTTGCAACTAAAGTATTGGGCTTTCTACCCTCTTTTACAGGTGTTATTTCAAATCCTTCATTACAAAGTCTTGAATGAGTTTTTTTGATATCTTCCACATCCCATGCAAGACCCCATAATTTGTCTTCTATTTCATTTTCATCCTTTTTTGCTATGACTTCTATGGTAGTTTTATTGAGTCTAAAAAAGAGCATTCTACCGCCCCATTTTTCTATGGTCTGATCCAGTGCAAGTCTTATTCCATATATGTCTTGATAGACCTCGATAAATCCATCAGGATCATTTGTGTTGATAACAACATGATCAAGTTTATTGACGGAAGAATCAGGAAATTCATTAGGTAAGGGTAACTGTCCTTCGGTGTGCTCTATTAAAAAGGCAAACAAGCCGCGTGTGAGCTCATTAGGAAGAAACAAACTTTTCCATCTTCTTATTTCACCTCTATCAGAATCCATTCCTTCTCCAATTGAGATAGGAGGAGATTTAAAATGTTTTTTTGAGATTTGATTTTCGCAATCTTTTAGATTATCGCTGCCCAGCACTAGACCGGTTAATCCTTCACCCTTTTCTTGTATGGATTGTTTTACGAGTTCTGCACCTATTCCTTCTCCTTTTGCCGCTAAAATCTCGAAGTAAGTGTTACTAAAATTATAGATAGCATTTATAGTTCCTAGTTCAGAGTGTTCGCCCCTCCAAACAGGTTCTATGCCAAAAAACTTAGTAAAATTTTCTTCAGCAGCAGAAATGTCTTTAACAGAGACAATTATATGGTCGAGTCTATCTATCATTTTTTTTCCTCAAGAATTTATTTTTAATGTATATAAAAAACTCTTTGATCTTAGCAACAAGCTCAGGTCCAGCCAAATAAATACCGAGAATGACAAATATCCAGCTAATAAAATATACTAGGGATGGATAGATTATTCTTTCAAATGCTGACAAGCTAGAGTCTGCTGCAAGTTTTACCATTAACCCATAACAAAGATAATTAAGAATTAAAAATATTATTCCTACAAAACGTTTCAATAAAGAAAAAATAAATGCAGGATTTTTCATAATTCTTATACCCTAAAATATTTATTCACAATAAAAGATATTGAAGTAATATTACCTCATGTTAAAGAAGCACGTTCCTTTTCTTTTGCTTTTAATTTTTAGTTTTACATATGAGGATAATTCTATGAACCCCTTTCTAGACGAATACGAGACCCCTTTTCAAATTCCTCCTTTTGAGGCTATTAAATTTTCTCACTATGAACCCGCCTTCATTCAAGGGATGAAAGAGCACCTAGAGGAAATAGATGTAATTGCTAATAATACTGAGGCACCTACCTTTGAAAATACCATAGAAGCTTTAGAGCGCTCAGGTAAAACATTAGACAAAGTGAGTAGTGTCTTTTTTAATCTTCAGGGATCTAATACAGATGACGATATGGATTCTCTTCAGAGGACAATAAGTCCAAAACTATCTTCACATAATGATTCAATTCTTTTAAATAAAAAACTCTTCATGAGGATTAAGGAAATTTATGAAAACAAGCAATCGCTTAGTCTGTCAGTAGAGCAAGCTAGATTAGTCGCAGAGACTTATAAAAGATTCATTAGATCAGGGGCAAATCTTAATAAAAATTCAATGGATAGGTTAACTGAAATTAACAGTTCGTTATCATCCTTATCTGTTCAATTCGATCAAAATGTTCTTAAAGAAACAAATTCTTATAGCATGGTTATTGATAATGAAGACGATCTAGATGGACTACCTGATGAAGAAATAAGACAGGCTGCTCTTTTAGCTGAATCTGAAGGGGAAATTGGTAAATGGGTATTCAAACCAACTCGAGTCAGCATGTACCCTTTCCTTACATACTCTACCCAAAGAGACCTTAGAGAAGAGCTTTACAATTCTTATATACACCGCGGAGATAATGACAACGAATTTGATAATAAAAAAATAATTGCTGAAATGATTGCGCTTAGGCAAGAGAAAGCTTCAATGCTAGGTTTCGATAGTCATTCTGACTATGTCTTAGATAATAGCATGGCAAAGACTCCCGAAAATGTTAACAAACTTCTTCAAACAGTTTGGGAACCCGGTATCGAAAAAGCCAAAGGAGAAGTTCAGGCAATGCAGAAGTTAATTTCCGAAGAAGGTGCTAACTTTCAGTTGGCAGCATGGGATTGGTGGCACTACTCAGAAAAATTAAGACAAGAGAAATTTGATTTTAAAGAGGAAGAGGTCAAGCCATACTTCAGTGAAGAAAAGGTCTTAGAGGGTGCTTTTGATGTTGCGAATAAATTGTTTGGTATAACTTTTAGTGAAAGAAATGACTTGCCAAAATACCGCGATAATATTCGTTCATTTGTTGTAGAGGACTCTGACAATAAAGTGATGGGTATTTTTTATACAGACTTTACACTGAGGCCAAACAAAAGTGGTGGTGCATGGATGAGTACTTTTAGAAGTCAAAGTAAGTTTGACGGAGATGTAATACCCATTGTTATAAATGTATGTAATTTTCCTCCAGAAAATGCTGATGGCGTTTCTCTTCTATCCTTTGAACAAGTCGAGACTTTGTTTCATGAATTTGGTCATGGGCTACATGGCCTTCTATCAAACGCTCAATATCCAAGTCTATCCGGAACTTCCGTAACCAGAGACTATGTCGAATTTCCATCACAAATGATGGAAAACTGGGCAAGAGAACCAGAAGTAATCAAAACTTTTGCAAAACATTATCAAACAGGTGAGGTCATTTCTGATGAATTGCTAGACAAGATATCCGATGCCGGAACATTCAATGAAGGTTTCGCAATAACAGAATATGTGGCTGCAGCTCATTTGGACATGGCTTACCACACAGATAAAAATCCAATCACAAATATAGATAAATTTGAAGATCAGGCTTTAGAGGATCTAGGTTTAATTGATGAAATTGAAACGAGATATAGAAGTACTTATTTTGGTCACATATTTGCAGGCGGATATTCATCAGGATATTACAGTTACTTATGGACAGAGGTACTCGAAGCTGATGCTTTTGAAGCTTTTAAAGACAAAGGACTATTTGATAAAGAAACTGCTGATAGACTTAAAAAATACGTCTATTCAGCGGGTAACACAGACGATCTAATGACTCAGTATGTTAGATTTAGAGGCAAGGAGCCCGAAATAGAACCACTTCTGAAAAAAAGAGGATTGAATTAATCTTGAATAACCCAGTCCACCTGCCCTTCAAGGATGGAAAAGGTGGGGTTGATATTGGTTTAAGGCCGATCGAAGATAGTTCTTGGTTAGAAATAGATCATCTTTTTTCGGAAGAAATTGCTCTAAAAGAAAAATTATACTCAGAAAAAAAAGACGAAGTTTTAGTAACTTCTCATGATTCGCAAGATACTCAAAAAGAGGCTTTAGATCTCGTGTTAGAGCATCTTAAGAATCATCATAATGATTCATATGAACTAAAGACGGATTCCGTCGAATCCAAAAGGAATAATCGTCTTTATTATTATGATGATTTTCAAGACCCTTTAGAATTGGCATCACTTCTTATTCAAGAGGATCTGATCATCATGAAGCCAAAAGAAAATATCTTTTATCTTGATTCAGCTTCACTTTGCGCGCCGACTAGATGGTCATTAAAAGAAAAATTTCAACAATCTCTTTCAGAACTTCATCGATCTGTTCCTGGTTACAAAGATAAAATAGATTCAAGAGTTAATACCATATTTACTAAGTTGCCAGATCAGAAAATCTTTGAAAGGTATAATTGGTCTATATTTGATAGTCCTGAACTTTTTCAACCGGTAGGTAATAAGAGTTTAGTAGAAATCAAAAACACTCAACCAGACAAACTTTTCTTAAGAGTTGAAAGGCAAACGATTAGACGGTTAGATTATTCAAGAGCAGTTTTATTCGCGGTAAGAGTTCACGTTAACCCTATAACTGACATAATTAATAATAAAAAAGCTATTTCTGATCTAATTCAAGCAATTCGAAATCTTGAGCAAGATATGAAAACATATAAAGTTATCAAACCATTTGAAGAGAATCTTATAAACTGGCTGAAATCAAAAAATGAATGAATGGTGGAAAAACGCAATTATCTATCAAATTTATCCTAGGTCATATTTAGACACATCTAATAATGGCGTCGGTGACCTCAAAGGCATAACAAAAAAAATAAATTATATTTCGAGTCTAGGTATCGATGCTATCTGGCTATCACCTTTTTTCATGTCGCCTATGAAGGATATGGGATATGACGTCAGTAACTATGTTCAAGTAGACCCTTTGTTTGGTGATATGGATGACTTTGATGAATTACTTGAAGAGGCACATAAAAAAAATATAAGAGTCATCATTGATCAAGTTCTTTCGCATAGCTCAGACAAGCATGAAGCTTTTATAGATAGTAAAAGCAGTAAATCTTCGAGAAAATCAGACTGGTATGTATGGGCTGATGCAAATGATGACGGATCTCCGCCTAATAATTGGTTATCTGTCTTTGGTGGCTCTGCATGGGAATGGGAACCTCTTAGAGGACAATACTATCTTCATAACTTCCTGCCTAGCCAACCTGACTTTAATTTTCACAATGAAGAGGTTCAAGATTTCTTATTAGGAGAAGTTGAATTTTGGCTAAAAAAAGGTGTAGATGGTTTTAGGCTTGATACAGTTAATTATTACTTTCATGATCAGGAATTGAGGGATAATCCGAAGAGTCCTTTGTCTTTCAAGAGCCCCCCGGTTAATCCTTATTATATGCAAAATCAATTATTTGCTATTAATCAAGATGAGAACTTAGTATTTTTAAATAAATTTAGAAATTTATTAAATTGTTATCCAGAGAAAGCTTCTATTGGTGAGATTGGCGATTCACATAGAGCGATCAAATTAATGAAGGAATATACCAAAGAGTCAAGGATTCATATGGCTTACAGCTTTAAGCTTCTTGGTAAAGAGTTTTCAGCTCCATTCTTTAGAGACACCATCAAAGAATTTTTTAATGAGGGTTCTGACAGTTGGCCTTGTTGGAGTTTTTCAAATCATGACGTCATAAGACATCTTTCTAGATGGGATAAAAATGAAAGTGATAGTTTTGCAAAGTTAAGTTGTGCCCTGCTCCTTTCACTGCCGGGAACTCCATGTTTATATCAGGGTGAGGAACTCGGTCAAGTAGAAACAGAATTAGAATTTGATGAATTAACTGATCCTCCAGGAATCAGATTTTGGCCAAAAAATAAAGGGAGGGATGGGTGCAGAACACCAATGACATGGGATCACCAAAAGATCAATGCAGGTTTTAGTAATAAGTCTCCATGGTTACCAGTAAAAGAAAAACAGAAAAATAGATCGGTAAGTCTTCAGAAAAATGAATCAAACTCAATCTTAAATTTTTATAAACAATTTATTTTTTTCAGAAAATCCGACCCAGCTTTGTTAGCAGGAAAGCATAATTTCTTGAATGAACACGAGGACTTACTTATATTCAATAGAGAGAATCAAGATACAAAAACACTTTGTATATTTAATTTGAGTGAGAATGCTTACCTAATTGATAAAGGTGACATAAGTGTTGATAGTAATATTTCATCAAATATAAATATCAAAAATGATCAAATAGAGTTTAAAAAATATGGTTTTATTATAATTTCAGATATACGGAATGATTTAAAGGATTTAGATAAAATTTTAAAATTTAAGAAAATTCTGTAAATTATTGTTTTTAAATAATAAAAGGAAAAAAATGAACGTAAAGGGAACATGTGAAGATAAATTTTTAAAAGTAAAAGAATTGTTTGATGAGTTACATAACACAGATAGAGAGATAGGATCTTCTTTTGCAGTTTATAAAGATGGGGAGCCAATAATTGATATATGGGGAGGCTTCTCAAGCAAAGAGAAAGAAAAGGAATGGGAACAAAATACCTTAGCTAACGTATGGTCAACCACTAAAGGTGTTGCTGCTATAACTCTAGCTCATGCCTACGAAAATGACTTAATAGATTACGAGGAGAAAGTTTGTGAATACTGGCCTGAGTTTGGCTGCAACGGAAAAGAAGACATCACTGTAGGTATGCTTCTATCTCATCAAGCTGGTATTTGTGGGTCCATGGCAACAAAAGCTGAAGACTATTACGATCAAAAAATAATGGCTAATGAACTTGCTCTAATGAAACCACTTTGGGAGCCAGGAACAGCTTCAGGATATCATTCCATGACTTACGGATGGCTAACGTCTGAGTTAATGTTAAGAGTCTCTGGAAAATCTTTAGGCAATTATTTTAGAAGTGAGATAGGTGATCCAAAAAATATTGATTTCTATATCGGTCTTCCTGAAGTAGAAGAATATAGAGTCGCCGAAATGGTTCCATTCGCAAAGGAGAATAATGAATCAAATAATCATCCGAATGAAGCTCAAATTGCAACTGGAAGAGGTCCTAATCTGCTTAAACATCAAAATACAAGAGAATGGAGAGCTGCAGAAATACCGTCGGCCAATGGTCAGGGTTGCGCTTCTGGTATTGCTAAGCTTTATAGCTTAGTTGTTACTGATGAAGAATCAAAAAAAATTCTTAAAGATGCAACAATTGAAACCATGACAAAGGATAGAATTACTAATAGAGATTTAGTTTTAGATGTTGTTACAAGATGGGGTTCAGGATTTATTATGAATATGCATAAAGTAATATATGGGCCAGAGGAAAGTTCTTTTGGCCATTCTGGATGGGGGGGATCGTGTGGATTTGGAGATCCTATCAACAAAATTGGAATTTCTTATGTCATGAATAATATGAAAAATAATTTTGCAGCCGATGGAAGATCTCTAGAACTCATAAACGAAACATATAGATGTTTAAAAGGAGAAAATTAATATGTCTCGACTAGAAAATAAAGTAGCGCTTATTACAGGTGGAACTAGTGGCATTGGAGCAGAGACAGCTAGATTGTTTATTAAAGAAGGTGCACAAGTTGTTATTTCAGGTAGGTCTGAAGAAAAAGGATCAAAATTAGCAGAAGAATTGGGTGAAAATGCCTCTTACTGCTTATCAGATATAACAAAAGAAGAGGATATAAAAAAGGCAATTTCTTTTACAACTGATAACTTAGGTAAGTTGGATATTCTATTTAATAATGCTGGTGGGCCTGTTGGCGCTGGCCTTGAAAATGTCACTCAAAAGGATATTGATTATGGGGTTCATTTGCTTCTGGCTAGCGTCATTCTTGGTACCAGATACGCTATCGGTCCCATGAGAAAAAATGGTGGAGGTTGCATTATCAATAATTCTAGTATTGCGGGAATTAGATATAGACAAGGGGATCCGCTTTATTCTGCTTTAAAAGCAGGTGTTACTCATTTTACAAAAATGTCTGGAGTTGAACTTGGGAAAGACAATATTAGAGTAAATGCGATATCACCTGGAGCTATTGCGACTCCAATATTCTGGGGTGGTTCAGGAGTGTCTAATACACTCAGCGCTGAAGAGAATGAAAGAAAATTAAAAAAACTCGAAGGTAACCTTGCTCAAGCAGTACCTTTGAAAAGATCAGGTCTAGCATCAGATATAGCAGAAGCTGCACTCTATCTGGCTAGTGATGCAGGAAGTTTTGTTAGTTGCCAAGATATCGTAGTCGATGGCGGCAGAACTGCTATGTTCAATGAGAATTCTTAATTAAAAAAGTGGACCCAAAATAAAGACTATATCCTGGGAAGGGATGGGTGAAATCTAGAAAATGAGCCCACTCAAGTTACATCCATGTAACAAGGGTAATTTATAGAGAATTTGCATATCTACAAGATTTATAAAGACTAAAAGTTACAGCTAATTTCTTAGCTTTTATTTTTATTTTTATCTATAGCAATTACATTCGGAAGCTGTTCCTGGCCAAAAACAGCTTTAGCTGTTCCAGCCAAAAGAGAAATGAAGCTGTTTATCGAATCAAACCACTCTTTTTTCATTCCTGCATTAGCAAGTTCTTTATTGATAGTTGCTGTAGATCCTTGACTGATAAATGATGCCGACTCCCACATACGATTCCGTCTCATCATAAAACAATAATCTGTTACTTCTTGTAAGATAGAATCGTCGAAAGAGTACATAGTTACCCTTCTGTCCTTTTCAGATTTAAATGCTTGTATATAACCTAGATTTAATCCCTCTCTTATTGTAGCTTTGATAGAGTCTATTTTTAGTCTTTGAGATCCAATCTTTTCCGTTCTAGTTAAGTCTGTATAACTTACCATTTCGCCATTTCCGTACTTCCAAAGGAAGGTATGAAAAATAGAGTACCTTGTGGAATTGCCCAGAAACCAGACATACCAATCTTTTGAAACATAATAATGTTGGCCACCTGAAAAATAATGCATGGCCTCTCCTCGCATTACTGACCTCATATCTGAATTTGACCAATCTCTTTTTATTTTCATTGAAACACCCCAAGTGTGTTACTTAACTATAACACTTAGAATTAGATTTTTTCAAATATTATTAAATGTAATCTCTATGATATGATCTTTGGAAAAAGGGGTTCCTATGAACGCATATAGGCTTTTATTCTTCCTAACACTTCTCAATCTTCTTAATTTTGTAGATCGACAACTTATTGCCAGCTTTGCTAATTTTATTGTACCTGACTTGGGCCTCACGGATACACAATACGGATTCTTAACAACCGTTCCTTTTATTGTTTTTTATTCTATTGCAGGTCTGTTTATGGGTGTTCTTGCAGATATGGTGAATAGACCAAAACTCATAGCATTTGGTGTAGTTTTATGGAGTATTTTTACTGCCCTCACAGGTGCAGCTAAAGGTTTCGTATCAATGGCACTTCCAAGAATGTTCATTGGTGTGGGTGAGTCAATTCTAACTCCAACATCTATGTCTCTTTTATCAGACTCATTTCCATCAAAAAAAATGGGTTTTGCTGCAGGATTTTATTATATGGGTGTCCCAATTGGTGTAGGGGTAAGTCTTTTAATTGCTGGTTATCTTGGTGAATCCTTAGGATGGAGAAATTGTTTTTATATGTTAGGTGGCATTGGACTCATATTAGGTCTATGTGCACTACTCTTTAAAGATAGAAAAAGACAAAGTAATACACCGGATAATAAGAGCCCTACTTTGTCTAAGGAAAGTACTGCAAATATTGTAAAGACACTAATAAAAGCTCTTAAAACTTCATCTGCTTTAAGATTTACAATAGTAGCAGGTGTTTTTTATCATATAGTGCTTGGAGCTTCCGGTTTTGAACAACTTTGGTTAGTTCAGGAAAGAGGATATGAAAGATCTGAGATAGCTCAGCTTGTTGGCTGGATAGGTGTATTTGCAGGTCTATCAGGAAATTTAATAGGTGGAATATTGAGTGATTGGTGGCAAGAGAATACCAACCAAGGACGACCTATGTTTTTATTCTGGCTAGCACTACTTACTTTACCTATTGGAATATTCTACAGATTTGTGGAACCAGGAACCTCAGTATTTTGGATTGGAATCATCATAGGATATTTTCAATTAGGATGTTTCTTCGGGCCTACTTTTTCTACCGTACAAGAACTAGTTCCTGATAATATTAAAGCAACAGTCGTATCATTTTATATCCTTACACTAAATCTAATTGGATTAACCATTGGCTCGCTAGGAGGAGGATTATGTGCAGATATTCTCAGATCTTCTGGCTACTCTGAGCCCTATACTTTAATGCTGGTAATTTTTTCAATCATTAGTATTGTATCCATTCCTTGTTATTATCTAGCAGGAATAAAGTACAAAGAGGATAAGATAGTCCTTGAAGAAACTTTTAAAGAGGAAAGTTAATATGATTAATGATGATTTATATATTGAGCAAATACTTATAGGTCCAATGGAAAACTTTATTTATTTGTTAGGTTCCAAAAAAACTCGAGAAGTGGCTTTAATTGATCCTGCCTGGGATGTTGAAGGTTTACTTAACCATATTCAAGCAAGAGA
Organism: uncultured SAR86 cluster bacterium; assembly: GCA_902574355.1. Classification (GTDB taxonomy): domain Bacteria; phylum Pseudomonadota; class Gammaproteobacteria; order Magnimaribacterales; family Magnimaribacteraceae; genus Magnimaribacter. The sequence goes on along the minus strand of CACGNN010000007.1, from coordinate 40,786 downwards.
TCTAAAACTTTCGTGTGTTTTAGTAACTCATTGTCACCCAGATCATGTAGGTGGAAGTATGGGAGGACACTCAATTGAGGGTCTTGCTGAAGTATTAGAAAAAGAACCTGTAAAAACTTTTGTCAATAAACATGAGGTTGATGGCCTCAAAAAAGTTACTGGTTTATCTAAGATAGATATGAATATAGTAGATTCAGGAGATCATTTTAAGATTGGAGATAATGATATAGAGTTTATTCATACTCCAGGACATACACCTGGGTCTCAGTGCTTCAAAGTAAATAATACTCTTATCTCAGGTGATACCCTATTTGTTCAAGGATGTGGGAGGGTTGATTTACCTGGTGCAAACTCTGAAGATATGTTCCATAGTCTCCGTAAACTTTCTAAACTTCCTGATGAAACAATCATCTACCCTGGACATAATTATGGTCCCAAAGAATATGCAACTCTTCAAGAAGTGAAGAAGATTAATAGTTACCTAAGAATTGAGGAATTGGAACTTTGGAATCAAATCATGTAAAAAGGTTAAAGTAGGTAGTGATATTTTTTTAATTCTTGTTAGAGTTATATTAATTAAATTAATCGTAAACAATAAACAAAAAAGGGATAAATTTTGAATAGGTTCTTAATAGAAGTTAGTAGGATTAACTCACTAATCCATTCGCTAAGTAGCTTCGGTCTTTCAATTTTGTACACTGTCGGACATGTCTTCATTGCTTGGGTTTGTGCTACTTTAATATTTAATGCGAGCTTTCTAGTTGCGTCTGCTGATGCTATCTTAGAACCGATCATCAATGGATTTTGGTTCTATCTTCTCCACAAATATGCTCACAAAAAACTTAAGACAAGCACATTAGCTGTTATTTATACGATTGGACATTTTACTATCGCTACATCTTGGAGCTTCTTATTACTTGGTTTCGCTCTAGACAAAGCTGTTGTGGATGCCATTGTAGAACCTTTACTCAATGGATTTTGGTTCTACTCTTTAGTTTATATTTGGAATACTCAACCTAAACAAGTTGCTAACTAGAAGAACTTAAAGCAAAGAAATTCTATAAGGCTTCGTAGCCTGGTATTATTTTCATTACGTAAACGGCTTTGTCATATTTTACATGAGCCTCAGATATCGCATCCTGTGCAGCTTTCATTGTGTAGGCATATTCTCCTTGGATGACAGTACTGGTTGGAAAAGTCTTTATCTTTATTTCTGGGAAAGTATTTATAATCTCAATAAATCCTTTTATTGGTTCAACAAATTCCTCCCTATTTGGATACATACTTATATCTATTGTTACATTCATCTAATAAAACCTTTAGTTGGAGCGGGTAGTCGGAATCGAACCGACATCATCAGCTTGGAAGGCTGAGGTAATAAGCCATTATACGATACCCGCAAAAGGGCATGCATTATACATAAAATCTATGAATGTATTCTACATATGAACCTGCTAAACTCTGTAATGTCTTGAATGATTAGCTTTGTTCAGCTTCATACATTTTACCTGCGGTACACTTAGAAACTGCATCAAATTGTTCGTCAATATCTTGGATAGAGCCATTTTTTATTTCATATCTAATTTGTCCCCAATGTATGGAATCTTCGTAAGTATCTATATACATAAAACCTTCCATATTTTCTGACAACACTGCCTCCAAAACTTGACTACTTACCTGTTTATCATTCAGTTCATTTACACTCTTAACCCATGCTGAATTAATTCTTTTCACGTCTTCCATTGTTCCATTCTCTATTAATTCACATTCGAGAATTACTAATGTAGATGAAAAGATTGTGAGCGGTAATGATAAAACTAGAATTGTTACTATTTTTTTCATAAATTTTCTCCTCGTGTTACCTTACTCTCATGGTGCTGTGTGTAAAGAAGACTTTTAAAAAACTTCATGAAGACACCATTGTCTGTTATCTTATAATCGAAAAAAAATTGGAGTTTTTATGAAGTCACTAAAATATTATGTTGCAGTTTTATGCATAGGTTTTCTTTCAACTACATATTCTGCTGGTTATGCTGATGCTTATTTCTATAAAGCCAAACCAGGCAAATTAACCGAAGCTGCAGAATTGATGAGAGAAGGAAGAGATATTGGTCTTGCAAATGACCAACTGGTGATTGTGCATCAACAAAATATCGGTAGAGGAGCAGAAAAAATGTTCTTATGGGTTGACTTCTTCAACACATATGAAGATAGGGCTAAAGCATATACTGCTGAAGCTTGGACACCTTACCTCGAAAAATTTAATAGCCAAGAAATCCTCGAACCAGTAAGAAGTTACCAAATGACTTCCTTAGATGATATCGATCCCGGAGATTACATAGTTCAGGTATGGATATGGGATCCAAAGAAAGGTAAAGCAGCTGAAACATTGGAGGCTCTAGAAGAGGCAAAAACTATTTTTGAAAAACATGGCTTTCTTATTGATCTATGGCAGCATGGATTGGGTAGTAAAAATTACTATCAATTTGTTATGTTATCAACTTCAGAAGAAGCTCAAGCAAAGTCTCTTTCATCTTTAGAGAGTGATACCGAATGGCAAGAGAAACAAATGGAATGGTTTGATGAAGAGAAATATGGAAAATTGGTTGAAAGCTATCAAGTTACTAGCCTTAATTAAATAAATCATGACAGTATCCAAACAAATCAAGTCTAAAATCTCCAAGGAAGGTTTGCTTACTATATCTTTAGATGAAGTAAATGTGCCTGAGCCTGGTGATGGTGAGGTGCTGATTAAAGTTCTAGCAACACCAATAAATCCATCGGATCTTGGTCTCTTGGTTGGACCAGCAGATGTATCTTCACTAAAAGAAGTAGAAAAAGGTTCAGTGATAGAAATGAAAGTTCCAGATGGATTAATTAGATCTGTTGCAGCAAGATTTAATCAAAACTTGCCTGTTGGTAATGAAGGCGCTGGAATAGTTGAATCTGCAGGTAAAGGGGCAGAACATTTGATAGGAAAAACTGTAGGTCTAGCTGGAGGCGCAATGTATTCTGAATATAGATGTGTTCCAGCAGCAAGTTGCTTGGAGATGAATGACGGGACTACTCCAGAACAAGCTGCATCTTGTTTTGTTAATCCATTAACTGCTCTGGGGATGGTAGAGACTATGAGAATGGAGAATCATACCGGCCTTGTTCATACAGCAGCAGCATCTAATTTAGGACAAATGTTAATCAAAATTTGCTTATCGGAAGATATTCCTTTGGTGAATGTAGTTAGAAAAGAAGAACATGTGGATATGCTTAAATCCCTTGGAGCAAATTATATCTGCAATTCAAGTTTGGACAGCTTTATGGATGATCTTGTGGAAGCTCTTGTTCAGTCAGGATCTACTTTAGGTTTTGATGCGACCGGAGGTGGAAAACTATCTAGTCAAATATTAACTGCGATGGAAGTTGCTGCAAATAAAACTGCAACTGAATATAGCAGATATGGATCAGATAAATTTAAACAGGTGTATATATATGGTGGACTTGATAGAAATCCGACTACACTTACGCGTTCTTTTGGGTTTTCTTGGGGATTAGGCGGTTGGTTACTCACACCTTTTATAGGCAGAATTGGGCCCGAAAAGTTTGGAGAATTACGCAAAAAAGTAGCTGATGAAATTCACACTACTTTTGAAAGTAAATACTCTAATATTATTTCCTTAGAAGGAGCACTGAGTAGAGAAAGTATTATTTCTTATACAAAACAAGCTACCGGAGAAAAATATCTTATAAAGCCTAATCTATAGTTAATGCAGAAAGACTTAACGCAAGAGAAATTAGACTGGATATTTAAAAATATCAAAAAAGATAGTAATGAAAATGAGCTATTAGAGACTCTACTATGCGAAGGTTTTGACATTTCTCAATGTAAAATGGCTCTAGGTTTAGAGCTTGGCATTGATGATTTAGTTCAGGTAAAGGAAGCTCCTGTAATTCAACAAAAATATTACCCAAACAAAATAATACCAGTAGATAATATCCAACATGTACCTGCAGAGATTTATGAGGTTGAAAACTTTCTTTCAAAAGAGGATTGCCAGAGATTAATTTTTGAAATTACAAGTAAACTTAGACCTTCAACAATTGCAAGTTCTGGTGAATATGATCCTACCTTTAGAACAAGTAGTACCTGTGATTTAGGCTACAGAGATTCTTCCTTTATTAATGATATTGATAAAAAAATATGCAATTTTATTGGCATAGATATTTCTCATGGTGAAATACTTCAAGGTCAACATTACCTTGAGGGTCAAGAATTCAAAGAACATACCGATTACTTCGATGCAGATCAACTTCTATTGCATGATAAAGGCAGAGGTCAAAGAACATATACCTTTATGATCTATTTAAATAGTGTTCTTGAAGGTGGTGAAACAGAATTCCCTAAATTAAATAGAATGTTTTCACCCGAAGTCGGAAAGGCACTTATATGGAATAATCTTAATGAGGATAAGACGCTTAACGGCAATACCACGCATCAAGCACATCCTGTTCTCAAAGGTAATAAAACCATTATTACAAAATGGTTTCGAGAAAAATAAAAAATTAAATTTTTTCTTTTTAAAAAAACAACTAGCTCTTTAAGCTTCTTAAAATTGTTAAAAAGATAAAATATACATTTGTTAATGACCAAATTAAAAAAGATATTTTTAAAAGCGTTTCTTCTAAATGATCAAAATACAACAAAAGCACCGTTGTTATCATCCATATCATCAAAACGGATAAAGTTGATTTTCTAAACTCTTTTACCCTAAATGGATGACTGTACTTAAAAGGAATAAAAGTAAGAAAGGACAAGGCAAAGATAACCAAAAGATTGGTAAAAGGATCAGTGTCTAATATATAAAAGTAGAGGATTACAACATTCCAAAGTGCAGGAAAGCCGGAGAAATAGAAATCAGAAGTTTTGATATTATTATTCGCAAATGTGTAACAAGATACTATGAGAATACTAGCTATAGATATTAAAGCCATTCCTTCAGGAACTAAATCAAGCCAATAAATTACAAAAGCAGGTAGAAAAACATAATTTAGATAGTCGATGATATTATCTAAATTTTCGCCGTTTATGTTTGGTGTATATTTTTTTACATCGACCCTTCTGGCTAAAGACCCATCTACTCCATCTATAAAGAGTGCTATTGCTAGATAGAAAAAAACTAAAGGTAAATTTCTTTCAATTGATGCAATCAGAGCTAAAAAGCTAAAGAAAACACCAGATACAGTAAAAAGATGTACTCCATATGAAAGAAAGACTCTCAAAATTACTCTGACTTTAATTTATCTAGCATTTTACCCATCATTGCATGTAGCGTATTGACTGCCTGAAGGGGTCTAACTATTACTTTAAATTCAATAATTTTGTTGTCTTGATCCCAGGTAATGAGATCAATTCCATTAACGTAGATTCCATTCATTTCAGTTTCAAATTCTAAACACGCAGAATTACCGCTAATAATCTCTTTCACATACTTAAACTTAGAGTTCTTTTTATTTGAATCTTTATTTGTTTTTTCAGAAGTAAATACGCCAGAGGCAGCTGACAAATATAATTTCGTAATTTCTTTTCCTCTTTGGGGTGTAAATACTACTGGTGAATAAAATATAACATCTTCGTGAAGAAGCTCATCTAGTTTATCTTCTGCTCCTGAGCCGCCGCTTTTCATTACATCATGCCATTTATCTACTGCATTCATTTTTATATCCTCATTCAATGTTTTTTGTGGCGGGGCTGGCAGGATTCGAACCTGCTACCTTCTAGTTCGTAGCCAGACACTCTATCCAAATGAGCTACAGCCCCTAGAATAGATTATAACTCCTATTTAGATAACTTCATTCGCTATCTAATTTTCACTTGAGATACGATTGTATACTTCCTCTCGATGAATCTTAATATCATCAGGAGCAGTAATACCTATCCTTACTTGCCCTCCTCTGATATCTAAAACCGTAATTTTGATATTATCCCCGATGTACATTGACTCTTCAGCCTTCCTGCTTAGTACTAACATAAACCCTCCCCAGTAATCTATGTATGTGTAAGAACCTTATCAGTTATGCATGATAAGAAAAAGGTTTTTTAAGCGTTTTTTAGTACTTTTTCGAGTTGGTCAAGAGATGAAAGCATACCTTGTCTTATAGGCTCAGAAAATTCAGGAGGATCAATCTCGGTAGTCCATTCAAAAATCGTATTACCTTCCATTTCTAACAATTTAATTTTTGCTAGATGGTGTTGAATAGGAATCATAGTCTCTATCGCAGAATAGGTAAGCTCCATATTCTCATCATCGCATTCTATTATTTCTTCAACTAGTCTGCCCATACCTGTCATCTTGAAGATCCTCTTATTGCCTTCAAGTTCAATACTCTCAACTCCTGGCACCCAGTCACTTCTAGAGATATTACTCACTATATTCCAAATACTCTCTGGAGAAGCTTCAAACTCCCTTTTTTCTTTTATCTTGTTCATGGATTTCTTACTTTTTTTATTCGAATTTTATTTTTTTCACCTTTTATTTTTAAAAACATGGATCCAAACAAACCAGTTTCAAGAATAACTTTATCTCCCGGCCTAGGAATATCCTTTTTTCTAATAGTTTCTATATTTTTCCAAACAGACTTATCATTCAACTCAAATAAATAGTCTCTTCCAGACAGTCTCACTCCTACTAGGACGAGATTGTCATTTATAACGGATCGTGGTGCTTTAACTATTACCTTATCATCATCTCCATCAGCATCTTCGATCTTCTCTTGAAAGAGAACTATGTCTTCCTGATCGACAAGTATTAATTTCTTATCAGTTTTAAAGAAGCTATCAAAACAAGATAGTCTTTCTCTGTCGTTTGCTATCAGAGTACAGTCTTCAATTTTTTTTTCATCTGAAGCTAAAAAAATAGGTAGATAGAAAACAAAAACTGTAAGAAAGAATCTTTTCATTAACTATTTTTTGCAGCTTCGGGTGGTTCAATATCATCAGGAACAAAAAAGTCTGGTGCCAATTCTGAAAAAGGAACTTCGGCATACTGGGAGAAATCAGTCACTCCATTATCAGCAAGCAAATTATCATCAATACAGAAATTCCCTGTAAATTCCTTAGAATCTTTAGTTAATATTACATAAGCTGCATCTGCCATTATCTCTGGAGATCTTGATATATTCATAATACTGTCTCCTCCTAACGCATTTTTTATAGCTGCAGTCGCAACAGCAGTCCTGGGCCACAGGGCATTTACAGCAACCCCATCTTCTTTAAATTCCTCTGCCATACCAAGAACGCAAAGACTCATTCCAAATTTAGCCATCGTATACGCAACATGCGGACCAAACCATTTTGGATCCATATCCAGAGGGGGTGACAAATTTAGAATATGAGGATTATCAGACTTTAGCAGATGAGGAAGGCAGACTTTACTGACCAAAAAAGTGCCTCTGGCATTTATTTGATTCATTAAATCATACCTTTTCATATCAGTTTGAAGAGTACCAGTCAGTTGAATTGCAGACGCATTGTTTACGCAAATATCAATGCCACCGAAATGATCTAAACCTTTATTTACTGCATCTCTTACGTTTTCTTCATCTCGTATGTCGCAAATTACAGGTAATGCCTGACCACCTTCTTCGATAATTTCATCTGCAGCGGTATAAATAGTACCTGGGAGCTTAGGATGAGGCTCAGCTGTTTTTGCAGCTAAAATAATATTTGCTCCATCCTTGGCAGCTCTTTTAGCAATTGCGAGGCCTATACCCCTGCTCGCCCCTGAAACAAATAAAGTTTTATTTTTAAGATCATTCATATTTTTCTCCTTTTACTTAGCGGATAGTTTGTCATAGGACTGTTGAGTCTCTATTACCTTAAGTATATCAACTCTATTAACGGATAACCCTATTACCTTTTCCATTCTTTTTTGCTATATAAATCTGCACTCTCATTCAGATAACTGAATGGTGGCGGAGAGAGAGGGATTCGAACCCTCGAAGGCTTTGACACCTTACACGCTTTCCAAGCGTGCGCATTCGACCACTCTGCCATCTCTCCTTTTTTTGTTGCGGCATTATAGTGTTTTTTTAAAAATGTCTGAATAACAAGTTGTTTATCAGTAATGAGGGGGTCTTTCACCTGTATCTTCAATGATATTCTTCTCGTGAGATTCTTTTAAAGACTTTAATTCTTCTTTTAATAAAATAATCTCTTTCTGTTGAATGCTTAATTCTTTACTAAGCTTTTCTATTGTATCTTCCTGAAAGGTTGCCCTTACTTCCAATTCTTTTAATCTTTTACTCTCTGAATCTTTCATTGATTAAAAATATTATTGTCTAATATCTCTTGTGATTTCGATATCATAATTTGGTGTAGTTCTGATTGGATTGATTTCAATTCCACCTCTTCTAAGGAAATTTGCTCTTACTGAAAGTTCTTTTAATCTACACCTTTTCAATAAGTCTGTAAAAATTCTTTCTACACATTCCTCATGGAATCCCTGATGATTTCGGTAAGAAAGAAGATAACGAAGAAGTCCATCATGTTGAATAGAGTTTCCATTATAGGAAATATGTATCGTCGCCCAGTCAGGCTGCGAGGTAACAGGACATAGACTTCTGAAAAGACTACAAGACAGATGTTCGCAAGTGTATTCCTTTTCACCTGGTTGGATTACCTGAGAATTTGGATAAGAATCTATCTTGTCTAGATATTCTTCATCTATTGAAGTTGAGCTGTCTGTGATTGATCTTGGTAACATGTCTAAATCAACATTAACATCAGTCTTCAATGCTTTCTCTAAATCATCTTTGATTAGATCCTTTAGAGAATCTATAGATTTAAATTTTTTGTTATTAAGAGAATATAAATATAACTTAAAAGATTTTGACTCCACAAAAAATTTTGAGTTGCAATCATAAGAGATATTGAGAATCTTATTTTGAGGAATCCCGAAATCATTCAGCCATGAAGTTTCATAGGAAGTCCAAAAATCTCTACCATGAAAATCAGAAAATTCATTTAAGCCATTTTTTATTCTTGAATCCAATCTGTTTATTGGAGACAGGATTGCAGGATCATACTGCAAAGGAATAATTGAATCTTGACCTAGGATTGTATTTTCCATTCTCTAAGATCTTATACCTCGTCCTTTATGAAGGAACCACAAACAAATAGAAGCGAAAAGAACTATAAATCCAATAATCATGAAAATTGCATAGTTAATTGAAAATCCGAGAGCCTCCAAATCTGAAGCGCCTAAAATAGAATATCTAAAAGCATTAATCATATAAAGAATTGGATTAGCTAGTGAAACTGTCTGCCAGAAAGAGGGTAATAATTGAATGGAGTAGAAAACTCCGCCAAGATAGATCAGAGGTTGCATTATAAAGGTTGGAATAATTGATATGTCATCAAACGATTCTGCGAAAAGAGCGTTCAAAAACCCTCCTAATGAAAACAGAATAGATGTGGAAATCACTACAAATATACTCAAACTCCAGTTATTTACTGATAAATCGTAAAACCACAGTGATACAATCGTGACTATTGCTCCAACAAGAAGTCCTCTAGCAACTCCACCAAGAACCCAACCAAGTAAAATTAAATAGTGAGGTAATGGAGTAATTAATAACTCCTCGATACTTCTTGCAAACTTTTGACCAAAAAAAGAAGAAACAACATTGGAATAAGAATTGCTTATGACCGACATCATAATTAAGCCTGGGATCATAAATTGCATATAGTCGAAGCCTCCCATTTGTCCAATTCTTTTACCGATGAGCGTTCCGAAAATGACAAAATAAAGCATAATCATGATTGCTGGTGGAATAAGGGTTTGTGTCCAAATCCTCATAAACCTATGGATCTCTTTATACAAAATTGTCAGTAGTGCTCTATACTGCTCTAATGGAGTCATCTTTCACCTCCATTTAAGTTTGAATCAACTAACCCCATGAATAATTCTTCTAAACGACCTGTATCGTTCCTCATACTCGATATTTGAATTCCAGAATTAGATAAAACTTCAAAAATAGTATTAAGACCTTGGCCTTTTCCAATAGTTACTTTAAGTTTTTGTGGGTTTTCTAAAACAGCTTGGTACCCAAGATTATCAGGTAATGTTTGTAGAGGATTTTTAAGATCAAAGACAAATGTTTCTTCTTCCAGACGCGTTAAAAGTTCTTGCATGCTTGTATTTTCAACAATTTCTCCTGAATCTATTATCGCTATGTTCCTGCATAATCTCTCAGCTTCTTCAAGATAATGTGTAGTTAAAATTATGGTAGTTCCTTCATTATTGATTTCAGTTAGAAAATCCCAAAGTGATCGACGAAGCTCAATATCCACTCCAGCAGTTGGTTCATCTAATATTAAAAGTTCAGGGTTGTTTACTAAGGCTTTCGCAACCATCACCCTTCTTTTCATACCACCAGATAGTTTTCTGGCTTGCTCATTACGTTTATCCCATATATCGAGCTTCTGCATATAGTACTTGGCATTTTCTCTAGCTTCTTTAAAACTCAACCCATGATAACCGGCTTGATTCCTAATTATATCGCCGACTTTTTCGAATTGATTAAAATTAACTTCTTGGCCTACTACACCGAGTTTCTTTTTTGCTAAGGAGTGGCTTTCATCAATATCAATATCTAGAATTTTTACTTGGCCTGAGGTTTTAGTAACTAGCGAGCTTATAACTCCTATTGTTGTTGATTTTCCTGCACCATTTGGTCCGAGTAATGCAAAGAAATCACCTTGACTGACTTCTAAATCGATGCCTTTCAAGGCTTGTAAGCCTCCAGCATATTCTTTCTTTAAATTAGAGATGGAAAGGGCTTTCATGAGTTACTTACTCAAATAAGCCATACTCTCTTCAAGACCCCTTATAGTTAAAGGAAACATATTATCTTCAACAAGGCTTCTAGTTAGTTCAACAGATGCACTATATTCCCAATGTTCCTTAGGTACAGGATTTAGCCAAACTAATTTGTCATATATACCTACCATTCTTTTCATCCACAGAGCTCCTGCCTCTTCATTCCAGTGCTCAATGCTTCCACCAGGATTAGTGATTTCATATGGAGCCATAGTTGCATCTCCAACGAAAATAATTTTATAGTCTGCTGAATACTTATGAATTATGTCTTCTGTGTAAACTCTTTCATTTTGTCTTCTTCTGTTATCTTTCCATACAGTCTCATATATAAAGTTATGGAAATAGAAATATTCTAAATTTTTAAATTCTGTTTTGGCAGCAGAGAACAATTCTTCACAAACTCTAATGTGAGGGTCCATAGAACCACCCACATCAAACAAAACAAGCACTTTTACAGCATTTCTTTTTTCAGGACGAAACTTAACATCTAATAGGCCAGCCTTTTTAGCAGTTGAACTAATGGTATTATCTAAATCAAACTCTTCATTAGCACTATCTCTAATTAATTTTCTGAGTCTTCTGAGAGCAACTTTCATATTTCTAGTACCGAGCTCAACATCATCATCAAGATTTTTAAAGTCTCTGGCTTCCCAAACTTTAGCTGCTTTTCCTTTTCCTCCCTCACCACCTACTCTGATACCTTCTGGATTCTCGCCTGAATTTCCGAATGGAGATGTGCCTCCGGTTCCTATTTGTTTATTGCCACCCTCATGCCTTTCTTCTTGTTCTTCGAGTTTTTTCTTGAACTCTTCAAGCAGTTTCTCCAGTCCACCTAAGGACTGAATTTCCTTTAACTCCTCTTCAGTCAGGTGCTTTTCAAATTCAGCTTTCAACCATTCATCTGGAATTAACATTTCTAAAATATCATCTATGCTTTCAATTCCTTTAAAGTAAATATCAAAAGCCCTATCGAATTTGTCATAGTGCTTTTCATCTTTCACCAGAATAGCCCTACTTAAGAAGTAAAATTCATTCATGTTTGCAAAAGCTAGCCTCTTATCTACAGCAGCAATTAAGTCCAAGAGTTCTCTTAAAGAACACGGTACTCCAGTAGCTTTTAAAGTATTAAAAAGAGATATAAACATTAAGAACTAGTATTACCTTCCCTTCTAGCCATAAATGCTAATCTTTCAAGTAATTGAACATCTTGTTCGTTTTTCACGAGTGCACCATATAAAGGTGGTATTGCTTTAGAGGGATCTCTATTTTTAAAAATCTCATCAGGGATATCATCAGCCATGAGAAGCTTTAACCAATCAATTAACTCAGAAGTAGAAGGTTTTTTCTTCATTCCTGGAACTTTTCTTATATCAAAGAAAATTTCTAAGGCATCTTTTACTAAATTTTTCTTAACCTTAGGATGATGGACTTTTACAATTTTTTCCATTGTCGGTCTATCAGGGAAGTTAATATAGTGGAAGAAACATCTTCTCAGGAAAGCATCAGGAAGTTCTTTCTCATTGTTACTGGTAATGATTACTAAAGGCCTTTGAACAGCTTTAATCGTCTCTTTAGTCTCATAAACATAAAACTCCATACGATCTATCTCTTGTAACAAGTCATTTGGAAACTCAATATCTGCCTTATCAATTTCATCAACAAGCAAAACTGCTCTTTCATCGGAGGTAAAAGCCTCCCACATTTTTCCCTTTTGAATATAGTTAGAGATGTCTTTTACTCGTTCATCCCCAAGTTGTGAATCCCTTAGTCTAGTTACAGCGTCATATTCATAAAGGCCTTGTCTAGCTTTCGTCGTAGATTTTATATGCCACTCAATTAATGGCATATTGAGTGATTCGGCAACTTGCTCAGCTAGCATAGTTTTACCAGTTCCTGGCTCACCTTTAATTAGTAATGGCTTTTCAAGCTCTATTGCAGCATTGACTGCCATACTAAGATCTTCAGTTGAAATGTAAGAATCAGTCCCTTTAAATTTCATAGTTATTCCTTTTAAAATTTATCGTGACTTTATCACAAACTAAAAGAATCACTAACCAACTTTTTAGAGTTAGATCTTCCAGCATCCCAGTATTGATATTTATAAACTTACAAGCTTATTGATTTGCTGATTTAATCTTTTTTAAACTTATTATTAATAATATTGAAGTCAAGATTTCGAAAAAAATTGCTGACATTAAGAATTCAGTTCCGTGCATAAGACCTGCATAAATTCTAAATATAGCCGCTGAACCCAGAAGGCTCACAGTGGCATATATCCATATATGCTCATTTCTATAAGCACCTATGATGGCCATGATGCCAGCAGTAAAAAAGAAAGAGGTGAAATCACCTATTTGAGTATTACCACCTTCTCCTTGTAATAAAGACATAGATAAGCCTGCAGCAGCTGAGGATGGGTCTATTATCCAATTGAAAGCAGTTAAGATCATAATTGAACCTATGATTCCTGGAATTATCCTTGCCCACATATTCTTTCCTTAATTTGGTTGTACACGTATTATCTCTCCTCCACTTCCATCAGTTGCTAGAAGTATTGAACCATTTGGAAGAAATGCGATATCACGAATCCTACTTAAATCATCGAAAATTATATGTTCCTGAATAATCTTATTCTCTTTAAGCTCCAATCTTCTAACGCTTCCAGGTTTCATTGACGAGACAAATATACTTCCTTTCCATTCAGGAAATAAGTCTTTGTCATAAAGCATCATTCCTGAAGGTGCTATAGATGGTACCCAGTATTTAATAGGTTGTTCCATACCTTGCATCTCAGTAAATGGAGAAATAACTGAACCGTTATAATCCTTGCCATAAGTTATGGCAGGCCAACCATAATTATTTCCTGGTTTAATTACATTTATTTCATCTCCACCCATTGGACCATGCTCCAAACCATAAATCTCTCCTTTGTAATTTATTATGCCTTGAGGATTTCTATGTCCATAAGACCAGATCTCAGGAAGAGCATTTGGATCATCTGAAAAAGGATTACCTTCTGGCAAAGAGCCATCTGAATTTATCCTAACAATTTTTCCAAAATGGTTATCCAATGTTTGAGCCTTCTCACGGTAGTTAAAACCATCACCATTAGTAATTAGTAAAGTACCATCATCCATAAATACCATTTTAGCTCCATAATGAAGAGCGGTATTTCGAGAAGGAAAGGCGCTGTAGATTTCATTTACATCTTTAAGCTCATTATCAGAAAGGACTGCTTTGATTACTTTTAATGTATTAGTCCTAGCACCTTCATCACGCGCAGAAAATGCCAAATACAAAACTTTATTCTTTTGAAAATCTGGATCCAAAACAACACCGGACATACCACCTTGTCCCTTGAAAAGTACTTCAGGCGTGCCAGCTACTGGAGCAGAGAGTAACTTACCATCTTTTATTTGCCTTAAATTTCCAGATAACTCTGTAAAAATAATATTTTTATCATCGATAACAGCAAGACTCCAAGGCCTATCTAGTCCTTCAGCAATTATTGTGTAATTGTAATCAACATCTTCAGACCGAAGAAAGAGAGATAGTATTGATATGAGTATAACTAACGCAAGTTGCTTAAATTTCATTATCAACATTCCTAATTTGTCTAAAACCATATAAATACCCACCGAGGCAACCGCATATTGTCATACACAACTTACCGATATTTGTTCTAGATCCAGAGATAGGTTCCAAGTTATCAAGGGCGAATGGCAAGAGAACCATTAATAAGAGCATAGATATTCCTCCGGAGAGAACATAAGGAAATATTCTGTTTGTTAAAAATCTTTTGGATATTATTTTTGTGCAAAATAAAAACAGAATTAAGGGTACTGAAATGAGCAGATAGAGTGGTATCTGAGAGTTAAAATTCATACCGACTATATCTTTTAAGAAAGTAGAAGTTACTAAATTAAAATCAATCGGCATATTCATAGAATTAAGCCACAGAAGATTACTAGATGTAGATACAACTACAACTAGTATTGTTACAACTAAAACGGTCAATAGTAAATCAAAGAATGATTTAATCATTTTGGGATTGATTTTGAGCATCCATCATTGCTTTTATCAACATCCTGTTTTGATTCTCTCTTTCTTCCATTCTCTTTATTATATCATCACCAACCTTAAGCTCTTCAAGGATTTGCCTATTATCAAAGCCTAGAATAGGCGCTAGAGTTCTTGGGAACTCTTTTTGGCCTTTTAAGTTTGCTGGGGGTTTTGGCATTCTCATTTTGCCTAACTCAGGATGATCTATTTCAACAATCGAACCTTGTTCAATAACCTGAGGATCAAGATGAACTTTGTTTAAATCATTGCAAAGTGAAGCTGAGATTCCTTCATCGTCCATTTTATCCTCGAGTTCTTTGCTAGATAGATTTCTGGTAATTTTATTTATTTCCTCTGTTAATTCTTCTTTATTGATAATTCTAGAGACAAGATTATTGTACTTCTCATCTAAGTATAATGAGAGGCTAAAAACCTCACAAAATTTTGTGAATACTTCATCATTTGCAATAATTATCAAAACCACTCCTCCATCTTTAGTTTCATATACCTCAAATAGATCTGCCAGTTCACCTAAATTTAGACCGCCCTCGTCAAATGTATAATTCATCATGAGATCAGGCCAATTATAGTAGAGAGCAGATTCCATCATAGATATTGGAAGATATTGACCGCCTTCTCCATTAGCTTTCTGGTATAGAGCAGCTGAAATTGCTTGGGCGCTTGTTAATCCAGTGACCTTGTCATAAATGATTGTTCTTATCAATTCAGGAAATTCACTATTTTGAGCATGAGGAATTCCAACTGTTCCCTGGATTAATGGATCATATACTTTCTTTTCTTTATAGGGCCCTGATTGACCGTAACCTGATATAGAACAATATATCAAATCAGGCTTAATCTTTTTTAAAGTCTCATAATCGATTCCAAGTTTTTTAACTATACCTGGCCTATAATTTTCGATTAACACATCAGCAGTTGAAACTAGCTCCATTAAAATTGATAGGTCTTCCTCATTTTTGAAATCCAAACAAATACATTTCTTGTTTCTGTTTAGAGTAGAAAACATGGCCCCCATGCCATCTTTAATGGTTCCCATGAATCTAGCAAGGTCTCCTATACCAGGTGGCTCAATCTTTATAACCTCGGCACCTTGATCAGCAAGCATCATTCCAGCAAAAGGTCCTGATACTGTAGAAGTCAATTCAAGTACTCTTACTCCTTTAAATGGTCCGCTCATATCTCCCCCTAAAAAATATTGTGTTTTATAATAGTGCTCATAATGCCACTTATTCAAGAACAATTTTTTGATATCGGAGCCAATTTGACACACAAGTCTTTTAAGGAAGACTTAGGTTTAGTACTAGCTGAAGCAAATAAACTGGGAGTTAGAAGACTCTCAGTCACTGGAAGTTCTTTGAAAGAGAGCATAGAGGCTTTTGAAATTAGTAGAAGATATCCCGAATCTTGTATTTCTACCGCTGGAATTCACCCGCATAATTCAAAGGAATATTCTCCAGAATCCTTTAGTGAAATAAAAGATCTATTAAAAAATGATTTAGTTAAATCAATAGGAGAAACTGGTTTAGATTTTAATAGAAATTTTTCATCTCCAGAAGATCAACAAAAAAGCTTTGAAGCACACCTAGAATTATCCATTGAAATAAGTAAACCATTATTTCTTCATGAGAGGGATGCTCATGAAAAATTTGTTGAAATTACTTCACCATATTTGAAAGATTTGCCTAAGAGTGTCGTGCACTGTTTTACAGGAACAGAAGACGCATTACTAAAGTATCTGGACATGGGATTCTACATTGGAATAACGGGCTGGTTATGTGATGAGAGAAGAGGAAAACATTTGGAAAAGCTCATATCTTTGATACCACTAGAAAAATTAATGATTGAAACCGATGCGCCTTATCTTCTGCCTAGGGATATGGGAATAGATAATTCTTCAAGAAATGAACCAAAATATTTAAGTCATATTGCAAAAAAAGTTGCAGAGTTTAGAAAAGAAAGTGAAGAATTAGTTTTTACTGCTATTTATATGAATTCATTAGACTTTTTTGATATATCAGTCTAAAAGTTTAATTACTTTTTCTTTATCGAATGGCCAAAGTAGCTCTTGCTCACCATAGAGAATGACTGGAATTTTATCCCAATATTTATCGACATACATTCTCTTTGAATATATATCGACAGTGGTCAGTATGCAGTCTTTGAGATTTATCTGAGAAAGTAATAATTGAGCTTCTCTGCATAAATTACAGTCTTTTCCAGAGATTAGGATAAGCTCCTTCAAACTATAGAACCCGAAGAAATTAATCTGTCATATTCATCACTATCAATACCTAGTGATTCTAATATTTCTTTTGAATGTTCACCTGCAATGGCGGGTGGTAGTGTAATTTCATTTTGAGTTCTATCGAATCTTGGAGCAGGTGCGGGTTGGGTTACACCCTCAATTTCAATAAATGTTTGTCGAGCAATATTATGCGGATGCATAGGTGCCTCACTCATATCTAATACGGGCGCAAAACATACATCACTTCCCTCCATAAGATCACACCATTCTTCTCTTGTCTTTGTTAAAAAAACATTCTTAATCATTTGTTTTTTATTTTGCCAAGTATCTCTTTTCATTTGATCTCCAAAATCATCTTGAGATAACTCAGCCTTTTCACAAAGCAAGGCATAAAATTGAGGTTCAATCGATCCTAGTGATATATACTTACCATCCTTACACTCGTAAGTATCATAAAAATGTGCCGCTCCATCTAAAAGATTAGTTTGACGTTCCAAGTTCCAGAATCCTGATTGATGCATTGAATACATCATTGTCATTAGTAAAGAAGATCCGTCAGTCATGGCTGCATCAATGACCTGCCCTTTACCGGAATTTTTAGTCTCTAAGAGAGCAGCCACAATACCTAAAGCCAATAACATGCCACCACCTCCAAAATCTCCGATTAGATTTAAAGGTGGAACAGGAGGAGAATCGTCTCTTCCTATGGCAGCTAAAGCTCCTGACAAAGCAATATAGTTAATATCATGTCCAGCTGCATTCGCTAATGGTCCAGTTTGACCCCATCCAGTCATTCTTCCGAAAACTATTTTCTCATTCCTTTTTTGGCATATATCAGGTCCTAGTCCTAATCTTTCCATTACACCGGGTCTAAAACCTTCGAAAATAGCGTCTGCACTTTCAACTAATTTCAATACTACCTCAACTCCATCTTCGCTCTTTAAGTCTACAGCGATTGATTTCTTTCCACGGTTCGCTGGCTCTTCTCTTGAGCCAGTCCCTGCAGCAGAAGCTCTATCAACTCTTATAATCTCTGCTCCAAGATCAGCCAAAATCATTCCACAGAATGGTCCTGGGCCTATTCCAGCCATTTCAATTATCTTGAATCCCTTTAGTGGTCCCATACTAGTCTCCTATTAATTTTTCTTTTCCCAACGGTTTAAAATAAAGAATCAATTGGGGTAATAACGTCAATGCCCCTAATAATGCCATAACCATCGCTAACGATACAAAGAACCCGAAGTAGACACTTGGATTGAAGTTAGAAGTTGAAAATACTAAAAACCCAAGAATTATTGTTAATGAAGTATAAAACATAGCCCTGCCAATGGTTCTATGACTATCTTTCATGGCTTGAACATAGATTCCAGAAACTTTGAATTCTTTTTTAAATCTATGAATATAGTGGATCGTATTATCTACAGCCATACCAACGCTGATAGCAGCAACAGTAATGGTCATGATATCTAGTGGTATTGAAAAAATACCCATAGTTCCCAACACAACACCTGCTGCCAATAGATTAGGAATAATCCCAATAATGGATAAATACAAAGAACGAAAAAGAATTAAAAACATTATAAAAATTATGCTAAAGACAATAACAATAGTTCCAATCTGCGAATCAAATAAGCTTTGTAACATATTGTTATAAAGCACTGCTAAACCAGTCAGTCTAAATTGTTCTTCTTCCAAATTGTAATCTGTTTTTAGAGTCTCAGAAATTTCATACAAGAGTTCATTTCGATTTAGACCCTCGGCAGACTCAATCACTCTGGCTGATATCCGTACTTGATTTTCATCATTGCTTATATAAGAACTCAATAAATTCTCTTTAATATCCTCTGGAAGCATGTTTTTAACCAGAGCTAAATCTAGCTCGGACAAAGGTTCACCATCTTTTAGTTCGGTAGCTACTTTTATACCACTAGCAACAGAAAGAACTTTTCCTATTTCTGGTAAAGAATCTAAGTAGTCGTGAATCTGCTCAAGCTTTTCTAGAGTGATAGTATTCCACCAGTAGCCATTATTATTTGATTCTTCATCTTCAAAGCCAAAGTCATCATCGAAAGATTCTTCTTCTATATCAGTTATCCAATTTTTGGGTGCATTAATAACAACATCTAAAGGTGCTGTGCCACCAAGCTTGTTATCGAGTAAATCCATACCTTTATAGATTTCTGTAGATGGCTTGAAATAGTCTATAAATCTATTCTCAACTGTAAGTTGGTTGATACCGTATATCGATATGCAAAATAAAATAATTCCGATAAGACTTACGTAATTCCCTAATTTTTCAGTTAGCTTAGAAAAACCTACGGTTACCCCTTTACTGAAATCTTTCGATTCTTGGTCAAGACTAGAGGTAAAAAGTAGACTGAATATCGGAAAAAGAAAAAAGGAAAAAATAAAAGCAAAGAATATTCCTGCAACCATCATCTTACCAAAATCCATTACAGGTTTAATTTCACTCACCCCCAAAGAAGCAAAAGCAATGATTGTAGTTAGAGCAGTATAAAAACAAGGTTTCAACATTTGTTCTACTGTTAAAGCCACTAAATCCTTTTTTTCGAGTGAAGGATTAATCTCGTATAGCTCTTGATATCGAACAATTAAATGTATTGTTAATGAGATTGATATTATTAGTAGAAGGGAGATGAAATTTGAAGAAACCACTGTAACCCTCCAGTCCATCCAGCCCAGAAACCCAATAACGAAAACAGCAATTAAGGCACTTGAAACCAAGGGCATTGCAACCCAACGTAATTTTTTAAAAATAATACTTAAAGTTATTACAAACATAATCAGCACACCAAGAGCGAAATATTGAAGGTCGCTTTTTATGAAACTAATCATGTCAGAAGCAATCATTGCGGTGCCGCCAAGGTATATATCGCCTTTATCTTTAAAACTTTTTATAACATTTCTTGTCGATTCAATTAGCGCGTCTCTATCTATAGATGCTTGTGTATTGAGTGTTTTTATTTCCTCATTTATATTTTTTAGTTGTAAATCATGAACACTAGGGAAATATTGTTCAGAATTTATTAGGTCAAGAATATGATAACGTTGATCAATAGCCGCTTCATAAGAATCATTGCTTTTTAGCAATAATTGCATTGCGGTATAAGTTGCATCTTTGTCAGTGAGCAGTTCTGTGTATAAGGGGCTATTTTTAAATTCTAGCCTTGCTAAATCTTTATCAGTGCCTTCGTCTTCAATAGTCCGAAGATTATCAGCTAGTTCGCTCATACTCATTTTAGGACTAAAAAGTAACGGTGCATCTAAATAACTTAGAACAGAATCAACTCCTTCAATTTGTTCAAAAACGTTTACCATTTCTCTAACTTGAGAAATAGTCTCACCAGAAAATAGGTCTTCCTTTGGTTTAAAGATTACTATTAAAAAGTCAGACGAAGCATAATCAGAATTTACCTCTCTATAATATTTGAGATCATCATCACTCTCTAATACTAGAGAATCAGATGAGGCGTCTAGCTTAAAGTTATTAAGATTTAATATAGAGAAAGATAAAGCGACAAGAAAAGAAATAAAAATCATCTTTGGGTAAGATGTAACGAATTTAGAAAAGACCTTAGACATCTTTATACCTTATCTTGTTTTGCTTTAGCACCCATATGAACGTGTCCTCTTTCTTCAGCTAATTCAATCTGCAACTGTCTTTGGGAGAATCTTTCCTTATCTTTTTTAGAAGAGACGTTGTAGCACTTATGACAAGATACGCCTTTTTCATAATATTTTGATTCAAGATCAGTTTTTGATAGAGGTCTTCTGCACCCAAAACATTGAAGAAAATTTCCTGGTTTTAAGTTCTTATCTACAGTAACTCTTTCATCAAAAACAAAACATTCCCCTTCCCATAGGTTTTCATCTTGAACATCTTTGAGATATCTTAAAATACCACCATCAAGTTGATAAACATCTTCAAAACCTTCGTTCATCATGAAAGAAGAGGCTATTTCGCACCTAATGCCTCCCGTACAGAACATAGCTATCTTTTTCTTTTTGATTTCAGATAACTCTTTATCCACGAAATGGGGGAATTCAGTTAAATTATCCATTTTAGGAATGATTGAGTTCTTGAAGGTACCTATTTCCGTTTCGTAATTATTCCTGACATCTAGAATAATTGTGTTGGGATCTGTAATTAATTTGTTCCAATCCTGGTAATTCAAATGTTTACCTCTTGAAGTAACTGGATCAAAATCACCCTTTAGTGGCAACAATCTATTTCTGCACTTTATTTTTAATCTCTTAAAAGGCAAAGAATTAGAAGAAGACCAAGTTTCATCTTTTATAGTTAATTTAAATTTCTTTTCCAATAAGGAAACAAGCTCAATTAAGGCCTTTTTCTTTCCAGACAAAGTAGTATTGACACCCTGCGGTGTCGAAAAAAAAGTTCCAACTATACTGTTTTTAATACAGTGTCGCTCAACAGTCCTGCCAACTTTTTTATGGTCACCTATTTTTTCGATGGAATAGAAGGTAACGACATGATTATCTGCCATTTTAATTTTCTAGTTTTCGTTTTTACTGCCGCCCAGACAATTAGGAGAAGGTTCTGCTTTCTCATTCTTTTCTATCCACTCGTTTTCGGTGAAAGTATGAATAGATAAGGCATGTATTGGTCCATCAATTTCTTCTTGTATCTCAGAGTAAATAAGCTGATGTCTTTTAACTAAATTTAGTCCGTCAAAAAGATTAGAGATGGCCACTATCCTTACATGGGATTCTCTCCCTGGTTCTACGTTATGAAGATAACTTTCGTCTATAACCTCTAGATGACTAGGGTCTAGCGCTTTTTTTAATTTAACTTCTATAGATGTAATTGCACTCATTATTGAATTTTAATTGCTTTCAAGCTCTAAGAGAAATTTTTTAATGTCTAATCCACCAGTGAAGCCCCCTAAACCTGATTTTGACAAAACCCTGTGACAAGGCACCACTAATGGAATTGGATTCTTTGCACAACTAGTACCAACAGCTCTGTAAGCTTTCGGATTACCGACTTTCTCAGCAATATAAGAATATGTGACGCATTCTCCATAAGGTATTTTGATCATTTCATTAAAGACTTCTGACCTAAAACCAGTAAAAGGCAATCTGTATTGAATAGTAAAATTTTTTCTACCTTCAAAAAAGTACTCATTAAGCTGATCAATTATTATTTTGAAGGTATTTTTATCACATTTTGCTTTGGTGTCACAAAAAACTTGGTTCGAAAAAGATACGCCTATTAAGTCTGAATCATCCTTGAGTAAACTTATATCCCCAACTGGTGAGTTATATAAGTGAGCGTAAAGCATTAACTATCTTTCCAAACCTTAGTATCTGGGTTTGCAGCATTTTCTTCATGATCATCTCGGGTAAGGGTGTAGCCTGAAACTAGAGATAAGGCGCTTCCAAAGGCGATAATACAAATGGGTACGTACCACAAGGCTAGATTAGCTAATATTTGATCTGGAACTACATTATCAAGCATTTTTCTTGCCTCAGGGTCAGGGAAAGAAATTAGAGTTAAAATTATTCCAGCAAAGGTTAATCCAAAACCACTAACTGCTTTATCCGCAAAACTTCTAGCCGAGAAAAGTATTCCTTCCTCTCTTCTACCTGTCTTAAGCTGAATATCTTCAACTAAGTCCATAAGCATCGAGGCGAGTGTTGCAAATACTATGATTCCAGCGGAAACGTTTATAACTACATGTACGCACAACACAGGAAGAAGATAAGTAGTTCCATTTGCAGGGAAAAGTGAAGTACCGTAAACCAAGTCTATGTACCTTAAGGCAAAAGGCAAAGCAGCAAATATTATCTGAAATGCCCAAATGGACATAACCGTTTTCTTTTTACCAAATCTATCAGTAAGAATTGGAGCAACGAAAATAGCTATTATTGGAGCAAGGTAAAGGCATAAACCTCTTGTTAACATCTCATTCGTATTTAAACCCCAAAAGAAAGAATCAAAATATATGGCAAATGCTGCTTCAATTCCGCCTGCCATAGCAGCAAGAAGGCCTGAAAAAAATAAAAACATATATGACTTATTAGAGAGTAAGGTTTCTTTAAGTTCTTTTAAAACTTCTCCTAAAGGTGCAGCTTTAGATTCGGGCGGGGCTAATAACCTAGGAATATGTTTATGTGTACCAAGACTTGTAACAAGAATTCCGATAAAAATCAGAATGGCCGCTACAAGACCATAATCTGCCCAAGCATCTGGATTGAATCTACCATCAGAATAAGCATCAGTTACATTATTTGGTCCAAACCAAAACCAAACTAAATTATAAGTAGTTAGGCCACCAAACCAACCGAAAAAGTATCTAAAAGACATTAATGAAGTCCTTTCTACATAATTACTAGTTAGCTCAGGTCCAAGAGAAATTGAAGGGACCTCATAGAAGGTTATAAAAACTCTAATAATGATTGCACAAACCAAAAAGTAAAAAAATAATTGCCAATCTGAGTAGTATTCTGGCGGTGTCCAAAGAAAATAATAAGTTATAGCAACTGGTATAGCGGCAGCGTACATATATGGATGTCGCCTACCCCATTTAGATCTAGTTCGATCAGAATAATAACCAACTAAAGGATCTGTAATAGCATCAATTACTAATATTATATTTAACGCGAGTCCTGTCATCCATCCTGGCAAACCGAATACAGAGTTGTACACAAATAGAACAAAAAAACTAAAACCGTTATTTTTAATACCAAAAGAAATAGATCCAAATCCGTAAAAGAACTTGGTCTTAAAATCTAACTTAGTATCTTGTACCTGTTCTTCCATGATTTATAAATTTAATCTAAATCCCCGTAAAATTAACATAGATAGGCGAAGACCAAGCTCTTTCTTCTGAAAGGGTCAGGCAATCATCTTCCTTATCTGTTCTTGAATCACCATAACAGATATTTACTTTAATACACTCTCCTTTCTCATCGAAAGTACATCTTAGATTGCCGCCATTAACTACTGGCGAAGGCTCTTGGATAGCTCTTACGTAATAAATTGTGTCTCTTGAAGTCTCTTTGAAATCCTCATCTTCAAACTCAATCTCACACCCTTGTTGACTTGGATTACACTCAAAAGTCTTCCATACATCAAATATAAGTTTTTCAATAGGTTCGGTTTGAGTTATTTGTGGTGTAATTTTAACTACTTCAATTCTTGAGATATTTTTTCTTTCATCAGAGGGGTTATAACATTCATTTTTACAAATTCTTTCGATTTCTTCTTGAGTAATATCTGTGGATGAATAATCTGGACAGCCTGGTTTTTGCTCAAATGCACCAACTGCTTTGACTCTGAATCTAGGATTATCTGTCTGATTGACGGTACTACCCATGGGAATCAATGAATCTTGGCGCACTAAATCAAACCAAAGAAGAATCCTGTCACCTGTAGTTCCATAAGTTTCCTTATTAGTTAGACTTTTCCAAATAGATGCCCGATCTCTTCCAGAACTATGAACAGCTGCTAATCCGCCAGTTGTGAAAAAAGAGGCTTCTCGTTCTGCCTCAAAAGCTCCAAATCCCGCCCTTAAACCGAGTAAAGGCTGATCTCTTAAATCATTTGATCTATCTTTGATTTCTTCGACAGGATAAAGTACCTCACCTACATAATCATGACTTGGTCCATTAGCTTCAGTCGTAACAAATCTGTCAATTTCTTTATATCCTGTACCTGGTCTGGCTCTATGATTGTCACTCGATGCAATAAATCCAAAATTAAATCTCATTGGATTTTCTTGATCAAAGTTTGAGATTGCAAGTCCGTACTGTGCTGATCCAGCAGGTCTATAATTAAAAGAAGGCAGATAACAATCTCTACATTGTCCAGAATCCAACCAATCTTCTATTGTTACACCAGGAACAGTTAGGTGTCCTGCAACACCCATTACAGCATAATTGTCCCTTGCCTCTGCTGCTCTCGAAGAGCACTCACTATCCGAGAATCCATTATCCAGACATCGCTCTTCAATAATTTCTCCAGCTCTCCAACAACTTGGTAAATATTCTTTAGTAGGTTTAGGACAAATCAAATCACCATTTTGATTCTCAGTTAAAGATCTCCATGACCTATATTCTTCAGAATTTCCATGACCTGACATAACTTCAAATAAAATCTGTAAATTATCATCGTTGAAATCTGCTTCTAACTGTTTATCTAACTTAGAGTTAGGTGGAGTATAAAAACCCCAAGTATTGCCATGTGGTATAACAATTGTAGGAAAGTTTAAATCTCTGAGCTTTTCAAATAAGTCTTTTGGAGTATCAGCATACTCATAACAATCATCACCTAATTTGCTTGAAGGTATTCCCTCTTCACACATTTTCGCTTCAGCCAGTTCGTCAGCAAAAGCTATAAAATTAAAATATCTATGTCTATTCTCAAAATCAAGTAATGCAGCAGGTCTCAATTGTCTTGATTGTCCAGGTATACCAGCTCTCATTCCATTAGTAGCTAATCCACCTGCTCCAATTGCACGCTCTGGAACTTTTCCCTCTTCAATGTCTAGAAACATTACATTTTTATGACCATAGTGTGTTTCTGCTGTATTTCCAACTTGGGTCCACTCGTATCCAAGAAAAGTTACTAAATCTGGATCATCAGCATCTGTAGGACTATTACAGTTTCTAACAGCTTCCTTTATAGACTTCCACTTTCTTGGAGTTAATGCCTCTGCATGATCTGTAGAAACCCAAAAGTCCAAATTTGCACAAAACCTTGCAAAGTCACATGCATCAGCTATTGGATGGGGGCCTTCTCCATTGAGTATTGGCAAGCTCCAAAGAAAAGCA
Source organism: uncultured SAR86 cluster bacterium (assembly GCA_902574355.1). Lineage (GTDB taxonomy): Bacteria > Pseudomonadota > Gammaproteobacteria > Magnimaribacterales > Magnimaribacteraceae > Magnimaribacter. The sequence goes on along the minus strand of CACGNN010000007.1, from coordinate 14,764 downwards.
TCTGTTGAATAAGTTGTATGAACATGAGTATCTCCAAATAGAATTTGCTTTTCTCTGCCAAATGATTCTTGAGCAATGAGTTTTTGATCTACAAGAGATTTTGGTAGTTCGGAGTTTATAGAATAACCGGGCTCTTCTAATTCACCATACAAATCTAGATATATGCCAGCGGTATAGATACCAAAAACAATAAAAACTGTTCCAAACAGAAAATAAATGTAGCGCATAGATTAATTTTTATCCTTTTTGTTTGCCGTGTCGATAAATTCTTGCATAAAATCTCTTTCTTTTTGTTGACTAAAGAGTCTATTCATTGAGAAATTACTGGACTCGAACGATTTAGAATTTCCCGACTGAAATAATCTTATATTTGAGTGTTTAAAGAAATAAATTAATAGGCAGCCTGCAATAAAACCACCAATATGTGCGAAATACGCAACCCCACCTTCTGAGCCAATTGATGCACTAAAGAATTGACTGAATATCCAGATAACTAGAACGATAAAAGCAGGGACCTTTATTACTGTTATAAAAATAAAAAGCCAAAATAAAACATTCACATTGGCTTTTGGATGAAGAACTAAATAAGCACCTAAAATACCAGCAATTGCTCCACTTGCCCCTATCATTGGGATACTGGACTCAGGATTAATTAATGCTTGAAGTAAAGCAGCAGCTATTCCACAAACAAAATAAAAAATAAGAAACTTCTTATGTCCCATACTATCTTCAATGTTGTCACCAAATATCCAAAGAAAGACCATATTACCTATCAAATGCATCCATCCTCCATGCATAAACATTGAAGTGAAAATTGTTAAATACGGACTTATAAAACTTTCTTGACTACCCAGCACAGCTGCAGGAACGACTCCAAAATTATATATGGCCTCCTGATTTAAATTTACAGGAAGAGTGCTTTGCCATAAGAAAATAAAGCAACATATACCGATAATAAAATAACAAACTATAGGTCTAGAACCACTTTCGTTGTCGTCGGAAATTGGGAAGAAGAACATTAGTTCTTCTCTACATAACCAAGATCATTTACATTATCTAGATGACCTTTCCGATCAATGTCATATTTAAGAATCAAAAGAGTCGAAATAATAGGTAAGAAAAAGCCTATTGCTATATGAATTGTTGCAAATCTGTCTATAAGTGCCCCACTTTTCATTTCTTCTGTAATACCGGGATCATCAAAACCGGCCCAAGCAAGTATCAACCCAGCAATTAGAACGCCTCCGGCACCAATAAGTTTTTGTATCATTGAACTAACTGTACCTAATAACCCCTCTTCTCTTCTTCCTGTTGTTCTTTCTACGTCTTCTACGATTTCCATTGCCATAGATGTGATAAAGATAAACCCCAAGGAACCAATAGATACTAATGCACAACTATGAATCAGAAGGATCCACCATATTAAATCTGAACCATTTGCAGGAAAAAGTTGTATGCCTATGATAGGTTCAAGCAATCTCAGCACCATAGGTAAGGGCCCTACCACTATCGAGGTTAGAAAGATTCCAACAGCTATCTTTTTTTTACTTCGACCTACTGCAATCCTTGGTGCAAACAAAGCTATAAATACAACACTTGCTGCATTCCAAGCAGCAAATGTAGATATTTGATTTGGTTTCCACTCCCAGAAATAAGTATTGTAGTAAGTTCCTGCTCCTGTATCAGTTCCTACCACAAGAGAATAAATACAACCTGAAGCAAATAAAACTAACCATGATCTATTAGAGAGAGTTTCTTTTGCCTCCCGAAAAAAGGTTTTAATCTTAAAAGATCTTTCAGGTGGGACATGTAAGTATGGTATGCGACTATGAGTCCCAACAGTCGTAATTACAGTACTAACGAAAATACCAAGACCTCCCCAAAAGGCTAACAATTGGTATCCGGCACCATTAGAGAAACTATCAACTAAAAAGTATTCCATGTGGATAAAGGAAATACCCGCACCACCAATCCATCCAAGGGCCATACCTATACCAGCTATTATATTTCTCTGGTCATAATCTTTAGTTAATTCCGGACCTAAAGCGCCTCTAGGAACTTCGTAAAAAGTCATTGCAAGTCTCATAAGGATCATCAAAACTAAAAGTCTAGTAAAAAGTGCTGAATCCGAAATATCACCTGGGTCTTGTAAAATCAAATAATAACAAAGGGCAAAAGGAATTATGGCTCCATACATAAATGGATGTCTTCTTCCCCATTTAGTTTTAAGACGATCGGACCAAACTCCCACAAAAGGATCTGAGAGTGCATCTATTACCAATGCAATACCTATTGCTGCAGTAACAAGCACTGCATCCAAACCCAAAACATCTTGATAATAAAAAAGTAACCAGGTCCCTAGCAAGTTATTCTTGATTCCAACGCCTATTGAACCAAAGCCATACGTCCACATCGTCTTTGCAGAAGCGGATTGAGCTTTTAGATTATTCTCCTCCATAATTAGTTATTCTCCCTGATAACTCAGTCCATTTATACATTAAATAAGACTAAATAAATACCTTAAATTTTTTTTTGAAGTAGAATAAATGAGGGGGATAAATATGGCTAGATTAAAAGATAAGGTTGCAATAATCACTGGGGCTGGAAGAGGTATAGGAAGAGAAATATGCCTTTATTTAGCTTCAGAAGGAGCAAAAATTGTAGTAAATGATTTAGGTGGAGGTAGAGATGGAAGCGGTGAAGGCAAAGTAGCTGATGAGGTTGTCGAAGAAATAAAAGCCCTTGGCTCTGATGCAGCAGCCAACTATGATTCCGTAGGAACAGTTGAAGGTGGTCAAAACATATTTAATACCGCCATAGAATCATTTGGTCGTGCCGATATACTTGTAAATAATGCAGGTATTTTAAGAGACAAGACACTGTACAACATGGAGGAGTCTGATTGGGATGTAATAATGGAAGTCCATCTAAAAGGACACTATAACTGCACTAGACCCTTAGTGAGATATATGAGAGACAATAATATTTTGGGCTGCAGGATTATCAATATGTCTTCTGTCTCAGGTCTATTTGGAAATTTTGGACAAGTAAATTATGGTGCTGCAAAAGAGGGCATAGCTGGCTTTACAAGATCTCTTGCATTGGAAGTTGCAAAATATAAATGTACTGTAAACACTATTTCTCCAGGAGCTGCTACAAGACTGACAATTGATCTTATTGAAGCTGCAGGAAGAAAGTATGATGAAAATGACTGGACACAAGGGCCAGGTCAAATAGCTCCAGTAGTAGCATGGCTATGTACCGAAGAAGCTAGCCAAGTAACGTCACAAATTATTCATTCACAAGGAGGAATATTAGGAATTATGCAACAGCCCGCAATTATTCAATCTTTTACCACAGATAACTTATGGACTCTTGATCAGCTAGATCAGTTAATTCCTGAGCTAGTTGAATCTAAAAAGTTCCATGACCAAGAAGTAGAAGAAAAAGGGGCTCCTAAGAAAGTTTAATTAACCAAGCCAGACAGAAGCCGAACCTCTAATATCATCAGCAGAAGCTCCTATTTCGAAAATATACTCTGCAGGCTCTACTTGCCAAGCATGAAGATCAACATTCCAAAATGATAATTCTCTTTCAGATAATTCGAATTTTACTTTTTGAGTCTCACCTGGTTCTAAATAAATTTTTGTGAATTTCTTGAGCTCTTTTCTTGGTCGATCAATTTTTGAATCTGGTACGTTTACATAGCCTTGAATTACTTCCTTGCCAGCAACATCACCTGTATTGGAAATTTCAAATTCAAAAGCAGCTACAGAAGCATTACCTTTAGGTGGTATTGCTCTTAAATTTGAATAATCGAAAGAAGTATAGGAGAGACCATGACCAAATGGAAATAATGGGCCAATTTCTTCTTTATCGTACCATCTATATCCGATGTACAAACCCTCTTCATAATCCATCTGTAGATCTTTACCTGGGTATGTTGCATAAGCAGGCGTATCTTCAATGGATTTTGGGAAAGTAGTAGGTAATTTTCCTGAAGGATTTATTTTTCCAAATATTATATCGGATAAAGAGTTTCCAAATTCTTGACCTGGAAACCAACACTGTAAAATTGAACCAGCCTCTTCAACCCATGGCATCAAACAGGGAGATCCCGTATTAAGAACAACTACCGTTTTTTTATTTAGTTTGCATACTTCCTCAATTAGCTCATCTTGATTTGAGGGTAGATCTAAGTTAGCTCTATCATTACCTTCAGTTTCCCAATCAGAATTCGTACCAACTATTAAAATAACTGCGTCCGCCTCTTTGGCTATAGACTTAGCTTCTTCCATTAAATCGAATTGGTCTGGTGCCTGCATGCCTATTTGGACAGCAGGGAATCGCCCTTCCCACTTATATTCAACTTCCAGAAGATATGTTTTTCCTTCTTCAAAACTTATTGTTTTTCTTTTTGGAGCAGAGCCCATACCAAAGAACGCGTCACCTGGATCTTGAGAAGTCCAATTATCAATTTGGGTCTCTCCATTAATAGAAAGTCTGGAGGGTCCTATACTAAATATTTCAAAATCATACTCTCCAGAGAAATCTGGTTGCAACTCACCTGTAAATCTTACACTCAATGAAGGTCGCTTTGATTGCGATACTATATCTAGACCAAAACCTCCCATGGCCCAAAACTTATTTCCTTTTAGGATTTTAGTCTCAATAGGTTTTCCATCAAACTCTTGTCCGTCATAAAAGTCGACTTGAAAACCATCATTTTCTTTAAAAAGATTACTCGGTATAGCGGGAAGAAATTTATGTGTATGACAACCCTTTGCATAATTAACTTGCTTTTCATTACCCAAAGCAGCTTCGATCCCCTCTAATGGATGTATTACATAATGCGGGTTAAGTGATGCGCTGCCACCTCCCATATATTGTCCCTTTAGAGCATTGGGACCTATAACTGCAATTGTTTTTATTGCTTGTGGTTTCAAAGGAAGGACTCCATCATTCTTGAGTAAGACCATGCCCTCAGACCCAGATTGTCTGATCAAAACTCTATCTTCTTCCAAATTATTACTTTCTTCTGGTTTTTCTTCTGGTTTGTCTAGTCTTCCTGTAAATTCAGCAACTCTGAGAATCCTCCTTACCTTATCATCAACTACTTCCTCCTCTACCTTCCCTTTATTTACCGCTTTTACTAAGTTTTCACCCCAACTTCTTGCAGGACCTGGCATTTCGCAATCCAGTCCTCCATTTGCATTGCCGATTGTATCTTGCGCTGCACCCCAATCACTCACTACATATCCAGGAAAATTCCATTCATCTTTAAGTACTTTATTAAGCATCTCATCATGAGAAGAGCAAAATATATTATTTAATTGATTATAAGCAGACATAACTGATAAAGACCCAGCCTTTACTCCCATTTCAAAGGGTAAAAGATATAGCTCCCTTAAGGTTCGTTCATCAATATTTGAACTAACAAAGTGTCTCTGATATTCAGTATCATTACCTATAAAATGTTTGAGGCATGCAGAGACTCCAACCGATTGGACACCTTGTACATAACTACTTGCTAACTCACCAGTCAAAACAGGATCTTCGGAGTAACATTCGAAATGCCTTCCACCTAAAGGATGTCGATGTAGGTTAATCGTTGGACCCAGTAAAACATCAGCGTCTTTGCTTTTTGCTTCTATTCCAATAGCTCTTGCAATATTTTCTATATTCTCTTTATCCCAAGAAGAAGAAAGACAAGAGGCACTTGGAAAGCAAGCCGAAGTAGCACCAGAAATAGAATCTCCTCTGGCGCCTATGGGGCCGTCAGTCATCTTTACTCGAGGAATGTTAAGTCTAGGTACAGCGGTGGTATGCCAAGCAGAAGAGCCTGACAAAATAGAAACTTTTTCTTCAAGGGTGAGCTCCCCTATTAAGGATTCTATTCTGTCCATAGAAGCGAGTTGTGATTAAGCGTAATCTCTTGCTTTATAGATAGAGTTTCTTGGTTTGGCAAATACATTCCTCACCATCGGCTCAAACTCTTCGATGGACATACATTCATATTCTGGATCAAAAGAATTTTGATCATATTTTGCACAAAATTCAGCACAAGCATGCCAGTAAGGACTATCTCTGTACTCATCTCTCATATTTTTATCCAGTCCTAAAAAGTCAAAGAAGTAGTAGCCTTGGAAAATTCCATGATGTTTCACAATCCAGTAGTTTTCTTCAGAAACAAACGGTTGTAACATTGTGGCAGCTAGGTCTGCATGATTTGCCGAAGCCAAAGTATCTCCAATGTCATGGAGTAAGGCACAAACAACGTATTCTTCATCTCTTCCATCTTTATATGCTCTTGTTGCTGTTTGTAAACAATGAGTAAAACGATCAACAGCAAAACCACCAGTATCACCCTTTAAAATGGCTAGATGTTCTAATATCCTATCCGGTAAATTTTTTGCATATTCAGAAGTTTCTCTACCGATGATTGCATAATCTTCGGCAGTACCATTTAGCATTTCAGTAAAAGTTGCTTGTTTTGACATAAACCCTCCCGTTTATACATTCAATTTTGCCAGATTATCTAAATTTTTTCTATAGTCATGCCATCCAGTTACTTATATTTTTTCCCTCAGGATCTATTAAAACGCCGGGATTCATTATTCCTTTGGGATCTAGAGATGATTTAGCTGCTACTAAAACTTTATTGAAAAGATCTGGTCTTTGGTCATCATAACCTTTAGGACGATGATCTCTTCCTACTGCATGGTGATGAGTTACTGTCCCTTGGTTAGTAGTACAAATTTCATTAGTAGCTAGCTTTATTTCTTTCCAAATTTCCATCATAGATTTGGGAGTAGAGAAAGCTCCAAAAGTAAAATAAGGAGCCAATCCATCTGGATAGCTATGAGTGATACGACAAGTTACTAGTGAAGGCTTTCCAGTTATTTCTAAAATTGCTTGAGCAGTCTGTTCTTTGATATTTTCTATAAATGTATGACTTTTATCCCAAGTTATTGCTGTTTCAAATGTGTCTTGAATAATACCTCTTCTAGTAAAGCTTTCTCTTAAATAAGGTGCCCTAATAAAGCTACTTCTCCAACTGCCAGATGATCCGCTTCTATGTGCGTCTTTCAATTCTTTTGGTTCTTCAAAAATGCCTTCATATTCTTCAACTATTTCTAAAGCTCTTCTTAGCGAATGACTTTTGTCATGATCAGCAGATTCAAAAGCTATAATTAATAGGTGTTTAGACCCATCTCCAGCACCATTGAATAAGGCTTCATTTGAATCTAATAACCTACAATTTGCTGGAAATAAACCAGCTTGGCTAATGTGTCTTAGGGCACTTAATGCATTTGTATAGTCGGTAAATTCAACTGTGCAAGAAGATCGATAAGTAGGTCTGTCTTGCAGACGCATTGATGCTTCAGTTATTACACCCATGATACCCTCAGATCCAATAGCTAACCTATCAGGGCTTGGGCCAGCACCAGATCCTGGCAATCTTCTAGATTCAAATAAACCCGAAGGAGTAATCATCTTCAAGGACTCAACAAAATCATCTATATGGGTATATAAAGTAGCATAATGTCCACCAGATCTAGTTGCTATCCATCCTCCGAGAGTGGAGAACTCAAAACTTTGAGGATAATGACGCATTGTAAGATCATGTTCTTTAAGCTGACCTTCAAGATCTGGACCAAGAATTCCTCCTTGTATAAGAGCTGTTCTGCTATCTCTATCTATCTCAATAATAGAATTAAGATTTTTCATATCTAAAGAAATAACTCCGTTGTAATCATCACCAACATTAGTCTCAACTCCTCCACATACACTGGAGCCTCCACCGTAAGGAATAACTGCTATATCATTTGAAGACGCCCAGTCTAGTATATTTGTTATATCTTCTTCAGAATCGGGAAAAGCTACAAAATCGGGAGGTGCTGGAAATTGACCTAATATGGATCTTGCTGAGTCCGGGAAAGATTTTCCATAGGTATGATTAAGTCTCTCCAATTTATCATTTGAGACAATAGCCTTAAGACTATTTGGACTCTTTAGTGAGGACTCAGGTAGATTTACATTTTCTATTTTTGGTATTTCTATTCTTTCTACAGAATCTAATTCAAAAGTTTTTGCTATACGCTTATCTATATTATTTTCTTCTTCTAAAGTAAGAAGTTCATCTTCATAACCCCATCCCCAAAATTTTCTTGCTCTCATTTAATCTCTCCTGAGTAGATCTTATAGTGCAAGTAACTAAACAGTAAAGAGGAAGTAATGCTAGAATATAGTTTTAACTTTTATAGATATGGCAAAAAAATACGAAAACTTTCAGGTCGGAGAAAATCTTTGGAGAAGCGAAAATACTTACAAAGTATATACGAACACTATTTTAGAAAAACTTGTTGCGAGTAAAACTATCATAGACCCGAATGGATCTACCGGTGGACATAGACTGATTGAATCCGAAGTTGTTTACGTGTTTTTATCTGGTGTTGGTGAAATGGAAGTCGTGGAGTATGCAAATCACGAAGCTGGTCATGGAACAAACCCTAGTTTTGGCATTGAACATAAAGCTGAGCTGACTATAACTGCAGGAAATATCATCTTAGCTGAAGAAGGTGACTACGTTAAAGTTAAAAATACATCTAAACTCGAGCAGCTTATTTATCTGAGAGTTTTCGATAGTGAGGGTGCTAGAAAGTAAAAAAAATCCCCACCCTAGAGCGGGGATTCCGAAAAGCGTATCTCAACTACTTTTCAACTAACTGTTTAAATTGTTAGCCGGAACCGGGGGTAACCCGTGTCAGAAGGATACTCCTGTTGTTCCTCTTCTAAAATAAATACTAATAGTGATCACCTCCTGTAGAGGGTAATAAAGATCCACAAATTCAATTCCCCTCGTGTTAAATTGAATGTGGGACGCCTACATAGAGAATATCAATAAATTTATTTTTATAAAAGAATTATTTTATTGTTTAAGAATTTAAATCAAGCCAAGAGATTTCTTCGTAGGTTAAATCAATTTTGATCGCTTCTAACGAACTTTCAGTTTCAAAGAAATTTCTAGGACCTATTAATGGAAAAGATGGAAACTTCTGGTTAAGTACAAATGAAAGAGCTAACTGAATTGGAGCAACTGACTTTTTAGAAGCTAACTCAAAACATCTTTTTCGTCTTTCTTTGTTTTCTTTGCTTCCCCAGACCCTTTCTTGCTCTTCTCTGTTTGGATCAGCGACATGTCTTAATCCAGAAAATTCTTGAGAATCTAGAAAAAAACCTCTAGCTTGACTGGACCAAGGAAAAATAGCAATCTGACTATCAGTAAGATATTCAACGTATTCATCATCAGAACAGCTGTAACATCCTGGCCAAACAGGATTGTTCATTCGTGCAAGACTGAAATTATTACTCAAAATAGTAAAGGGCTCCTTTCCATTGGATAGAGCATAGTTATTCGCTTCTTTAAACCTTTTTAATGACCAATTTGATGCACCAAAAACCTTTATCAGTCCTTCATCTTTGAGATCATTTAAAGTATCAATAAAACCTTCAACTGGTAAAGAGTCGTTATCTCTATGCAAGCAATAGATATCCAGATAATCAGAGGACATTCTATTTAAAGTTTCCTCTAACTGCGGCCTAATTTTATCCGGTTCGCAATCGGGTGTATGTGCCCCTTTTCCAAGAATTACAACTTGTTCTCTCAAGTTCCGGGATCTAATCCAACTTCCTAGGTAATAATCACTTTTTCCATTATTGTAGATATAAGCTGTATCAAAAACATTTCCTCCTTTCATATAAAAGTGATCAAACATAGCAAATGCATGATTAGTATCGGATTGATTATCGCAACCAAATACTAAACGAGATAATTCTTTATCAATTCCAGGAATCTTTAGAGCTGGAAGTATTTCTCTTGGAATTTTGTCTGAAATGATGGGAAACTTTCTCCTTTCCCCCCTATCTTCATCGTAAACAACCCTTAAATCTTTTCTCCATGTATCCAGAGCGATCATATTGCCATGAGAATCATTATGCGGAATTAACGACGATTCGGTAGATTGGGCATGAAAAATTTCTGAAAAATGATCTATTTCTAATGCATAAATTCCTTTATCAGTTGAAATATCAATCTCCTCTTCATTACCTTCTTTATCTATTATTTTTAATTGGGATTTTCTGTCTGTAAATTCTCCACAATGCCAAGGTTGATTGACTAAAATAGTATTTCTTCCATCTGTAATTCTTACATCACTCTCCGTGCTCAGATTGGTAGCTGACTTTATCTTAGCAATTGATTCATCTTCAAACTTTAAAATTGCTGAAGCATTTAGATCTATTTCTTGAGAATTTAACTCTCCCTCTCCTTCTATTGAAATCGGATTTAAAAAGTTTTTACCATTTACAGCCCCTACAGCATGTCGTGACATGGAAACTGGATAACATCCGATATCTAAAATAGATCCGCCACCTAATTCACGATTAACCAGTCTGTGAGTTTCTGGGACATCAACTGAAAAGCAAAATTCAGCACTTATATCTAATGGAGCATTTAACTTCTCTTGAATAATCTCCATTATTTTTTTGGTTTGTGGGTGTGTTTTGTACATAAATGCTTCCATCAGAAGTGTGTTATTTTTTCTAGATAGATCTATAAGAGCCATTGTTTCGGTCGCATTAATAGTCATAGGCTTTTCACAAAGAACTGCTTTTTTATTTTTTAGGCATTCGGCTGTAAGTTCAAAGTGACTTGTGTGAGGCGTTGCTACGTAAATAGCATCAATTTCTGGCATTGAAATTAAATTGTGATGACCTTCTATTGGCTTACAACCATATGGTACACAAAATTCTTTCGCCCTTAATTCAGTACTACTGGCTACAGCAACTAATTCACCTTCAGTTTCTTTTAAAGCATCTGCGAAAGCTTTTGCTATTGAACCAGTACCTAATATTCCCCATTTAATTATTTTCATATTTCTTCCTTTTGAAGTTGTCTCAATAGGTCCTTGTGCATTTTTGAATCTATAGGATAGAAATAGATTATTATAAGACTGCAAGAGATGCCTAATATGGGTATCAGAGTCATTATGATTTTCATATTATCAATAGTACCTTCCGACATAGCTTGATTTGCCTGGTAACCAATTGCATCCAAAACCCAACCAAGTATCAGAACCGCTATTGCTATAGACCCTTTTTGAGCAAACGTCATAAATCCATATAATGATGACTCGCTCCTAACCCCTGTAAGTACTTCACCGTATTCAATGGTATCTGGAAGCATGGACCAAAATAAAATGCCTCCTGCGCCGCTGCCAAAACCAATAAAGGCAACTAAAAAAAGTAACTCATTGAGTGTCTTAATATCATAGAAATAAAATAATATTAAAGAAGATAAAGTTACTGTGCTTGAGATTAACCATGTAATTTTCTTTCCTAATCTATTAGAAATGATCCACCAAATTGGTATGCTTAAAAAAGCTACTATGCCACTAGTGAATAAAATTGTTCCTTGGTGCTCATGCAGATCTAAAGCGTACTTCGTGTAATAGATGAGGTTATTTCCAAAAAATATAGTTGTTATACCTACGATTAAAGTTGCGGAAAAAACTAGCCAAAAGGGTTTATTCCTTCTGATTGCCTTTGCTGCGTCAGCAAGACTTCCACCAACTCTCTCTATACCCTGATCATTATCTGGTTCTTTTACTGTTAAAAATGTAATTGAGTGAATGAGTATGGCAGTTATTCCAGCTACAGAAGCTAAAAATATAAACCCCATACTTTCATCCTCTCCTCCAACCCAAAAAATAATCGGAAAAGCTAAAAGAGCCATCAGGTTTGTTCCAGTTTGGGCTCCTAGCATTCTAAAGCCGGTCAAATTGGTCCTTTCTTGACTGTCAGAAGTTATCCTAGGGGTGAGAGATGAAAATGGAACGCTTACTAAAGTAAAGCAAGTCCTATGCAATAAATTTGCGAATAAAAGAAAAAAGAATAGTGAAGAGCCTTCTAGAGGTGGAACCCAAAATAATAAAACAAATGACAAAGCCAAAGGAATATTCCCAAACAATAAATATGGACGATAAACACCCCATTTTGTTCTTGTTCTTTCAGCTATGTAACCCATGAATGGGTCAGTGGCGGCATCCCAAGCCATCCCAATAAAATAAATCAAACCTGCTAAGGATCCAGAGATACCAACAACGTCAGTATAAAAATATAGAAGATATAAGCCTACACCACTCCAGTATAAACAAATTGCTATATCTCCTATCCCATAGCCTATCCTTGTTTTCAAAGTTAGTCTTTCGACTATAGATTGAGTCATTACAGATAAGTTTATAGGTATAAAATAAAGATTAAAGTCTTATCTAAATAATACTTTATCCTAATAACTCAGCCTGTTTTATATTAAGCATTCAATGATCTTACTTCTATCGCATCAGCAGAATTTTCTGAAAGAATTCCAGAAATCACAACAAATTTTAACTCTCTTGTGGGTGAAAGTTCCTTCTTTAAAATTTTCATAATTGATTGAAGGTTTTTTTCGTGATCTGAATACATAGATGATTTATAGGCATGAACTGAACCAGTTAAAGACAATTGTTTAATGGTTTTTTTATTATTGCTAAATGCAAATATAGGGATCATAAAAGGTTTAGCATTAGCTACAATTTCAGCAGTTTGACCTGATCTAGTAATTGCAATAATCCCATCAGCCTTGATAGATTCAGCAATATCCTTTGCTGCCACTCCAAGATGCTGCCAGTCTGTTTTTGATATTAGTTGGCTTTCATAGCCAAGAGTTCTATATTTTTCGGTTTGCTTCGCAATTCTTGATATAAATTTTACAGACTCAATTGGATATTTCCCGATAGTGGTCTCACCCGAAAGCATAACCGCATCAGCACCTTCATAAATTGCATTTGCAACATCGGTAACCTCTGCTCTTGTGGGTGTAGGATTATCAATCATTGATTCTAGAAGGTGAGTTGCAACAATAGACCTCACTCCGTATTTTGCACAGTTAGACATTATCTTTCTTTGAATATTTGGTAAATTTGCAAGATCTGTTTCAATGCCCAAGTCTCCTCGAGCCACCATGACGGAATCAGAAACTTCACAAATTTCTTCAATATTAGATAACCCTTCTCTATCTTCAATCTTTGAAATAATTTTTACTTTTTTAGCATTGTTTTTAAGAATCTCTTTTAAATCATTTATATCAGAAGCATTTCTAACAAAGGACAAGGCGATGAAATCGACATCTTCTTTCAAACCAAAAGTAATGTCTCTTTTATCTTTTTCAGTTACTGAAGGTAAATTAATACGAATACCAGGCAAATTAACATGTCGTTTGCTGCCAAGCTTTCCACCATCTAATACCTTACATTCAAGTTCATTTTTAGATTTTTTTAGCACTTTAAAATTTAGCAGACCATTATCTAAGCTAATAAGTGTTCCCACATTCACGCTTTGAATGAGCTCATCATAATGAACTCTGATTGATGTCGTCTCTACATCAACCTCATCTCGAATGGTGAAAGAGACTAATTGACCAGGTTCTAAGTTTACTACTTGAGAAGTATCGCCTGTTCTTATCTCTGGACCTTGTGTATCTAACAAAATACCTACTGGAGTCTCCACAGACTGATTAAGCTTTTTTATACGATCTATAATCTTTTTTGCATTTTTGTGATCAGAGTGGGACATATTCAATCTGGCCACATTCATTCCAGCCTCATGAAGTTTTTTTATACTAGAAAAACTTTCAGTTGAGGGACCAATAGTACAAATAATTTTTGTTCTTTTGTATTTCATATGTTGATGACGGGCATACTACAGAAGATAAATAAGAAGGCAAAAAAAACAGGCTCAAAAGAGCCTGTTTTTTTTGTTTCTTTGAGATTAGAAACGATATCTCATATCTACACCCATAGTTCTTGGAGGCAGAGCTGTTACAGATTTTCTGTAATTCGTTTCATGATCACCAGTGCTTAATGCATAGTAATTTTCGTTATCCATTAAGTTGTTAACATAAGCTCTGACAGAAGTTGCTCCATCATTGCTGTACCAAGAGACACTCAAATTAGTTGTTTCTCTTGATTCAACTCTATCAAGTGGGCGTTGAACACCTGAAGCAGAGAAATCTCCAGTATATGAATGACTTACTAGCCACCACATAGGACCAAAAGGTGAATCCATTTCGTAGGTTACCCTTATTGTATACTTTTCTTCAGGTATACCTTTTAAAGGGCCTCCTTTTAAGTTAACCGTATAATCTTCAGCAAAGCTCGGATCGTCAACTGTACAGCCAACGTAACCTTGAGTACAAAGACCGAAAACTGGAACAGGGTTAACAGGATCATCTACAGTAAATACTTCATAGTCTTCACCATACTCAGTCTCTGTATAACTAAAGTTACCCGCTATATTTAATCTATCTGTAGCTTGGTACTGAATTTCTGTTTCAAAACCTACGTTTGTGATTCCATCAGCATTTGATACGAAATTAGCTCCAGCACCTCTAATGGGATCAAATTGATCCAATTCATCCTGATATCCGTCATATTCATAAGTATAAACTGAAGCAAATATTTGTAGAGTATCTTCTAGGTGAAGACCTTTATAACCAATTTCAAAAGCTTGAACTTCCTCTTGATCATAGGATACTAGACGTTGAAGGTCTCCAATTGGTACTCCAAATTCATCCCTTAGATCATCATATTGTCCTGAGATACCTAGCGCATAACCACCTGATCTGAAACCTGTTGTGTATGAAAAGTACCACAACTGATTATCA
>CACGNN010000006.1 GCA_902574355.1 uncultured SAR86 cluster bacterium | reverse complement strand
ATTTTTTCATAATTTTTTATATATTAGTTAAGTTAATTTCTAACATCTCTCATGTTAGAAGTTTGGTACATTCTGGGAGCATCGCAATCTAGCATGTCACCATATATTTGCATTTGAACTGGTATACCCCCTCCGTTCACGTAAATTTCTGAAGCCTTACCCCATTCAGTCATAGAGGAGTTTGTGAGGACATTTTTAAATGTATATTCCGCATCTACTTCTGCTCCAGGACCAGGAAACCATCTATAAATACCACCTTCAGAATCAATGGAATCTAAATACTCATTCCATTTAGAGTCAGCCATAGCTAGCTCAACTGGGGTAGTGCCTTCTTTCAAAGTACAATTACTCACGAGCATTACTCCAGTTTCAGATCTTGTTTTTGCCGGTCGTATAGCTTGAGAACCAAAAATTGTTTGGGTCTCACATGTACGAATTTTATCGAATTTCTGTGCAAGCTCTGATCCATCAACAAACCATGCGTCATAAATTGAACCAAAATTTTCCCAACTATCAGAGACGCCTAGCCAAGCAAAATCGAAAGAAACTGTGGAGCCAGATCTATAATGTGGTATTACAGTCCAGCCTGAATAAGGAAATTGACTATATTCGTCCAATAAATCATTCCACGCAGGGATTAACTTTAGAAAGTCATCCATATCTTTATTATTGGCAAATTTACATTGTTGAATTTCAACTGGTACGAAAACTGGATTAGATGACATATGATCATCTGAATGAATATTTATTGAAAATAGAAATAAAAACGTAAAGAATAGCTTAGAAACTAGTTGCATAAACCTCTCCATTTAACCCCTGGATTATTCCAAGAGTTCTAAGTTATCTGAGAGTGCTCCCCAACTTTCTCCGAAACCGGACGACAACAATATTGGGTTTTTTTATACATGTCAATTATAGATTCAATGTTTTTTACTTCGATAAACTTTACTTTTTATAAATTCAAAAAGGGTATTATTTTTTAAAGTATAGATATCTATTTGATCATATAAATCTTTCAAACCATCCGGATCTTCAAAGAGTTTCATTCGCGTTAATCCATCTATGCTTGAATCAAGTTCTTTAATAATCTTTGCAGGATTTCCCCCAACTACAACATTATCTGGTACATCCTTCACAACTACAGCTCCTGCGGCCACTATACTATTTTTTCCTATAGTCACGCCCTTACCTATCATGGCACTATCTCCAATCCATACATTTTCTTCGAGTGTTATAGGAGATGACTTTCCAACTGGTATTGCCCTATCATAAATCCCATGCCAATCAGCATCAGAAACATAGGCGCTATTTGCAAACATACAACCATCACCAATTGAAATCTTTGAAGCTGAGGCAATTCTTACACCTGGAGTTAATAAGCAATATTTTCCTATTGATATTTCTCCTTCATGATCTTCCAAGCTCCAAGTCGTTAAATGAATATAATTATCAGGAGAAGCTACCATAGTAGGATAATCATCAATTGATATATTGCTCCCATAGACATCAAAATATCGAGCTCCCATAATATTGTGACCCTTTCCGAAATACTCGAATTGGGGGGCTAAATAGTTATCTACATAAAAATTATTGCATTTAGCAAATAGCTTTTTTAGCCAATATGGTCTGTGATCTTTTCTGATGTCTTGCCTCTCGTGTACATGATAAGATACGCACCTTCTATGGAACAACCCTTGGACTCAAAAAAGAGCTTTTTTTCTGAAAGATCTCTTACAGAAGCTAGTAGTTTTTTTAAGCTAGCTATACCTATGTTTCTTACTCAGCTAGCCCTTCAATTAATTCAAGTTAATTCAGTTATTCAAAGTGGAAACTACTCTACTGATGTGCAGGCTGGCATTATGTTAGCTGGTAATCTCTGGTTTCCAATAATGGTGGGAGTTGGTGGAGTCCTTTTCTTCGTAACACCCATGGTAGCTCAACTCTATGGGGCAAGAAATCTTAAAGATATAGGGCCCTTAGCTAGGCAGGCGATATGGTTATCAATTCCAATAATTTTACTGGGGATGTTTATTCTGTCCCAGGCCTCTTTCATACTAACGGTAGCGAAAGTTGATCCATCGATTATCAAGTATTCCCAAGAATACCTTGACTATTTTATGTTCGCTCTCCCAGCCATCCTTTTAAGTCAGCCTCTGCGTTCTTTATGTGAAGGTGTAACTAGGCCATTACCCATAACTTTATTGAATATTTTGATGTTGATTATCGCCATAATTGGAAATTACACATTCATCTACGGAAATTTCGGCTTTCCAGAAATGGGAGCTAGAGGAGCCGGTCTTTCAGCCATCATCGGAACATGGACTACTTTTATACTACTAATTATTTATCTCAAATTTAAATCAGGCTTTGGTACGAAACTTTTCTCCCGATTTGACTTACCAAATATAAAAATTCTTGGGGAAATACTTAGAGGGGGAATACCTGTTGGGTTTGGAAATTTTATCGAACTAAGCATGTTTAGTGGAGCAGGAATCATCCTTGGACGATTTGGCAGTGAAGTTATTGCCGCTAACGGTATAGCAATGACTATAGGTGGGCTCTTTTTTATGATTCCCTTATCTATTGGAAATGCGGCTGCAGTAAGGGTTGGAAATAATGTCGGCGCCAATAATATGAAAGGAGCTAAGTACAGTTCCTATTTCTCTCTAAGACTAGCAACAGTAAGTGCTCTGATTATGAGTTTAATTATTATCGTAAATGCTGAGTTTATGTCGAGTTTGTTGAATAATAATTCTGAGGTGATAGCCCTGGCAGTAATATTGTTGAGCTTTGCTGCATTCTTTCAGTTAGCTGATGGTTTAGCGATGGCTAGCATAGGAAGTATGAGAGGTTATAAAGATACTTTTGGGCCCATGAAAATTATGGCTATTTCATATTGGGGTGTGGGACTGCCCTTGGGTATTATCCTTTCCATAACAGATATTCTAACTACTCAAATGGGAGCTGTAGGCATGTGGACAGGTATGGCATCCGGCCTATTAGTTGCAGCTATACTGATGGTAAGAAGGGTGAGAAAAGTATCTACAAAATTTATTAATGAAAATTGAAGTGAATGCACTTGGTTTAGTGTGTCCTGAACCTATTATGCTTTTGCATAAAGCTATTAGAGATTCAGACTCTGGAGACTTAATTGAGTTAATTGCCTCTGATAAGAGTACCGAAAGAGATGTAGAAAAATTTTGTGAGTTTCTGGGTCACCAACTTGTAGAAAAAAAAATTACAAAGGAAAGTCTTTATTTTGTTGTTCAAAAGAAAGATAAGAATATAATTTAGAGAGGAGAGTTTAATGACATACATAAATAAACAATGGTTACTTGATCAAAGACCTAAAGGAATGCCTGGGGATGAATGCTGGAAACTTAATGAGGAAGAAGTCCGTCCTCTAGAAAAAGGAGAAGTATTGATAAAAATTCTATATCTCTCAATTGATCCTTATATGAGAGGAAGAATGAATGATGGCGAGTCCTACGCTGATCCAGCAGCATTAGGAGAGCCTATGACAGGTGAATCAGTTGGAGTTGTGGTTGAAAGTGAATCAGACAAGTTTATGAAAGGTGATTACCTTTGCGTTCATAAAGGTTGGCAAACTTACATTATTGCTAGCGATGAAGAACCTGCTCTATTTAAAGCTGATCCTTCTGTTGTCCCTCTGCAAACTTATCTTGGTACTGTTGGAATGCCAGGAAGGACGGCATATTTTGGACTCTTGAGAGTTGGTCTTCCAAAATCAGGTGAAACAATAGTAGTTTCTGCAGCATCGGGTGCTGTTGGAACGGTAGTTGGACAAATGGGTAAAATACTCGGATGCAGAGTTGTGGGAGTTGCAGGAGGAGAAAAGAAATGTGCTTATGTAAAAGATGAGCTTGGCTTTGATGAATGCATAGATTACAAAGCAGGAAACATTCAAGAAGAACTGTCTAAGGCTTGTCCTGACGGAATTGATATTTATTTTGAGAATGTTGGAGGTCCGGTAAGTAAAGCGGTAGCCACACTTTTAAATGAAGGATCTCGTGTTCCTATTTGTGGTTTTATATCTGCTTATAACTCTGAAGATATGACAAAAGAAGAAACACCTTTTCATATTTTTGGAGCATTAGATCCCGCACCTGAACATAGATTCTTTGTCGTTACAGAATGGTTCAAGGAATGGAGAGAAGCCACAGAAGAATTATCTCAGTGGATATCCGAAGGTAAAATTAAATATGAAGAGACGATTACGGAAGGTTTCGAAAATGCTCCACAAGGTCTTAGGGACGTTTTAAGTGGTAAGAATTTTGGTAAACAACTTATTAAAGTTGCGGAAGAGTAATCAATCCCCTTCCCAGTTGAATTTTATTTCGTTTTCGATGTTTTCCTGAGCATTAAGCAAGGACCTCATTGCTCTTGCTGCATCTTTAGAATTCATTGTTACATCAAAAGCCTTCTGCTCAAGAAGTAGACTATCCTCTAAAGTCATATCTAGTCCTTGGTGAATGATTTTCTTTACCTGGCTCAATGCTATTGGTGCTCTATTAGCAAGATCTTCGCAATACTCATTGAGCTCTTCTTTAAATTTTTTCTCAGATAAAAGCTTATTTATTATTCCCAACTTATAGGCTTCCAAAGGTTTCAAAAGTTTCGCATGTAAAATTAAGTCTAATGCCCTTGAGGAACCTATGAGTCTTGATAGTCTTTGCGTCCCGCCCCCTCCAGGAAGAATACCTACTGATGTCTCCGGGAGACCAATTAAAAAGTCTCCATCCGACATAACTCTCAAATCACAACCCAAAGAAAATTCGCACCCACCTCCTGCTGTATTTCCGTTAATCCCAGCCACTACTATTGCATCTAAATCCCTAAGTCTTAAAAGCATTTTATGAAATGTGTGAAGCTCTTTAAGATCCTTTGTGTTTTTATTGGATTCAATGTTCTTTTCAGCGGAGTCAGCTAGTTCTCCCACTTCATAATGTTTTATGAATACATTTTCGCCTTCGCCTGTAAAAGCTAGAACACGTAAGTCATCTTTTTTTTCAGCGAGGTCTAAAAATTTATGTATCTCTGCGACTCCAGATGAATTTAAGGTGTGTGTGGGTGGATTAGAGAGATAACAAATTATGTAGTGACCTCTATCCTCTATCCGTAAATGATTAAAATTATCTACCATCCTGTAACCTCAGCAATTCCTTTACCTATTTCTGCAGGACTCTTCACAGTATAAACACCTGCTGACTCAAGAGCCTTAAATTTATCTTCTGCTGTTCCTTTACCTCCAGCGATTATGGCCCCTGCATGCCCCATTCTTTTGCCTGGAGGAGCTGTCACGCCTGCTATATAAGATACAACAGGCTTAGTCACATTCGATTGTATAAATTCTGCTGCTGCTTCTTCAGCTGTGCCACCAATCTCGCCCACCATAACAATAGCCTCAGTAAAATTATCTTTTTCGAATAAATCCAGAACATCTATAAAACTGGTTCCAGGTATAGGATCCCCTCCTATTCCGACACAACTTGTTTGTCCAAACCCCAAATCTGTTGTCTGTTTTACAGCTTCATAAGTTAAAGTCCCTGATCTGGAGATAATTCCGACCTTTCCAGGTAAATGTATATCTCCAGGCATAATACCCATCTTTGCTTCACCTGGTGTGATTATGCCAGGACAATTTGGTCCTATTAGGCGAACACCTAGTTCATCGCATCGTACCTTCACTTCTAGCATGTCTATTGTTGGAATACCTTCAGTTATGCAAACTATTAAAGAAATACCAGATTCAGCAGCCTCAAGAATTGAGGATTTACAGAATTTTGCAGGCACAAAAATTATACTTGCTGATGCGCCGGTAGCGTCAACAGCTTCTTTAACTGAATTAAAGACAGGAAGATCGAGATGAATTTGACCGCCCTTTCCAGGTGTCACTCCTCCTACAAGTTGTGTTCCGTAATCAATGCATTGAATACAGTGCTGTGTGGCTTGTCCTCCAGTAAATCCTTGGCATATAACCTTTGTGCTTTTATCGATAAGAATACTCACGTTATATCTCCCTTTGATGCTTTTACAGCCAAACTTGCTGCCTCCTCCAAGTTTGATGCAGGGATAATATTCAGGTCACATTCATCAAGTATCTTCAATCCTTTTTGAGCACTATTCCCTTCTAATCTAACTATGACAGGGACTGAAACTCCCATTCCTGTTAATGCCTCTACTATTCCATCAGCAATAACATCACAACGAACAATCCCACCAAAGATATTTATTAATACCGTATTAACATTTTCATCTGAGAGAATTATCTTAAATGCCTCAGCAACTCTTTTTGAATCAGCTGTACCACCGACATCTAAGAAATTGGCAGGCTCGCCACCATGTAACTTGATTATATCCATAGTACCCATTGCCAAACCTGCACCATTGACCATACAACCAATGCTTCCATCTAGAGCAACATAACTTAGATCCCACTCTGCTGCACTTGCCTCTCTACGATCTTCTTGAGAGGGATCTCTTAGTTTCGAGATCTGTTCCTGCCTATAAAGAGCATTTGAATCTACATTGATTTTTGCATCTAAACAAATTAAATCTCCTGAGGATGTAATTACTAAAGGATTCACCTCAACTAAAGATAAATCTTTATCTATAAACAATTTCACTAGGCCATGAAAAATTCCTTTAAATTGTAAAGTTTGCACTTCATTTAAGTTCAAGCTACTGGCTAATTTTTCTGCTTGAAGTTGGTTTGGTCCTTGAATAGGATCTATTTCAGCTTTGTGTATTTTTTCTGGTGTCTCTTCGGCAACCTCTTCGATATTGACTCCTCCCTCCGTCGATACCATGACAACGAGCCTCTGGGAAGATCTATCAATAACAGCGCCTAAATAAAGCTCTTTTTCAATATCTGTTACTGTTTCTATTAGGATTTGATTTACAGGTTGACCCTTCTCATCTGTTTGGAAAGTTACTAAATTTTTTCCAAGCCATGTATCAGCAAAAGCTTTGACTTTCTCTATGCTATCAACTAATTCAACTCCTCCAGCCTTACCTCTTCCTCCCGCATGGACTTGTGCTTTTACTACCCACTTATCAACATTTAGAGATAAAGCTATCTTTTCAGCTTCCTGACTTGAAGATGCAGATAAGCCTTCAGAAACTGATATGTCATATTCCCTAAATAGCTGTTTGGCCTGATATTCATGTAGATTCATTTTTTCTCCCTTAAATTCAATCTAAAGAATGTTTATACATAGCGTCACTGCAATGCATTGTAGAGGATAAATGAAGAACTTAGGAGTGTGTTATCAAGAAAGAAGTTTTTCTTAAGCTTTTTTTCGTGTAAGAAGTTTATTTCTGATATTGGAGATAGCTTCTGTAGGATTCAACCCTTTTGGACAGACAGATACACAATTCATTATCCCATGGCATCTATAGAGACTGAAGGCATCTTCTAAATCATCTAGCCTTTCGTCAGTAGCTTCATCTCTAGTATCAGCTATGAATCTCCATGATTGTAATAAAGCTGCGGGCCCTAAAAATTTGTCAGGGTTCCACCAAAAAGAAGGGCATGAAGTTGAACAACAACCACAAAGAATACACTCGTATAAACCATCTAGTTGTTCTCTATCTTCAGGTGACTGTGTCCTTTCAATGTCAGGAGAATCACTCTTAGTTATTAAATAAGGCCTGACCTTTTCAAGTTGATCATAGAATTGTTTCATATCGACTATCAGATCTCTCACAACAGGAAGACCGGGCATAGGGCGTAATGTGATCTTATTTCTTTTAATCACTTCGGATAATGGTGTGACACAAGCTAGTCCATTTTTTCCATTTATATTCATACCATCTGAACCACAAACCCCTTCTCTGCATGACCTCCTATAAGACAAGGACGGTTCTTGTGCTTTAGCAAGATGAAGAGCATCTAGTACCATAATATCTTTGTCAGTTGGCACCTCTACAATGATATCTTGCATGTAAGGTTTCTTGTCTAAAGTTGGATCATAACGATAAATACTCATCGTTATAGTCTTAATTTGAGCTACCGGTATTGCTGCCGAACTCATTAATAACTCCTGACCATTGGTTGAAAAGCTTGAACTGTTTTAGGTCTATAGTTCACATCTCTTTTACTAACTTCCTTAGTATCGGCGTAGTAAATTGAATGTTTTAGCCAATTTTCATCATCACGTTCAGTGAAGTCATCTCTTGCATGAGCACCTCTGCTTTCTTTTCTTTCATTAGCGGTTATCGCAGTAGCTTCTGCAACCTCAAAAAGATTTTGCATCTCTAAAGCTTCTATTCTAGCTGTATTAAAGGTTGCCGACTTATCTTGAAGGAAAATGTCATTTACTTCTTCTCTAGTCTTGGCTAGTTCTTCGATACCTTTTTCCATCAAATCTCCTCTTCTAAATACTCCAAAATTATTCTGCATATTTTGCTGCATTTTTTCTTTGAGAACAGATACTTGGTCCCCTTCTGTTGAAGCATTTAATCTATTTAGTCTTTCTAAAGCTTTTTCAATATCATCATTAGAAGCATCTTTTACTTCGATACCCTGCTTCATGCTCTCTTCTATGTAAAGACCAGCGGCCCTGCCAAACACAACCAAGTCTAGGAGAGAATTTCCTCCTAATCTATTTCCCCCATGAACTGACACGCAAGCTACTTCACCAGCTGCAAATAAGCCATCAACTATCTTATCTTCCCCATGCTCCACCGAAATAACTTGTCCATTAATATTCGTAGGTATTCCTCCCATCATATAATGACAGGTAGGTACAACAGGTATTGGCTGAACAGCAGGATCAACTCCTGCAAAAGTCTTAGAAAGTTCAGTAATTCCTGGCAATCTCTTGTGAACTACTTCAGGTCCTAGATGATCTAATCTTAGGAAAATATGATCAGCATTTGGTCCGCACCCTCGTCCTTCTAAAATTTCCAAAGCCATAGATCTTGCTACTACATCTCTACTGGCTAAATCTTTTGCATTAGGCGCATATCTTTCCATAAATCTTTCGCCATCCTTGTTTAAAAGATATCCACCTTCTCCTCTGCACCCCTCAGTGACTAAAGTTCCTGCCCCATGAATTCCAGTTGGGTGAAACTGCCACATTTCTATATCTTGAACTGGCATACCAGCCCTTAAAGCCATTCCAATTCCGTCTCCTGAATTTATTAGAGCATTAGTAGTGGATGAATAAATTCTACCTGCCCCCCCTGTCGCCAGGACAGTTGCCTTTGATTTTATGTAATAGATCTCACCTGTTTCGATTTTGAAAGCAATGACTCCTACAACTGCTTTATCTGCGTTTAAAACCAAATCTACTGCGAACCATTCATTTAGAAAGTTAGTACCAGCTTTGAGATTGGCTTGAAAAAGTGTATGCAAAAGACTATGTCCAGTTCGGTCGGCTGCAGCACATGTTCTAGTGGCTTGACCACCTTTACCATAATCCTTAGATTGGCCGCCAAAAGGTCTTTGATAGATGCGTCCTTCTTCAGTTCTTGAGAAAGGTAAACCCATATGCTCCAGTTCAAAGACGGCTTTAGGACCTTCACTGCACATATATTCGATAGCTTCCTGATCGCCTATGTAGTCTGACCCTTTAACGGTATCAAACATGTGCCATCTCCAATCATCATCAGGGTCATCACTTTGGATTGCACAGGTAATGCCACCTTGAGCTGAGACTGTATGTGATCGAGTAGGAAATACTTTTGATATGACAGCAGTATTTAAACCTGATTCTGCAAGTTGAAGTGAAGCCCGCATACCTGCTCCTCCTCCACCTACAATAATTCCATCAAATTCCATGACTGGAAGGTCTTTAGCATTTATAACTTCATTAACTAACATATGTTCACCAAATTATTATTATGGCCCAAGTCAATACTAGGGCAATTATGGCCGCAACAATACCTCTAAAAATAAGATATAAAATTCTACCGAAGCTCCCAAATATTCTAGGTGTAAGATAATCGCTTGCCACAGCCCAAGTTCCAAACCAAGTATGAACTGCAAAAGCTAAAAAGAATATTGATGTAAAGATTTTATTTATTGTATTGTCAAAAAATGCTGACCATTGATTAAAATTCACTTCATCTGTCAGTAAAACAAAGCCGCTCAGATAAAGGGTATAGAGTAAAAGAAAGATAGCGCAAACTCTTACAGTTAAAAATTCTAACGATCCGTGTCCTAGTCGTGTAAACATGATTAGAAGATATAAAAAATAAACAACACGGCCATAAGAAAAGTTGCACCGAAAACTATCCAAGATAAGATTCTTCCGGAAGCCAATGTTTCACCTATCCCAAAAGCATCGCTTAAGAGTTTTTTAAAACCTGCGAGCAAATGATAGGTAAATCCTACTGAAAAAAGATAAATCATAATCTTCAAAATAGCAGAGCTTTGAAAAAGACTGGAAAGTAAGGAATAACTTTCTTCTGATTTTAAAGAAATACTAAGCATCCATACAACTAACGGAAAACTAAAAAAAATAGCTACTCCTGATATTCTATGCAATATAGAAGATACCCCTATGATGGGCAGGCTAATGGTTAGTAAATTGAGATTTACTGGTCGGTTATCGTTTTCAATCACTTGTCTATTTAAGAATCTGCTTTCTGAGCGCGTAAAAGCTTGGCTATTATAGTTATTTGGACTAGCAAATACCAGATTCTTGGTTAAATTAATTCTTCCAATCGCTTTATAAGAATTGCAAGTAACATAAATAGCGGAAGTATAAAAATAAAAGGTAAGTTCATTGAGATGCTGTAAAGAAAACCACTTATTAAAGGGCCAAGAGCAAAGCCTATGCCTGGAGCTATCATGGCCAAACCAACTGCCGCTCCTTGATTGTCTTCATCTGCATTCAAAGAAGCCGCAGATGTATATCCTGGGGAAGCAAGACCCATTCCAAGACCCATAAGAGCCATGCCTAAGTAAAGAAATAAGAAATTAGGTGAGAATATGATAAACAAACAACTTAGTATAAAAAGAGGCAGTGAGAATTTTATTAAGTTTAAAGGATTGCCTTTATATTTTTGGACAAATGTAAGTTGAGAAATAATGGCCATAAATGCCATAGTTCCCAAAAGTAATGCTGTTGTTTTCGCAGTCTCGTCAAGACTGACGTTAAATCTATCTTGAACATAATAGGCTGTAATCGATTGCACTAATGCGAAAGCCGTAAAAATAATAACTCCTATTGAAATGAGTATCTTTAAGTTTTTGTCTAAAACAATCTTTTCTCTTTTAGTATCAATATTTGACGACATTGGCCTGTTTGGTAGAAACAAATACACAAGAAATGTCGCAATTGCCATAATGAAGGACATGACAATAAGGGGGGTAAGTAGCCCAAATTCAGGTATCTGAATATTAAAAATATTAATACCCACTAAAGAGCCCACCATTATAGGTCCTAATATAGTTCCAATATTATTTGCCGCTCCAAACTTCCCCATTCCAGATGACCTCTCCTCTTCTGAAGTAACATCGGCAACATATGCTCCAGAAGCTGGCCTCGATGCAGCACCAATTGCAGAATTAACTATACGAGCCATCAACAAAATCATTAATAAGGACAAGCCCGTAAAAGTGCCTATCAAGCCCAATGAAGCGGAATAAAGAAATAGAATATTGGATAATACATATCCTAATAAACCGATAAGAAGTACTGCCTTCCTACCTATTCTGTCACTCAGTTTTCCCCAAAAAGGGGTAAATACAATAAACATTGCAGCAGAAATTGAGACCACTGTATTAATTTCTACCTCTGTGAAGTTAAATTCTCTTCCAATAATGGGCATGGTTTGCCAATAGACGGACTGTCCCATACTCACAAATAAGATAATCAGCATAAGTACTGAGAGAATCTTTGAATTATTTTCTTCTAATACAGGATTATTGGATTCCATTAATTAGAATCCAGTCTTAGAAGGAAAGCGTATTCCATAGCCAACTCTTTTAAACTTTCAAATCTACCACTAACACCGCTATGACCTGCTGTCATGTTGACCTTCATCAAAATAGGATTTTTACCTTTATTGTAATCTCTCAACTTAGCGACATATTTAGCTGGTTCATAGTACTGAACTTGAGAGTCCCATAAACCTGCAGTCACCAAAATGCTGGGGTATTCTTGTTCAGAAATATTATCATAGGGTGAATACTGCATGATGTATTCAAATTCTTCTTTAATGTCCGGATTACCCCATTCGCTATATTCTCCAGTTGTAAGAGGAATACTAGGATCAGACATAGTAGTAATAACATCAACAAAAGGAACATTGGAAATAATACCTTTATACAGATTAGGTTCCATATTCACAATGGCGCCCATCAACAATCCTCCAGCACTGCCACCACCAGCATAGATTCTATCTTTGTCTCCATAACCTTTCTCCAAGAGTCCTTTCGTTACATCAATGAAGTCATAAAAAGTATTTAATTTATTAAAGATTTTTCCGTCTTCATACCAAGACCTTCCTAATTCTTGACCACCTCTAACGTGCGCAATTGCAAAAATAAATCCTCTATCAAGCAATGAAAGCCTAGAAGAGCTAAATCCTGCATCAATAGAATTTCCATAGGATCCATAACCATAGAAAAAAATGGGATTCCCATTTTTTATAAATTTATTCTTTTTATAAACAATAGAGACGGGGACTTGGGTACCATCCCTTGCGGTAATAAACTCTCTATCTACCTTGTAGTCGCCACTAGAAAAACTTCCCTTAACCTCTGCTTCTTTAAGTAGCCTCTTACGACCGCTTGATAGCATCACGGAAAATAAACTATCAGGGGTTCGCATACTTGAATAGCCAAAATAGAATCTATCGACGTAATATTCTGGATTCGCAGCTAAATAAGCTGTGTACGTAGGATCATTAAAGTTAATTTCCTTTACTGCTTTAGATGCTTTGTGAAGAATTTTAAGTTTTCTTAGACCATTTTCTCTTTCCATAATGATTAGGTGATCTGGAAATGGTATTACCGATTGGAGCAAAACTTGTTCTCTGTGAGGAATTAATTCTTTCCATTTATTTTTATCGGAAGAATCATTCAAATTAGTTTCAAGCAAACGGAAGTTTGAAGCTTTCCAATTTGACTCTATAAGAAATCTTGAGCTAGCTGGGTCATGATCCACAGAATAAAGATGATCTTCTTCTCTAGGCAAAAAGATTTGTGGATTCATATCTGGACTATCTGACTTTATTAAACGGACTTCTGAACTAGTTGTAGAAGAAATATTTACTTCTATATATTCCATTGATCTTGTATTACCAACCGATAGATAGAATGTAGTATCTTTTTCTTCGTAAATGACTACATCTTTCTCTTGGGAAGTTCCTATCTCGTGTCTAAATAACTTATAAGGAAGAAGAGTTTCCTCATCTCTGATGACGTAAAAAAGGTATCTTCCATCTGAAGACCAAGCCATGTCTCCAGAGGTATTTTCAATGAAAAAAATTGAGGTTTCTTCATTTTCTAGATCTTTAAATTTTATTGTGTATTGCCGCCTTCCACTTGTATCTTCAGCGTAAGCCATCAAATTTTCTTTAGGTGAAATGCTCCAATTAGCTAACTGGTAAAAATCCTTATCTTTAGCAAGTTCATTTACATCTAAGAGAATTTTTTCTTCGGAATTTTTATCTTTCCTTCTAATGTAGATGCCGTACTCATTTTCTTGCTTGTAACGTCTAAAATATTCGAAATTTTTTAATCTAACTGGAACAGAGTCTTCATTCTTTGGAATACGATCCGTTATTTCTTCAAAAAGCGTTTTTCTATAATCACTCCCTGAAACGAACCAATTTTCGAGGTAACTATTTTCTTCATTTAGATGAGCAATGACCTCTGGATCTTTTCTAGAATCATCCCGCATCCAATAATAATTATCGATCCTTTTGACTCCATGAGCTTCAAAGGTTACAGGTAGTTTTTTTGGAGAAGGTTTTAAATCTTTCAAGGTTTCAATCTTGGTTTCACTAGTAAATAGCAAGTTTGTGAAGATTAACAGAAAAGTAAGTAGATACTTAATCATTATTCTATTTTTTTCTCCGCTTTATCATTCTTTTTCTCTTTTTTAATTGTCGTTCGTTTAATTGATTAGGTTTATTTTTAAAAGGATTTGCTTGGTCTTTATAGACTACTTCAAGTGGAGTAGATCCTAATTCAAGTTCATTCCTAAAATAGTTTTCCAAATATCGTGTATAACTATCTTGGATTTGCTTAAGGTTATTACCATGTATGATAATTCTTGGAGGATTCTTCCCACCAGAATGCGCATATCTTAATTTAGGTCTAAATCTACCCGACATGGCAGGTTGTTGATTATAAAGTGCAGACTTCAGGATTTTATTAATGATAGATGTATCTAAATCTCTTAGTGATTCTTTATAAATAGTATCTGTCAATTTAAGGAGTTTTTTCAGACCTCTCTGATTTTTTGCTGAAATGTAATGCAATTTTATATAACTAGCGAATTTTAGTTTTCGATTAATCTTGCTTTCAAGATTTTCTATATCCGACTTAGTTAAAAGATCAATTTTATTAGCGACCAAAAGAACAGGTCGACCTATGGCCAATGTTAGCCCTAACAAATGTATATCTTGATCAACAATATTTTCGGAAGCATCTATTAGGATAACTACTAGATCTGCCCTTTTTATCGAATCGACTGATTTTGATACAGAAAACTTTTCTGTCTCTTCCTTGATAGAACGCTTTCGCCTCATTCCGGCTGTGTCTATCAAAGTAAATTTTTTACTCCCTGCTTCCAGCGGTACATCGATAGAATCTCTAGTCGTACCAGATTGCGAAGAGACAACTAACCTCTCTTCACCAATTAAAGCATTTACAAGAGTTGATTTACCGGCATTGGGTCTTCCAATTATTGAAATTTTTATTGAATTATCTTGATTAATAGAATCTTCAGTTATATCTAGTTCGTCATAGTCGCTCAACAGATCACGTAAATCTCCAAAACCTTTATTATGAGATGCAGATAAAAAGATTGATTTTTTAAATCCTAAACTATTGAATTCTGCTGAAGACTCTTCAAGCATTGAATTGTCAGCTTTGTTTATCAATAAAGTAATTGCTTTGTTTTGCTTTCTAAGAGACTTGGCAATTTCTTTATCTGTTGGCAAAAGACCATCAATTGCATCAACAACGAACAGAATATAATCCGCCTCCTCAATGGCTAAGTCAGTCTGTTCTTTAATAGCTTGAGACATATCATCGGTATCCTCATTCAAGCCTCCGGTATCGATTAGAGTTAATTGGCTATCTTTGAGACGACCATATTTTCTATCTCTAGTTAACCCTGAAAAATCCGCAACGATAGCTGACTTTGAGGCCGTTAAGATATTAAAAATTGTCGATTTTCCTACATTAGGGCGACCAACAATTGCTACAACAGACATGACTAATCAAATACCTTTGGATCTTCATTTAATGGATAGCTTTTGAACACGTCCAGAGGTATCAACTATTAAGAGATCATTTCCTACTGACTCAATTTCAGTTATTGCATCTCTCGAAACTTTCTCCCTACCTTCAAAGGCTCCTGATTGAGCATTTAATAAATGAATATATCCTTCAAAATCTCCTACAGCTATGAGATTACTTATAGAGGCCGGGGAAGTTAACTTACGTAATTTCAGATCATCTTGTTCCCATAGAATTGCTCCTGTGGCTGTACCAAAAGCTTTAATCACGTCTTTACTATCAACGGATACTACTCTGTTGCCATTTGAAGTAAGATCTTTGACTGTTGAAATGTCTTCTTGCCAAACCGGTCTCCCGTCTCTCAAATTTATGGCTGAGATATTGCCCTGATAAGTAGCTGCTATCAATAAATCATTTACAATTACTGACTTTCCATCGATATCTATTATTCTTTCGAGTTCGGATTTCCCTTCATTCAATGTTATTGGGAGTTCTAGTCTTATTGCTCCTGAATCGGGGTAAAACATTGCCACTTTGCCGCTAGCAAATCCTGTAAATACAAATCCTTGATCTATAAATGGTCTAGAAGTTCCCCTTAGAGTTAGTGATGGTAAGACAGTTTGATGAAACCAATCTCTTTTTCCTGATTTGATGTTATATCCAGATATTCTCCCATCCACAGTTTGGATAATAATGTGGCTACCTGAATTTACCGGAGGAGATAGACTTTCGCTTGAAGTCAATGACCTCCAGATCTCATCACCATTCTTACTATCAAGCGCAACTAAACCACCATCAAGAGTTCCATAACTAATTGTTTTAAAACTAACATCTAAACCTGAAGATACTAAATCTTGAGTGTCTTTTGACCAAAGTAATTTACCTGAATCAAGATCAACGGAGGATATATAGCCAAATGAATTTATATAAAAAACTTTTCCTTCATAGATAACAGGTATTAAACGACCATATGTAATGTCATTACCATTAGAAACCGACCACACTCTGTCTAGATATCTATTCTCACTAATAGAATACAACTCA
Source organism: uncultured SAR86 cluster bacterium (assembly GCA_902574355.1). Taxonomy (GTDB): domain Bacteria; phylum Pseudomonadota; class Gammaproteobacteria; order Magnimaribacterales; family Magnimaribacteraceae; genus Magnimaribacter. Next base: position 71,377 of record CACGNN010000006.1, on the reverse strand, counting down.
GCTGGAATTTCTTCATCTTCTTCGTCATCTCCCCAAAATTTTAAAGAGCCCAACGAGGTGCAGCTCGATAAGATCAACAAGAAAGCTAAGACGAGATATGGTTTGAAATTATTCAAAAGTTTCACCTTCTAAGTCTGATATTTTCATATTGATTAAAGCTTTTGAAGCTTGATTGGTATTCGTTTGCAAAGCCAGCATATAACTCATACGTGCTTCTGCTGACTGCCCCAAATTTTTTTCAGCGTCGCCTTTAAGTTCATACATTGTCGAAGTGAGTTCATTACTACTTTCAAATAATGAGATTACTTGGTCATAATCTGCATTATCTAAGTAAATTTTGGCTAACCTTGTTTTAGCTGCTACTTGAAGGGGATTAAATTGATCTTCAGAATTATTCTCTATGACAATTTTTAATGAATCTATGGCTTCATTTAATTTATTATTTTCAAAACTCCTTTTGGCTTCATTTAGTCTTACAAAATCAGAGTAAATAGAATCAGGATAGGAATTCAAAATCTGTTTTCCCGTTTCCATATCATTAGATTCTAGATAGCTTTGATATAACGACGCAGTTGTAAAGTCTCTCTCATTAGAAGAGGAAATGAAATAGTCCCTACCAGCAATAATTGCAATAATGGAGATAAGAGCGAAAATTATTAAGTATTTAAATTTCTCCCAAAAAGTAAGGAGTATTTCTTGTTGTTCTTCTTGTGAGGCCGAAAAAAAATTTGACATGATTAATTCTTTATTTTGTTTATTTTTTCAACTAAATCTTCAAAAGTTAGAGTTTCTTGATCTGAGTCAGACCTTAAGTCTTTAAAAGTTATTTTTTTATCCTTTAATTCTTCTTCACCTATAAGCAAAGCTATTTTAGCTCCCGATTTATCAGCCTTCTTAAATTGCGAACTAGCACTTTCAAGACCTAAGTTTGTTTTGATGCTTAGAGATGGAATCTTATCTTTCAATTTCTCCGCGCACATTATAGCTTCTTGAGCTGTACTTTCAGAAAAACAGATGAAGTAAATATCTAAATTCTTTTCAAGTTTTATCTTATCTTCCTGATTAAGTAACAAGATTAAACGTTCCATTCCAATTGAAAACCCAATAGCTGGACATGGCTTACCACCTAACTCTTCGACTAAGTCATCGTATCGGCCCCCACCCAATAAAGTATCTTGGGACCCCAAAAGGTCAGTTTTCCATTCAAATACAGTCTGATTATAGTAATCTAACCCTCTGACAAGTCTTGGATTTACTTTATAGCCAATACCCATTTCATCTAAAATCTCCAATAAGTTTGCTTGATAATTTTTTGAGTCTTGATTAGTAAAATCCTCAATTAAAGGAGCGCCTTTAAGTATTTCTTGAATTGCCGGCGATTTAGAGTCTAGTATTCTCAATGGATTTTCAGTTAACTTTCTTATGGCTTCTTCATCAAGTTCTTTGCTAAATTTTGCTAGGAAGTCTACGAGTGCTTTTGAATAAGATTTTCTAGTTTGTTCGTCTCCTAAGTTATTAATTTCTAGTCTTAAATCTTCAAAAATGCCTAGCTTTTTCCATAATCGAGCAGAAATCATCATGAGCTCAGCATCTATTTCCGGAGAGCTCAATCCAAACACTTCTGCACTGAATTGATGAAACTGCCTTGACCTGCCTTTTTGGGGACGTTCATATCTGAACATTGGCCCCGAATACCAAAGTCTTGGTTTATCAGTTCTTAATAAATCATTATCAATGGCTGCTCTAACACATCCTGCAGTTCCTTCTGGTCTTAACGAAATGCTTTCTCCACTTTTGTCACTGAAGGTGTACATTTCTTTGGTGACGATGTCTGCAGCTTCGTTTGACCTTGTATATAGTTCTGTTTTTTCAACAACTGGGAATCTGATTTCTTCATATCCGTAAGATTCGACCACGGACTTAATAACCTCTTCGACATAAGACCACTCCTTGACTTGCTTAGGATGGATGTCATTCATACCTCTTAGGGTTTGTATTTTAGACATTATGTTTTTGCAATTAAGTTCTCTTCGATTTTAGATTTCTCTTTAACCTTTTCTCGGATCATTTTCTCAAGATGGTCTGCGAGGTCTGCACTTTCTACCTTATGATCTGGTTTGCCATCTATATATATAAGGTTTTTTGGAGATCCACCAGTAACCCCTATGTCAGTATGTTTTGATTCTCCAGGACCATTTACGTAGCAACCTATAACAGCCACATCAATATTTTCCTTAATATCTTCCAGTCTCGACTCAAGTTGATTCATTGTTCCAATCACATCAAAGTTCATTCGTGAACAACTCGGACAGGCAATGAAATTTATACCTCTAGACCTTATTTTCAAGCCTCTGAGGATATCCCAACCTACTTTGATTTCATCGACCGGATCTGAGGCCAACGAAATCCTAATAGTATCCCCTATGCCGTCCATTAATAAAGAGCCAAGACCCATTGCAGATTTGACAGTGCCAGATCTGAAACCACCTGCTTCAGTAATTCCTAAATGAAGCGGCTGATCAATCAATTCTGAAATTTTTCTATAACTTTCAATGGTCATTTGAACATCTGAGGCTTTGATGCTTAATTTAAAATCTTCGAAGTTTAATCTTTTTAAAATATTTATATGATTTAAGGCTGACTCTACCAAAGCATCTGAGTTGGGTTCACCATACTTAATTTGCAATTTCCTTTCTAGAGAACCGGCATTTATCCCAACTCTAATAGGCGTATTAGTATCTTTAGCTGCGGATATTACTTCTTTTATCTTTTCTTCTTTTCCAATGTTCCCTGGATTAATCCTAATACAGTCGGCTCCTCCTTTAATCGCTTCAAGAGCCATTGTGTAATCAAAATGAATATCAGCAACTAATGGCACTGGTGATTTACTTTTAATGACATGAAAAGAGTCAGCTGCTTCTTGATCAGGAACCGACACCCTTACAATATCCGCACCTGCATCATGTAACTGTTGGATTTGCCTTATAGTAGAGACTGAATCAGCAGTTAGAGTATTTGTCATGCTTTGAACTGAAATAGGTGAATCGCCGCCAACAGGAACATCACCGACGTATATCTTTCTTGTTTCCTTTCTAACTATCTGCTGTTCTGAAATCACTACAATCCCCTGAAGGCAATACAATACAACTTACTTGTTTAGTATTGGCATAATCCTCTAAATTTACCATTTTATCATTAAATGACACTTCAACATTCTTAAAATTTCCAGCGATAATTTTTACTTTTGATTCATTCAATACAAACTCATCTCCTTCCTTTGCTAGGTTGTAAATCATTCTTTTATTCTCATTGAAAACTTCAAGCCAGCAATCTCCATAAACTTTTATATCAATTCTGTATAAAGGAGTTTCTTCTAAGGGTAATGCACTTGCTTGAGAGTCAAGATCACTATTTATAGCTGTAATTAGGTCTCCAGTAGATTCTGAAGATTCATTCTCGTCGGGTTTTAAAATAAGAAGAGTACTTTCGTCATTTGTCTCATTAGAATCATTTGAAGTAATAGTTGTAGAGGTTTCAACTGTATTTGTAACTTTTTGGTTGTCACTTTCGTATTCTCGAAATATTACTCCTAAAAATAAAAGAAAAATTATTGAAAAGGTTGCTATTAGTCCAATTTTGGGGAGATTTTTAGGATTACTATTTATCTGATCTTTTGGTGATAATTTTTTTGTAGCTTTTAAAGAACCTTTCCTTGAGCTTAGGTAGTTATCTATAACATCATCTGGATTTAAATCTAACTTTTTAGCATATGATCTGAGAAAACCTTTTACGTAAGCCTCGCCTCCTGGAATGAGATCAAAGTTACCCTCCTCTAGAGCAATTAGATAAATTTCATCGATATTTAATTCGGAAGAAAGTTTTTTATAACGTAACCTTTTTTTCTTCCTCGCAGAAGCTAATATCTCTCCTACAGAAATCTCTTGTGCATCAGTCACAGCTTAATTTCATTTAGCCAAAGAAATAGTCGATTTCTCTTTTGGCAGATTCCGGAGAGTCAGAACCATGAACTGCATTAGCATCTATTGATTCAGCAAAGTCTGCCCTAATAGTCCCAGGTGTCGCTTCTTTAGGATTAGTGCTACCCATGACTTCTCTATAATTGAAAATAGCATTTTCGCCTTCTAGAACTTGAACCTGAATGGGCCCTGAAGTCATGAATTTGATCAGATCTTCAAAGAAAGGCTTTCCTTTATGTTCAATATAAAATCCCTCTGCTAAAGCATCATCCATATGAATACTTTTTTTCTCAGTAATTGATAGACCGGCATCTTCTAGTCTCTTACAGATTTCATCTACATGCCCTTTTGCAACAGCATCGGGTTTTATTATCGAAAGAGTGCGTTCTAAAGCCATCTTATTTCCCCTAGTTTTTAAAGGAACGCATTATACTTACGAAGAAAATAATAGCTATTCTCTCTCTTCAATCCACAACATTTGAATAGCTTCTAATATTTTTTCATTTGTCTTTTCCGGGCTATCAATGAAACCTTCCAGTTCCATTACTAATCTCCTTAAATCAGTAAACAAAATATAGGTAGGATCAATACCTGGATGCTTCTCCGCTAGTTCAATAGCTATTTCATTTATATCAGTCCACAACATCAATGATTCTCCGAAACCATATTGATAGTATATTTTGGAAGCTCGATTTCTAAATCAAATTCGGAGATCTCGACTTGGCAACTTAACCTTGACTCCGTCTCTAAACCCCATGCCTTATCAAGCATATCTTCTTCATCATCAGATGCATCAGAAAGGTTTTCAAATCCGTTTCTCACGATTACATGACATGTTGTGCAAGCACATGAAAGCTCACATGCGTGCTCTATTTTGATTTTATTATCAAGTAATGCTTCTGCAAGCGTCTGTCCAGGCTTTGCTTCGATTTCCGCTCCTTCTGGACAAAGTTCTTCGTGTGGGAAGACTTTGATCTTGGTCATAAGAATCTAAATATCCACCTCAAAACTTTCACCGCATCCGCAGATAGCTTTGACATTTGGATTTAAGAACTTTATACCTTCATTGACGCCTTCAACAAGGAAGTCTACTTTTGTTCCTTTCAAGTATTTGAAAGAGTTTGCATCAATAAATACAGATATATCTTCAAATTTAAAAACTAGATCATCAGACTCTTGTTTTTTTACATAATCAATTTGGTAAGTATATCCTGAGCAACCTGTAGATTCAGATACTGACAATCTTATTCCTTTAAAATCTTTTCCTGCCAAGTTCGAGGAGAAATGGTTAATCGCAGCCTCAGACAAGCTGAATTCTTTTGGTGTGTAAGAGCTGACCGAAGACATTTTAGAGCTTGGATTCGTAATCCTCGATAGCTTTATGAATACTATCTTCTGCTAAAACAGAGCAGTGAATTTTTATTGGAGGCAGATCAAGAGCATTCGCAATATCTTTATTCTTGATTTCTCGAGCTTCTTCAAGTGTTTTACCAATTAGCATATCAACTAATTCACTAGAGGAAGCAATCGCCGAGCCGCAGCCATACGTCTTAAATTTTACATCGCTTATTACATGACTATTTTTTTCTGGTTTACACTTAATTTGAAGTCGCATAACGTCCCCACAAGCTGGGGCACCGACCATACCTGTTCCGATATCTAAATCAGAGGGATCCCATCTTCCAACACTGTTTTTTTCTGGTTCGTTAAGTGTGTTTTCAAACTTCTCAACTACTTTCTTGCTGTATGCCATACGTTACCTCATTTAAAATTACTAAATTAGCCTTCCGCCCATTCAATTGTGTCCAGATCGACACCATCTTTATACATGTCCCATAAAGGAGAAAGAGTCCTTAATTTTTCCACCGAGTCTCTAACCAAGTCTATTGTATATTCCACTTCTTCTTCAGTAGTGAATCTTCCTATAGCAAATCTAATAGAACTGTGAGCTAGTTCGTCTTTTAGCCCCAGAGCTCTTAGAACGTAAGAGGGCTCCAAGCTAGCTGAAGTACAAGCTGAACCTGAAGATACTGCTATATCTTTAAGAGCCATTATAAGTGATTCACCCTCTACATAATTAAAGCTTACATTTAAGAATCCGGGTGCTCTGGATATCTCATCTCCGTTTAAATACACTTCTTCCATATCTTTGATTGCATCCCAGAACTTATTTCTAAGGTTTTCTATTCTCTCATTATCCTCATCCATGTCTATCTTTGCTATTCTAAAGGCCTCACCCATTCCAACGATTTGATGGGTGGCCAAAGTACCGGATCTCATGCCTCTTTCATGTCCCCCTCCATGAATTTGAGCTTCTAGTCTTACCCTAGGTTTTCTGCTCGCGTACATAGCACCTATTCCTTTAGGTCCGTAAGTTTTGTGTGCTGAAAAGGACATAAGATCTACCTGAAGTTCCGACAGGTCAATTGGAAGCTTACCTGTACTTTGTGCAGCATCTACATGAAATATTATTCCGGCTTCCCTAGTTATTTCTCCTATAGCCTTGATGTCATTAACAACTCCAATTTCATTATTTATGTGCATTAAGCTAACTAAAATCGTTTTGTCTGTTATTGATTCTTTAACTAGGTCTGGAGATATTATTCCATTGCTGTCTGGATCGAGGTAAGTGACATCAAAGCCTTCTCTTTCCAATTGCCTGCAACTATCTAGGACAGCTTTATGTTCTATTTTTGAAGTTATGATGTGATTTCCTTTATTCTTGTAGAATCTAGCTGCTCCTTTAATCGCTAGATTGTCAGATTCTGTAGCACCGGAGGTCCAAACAATTTCTCTAGGATCACAATTAACCAAATCTGCAACGTGCTGTCGGGCCTCTTCAGTTGCCTCTTCAGCCTTCCATCCAAAAGCATGCGATCTTGATGCTGGATTTCCAAAATTTCCATCAAGCGATAAACATTCTTTCATCTTCTTGACTACTCGAGGGTCTGCCGGTGTAGTAGACGCATAATCTAGGTAAATAGGTAATTGCATATTTTATCCTGTAGCTATAAGGGCTTTACCCTTTTGTTCAACACTACCTCTCCTATTCGTAATGACATCATCCAGAGATCTATTCATTAAAAATTCATTAACATTGTCATTAAAATCTATCCAAAAATTATGTGCGATACACTTAGTGCCACTGTTGCAAATACCCTCACCAGAACATTGGGTAGCATCCATATTTCTTTCAACTGCACTTATGATCTCACCGATCATCACCTTATCTCTTTCTTTAGAAAGCCTAAATCCACCATTAGGTCCTCTCGCTGCATGCAAAATTCCGGCCTTTCGTAAACGGCTAAATATTTGTTCTAAGTAAGCAGCAGGTATATCTTGTCGTTTTGCAACATCAGAAATCTTTGTAAAGCCATCTGCAATTGTTTGTTGCATCGCTAAATCAAGTGCTGCTGTGACAGCGTATTTGCCTTTGGTAGTCAAATTCACGGGCGGAATTATATGTTCCCGAGTAAATTAGTCAAGAATTATGTGTCTAAAAAACAAAAAAAACAGGTACATGTACCATCAATGATAATGATTATCATTAACATATAGACATTTTTCACAAAAAGTATTGGTATATAAACCTAATACATGTACCATATATTCCGAACTTAATTGGAATGAATTTAATATCAAAGCATGAGTAACGCAGACACAAGGTACTTGTTTAAAAGGTACAATACTTGGTGGGTTAAAGTAGCTGTACCTAAAACTCTGAGAGAGGAATTAGGGTATGATTTGAGAAGGTCACTTCAGACTCACGATTTAGACAAAGCGCAAGAATTAAGATGGCAAGTAGTTGAACAACTAAAGGCTAAAATAGATCAAGCGAAAAGCCAAGAGAGTCTCAACCTTTTCTCTGTACCTGAGCAAACGGTTACTCAACATGTACCTCCTACAGATACCGCAAATCCTCAGTACTATCATAAAGTCGTAGAATGTCAGCACGCCTGCCCTGCACATACACCTGTACCTGAGTACATAAGACAAATTTCTCAAGGTAACTACAATGAAGCATATATGCTCAATTGGGAGTCTAATGTATTTCCTGGAATACTCGGAAGAACCTGTGATAGACCCTGTGAACCTGCCTGTCGGAGAACTAGAACTCATGAAAAAGCGGTAGCAATTTGTAGGCTTAAGAGAGTTACTTATGACCATAAAGATGATATTTCGAATCTACTACCCACTCCTGAAATTAGCAATGGAAAGACAGTTGGCCTTATAGGAGGTGGTCCTGCTTCATTAACAGTGGCAAGAGATTTAGTAATGATGGGTTATCAATGCACCCTCTTCGAAAGAGATCCTCAAGCTGGGGGTCTGATGAGAACGAATATACCCTCTTTTAGACTTCCGGAAGAAGTTCTAAATGAGGAAGTTGATCAAGTCTTGAACTTGGGTATCGAAACTGTATTTAATTCAGAAATAAAGAGTATGAAAGAATTTTTAGAAAAAGATTTTGATGCAGTCTTCGTGGGAACAGGAGCACCTAAAGGTAGAGATATAAATATCGAAGGTAGAGAAGCCGCTGATAAAAATATACACATAGGGATAGATTGGCTTACAAGCATAGCCTTTGAACATACCAAATCAGTTGGAAAAAAAGTAATAGTTTTGGGCGGAGGAAATACAGCAATGGATTGTTGCAGAACGGCTATAAGACTTGGCGCTGAAGAAGTGAAGGTTGCAGTTAGAAGTCCTTTCGACCAAATGAAAGCTTCAGAATGGGAGATAGAGGATGCTCTCGGTGAAGGAATTCCTATCCTAGATAATCACGTACCCAAACGCTTCTTAATCAAAGACGAGAAGCTGGTTGGAATGGAATTTGAAAAAGTAGAAGCTGTATTTGATGAAGAAGGCAAAAGAAGTCTTGTTCCTACAGGTGAAGATCCGATTATTCTTGAATGTGATGATGTATTAGTTGCAATTGGACAGGATAATGCTTTTGAGTGGATTGAAAGAGATATTGGAATAGAATTCGGTGAGTGGGATATGCCAATAGTCGATAAAGTAACTTTTCAGTCATCAAATGAGAAGATTTTCTTTGGTGGAGATGCAGCATGGGGGCCAGAAAATATAATTTGGGCAGCCGCGCATGGTCATCAAGCAGCAATCTCAATCGATAAATTCTGTAAAAGTTTAGATCTATACGATAGACCAGAGCCAACAACCACACTTATAAGTCAGAAAATGGGAGTTCACGAATGGTCTTATAATAACGACATTTCGCAAGCCAAAAGGTTTTTAGTGCCTCATGCAGACCAAAAAAATGCTCTAAAAGATCTTAAGATGGAAGTTGAGTTAGGGTTTGATGAAATCACTGCTCTTGAGGAAGCAGAGCGTTGTTTAAACTGCGATATTCAAACTGTCTTCTCAGAGGATCTTTGTATTGAGTGTGATGCATGTGTAGATATTTGCCCTACAGACTGTATAAGTTTTGTTCACAATGACTCTGAAGAAAACCTAAGAAATAAATTAAGAATCCCTGCCATTAATTTAAACCAGCAAATTTTGGTTTCTGAGGAATTAGAGCAAACTTCACGTGTCATGGTGAAAGACGAAGATGTCTGCCTGCATTGTGGTTTATGTGCAGAGAGATGTCCTACAGGAGCTTGGGACATGCAAAATTTCCTCTATCAAGAAGCGAAAGTATATTCATAATGAAGATAAAATCTGTAAATGACTTTGTTATTAAATTTGCGAATGTTAATGGCTCTGGCTCTGCAAGCGCTAATCAAATGTTTGCTAAAGGAGTCTTTAGGTCTGGAATACCTGTTAGTCCAAAAAATATCTTTCCGTCAAATATACAAGGCTTGCCAACTTGGTTCGAGGTAAGGGTCAATGAAAAGGGATACCTTGGTAGAAGAGAAGGCATAGATTTATTTGTTGCAATGAATCCTCAATCTTATCAAAAGGATGTAGAAGAGCTTAAAGCGGGAGGTTACCTTATCTATGATTCTTCTTGGAAAAGAGATTTTGGTAGGGAAGATATAAATATCCTAGAAATTCCGCTCACGAAATTATGCGTCCAAGAATTCACCAATCCGAAGCAAAGACTTCTCTTTAAAAATCTTGGGTATGTAGGCTTGTTAGCTTCTATACTTGAAATGGATAAAGATATATATATTTCACTAATAGAAGAACAATTTAAAGGCAAAGAAAAACTCATCGAACCTAATGTAAAAGCTCTCAACATTGGGTATAACTATGCAGAAGAAAACTTCAAAGATTATTGTGATATCAAGGTTAACAAATCAAATAAAACTGATGGATTAATCCTAACTAGTGGAAATGATGCTGCCGGTTTGGGTTGTGTATATGGTGGCGCCACTGTTTGTGCCTGGTATCCTATTACACCTTCCACATCTCTTGCAGAATCTTACAGCAAATATAGTGAAAAAATGAGGGTCGAAATTGGCACTGAAAAAAATAAATTTGCATTTATTCAAGCTGAAGATGAATTAGCTGCCATGGGTATGACTATTGGCGCAAATTGGAACGGAGCGAGGGCTTTTACTGCTACTAGCGGACCAGGAGTTTCCTTAATGAGCGAGTTTATTGGATTAGCCTATTTTGCTGAAGTTCCTACTGTCTTATTTAATGTGCAAAGAGGTGGTCCCTCAACAGGTATGCCAACCAGAACGCAACAGTCCGATATCTTGTGTTCAGCATATGCTTCTCATGGAGATACAAAACATATTTTATTAATCCCATCAGATCCTAAGGAGTGTTTTGATTTTGCCGTGGAAGCTTTTGATCTAGCAGATCGACTTCAGACGCCTGTTATTGTCCTTCTGGACTTAGACCTAGGCATGAATGATTGGTCTACAAAAGAATTCGAGTGGGACGATAATAATCAATATGATAGAGGGAAAGTATTATCTAAAGAAGATTTAGATGGAATAGAGAAATTTGGAAGATATTTAGACGTTGATGGAGATGGCATACCTTATCGAACATATCCTGGAACACATCCTGAAAAAGGGGCATATTTTACAAGAGGTACCTCACATGATGAATATGCCGGTTATACTGAAGATGGGGTTAAAAATGCTGAAATGCTAACAAGACTTGTAAAGAAATTTCAAACAGCCTCTTCTTTAGTGCCTAGTCCAGTATTTAATCAAGAAAAGAATACTAGTTCGATGGGAATTATTTATTTTGGAAGTACAGATTGCTCTATGCAAGAGGCTCTTGATGTTCTCGATGAACAAAATATAAATATTGATGCAATGAGAATTAGGGCTTTCCCATTTAATCTTGAAGTTTGGGAATTCATTGAAGACCATGATCTACTTTTTATAGTTGAACAAAATAGAGATGGTCAAATGAGAACATTAATTATGGCTGAAGGTGGAATAATTCCTGACAAACTTGTATCTATTCTTTGTTTTGATGGTCAACCTATAACCGCTGAACATATTACAAATAAAATAAATGCTCACATATCCGGTAAACCGGCATTAGTAGCCTCGTAAGGAAATTAAATGACTTATATAGTAAAGCCAAAAAATCATCATCCACTTCTTGAAAAAAATGAATTGGGACTAACACGAAGAGATTATGAGGGTGCTGTCTCTACCCTTTGTGCAGGATGTGGGCATGACTCAATAAGCTCAGCAATAGTTGAGGCTTGCTTTCAACTCAGTATAGAATCTTACAAGGTCGCAAAATTATCAGGAATAGGTTGTTCGTCTAAAGCTCCCGCCTACTTTTTGAACCAATCTCATGGATTCAACTCAGTTCATGGAAGGATGCCTTCAATCGCAACTGGTGCTGCTATGGCGAATCATGAGCTATTATATTTGGGGATTTCTGGAGATGGAGACAGCGCATCAATAGGTATTGGTCAATTTATTCACTGTGCTAGAAGGCAGCTTAATATGACATATATAGTTGAAAATAATGGCACTTATGGACTTACAAAAGGTCAATTTTCAGCTACAAATGATTTGGAATCGAAAAGTAAATATGGCGATGATAATCTATTTCCTTCAATAGATTTACCTTCCATGGCCATTCAATTAGGTGCAAGTTTTGTTGCAAGAAGCTTTTCTGGAGATAAAGAGCAATTAGTTCCTTTGCTAAAAGCTGCCTTATCCCATAAAGGTTTCTCTTTTTTAGACATAATTTCTCCTTGTGTAACCTTTAATAATCACAACACCTCTACTAAAAGTTATGACTACATTCGAGAACATAATGACGCCCTGTCTAGGCCAGACTTTGTACCTTCTGGAAAGGAAATACTTACTGATTATCCAAAAGGATCAACTGTTGATGTTCCTTTACATGATGGTTCGTTACTTTCTCTGGAAAAAATCTCCGAAAATTATGATCCTGCAGATAAAATAAAGGCCATACAAAATATTCAAGAATCTCAAAGAGATGGGAAGGTTCTAACAGGTCTTCTTTATGCAGATCCAGAAGCTAAGGATTTAAAAGAAATTCTAAACGTCTCAGACAAGCCTTTAAATGAGATGGATCTTAATGATTTATGTCCTGGTTCAGAAAAATTAAAGGATATAAATTCTGGTCTTAAATAAATCTAAATGACTCCAAGTTTTTTTGCCATTATCTGATACGACTCCACAACATCTCCTAGACCTTGTCTGAATCTGTCCTTATCAAGCTTTTCTCTAGTTTCTACATCCCAAACTCGGCAACCATCTGGCGTGAATTCATCTCCTAACAAAAGTTCACCTTTGAAATCTCCAAATTCTAACTTGTAATCTACTAAGATCATTCCGGCTTCAGAAAATAATTTCTTTAGAGCATCATTAACTTGAAATGTTTTTGTTTGCATTTGAGTTACTTGATCCTCGGTTGCCCAACCGAATGATTTAATATGATATTCATTGATCATTGGATCACCAAGATCATCATCTTTATAAAAGAATTCGAATGTAGGTGGGTTTAAGTCCATACCCTCCTCCAAACCTAGTCTTTTACAAATACTTCCAGCAGCAACATTTCTTACAACACACTCTACAGGTGCCATATCAAGTCTTTTAACTAGACTATCCGTTTCACTGATAAGTTTTTCAAAGTGAGTAGGAATTCCCTCCCCTTCAAGATAATCCATTATGAAAGCATTAAATTTATTATTAATGGTTCCTTTCCCATCTAAACTTTCAATTTTCTTGCCATCGAAAGCAGAAGTATCATCTCGATAGTGCATTATCAGGTAATCTGATTCATTAGACTCATACAAAGATTTAGCCTTTCCTGTAGTTATTAGTTCTCCTTTTTCAATATTTTCCATAAAATTTAAGACAATGATTGGTTGATTTCTGAAAGAAGCTCCCGCTCATAAGCTTTAGCCTCCTCCACTTCTGAGCTTATTGTAACTCTGCAAGTTTTTTCATCAATTTCTGTAACTAAGATTTTAAAATCTCCGTTAAATGAATCACCAGAAAAGATTCTTCTAATAAAACCCTTTTGCTCTTCTCTTGAAAAGTTTACATAAAAAACTCCTTCATCTCTATCAAGGTCATTTACGTCTATTAAAGCTTCTTTTAGTGCTCTATCAACGGCTGCCCAAGCACGCGCATATTCCAAGTTAAGCTCAATAAAACTTACCTGACTATCATCTTGTATGAGAGCGGCTTTCTGACCATAATTCAGGTTTAAGGCTACCAATGAAGTACCTCCACTTGGTGGTGTAGTTGCGAAGTAATCTAACACCTTTCGCATAGTTTCTTCTTCAAGATTATCATCTCCTACCACTCGTATCCATTGACCTTCAATTTCTTCCAAATGAGTGACAAAAATTTCGGAGCTTGCTTGCCTGATACCGTGTTCGACTTTCATAACAAGTTTGGACTTTATTTCGCTGTCTCCTATATTAGTGCTCTCGATAATTCCTGATGTTGGATCTGATTTTGCCAGGCTATAACCACTTGTAATCCAGAAATCATTCATCATCGGCCATGCGCTGCTGGGTAAAGTTTCAACATAAACCCATCTAATTTCACCTAATTTATGCATCCTTACCTCATTAGAGGTACCTGAAGAAAATACTTGTTGTGGCATAGGGATATTGTATTCATTGCCAATAGTCTCAGTGTTCGAAGAATTTATGGGGTAGTAATCGATGATCGGTCTAGTGGTCAAATTTTCTGGTAAGTCTAATGACTTTTCTTGCTTTTCTCTTAAATAGTCATTCTTATGATCAGTTAAAAGATAACTACAAGAGCTTAAAAAGAGAGAAACAATCAGTAAATAGATAAATTTATTCATATTCATTAATTTAATAAGTTTAATTCAGCCAAAACTTCCTCGGCCTCATCATGGAACTTTGTGTCTAGATGAGACAAAGGCAATCTTATGCCGTCAGTTATTCTTCCAATTCGATTGAGCATCCATTTTATTGGAATTGGGTTAGATTCTATAAACAGAATTTGATTAAGTCTGACTAGCGTTGCATCTAACTCTCGGGCTGCCTTGGCTTCTCCGCTAAGAGCATAATCACATATATTTGATATTGTTTTAGGAACAATATTGGAAGTTACTGAAATTGTTCCTGTTCCACCATTTATCATAAATTCAGTGGCAGTTGGATCGTCTCCAGAATATAAAGCAAAGTTATCTTTTTGTTCTGAATCTAAATTGGTCATAAAATCTTCTAAGCGTCCAAGATCGCCAGTAGCATCTTTCAGACCAACGATATTTTGATGATCCACTAACCTCAGAACAGTTTCATTCAAGAGATCACATCCCGTTCTTGAAGGCACATTATAAAGAATTTGTGGAAGATCAACTTCATCTGCAATTAACTGATAATGCAGATATAAGCCTTCTTGTGTCGGCTTATTGTAATAGGGTGTAACTAATAGTGCAGCATCAGCACCTGCAGATTTAGCTGAAGTTGTAAGATATATAGCTTCTTTTGTAGAATTAGCTCCCGTGCCAGCTATAACTTTTATTCTGCCATTCGAAATATCTACACTTCTTTCTATAAGTTGGACATGTTCCGAAACATCTAATGTAGCTGACTCTCCAGTTGTTCCAACCACCACTAGTCCTGACGTGCTAGCGCTAATGTGCCATTCAATTAGATCTTGTAAGCCTTCCCAATTTATCTCCCCATCCGATTCCATTGGAGTAACCAGAGCTGTAATAGAGCCTTTTAGATTAAACATTAATAATTTTTTTAACTCAATGTTAGAATCTCAATATTATAGAATGTTTCTAAGGGAGGAGATATGCCAACACCTAAAATAAATAATAAAGCCCCAATCTTTAAGGGCGAATGCACCGGAAATAAGAACGTAAGTCTCTCTGATTTTAAAGGTAAGAATGTAGTGTTGTATTTTTATCCGAAAGATAGCACTCCAGGCTGCACTACGGAGGGTCAAGACTTCAGAGATTTAAAAGCCCAATTTACCAGAGCAAATACTGTAATTTTTGGTTTATCTAGGGAATCAATAAAATCTCATGAAAAATTCAAAAAGAATGAGAAATTCAATTTCGAACTGATATCTGATCCCGATGAAAAAATATGCAAACAATACGATGTGATAAAAGAAAAGAGCATGTATGGTAAAAAATATATGGGAATAGAGAGAAGTACATTTTTAATAGACTCAAAAGGGAAATTAGTCAACGAATGGAGAAAAGTTAAGGTTACTGGTCATGCCAAAGAAGTTCTTGAGGCAGCAAAACTTCTTAAGGGCTAATCAATTGGTTCTGGCCACGAATTAATAATTGCTTTAATGAATGTTGCCAGAGGAATGGCAAAAAATAACCCCCAAAAACCCCAAATTCCTCCGAAGAATAGAATAGCTACAATTATAACTGCCGGATGAAGATTATTTCTAGTCGAAAAAAGTATAGGAACAAGAACATTACCATCTAAAATTTGTATTAATAGATAGAATCCCAGTAGCCAGTAGAAATTCTCAGATACACCCCACTCATACAGGCCAATCAAAACAACTGGGACGGTCACTAAAATTGCACCAAATATTGGGATAATTACTGAAAGACCAACAAGTATTGCAATTAACACAGCATAAGGAAGTCCAAGTGCAGCAAATAAGATATATGAGGCACTAGCAACAATAATCATTTCCAAAAATTTTCCAGTAACGTAATTAAAGAGTTGATCATTCATTTCTGAAAAAACGGATTGCATAAATCCATTTTCTTTGGGTAGTAAAAATGAGGCAATTGGTAGTAATTCATTCTTATCCTTCAGGAAAAAGAAAACCATCAAAGGAATCATTATTGCGTAAAGGATTGCATTAAACATTAAAGAAATAGTCCCTGCTAATTGACCCAAAGCTGAGCTTAATAAACTATTAATCTGATTGCTCAAATTAGCGAAAATCAAATCTATATCTTCCTTTGAAAAATAATTATTCATCTCAACTAGAGTTTGTTGAAAAGAGCTCACAATTGTCGGAAGATTTTGCAATAAATTATTAATTTCTGTACCAATTGAAGGAAGAGCTAAAAATAAACTCATATAACAGCCAAAAAAGACTAATAAGGTTATGGTCAAAGATAGTTGTTGAGAAATATCCATCTTAAGCAAAGCATTCATGAACCCATTTAAAAGAAACGCTATAACTACACTGATAATTACTGGTAATAAGATATCACCAAAGAAAATTATAAAAAGGAAAGAAAATATTAGTAGGATGGCAAAATATACAGATTCCTCATTGGAGAAAAACCTTTTTATAAATTTATCTAATAAACTCTGCATTATAATTGTGGAACTAATAATATTTTAGGTAATCTATTTCTTTAATTTAATATAATTAGCGTTATAAAATTTTATGCGAAGCATTATAGCGAAATTCATAATCTATTTGTTGATCTTGGTATCTAGCAACTTATTTTCTTCCGAGGAGGACCTCCCTGTTATAGGAGATAGCTCTTCTTCGGTTATATCTATTGCTTCTGAATATAATTTAGGAAGGCTATATATGGCCCAACTCCGAAGAACTTTACCAGAATATATCGATCCGGTTTCTCAGGATTATTCTGAACATTTAGTATACAGATTATCCGAATTTAGTGAATTAACTGATAGAAGATTGGAGATTGCACTAATAGATGAAAAGTCTGTTAATGCTTTTGCTGCACCTGGAGGCATTATTGGCATCAATGCTGGTCTTATTTTTCATGCGGACACCGAAGGTCAATTTGCTTCTGTTCTATCTCATGAATTAGCTCATTTAAGTCAAAGACACTTCGCAAGAAGAATGCAGAGGCAAAAAGATAGGAGCTTAGCCAATTCCCTCATGATACTAGGAAGTATAGCCCTTGCTGGGGCAACTAGTAATCCAAATGCTCTTCTAGTAGGTCAACAAGCAATTACTCAGCAGAACCTCTCCTTTAGTCGAGGCGATGAGCAAGAAGCTGACAGAATTGGATTTAAAAATATGGTATCGGCAGGTTTCGATCCAAAAAGTACTTCTTATATGTTTGAAAAATTACAATCTTTAAGTAGGCTTTCAGGTTCGAACGAACTTGAGTTTTTAAGGTCTCACCCTCTTACTAAAAATAGAATCGCGGATGCTCAATCCAGGGCACAAGGTTTTGAAAACAAAAACTACAGAAATTCCCTTGATTATGATCTTGTGAGGAATAGGACAATCGTACATTTTTCTGAAATACCTCGACAAGCTGTAACAATATTTCAAAAAGAGCTTACAGATTCATCTGATGAAAGAGAAAAATTAGAAGCGCACTATGGACTTGCACTTGCGTATTCTAGGGACAACAAACACTCTCAAGCATTAAATAGCATGAGACAAGCATTAGAAATGGATAGTGAAAACCTCATGCTTCAAATAGGTCTCTTAGAACTTCATATTGAAGCAGAAAATTATTTTGAGGCAGAAGCGTTAGCATCATCTCTGTTAAGCACTAATCCTTACAATTATCCTATCTCAATGCTTTACAACAGAGTTTTGATGAATAAAGGTGACTATAAATTGGGAGAAAAGATACTGAAGGATCTCACATTGAAAAGACCTAAAGATCCTCAAGTTTGGTATTGGTTAGCAGAGGTGCAAGGGCTAGATAAAAATTTAATAGGATTGCACCTATCCAGAGCGGAATTTTTTTTCTTAACAGGATCTTACGAGACATCAATAAAACATCTTAGGATGGCTCTTGATTTAACTGGCAATAATTTTCAACTTACAGAGGCTATCCATAATAAGATTGAAAGATCCCATAAATCTATCGAAGCCCTCAAGTCCTTCTCTTAACCCGGAGGCCAGGAAAAATCTCTTTCAGCTATAAGATGTATATGGAGGTGAAAAACAGTTTGTTGCGCTCCTGCACCATTATTCACAACAAGTCTAAAAGCATCTTGTATTCCTAATTGTCTTGCCACTTCTCCAGCTACAAGAAATAAATGACCAAGAAGTTCCTGATCTTCTTTTTGTGCATCAGATATTTTTTCTATTTGTTTTTTTGGAATTATTAATAGATGAGTGGGCGCAACAGGGTTAATGTCTCTAAAAACTAAAGATTTATCATCTTCATAAATTATATCTGCTGGTAATTGTTTATCGATGATCTTTTGAAAAATTGTATCGCTCACTCTCATAACTCCTTTACTTCATCATAAGAAATGACCTTTCCTTGCTCTGATTCGGAACCTTCCTTCAAAATAACTTCATAGCCCTGAACATTTGAAATTTCTTTTATCCCATCAATGTGCATAGATTTTGCCTGAAATTCTTCTAAGGAATGTGCCTTAGTTTTGGCTTCTTTAGCATTCTTTGCAGCTATAAAATAATTCACGTGGGTCTCGTAGAGACCCTCCCCAATAGATCTGTCATAAAATCCAACATGCACCATAAATAATTTCATACTATTTTTTATTTTAAAGTAATTCCAAAAAATCCTAATATAAAGAAATATACCCAATACACAAAGGCTGTAAGCAAAATTGATATAGTTAGACTTGAATAGAAAGATATATCCCATCCTATTAAGCTGTATAAAGCGATAAAGAATGTCAAAGAGGGAGGTATCATTAAAAGTATATTTCTAGATAAATCTCTTATGGAGTTTGGGTCTTGTGTATCAAAGTATAGCCACATAAATGCTAACAAAGATGTTAAAGGAATAGAAGCTACAATACCCGCAATTAGTGTAGACCTCTTGGCTATTTCAGAAATGATTACTATCACTAAGGCGGTAAAAATGATCTTAATTATTGTGTACATAAAGGTATTTAATAATTAAACAACAATAGTTAATATAAAAGAAGATATATGAAATCTAAAGAATCACATCTAGATATTTCTTTAACTCAACTTCAAGAGGCAGTTGAAGATCTTGATCCAAAAAAGAACTTACAAAATATCGCCGCGGCTGCAGCAGAAATTTTAGCTGAATCTGATTTCTCTACCAAATGGGATGATGTTATTAAAATGTTAGATAGTGAAAATATATCGGAGAGATTAAGGCTTGCAGCCCATATAATTTTTAGGGCAAAACTCGTACTTGATGAAGTGGATAGAAATCCAATATCAAAAACTATTGTATACAATACTATGTTGATGATGGATGCACTTGAAGTCTCAAATTTAAAGGGCTATATGACTGATAAATCCTCTCCCAAATACAAAGAGCTCAATAATAGTAGTCTTTCAATGGAATCAGCTCTAAAAAAAGAAAGGGTTGTGAATGTCATAAAGGAATTACAAACAGATAATCCAGGAAAAGGAATAACTTGGCTACGCAAGGAAGCATCAAAACTTTTAACCTCTGAGGGTTACAGAGGATATAGTTATAGGCAAATAATGCGGGATACTAGAGGACTAAAAGTTAAGTAACTCTTGTTAGGTAAATTCCTAACCATGTTGCCCCTAAGCAAGAAGATACAGATAATATTACATATAAAAGGGCCATCAAAAAATTACCTTGATACAACAACTCTAAAGACTCCTTTGAAAAAGCAGAAAAGGTTGTAAAAGCGCCCAAAAACCCGACAAAAAGGAATGGTGTTAAGTATCTTTCTAGATTTGAATCCATTAAATGGTAAAACAAACCCAATAAGAAACAACCTGTAATATTTACAATTAAAATTCCCAAGGGTAATTCAAAATTCTCTGACTTTTGAAATAGGCTAGATAAATAAAATCTACACAGAGCTCCTATCGAACCTCCTAAACAAATTAAAAAGATATTCATCTAAGATTGGTGGGCCGTCTGCGACTCGAACGCAGGACCAATTCGTTAAAAGCGAACTGCTCTACCGACTGAGCTAACGGCCCGAAAAATGCGTATTTTAAAGGTTTACTCAACTAAATTCGACTCTTCTTTTAAAATTTCTTGTGATTTTTTTGCTAGTTGAGATGCTCCTGAATCAGGAAAATCTTCTTTGACCTTACCATAATATTCTAGTGATCTCTCAATATCACCTTCTATTCTATAAATTTCGCCTAATTTAAATAAAGAATCTGGTGTTCTTGAATGTTGATAAAAATTATCTACTACATTATTAAAGCTTAGTTTGGCATCTTCGAACATCTCTTGAGCCAAAAATAATTCACCTGACCAGAAATATGCATCAGCCGTAAAAGATCCATCAGGAAAAGTAATTATAATTTGAGAGAAAATTTCTAACGCCTCAGCAAATCTTGATTCTTCAAATAAAATTAATGCTGACTTAAATAACTCTTTTTCTTCAGTATCTAAATACTGGCCCTCCTCATCCACTGAGCTTGGCTTTTCAGAGTAGATTTTCGATATTTCCAATATTCTTGCATCTAAGTCTAAGTATCTCTGCTGTTGCAGTTCAAGAGATCTATCAACCAGAATGGAATTTTCCTCTAGTATATTTCTTAAATCTCTAATTTCCTCTTCAAGGACTTCTATCTTTTTGTAGAGAAGTTCTAAACTTTCATTTTCTTCAGAAAAAATCGTAAAAGAAGATAGAAGTAAAAAACTAAGAAAAATATTTTTCAAATTAATCAGAATGTTTTAACTAGTGCCCTTCTATTCTTTGACCAAGAGCTCTCATTAGAGCCTGAGACGGCTGGTTTTTCCTCACCATAACTTACAGTAGAAATTTTTTCTGAAGAAACTCCATTGATAATTAATAATTCAGCGACTGTTTTAGCTCTTTGTTCTCCAAGGGCTAAATTATATTCACGTGTCCCTCTCTCATCACAATGTCCTTCAACTCTTACACTTAAATTATTGTCTTTTATAACATTAGCAAGTGATCTAATTTTCGCCCTACCCTCAGAATTTATGTCTGATCTATCATATGCAAAGTAAAGAATATTGTTAGATGTAAGACCGCTATCGGAGTAAGCACCTGATGCAGATGCAGATATAGCTGTTGAATCGCTTGTCCTATCCATTGAGACAGAACTGCATGAAGCTAAAGTAATTACGAGAAAAGTTATTAAAGATTTTTGTATGATGTTCATTTAAGCCTCCTGTTTCTATTATACTTCTATTTTGATTCTAATCTATCAAAGGAGACCAGGATGGTTCTCTCGCCTCTCCCTTCAATGAAGGCATAATAAATTTTGTCTTACCATCTAAAGTTATACCGGCCAAAATATCTTTATCCCCGTCCTTAGTTGCATAAATAACAACATTTCCATTAGGTGAAACTGTTGGAGATTCATCTAATGAAGTATCAGTTAATATATTTATATTTCCAGATCTCAAGTTTTGCTTGGCTATATGGAAGACACCATTTCTTCTGTGAACAAAGACAATATCCTTTCCGTTGGGTAGATACCTACCCCTGGCATTATAAGTTCCATCGAAGGTAATTCTTTTTGTTCTGTTCGTTTTTACATTTGCTTCATATATCTGCGGTGAACCAGATCTATTAGAGGTAAATAAAATTTTTCTAGAATCAGGTGACCAATCTGGTTCAGTATCAATTCCGAAATGATTAGTAACTTGGATCCAAGTGGAAAGTTTAAGATCGTAGATAAAAATATCCGGATTACCTGTCTTAGATAGGACAGCAGACAATTTATCACCATTTGGTGACCAATTTGGTGAGCTATTAATACCTCTTTCAAGTTTAAGACCAAACCTTTGAGCATTAGAAAGTTGCTGTATGAAGATACGCGAAGTTCCTTCTTCAAAAGATACATATGCAATTTTCTTCTTGTCAGGAGACCAACTTGGAGACATCAAAGGCTGAGGAGAAGAAAAAAGAGATAAGCTCTGAAATCCATCTAGATCAGAAATCATTAAGTTATAGTTAGGATCACTGACAGATGGCTTATCTATATAGGCTATTTGAGTTGAAAAAATACCTGGAATACCATTTATTTTTGAATAAATGTTATCACTGATTTTATGACTGATTCTTCTCAAAGACTTTTTGGAACCAAATACTACTCCTCTATGTATCAATCTTTCTTTCACAATATCAAAAATGATAAATGAAACTTTTATTTCATTCTCCACCTCCGAAAGACCTATGTCTCCTATCACCAAGAAATCTGTTCCTAATATTCTCCAGTCTTTAAAAAAAACTTCTTCTTTAGAACTAGGTAGACTCAACATATTCCTAGGAGGCAATACCTCGAATTCTCCAAATGATTCTAGATCAGACTTTATTACTTCATGAACAAATAAATCTTGAGGGCTATCCAAATTCCATTGCATAGGAACTACTGCTACATTTATTGGGTCCTCCAGCCCACCTTTGATCTCAATTCTGAGCTGTCCGGAAAGTGTTGAAAGAAAAAATAATGATGCAGTTATTAAAATAATATTTTTATAAAACATTGCGTCATTCAAATTAATTTGGACTAAATATTAAAATAAATTCTCTAAAGTGCTGATCAAATAGACTCATTTGCATGTTTAGTCCTTCAAAAGATCTAACCTTTAAAACTGCGGACAAAGCTGAATCATCAAAAATTTTATTGCCACTCCCTTTAATTATTCTTGAAGATATAATTTCACCTGTTGGCACAAGATTAATTTGGATTTCAGTCTTTAAATTCGAATTTAGATTTTTAGGTCTTTTCCAGTTTGCCATAACTTGTTTTTTGATAACATAAGAGTATTTCTCAACATCGGATTGAGATACTTCCACTCTTTCTTGAGTATCGGAAGTTTTTATATTCTCCAGAGCTTCAATTGCTTCTATGACTGAAGTGCTGCTATTGATTTCTATCTTTTCAGCCTCAATTTCCAAAATAGACTTATTTTGAATATCTTGTTTAATTTTAATGGGGTTTTTTTGGGTCTTTTTATTTTCAGCAAAGACAATATAAGCAGTAATGGGTTTTTTAGCTTCTATATTAAATTTATCAAAGTCTATAGTGAAAAAATTTGAAAAGGATAAAACTAAACCAAAATGAATAAATACTGATAAAAAGAGTGGAGCAAAATAGTTCACTGAGACGATATTGGTTGTGAGATTAATCCTATGTCACTAGCTCCGGCTATTTGTAACTCAGCCATAACAGTCATGACTCTTTCATACTTCACTTCACCATCTCCTCTTATAACGACTTGTAAACCAGGACTAGCTTCAAAAATCTTCGAGACTAAATTGTTCATCTCCTCGATACTTAAAGATCTGTCTTTAGTAGATTCAGTTTCTAAAAATATAGCGCCATCTTTTTTAATGGAAATAATGAGAGGTTCATTATTCTTGACAGGTAGAGCTTCAGAGGACGCTTCGGGAAGATTTATCTGAATTCCTTGAACCATCAAAGGAGCTGATATCATAAAAATAACCAATAAAACCAGCATTACATCTATGTAAGGAACAACATTAATATCAGAGATCAGATTTCTTCGTTTCATTTTTTATCAGACTGTATATCGCGATGAAGAACCGAAGAAAATTCCTCTTTGAAACCTTCAAAACTTGAAATGAGACGATCTGAATCAGATATATACTTGTTGTAAGCGATTAAAGCAGGTATCGCTGCAAAAAGTCCTATTGCCGTTGCTATAAGAGCTTCAGAGATACCGGGAGCTACAGCAGATAATGTTGCTTGAGATGAACCGGCAAGCCCTCTGAATGAGTTCATTATGCCCCAAACTGTTCCAAACAAACCTATGTAAGGACTCACAGAAGCAACAGTGGCTAAAAAAGGTAAATGTTTTTCAAGTAATGATTGCTCTTTTGTTAACGCAGCCTGCATATTTCTCTGCACACTTGACATGATAGTATCTGAATCAATTCTTTCTGCTATGAGACGTTTGTAGTCAAGATACCCTACTTGAAAAATATATTCAGCGCCAATTGGTTCATGTTCCCCTTCTTGACTTGTTAAAAGTAAAGCTTCAAGTCCTGAATCTGACCAAAATCTAGTTTCAAAATCTAAGAATTCCTGGTTTACTTTTTTTATGTAAATCCAACGCTCGAAAATTATCATCCAAGAGACAATAGATGCAAGAATTAGAATGACTATGACGGATTTAACTACAATACTTGCATTTAAAAATAATTCTAAAATTGAGAGATCCATAAAATTATAAAAGTAGTTTTTTCATTCCGTTATATAAATATTCTGGAAGTGCTGAAGGAGTAAAAGTTTTCGAATCTAAGCTACCGCATTTAATATTCGCTTCAGTAATCAAGGAATCATTGACATATGCTGTTTGTTTAAAATCGAAACTTACTTTTCCAAGCTTAGATAATTCGGTTCTCACTTTAACAGTGTCATCTAACTTTGCTGGCTTCATAAGTTTTAGCTCGAGACTCCTGACAATAAATATAATACCTTCCTGCATAAGCTTCATTTGTTCGTAACCAACTTCTCTTAAATACTCAGTTCTAGCTCTTTCAAAAAATTTCAGATAGTTAGCATAATACACAACGCCTTGTGCATCAGTATCCTCGTAATAAATTCTTAAATGATAATCCTTCATTGGTCTATTTGTTCATGATCAGCTATATCATTGGCATAAAGTTCTTTTAGAAGAAAGATAAAATCATCCCATAATAAGTCTGCTGTAAAAGGTGAATCTAAATGGAGTGAAGGGTTTATGGCTCCTAGAGGCACTCTAACTTTAATTGGCCTTCTATCGAATTTGTATACTAAAGCAGGGATTCCTTTATTTTTTGTAGCCTCTAAGACTTGCTTCCACCAGGCATCTAATGGTTCAGCTCCAGATCCGTATCTCTTACATTCGAGATACCACCTTCCCAACATTAAATCGGGTAAATGCTTCTCTCTGGTTTGCTCGAGTATTCTTCTGATATTGTTTGTTAAATTCAAATCATTAGTCAATAAATTAGCCACTTCTCTTTCGAAGGAAGCTCCTTTATTTCTAGAATTTGTCATATTAATCCAATTGATCCAGCATGCCTTCAGCAAACTCTATATTGGAGGTGACATTTTGAGTATCATCCAGGTCTTCAAGCATTTCAAGCAGCTTAAAAACCTTTAAAGAGGTATCTAAATCAGCTTTAACAGTTGTCTCCGGTATTAAGGCTACATCAGAATCAATAAGATCAATTTCCTTCTCCAACAGGGCTTTTTTTATATTCTCAAAATCTTCTGGTGAAGAGCTCACTGTTATACTATCGTCTTCATTTACTTCAATATCTTCAGCTCCAGCTTCAATTGAAATCTCCATTACCTGGTCTGCATCTTGATCAGGAGTAATATTTATTAAACCTTTTTTTTCAAACAGGTAAGATACGGACCCATTAGTTCCGAGATTGCCACCTGATTTTGTAAATGCATGTCTTACTTCAGCAACTGTGCGATTATTATTATCTGTCATAGATTCTACAATTATCGCTATTCCACCTGGTCCATATCCTTCAAAACTTACTTCTTCTAAATTTTCACCTTCTAAGCCACCAGCTCCTCTTTGAATAGCTCTTTCAATAGTGTCTTTAGTCATATTTGCAGCTAAAGCCTTATCAACTGCAGTGCGCAATCTTGGATTATCATCTGTTACGCCGCCACCAAGCTTTGCAGCAACTGTAAGCTCTCTAATTAATACAGAAAAAATCTTTCCTCTCTTAGCATCCTGTCTCCCTTTTCGATGCTTAATATTTGCCCACTTTGAATGACCAGCCACTTAATCCTCCTTTTCTAATCCGTGGAACCTAATATGTAATTCTTCAAGTTGTTCCTGCGCAGCTTGTCCTGGCGCCTCAGTAAGTAAACAAGATGCTGTTTGAGTTTTAGGGAAGGCGATTACATCCCTTATAGAATCTGAGCCGGTCATTAACATGATCATTCTATCAAAACCTATTGCCAATCCTGCATGCGGGGGACAACCATGCTGTAATGCTGCAATTAAGAAACCAAATTTCTCTTCTGCCTCTTTCTCGTTAATATTGAGAAGCTTCAAAACAGTCTCTTGCATCAATCTATCATGTATTCTTACAGAGCCTCCTCCGAGCTCAGTACCATTTAAAACAATATCATATGCCTCTGTTAGTGCCCCAAGCGGATCTTCTTTTAGTTCATCTGTAGTGCAATTCGGAGCAGTAAATGGATGATGTAATGGTGTTAAATCTCCACTTCTATTTTTCTCAAACATTGGAAAATCTACTACCCAACATGGTGCCCATTCACAAGTAAGTAAATCTAGATCTTTTGCGACGAGATCCCGAAAGGCTGATAATGAATCATTAACGATACTTCTTTTTCCTGCTCCAAAGAAAATAATATCTCCTTCTTGAACTTCTAAAGTTGATAATAAAGATTCTATGATGGAATCCTCTATAAATTTTATAATTGGCGATTGAAGTCCCTCTTTTCCTTTCGAGGGATCTTCTACCCTTATGTAAGCTAGTCCTTTTGCACCATAATTTCCTACAAACTCTGTATAATCATCTATTTGTTTCCTGGTTAATAACTTCCCATTAGGTACTTTAATAGCTGCAATTCTTGAATCTTTGTCATTTGCTGGTTCATTAAAAACCTTAAAATCACATTCTTTAAACAATTCTTTTACTTCAATTAACTCTAGAGGGTTTCTTAGGTCTGGTTTATCAACACCATATTTCTCAATAGCTTCATGGTATGTAATTTCTACAAACTCTCCCAAATCAACTGACATAGTTTCTTTAAATACTTGTTTAATCATTTTGGTAATTAAGCTCATAACCTCTTTAGAATCTACGAAGGACATCTCTATGTCTAATTGTGTAAATTCTGGCTGTCTGTCAGCCCTTAAATCCTCATCTCTGAAACATTTAGCAAATTGAAAATACTTTTCAAAACCTGAAGCCATTAGAGTTTGCTTAAATAATTGTGGAGACTGAGGTAAAGCAAAGAATTGACCTGGAAATGTTCTACTGGGAACTAAATAATCTCGTGCACCTTCCGGCGTTGCTTTTGTTAAAAGAGGTGTTTCGATTTCAATAAAATCTTCATTATCAAGGTAGGTTCTAAGCGAGGTTGATACTTTTGATCTTAATCTGAGATTATCTTGCATTTCAGTCCGTCTCAAATCCAAGAATCGAAATTTCAAGCGAGTTTCTTCTCCAACAGGTGAATATTCATCTAATTGAAAAGGTATTGGTAAAGAAGGGTTTAGAATGTCAAGATCAGAGGCAATAATCTCAACCTCTCCCGTCACCAAATTATCATTAGCTGTGCCGACTGGCCTCTCACTTACAACCCCTTTTGAAAATATTACAAATTCATTTCTACAAGTCTCCGCCAAAGAAAATATATCTTTAGATTCTGGGTTATAGACAACTTGAACCAATCCGTCTTCGTCTCTTACATCAAAAAAGATTACACCACCATGGTCCCGCCTCCTATGAATCCAACCCGAAATAGTAATCTCTTGACCTATTAAGTCTGAAGTAACTTGGTTACATTTATGCGTTCTTTTCATTTCTTTTCAGATGATACTTTTTTTGTCGATGAACCTTTTTTTTCTTTAGGCTTTGAAGAAGACTGGCTTTCGTTATCGCTTTTGGCAATATTTTTTTTATTTCCTGTTTTAAAATCTGTTTCATACCATCCTGTTCCTTTAAGTCTAAATGATGGAGCTGTAGGCATCTGAATAAGATCAGGATTTTCTTTCTTATATTCGTCTAACTCTGAAATTCGCATCTGTTGCTCAAAAATCTCATCAGTTTTTTTATTCTTAAAAATATATGTTGGCATAAACGATTACTAAATAAATAAAGCTGAATTACAACTTATGCAGTAATTATAGCAATTTTAATTATATAGATTCTCAAAACTAGCTATATGTTAGTATTAGCATGCACACTTTATGAAAGCTTCACACTTAATCCTAGGTACTCAAAGAGAAAATCCTGCTGATGCAGAGATAATTAGCCATCAACTCATGATAAGGGCTGGTCTGATTAGACAAGTTTCATCTGGAATATATAACTGGCTTCCATTAGGAAAGAAAGTACTTCAAAAAATAGAAAATATCATCAGAAAAGGTATGAATGATGCAGGGGCTCAAGAAATCTTGATGCCTATGGTTCAACCAGCTTCGCTGTGGGAAGAATCAGGAAGAATCGATCAGTACGGACAAGAACTTTTAGTATTTTTTGACCGACACGAGAATAAGTTCTGCCTCGGGCCAACCCACGAGGAAATAATCACTGATTTATGTAAAAATCTCATAACGAGTTACAAGCAACTTCCTATAAATTTATATCAAATTCAAACCAAATTTCGAGATGAAATAAGACCTAGATTCGGAGTAATGAGATCCAGAGAATTCATTATGAAAGATGCGTATTCTTTTGATCTTGACAAAGAAGGTATGGATAAAAGTTACTCTATTATGAAGGATGCATACACACAAATATTCAATGTCATAGGATTAGATTACAGGATTGTCAAAGCAGATAGCGGCACTATAGGTGGCTCTGATTCGGAAGAATTTCATGTTCTTGCAGACTCGGGGGAAGACCTTCTAGCTTTCAGCGATAAAAGTGATTATGCAATTAATGCAGAGCTATTGGCGGAACTTCAAGAGGGCCAAGACCCTGCTTCACTCGAGGGTATGCCAAGCCCAGATGGCATAGGATCGTTAAAGTTAAAAAAAGGAATTGAAGTTGGACATATTTTCAAACTAGGAAGGAGATATTCTGAGGTTCTTAATTTGAGGATACAAGGTGAGGATAAAGATATACATCCTGAAATGGGATGTTACGGGATCGGCGCTTCGAGAATCGTGGCAGCTGCGATTGAACAAAACTACGACGACAAAGGAATAATATGGCCAAAATCCCTAGCACCATTTGAAGTAGCACTAGTTGAAGTTAATCAAAAGAGTAAAGATGAAATTAAGAAAAAATGTTTAGAAATTTATCAATTGCTTAAAGATAATAATATTGATGTACTCTGGGATGATAGAGATAAAAGGCCAGGAGTTAAGTTTGCTGACATGGAAGTTACAGGAATTCCCTTCATTATAATTATCGGTGAAAGAACTATAGAAACAGGCGAGATTGAATTAAAAGAAAGAAAAGATGAGAAACCTAAATTAGTTTCTCATCAAGATCTTGTTTCAATTATTAAAAGCTAACTAATTCTTTCAATTATCATTGCGTTGGCAGTGCCTCCGCCTTCACAAATTGCTTGCAAACCAAACCTAGCTTCCCTTCTTTCCAATTCATGCAACAAGGTAGTCATAAGTTTTGCTCCTGTTCCTCCCAATGGATGACCTAATGCCATTGCTCCACCGTTAACATTTAATTTATCTAAATCAGCGTTTAATTCTTTTGCCCATGCCAATGGAACTGGAGCAAACGCCTCATTTACTTCATACAAATCTATATCTTCGATAGACATCGAAGCTTTTTCTAATACATTTTTTGAAGCAGGTATCGGTCCAGTCAACATAATTACCGGATCATCGCCGGCTAAAGCTAAAGCTACTACCTTTGCTCTCGGTTTAAGTCCAAGCTTTTTAAGACCAGCATCATTTACAAGCATAACTGCAGCTGCTCCATCACAAATTTGGCTCGATGTTCCGGCAGTTAAAACTCCTTCATCAGTTAAAGTATTCAAACCAGATAGACTTTCTTCACTTGCATCAAATCTAATGCCTTCATCTACAGTGACCATCTCCTTCTCACCGTTAGGAAGATCTCCCTCCACAGGAACTATTTCTCTATCAAAAAAACCACCTTCTGTTGCATTAATTGCTTTTTGATGACTCGCCAAAGCAAAGCTATCCAATTCTTCTCTTGGCATTTTCCATCTTTCAGCCATCATTTCAGCTCCAGTGAATTGACTAAATTGTACGCCTGGATATCTTTCACTAGTGCCCTTTCCTCCAAAAGGTTGGCCATGTCCTGCATTAAAACTATCTATGATTGCTGCTCCAATGGGCACTTGACTCATTACCTCTACACCACCAGCTATAACTATATCCTGCGTTTCAGACATGACTGCCTGTGCAGCAAAGTGAATTGCTTGTTGAGAAGAACCACATTGCCTATCAACTGTTGTGCCTGGTACTGATTCAGGTAAAGAAGAAGCTAATACAGCTGTTCTTGCTATATTTCCTGATTGCGCACCTGACTGACTTACACATCCAAAAATTACATCATCAATCATTTCGGGTTCCACTCCAGTTCTTTCTACTATTTCATCAAGAACAAGTGCTCCTAGATCAGCAGGATGCCACTGACTTAGCTTTCCATTTTTCCTACCGCCTGGTGTTCTTACTGCACCGACTATATATGCATTCCCCATAATATCTCCTTAATTTTCATAAAAGTGGCGACTCAATTAGTCGCCACATTTGAATCCTATAACAAAATAGGTATTTTGAGAAAGAGAAATTAATCCTCCTTATTAATGGAATCCA
The DNA here is from genome assembly GCA_902574355.1 of uncultured SAR86 cluster bacterium. GTDB lineage: Bacteria > Pseudomonadota > Gammaproteobacteria > Magnimaribacterales > Magnimaribacteraceae > Magnimaribacter. Next base: position 40,652 of record CACGNN010000006.1, on the reverse strand, counting down.
TTACTCTCTTTTCTATCGTCTTCAGTAATTTAGGATTTTGTTCAAGAAACTCGATGGAGTTAGCCTTGCCTTGTCCTATTTTCTCACCTTCGTAACTATACCAAGCACCTGCCTTTTCTATGATATCGAGATCGGCTCCTTTATCAATCAGCTCTCCCAATCTATTTATCCCTTTATTGTAAAGTATCTGAAATTCTGCCTGTTTAAAAGGTGGTGATACTTTATTTTTAACGACCTTCACTCGAGTTTCATTTCCTACAGCCTCATCACCATCTTTAACAGTGCCGATTCTTCTTATATCCATTCTCACAGAGGAATAAAACTTAAGAGCATTTCCACCTGCAGTTGTTTCCGGACTTCCAAACATAACTCCTATTTTGTGTCTTATTTGATTGATAAATATGACCAAGGTATCCGACTTCTGAACATTTCCAGTAATCTTCCTTAGAGCTTGTGACATTAGTCTTGCTTGCAGACCAACATGGTGGTCTCCCATCTCTCCTTCTATTTCAGCTTTCGGAACTAATGCTGCTACAGAGTCAATAACCAATATATCGATGCCGCCAGATGCAACCATAATATCTGCAACTTCCAAAGCTTGCTCGCCGGTATCAGGTTGCGAAACTAACAACTCATCAACGTTTACTCCCAGTTTTTCAGCATAGATGGGGTCTAATGCATGCTCAGCATCTATAAATGCCGCAGTACCACCTAATTTTTGGCATTGTGCTATCACTTCAAGAGTAAGTGTTGTTTTACCAGAAGACTCAGGGCCATAAATCTCAACGATTCTTCCCCTGGGAAGTCCACCTATGCCTAATGCAATATCGAGTCCTAATGATCCAGTAGGAATAGCAGGAATTTTTTCATGTCTCTTTTCTCCCATGCGCATGACGGTACCTGAGCCAAACTGTCTCTCAATTTGACCTAAAGCGCTATCTAGTTGCTTGGATTTATCTACTTCTTTTATGTCAGTCACCTTTTTATGAGCCATAATATTTCTCCGTTTAAAATATTATTGCATTATACAAAATACTGTATAAATGAACAGTATTATTTAAATTTTACTTTAATAAGTCTATAGCTCCCTCTAAAGCTTTTAAAACTGTTCTATATCTTACTTCGTTTCTATTGCCATCAAATAGGAATGTTTCTTTAATTTCTTCTCCTTCATTGAGTTTCCAGGCTATACATACAGTACCTACAGGTCTTTCAGGAGAACCTCCACCTGGCCCTGCTATACCGCTTATTGCAATTCCAAGATTTGCTCTGCTTTCACTTAGAGCTCCAGAAACCATTTCTCCGACCACTTCTTCACTTACAGCCCCATACGACTTCAGTGAATCCTTTGAGACTCCAAGCATCTTATGCTTAGAGTAGTTTGAATATGTAATAAAGCTACACCCAAACCAAGCTGAACTTCCAGCCACAGAAACTATAGATTGAGATAACAACCCACCTGTGCAAGACTCTGCACAAGTAAAAAACATCTTCTTTTCAAGAAGAAGAGCTCCTAAATTTGAGCTAAGATTTTCTAGATCAGTTAATTCCAAATTGCTTAATAGTATTCTTTGTCATTAGAACAGAAATCATATCTTTGTCTAGATGGTGGTTACTCAAATATTGGTTAGCTGGTAAAATGATATTGATGGCTTTTATTGTTGGAGACGCATGTGTCAAATGCAAGTTAACAGACTGTGTAGAAGTTTGTCCAGTAGACTGTTTCTACGAAGGTCCCAATATGTTGGTTATCAATCCAGATGAGTGTATCGACTGCGCATTATGTGAACCTGAATGTCCGATAGATGCTATTTATTCGGAAGATGAAGTTCCAGAAGATCAAATAAAATATATAGAATTGAATGCCGAGCTCTGCATGGAGTGGCCTAATATAGTTGAACAAAAAGAGCCTCTGCCTGATTCAGAACAATGGAAAGAAGTGAAAGATAAATTTGATATGATCGAACGCTAATTTTTCCTAATCTTGTTAAATAAAAAGATTAAAAGAAAACCAAGCAAACCTCCAATTACAACAGGTAGAAATTTAAAATCAGTAGTTGAATTACTGGTTTCATTGACCCAAATAAGTGGCACACAAAAAATAACTAAACCAAAGAAAATTGAAAGGAGTAAGTGTCTTTCCTTTTGATATAAAAACTTGATAAATCTGACTGTACTTAATAACCCAATTATTGATCCTGATAGAAAGATAAAAATTAGATAGAAATTTAAATCCCTAACAGCCATTAGCATAGTGGTATATGTTCCAAGTAAAAGAAGAATAAAACTACCGGATATCCCTGGAATTATTAATGCTGTAACTGCAATAAATCCTGAAAAGAATAAGTACAAACGGTTTATATCCACCAATTCTCTAGATGGTAAAAGATATAGAAAACTACAAATAAAAATTGAAAGGGTTAATCCTATTAAAAATCGCGCTGACATTTTGGGTCTAAGTGGTTCTAAAAAGGCAGAACATAGCAAAATGCTCGACAAAAAGGACTTGAAAATAAAAGGATATTCTTCCATGAAAAATAATATGAGGGAAGAAAAGATGAAAATTGAGGTCAACATTCCAATAATAAGTAATGTTATAAACGTTCCATCAACTTGATCCCAAGCTTGAAAGATTCTTTTATTCTTTAGCAAACTAATAAGGTCAAGATTAAAAGAGCTAATAGCATTTATAAGTCTCTCGTATATACCCAAGATAAGAGCTAGAGTGCCTCCAGAAATACCTGGAATAATCTCTGCTAGTCCCATGGCAATTCCTTTGCAGAAAAGAGAGAATTTACCTTCTTTATTTATGAAACTACTCCTTTCAGTAAAGGAACGAACATAACATCTTCGAGTTTTTCTTCTAAAAATTCATCTTCTGAAATCCTTTTTACTAAGGTAAGAACTTGTTGTTCATTATTGCCCACAGGTAAAACTAATTTACCACCAATAGCAAGACGCTCTTTAAGGTTTTGTGGAACTTCTAAAGGAGCTGCTGCTGAAAGAATGGCATCGTATTGTTGCTGATCTAAGTTGTTACCATCATCAAACTTAAAAGATACATTATTAACCTTTAGATTCTTAAGAATATTCTTAGCTTTAATCTGAAGAGGCTCAATTCTTTCAATAGTTGTAACCTTTTTTGAAAAGATAGACAAAAGATATGTTTGATAACCGCAACCTGTTCCAATTTCTAGAGTATTTTCAAGTGGAGTTTCTGATAAACGCTCGTCTGAAATCAGACATTCTGTCATCCTGGCTACTATGTAGGGTTGAGAGATTGTCTGCTGATAACCAATTGGTAAGGATAATTCTTCATATGCCCTTGTTGCGAGAGCTTCATCTAAAAATAAATGCCGAGGGCTATCTCTCATAGCCTCCAATATTCTTACATCTGATATACCTTTCTCAGTCAGTCTTTCAATTAGTCTTTGCCTTGTCCTTAAGGAGGTCATGCCCTGACCTTGCAAATTTTCTTTATCTACGCTCATTTCATTTTCAAAGTAAAGGTTCCATTAGATACTTCGTCAATAGTGAAACTTGGATTAATTGGAGAAATAGAAACTTTACTATCTTGTAATGTTGCTATGTCAGAATTCTCTATATTCTGTGGAAATTTGTCTCTATGGGTCGTCCAGTATGTTTTATTGCCTTTTATATCTCTCTCTACGCCAGGAGGAGTTCTTGCTCCCCATGTTCCAACTGAAGTAATTACATATCTAAGATCCTCTGAAAATTCTACATTGGGTGTATTGATATTTAAAACTAGAGATGGATCAATTGCACCTAATTCATAATTTTGAAGGAGGTCTAGAATTACATCTGCAGAAGTTTGATAATTAGGTTCCATGAAATTTTCAGAGCCAGGTTGATGAAATGCAGCGGCAGATATAGCTATAGAAGGATAATCTAAGCCTCTTGCTTCTAATGCAGCACCGACAGTTCCAGAATAAAGTAGGTCTTCTCCCATATTTGCACCAAGGTTTATACCACTAATCACAATATCTGGTTTCCATGGAGCTAACTCATTTATTCCAAGATAAACGCAGTCTGCGGGTCTGCCACTAACAGAAAAAAAACCATTTTTTTGTTTGGTAACATTCATGGGTTTATTGGTCGTTATGGAACATCCTGCTCCGCTATTATTTTCTTCCGGAGCTACAACACAAAGTTCTGCAAAATCCTTCAGTGTCTCAAAAAGCACTTCGAGTCCTGGTGCATCATATCCATCATCATTTGAAAGTAGAATTTTCATTTTTTATTTTTATTGACGGTCTATTAACACAACACAGTGACAAGATATTCCTTCCAGTTTTCCTTCAAATCCTAAATGATCAGTTGTTGTAGCTTTACAACTTATATTTTCGATGTCCATGTTAATGAAGGTAGATAAATTTTGTCTAATTTCTTTACTATAAGATATTAATTTAGGAACTTGCCCCACATAAGTGAGGTCAATATTTAAAATCTCGAAACCATCTGTATTAAGTTTTTCTAAAACTGTAGATAACATAGATAAGCTAGAAATATTCTTAAGTGACTGATCTTCGGAAGGAAAATAAGTTCCTAGATCACCGTATGCTGCTGCTCCTAATAAAGCATCAATCAAAGCATGTACTAAAATATCTCCATCAGAGTGAGCTTCAAGTGAGTAATCGCATTTTATTTCAATGCCTCCCAGAGTCATTCCACCACCTGGAATCAATTTATGTGCATCATATCCATGTCCAATACGCATATATCTATTCCTTAAAACTCCTTATTAAATACTCTGCTAATTGCAAGTCGCCTGAGTTAGTTATTTTCATATTATTGGAAGGGCTTTTGAATAAAAGTATATTCTCTTTTTTGTTATCGAAAAGAGATGATTCGTCTGTAACCTTACTTAAATCTCCGCGGTATGAATGATAAGCTTGAGATAATTTCTGGGAATTAAAGATTTGTGGTGTTTGTGCCTCCCAAAATAACGATCTATCAACCGTATTGTCTATGACTTTACCATCTTTTGAAGACTTTAATGTATCTGTACTAGGTTTAGCAAAAATCATCCCATCTGCTTTCGAAGATGAAAAAATATTCAAAAAACTTTGGACATCAGTCAACTGTAGACAAGGCCTAGCCACATCATGAATCAATACATGCTGTTTATGTCCTAATGACATCAACACATTAAAACCTTCCCTTACAGAGTCTGCCCTAGAATCCCCTCCTTTGATAATTTTTATTCTCGCATCTTTTTTTATTTTTTCATCTAATGAATGTATGTCTGGCAAGGCGATGATTATTTTTTTACATTCATTGAAAGTCAAGAAGAGATCTATGGAATAGTCAATAACTAACTTTCCTTCTATTCTCTGAAATTGCTTTGGGATATCTGAGTTAAAACGCAATCCTAATCCTGCGCCAGGTAATATCACTACGAATGGTTCAATCAATTTAATTTTCTTTTAATGAGTCAACAGAGGGCTCTTCTTTAAAAACATAAAACTTTTCACCTTGTTTTATCATTCCAAGCTCTATTCTAGCTGCTCCTTCTAGGGCTTCCTTTCCAGAGCTTAATTTTTGTTTTTCTTTAAGCAAATCTTGGTTTTGTTCCTTGATCAAATTAGTCTCTGATTCGACTAGAGCCATATCTTCTTTAAGAGTTTGTAGGCTGCTTCTACTAAAATCCCCAAACCAAAATTGATATTGAGTTAGTCCGATTAAAAAACTTAATATGATAAAAGATGCAAAGAAAATAGGTTGCGCCTTTATGATTAGAATTACTTTTTTTATCATCGAATATATATCTTAGAATCCGACTCTATCATCAATAGTCTATTATATTTTGCTACCCTATCTGATCTTGAGGGTGCTCCTGTCTTTATCTGACCTGAAGCCACTGCAACAGCCAAATCTGCAATAAATGTATCTTCAGTTTCACCAGATCTATGAGAAATAACAGTAGTAAAATTATTATCCAAGGAAGTTTTTACGGATTCAAAAGTTTCTAGAAGAGTTCCAATCTGATTTACCTTGACTAAAACTGAATTGGCAGAATTGTTTTTAATGCCTTTCTTAATTCTTTCTGGATTAGTAACAAACAAGTCATCACCGACTAGTTGAATTTGGGAACCCAATAATTCTGTAAGTTTTGTCCATCCGTCCCAATCATCTTCATCAAGCCCATCTTCAACTGAGCTTATAGGATATTTTTTACACAAGTCTTTAATGTAACCTATCATGTCAGCAGAGCTAAAATCTTTATTCATTCCTACGAGGCTGTAAACTGAATCACAATAAAATTCAGTTGCAGCTATATCCAGACATAACGCAACTTGCTCACCTGGAGCATATCCTGCCTTTTCTATTGCTATCATAATTAGATCAAGAGCCTCTTCAGGTGATTTTATGTTTGGAGCAAAACCTCCTTCATCGCCAACTGATGTATTTAGACCTTTTGAAGAGAGAATATTTTTTAGGGTATGAAAAATCTCCACTCCGGCTCTTAACGTTTCGGAAAAAGAATTGAACCCTCTTGGTTGAATCATAAATTCTTGAAAATCGATTGGATTATCTGCGTGGGCTCCCCCGTTAAGAATGTTCATCATGGGAATTGGAAGGGAAGGTGAAATATCTGTATTACAGAATTCTGAATATTTATTATTTAAAAAAGTATAAAGAGGAATGTTATTTACTATCGAAGCGGCTTTTGCAGACGCCATTGAAACAGCCAAGATTGCATTAGCTCCAAGATTGCTTTTATTGGAAGTTCCGTCTGCATCTATCATCAGTTTGTCATTAGCTAGCAGGTCAAATATATCCTTACCTTTTAGTAAGGAGGATATCTCTGCATTGATTGCATTAACCGCACCTAAGACACCCTTGCCTTGATATCTGTTTGCATCTTTATCACGTTTCTCATTTGCTTCATGCTGACCAGTCGAAGCTCCAGAGGGTACCATCGCAAAAGCAGAGAAACCTTCAAGGCTAACTCTCGCTGCTACTGTTGGATTGCCTCTTGAGTCTATAACTTCAAAGCCTTCTATGTTTTGTATTTTCATAGAAAGACCTTATTTAAATTCCTTAATTAAGTCATCTAAGTTCTTGACTTTATTCAGGAATTGATCAAGTTTTTGTAAAGGCAAGGCACATGGCCCATCACATAAAGCTTTCGTTGGGTCAGGATGTACTTCAAGGAATAATCCAGCCAGACCTAGGGACATACCTGCTCTTGCTAAGTCTAAAACGCTAGATCCTCTTCCATCCGCTTTATCGCCCAAACCTCCTGGTTTTTGTAAAGAATGAGTAACATCAAAAATTACAGGAGAGTTATTTTTTAGTTCAACCATTCCTAACATATCAACAACTAAATTATTGTATCCAAAAGAGGTTCCGCGCTCGCAAATCATTATATTTTCGTTTTGAAAATGACTACATTTTTTTAATATATTATTCATATCTGATGGAGCAAGAAATTGACCTTTTTTTATATTTATTGGCAGGGAGGTAGCGCATGCGGCTTCAATCAAATCTGTTTGTCTACTTAAAAATGCTGGAATCTGGATTATGTCTAAAACATTTGAAGCTAATTCAGCCTCTTCTGGATTATGTATATCTGAAATAAGAGGGACTTTATAATCTATTTTCAACTCGAGTAATTTTTTTAAACCTTTTTCAACACCAGGTCCTCGATAAGAATCTATTGAAGACCTATTGGCCTTATCGTATGAAGCTTTGAAGATATAAGGTATGTCATATTTTTTGGTCAGCCTTATACATTCCTCAATAACAACCTTAATGGTTTCATCATCCTCTAGAACATTTAAGCCTGCAATAAGTACAAAAGGCTTGTCATTACCTACCTCTAAATTTCCTACTTTTATAGTTTTCATTTACTTATTTTATTCTTCTTCGCAGCTTTAATAAATCCTGTAAATAGTGGATGCCCACTTCTTGGGTCGGATGTGAATTCTGGATGAAATTGACAGCCAATAAACCAAGGATGTTCATCTATCTCAATAACTTCAACCAACATTTTATCTGCAGACTTTCCTACAACCTTTAATCCTTTAGAAACTAAAATATCGATAAGGTTATTATTGACCTCGTATCTGTGTCTATGTCTCTCTTGAATCCTACTCTTTTTATATAGGGCCCTAGTTAAAGAATTATTTTCTAGAATACACTCTTGGGAGCCCAGCCTCATTGTGCCACCTAAATCGGAATTAGAATCTCGTCTCTCTATTGAGCCCTCGAAATCTAGCCATTCGCTTATAAGACCAACAACAGGATAATTAGTAGTCCTATTAAATTCAGTACTATTTGCTAACTTCATACCCGCAATATTTCTAGCAAATTCAATTACAGCTATCTGCATGCCAAGACAAATCCCTAAGTAAGGTATTAATTTTGTTCTGGCATACTTAACAGCAGTAACCATACCTTCTATTCCTCTTTCTCCAAATCCCCCGGGGACAAGAATTGCATTAGATTTTCCTAGTTTCCTATGGACATTCTTTGAATCCAATTTCTCTGAATCTACATAGTCTATATCTACCTTAAGATTGTTTTTAAAGCCTCCATGTTTAAGTGCTTCATTCAAGGACTTATAAGCATCTGCAAGCTCCGTATACTTTCCAACCATAGATATTTTGACCGATTCTTTTGGTTCAAGATCTTCTTTAATTACCTTTCTCCAGTCTCTTAAATTAGGTTTCTTAGAAGAATTTAATTTGAATTTTTCTAACACTATTTCATCAACTTTTTGGTAATTTAGTTCAATAGGGATCTTATAAATCGAATCTACATCTGGCATTGAGATGACAGCATTTGGTTTTACGTTAGTGAATAATGCAATCTTCTTTCTTTCCTCTTCTTCCATTGGTTTATCTGATCTACACACCAAGATATCAGGCTGTAAGCCATGAGATAACATTTCTTTCACAGACCTTTGTGTAGGTTTTGTCTTAATTTCCCCTGCAGATTTCAAGAAGGGTAAAAGAGTTAAATGCATATATAAGGTTTGATAAGATTGAAGATCTATCTTCATCTGCCTAATGGCTTCCAAAAAAGGTTGAGATTCTATATCACCTACTGTCCCACCTATCTCAACAATTGCCACATCGGAATTCCCTGCACCTTTTATAATTCTTTCTTTTATCTCGTCAGTTATGTGAGGAATAACTTGTACCGTCCCTCCTAAATAATCACCTTTTCTTTCTTTTCTCAGAACCTCTTCATATACTTGTCCCGTAGTGAAGTTATTGGATTTTGACATCTTAGATGTAAGAAACCTTTCATAATGTCCTAAATCAAGATCAGTTTCAGATCCATCTTCAGTAACAAAAACCTCGCCATGCTGAAATGGACTCATAGTTCCAGGATCAAGGTTAATATATGGATCTAATTTAAGAATAGTGACAGAAAGACCTCTACTTTCGAGAACCGCTCCGAGAGAGGCAGCAGCGACACCTTTACCAAGTGAGGAAACTACTCCACCTGTTACAAATAAAAATCTTGTTTGTTTATTTCCCATCTAAGACACATTTGAAGCTTAATGTTGATTTGCTTCACAACGATGGGATTACAGGTTAACAAAATCCTGTCTGAGGAACAATAGAAATATAATATTAGGCAGATAAATCGAGAGGTTTCTCTAACTCAGCCCAAGATATATCACCATCAGGATCATGGCTTTCGAATTCAAGTACCCCTAGTTTATCGTATAGAGGTCTTACCTTGTCTGTGAGCAAGCCTATCCTTGAGAGGTTAGGTACAACTCTAGAGAATAAAAGCCTTTGAAACTCAGAAGCAAAACCTGCATTATTTGAAAATTCTCTAGCTTCGTCTTCATCCCAGCCAAATTTTCTAAAAACATCTGTAGGAAAGAGTCTTTCCTTACTAATAACACAAGCTTCGTAAGCGAACATGGCTCTATCTTCTTTTTCTTTATCAGAAAGATTTTCGATAAAGTCTTCAAGGTAATTCACACCGAAAGTTACATGTCGAGCTTCGTCCCTGATAATCAAATGCAGGATATCTTTCAATACTGGATCAGGAGTAACTGCTTTGGCAGTATTGAAAGCAGCTAAGGCCAAGCCTTCAATAATAATCTGCATTCCTATGAGTTTAAGGTCCCATCTCTCATCTGTTAAGATCTTATCGAGCAGGCTCTTTAAGCCGGACCCGACAGGGTACATGAGCTTAGATCTATTTTGAATATACTTTGTAAATGCTTCAACATGCCTTGCCTCATCAAACGCCTGTGAAGCTGCGTAAAGTTTTGCTTGATAGGTAGGCGCACATGATACTAACTGCGAAGCGACTAAAAGTGCTCCCTGTTCTCCATGTAAAAATTGACTAAATTGACTAGCGCCTCTGTGTCTTAAGAATTCTCTCTTTTCTTCTTGACTCAATTTTTTATAAGGTGGATATTCATCCCAAAACATAGGTGGTATTTCATCAGATACAACCATGGGTCTGTCCCAATCTATATCCATAGAAACATTCCAATTGAGCTTCTTTCCTAGTTCATAAAGCTTAGCTATGCGATTATCTTGTACCGTGTAGTCCCAATTGTAGGTTCCTGTTAAAGGTGTTTTAAATATCTCAGCAATATCTTCAACTTCTTCAGAACTTAGAACTGGTTCTATGTCTTCGTAATCTCTAATTTTTCTGGGTGTTTCTTCTGTATATTTAATTTTCATATCAAATAAAAACTTTAATCTTGCTAATTCTCATAAAGATTATACATTAACTTAAAGATGGTATTTTTAAATATCCTCTTTAAATACTTATGCTGTCATTTTACGAAGGGAAAGGATCGTCATTCTCATCATAGTATTGTGGTGGAAATCTATCGCTCCTAGCTAAATTTTGAAACGTAGCTGTATTTTCAACGAAAGCTACTTGAACTGCCTTTGTAGGGCCATTTCTCTGTTTAGCTATATTTACTTCAGCCTTGCCTTTACTCTCTAAGTCAGATGGATCGTAGTATGAGTGTCTATAAAGAAATGCAATAACATCAGCATCTTGCTCTATAGCACCTGAGTCTCTCAGATCGGCTAGAATTGGCCGTTTATTTGGTCTAGTTTCCACGGCTCTGTTAAGTTGTGATAAAGCTATAACTGGAACATTCAATTCTTTAGCTAGTGCCTTTAAAGAGCGGCTTATCTCACTAATCTCAGCGACCCTATTATCTCCCCTTCCAGGTATCTGCATAAGTTGTAGATAATCAATTACAATCATAGCAAGATCGTCATTCTCTCTCTTTACCCTTCTTGCTCTAGCTCTTATTTCAGATGGAGATAATGCCGGAGTATCATCTAGCAAAATATGTTTCTGACTCAAGACTGTGAGAGCCTTATCGATTCCCTCCCAATCTTGATCTTCGAGTTGACCTCTCATCAACCTTTGTAGATCGATATTTGAAATGCTTGAAATAAATCTTCTGACAACTTGCTCAGAAGACATTTCCATACTGAATAATAAAACCGTCTGATCAGTTTGACGGGCGACATTCTCAGCGATGTTAAAAGCAAATGCTGTCTTACCCATAGATGGTCGTCCTGCGATGATAATCAAGTCAGACTTTTGAAAGCCAAGAGTTACTTCATCTATTTCGGTAAAGCCGGTACTAGCTCCTACTAGTGAATTACCACTTTCGGATGATTCTTGTATATCTGTATAAACTTGCCCGAGGAGCTCTTTAACTTCTTTAGGGCCAACAGATCGATTTAAGTCATCTCTTAAGCTTAATATCTTTTCCTCTGCCTCATCAATAATTCTATCACTACCAGATGCATCAGATTCTTTTGCAATTTTTGAAATATTATCTGCAGCCATTATTAAACGTCTTAAATTTGATCTCTGCTTAATTATGTCTGCGTAGCTTTGAATGTTTGCTACGCTAGGTGTCTCTCTGGCTAACAACGTAAGATAATCCTTGCCACCCGAATTTATTAACTTAGGGAGATCTCCATTACCTTCAATAGCTTCTTGAACTGTTATTACATCTACAGGTTTACCTTCGTCTTGAAGGTTGTTGATTGTTCTATAAATTAGCTTATGTTCTTCCTTATGAAAATCATCCTCTTTAACTAAGTCAGAAATAATATCCCAAGTCTCATTCTTAAGCATGATGCCTCCGAGAACAGCTTTTTCTGCTTCGGTTGAGTAAGGTAATTCTCTACTTGGTATATTTTCTGAGGCCATATTTCTTTTTAGAAAAGACATCAATTCTCCCATTGGAAGAGGCCCAAGACAAGTTACTTTTTAAGTTTCTTGACTAGCAATTATTTTAACCGTGATTGGTGCTATCACTTCTGGATGTAATTCGACATCAATCGAATACTCACCAACTTCTTTTAGGACTCCTTCAGGCAATCTAACAGAACTTTTTTCAACTTGGTGGCCTTTCTCAACAAGAGAATCTGCGATCTCTCTTGTGCCGACTGAACCATATAAAGTGCCTTCTTCAGACACTTCCGCAGTTATTTCAATAACTAATAATTCCATACCTGATGCAAGGTTCGTAGCTAAATCCTTTCTTTCAGCCTCCGCTTTAAGCAGTGCCTCTTTTCTCTTCTCGTATTCTGCCTTATTCTCTTCATCCGCCCTTACAGCTTTTCCATTAGGTATAAGAAAATTTCTACCATAACCAGCTTTTACATTTACTAGATCACCAGGATCTCCTAATTGAGATACTTTTTCTAATAATATTACTTCCATGGCTTAATTATAGTGAGAATCTGTATAGGGAATGAGAGCAAGATGTCTTGCTCTTTTAACAGCTTTGTTAAGTTGTCTTTGATACTTCGCAGAAGTTCCGGTCATTCTAGCAGGAATAATCTTGCCAGTTTCGGTAATGTATTCTTTAAGAAGTTTTATATCTTTAAAGTCTATTTCTTCGATGCCGAGGGTAGTAAACTTACAGTACTTAGGTCTATTATCAAAATCACTTTTTCGTTTGAAATTTTTCTTTTGCTTCTTCGCCATTACGCTTCCTCTTTACTTTCTTTAGTTGATGAATCATCTAATTCTTGAGACATTTCTTTTGGCTTTTCAGTTTTATTCGAAGCTGCATGTGCCTCTTGGTCAACTGCCTTATTTGCGGCTTCCCTTGCTTCCTGGTAAGAATCTTTCTCATTATCCTCTTCTGTTTGAGCAAGTAGAGCAGATGGTTCACTATGAGCCTTCTTAGTGCTTAAGACGATATTTCTTATTATTGAATCATTAAACTTAAACGAACTCTTTATGTCTTCAATTGCTTCCTGGTTGCATTCCACATTTAAGAGTCCGTAACTTGCTTTAAATTGATCTTGAATGGGATAAGCTAGTTTTCTATTTCCTATATTTTCAGAACGATGAACATGACCACCAGAGTCTTTTATTAGCTTATCAAGCTTGGAGATTATAGAAGAAGTTTGATCAGACTGATCAGGGTGAACTAGGAATACTATTTCGTAATTTCTCATTATTTTCCTCTTGGTTTATAGCTCCCATATCAATATGTGGAACAAGGACGAAGCATTTTATTTAGAAGTAATATCATTTGCAAGACAAATGAAGGACTTTAATAATTAATTCATCGAAGTCTATGCCTTCGTAAGATGCAGCTTTAGGAAAAAGACTTGTTTCGGTCAATCCAGGAACAGTATTAACTTCTATTATCTGAAAATTACCTTCCTTATCTTCAATGAAATCAACCCTACCCCACTTACTACAACCAAGCGAAGAAAATGCGTGCCACGCATATTCTTTAATTTCATTCAGTTTATCGACTGAAAGGTCAGCTTTTATATATTCCGTACCTTTATTATTATACTTAGAATCGAAATCATAAAAATCTCCAGACGGCTTGATATGAATTGGATGAAATACATCGTCTCCAAGTATCGAGACAGTAAGTTCTCTGCCTTCAACAAATGCCTCTACTAGGATTGAAGAGTCAAACTTAGAAGCATCTAGCATAGCTTTTTCTAAAGTACCCTTTTCCGGCCTTACGATAGTTATACCAAAACTAGAGCCTTCATTCGCAGGCTTAACTACATAAGTCTTATCTAATGCAGTAATATCATTTTCTCCTGAAAGATGCGGAGTTAATTTCATCTCAGGTTTGCCAACATTTAAAATTTCAACAAAATCTGGGGTAGGTAATAACAAATCTCTCCAAATTTTCTTTGACTCAATCTTATTTAAAGAAGTTTTACAAGAAATGGTATCGCTACCTGTGTATTTAATATTCTTAGATTCAAGAATCTCTTGGATGAAGCCATCTTCCCCCCCTCTTCCATGCAAGGCTATAAAAGCAAGGTCGTAATCAGTAGATAAAAGTTTAGCCTGTTTTTCAGAAGTTAAATCATACTCTGTAAAATTTATGTCATTTCTAATTAAAGCTCCTGCCACTGCTTTTCCAGAATTAATTGATATATCTCTTTCAGCCGACCATCCTCCGTACAATAATAAAATTTTTTGTTCTTGAAGAATTTCAATAGGTTCCATTTTATTTAAATTCCTCAACCATACTTTGGCTAATGGAGGATATGTCACCCGCACCCTGGAAAACAAAGATAGTATCTTTAGTTAAATCTTTATCAATTTCTTCGGTTACTTCTTTACTATTCAATAACTTTACATTATCAAAACCTGATCTAATCAATGAACTTTGTATGTTTGAGCTATTGATACCTTCTATTGGATTTTCTCCCGCAGAATAAATATCCAAAAGAAATAACTCATCCACATGGCTTAAAACTTCAATAAATTCTTTATATAAATCTTTAGTTCTTGTAAATCTATGGGGTTGAAAAACCATTTTCAGCTCAAAGTGAGGATAAGAAGCTCTTATTGCCTGAATCGTTTTTTTAATTTCAGTTGGATGATGTCCATAATCATCGATGAAAAGGCAGGTACTAGTTCCAATTTTCTTCTCCCCTAAAATTTGCATTCGTCTATCTATGCCCATGAAGTTAGACAGAGAATCCTGAATGACTTGAACTTCTATTCCCTCTTGTAGACATAATACAATCGCTGCAGCTGCATTAAGAACATTATGTTTCCCAAGCATATTGAGCTTAAAGTTAATTGAATTGGTATCTGAGGTTAATTTAAAGTAAGAGTTTCTTCCATCTGTGCTGTAGTTTGATAACACATAATCATTTGAAGGCTCAAAACCATAACTGATATAAGGTCTTTGGAAGTTGATCTTCAACTCTTTCACAACAGTGTCGTCACCACAAACAATGGATACTCCATTAAACGGCAGTCTTTTTATAAATTCCAAGAAAGCTTTTTTTAGATTATCAAAACTACCATCATAATTAATCAAGTGGTCTGGCTCTATATTCGTAACTATGGACACAGACGGCTGTAAGAGCAAAAAAGACTTATCGCTTTCATCTGCTTCAGCAATTAAGTAATCTCCCTCTCCTAACTGTGCATTAGAGTTGAAACTATTGATTATTCCACCGTTAATAAAAGTTGGATCAAGATTAGCGTTAGTCATTATAGACGCTACCAAACTTGTAGTGGTTGTCTTGCCATGAGTACCGGCTATAGCAATACCTCTTTTATTGTTCATCAAGCTTGATAACATTTCTGCCCTTGCTAAAACTGGAATTAACTGTTTCCTGGCAGAGACTAATTCAGGATTATCATCAGATATAGCGCTTGATATAACAACCATTTCAACATCTTCTAGGTTATTTGGATTATGATCATAGTTAATACTTATGCCTAACTTCTCAAGCCTGTCAGTATTTGATGAAGAGGCACTGTCTGAGCCCGATACCTTGTAACCAAGATTATTTAGTACTTCTGCTATGCCGCTCATACCGCTGCCACCAATACCTATGAAATAGATATTGTTAAGTTTATATTGTGAGGGATTCATTAATTGATTTATAAATATTCCTGGAGGCAAACTGAGGAAAAACTTTAGAAGCAGAATGTGCCATTGAATTTAATCTATTATGGTCGCTTTCCAAATTAATTAATAGCTTTAGCAATTGAATAGAATTGGAGACATCAGAATCGATAATCTCAGCTGCACCCATATTCTTTAGATATTCTGCATTGATGTATTGATGATTTTCTGAAGACCAAGGTAGAGGTAAAAGTATAGAAGGTTTTTGAACGGCGCAAATTTCGCTAACAGTCATTGCACCAGAGCGAGAAATAACTATATCGCAAAAGTGATAGGCCTCGGCCATATTTTCTAAAAATTCCTTAATCACAAATTCATTACCAGATTCAGTATAAGCATCGTTTAATTCTTCTGAGGTTAACTTTCCAGCCTGATGAATAAAAGACCAGTGAGAAGGCACCCTTTTAGTCAATAAAATATTTACCAAAATATCATTGATTTGTTTTGAACCTTGGCTTCCTCCAAGAATTAAAATCTTAAATTTTGCTTCATTAGATTTATTTATAGGAGAAATATTTACTATATCATCACGAATAGGATTCCCAACGCACTTTACCTTATTTGTTAGATTATTAAATGTATCTGGAAAAGCTTCAAAGGTAATTTTAGATCTTTTGTGCAATATTCTATTAGTTAGTCCTGGGATACTGTTCTGCTCATGAATAAATAAGGGACAGAAAAGAGATCCGATCAAACCAGGAGCAAGAGCAAGATAACCTCCTGTTGAAATGATAATGTCAGGTTTAATTCTACTCATTAAGAAAAAACTTCTGATTAGAGCCGTAAAAAGATAAAAAATAGAACTAACCTTTGCAAAAAAATTTTTGCCAAGAAAACCTCGTGCATCAATAGAATAAAATGAGAAATCTTCTCTTGAGGCTATGCTTTCTTCCAAACCATTTTTCTTTCCTATCCAGGAAATAGTATTTCCGTCAACTTGAAATTCGTTGGCAATACTTAATGCTGGATAGACATGACCACCTGTTCCACCGGCGATTATTAGGATATTCATCAAAATTGGGCTCGTCTTTTAATCATTGGCACTGGCATTGAATTTTTGTTTTCGTAATCTATTCTCAAAATTAAGCCAATCATTAGACAAACAATTATTAGATTAGTACCTCCTCCACTGATTAAGGGCAAAGTTAATCCTTTTGTAGGCAAAAGACCTGAAGAAACTCCGACATTGATAAAGGTGTGCAATCCTAACAAGAGGGCTACTCCAAAAGAGAAATAGAATCCAAAGAAGTTCTTTCTTACTAATGATTCCCTACCTATAAAAAAGATCCTAAATGACAAACCAAATAGCAATGAAATAATAGCAAAACCTCCCAATATTCCCATTTCTTCAACTATTACGGAAAATATAAAGTCCGTATGAGCATCTGGAAGATAACCCATTTTCATTAAACCTTGTCCCAGTCCAACTCCGAACCAATCTCCCCTTCCAATAGACATAAGTGATAAGGTTAATTGATAACCACTTCCCCAAGGGTCACTCCAAGGATCGATGAAAGATATTATCCTCTCCCATCTCCATGGTACAAAAATAATCATCATCGCAATAGCAATAATACCTAGCAGAGCTACGATTAGGAATTGTTGAATTTTCACTCCAGCCACAAATAATACTCCTAATACGGATATAAATATTACTGCCGAGGAACCTAAATCAGGCTGAATGAGAATTATTGAAATAATACTGACAATTATTAGTGCAGGCCTAAAGAATCCCAGCCAATGCGTTTGTATTTCTTTTATTCTTCTTACTGAGTAGCATGAAATATAGAGGATACTTAGGAATTTCATTATTTCTGAGGGTTGCAGACCAAATCCAGCTATCCTTATCCACCTATTTGCGCCATTGACTTCAATACCTATACCAGGAATGAAAACTGAAAAAAGTAATAAAATGCCAAAAGTTATGAGCAATCGATCATAAGAGGACCAAAAGTTCAAAGGTATAAAAAAACATGCGAAAAGACCGAACATGCCAAGTATAAAGTAAAAGAACTGTCTATTAAAAATAGCAGACGGATTACCATAAATAGAATCAGAAAAATGTGCAGAAGCTGAAGAAAGTATTATTAATCCGAAAAACCCAAGTACTGAGAACAAAGTAAGCAAAACAAAATCTAGTTTTAAAAAGTCGAAATCCTTAATGAAATTTAATTTATTCATCTTTTAAGTCTTTTATTATGCGTTTGAAGGTTTCTCCTCTATCTTTGTAATCTTTAAACATATCCAAACTTGAACAAGCCGGAGAAAATAAAACACAA
This sequence comes from uncultured SAR86 cluster bacterium, assembly GCA_902574355.1. GTDB lineage: Bacteria > Pseudomonadota > Gammaproteobacteria > Magnimaribacterales > Magnimaribacteraceae > Magnimaribacter. Next base: position 22,466 of record CACGNN010000006.1, on the reverse strand, counting down.
TCATCGTCTTTACTAAACTTTACTGCCTCTCTTACTGCCTCCTTTAGGTCATGAACGATCAAGCAATGGACATATGGCCTTAAAGTATTAAAAATTAATTTTTTATCTTTACCGAAGATAAAGACCTTTTTTAGACTTTTTATTTCTTGCAGTTGTTTTGAAGTAATTTCTTGTCCTTTTAAATCTCCCCCGCATATTAAAAATATATCCTCAACCTGCTCTAATTCATTTGCTGCACTTATAGCTTTCAAAGTGGCATCTAAATTTGTTGCCTTAGAGTCATTTATAAAATTTACTCCTCCAACCATCTCTAAGAGCTCAAATCTGTGCGGAAATTTTTTAAATTGATTGAAAGCTTTTTCTAGTTCAGCTGACAAGTTTATATTTTTAAAAGAACTTTTTATAAATCGTTCTATAAGGAGCTCTAAAACAGCAACACTTGCCTTTAGATTTTCGATATCATGGCTAAGCCAACTATTAAATATTGATGATTCAGCAAGTTCATCAGGCAATATGATTGTCTTGTAATTTATGAATCTTTTTGAAAAAAGATTTTTATCATTGTAAGAAATATTTATATCAGCATTTTTTAATACTGAGTTTTTTACGTTCCTATAATCTTCAATATCAGCATGTCTATCTAAATGATCCTCTTCTATGTTCAATAATAAACCTATATCAAACTTAACTTCATTTAAAAGTTCTAATTGGAAACTCGAAACTTCTATGATTGATATGTCAATATCATCATCAATATAATTTAGGACAGGCTTCCCTATGTTTCCTATAGAAACTATTTTTAAATCCGATAACACTGACGTGAGGAGTGTTTCTAAGATATGGCAGGTAGAGGTTTTGCCATTTGTTCCTGTAATAAGTACTTTTATACTCTTATTTTTTTTTAAGAACTCTTCAATGTCTGAAGAAATTTTGATCTTGTGCTTAGAAGCAAGAGATAAGGCCTTATGATGAATAGGTATACCTGGACTAGAATAAACATCAGAGACTCTACTTAATAATTCAGTATTTATTTGAGGATTAACATGAACTTTAATTCCAAATCTATCAATCTCATCAAGGCTTGGATTTTCCTCCCAATCTTCTATTAGATAAATCTCATTATATTTTTTTGAAAGATAATTTAAGATTGACTGACCTGTCATTCCAAAGCCAATAACTAAAGGTATTCTCTTCTGCACTTGATTTATCTTAGTCTAAGTAAAGCTAAACCTAGTAAGACAAGCATAAACGTAATAATCCAGAACCTGACAATTACTCGTGGTTCGGGCCAACCTTTTAGCTCATAGTGGTGATGTAACGGTGCCATATTGAAGACTCTCTTACCAGTTAACTTAAACGAAGTAACTTGAACGATAACTGATAGTGCCTCTATAACAAAAAGTCCGCCCATGATTAGCAAGACATATTCGTGTCTTATAATAACGGTAACTATTCCTAATGCAGCACCAAGTGATAAAGATCCTACATCTCCCATAAATACTTGAGCAGGATAAGTATTAAACCAAAGGAACCCAATCCCAGAACCTACTAAAGCACCGCAAAATACAATCATTTCACCCGTGCCTGGTAAATATGGAATATTTAAAAAATCTGAATAAATGGCATTTCCGGCTAAGTAACCAATAATTCCAAGACCTGCTGCGACCATAACGCAAGGAAGAATAGCTAATCCATCTAGACCATCAGTTAAATTAACCGCATTACTAGTACCAATAACTACAAAATATGATAAAACAATAAAACCTGCACCTAGAGGAATGGAAATATCTTTAAAGAATGGAACTATCAAACTTGTTTCAGAAATATTTTCTTGAGTAATATAAAGATAAGAACATGCCAAAATAGTTATAACAGACTGCCAAAAAATTTTATTTAAAGGTGACAAGCCATCACTGGACTGATGTTTTATTTTTAAGCGATCATCAACCCATCCTAGAACGCCAAAAGACATGGCTGTTAAAAAGGCAACCCATAAATATCTATTTTCAAGATCCCCCCATAAGATTACACTTAAAAATATAGAACTTAGAATCAAAGTACCGCCCATTGTAGGTGTACCCTGTTTTGATAAATGGCTATCAGGCCCTTCCTCTCGTATAACTTGTCCTACTTGAATATCTTTCATCTTATTTATGAATTTAGTTCCTAATACCAGAGAAAATAAGAGAGAAGTTAATGTAGCAAGAATTGCTCTTGTAGAAAGAAACTCTACAACTCGAAAAGGTCCAAAAAATTCAGATAAGTATTCAAATAAAGGTAGTAACATTATTTTTTTAATTTATCAGCTAATAGATCCATTCTAGTTGATCTAGAGCCTTTCACTAATAATATAGTTTTCTTATCAATTATAGAAATTAAGTGAGAATAAAGATCATCTTGATTTTCAAAAATATATAAATCTTTTTTTTCATTTGGACTGCATCTTGACCACTCATCTCCTATACAGAAAATCTTATCAACCCTTTCGCTTATGTATTCATACATTTCTTGGTGAATTCTTTGAGAATCTGAACCTAACTCTTTCATATCCCCAAGGATACAAATTTTTTTTCTTTTAAGGCCTTCTAGTAAATCAACAGCATTTTTCAATGAAGCAGGATTTGAATTATAAGAATCATCAATTAAAATTGAACCACTTAAGGTATTAGAAATGGCCAATCTCCTTTCAGGAAGATCGATAAATTTTAATCTTTCTTTGATATTGCTAAGTGGACATCCACAGTATGTTGCAGTCGCAACCGATAATGCTGCATTTAAGGGACTATGGCGACTAGCTCCATTTATAGAAAATTTTTCTTTTTTACCATCGAACCTTAAATAAAAATTGGTGGAATTATTGATAATATCTACTTCTATATCTGAAACTTTAAAGTCAGAATTCTCTTGAAAACCGAAACTTATTACTTCTTTTGCATTGGTTTTTTTTGACCAAAAATCAAAAAAGATAGAATCTTTAGGTAAGACCGCAACTCCATTATCATTATAAAAATTAAGAATATTCCCTTTTTCTCTTGCAATTGACTTTGTATCTCTTAGGCCATCGAGATGCCCAATAGAAACATTAGTAATTGCAGCTATATCTGGTTTCACCTGATTATTCAAAATTGCAATCTCTCCTGACTCACTAGTGCCCATTTCAATTACTGAAAAATCATAGACATTTTTTAAACTAAGGAGAGTATAGGGAACTCCTATCTGATTATTTTTATTGCCTAAAGTTTTATGACAAGACTTACCATCATTTAGAAGATTCGAGAGTATCTGTTTTGTAGAAGTTTTGCCGTTAGTTCCAGTAATGCCTATTACCTTACCTGAGAATTTACTGCGATTATAGTTCGCGACTCTTTCCATGAATTCGTAGGTACTTGCAACAACTATGTTTGGTATGTCCTGTTCGATCTGATTATTGGAGATAATACCTACTGCGCCTTTTTTTATAGCCTCAGGAATAAATTGCGCCCCATCATAATTCTTTCCTTCTAGAGCAATATAAAGGTCATTTTGCTTAATTGTTCTGCTGTCGATACTAAAACTATCAATACTGGTTACCTCTCCAAAGAGCTGACCTTCTGATATTTCTGCTAGTTTAGATAGATTCATTTATTTGGAAATTTTATAAAGAATTAACAATATTTTTATCATTTAACTCATATAAATTATCATTAATTTCTTGGTAGCTCTCATGACCCTTTCCTGCAATCAATAAAACACCATTGATATGATTTCTTTCCATTTCCAAGATAGATGATTCTATTGCATCTTTTCTATCTGGATTTATAGAGATTTGTTCCATCTCCTTTATATCAGAAAGGATGTCGTTAATTATATCCATTTCATCTTCATCTCTTGGATTATCATTGGTTATTACTACATGGTTTGAATATTTTTTAGCAATCTTACCCATTAAAGGTCTTTTATCTTTGTCTCTATTTCCCCCGCACCCAAAAAGACACCAGATAGGCTCGTTATGTATGTTATTCAATTCTTTCAGTGTGCACTCCAAAGCTTCAGGTGTATGTGCGTAATCTATATAAATAACTTGATCATTTTTAATTATTCTTTCAAGCCTACCTTGAGGAAAAACTATATCTTTTGCTATTTTTGAAATATCAGAAAGCTTTACTCCTTCCAAGATCAAAACAGCCATTGAGCATATTACGTTTGAAGCAAGATATCTTGAGAATGTTTTAAGTTCAAAAGTAAAATTTTTCTCGAATGCTTTTAAATTAACCTTCAATCCAATTGGTGATTTCTTGAATGAGGCATGGAAATCAGCATTTTCTTTTATAGATATGCTAAAAGTTTCCCTATTATTTTTTAAAAGTTTTGAATGAAGTTTTTTGCCGAAAGAGCTATCTATGCAGACTATATTTTTTTTTGGATTTAAATCTAAAAATAATTTTTCTTTAGCGGATTGATAACTGTGTATATCGCCGTGATAATCCAAATGGTCATGCGAAAAGCTAGTCAATATAGCATAATCGATATCTAGGCCATTAAGTCTATCCTGTTCTAAACCATGAGAAGATGCCTCCATAGCGATGTAAATAGCATCAGATTCTAATGAATCTTTAATATTTTTATGTATTTTTATGGCATCAGGGGTGGTTAGATCTGATTTCTCTAATATTAATCCGTCTTTAGAAAAATTGATTGTACTCATAAAGCCAGATTTATATCCTAGTAAATTACTCATATTTGCAAAAGTTTCAACAGAGGTAGTTTTTCCGTTTGTACCAGTAACACATATGGATTTAATTTTTGAACTTGGCGAGTTATAAAACCTGGATGCAAAAATACCAATATATTTTTTAAGTTCTTCAAAATAAATAACTCTTTCCGTATATTTTTGGTATGTATCCGAAATGACAAGCGAGGCTCCATTTGATAAAGCTGTGGAAATAAAATCGCTACCATCCTTATCATGACCCTTTATTGCAAAGAATAGACCTCCCTCTGTTACCTCTCTGCTATCTAAGTGGATACTTCTAATCTTAATGTCTCTAAAATTTTCTAGATCTTTCAGTTCTTGTAAGAAATTTGATGAATACATTTATATTTTTAGATCTTGTAACATAAATATCTGCTGCATTAATCTTGAAAATACAGGAGCAGAGACCCTACCACCTGAATAGTCTTCTCCAGATAGACCATTGATTACAACAACTGCAAGTAATTCAGGTTTATCATGAGGCACAAATCCGGCAAATGTTGCAGAGTAAGTAGTTTCTTCTTCTAGACTCTCTTTCGCAGTTCCAGTTTTACCTGCGACTATCTTCTCTTGCAGTCTTGCTTTAGAAGCAGTTCCGTTAGAGGAGTTTACGGTCTCAACAAGCATACCCAAAACAATATCATTAGTTTCCTTTTGTAAGACTTTTTCATGCAGGGGTTCATCAAAACTATGATCTCTAAATAAATTTAGTTCAACGAAATTTCCTTCATTTGCAAATACTGAGTAAGCTTGTGCAATTTGGAGTGCAGACAAGGTCATTCCATATCCGTAACAAGAGCTCACTTTATCTCTCAACGTAAATTGAGATGAATGTGGAAGGAAACCTTCTCTAGCCGGAAGCATAATTGCAGTAGGATAACGCCCAATACCAAACTTTTTATAATAATTTGTGAGGTGTTCTATATCTTGATATTGACATAACTTTACCATTCCAACATTACTAGAAAGGGATATAATTTGAGAAAGGCTCAGTGCTCCGTAATCCTTAAAGTCACTTGTTTTGAAGCCTTCATACTCTATCCAACCAGGCGAGGTGTTGATTTTGGAAGCTTTGGGTCGATAGTCTGATTCTAATATAGCAGACATCGCAAGCGGCTTTAAAACTGAACCTGGTTCAAATATATCTACTGTTGCTCGATTTCTCAATTTTGACATGTCCACTAAATTTCTTCTATTAGAAGGATCAAAAGAAGGATAATTAACTAATCCTAATATATCACCTGACTTTGGCTCTATAACGACTATAGATCCTGCCTTCGCATTGTGTTCTTTTATTGCCTCATTTAATTGATGGTAAGCAATCGCCTGAATATTGATATCAATAGTTAATGTGATATTTTTACCAGATACCGCTTCAATCCTTTTTCCTTCAAGCTTAGTATTTTTAGCTCCTTTGATACCTTCAAAACTACCCTCTTCACCACGCAGTTCGTTATCAAAGATTAATTCAACTCCCTGAATGCCTTTTCTATCGATGTCAGTTAGGCCAACAACATGTGATGTTATATTCCTCTCAGGATAACTCCTTCTTAAATTTTCTCTGAAATATACACCAGGTATCTTTTTATCTTTAAGCTTTTCCTTTATCTCAAAATTAATATTTCTGCTTATCTCTTTATAACCAGAAGACTTTCCATGAAGTATATTTGAAAGATTAACAGGATCTTTATCTAATAGCTTCGAAAGAAAAGTAATTGTTTCTTCTTCGAATTTAAATTTTCCTAGATCTATTCCAACACTATATCCTTTTATATCAAGAGCTAAAACATTACCATTTCTATCTAATATTTTTCCTCGAGGAGCCAAAAGAGAGTATTGGGAATCTAATCTGTTAAAAACTTGATCATCTAAAAAAATATCTTGAAAAATTTGAAGATAAATTAATCTGCCCAAAAGAGACAGGAACCCTATAAGGATAATTAATTGGATAAAAACTATTCTTCCCGAAGAATAGAGAATCCTTGTAGACATAATCTCTTAATTAATCTAACTGAGTTCTTACAAATGACGGTATATCAAGATATTCCTCTTCATTAGAAGCCTTTTTCACAGCTTTTTCTATTGATGGAGGATTATCAAGTAACTGCATGGCTGCATCGCTCAAAGGTAAAGGTTGCCTTTGACTTACAACCCTTACACTTTCAGGTTTATTAGAAGCTGTTTGTAAAGAAGAATTCAGCCCCGTAGCAATAACTGTAACCGTAAGATCATTCGTAGAAGATTCATCTAGAACTGTTCCGGTAACAATTATCGCTTCAGGAGAAGCAAAACTATTTATGCAATCACCAACGGCCTTAATTTCACCCAAAGATAATTCAGGACCAGCAGTAATATTTACTAGAACACCTTTTGCATCTTTTAAACTAATATCTTCTAAAAGCTTACTCGCGACAGCCTGTTCTGCAGCTATTCTAGCCCTATCCGGACCAGTTGAAGTACCTGTACCCATCATAGCAGTTCCCTTTTCAGACATTACAGTTTTTACGTCTGCAAAATCGACATTTATTAAGCCAGGTCTAATAATAATGTCTGATATACCTCTCACCGCCCCACCAAGAACATCATTGGCTTGTTTAAATGCCTCAAGCATACTGCAATCTTCTCCAAGAACTTCAAGTAATTTTTGATTAGGTATAGTAATTAAAGAATCAACCTCCTCGACCAGCTCCTTTATTCCCTCTTGAGCAATCTTCATTCTCTTGGCACCTTCAAGCTCAAATGGCTTTGTTACAACGGCAACAGTAAGAATTCCAAGCTCTTTAGCAACTTGAGCTACTATAGGAGCGGCTCCAGTTCCTGTTCCTCCACCCATCCCTGCCGTTACAAAAACCATGTCAGTTCCTTTAAGTATATCTCTCAATTTATCTCTATCTTCAAGGGCTGCTTCCCTTCCAATTATCGGATTTGCACCCGCTCCTAAACCATCAGTAATTTCCATACCTAATATTAATTTAGTGCTTGCATCATTTTTATCTAAAGCCTGCTTATCAGTATTTATAGATATGAACTCGGCGCCTTCAATGCCGCATTCAACCATATGCTGCACCGCATTGCCCCCTCCACCACCGACTCCAATAACTTTAATTGAAGCATTCTCTTTTATTTCTTCGATTATTTCCCATTCACTCATAATTAACCTCTCTTTTAATTAAGTACTAAAGATTTCCTCCAAACCATCTAGAAATTCTGTTTAAGATATTTTTATCTCTATGAATATAATTTAAATGATCTTCTTGCATTTGCTTCTGACCATAAAGTAGTAAGCCAACTGAAGTTGCATAAACTGGATTATTAATTATTTCAGAAAAACCTTCTACTGAATGTGGAGATCCCATCCTAACTGGAGAATGAAATATTTCCTCTGCTAACTCAGTAGCACCCTCAACTTTTGAGGCCCCTCCTGTTAAAACTATTCCTGCAGGTATCAACTCATCGAAACCACTTAAGCTCAATTTTTGTTGTGCCATGCTAAATATCTCTACATATCTTCTCTCCAAGACATCAGCTAAAGCTTGTCTAGAGAGTTCTCTTTCTGGCCTTCCCCCCATACCCGGAACCATCATTATTTCTTCAGGTCTGGTCATTGAACTAACTGCACATCCGTATCGTTGTTTTATTGTTTCTGCTTGGGTAGGCGGTGTTCTCAAAGCTTGAGCTATATCATTTGTTACATGATCTCCAGCTACTGGTATAACATCAGTAAAGCAAATAGAGCCATCCACAAAAACTGCTATATCAGTTGTTCCACCGCCGATATCAATAAGACAGACTCCTAAGTTCCTTTCATCTTCTGTGAGAACCGAGTAGCTAGAAGCCAATTGCTCTAAAACAAATGCTTCTACATCTAGACCCGATGCACTAATACATTTATGGATATTTTGTGAAGAATTCTCGCTGCATGTTACTAAATGAACTTTTGCCTCCAATCTAGAACCTGCCATCCCTAGGGGCTCTTTAATACCATCTTGTTTATCAATGATGTAATCTCTTGGAAGAACATGAAGTAATCTTTGATCTGCAGGAATTGCCATAGCTTGAGCAGTCTCAATAACTCTATCTACGTCTGAGAACTTTACCTCTCCATCTCTAATTGGTACTACTCCTTCTGAATTAAGACCTCTGATGTGACTACCTGATATGCCCACGTAGCAAGAACCAATATGGCAACCTGCCATACTTTCAGCCTCTTCTATAGATTTTTTTATAGCTGTTGTTGTGGAATCAATATCTACGACAACTCCATTTTTTAATCCTTTTGAAGAATGTGTTCCTAGACCAATAATTTCTAGCTGGCCTCCTCTTGCCTCAGCAACAATTGCAACCACTTTCGAAGTTCCAATATCTACACCAACTAGCATTTCATTTCTACTTACATTACTCATATTGATTTCTCCATATTCTTATTGCCTAATGCAATAGCATTTTTATACCTCAAATCTATATATCTGATATGATCATTAATTCCTGAGTTCAGCTCGAACAGTATAAGATCCTCGAGACGCTCGAGCTGAACCCGGAAATCCTCTTTATTAAATCTGTACATCACACTTTCATTATCAACCGCCTCAATAAAACCTGACCCTCTATGCTCAATGCTAATGAGAGAGTTTCCTTTGAGATTTAATATATTTTGTAGTAAAAAAATACTATCAAGGAGTGTTAAATATTCATTATCTCTTCCGATGATTGATACCAGTTTAAGAGACTTATTTCCTTCAGCAGGAGTAATTATCTTTCCTTCTTGAGTTATAAACCTACCTCTATCCAAAGAAGCTATTGGTTGGTGTTCTTTGACTTCAATATGTAATTTTTCATCAAATGTTTTGGTGGTCTTAATAACTGAGACCCAAGAATTAGAGAAAATCTCACTTTTGTTATATTTATTTTTATTCTGTAAGTGATTAGTAATCTGATGTTTAACCTGTTCAAAATTTGAAATTATTTCTTTTGAGATTTTGATATCAATTGAATCAATATTTGCTTCTTTTTGACCTGAGCAACTTGCAAGTAAAGCAAAAAATATGATTAACAGATATCTCATTTATCAATTCTCCTTGTCAGATAGACTCGATCTTTATCTTTAGGAATAACCATTCCTAGCTTTTCGGAGGCATATTTTCTTAAGGAGATGTGGTTCTTATAGTACTTTACCTCTTCAATCAGGATATTTGATTGAAAAGATAACTCCTCTTTTTCCAATCTAAGGTTTTCCAATTCTGCAAATAAAGTCCTATGCTCATATGTTTGCAAAACGAGTTTATAGGAACTCAAAAAAGATATAGAGACTAATAAGGAAATGGAAATTAATTTATGTTTAATATTCAACATAGCTTTTCGGCGACTCTTAGAATTGCACTTCTACTTCTGGGATTAATGGTTATTTCTTTAGGAGTTGGTTTAAGAAATTTATCTTTTATATATTGAAACTTCACATTTGATTCATTTCTATCTTTTCCTTGGAAGAATCTTTTGACAATCCTATCTTCCAAAGAGTGAAAGCTTATGACTGCAAGTCTCCCTCCACAACATAAAACATGACTTGAAGCCTCTAAGACTCTCTGAAGTTCCTCTATCTCATTATTGATAAGCATCCTTATCGCTCTGAAAGAATTTGTAGCTGGGTGTTTTTTAGATCTCGTATAAACGCAAGATCTTATAAGATCAGATAATTCTTTAGTTGATTCTATAGGCTTCTTTTCTCTTATTTCACAAATCTTACTTGCAATCTTCCTTGAAGCTCTTTCCTGACCAAGAACCCATAGCACATCTTCAATTTCTTTTTTTGTGGCTCTATTTATCCACTCTGATGCGGTTTGACCTTTGGTGTTATCTATTCTCATGTCTAAAGGTCCATTTGATTGGAAACTAAAACCTCTTTGAGGATCATCGAGTTGTGTTGAAGAAATACCAAGATCTATCAATATCCCGTCAACTTCTTTATCTTCAAATATGTTTCTGAGATTAGAGAAAGAATCATTAATAAATCTGAATCTTCCATCATCAGTAAAATCTTTGGACAGGTTGGCTGTTGCTTTTTCATCTTTGTCGATCGAGATTAAAGTACCAGACTCATTAATTTTTTTTAAGATTTCTAAAGAGTGACCACCTGCTCCAAATGTGCAGTCTACATATTTTCCATTTTGTTCAAAGACAAGATTTTCTAGCACTTCATTCACCATCACAGCTTCATGACTAGCTTTGATCAAAATGGTATCTCCTCTAAAGTTGGTGGAAGATCATCTATTAAATCTTCACCAGGAATCTGAAGACCAGATTGTTTTTTGTCCCAATTTTCTTGGTTCCATAATTCAAACTTTGAACCCATTCCGATGAGAGCTACCTGTTGCTTAATTGCTAGCTCAGCAAAATCTCTTAATATTTGAGGTATAAGAATAGTCATCCTTTCAACTGCTTCAAATTCTGTTACCGAAGCATTTCCCAAAACTTTCCATTGAATAGATCTTACTTTTTGATTTAAACCGCCAAGAACCTCAAATTTTTGTGAAATATCTTTCCAAATTTTGCCTGGGTATATTATGAGTGCAGGATATTGAGGATCTTTTGTGATTGCTATTTCGCCTTCACAGCTCTTACGTAGAAGCTCTCTATACCTTGCAGGTATAACAATTCTGCCTTTTGTATCAAGGGTCAGAGTGCTTGATCCGTATATTCCTAAACTCATTTCTTTATACGCAAGTATATGTAGACGTTACATTATCTTGCACTTTTACACACTTTTACACACTTTGTAGTAAATTACTAGTGAAAGTTACAATAATTAGTACACTTTTCTCAAATGAAAAACCCCAAAAAGTATGGAAAAAAATTATTAGAAATTATGGGATGAGTCAGCCTGTAAGCCGGGTTCTGTCGAGGATAATCATTCATCTAGATTTTGTGTCACCACAAAATTCAAGCAACCTACCCTGGCCCTGTCAGGACTAACATTAGAGCCTCTATTTGGTCTTGCTCCAGACGGGGTTTGCCAAGCCATAATCAGTTGCCTGATATGCGGTGTGCTCTTACCACACCTTTTCACCCTTACCTCAAAGAGGCGGTATATTTTCTGCTGCACTTTCCGTAAACTTACGTCTCCCAGGAGTTACCTGGCGTCTTGTCCAATGGAGCCCGGACTTTCCTCTCAAAAAATTGAGCGATTATCCAGCTGACTCCCTTGAATTGTATCCATAAAAGTAATTGAAAAGAAGTTTAGCTCTTCATTTTTATTTTATAAATTTCATTTCTCTTTTTTTTGAGTATTTCAGACGCAATTTGTAAAGCTAATTTTCTATCTAATTTTTCCATAAGAATTCCTAATATTCTTTTCTCTTCATCAATCAAAATATCTCCTGATTCCTCCTCGTGCCCTTCAATGATAATTACAAATTCTCCTTTCAATCCAAATTCGGAATCAAGAAGAATTTCCTTTATTTTATATAACTCAGATCTATAAAGAGTCTCATGTAATTTAGTTAGCTCCCTTGCAACTAAAATTCTACAATCTGGTTTTAGTTCTTCAGATAAAGAATCAAATAATTTCTCTAAACGTCTACCTGACTCAAATAAAACAGATGGGCCGGAAGACGAAGCTATTTTTTTTAGGAGGATCTTTTTTTCTCCTGATTTTCGTGGAAAAAATCCATAAAAAGTAAAATTTTCAAGGTTAAAACCTGAAACACTTAATGCTGTAATTACTGATGTTGCCCCTGGTATTGGTATTATTCTTATTTTATTTTGAATAGCCGCTTCTACTAAGAATTGTCCTGGATCTGAGATTAAAGGAGTTCCAGCATCACTTATTAAGGCAATGTCTTTTCCTGACTTCAAAATATCTATAAATTTATTTATCTTACTTTTTTCCGAAAACTTGTGGTAAGAAGTTAGCTTAGTATTGATATTGTATTTCTTAAAAAGCACACTAGATATTCTTGTATCTTCAGACGCACAAATATGAACTTTATTAAGTACTTCTATCGCCCTGAATGTAATATCATTTAAATTACCTATGGGAGTAGAGACAATATAGAGAGAACCTAAATTTTTATTCATGAGTTAAATGAAAAATATATACTTGATTTTAATCATCCTTCTTGTGTCCGCATGTTCATCAATTCCGAAAAGCGATAAAGGCGAATCTTCAAATACTCTAATTCAAAAGCCTCAATTTAACTATAAAATTAAATCTCTACCTCAGACAATTAATGTATTTTTCTTTCAGAACGATGAGAACATTCTACTGCCGAAAGAGATTAAAGGGTTCATTGCAAATTCCTTTTTTTATAATTCGAGAATTTCCTACATCCCAAAAATAGTTCTCTCACCTATCACATATACTCAATGCAAAATTGAAGAAAACAAAACGAACCTCAATATAATTTTCCATATTTCAAATCTGCCAATGGATAAATCTTATAAGGAATGTATTCAAAAACTCTCTAAGACTAAAACTTTATATGTCTCAAATAACTTAGATGAAATAGGATTTGAGAATACTTTTATAGTCTCTAGAGAAGAAGAAAAATATAAATTAATTCAAAATATTCCAGAAAGTTCCTCTAGGTTTGTTGTCATAGATAGTAAAAATAATATTGATAAAAATAACATTGTTAATTTGTTGATAGATTATAAAAAAGAAATCGTGACTTCTAAAACATACAATAATGAGACAACTAGTCAAACTATGTTCTCTGAAATTCTATTGGTTGACAGAAGCAATGAAAGGATTAGAAAGTTATCTAGAAGGCTTTCGGAGACAGTTACGGCAACTTCAAGAAGCCGAAGTGATATTGATACCTTTTTCTTATCATTAGACCTAAAAGATGCAAGGAATCTAAAGCCAGCAATAGACTATATATCTGAAAAGGATTTTGATATTTTCATACTTAATAGTTGGAATACAAATGAAAAATATCAACCTCTTGAAAAAGATCTTATTGGGTCTATTCATTCAGATATGCCTATCATGATGCCCATTGAGATGCCTAAATATATAGCTGAAGTAAATAGAACTCGAGAGTTTGCTATTGGATATGATGCTTTTGAAATTATTCTCTTGCAGTATGGTTCTGTTAATTCAAAAGACTTTATCTATAAAGGTCTGACTGGAAAAATAAGTCTGGATCGAAAAAAACACAAAAGGATTCCTTATCTATTTGAGATAACTACTAAAGGAATAAAGGTTTTATAGAAAAACTAAGTAGACCTTATATCTCTCTCAAGCTCAGACAAACTATTAATAAAACAAGGTTTTGTGAAAACTCTCTGCATATATTCATAGATAGATTTAGTTTTAGAATCTTTTTGAAGCTCTATACCAATTAAGGGGAGTCTCCATAGAATAGGAGCTATGCAACAATCTACAAGGCTGAATTCATCTGACATAAAATAAGGCTTCTCTTTGAGTATTTGAGACATTCCCAATATTTGAGATTTTAATTCGGTACGTAATTTTTTAGCTTTAGCCTCCGTTTGATTTCCTTTAATTAACTCATCAAATATCTCGCACCAATCTTTTTCTATTCTTTGGATGAATAATCGAATATGTGCCCTAGAGACTGGATAAACAGGCAGAAGTGGTGGATGAGGAAACCGTTCATCTAAGTACTCCATTAGGATCAAAGAGTCATATAGACAAACATCTCTATCAACCAATACGGGTAATTCTGCATAAGGACTTACCTCTAGAATCTCATCACTTAAATCATTAGTATCAGAATCAATTATTTCACTAGTAACACCCTTTTCTTCCATAACTATCCTTACTCTGTGGCTATAATGATCCATTGGATCTGAGAAAAGTGCCATTGACGTTCTATTGCTAAGTGAAACCATAAAAACTCCTATTTAGGGAAATTAGTGAAGATCTTTCTTAAATTCTCTATAGAGAAGATAGCTAAGCATTGTAAAAATAAAGAGGTACAGTAAAACATAAGTTCCAATAGTCTCTCTTTCAACCTTCAGTGGATCAGTCATGTAAGCTAGGAAGTTAGTAAGATCTAGCATAGCCTTATCAAACTGTTCGGGGCTCATTTCACCAGTGCCGTTGTCAACCTGGAGAAAACCACATTTTTCTTCTGTAAGCTGTTCACCAGTTAGAGGATCCTGCTTTATGCCACCATTATCTGCATACGCAAGAATTTGTTTACATATTGATCTAGGAGTTCCTTGCATATCAATTAAAACATGAGGCATTCCAACATTTTCATAAACCTTATTATTCACACCCAAGGGTCTTGATTCATCAATATAGAAGCTTGTAAGGTAAGTATATATCCAGTCAGGTCCTCTTAAGCCGGCTTCAAGGGTTAAATCCGGTGGTGCATTTCCAAACCATTCTTTTGCTTCTTTTGGATCCATTCCTACTTGGATTAAATCTCCCATCTTCTGATCACCAAATATCAGATTTTCCTGAAACATACTAAGAGGGATTTCCAAATCTTCAGATACCTTTTTGTATCTTGCATATTTCAAGGAATGGCAGCCTAAACAGTAATTCATATAGACTTGTGCTCCTCGTTGAAGTGAGGCTTTATCTTTTGCATTTATATATGCCTCTTTGCATTCTCCCTTTGTAAGACCATCCTCTGACAGGAAACTACCACAAGCAGCTCCAGCAGCAGAATGAACTTTTAAAGAACCGAAACTAGCTGCAACAATTACAACAAAGGTGAGAATTCGACTTTTGTTGTTCATCCCAGGGGCACCCTATCAGGCACGGGCTTACATGTTTCGTATTTTGAATATATAGGCATTAACAAAAAGTAAGCAAAGTAGCATACAGTGAATATCTGTGCAGCAATTGTTCTTGCAGGTGTAGATGGGACTGCACCGAGATAGCCTAGAACTAGGAAACTAACTACAAATAAAGCCAAGAAGAATTTGCTGTAGATACCTTTATATTTTATTGATTTTACTGGGCTTCTATCTAACCATGGTAGAGCTACAAAAATTGCAATACCTGCGGCCATTACAACAAATCCAAGGAATTTCGCTGTCAATCCAAATAAAGGAAAAGTAACTGCTCTCAACATTGCATAGTAAGGAGTGTAGTACCAGGAGGGAACAATATGCTCAGGTGTCTTTAAGTTATCAGCTGCTTCATAGTTAACATATTCAATCACGTACCCACCCCCGTCTGGATAGAAGAACATAATTGCCACAAAGAAGATTAAAAATACACCAATTGCATATAAATCATGCATTACATCATAGGGAAAAAATGGTTTTGTATCTAAAGGAACACCATCAGCATCTTTAAATTTCTTGACATCCACTCCATCTGGATTGTTAGAACCCACCTCATGAAGCGCCAATATATGAACAAATACAACGGCTATCAATGCTAACGGCAAAAGAACAACATGAAAAGCAAAAAGTCTATTTAGTGTTATACCAGAAATAAGATAGTCACCTCTTATCCACGTAAGTAAATCTTCTCCGATATAAGGAATCGATCCGAAGAGAGACATAATTACTTGAGCTGCCCAAAAAGACATTTGTCCCCAGGGAAGGACATATCCAGTAAATCCTAGTGCGCAGAGTAAGAAGTATGTAATCCAACCCAGAACCCACAAAAGCTCTCTTGGTTTTTGATAAGAGCCATACATCATTCCACGGAACATATGCAAAAATATCAATGCAAAGAAAGCAGATGCTCCTGTTGTATGCATGTATCTTATTATATAGCCATATTTAACGTCTCTCATGATGTATTGGATGGAAGCGAAAGCACCTTCGGCTGTTGGTTCATAATTCATTAAGAGCCAAATGCCGGATGCAAGTTGTATTACAAGCACTACCACAAGAAGTACCCCTGCTAGGTACCATATATTCATATTTATTGGAGCAGGATATTTTGTCAGGTGTCTTTCTATAGTTGCGGTTAAAGGCAATCTATCATCGAACCAGTTCATTAATTTTGTGACCATTACGCTACATCTCCGTCTTCTCCAATGACTAAAATATCATCAGATTTAAAATAGTGTGGGGGCACAGCTAAATTATCGGGGGCAGGAACTCCTGCGTAAACTCTTCCGGCTAAATCGAACTTTGAACCATGACAAGGACAAAAGAAACCTCCTTGCCACTCGGAATCAAAATCTACAACTCCTAGTTGAGGGTAATATTTAGGAGCACAACCAAGGTGGGTACAAACTGCTGATAGAACTGAAATACCGGGCTTTCTTGATCTATATTTATTTTTTGCATAATCAGGTTGAACCTCAGTTTCCGAGTTGGGATCGGCAAGTCTCTCTAAATTCTTGTCTATTTCCTGTATGGACTCATCTGAATGCTTTACTACGTAGATTGGAGTTCCTCTCCATTCTACGATAATCATTTCTCCTGGAGCTAGTTTTCCTATGTCAGCGATTGCTGGGGCACCGGCTGCTTCAGCTGCTGCGCTGGGGTTAAAAGCACTGATGAAGGGAACTACAGCACCAGCGACCCCTACTGCACCGACCGCAGATGTTGCGCTTATAAGAAATTTTCTTCTACCTGGGTTAGGAGGAGATTTTGGTTGCATATTACCTTTTTGAGTATTGAGGTCTTTTTCTTGCTTTCCTTAGACCTACTTTTTTCCTTTCAACTTTTCTTGAATCTCTAGTTAAGAAACCTTCTTTTTTTAAAATGGGTTTTAAAGTCTCATCGTATTCAACCAAAGCTCGAGCAATTCCAAGTCTTATTGCTCCTGCTTGGCCGAAGCTTCCACCTCCTGAAACTGTAGCTTTAATATCAATACCTTTCGATAATTCCGTTGAAACCAGAGGTTGCTTAACGACCATTTGAGCAACTTCTCTTCCGAAATAAACTTCTAGTTTTTTCTTGTTTACAATTATTTCACCGGAACCTTTCTGGAGAAATACCCTTGCAGTTGATCTCTTTCGTCTACCGACTGTAATAATTTGTTCCAATTTATTTTCCTATAGTTCTAATGTGATTGGTTTTTGGGCTGAATGAGGGTGATTTTCATCACTATAAACCTTTAGCTTAGTAAGCATTTGTCTGCCTAATTTGCTTTTTGGCAACATTCCCTTAACGGCCTTTTTTATGGCTTCTGTAGGTGTTTCTTCGATAACTTTACGCAAAGGTTTGGATTTTATTCCTCCTGGGTAACCTGAATGCCTGTAATATATTTTTTGGTCTAATTTCTTACCGGTGACATTAATTTCAGCAGCATTAATAACAACTACGTAGTCACCTAAATCAGCATTTGGAGTGAACTCAGGCTTGTTTTTACCTGACAAAATATCTGCGATCTTACTGGCAAACCTACCGAGTGTTTTTCCTTTTGCATCTATAATGATCCAGGTTTCTTCAATATCTGTTCTTTTATAACTTTCTGTTCTCATTAATATTTTTTTGTTGACTAAATGCGCAGGCGGGCGCATTTTAATGCTTACACCGGTCATATTCAACTAGAAGTTTATAAATTTACGATGTATTTTAAGTATTGTAAGGTTTGATAATAAGATTAGTTAGTAAAAAAATATATGAGTAAAGCTAAATCAATATTTAATTTTTCTATTTTTTCACTTGTAGGTGCTTCAATAGGCTTCGTAATCTCACTAATGTTTTTAAATGACGATGATAAATATGTTAAAGATGAATTTAGTAATACAGCTTTTTCCTACAACTACGCAGTAGAAAAGGCCTCACCGGCTGTAGTAAACATCTATAGCGAGCAAATAATAGAAAAAAAATTACCCACTCAAAGGAGATTTAATTCCATATTCAATAATAAAGGGCAACAGGTAAAAACAAGTCTAGGGTCAGGAGTTATTCTGAGTTCTGATGGTTATATTTTAACAAATCAACATGTGGTTGGAGATAACTCCCTAAGGGTGATAACAGAATTATATGATGGTCGCAAGTTTATTGCTCAGTTGATTGGCATTGATAAAGGAACCGACCTGGCAGTTTTAAAGATTCAAAACGATGAAATTATATTTCCTTCCATAGAAATTGAAGATTCAGATAAAGTGAATATTGGAGACATCGTTCTTGCTATAGGTAATCCATATGGACTTGGCCAATCAGTAAGTATGGGTATTGTGAGCGCAACAGGTAGAGAATTTGATAATCCTTATTCAAATTATATTCAAACAGATGCTTCGATCAACAGAGGTAACTCTGGAGGCGCATTAATAGATTCAAAAGGAAGATTGATTGGAATTAACACCCTTATAAGGTCGTCTACTGGTGGTTCAGAAGGTATAGGCTTGGCTATACCTTCAACGAATGCCTTGGAAATCATCAGTGACTTAATTCAGTATGGTGAAGTAAGACGCGGTTGGTTAGGTTTTAGCATTGAGAGGCTGAATTTATTAAGAAGAGGTCAACTAGTGATTTCAGAAGTAGTAGAGGACGGTCCAGCCTATACAAGTGGGCTTATGAAAGATGATGTCATCAACTCAATAAATTCAGAAAGCCCTACGTATGATAATTTATACAAAACATTTGCAAGGTCTAAACCGGGCGAAGAAATACTGCTCGAGATAAAAAGAGGCTCTGATATCATAAATTTAATCTTGATAACCGGACAAGCAGATTAATTTTTAAATCTTTTCTCTGCCGCTATAGCATGAGCTGTCAAACCCTCGGCTTTAGCTATCTTTGAAGTATGTTCAATATATTCATTGAATTGTTTAATATTCTTTTCCCTATCTAGTGAAATATAACTATAACTCACTAGGAAATCTTCTACCGATAGAGGTGAACTAAATCTCGAAGATGAATTAGTAGGCAGTATATGGCTAGGACCTAAAATATAATCAGAAAAAGAGTTGGCTGAATTCTCTCCTTTTAGAATCAAGCCCGCTATTAATAAATTTTCATCATGATAATTCATATGATCAAAAGCTATATGCAAATGTTCAGGTGCAATCTTATTTACTAACTGTTTAGCTTCAGAAAAATTATCGATTTTTATCATCAGTCCATTTGAGCTGATTGATTCTTTAATAATAGAGCATCTTTCAAGGGAATCTATTTCAGTTGATATGATTTCTTTTACTTTAGCTATTATCTCTTCACTATCCGAAATCAAAACTCCTGATGCATCTGCGTCGTGTTCAGATTGAGCCATAAGATCCCAAGCTATTGTTTCTGGATTTGAAGAGCTATCTGCAAGGATAAGGATTTCAGAAGGACCGGCTATTGAGTCAATGCCCACTTCGCCGAAAAGCTGTTTTTTTGCCTCAGCAACAAATATATTTCCTGGGCCAATTATTTTATCGACCTTAGGAATCTGATCTGTTCCTAAAGCTAAAGCAGCAATTGCCTGAGCTCCTCCAATTCTATAAATTTTTTCTATACCTGCAATTTTTGCAGCAGCTATTGTCAGTGTGTTTAAAATTCCATTTTGAGCAGGAGAAGTTATTGAAATATCACTCACACCACAAGCTATAGCTGGTGCAGCTCCCATTAATACTGTAGAAGGATAAGAGGCCTTGCCTCCTGGTACGTAAATACCTACAGATTCTATAGCCCTAAACTTTCGAGTTATCTCATTGTCAGTATCCTCCAAATTTAAAGAGGTAAAACATCGAGATTGATAATTAAGTATTTTTTCAAAAGAATATTCAAGAGACTTATAAATATCTTTGTCGCAACCTTTCAATATTTGATTAATTTCTTTACTCGAAATTTTAAAAACATCAGAATCGAAGCCATCAAATTCTTTCGTTAAGTCTCTTAAGGCATTATCACCTTTGCTCCTGATTTTAAAAATAATTTCTGAAACCAATTGAGAAACCTCTCCAGATATCTTATTCCTTTCTAATAAATAGATATCAAAACTTTTTGAGAAAGAGCTTTCTTTGGTGTCTAATTGATTGAAAATTAGCATTACTTAAGTGCTTCCATGATCTCATTAATAAATGTAGATTTTGTTTTAATTGATGCTTTGTTAGCAATTAATCTTGTAGAAATATCTGCAATGGTTTTAATTTCTGAAAGACCATTCGCAGTAAGAGTTTTGCCAGTATCTACTAAATCTATAATCACATCTGACAAACCAAGTACAGGAGCTATTTCTTGTGCGCCATTTAGATAAATTATTTCAGGTTGTATTCCAATAGAGTTCATAAATTTCATTGAGCTCTTAGGATATTTGGTAGCTATTTTTAATCTTGCAGAACCTGTTAGAGTGTCTTCATAACCTGCTAAGGATAATCTGCACTTACCAAGACCAAGATCTGCCAACTCCACAAACTCCTCCTCTTCCTTTTCCATGAGGATATCTTTTCCAACAATACCTATGTCGGCAGCACCAGAAGTAATGTATGTGGGCACATCCCATCCTCTGATAATTAAAACTTTTACGCTAGGATGTTTTGTATCAAGCAACATCTTTCTGGATTTCTCTACATCATCCTTTATTGCGAACTGAGTTTTATCTAAAAGTGGTATAAAGTCTTGATATACCCTCCCCTTAGGCAAAGCTAGTATCAATGAGTTAGATTTATTCACAATTATCTTTAAGATATTCTTTCAATATCAGCTCCCAAAATTTTCAGCTTTTCTTCTATTCTTTCATAACCTCTATCGATATGATAAATCCTATCTATTGTCGTATCTCCTTCTGCTACTAAGCCTGCTAAGACCAAACTAGCTGATGCTCTTAAGTCTGTTGCCATTACAGGAGCTCCTTTTAATTTATCCATTCCTTCGATCACTGCCGTATTGCCTTTAAGGGTTATATTGCCGCCCATTCTTGCTATTTCTTGAACATGCATAAATCTATTTTCAAAAACAGTTTCAGTAACAGTTGAATTTCCTTTGGCAATAGAATTTAAAGAAACAAATTGAGCCTGCATATCTGTTGGAAAAGAAGGATAAGGTCCTGTAGTTAAACTTGTTGCTTGTGGTCTAGAAGCATCCATTTTAATTTCAACCCAATCTTCCCCCTGATTGATGATGGCGCCGCACCCTTCCAGTTTCAATATAACCGATGAAAGGTATTGAGGTTTAGCAGATTTTATTTTTACTAAACCACCGGTCATAGCCACTGCGGTGAGATATGTTCCAACTTCGACTCTATCAGGCATTACACTAAAGGTTGCACCTTTTAGTCTATCAACTCCTTCTATCGTAATAATGTCAGTTCCTGCGCCTTTTATATTTGCGCCCATTTGTATAAGACAATTGGCTAAATCTAATACTTCAGGTTCTCTAGCAGCATTTTCGATAGTTGTAATACCTTCAGCTAAGCTCGCTGCCATAATCACATTTTCTGTTCCTGTTACACTTACTGGTTCAAATATTATTTTTGCGCCTTTCAGACGTCCATCAACTTTTGCTTTAATATTTCCGTCTACAATACTTACTTCCGCGCCCATTGCCCTCATAGCCTCTATATGTAGGTTTACGGGCCGACTTCCGATTGCACATCCACCTGGAAGAGCAACTGAAGCTTGCTGAAACCTAGCCAATAGTGGTCCCAAAACAAGTATTGATGCTCTCATAGTTTTGACTAGTTCATAACGTGCATTGAGGTTTTGAATATTTGAAGTATCAACCTGAACTTCCATTTCATCACTTAACATAACATCGACACCCATAGAACCCAATAATTCAAGCATTGTAGTTACGTCATTTAAATGGGGAAGGTTCCCTACCTTGAGAGGAGAATCAGCCAACAAAGATGCAGCCAGGATTGGTAACGCAGAATTTTTTGCACCTGAAGCATAAATTTCTCCATTTAGAGGAGCAC
>CACGNN010000005.1 GCA_902574355.1 uncultured SAR86 cluster bacterium | reverse complement strand
AGGAAAGATGTCCACCAGCAGAATTTCCAGTAATACCAATTCTATTTGGATCTATTTTTAATTTATCTGAATTTGCCCTTATATATCGAACTGCACAATTCACATCTTGTATCTGTGCAGGCCAAATCTCTTCTTGAGATAATCTGTAAGAAGCTGAGAGGCAGGTAAAACCTTCTCTAGCAAGTAATATTCCATAACCACGTAATTGATTTTTGTCTCCTTCTCTCCAGCCTCCTCCATGGATAATTACTAACCCAGATCCATTAACCTCATCTTCAGGCGGACAAAATAAATCGCCAGTAAGATCCCTTGAACCTGTGGAGCCGATTTTTACATTATCTTCTATCTTTACTAATTTTTTCATTGAAAAAAAAGGCGTTCGAGGATGCCTTTTTCAAAATCCCTTTTTAATTTGATCTAGAGTTCCATATACTCAATATAATGATTATCGCGATTATGAGACCCAAACCTTCAGATCCAAGAGTTTCCATGATAATTTGAGTATTATCAAGTACTCCTCCGAAGAAAGGCACATTACTGCCAAACAGCATTGATACTAATATGGCTACTGCCACAATTAATCCTAGAAATTTTGTTATATCCCACAAAACTCTAGATATTCTATTTATTATGTCTGTCATTTTTTAACCTGTTCCTTAACTATAAAAAAGAAAGGGGTTCTCAGAACCCCCTTCTATTTTTAGCATATTAATAACTATCTAAGCAATTCCATAACAATTAATAGAACTATAATACCTACAAGACCTGAATCTCCCAGCATTGCTACTGCTCCTAGAAGATTTTCAAGCACATTAGGTACAAATGCTACATCAGTTCCAATGACGACTCCAAGCACAACACCAAGAGCAATCAAAGCTACACCGATACCCGTTAAGTCGCTTACTATGCGTTTTGCATTTTCCATCATAATATCTCACCCATTTTTGTTAAACAAAATCCCAGATAATTCTGGACTATCAAATTTAACAGGATGAAAAGTATTAAAACAATTGTTTGGCTAGCACAAAATTTGAAATATTACAAATTAGTCATCTAATCCTTTCATAGTTAATCTTATTTTGCCTTGCCTATCTACTTCTAGAACTTTAACCTTGACTTCTTCACCTTCAACAAAATAATCTGAAACATTCTCTACTCTTTCTTCTGAGATTTCTGACACATGAACTAGTCCATCTCTTCCGGGCATAATTGTAACAAAAGCACCGAAATCTTTAATATTTGCTACAGTCCCTGTATAGATCTTATTTACCTCTGGTTCGGCAGTAATTTCCTCAATTCTTTTTTGAGCAGACTCTCTGGATTCTGGAGTATCTCCATAAATGGTTACTTTACCACTATCCTCTACCTCAATAATTGCACCAGTTTCTTCAGTGAGCCCTCTAATAGTTTCGCCACCTTTACCTATGACGTCTCGTATCTTTTTAGTATTAATCTGCATTACTACAGCTTGAGGTGCTTTTTCAGATAACTTTTCTCTAGAAGAAGAAATTACTTCATTCATACTCGAAAGTATATGATTTCTAGCAGTATGTGCTTTCTCTAGGGCAACTTCGAATATTTCTTCTGTAATTCCGTCTATTTTAATATCCATTTGAAGAGCGGTTATACCTTCTGAAGTTCCTGCAACTTTGAAGTCCATATCACCAAGATGATCTTCATCACCTAAAATATCAGTAATAACTGCGAATCCTTCTTCTTCTTTAACCAATCCCATAGCTATGCCAGCCACCGCGGCCTTGAGAGGAATACCTGCATCCATAAGTGCAAGACTTGAACCACAAACACTCGCCATTGAGCTGGAACCATTAGACTCTGTTATTTCAGATACTACTCTTATTGTATAAGGGAAATCGTCAGGCGAAGGTAAAACAGCTTCTAAAGCTCTCCTTGCTAGTTTACCATGCCCTATCTCTCTTCTTTTTGGACCAGACATAAATCCTGCCTCCCCTACCGAATAAGGAGGAAAGTTATAATGAAGCATGAATTGGTCTTTAAACTCACCTTCTAAAGCATCTATTAGTTGAGCCTGTCTGGGAGAACCGAGAGTGGAGGTAACAATTGCTTGAGTTTCACCTCGGGTAAATAATGCAGAACCATGAGTATTTTTTAAGACACCAGTTTCAATAAACAAAGGTCTAACAGTATCTAAATCTCTTCCATCAATTCTCGGGGCACCTTCGATGAGTCTGGTTCTGACAATGTTTTTGCCTACTTTCTTGAATGCATCAAGTAGATCATTTTGTGAAAATGACTCTTCATCTTCTGACACATTTTCTTCAAGAATCTTTTCTCTTATTTCTGATAGTGCCTGGACCCTTTCTTGTTTGATTTGCAAAGCATAAGCAGCAGAAATTTGATCACTATAATTATTTTTTACTAACTCAACAACCTCTGAGCTTAAAACTTTTGGTTCATATTGAAATTCAGGTTTACCTATATCAGATACCATTTCTTTTATAGCTTCAATAGCTACTTGCATTTCTTGGTGAGCGAATAAAATTCCCCCCAACATTTGATCTTCTGAAAGTTCTTTGGCTTCTGATTCAACCATGATTACAGCCGCATCACTTCCAGCGATAACCATATCTAAATGAGAATCTTCTAATTCGCTCCTTGTTGGATTAATGCAGTAGTTGCCATCAATAAATCCTACCCTTATAGCTCCGAGGGGCCCATTGAATGGCAGTCCCGAAATCGCTACAGCAGCTGAGGCAGCTAGAAAGGAAAGAATATCAGGATCAACATTTTTATCTGAGGAGATTACTGTACAAATTACCTGAACTTCATAGAGGAAGTCATCATTGAATAAAGGCCTCAGAGGTCTATCAATTAATCTAGAAGTAAGTGTTTCTTTTTCAGTGGGCCTACCTTCTCTCTTAAAGAAACCTCCAGGTATTTTACCTGTAGCATATGTCTTCTCTTGATAATTAACTGTCAGAGGAAAGAAGTCTTGATGTTCGCCTGGAGCTTTTCCTACCACAACTGTAGCTAAAACTTGCGTATCCTCACATGTAGCAATTACTGCTCCAGTGGCTTGCCTAGCAACTTTTCCAGATTCTAGGGTGATTTCTTTGTCACCCAACATGAATGATTTTTTATAACTATCCATTTTATTTTCCTATTTTACAGAGCCCTATTGCCCAGTAATTAAATGATTAACGATATAAGGGATTGATTATCTTCTTAAACCCAAATCCGCGATTAACTTTGTATAAGTCTCTGGTTTGGATGTTTTTATGTAATCAAGTAGCTTTCTACGTTGATTCACCATTCTGATTAATCCTGTTCTGGAATGGTGATCCTTAGCGTTAGCTTTGAAATGAGATTGAAGTGCATCTATATTTGCTGACAATAGTGCTACTTGTACCTCAGGTGATCCTGTGTCTTTATCTGTTCTTGCGAACTTTGTTACTATTTCTTTCTTTTCTGTATTACTTAGTGCCAATTTTTTTTCCTCTAATTGAAATTAATTCGTAGATATAAGTCTTTTAGGTTGAAGTTTATTATCACTGACCTCCCCAATACCTAAGAACAGTTCTTTTTCAGTATATATTCTTACTAATCCTTTAATTTTAAGGAGCGCATTATAGTCTATTGATAGGCCATTTCTAACTTTTTTTACATCTTCTTTTTTTATCTTTACTTTATGCAAATCACTCAACATGGCATCGCAAGGCAAAACTTTATCGATTAATGATTGGTATGAATCTTCAAAACTACAAGATTTCTGATTTAAATGCATGTCTCCAACTTCTAATCGTCTTAGGGATATTACTGTAGCGAAGGAGTTCAAATTCCTACCTAACTTTTCGATAAAGCTCCTTATATATGTACCTTTAGAGCAAGATACTTTCAAAATTGCTGTGTTAATAGATTTATCTATCAATTCAATTTTTTGTATGTCTACCTTTCTAGGCATTCTGTAGAGATAAACTCCCTTCCTAGCCCAATAATATAAGGGATTACCATTTATCTTTATTGCTGAATACATGGGGGGTATCTGATTTTGAATTCCTTCTAGGTCAGTTAAGAATTGAGAAAAGTCTTCTTTAAACCCTGTAAAATTAGCTTTTGAGACTATATTTCCAGTGATATCTCCTGTATCAGTTTCTATTCCAAACTCTACTCCCACCTCATAAACTTTATCCAGATCAGTAGCAAAATTACTAAACTTCGTGGCCTCTCCAATACATACCGGAAGAAGGCCTGTTGCTAACGGATCAAGTGTTCCACAATGGCCTATTTTTTTTATTCCTAGTTTGGAACGAAGTTTGTAAACGCATTGAGCAGATGTTAAACCTTCGGGCTTATCTAAAATTAAAAATCCATTCATGAAGCTAAATAAACTCTTCGATCTTGAAGAAAATCTCTGGAATTCTTCTCAAGTTTAAATTTTGACTGAGTTTTTTTCTGATAAAACCTTTGGCTTTTTCTAGTCCTTTCTTTAATTCTTCTAGATCGATTTCGTTAAAGCTATTTGTTTGCGAAATATATATATCAGCCTTCTTCATATCAGGTGTCAACGTGACATTCAACACTGTTATTCCTTGAACGCGGGGGTCTTTTACTTCTATAGATAAAACTTGAGAAATTTCAACTTTTATTAGATCAGCAATCCTATCAGAACGCTTAAAGTCTTGTGAAGGCATTAATCAAGTGTTCTTTTGACTTCAATCCTATCAAAGACTTCTATTTTATCTCCAACTTTCACATCTCTGTAGTTAGCTACGCCAATGCCACATTCAGTTCCCATAGGAACTTCGTTTGCATCATCTTTAAACCTTTTTAAAGAATCTAGCTCCCCTTCAAATATAACTATATTATCTCGAAGTACTCTTATTGGTTTATTTCTTTTAATAGTACCTTCAATAACAATTGAACCCGCAATCTGTCCAAATTTAGGAGATTTGAAAATATCTTTTACTTCAGCTGTGCCAAGTATCTCTTCTTTTACTTCTGGCGCTAAATGGCCTTCAACAGAAGTTTTGATACCATCAATCAGATCATAAATGATGCTGTAATAAAGAATTTCGATCGATTCTTTTTCTGATAAAGATTTGGCAGCATTATCTGCTCTTACATTAAAGCCCATCACAAATGCTCCAGTGGTCATAGCTAGGTTAACGTCGTTTGCATTGATGGAACCTACTGACTCGTGAACAATATTTATTTTAACTTCTTCATTTTCAATATTCTTTATGGAACCTATGATTGCCTCTAAGGAACCATGAGTATCTGCTTTCAGAACAATATTCAAAATAGTGTGCTTTCCTAACTCAGATTCAAAAAGCATCTCAAGATTTGAGATTTGGTTACGGGCCAATCTTTCTTCTCTGGCTTTTTCTGCTCTTTCATTAGAAATTTCTTTGGCCATTTTCTCACTCGAAACAACAACAAATTCCTCTCCTGCCTTAGGCGGAACATCAAGACCAGTTATCGAAGCAGGAACTGATGGTCCAGCCTCTTTCAAAGTTGAACCATTTTCATCTACTAAACTTCTAACTCTTTTCGTCTGTTCACCAACAAGAATCATATCTCCTTTTTTAAGAGTTCCCTTTTGCACAAGTATCGTTGCAACAGCTCCCTTACCAACTTCTGTAGTTGAGTCTAAAACCACTCCAAAAGCTGGGCCTTTATGATGTGCCTTTAGCTCCAAAACTTCAGCTTCTAAAGTGACTGCTTCAAGTAATTCTTTTATACCATCTCCTTTGAGAGCTGAAATAGGTAAAAATTGAGTTTGACCTCCCCAATCTTCCGGAATGAGTTCTTTATTAGAAAGTTCTGTTTTTACCTTTTCGATATCAGCTTCTTCTCTATCCATTTTATTTACTGCGACTACAATCGGGACGCCAGCAGCTTTAGCATGGCTAATTGCCTCTTCTGTTTGTGGCTGCAGTCCGTCATCTGCAGCAACGACTAAAATGACTATATCAGTAGAATTTGCTCCTCTTGCTCGCACTTCTGAGAATGCAGCATGACCAGGAGTATCGATAAACGCAATTGTGCCTTGATCCGTATTAGCTTGATAAGCTCCTATTTTTTGGGTTATGCCTCCATCCTCTCCAGCTGCAACATTAGCCTTTCTTATAAAATCTAATAAAGTTGTCTTTCCATGATCGACATGGCCCAGAACAGATACTACTGGGTTTCTAGGTTCTTCTTCTCCATCATAAGTAA
The DNA here is from genome assembly GCA_902574355.1 of uncultured SAR86 cluster bacterium. Classification (GTDB taxonomy): domain Bacteria; phylum Pseudomonadota; class Gammaproteobacteria; order Magnimaribacterales; family Magnimaribacteraceae; genus Magnimaribacter. The sequence continues at coordinate 97,383 of CACGNN010000005.1, read as the reverse complement.
CCAGTTCCATAAGCTGATCTTCAACTTCAACTTTTACAGCCGGCTCTCCCTTATGACCTAATTCTTCTGTAACTAATATCGCAGTGTCTTGATCTAAAGGTTGATTTAAGGTTGCCATAACCCCCATAGACATTAATTTTTTTACTACTTCTGCTCCTTTTACAGAAAGACTCTGGGCAAGTTCACTTACTGTAATCGTTTCGGGAATTTGAATATTTTTTGAAACTAATTCAGCAGGTTTTTCAAACTCTTGTTTTTCAACATTAGAGAGGAAATTTTCTCCTTCTAATTCTCTTTGTTCCTTTTTAGATAGTTCTGCTCTTGCGGGTTTGAGTGTTCTTTTTTCAATTTGAACAACTTTCTTAGGTCCAGATTTCGTTGCTGGAGATTCACCAGTCTTAGCTTTTCGCCTGGTAACAAGAGTCTTTTGTTCAATTTCTTTCTTTCTTTGCTCTTCTTCCGCCTTTTTATTGGCCTCTCCAGCTTGTCTCTTTTTCTCTATTTCATCGAAATTAATTGTTGAGGAAGTTCTTCTAGCTTCCGAAGTCTGATTTTCAGAACTCTCTCTTGTAATAGTTTTTCTGGTAATTGAAACTGTTCCTGATGAGGCAGGTTCAGTCTTAGTTACACTTTTATTAAGAGAGATAGTCTTAGAGGATTTATTTTGTTGTTCTTTTAGAAACTCTAATAATGTCTTTTTATCTTTATCGGTAACCTCATCTTTAACATTAGTATGAGAAAGTCCTGCTTCTTTCATCTGAGACAGGAGAGTTTCCCCTTCGGAACCAATTATTTTTGCTAAATTTTCTACCGTTACTGCTGACATTTTTTTTAATCCTCAAACCAATGGGCTCTTGCTCGCATAATTAAATCTCCAGCATCCTCCTCAGAGATATCTATTATGCTTGTAAGCTCTTCGATTGATTGCTCAGCAAGTTCCTCCCTGTCATTAATCCCTTTTTGAGTCAGTTCCAAAGCAAGTGTCATTTCCATTCCTTCAACTGACATAAGATCTCCTGACTCTCCATCATCTGTGGAAACTTCCATAGCCATTGTAATTAAGACTTCTTTTGCTCTGTTTATTAAAAGACTACTAATATCATCATCAAAGCCCTCAATTTGTGAAAGTTCCTCTATTTTTGAAGAAGAAATAGATTCTAGGGTGTTATATCCATTTGATATAAGTGTATTTGCTAAATCTTCATCTACATCTAATTTATCTATTAATATGTTTGAAATACTCTCAGATTTCTCCTGATTTTGTTGATCTGCAACTTCCTGATCAATAACATTTAATTTCCAACCAGTAATTTGACTGCTAAGACGAACATTTTGTCCACTTTTTCCTATCGCTTGAGCCAAGGTGTCTTGAGTAACCGCCACATCCATAGAACCTTTAGTTTCATCAAGAACGATAGAAGTTATCTCAACAGGACCCATTGAGTTAATGAGTAATTGTGCTGGGTCATCATCCCAAATTACAATATCAAGTCTTTCATTACCTAATTCATTTGATACAGCTTGTACCCTAGATCCTCTCATTCCAACACAAGCTCCGACAGGGTCAATTCTATTATCATTAGTTTTAACTGCAATTTTGGTTCTTGAACCAGGATCACGAGCTATGGCCTTGATTTCAATTACTTGTTCAGAAATCTCAGGAACCTCTAACTTAAATAATTCACCAACCATCTCTGGACATCTTCTACTAAGAGCTAGTTGAGGTCCTCTATTTTCTCTCTCTTCCTCTTGAAGAACAGCCCTAAGTCTATCGCCGATCCTGAATACTTCTCCTGGTATCAGCTCATTTCTAGACAAAATTGCTTCAGCCCCTTCACCTAGGTCTATAATCAAGAATTCTCTAGTCACTTTTTTTACAGTCCCATTGACCAATTCGCCCAGGACATTACGATATTTTTCAACAACTTGTGCTCTTTCAGCTTCTCTAACTTTCTGAACTATTACTTGTTTAGCGGCCTGCGCAGCAATTCGACCAAATTCTACATTTTCTACCTTCTCTCTTACATATGAACCTAGTTCACTATTTTGACCATCATGAATAACCTGCATACCTTGATCTTCAATATCTTCTTCGGAAACCACCTCCCATAAACGAAAAGTTTCATAGTCCCCAGTTTTTGGATCAATTATCACTTCTATATTTGAGTTTTCAGAGTATCTTTTTTTTGTAGCAGTTGCTAAAGCTTGCTCTATGGCCTCGAATATAGCTTCTTGAGGTAGACCTTTTTCCCCTGAAACTGCTTCTGCTACTAATAAAATCTCTTTTTGCATAATATTGCCTCTTAGATTATAAGATTTGCTTGAATAATAGAAGAAAAAGCAATTTGCTTCGGGCCTTCTTTCATTTCAAGCTTTATACTTGTTTTATCTACTTCCTCTAAACGTCCACGAATAGTTTTTTTATTTTGACTATCAAAAAAAGTGACCTTCAAAGGTTCATTTAGATAATCTTTATATTGATCATTGTAAAAAAATTTTCTATCCAATCCTGGAGATGAAACTTCTAACATATAGTTTTCGGAAAAGTCATTCTCTGTATCAAGCACTTTACTTACATGCTTACTAACCTTTTCACAATCTTCAACGGATATGCCTTCATTTTTATCTATATAGATTCTTAAAGTTTGATTGGACCTTTTTCCAAATAGCTCTAGGCCCCAAACTTTGCAGCCTAGTCTTTCGATATCCTCTTCCAATACTTTTTTTATATAGTCTATGTCCATTTTTTACCTACAAAAAAAGCCCATAAAGGGCTTACTTGGTAGCGGGGGCAGGATTTGAACCTACGACCTTCGGGTTATGAGCCCGACGAGCTACCAGACTGCTCCACCCCGCAACAAAGGGATCGCAGTATAGTTAGATGCAACGAAAGAATCAAGAAAGATATGGTGCCGAAGAGAGGATTCGAACCTCCACGAGCGATGCTCACTACCCCCTCAAGGTAGCGTGTCTACCAGTTCCACCACTTCGGCCGGTTACCTTAATTATCTTCTGGAAGTATACCCGTTTCATCAATTTCTACTTCTATAATAGGTGACTCTTCGATCATAGAACTTCGAGAGATATAGGTAATAGATAAGCTAAGAATTAGAAAAATTGCTGCAAGGATAGCTGTTACTTTAGTTAGAGGGTTTGAAGAAGAGCTTGACCCAAACATTGTATTACTAGAACCTGCTCCAAAAGCACTTCCAATATCAGATCCCTTACCTTGTTGTAAGAGTATTATTAATATAAGAGAAATAGAAATAAGTATGTAAAAGAATATAAGTAAGTTTTCCATTAGCTTAAATTATATATTTTAGAAAAGGTTTCTGAATTTAAGGAAGCTCCTCCAATCAAAAGACCATCAACATCAGTTGAAGAAATTATTTCTTCACAATTTCCTAAGTTTACACTACCTCCGTAAAGAACTGCAGGATAAATATCAAGACGACCCCACTCTAGATGATCATTTATGTATTTTTTAATAAATTCATGCGTTTTCACTATGTAGTCTTTCTCTGCATTAAGCCCTGATCCAATGGCCCATATCGGTTCATAGGCAACTGTAATGGACCTAAGTTTGTCTTCATGGGTAGGCTGGAGTTGGGCTAATACATCCAATTGCTCACTCAAAAATAAATGAGTTTCATTTTTATTTTTAGTATCAATATCTTCCCCAATACAATAAATCACCGACAGCTCATCATCTAGAGCTTCTTCTATTTTCTTAGTTATTACATTTTTGCTTTCATTTAAAAAATTTCTTTGTTCAGAGTGACCAACAAGTATATATTTAATGCCTAAATCTTTGAGCATTGTTGTACTTATTCCGCCCGTTAAAGACTCATCCTCAAAGCTATAATTTACAATTTGTGACCCAATTTCTATGGAGGAGCCATTTTCATCAATTAATCTTCTTGCATATTCTAGATAGCAAGTTGGAGGGCAAAAAATACAGGGATTAATGTTTTTTACATTGATGTTACTAGTGACTGCCTCAATCCAGGTTGCCACCGATCGTCTGGTACCGTTCATTTTCCAATTTGCAATGATCATATAGTTTGAGCTAAATCTGCCAAAGCGTTACAGAAATCGTGCGAAGCACCGGATTTATCAGACTCTACCATGATCCTTATTAAAGGCTCTGTTCCAGAAGGTCTTATAAGTACTCTTCCATTCTGACCAAGTTGTCTTTCTATACGGGTAACCTCTGACCAAAATTTATCACTAACTATTATTTTGTTAGGGTTATTTACTTTGAGATTAATTAGTGTTTGAGGAAACTTTTGAAATCCTTCCAGGGATTTTTTTACAGAAAAGTTATTATCTTTGATGGCATTCAATAGGTTCAATGCAGCAATAATGGCATCGCCAGTTGGAGCAGAATCTAAACAGATTATATGACCAGAAGGCTCTCCACCAAGCACCCAAGATTCCTCCAATAATCTCTGTAAAACGTATTTATCACCGACATCTGCACGTAAAAAAGGTATATCATTTTTTTTAAAAAATATTTCCAAAGCCTTATTTGTCATCAATGTGCCAACAACTCCAGAATCTACTGGAAGGTTATTAGATAAAATATATAAAATATCATCTCCATCAAGAATTTCTCCTTCAGAATTGACTATCAAAATCCTATCTCCATCTCCATCAAAAGCAATTCCTAGGTCATAAGAGCCCTTCATTAATTCTTCCTTCAAGAAATTAGGATTAGTAGAGCCACAATTTTGATTGATATTAATTCCATCAGGAGATGAACCGATTGTTTCAACTTTTGCTCCTAGCTCTGAAAAAATTTTCGGGGCGACTGAATAAGTTGCTCCATTGGCACAATCTAAAAGAATTGATAATCCATTTAAATCTAAGTCAGTGAAAGATGACTTACAGAATTCAATATAACGTCCCTGAGCATCATTCATCCTAGAGGCTTTACCGAGATTTATTGATTCAACTGCAACCATTTCCTGAGTGAGTTTAGTCTCGATCCTTTTTTCTAATTCAGCTGAAAATTTCTGACCATCTTTATCAAAAAACTTAATACCATTATCTTCAAATAGATTATGTGAAGCACTAATGACTAGGCCTACCTGATTATTAGAGTTTGCCAAATAAGAAACGCCAGGAGTAGGTAGAGGACCTAAAAGTGTTACATCCATTCCTGCGGAGATGAAACCTGCTTGTAAAGCTGATTCAAACATATAACCTGAGATTCTTGTATCTTTGCCTATAAGAACTTTGGACATGCCCTCCTCTGTAAGAATAGATCCTGCAGCCCATCCAAGTTTGGTAACAAAGAGAGGATTCATTGTCGAAGTTACTGGCCCACGAATGCCGTCAGTACCAAACTTTCTGTCTTTACTTAAAGTAGAAAGGACTGATAATTCGTTGTTTCTTATAGACGCAATTTTACTCATTGAGAGTAGATTTTAGTCTATAGATATTATTTCACCAAAATATTAATTTTGTTCGGCAGTATCGCCTACAGTATTGCCATCTTCAGGATTAACTGGCTTGGAACTTTCATTTGATTTGGGTGCCCTAGGTTTTCCTCCCGCCATAATATCGTCAATTTGATCGACATCTAAAGTTTCGTAATCCATTAATGCCTTCGACATTCCATGAAGAGCATCGATATTATCAGTGAGAATGTCTTTTGCAGTCTGATAACAGCCAGATAAGATTTCTTTCACCTCATTATCAATCTCGTGAGCAGTATCATCAGAAATACCTTGTTTTGAAGCTCCCGCAGACCTTCCTAAAAAGGGCTCATCAGTTTCATCACCATATTTGATTGGTCCAAGTTTTTCAGAAAGTCCCCATTTCGTAACCATGTTATGTGCCATTTCCGTTGCTCTTTCAATGTCATTTGATGCCCCTGTTGTCACACCTTTTTTTCCATAAATTAGTTCTTCGGCAATTCTTCCACCATACAAGCCGCAGATTCTATCGAGAATACTTTGATGGCTATAACTATACTTGTCTTCTTCAGGTAAAAACATGGTAACTCCCAAGGCCCTACCTCTTGGGATTATGGTTACTTTGTAAACTGGATCATGTTCTTCGAGCGATCTACCAACAATCGCATGTCCTGATTCATGGTATGCTGTTTTGAGCTTTTCTTCATCAGACATGACCATCGACCTTCTTTCGCTGCCCATCATAACCTTATCTTTAGCAAATTCTAACTGTTCCATACCTACAAGCTTTTTAGCTGTTCTCGCAGCAACTAATGCAGCTTCATTAACCAAGTTAGCTAGATCAGCTCCCGAAAATCCTGGAGTTCCTCTTGCTATCAGAGAAGCATTGACATCCTGAGCTATAGGCACTTTTTTCATATGAACTTTTAGTATCTGTTCTCTACCTCTAATATCCGGAAGAGGAACAACAACTTGTCTATCAAATCTTCCCGGTCTCAGTAATGCCGGATCAAGAACATCTGGTCTGTTTGTCGCGGCAATTATGATAATTGCTTGATTGTCCTCAAAGCCATCCATTTCAACTAAAAGTTGATTAAGTGTTTGCTCTCTCTCGTCATGGCCTCCACCCATTCCAGCCCCTCTGTGTCTTCCTACAGCATCTATTTCGTCAATAAACACAATACAAGGAGCTTGTTTTTTGGCTTGATCAAACATATCTCTTACTCTTGATGCACCAACTCCCACAAACATTTCAACAAAGTCAGAACCAGATATACTAAAGAAAGGGACCCCGGCTTCACCAGCAATTGCTTTAGCTAAAAGAGTTTTACCTGTTCCAGGAGAACCAGTCATCAATATTCCAGTTGGAATTTTTCCTCCTAGTTTTTGAAATTTAGTTGGGTCTTTTAAGAAATCTACAACCTCTTGTACCTCTTCTTTAGCTTCTTCAATACCCGCAACATCAGCGAAAGAAGTTTTAACTTTACCTCCTTCAAGCATTTTTGCTTTACTCTTGCCAAAACTCATCGGGCCAGACTTTCCGCCTAATCCGCCTTGCATTTGCCTCATGAAAAATATGAAGACCGCCAAAATAATAAGTATCGGAAAACTGGCAATAAGAAGTTGTTTAAATATGGACTGCTCCTCTGGTCTTTCACCGGTGACAGCAACTCTATGATCACTCAAGATTTCACTCAAGTCATCTTGTAAGAAAGGTGGTCTAACTGTTTCAAATGATTCCCCATTTACTGTCTTGCCTTTGAGAGTGTAATTATCTGATGAAAACTCAACACTCAATACTTGATCACTTTCTACCTGTGATATGAATTCAGAATAAGATAATTCTTGATTAGATTCTTCTGTACTAAAATTGTTAAATACAGAAAAAACAGTAATGGCAATAAATAGCCACATTAATAGATTTTTAAGAAGTTCGCTCATGTTATTTTTTTAGTTCCTTACCAATTATATAAATTTCTCTCGAGTTTGGTCTAGACGCTTTAGGTTTAGAAATTTTTACTTTATTGAATCTTTTTTTGAGGGCTTGTCTAGTATAGTCCAAACTTTCGCCTTGGAATACCTTTATTAACACCGAACCTTTGATTTTTAAAAAGTTATCAATCACAGATAGGGTGCTATTTACTAAGCCTATCATCAAAGCATTATCTCTTTCTCTAATACCACTTATATTGGGGGCCATATCCGATAAAACAAGGTCAAATGGAACAAATTCAGAAATTTCTTTAAAATCACCTTCATGAATTTCTTCAATTGACTTATGAAGGAAGAAACAATTTTGAAGTTTCATTTCTTGTATGTCGACTGCTGCTACTTTCCCTGTCGAACCAACAAGCTCAAAAGCTACCTGAGACCAACTACCAGGGTATGAACCCAGATCCAATACCGACTGGCCTTTTTTTATACTAATATCAGTTGTGAGTATTTCTTTTAACTTATAAGAGGCTCTTGATCTGTAGCCTTCTTTTTTTGATTTTTTTGAAAAAAAATCTCCATCTCGATAATTTGATTTAATTGATACCACAAACTCAAAGATATTCTACTTTTTCAATCTCATATTCAGTCAGTCCACCTGGAGTTTCTAATTGGAGTATATCTCCTTCGAACTTTCCAATTAATTTTTTTGCCAAAGGTGAAGCGAATGAGATTTTACCTGCACTAGCATCTGCTTCGTCCTCTCCAACAATTTTATAAGTAAGTGATTTTTCTAGATTGGAGTTATAAACTTTTACTGTTGTTCCAAATATTACCTTATCTGAAGATTCGATAGCTGTCACATCAATTACTTGGGCACTAGAAAGTTTTGATTCAATATCGCGAATTCTGGCTTCAGCTAAACTCTGTTCTTCTTTTGCAGCATGATATTCAGCATTTTCTTTTAAATCTCCAAATTCTCTAGCAGTAGCGATGGCATCTATTATCCTAGGTCTATCTTCTGATTTGAGTTTTTTGAGCTCTTCTCTTAAAAGAACTTCTCCTTCTTTTGTAATTGGATTCATTGGGAAATTTTATCATGAAGATCTTGAAGTCTCTCAACCGACCAAAGATCCTTATTACGTATTACGGAGCAAACTGCCCTTCCGCCTTCTAATGTAGTGGTGCAATAAATTTTTTCTTCTAATGCGGTTCTTCTTATTGAAGCTGAATCGAGAATAGATTGTTTTCCTTCTGTAGTATTGACGATAAGGCTAACTTGTCCGTTTTTCATTGCATCTACAACATGAGGTCTTCCTTCGGCTACTTTTTTTATAATCTCAACCTTTATCCCTGCTTCCTCAATATGTCTCGCAGTACCTTTTGTAGCGATAATTTTAAATCCTAAATCAAGAAACTCCCTTGCAAGTTCTGCGACGAAAGGTCTATCTGAATCCCTCACGCTTAAAAAGACAGATCCTTCTTTAGGAATAATCTCTCCTGCACCTAACTGTGCCTTAGCATAGGCTTCAGAGAAACTAGAACCCACTCCCATTACTTCTCCAGTTGATTTCATTTCAGGACCTAAAATTGGGTCAACACCTAAAAACTTATTGAAAGGAAAAACCGCCTCTTTAACAGAAAAATATTCTGGAACTATTTCCTTATTGAAATTTTGATCCTTGAGGCTAATACCTGCCATGCATAATGCTCCAGCTTTAGCTAATGATCTTCCTATACATTTTGAGACAAAGGGTATTGTCCTAGACGCTCTTGGATTTACTTCAAGTAAATACAATTCTTCATTGTAGTAAGCTAATTGAACATTTATCAGTCCTATGGCTCTAATCTCGATAGCTATTTTTTTAACCATGTGAGTGATTTCAGCAACCAATTCTTCAGATAAACTGTAAGGTGGTAAAGAACATGCAGAATCACCAGAATGTATCCCTGCCTGTTCAATATGTTGGAGAATCCCACCAATGATAACTGTTTCACCATCGCATACGGCTTCAATGTCCATTTCTACTGCTTGATTGAGAAATCCATCTAGAAGTACAGGACTTTTTGCACTTGCCTGAACTGCTTCAACAAGATAATTTTCCAGATCTGTTTTTTTATAGACTACCTCCATAGCTCTACCGCCAAGCACATAAGAAGGTCTTACTACAAGAGGGAAACCAACTTGTTCGGAAACTTCCATCGCTTCCTCAACACCAGAAGCAATTCCATTTGGGGGTTGTTTCAAGTTATGTTTATTTACAAATTCTTGGAATCTCCCTCTATCTTCTGCCAGATCAATGGAATCAGGGGATGTGCCCAAAATTGGAACACCATTCTTTTCAAGCTCTTCAGCTATCTTCAGAGGCGTTTGTCCGCCATATTGGACAATAACACCCTCGGGATTTTCGATATCTGTAATGGCAAGAACATCTTCGACTGTGATTGGCTCAAAATATAATCTATCTGATGTATCAAAATCAGTTGAAACTGTTTCAGGGTTACAATTCACCATTATTGTTTCGTACCCTTCTTCTCTCAAGCCAAGAGCAGCATGGACGCAACAATAATCAAACTCTATACCTTGACCTATTCTATTGGGACCTCCCCCCAAGACCATAATTTTTCTATTTTGAGTTACGTTAGCTTCACATTCTTCTTCGTATGTTGAGTACATATAGGCAGTTGAAGATTCAAACTCGGCAGCGCATGTATCAACTCTTTTAAATACAGGATTGAGATTTAAAGATTTTCTAAGATGTCTAACTTGATCTTCTGAACTTCCAATTAATTCGCCAATTCTTGAATCAGAAAAACCTTTTCTCTTTAAACCATATAATTGCTCATAGTCTAAATCTTTTAAGGAAACATCCTCAAGACTTATTTCTATGTCTATAAGGTCTTTGATTTGAATCAAAAACCAAGGATCTATTTTTGAATACTCAAATACTTCCTCAGGTGTTAAACCATTTCTAAAACCATCTGCTACAAACCAAAGTCTATCTGGGCTAGGTATACTTATTTTTTGTTTAAGCGTCTCAAATTCATCATCCTCTTTAAAAATCGGATCAAGACCGCTTCTTCCGGTTTCTAAACCTCTAATTGCTTTTTGTAGCGACTCTTGAAATGTTCTACCAATAGCCATCACTTCTCCTACAGATTTCATCTGTGTTGATAAGACTGGATCTGTTTGGATAAACTTTTCAAAGTTAAATCTAGGAATCTTGGTTACTACATAGTCTATAGAAGGTTCAAAAGACGCCGGTATAACGCCACCCGTAATATCATTACTCAATTCGTCTAATGTATAGCCAACAGCTAGTTTTGCAGCAACCTTAGCTATCGGGAAGCCAGTTGCTTTTGAGGCTAGAGCTGAAGATCTGGAAACTCTTGGATTCATCTCAATAATTAGCATCTCGCCATCTTCTGGATTAATGGTGAATTGGACATTTGAACCTCCTGTTTCGACTCCTATTTCTCTAAGAATATCAATGGAAGCATTTCTCATGATTTGATATTCCTTATCAGTAAGAGTTTGAGAAGGAGCAACAGTTATTGAATCTCCTGTATGAACTCCCATTGGATCAAGATTTTCGATGCTACAAACGATTATACAATTATCATTCTTATCTCTGACAACTTCCATTTCATATTCTTTCCAACCACCAAGAAATTTATCAATAAATATTTCAGAAGTAGGTGAAAGTTCTAAGCCTCTTTTACAAATCTCGTCAAATTCCTCGATGTTGTAAGCAATTCCTCCACCAGAACCTCCCATAGTGAAGTTTGGTCTTAACACACAGGGGAAACCAATTCTTTCCAAAAGAATGTGTGCCTCTTCATTATTGTGCGCCAAACCAGATTCAGGAACCTTTAATCCTATCTTTTCCATACAAGCTGCAAATAATTCTCTATCCTCAGCCTTATCAATTGCCTCTTTAGTTGCTCCTATCATCTCAACATTATGTTTTTTTAATATACCCCTACTATCTAAATCAAGAGCAGCATTTAACGCAGTTTGACCTCCCATTGTTGGTAATAATGCATCTGGTTTTTCTTTTTCAATTATTTTCTCAATAGTCTCCCAGTGAATTGGTTCAATGTATGTGGCATCTGACATACTTGGGTCTGTCATAATTGTTGCAGGATTTGAGTTGATTAAAATAACTCTATAACCATCTTCTTTTAATGCCTTACAAGCTTGTGCTCCAGAATAATCAAATTCACATGCCTGGCCAATTACGATAGGACCGGCTCCTATTATTAAAATTGAATTTATGTCCTTTCTTCTAGGCATTTTTAGTCATATTTTTATCAAATGTTGAGAATAGATATGCTAGATCATGAGGTCCAGGGCTGGCTTCCGGATGGCCTTGAAAACTGAAAAAAGGTTTAGATGAATGCTGGATTCCTTGAATAGTTCCATCAAATAACGATTTATGAGTTATCTCAACATTTGTAGGTAAGGAGTTTTCTTCGACTGTGAAGCCATGATTCTGAGAGCTTACTGAAACTTTGCTAGTTTTGATATCTTGGACAGGATGATTTGCACCATGATGACCAAATTTCATTTTTGATGTCTTGCCACCCAATGCTATTGCAAGTAATTGATGACCTAGACAAATGCCAAATATGGGCATACTGATTTGGATTAATTCTTTAATTGTATCAATGGCATAGATACATGGTTCGGGATCGCCAGGTCCGTTAGACAAAAACACCCCGTTTGGTTTGAAATCTAAAATTTCTTGGCAAGAAGTTTTAGCGGGGAAAATTTTTAATTCATACCCTTGATCAACTAATATTCTTAATATATTTTTTTTAATTCCGAAATCTAAAACTGCAACTCTAAAATCAGATTCACCCTTACTTCCTCTCCATGTTCCTTCTTTCCAATCATAACTGGATTCTGTTGTAACTTCTTTTGCGAGATCTAAACCAGCTAAACCTTCAAAATCTTTCGCTAAATCTACTGCGTTGTTTGAGTCAACTGAGTTACCAGTAAATATTGATGCTGACTGAGCACCTTTTTCTCTTATTATTCTTGTCAATTTTCTTGTGTCTATATCAGATATTCCTTGTATATTATTTTTAATAAGGTAGTTGGATAAAGTTTCTGTATTGCGCCAACTACTTTCCGCCTGAGAAAGCGACCTTATTACCAATCCAGAACACCAAATTTTATCTGACTCAGTATCCTCACTATTTGTTCCTGTATTTCCAATATGTGGATAAGTTAAGGTTACTATTTGCTTAGCATATGAAGGATCTGTAAGAATTTCTTGATAACCTGTCATAGAAGTATTGAAAACAATTTCACCATTGACCTGTCCTGAAGCGCCAATACTTATTCCCTCGAAGATTGTTCCGTCTGCTAATGCAAGTATTGCTTTTTCTTTACTCATGCAATTTTTAAATTGATTTCTTCAAGAGTGGCTCTGGGATTTTGGGAACCAGTAATGGGTCTTCCTATTACAAGAAAATCAGAACCATTCTTAATTGCTTCTTCAGGTGTTGATACTCTGCTTTGATCATCTAAATCAGATTGTAATGGCCTTATTCCAGGGGTTACTGTTAAAAAATCTTCACCAAATTTGTCTTTGATATCTTTTGTATCTGAAGATGCACATACAACTCCATCTAACTCACATTCTTTAGCTAAGGTGGCTAGTCTTAAAACTTGCTCTGAAACTCCCTGCAAACCAACTTCTTTGAGAGCATCTTCTGATAAACTTGTTAAGACAGTGACACCAATTAATAAAGGGGGTTGATCATAGCCTTCTAAGGCCCTTCTTGAGGCTTCCAGCATTTTAATGCCTCCAGAGGCATGAACATTTACCATCCATACTCCAAGATCTGCAGCGGATCTTACTGCTTCGTAGACAGTATTTGGAATATCGTGAAATTTTAAGTCTAAAAATATTTCAAATCCCAGCCCTTTCAGGTCATTAATTACTTGAGGACCCGATGAAGTGAATAATTGGTTACCTACCTTTAACCTGCAGATTTTTGGATCAAGAGTTTTGGCAATATTTAAAGCATTAATGTAATCAACGTCTAACGGAATAATGATTCTATTTTCCATACTCTAATCAGAAGAATTGATAAAATTTGATGAAAAAAAAGCGAACCAGAAGAGTATCTGAAGTTCGCATTTTTGATTTTTAAGGCCTATTGGCATTAAAACCACACTATAATAAATGTATGTTTACCTGTCTATCAAAACCTTAGAAAATTAAAGAAAAAGTGATAAAAAATTTAGAAGAACTCAATGGAATGAGAAAGGCAGGCAGTCTTGCTGCTGAAGTATTGGAGATGATTGGAGATTTTATTAAACCAGGAGTCTCAACTGGAGAATTAGATAAAATTTGTTACGACTATATTGTAGATGTTCAAAAGGCTATTCCAGCAAATATAGGATATAGGGGTTTTGAGAAAACATTATGCACGAGTATCAATCAAGTTATATGTCATGGCATACCAGATGATAATCGAATTCTTAAAAGTGGAGACATTATGAATATTGATGTCACAGTAATCAAAGATGGATGGCACGGGGATACTTCAAAAATGTATCTTGTAGGAAAAGTCCAAGCACACAACGAAAGGCTTGTTAAAGTTACTCAAGAATGTCTTTATAAAGGTATAGAAGTTGTAAGACCCGGAGCAAGCCTTGGGGATATTGGTCATGCAATACAAACTCATGCTGAAAAAAATTACTACACTGTGGTTGAAGAATACTGCGGTCATGGAATTGGCAAAATCTATCATGATGAGCCTCAGATACTTCATTATGGGGAAGCTAATACAGGACAAGAAATAATTGAGGGCATGTGTTTCACAATTGAACCTATGATAAATTTAGGCTCGAAACATACTAATTTATTAGAAGATGGATGGACAGTTGAAACTAGGGATGGCAAGAATTCAGCACAATGGGAGCATACTATTTATGTAAATAAAAATGGGGCAGAAATTCTCACACAAAGAGCAGAAGAAAGATAAAGCGCTTAGATGTTTGAAAATATAGTTAGGCAAAAGAATATTGATAATAAAGAATTATCGAAACAATTTGAAAAATGGCTTTTTGGTGATAGAGGAAGACAGGTAAGAGGAATTAAATATTTCTTAAACAAAAGATCTAATAATACTGATGCATTAATTCAATCTATAGCCAATCAAACTAAGCTTAATGAGATTAAAAACTTTGGTGTTTTCTCTGTCGGTGGCTATGGGAGAGGAGAACTTCATCCCTACTCTGATATAGATTTGCTACTTTTATCAAAAAATAATTTATCGAAGTCTGACCAGAAGAAAGTTGAAGAATTCATTAGCACATTATGGGATTTAGGTTTAGAAATTGGACATAGCGTAAGAACTGCAGATGAAGCAAGAAATCAAGCGAGAGAAGATCTGTTTACAATGACGAACATGCTTGAGTTCAGAAGACTAACTGGCGATGAGCAATTACATAAAGAATATCTAAGAATAATAGACACTAAAAACTTATGGAGAAATAAGCCTTTTATTCAAGCAAAACTTCATGAACAAATAGAGCGTCATGAAAGTTTCGATAATACTTCATATAATCTTGAACCAGATATTAAATCCTCGCCAGGAGGACTTAGGGATATTCATATAATTGATTGGTTAATTAAAAATAATCTTAGGAACACGGCTGATGAAGAAAAGTTTACTGGCGTTCTCACTTTCGAAGAAAGACAAGAGCTTAACAAATCTAAGTATTGGCTTTGGGTAATCAGATATCTTCTCCACATCGAGGCCAATAGGGAGGAAGACAGGCTACTATTTGAGCATCAAATACCAATTGCGGAGAAATTATTCCCTTCTATTAAGAGCCCAAAACAAGCAGCTGAAAAATTGATGCATAGATATTATCGATCCTCATTAAATATTTCTGAAATAAATTCTACATTTATTCAGGGGTTGAAAGAAAATTATGGGTTAACTAAATATTCGAGGAAGAGGAAAATAGATAAAAATTTCTTTGTTAAAAATAATCTTATTCATCTATATGATCTAAATGGTTTTAAAAAGGATCCCAGTCTTCTCTTAGATCTCTTCATCAAATTAAGTGAGAATACTGATATTGAAGATATTGGATCAGAAACTTTAAGAGCTCTCAAACGGGATAGAGATCTTATTGATTCAAAATTTAGATCAAAAAAACAAAATATTAAACTTTTCTTAAAACTTCTTAAATCCAAAAGACTTTTAGTTACGCAATTGGAAAATATGAAAAATTTAGGGATATTGGGAAGATACCTTCCAGAATTTGGAAGAATTACGGGACAGATGCAGTATGACTTATTTCACATATACACTGTAGATGCTCACACTCTGCAAGTTCTGAGGAATATGCGATGGATGTCACTTGGAAAATCTAAGGATAAATTCCCTTTAGCATCAAAATTAATTGATAAGCTTCCTAAACTAGAAGTACTTTACATATCTGGTTTATATCATGATATTGGTAAAGGAAGAGGTTCAGATCATTCAGAATTAGGAAAGACCATCGTAAGGAATTTCTGTAAAAAGCATTTTTTTTCTGAAGAAGATACAAAAAAAATTGAATGGTTAGTTGAAAATCACCTTTTAATGTCTGTTACTTCACAAAAAAAGGATCTTACAGATAATGAGGTTATTAAGGATTTTGCGAAAAAGATTAAAGATCTAGATACTCTCAATTATATGTATTGCCTTACTGCAGCTGATGTAAGTGCAACAAATCCAAAATTATGGAATTCTTGGAACGCCTCTCTTTTAAAACAGCTCTATGACCGAACTAAACTTTATTTTGAAGATGAGATTCTTCTAAATACATCCATAACAGAGGAAAAAGCCAAAGCAATGGAACTTTTGGGAGATTTTAGGCAGCAGGATGTAAGAAAACTCTGGAGTAATTTTTATGAAGATTACTTTGAAGCTTCAGATCATAAAGACCTTCAGATTCATGCTAAAAATATCCTCCTGTCTGAACGAGCATCAAATATAACACTATTCCAAAAAGATACGGATTCTTTGACTACGATTTTCATCAATACTCAAGATAGAGCTAACCTTTTTGCAACAATTATAGGAATCTTGGATTCGGAAAATATTAATTTTGTTGATGCTAAACTCTTCGGCATGAAAAATGGATATTGTACTGATCTAATAACTATAAGCGATAACGGAAAAAGGGTTGAATTGGATTCTGAAAAAGCTAAGGTTTTAATAGATAAATTAGAAGAGGCAATAACTCCAAGAATCCTGAAACCTAAAATTATACAAAGAAGGCAACCGAGACATCTAAGGCATTTTAAAACTGATACTGAAATCAGTTTTAAGCATGATATGAAAAATAGATGGACGGATTTAGAAATCAGTACTACAGATAGACCTGGTTTACTGGCATCAATATGCCAAGTCTTTTTAAAGCACGGAGCATTAATTAAAAAAGCAAGAATTGCGACCTATGGTGAAAAGGCAGAAGATAGATTTAGCATAACTTCAAAGCAAGATACGCCTTTTATAAAGAGAAATGACTTAAATAATCTTATAGAAGATATCAAGGTTTCATTAAATTGAGAGGATAAATGAATAAACAATTAGATTTTTTAACAGAGTATCCATTCCAGTACCTTTCAGATTTACTGAAAGATATAAAAAAAGATCCATTAGATGTCATTGGACTTCATATAGGAGAACCCAAAGAACGAGCACCTATGCAAGCACTAGATATTATCAATGAAAACTCTTTATCCTATTCTAAGTATCCAACTTCATCAGGAGAATTATATTTGAGAGAGAGTTACTGTAATTACTTAAATGAAAGATTTTCTATAAGCAATATTAATCCCGATACTAATGTTTTACCTCTTGCAGGTAGTAGAGAAGGAATTTTTTCATTTATTCAGTCGACAATAGATACTACAAAAAAGAATCCAAGGGTAATTTTACCAAATCCGTTTTACAAAATTTATGAAGGTGCAGCAATTATGGCAGGTGCAGAGCCCTTCTACTTAAATTCTATCGAGTCTGAAGGATTTAAACCTGACCTTGAAAGCATACCTGAAGATGTATGGGAAGATTGTCAACTTTTTATAATATGTTCTCCCTCAAACCCCACTGGATATTGTTTTGATAAAAAAGAATATATTGAACTGCTTGAAAAAGCGGAAAAATATGATTTTCTCTTATGCTCTGATGAATGTTATATCGATATTTATGATAGTTCATCCAATCCTCCTTTGGGATTATTAGAATGTGATGATGTAACTATGGCAGATTCTAGGTCAGTCATATTTCATAGCCTCTCTAAAAGATCTAGTCTTGCCGGTCTTCGATCGGGTTTTATTTGTGCTTCGGAAGCGATAATAAAAAAACTAAGTTTATATAGAACTTATCATGGCGTTACTCTTTCTTTGCCAACTCAATTAGCCAGTACTTGGGCCTGGCAAGATAGTAAGCATGTTGAATCTAATAGAGCTGAATATGATAAAAAGTATAGAGCAGCTATTTCTTGCTTAGATGAGTTTGATGATGTGAAGAGACCTGATGGAGGATTTTATATTTGGTTAAAATTATCTTGTGATGATCAGGCCTTCGCAAAGTTGCTATATGAAGAGGAGTCAGTGCTTAGTTTACCTGGATCGTACCTAGGTAAGAATATTGGTGACATTAATCCTGGTGAAGGCTTTTTAAGATTAGCTGTAGTGCATGATGTTGATACTATCAATAAGGCCTTTTCTGCAGTAAATAGAACCATGCAATCTTTAAATTAGATTTTTTAATCTATCTCTAAAGTTAACCAGAACTTATAATACACATATGAATATTTTTCCGTTGGTTGCTGTTGGTGTTTCCACATTAAATTCAAGTAATGATTTGCTAGATGTTAGATATCACTTGATTTTAAATGAAGATCAGGAACTCCTGAATACTTTAAACATTGATAATCCAGGATTTAATTCTCTTTATTCAATGGCAAGTGGAGAAGAAAATAATGAGTTTTTTGAGAGTATCAGCAATACATTATCTGTTACAAGTAGACAGAAATTGGTATTTCATAAAATTGATAAGGATGTACCTATCTCAAATATATGTGATGCTTATTTAAAGCTTTATCTATTATCATTGAAAGTCTCAAAACCAAACAGTATTAACCTAGAAAATATATTTGGATCTTTAGCTAACGTTGCATGGACCAATCTTGGTCCTGTTGATGTGAAGGACTTGAATTTATTTAGATCTAGAAATGGAGAAGTCTTTGTTAGATCGGTAGATAAATTCCCTTGCCTGACCGATTACATAATTCCTGAAGGGGTAAGAATAGCTGATAGTTCTAGGGTAAGGTTAGGAGCCCATTTGTCTGAAGGAACAACAGTAATGCACGAAGGTTTTGTTAACTTTAATGCAGGCACACTGGGCTCAGCAATGATAGAAGGTAGAATTTCAGCAGGTGTTGTTATAGGAAAAAACTCAGATTTAGGTGGCGGTTGTTCAACGATGGGTACTTTGTCAGGTGGAAATGAGGTCAAAATTTCTGTTGGCGAAGATTGTTTATTGGGTGCTAATTCTGGGTTAGGTATTCCTTTAGGAAACAGATGTATATTAGAAGCGGGCTTGTACTTAACAGGAGGATCTAAAGTAGAAATTCTTAATTCAAAAAATGAGATGATCGAAACTGTAAAGGCATCCACCTTATCTGGTAAAGATGACCTATTATTCATACGAAATTCCCTTACTGGAGCCATTCAATGCAAACCCAATGGAAAAAGTGTTGTTTTGAACGAAACACTGCATAAAAACGACTAAATCAAAGAAATGAGTAAAGTTTTAGAACTTACCAAAGAGTTAATATCAAAGAAGTCTGTGACGCCTGACGATGCTGGATGCCAAAATATTATTTCTACAAGATTGGAAAAAATTGGTTTTTCAGTTGAACACCTTAAGTATGGAGATGTAGACAACCTTTGGGCTACCTTTGGAGATTCTGGTCCTATTTTTGCTTTTCTAGGTCACACTGATGTAGTTCCTACCGGCCCACTTGAAGACTGGGAGAGCGATCCTTTCGTAGCAACTGATAAAGACTCTTTGCTAGTTGGAAGAGGAGCTGCAGATATGAAAGGAAGCGTTGCTGCTTTTGTAACTTCTATTGAAGAATTCTTAGCTGAAGAACCAACCTTATCAGGAAGAATAGCTGTTTTACTAACAAGCGATGAAGAGGGTCCCGCAGTAGATGGAGTCACTAAAGTTGTTGATTATTTAGAAGAAAAGAATGAAAAAATTGAATGGTGTCTTGTTGGAGAGCCAACAGCTGATATTAATGTGGGAGATGTTATAAAGATTGGTAGAAGAGGATCAGTTTCAGCAAAGATTATAGTTAAAGGAACTCAAGGTCACGTAGCCTATCCAGAAAAAGCAAGTAACCCTATACACAATTTCTCCTCTCCTCTTGCTGAACTATCTAAGCTCAGATGGGAAGATGACACAGGCAAGTTTCAAGATAGTATTTTACAAATATCTAATCTCAACTCAGGTACCGGAGCAACAAATGTTATCCCAGGAAGCTTAGAGTTAAGTTTAAATGTACGTCACTCTCCCTCAACTTCCGTACAACAAATAAAAGATGATGTTGAGTCCATAATCAATAAATATGAAGTTGAATGTGAGGTTTTTTGGGAAGTTGGAGGTAAGCCATTTCTTACTACTGAAGAAGAGCTAATCGCAGCAGTGAAAAGCTCAATAAAAGATGTGACAGGATCAGAACCTAAATGTACGACTGATGGAGGCACATCAGACGGTAGATTTATTGCACCTACTGGATCCCAAGTTGTTGAGCTTGGGCCAGGTAATGCATCTATTCATAAAGTAAATGAGAGCGTAAAAAAGAAAGATCTTGAGGAATTGCATAAAATATACAAAACAATATTAAGTAAACTCCTCACTAATTAGTGAAATTTAACTAGTATTTCCCTAGTTCCCTTCCTTTATTTCAGTAGCCTTTACGAATCTATTTGATATGAGAAGTAAAATTCCTACAACGAACAGGGCAATAATTATTTGCATAAAGAGATCTGGCATTGAAGCTATACCAGCCTCAAATGATTTGCTTGCAAGTAGGCCCGCAAGACCAGCCGCTAAAGAAGACGATAGAAACCAAATTCCCATCATTTGACCTCTGTATCTAATTGGAGAATATTTCGCAGTAGCTGAAAGGCCCACTGGACTCAAACATAGCTCGCCTAGTGTATGAAAAAGATATGTTATGAGAAGAAACTGAATACCAGCTTTTTCGTTCTGCATAGCAGCCTCAACACCAAAAATAATTACTAAGAAACCAATAGCCATGAGGAAACATCCCAAAGCAAATTTTTGAGGTGTATCAGGATCTAAGTTCTTTTTCCCAAGAGAGATCCAAAATGCTGCGAAAAAAGGAGCAAAAATTACTACCATCAAAGGATTTGCGACCTGAAGAAAGGTCGCTGGCATCTCCCACCCAAAGATAAATAGATCCGTATAGTCTTTAGCAAAAAGATTTAAAGATGAGCCCCCTTGGTCAAATCCTGCCCAAAATAATACAGCTCCGAAAAATAATATTAATAACATTTTGATATTTTCAATTTCATCAGTACCCAGCCCTGCAAAAAAGAATAAATATATGAAGTAAGAAATAGCCACGATTAATATCAAATAAACTGTAAGTTGGTTGAGTAGTTGTGGATCGACACTCCAAAGTCCAGCAAAGCCTGAAGTAACTAGTAAGAAAATAGCTATTGCACTATATTTAAATATCTTCATGTACTTTGATTCATCTTCAGTAGGAGCTAAGTTAGGATTTTTTCCTGCGTCTCCTAATGAATTTCTTGTAAAAATATACTGTAAAACACCAAAAGTCATTCCTACACCAGCGGCTCCGAAACCCCAATGCCACCCTACCTTCTCTCCAAGATAGCCACAAACAAGGAATCCGAGCATACTTCCTATATTGATGGACATATAGAATATCGTGTAGCCGGAATCAATTCTTACATCTCCTGGCTTATAAAGTTGGCCGACGATAGTTGAGATGTTTGGCTTTAAAAGACCTGTACCGATTGAAACTAGAACTAAACCAAGAAAAAAGGTTTTATCATAGGGAATTGCCAGCACAAAGTGACCAATTGTTATAATAATAGCACCATATAGAACAGTTTTCTGGGCTCCAAAAAGCTTATCTGCAATCCATCCGCCAGGGACACATAGAAAATACACTGAAGCGCCATATATTCCGTAGATTGCCATAGCCTCAGGAGCATTAAGATTCATACCTCCTTCAGTTACCTCTCTTGTCATAAACAAAACAAGTAATCCTCTCATTCCATAGAAGGACATTCTTTCCCACATTTCAGTTAAAAAAAGCGTTACGAGACCTTTGGGATGTCCTAAGAAAAAGGTATCACTAGATTTGGATATATCATGCATAATAAACTCTCAATTTTTATATAGAATAATCAAAAAAAATATCTTCTCCAAATAATTATGGAAAATTCAGGCTTTTTTAAAAGAATATTTTCCCTTGTTTATGACAGTTTACTGATTTTAGGGATAATCTTTTCTTTAACTTTATTACTCGTATTTTTAAACGGCGGAGCCCCTGAAAACGGCGGAATTATTGATTTACTTCAGCTTTTCGTTACTATTTTCTCTGGACCAATCTTTTACTCTTATTTTTGGTTGGTAAATGATGGACAGACTGTAGGTATGCAAGCATGGAAAATAAAACTTATTTCTGAAGAAAAGTTAACAATAAGAATTTGTCTCTTACGTTGCGCTTTTTCTACCTTTTCTTTCTTATTCTTTGGTCTTGGCTACTTATATATTTTTTTTAACGAAGAAAAAAAATCTCTGGCTGATTTAGCAACAAAAACAAGAATCGCTAAGATTAATTAGATTTAAGTTTCCAGAATATAGTTGTTAAAACAATAACTGCTGCTATGGGTAAAGTAACTGCATAGAATGGACTTAAAAGTGAGACTGCTGCCATACTTGCAAAGAGGTTTTGACAAATATTCAAGGAAAATGCGAATAAAACTCCAGTAAGAATTCTTTTACCAATAGACTCATCTCTTACTCTCCCAAATACGAAAGATGCAGCCAACAAAATTAATAATATTGTTGTAATAGGATGGAATATTTTCTTCCAATACTCCAGAGATAAGTTGTTTCTTCTATATTCAGATATGTTTAACTTTAAAGCTTCATTAAGCTCACTAATTGAAAGATACCTAGGAGATAGAATTCTTCTCATATCACTATCTTTAGGACCTTCTGGCCATATTTTTTTTTCTTGAAGAAGAATAGAATTTTTTTGAAAGTCCGTTATTGTTAAATCAAATAGAATCCAGATGCCATTTTGACGTTTAGCATATTTCGAATCTATTATTTGGTTAATATTCCCCTCTTCTCCATATTGATAAGTCGTGACATCATTAATAGAATCTTTACTCGGAGAAGTTTTAAAAAAATTTATTGAAGAATCAGAAGCAAACCAATAACCATCCTCTGAATCGAATCTTTCTTGCTTTACTAATCTATTTTCCTCGTTAGCTTGTGACAATGAAGGAAGTAAAGTCTCTTGAAATAAAAAAGCTATTGCTATTATTAATATTGCAGGCCTTAAAGATGCTATCGCCATCCTAAAATTCGATTTACCTAAAACTTTTGAACCTATAATCTCCCCTTCTGAGTTTAAGCTTCCTAAACCAACGATCGCTCCAATTAGACAGATGTATGATAAATATTCATAAATTGAACTTGGAATTGAATAAAAACAATAAATTAGTGCATCAAACACAAGATAAGAATCTGATATATCAGAGATTTCAGAAATAAATTTAAATAAAAAATCTAGCAAAGAGATTGCAACTGCAACAATACAAATACTATGAAATATTCTCTTGGAGATATTTCTTTCTATTATGTCACCAAATAAATGAATCATCTTTTTATCTTGAGCATATATAAATTCAAAAGAATAGAGAAAACTAAAAAAAGCAAATGAACCAAGAGAATTGAAATTAAATTAGAGGATTCTGTACCTTTGAATGTCAACAAAATCCCTGAGTATGCTGAAAATATTAATAAGCTAGGAAGTATTTTCGAGTATCTGCCTTTACGCGGAGATCTTTCTGATAATGGCACGGCCATGAAAATACTTAATAATGTCATAAAACTTATAGAGCTCGACCATAACAAAGGATTTACTGAATCCTTTAGCTCAAAATTTACTTCTCCACTATTTTTCGACATGAAGTCAGCTTTTAATTTCAGATTATCAAACTTGACTGAAATTATTTCGTCAGGCTCTTCTTTGGAATATGAAAAACCTTTACCAAAATTCAGATCTCCATTTGCTGAACTATTTGCGCTCAATTCCTCAGCTACGATAGCCAAACTTGATTCCCTAGTGGAATCCTCCATAACGAGAAAAACATCCTTCAGTCTGTCATTTCGCTTTTCCTTCGCATAAATAAGATAAGAATCATTTAATTTGTGAAATTCACCTGGAAGTAAAGCATCGAAGGTTTCTTCAAGAGATTTAACTTCAAGTAAACTCTTTACCCGCATATCTAATCCAGGACTAAGCACTAAAGAAAAGAAAAATATTAACATAGCTATCAATACTGCAGGAATTGCCAATAGTGAGTAGATTCTTGCGTTACTAAAGCCAAGCTGTTCCATGATCGGAAGTTCACTTTCTGAGCTAAATTTTCCAATAGTCAAAACAACAGACATGAAAAAACTTAGAGGCAAAATTAATTCTAAAAATTCTGGAAGCCTATATAAGACTATATAAAAAACAACTTGAGGATTTATTTCACCTCTGGATGCTTGTTCTAAGTATTGTATAGACCTCGAAGATACGATTATGAGAATAAAGACTACGCTTATAGCCAGAGTATATGAGAAAATAGTCTTTAGAAAATAACGATTTAAAATCATAAACAAGAATTTGAAAATCTATATAGTCAATCCTACTCTTTATTAGAAGAATATTCTCTATTTGGAGATAACTTTTATTGTTTATTGATAAAATAGTACGACAACAATCTTTTTTAAAAGGAGACGTAATGAAAAAAAGACTCACACTAAGCCTTAACCAAGAACTATCAAAAAATCTTTTAAAAACAAAAATCGATGTTTTAGTTGTCGGTGTTTCCGAGGGAAGGACATTAAATTCAATTGCAGAAAAAGTTGATAAAGCAACTCAAGGTAGTATTAAAAAGCTTATAAAAAGGGGTGAGTTTGAGTCAAAAGTGGGTCAGTCAGCTTACATTGCAACTAATGATGGTACTTCTGCTGAAAGAATTTTCTTAATTGGTTGTGGTAAACCGACGAAAGGTCTTAGCAGTGAAGATCTTGATAAGATTGCAATGTCTGTAACAACTTGTTTAACTACAAAAAAATCTTCAACAGGTATTGTTTCATTACCTTCTATGAAACATGAATCTAAAGAAAATACCGATGAGACTTTGCTGCAGAAAATAGGTACTGCTGTTGAAAGCAAGGCTTATACCTACGACGCGAAACTTAATAAGAAAAATAAAAAAATTAATTATCTTAAAAAAGTCTCAATTGTTATTGATTCAAAGCAAGGCGTAGCTAAGTTGCGCAAAGGGCTCAAAACTGGGCAAGTCATAGGACAAGGAATGAATGTAGCTAAAGATTTAGCAAATCTTCCTGGAAATGTGTGCACTCCATCCTATTTGGCAACTAGTTCTAGATCTGCAGCCAATAAATATCAAAAACTTAGTTGTAGGGTTTATGGCGAAAAGGAGATGAAAAAAATGGGTATGGATTGTTTACTTTCAGTTGGAAACGGAAGTGCGCAAGAATCAAAACTCATTTCAATGAATTATCAAGGCGGAAAAAAAGGCGATAAACCATATGCGATTGTTGGTAAGGGTATTACTTTTGATACGGGAGGAATAAGCCTCAAACCTCCTCCGACCATGGATGAAATGAAATTTGATATGTGTGGTGCAGCGAGTGTTATAGCGACTATGCAAGTAGTTTCAGAACTTAAACTTCCAATCAATATAGTTGGTGTTGTGGCAAGCGCAGAAAATATGCCAGGTAGCAAGGCCACTAAGCCTGGTGATGTCGTTCGCACAATGTCAGGTAAGACTGTTGAAATATTAAATACTGATGCTGAGGGACGATTGGTCTTAGCTGATGCTTTGACTTATGTTGAAAGATTTGAACCTCGATCAGTTGTAGACATTGCTACACTAACCGGTGCGGTGATAATGGCATTGGGTTATTCTACATCTGGACTAATGTCTAATAATGACAAACTAGCAGAAGAATTATTGGAGGCTGGCCGAAAAGCTTCAGATAGAGCCTGGCAATTGCCCTTATGGGATGTTTACCAAAAGGATTTGGACAGTAATTTTGCAGATATCGCAAACATAGGTGGTCGAGCTGGTACTATTACCGCTGCATGTTTTTTATCAAGATTTGCAGAGAAATACCCATGGGCTCATCTCGATGTGGCCGGAACTGCTAGTTATAAAGGAGCTGCAAAAGGCGGTTCAGGCAGACCTGTGCCTCTCCTGAGTCAATATCTCATTGATAAGTCTTAGTAATGGTAGAAGCTACTTTTATGGCTTCTGGCAAAAACATGGAAGAAGCTTTGGACTTCACTAGCTCTCTAATTAGTAAATTAATTACGGACGGCATAGATCAAATTCGTGCTAATAAAATAGATGTTTTTTGTATTGATATAAATGACGCTAATTATTTAGATGAGAGGTTATGGAATGAACCTGAATATGGACTAATTTCTCACAATCTAGTTACTAATAAAGCAGATGATCTTATAAATATTGGTTATCCTGGAACTAAGTTCGTTTTAGGTTCTGATTTGATTGTCAATCTATCTCCAGATATACCGAAAAACCTAGATGGATATAAAAATTTTATACAGCTAGTAATTATGGATGGTGCCGATCTCAGAGAGAGAGCAGCGAATACGTGGTCTAAATGCAAAGATCTCGGATTAAAGACAAAATTCGTAGAGTCAATATGAAAAAAAACTACGAGCCGAGTTCTACTGAAACAGAAATTTACGAGAATTGGGAAAAATCAGACTTCTTTAAAGCTCAACCTGATGAATCAAAAGAATCCTTCTGCATCATGATTCCTCCACCCAATGTTACTGGAACACTTCATATGGGTCACGGGTTTCAAAATACTCTAATGGATGCACTTATTCGCCATAAAAGAATGTCGGGATTCGATACACTCTGGCAAGTTGGCGTAGATCATGCCGGAATAGCAACTCAAATGGTTGTAGAAAGACAACTTGAGGCGGAAGGATTGTCTAGAGAGAAGATCGGTAGAGATGAATTTGAAAAAAAAGTATGGCTTTGGAAGGAAAAATCAGGAAATAAAATAACACAACAATTAAGAAGACTAGGCGCTTCTGTAGACTGGTCAAGAGAAGCCTTCACCATGAGTGATGATTTAAGCATGGCAGTCAAGGAGGTATTCATAGAACTTTATAACCAAGGATTGATTTATAAAGGAGAAAGATTAGTCAATTGGGATACAGTTCTTGAGACTGCTTTGTCAGATCTTGAAGTTTCTTCTGAAGAAGAAAATGGATCTCTTTGGTATATAGATTACTTTACTTCAGATAATGAAAAATTAACCGTTGCAACAACTAGACCGGAAACATTGCTTGGAGATACAGCCCTAGCAGTTAATCCTGAGGATGAAAGGTATAAGGCTCAGATAGGAAAAATGGCACTTTTGCCAATTGTGAATAAAGAAATACCTATCATTGCTGATAATTATGTTGAATCAGAATTTGGTACTGGCTGTGTGAAAATTACGCCTGCACATGATTTCAATGATTTTGAGATGGGCAAAAGGCACGGACTTAAAATAATCAATATCTTGAATTTTGATGGCACTCTAAATGACAAAGTTCCAGATAAATATCAAAACTTAAATATTGAAGACGCAAGAAAACTTATACTAGAAGACCTTAATTCAATTGGTCAACTGAATAAGACTGAGCCTTATAAAGTCCAGATCCCAAGGAGTGAAAGGAGTAATTCTATCCTTCAACCTTTGTTGACTAATCAGTGGTTCGTTAATGTTAAAAAACTTTCCGAAGAAGCTATCAGAGTCGTAAAGGAAAATGAGACAGAGTTTATACCTAAGAACTGGGAAAATACCTATTTTGCTTGGATGAATGATATACAAGATTGGTGTATCAGTAGGCAGTTGTGGTGGGGACATAGAATACCAGCCTGGTTTGATAAAGATGATAATTTGTATGTTGGGGAATCTGAGAAAGCCGTTAGAGAAAAATATAATCTTGATAATATTGAACTGAAACAAGATGAGGATGTTCTGGATACTTGGTTTTCTTCTGCTTTGTGGACGTTT
This sequence comes from uncultured SAR86 cluster bacterium, assembly GCA_902574355.1. GTDB lineage: Bacteria > Pseudomonadota > Gammaproteobacteria > Magnimaribacterales > Magnimaribacteraceae > Magnimaribacter. The sequence goes on along the minus strand of CACGNN010000005.1, from coordinate 69,580 downwards.
TCAACTCTTGGCTGGCCAAAAAAAGAGAACTTGCTTTCAAGATATCATCCTACAAGTGTTTTAGTGACAGGGTTTGATATCATTTTCTTTTGGGTAGCAAGAATGATAATGATGACTACTCATTTCATAAATGAAGTACCCTTCAAGAAAATATTGATTCATGGTCTTATAAAAGATTCAGAAGGCCAGAAGATGTCTAAATCTAAAGGTAATACCTTGGATCCTTTGGATATCATAGATGGAATTAACCTAGATGACTTAATTGATAAGAGAACTGAAGGCTTGATGCAACCAAAAATGAAAGATCGAATCATAAAACAAACAAAAAAAGAATTTCCGAATGGTATCGAAGCTTATGGAACTGACGCATTGAGACTAACTTTTTGCTCGCTAGCATCAGGCGGGAGGGATATCAATTTTGATATTAAAAGAGTAGAAGGTTACAGAAACTTTTGTAATAAGCTTTGGAATGCAGCTAGATTTATAGATTTAAATATTGATAACTATGGTATTTCCAAAAAGAGAAGTGAAACTTCAATTGATGCCTGGATAGACTATAAATTCAATCAAACTGTAAAGAAAGTTGACCAATCAATGAATGAATTTAGATTTGATTTGGCTACTAAAGCACTTTATGAATTTGTATGGTACGAATTTTGTGATTGGTTCATAGAGCTTCAGAAAATAAGTCTTAGAAAAGATGACGTGAATAAAGCAGAGATTGTTAGGTCTTTGGTTGATATTCTTGAGAAAACCCTAAGACTTGCACATCCAATCATGCCTTTCATAACAGAAGAAATTTGGAAACAATTTCAGGCACATCATAATTCAACCCATGAAAGCATAATGATATCTGAATACCCCTTAGGTTCTGAAAATACTTCGGAACGAGACTACCAATCAGTAGAGTGGCTTAAAGATATTGTATCTGGGATAAGAAATATACGTGGCGAGCTTCTTATCAAACCTTCAATTAAAATTTCTTCAATCTTTAAGGGAGGAGATGAATTAGATAAAGAAAACTTAAATCAAATTAGTAGTTACATAGAAAAGCTATGTGGTCTCAAAGATATTATTTGGGCCGAAGAGAGTTCTCAGGATATTCCCTCGTCAATGTTTACTCGAGACAATCTAAAAGTAATGATACCTCTTGAAGGACTTATTGATGCAAAGGAAGAAATGCAAAGGCTCGATAAGAAAATATCTAAACTTATTCAAGAGAAGGAAATGATAGGTAGTAAACTTTCTAATAAGAGCTTTGTTGAAAATGCTCCAAAAGATCTAGTGGAAGCTCAAAAAGATAGATTTTCTGTTTTATCTAAAGAACTAGAAAATCTTGACTTTCAAATGGATCAAATTAAAAAAATGATTTAGGGTTTATGAAATCATTTTGGTTATAATTTAGCTATATGTTTTTTAGAGCTCTAATAACAAGCTTCATTATTTCTAGTTTATTCACTGGGTTAATTTTCTCTATTGGGGATCTTTCTTTTGGGAGTAGTCTTATGTACCAAGCTCTTGTGACGTTCTGGAGCATTGGATTTCTTTCGATCATTGGTTTTATATATGGAAGAAAAATAAAGAGAAATTTTAGAGGCGAAACAGGAACCATAAAATGGTTTGACCAAAGTAAAGGATATGGGTTTTTGATTCGAGACAAAGGTGGGGATTTATTCGTTCATCTTAGGGCTGTTCAAAATCAAGACAGGAGGAAACTCAAAGAAAATACTAGGGTAAGATTTTCTGTTGAGGAAACAGAAAAAGGGCCTCAAGCTGAAAATATCAGAATAATCTAAAATAATCTTTCCAAAAACCAATATGTGCCTAAACAGGACAAGGCTGACGCAGCACAAACCCTTGCTGTGTTTATACTTTCTCTAATGAACTTAGTTATCTGAGAAAAAATAAGATAAACAATTAAAATTATCAAAATTTGTCCGAGCTCAACTCCGATATTAAACCCTGCGATCGCAGGTAAAAACCTACCTTCCATCAAACCGATACTCGATAAATTTCCAGCAAACCCAAATCCATGTATTAGTCCAAAAAAAGAAGTTACAAGTAAGGTTATTGAAGAGCCTGGATGCCTTCTTACAAGATTTAAGTAACAAAAAGAAAATATGCTTATACCTACTAAGCCAATTGTGAATTTTTGTAGTCCAAAAAAAGCTATAAAGATAACTAATGATGAAGAAAAATAAATCAACAATCTTCCATATAGGTTGTGGTTATTGGTAATGGAAGCAATACACTCAACAGCTATAATGACTATTGAGTATCCAATTAAAGCTTCAACAAATTGCGAAGAAGGTGTAACTAGACCCAAAACCCCTAACGCTAGAGTGATGCTATGGCCAATTGTAAAACCCGTGATTACTATGATTAAATTCTTTAAGGTAAAACCTAGAATTAATATTGCAAGTAAGAATGCTAAATGGTCATATCCAGACAATATATGATTAAATCCAAGTTCGAGATAATCTCTAAAAGAATCAAATCTTGATTCACTTTTAGATTCATTGTCAGTTTCTTTCCACTCCCTTCTAGAGGATGTGAAAACCTTTTCAGGACTAGCTACAGAATTAATAAAAAAAGTGGATATATGAGTATGAGTCGGATCTTCATCAAAAAAGAGCTCAAAATTTATTGCGGATTCTTCAAGCTCACACTCCATCGTCCAGAGTAAAGTTAAGTAACCGGTTGAAAAAGAATTTTTCAAAAAAGGTTTACTTGAGATATTGCAATTTTTATTAAAATTAAAATTACCTATAACTTTATTTGTAAGTTCTTCATCCCAGTTTTCGGTAAAATTTAAATTTAGTCTTTGCAATACTGATGTTTGAATACTAAATTCTACTTCAATAGATTTTGATTCAGCAGTAGAGTCTATATTTATCTTAGAATAAGACTCACTTCTTTGATGTGAGAATAATACTGTACTTAATAAACAAGTTATTAAACCTATTGATAAAAGTTTCGACATCTATTCAGGTAAGTTCCTTGAAATATCGTACCAATTCTTGAGATTCTCTAGATATTCTCTCAAGGAATTATCATCTCTCCTTTTTGAATATTCTGCTAAAACAACGTCTCGAACTTGATCTAAGTTTGGCTGTTCAGCCAACTCTTTTTCCAATAAGAAAATTATTTTATGACCGCCAGGAACCTTGATTGGTTGACTGAATGTACCAGGTTGTAAGTTCCTAGCTAAATTCATGAGGCTAGGCCCAATATACTCTCTTACTTTTGATAATGTCATTAAACTATTCGGAATTTTTAAGGCAGAGTCACTCCCTAAATTGGATACCTCAACGAAGCTGCTACCAGAAATTAAAAGGTCATAAGCTCGATTTGCATCTTCAAAGGATGAGTTTTCGGCCCCTTCATCAGAGAAATAAAGTTGTTGAATTCTTAACCTTGATGATTTGGTGAAAAACCCTATATTCTCTTCAAAAAATTCATTTAATTCTTTATCGGATACTTCGTATCTCATATTTTCTGCAATGATAGTCTTTATCATCTGCTGAACAATTGTTCCTCTTGCTATAGGATTATTTTCAAGCATTCCAAGGTCTAAAGCCCTTTTAATTAAAAGTTCCTCTTCTATCATTCGCTCAAGAACATATTCTTTATCTTTTTGCGATATGGGAGATTTCTTGTCTTTTGCAAGACCCTCAAGTTGAACTAGATATTTCTCCATAGAGATGGAAGTGTCTTCAATTTTCGCAGCATATTTAAAATTTGTAATATTAGATTCTTGAATAATAGAAAGTCCTGCCAGTAAAGCTCCAATAATTAAGCCGACAGACAAAATTAAGGTATAAAGCTTTTCTTTATCCATTCTTTATCATTTGAATGTGAGGAATTCCATCTTCATCGTACACGTCGCCAGAAACTTTAAAGCCGTGACCTTCATAAAATTTAATCAAATATTCTTGAGCAGAAATAGTTGATTTATCAGTCATATAATTTTCTAAACTTCTCTTTAGGCCTTCATCAACTAATCTTGAACCGATGCTGAGACCTCTCAGACTTTCAATTACAGCAATACGTCCTATAGATGGTGTTTTGTACTTAATTCCAGGAGGAGTTAACCTTAAGTAACCTACTAAATGTTCATCCTTTTTCAAAAGAAGATGATCGCTAATTTCGTCTAATCCATCTGCATCCTGATACCAAGATTTCTGCTCTACAACAAATATGGATTGTCGAAAACTCAGAACCTCATAAAGTTCTAACTTTGAAAGCTCATCAAAAGATTTCCAAAAACTCTGTAAATCTAAATTTTCAGAGTTCAAGGACATATATTAGGATTTTTTCTATGTATCAAAGATATTTGCTCTAAATCTTCATCGGATAATTTCACATCAATACTTCCAATAGCTAACTTCAGCTGCTCCATAGTGGTTGCGCCAATGATATTAGAAGTTACAAAATCTCTTGAATTTACAAAAGAATTAGCCATCACTGATGGATCCATATTTATCGAATGAGCATAATTGACATAGGATTTAACCGCCTCATTTGCACCGGGAACCTCATACCGATCTCCTCTTTCAAATAAGGTAGTTCGAGCTCCTTCAGGTCTAGCACCATCAATATACTTTCCTGACAAATAGCCTTGTGCTAAAGGGGAATAAGCCAGAAGACCTACTTGTGATCTATGATGAAACTCAGACATACCAATCTCATAAGATCGGTTTAAAAAATTGTAAGCATTCTGAACTGATACAACTCTTGGTAAATCATACATTTCTGAAAACTTGATAAATTCAGAGAGGCCCCATGGTGTTTCATTTGATAAGCCAACATATCTAATTTTTCCAGAATCTACTGCTTCAGAAAGTACTTTCAATGTTTCAAGTATTGGAACTGTTTCAGCTTCATAATGCTTATAACCTAAACCATCAGCACCAAACATACTCATTCTTCTGTCAGGCCAATGTAATTGATACAAATCAATATAATCAGTTTGTAGTCTTTTGAGGCTTGAATCTATTGCACTTTCGATATTCTCTCTATCCAGAAGTGTCCAGTCTCCTCTAAACCAATTCATAGGCGCCCTTCCAGCTACTTTAGAAGCAAGAATTATCTCTTCTCTCTTTCCGGTTCTCTTAAACCAATTTCCTATACACTCTTCAGTCTTGCCTTGTGTATCAGGTTTGGGTGGTATTGGATAGAGTTCAGCCGTATCAAAGAAGTTGACTCCTTGCTCAACGGCATAATCCATCTGCTCATATCCTTCCTCAAAAGTATTCTGTTCCCCCCAAGTCATGGTACCCAGACAGATAACGCTTACATCTAAATCAGTATTTCCTAATTTTCTATACTCCACCCTTCTCTCCTTACAAAGTTGTTATAATTTAATATTATAAAAAATTAAATTCAAAAATGACTAAAAACATTTACCAATTCTCCTGTGAAGACTCGTCCGGTCAAAAGGTAGACTTAAGCGATTTCAAAGGAAAAACCTTACTGATAGTTAATACTGCCAGCCAGTGTGGTTTTACGCCTCAATATAAAGGTCTAGAACAACTTCAAAATAAATATTCGCATGAGGAATTTTCTGTTTTGGCCTTCCCTTGTAATCAATTTGGCGGTCAAGAGCCCGGGTCTAATGAACAAATTGTTGAATTTTGCAGCTTAAATTATGGAAGTACTTTTCCAATCTTTAGTAAAATTGATGTAAATGGAGACAATGCTCATCCTTTATTTAAATTTTTAACTAAGGAAAAAAAAGGGCTTCTTGGAACGGAAAAAATTAAATGGAATTTCACCAAATTCCTTATTAGTAAAGATGGTGAACCTGTCAATAGATACGGATCTTCAACAACTCCTGAGCAGATCCAGACTGATATTGAAAAGTTAATTAACTCTTAGAAAAAAATAAATTACTTACAAAACCTTTTTTGAGGGTTTTGGACATAACATAAGCATCTTCTCTGCCTTCAGGGAGTCTATAATATTTTTTTCTTTCACCAATTTCATGAAATCCAAGTTTCTCATAAAGTCTATAAGCAATTTTATTTGAGACTCTTACTTCAAGAAGTATTTTCTTGCTTCCCATAACTTCAGCAGCAATTATCATTTTTTTTAATATTCTCTCTCCGTACCCTGAACCCCTAAAATCTTTATTTACACCTATATTCAGAAGATGTGACTCTTCAGATGAAATTGCCATAATAGCGAAACCTACCAACCGTTCATTGTCCTCTAGAGCCAAAGAGTAATAACCTTTCTCTAAACAGTCAGTGAAGTTTCTTTCTGTCCAAGGGAAAGGGTTAGATTCTCTCTCTATTTCGAGAACTGAATCTAAGTGGCTAAAATCTAAATAAGAGTAGTCCATGAAATATTTTTATAAATTTAAAGCTTTTAACTGATCCAAAAAAAGCTGTTTAGACTCTTTTGATGAACATATTTCTGTCATGGAATCATAAGATGATATTTCAGAATTTGCATATTGCTCTGAATATTGTGGAATATCTGTTCCTAAAACTATGATGTTATTTATTAATTCGGGATTTTCTAGTTTATTTATTTTCAGGAAATTATTTTTTCCAATTGACTTAGCAAGTGTCTTTAAAAAAATTATTTTATCCTCTTCTGAAACTTTCTCGTCTTTTTTTCCAAGACACAGAATACAATTTCTGTCGATTGAATAGACTTCATCTTGAAAAAAAATAGTCTCCTGATCAGATCTTTTTTTCCATATATCTATACCTAGCTCTTGGAGTTTTTGATATTTTGATAAAACCATATTTTGCAATTTTACTATTTGAAAAAAAAGACTCAACTTGACCTTAATTGCTTGCAAATATAAGCTAGCGCCGATGATTTTAGTCGCTAAAAAAAATATTCAGCTACGACTGACTATCCCGGTCTCTTTTTTTTAGAGTTAACCGGGCATAACTTCTGCTTTAAGCACCAATCTCAATAATTAAAATATTCTGGAGATACAAATTGACTAAAATAATTAATGATTCAGCTTCGAAATATCGACCCTTCAAGTCTATTGATTTAGATAATAGAACTTGGCCTTCAAATACAATTACTCAAGCCCCTATATGGTGCAGTGTCGACTTAAGGGATGGTAATCAAGCTCTTATAGAGCCCATGGGTGAAGAAAGGAAACTTAGGATGTTTAATCTCTTAATTGAGATTGGTTTCAAAGAGATTGAAGTGGGTTTCCCTTCTGCGTCTCAAACAGACTTCGATTTTGTAAGAAAAATTATTAAGGAAAACCTTGTACCAAAGGATGTGACCATCCAAGCTTTAACTCAAGCAAGGCCTGAGTTAATTAAGAAAACTTTTGAGGCGTTAAAGGGAGCAAAGAAGGCTATTGTTCATGTATACAATTCTACTTCCACTTTACAGCGTAAAGTTGTTTTTAAGAGTGATGAGTCAGGTATAAAGAAAATTGCAACTGATGGTGCTAAGTGGGTAAAAGAAGAGTCAGAACTATATGATGAAACTGATTGGTCATTTGAATATAGTCCGGAGAGCTTTACGGGCACAGAACTCTCTTATGCGGTTGAGGTTTGTAATGCGGTCAATGAAATTTGGCAACCGAATGATCAAAAGAAAACAATTATGAATCTACCTGCCACAGTGGAAATGGCCTCTCCAAATACTTATGCAGATCAAATAGAGTGGATGTGTAGAAATCTCCAAGATAGAGAAAATGTGATAGTTAGTCTTCATCCACATAATGATAGAGGAACAGCGGTTGCAGCTACTGAACTAGGAGTTATGGCTGGTGCTGATAGGATAGAAGGGACACTTTTTGGAAATGGAGAAAGAACTGGAAACGTTGATTTAGTTACCCTGGCTTTAAACATGCTTACACAAGGTGTTGATCCTCATCTAGATTTTTCTAATATAAATCCAATAATGAGAGAGGCAGAATATTGCAATCAATTGCCAGTCCATCCAAGACATCCCTATGCAGGCGATCTTGTTTTTACAGCTTTTTCAGGTTCTCATCAAGACGCAATAAAGAAAGGTCTTGCTGAGATGAGAAATTCCAATCAGAAGCTTTGGGAAGTGCCCTATCTTCCAATTGATCCGAGTGATGTAGGAAGATCATATGAGGCAGTAATAAGAATTAATAGTCAATCTGGTAAAGGAGGTGTTGCTTATCTTCTTGAAAAAGATCATGGATTAAGTATGCCTAGGAGGTTGCAGATTGAATTTAGTCAGGTGATACAAAAAATAGCAGACAAATCAGGAAAAGAAATCTCTCCTTCAGACATTTGGGATAACTTTCAAGAAACTTATCTTAATAGCTCAGGAAGCTACGAATTCATTGAACATCATATAAACTCAAGTTCTAACAAAGACGGTACCCAATCTGATGAAATAACGATAGGACTAAAACATAATACAGATGTCGTAAACATAGAGGGTCGCGGAAATGGTCCAATAGATGCGATGATTGATGCTATTAAAAAGAGCTTCAATCTTGAAATTAAGATATCTGATTATCATCAACATGCCATTAGTTCAGGTTCAGATGCTAAAGCTGTTGCATACTCTGAATTAGTATTAGGAAACAAATCTGTATGGGGCGTTGGCATGCATCAAAATACTGTTATAGCTGGATTGCTTTCTGTAATTAGCGGCCTAAATAGATTGTCTAAATAGCTCAAAACTATAATATGACCTTGGAATTTATCATTTCTAGGGGAGTTATGAGTACTACGACAGTTCAGCGTAATACAATTTTTGCTTATGGAGGGCTTGCAACTCCTTTAGCAATGATTGGCTATCCAATAGCAATCTGGCTAATTCCCTTTTATTCTGAGGTTGTAGGCATTCCTCTTTATATCATTGCCAATCTCCTTTTAATTGCAAGGTTCACAGATGTAATTACTGATCCAATTCTTGGTCAGTTAGGTGATTCTACTAGGACTTCTATTGGAAGAAGAAAGCCTTGGATTATATTAGGCATCCCTTTGATGATGTTGGCTATTTATAAGTTATTCATCCCTGGTTCAGAAGTCTCAATTGCGTACTTTGTGATTTGGATGATGCTTATGTATTTAGGTTCAACCATAATTAATATTCCTTATGGTGCATGGGGTGCTGAGATATCATCAGATTATCATCAGAGATCAAGAGTTGTCAGCGGGAGAGAAGGATGGACTTTAATTGGTTTGTTGATTTCTGCACTTATACCTCTTGCCATTGAAGTCTCAGGACAGGGAATAGGAGTCCTGGAATCAATAAAGAGGATGCTTGCAGCGATTTTTATTTTTCAAGATTTTTCTACTTCGGGAAAAATGTCGGATATTTTAGCGAGTATGGGGATTGGTATTGTTCTGTTGCTACCCATCTTTGCCGCGTGGGCAATTTGGAAAGTGCCAGATCCTATGCCAAAGGTTGAAAAAAAGATTCCTTTACTTGAAGGACTAAAATATGCTGCCGAAAATCCTTTACTAGTAAGAATTTTATTAATCATTTTCTTGGTGATTGCAGGAGAGTCATTTAGAAATACTTTATCTCTCTGGTTTGTAAGAGATGTCATTGGAATTGAGACTGTGGGTGCTTCTTATGCAAGATACTTTATTGCGGGACTAATAGGAATTCCGTTCTGGCTTTGGCTAGGTAAAACTTTAGGTAAGCATAAAGCTTTTTGTATAACTCTTGTAGGCACCGGAACAGTAAGTTTTTTATGTTTTTTTCTTGAAAGAGGCGATTTTACTGAGTTTCATATCCTGTTTCTTCTCAAAGGATTCTGTTTTGGTGGCCTTCAATTCCTACCTGCCTCCATGTTGGCAGATGTTGTGGACCTAGATTCTTTAAAAACTGGAGGGAGACGTGCTGGAACATTCTTTGCATTGAATGGAATGATAGCGAAAGTATCCGCAATGATAGCCGTTTGGGCTGCGGCTATATTGGTAGACTTCTCTGGATTTGTACCGGGAATAATAAATTCAGACGATGCGATGCTAGCTTTAAGAATTTATTATTGCCTAGGTTGTGCCGTATTTTTCCTGCCTGCTTTACTTCTAACTTGGTACTACCCTCTTACTAAGCAAAAACACAAAGAGCTTAGGATGGAACTTGAAAGTCAGAACAAATAAATTTTATTTAAAGTTAGGTTGTCTCTTTTCCATAAAAGCTGTAACTCCCTCAATATTATCTTCTGAACCTGTAAGTGTGTTTTGGGTTTTAGCCTCTAGGTTATAGATATCGCCATAAGTGCTGTCTAAAGCCTTTCTCATTATCTGTTTTGTAAGTTTTAAAGATTGAGAAGACCGTGAACTCAATCTATCTGCCCATGATAATGCCTCATCTAGTAAAGCTTCACCAGGAACTACTTTATTTATTAACCCTAATTCTAAACATCTTCTAGAGTCTATTCTTTCGCCCTCTATCGCAATTTGATAAGCAAGTTTATAACCAACTGTATTGGTTAAAAACCAATTAGCTCCTCCATCAGGAATTAGCCCAATATTACTGAATGCTTGAAGTATATAAGCTTCTTCAGACATGATGGTTAAGTCGCAAGCCATTGCGTAAGCACTTCCTATGCCCGCTGCAGCACCATTTACTGCAGATATGACAGGTTTAGGCATTGCCATTATCTCCTCTAGACTTGGTAAGTACCCTTCAACTAAAGCAGCTTCGGTATCTAACCACTTATTATCTCTTGCAGAAAGATCTGCGCCAGCTGAAAAACTTAGTCCTTCACCAGTCAAAACTATAGCTCGGACATCACTATCCCCTTTTGCCTCTATCAATGCTTCAAGAATATCTTCAGTCATTTTGGCATTAAATGCATTCCTTACGTCAGGCCGATTAAACTTAATCAAAGCAACTGCTCCTCTTTTTTCATAAATTACTGTCTCTAAATTCATAATTACTCCTTATTTATTTACATTATCATTCCATACTATAGAAATACCACTCTCATCTAAGTTAGTATGAAATTCATCACAAACCCATAGATCTCCAACTGCAGCTATCCGATCATTTATGTAGATTAGCGGAATAGAATTCCTCTTCCAGTCTGGTATCTCAAATTCTTGAAATAGATTTTTTATTTTTTGACTCTTATCTCTGCCAAAAGGTTTACATCTCTCTCCTCCAACTCTAGCCTTGATAATTACATCATCTTTGAGATATTTTTTATCCAATCCTTTTCCATAGGATTCTTGAGTTGAAAGTTCTCCAGAAGGAATTTTTATGGATTTTTTTAAATCCCAATTAACTCTTAAATTTTCTGGCAAAGGCCTTAAAGAACCTTGATCTACCATTATTATTTCTTTTGAAGATACAATAATTCTTATATCAGTATTTAGTGAGTCTGAATGAATAATAAAACTCCTTGATTCTGGAGAGGGCTCTGCCACAGATGATAAAATCTGAAATATTAATTTTGAAGGAACATAAATATCATTTTCGTTATTTAACCAAAAAACTATCGCATTTTTCTGCCTCTCATTAGATAAAGATTTTAATCTTTGCATATTTATCTTATCTTTCCTGGCATCTATATAAGCTAAATCCTCTCTGGCTATATCTGTAAGTATCTTCTGATTCCATTTGGCCTCTTCTGAAAGCTTACCTATTGATTTTCCGATAGAAGGCCATCGAGAAATAATTTTTGGCATTAAATCATTTCTAATCATATTTCTAGAAAATTTAGATTCTCTGTTAGAGTCATCTTCAACCCAGCTGAGATTATTTTCTTTTGCATATTTAAGTATTTCTTTTTTTTTATTTTTCAAAAAGGGTCTATAGAAGTTTATGTCACGAACTTTAGATATTTCTCTAATTCCTTCTAAACCTTTAATGCCCGTTCCTCTAAAAAGTCTAAATAAAACTGTCTCAATGTGATCATCTAAATGATGTCCAGTGATAATTAAATCATTATGATCTGCCCAGCTCTTAAACACTTCATGTCGTTTATTTCTTAAAATGTCTTCTGAGATTTTTTCTAAATCTTTGAGTTTCCAAGATTTAAAATCAACTCCTAATCCATCTGCAATTTGAGCACAAAATTCTTCCCATTTATCTGAATCATTATTGATACCATGATTTATATGAAGGGCTGTAATCCTATCTTTAGGTATAACTTGATCTGAAATAAGGTTAAGAAGAACAGATGAGTCCAGTCCTCCTGAAAAAGCAATACCTAATTTGTCAAAGTCATTGAGAATTTTATTGTTTAAAGTTAAATGTGCCATTAGATTGACCCATAGCTCATTAACCTTTTGTATCTCCTATCAAGGAGATAATCGATAGACATACTAGTTAACTCATCTAAGTTTTTGATTAAAACCTTAGATAAATTTGATGATGCTTGGTCAAAACTTCTATGTGCACCGCCCAAAGGTTCTGGAATAACTTCGTCTATTAAACCTAAATCAAGAACACTGTCAGCATTTAATTTCATTGCCTCTGCGGCAAGATCTGCTTTAGTAGAGTCTCTCCAGACAATGCTTGCGCAAGCCTCAGGTGATGCAACTGAATAAGTAGAATGCTCAAGCATAGTTATATGATCCCCTACACCTAAAGCGAGAGCCCCACCAGATCCACCCTCTCCTACAACATTAACAATAATTGGAGTTTTTAAAGAAGACATAACTCTTAAATTATGAGCTATTGCCTCGCTTTGACCTCTTTCTTCACTATCAATACCAGGATAGGCTCCAGGTGTATCGACAAGGGTAACTATTGGAAGTGAGAAGCGCTCTGCTAACTCCATTAACCTGCAAGCTTTTCGGTAACCTTCTGGTTGAGACATTCCAAAATTATGTAAAATCTTTTCTTCAGTAGACCTGCCCTTCTCATGTCCTATAAACATAACTTTATATTCACCGATAGAACCAATCCCACCTATAACAGCTCTATCATCTGAGAAATGCCTATCACCATGAAGTTCATCAAATTCATCAGAAATTCTTTCGATATAATCTAAGAAATGAGGCCTTTCAGGATGTCTAGCAACTTGAACATTTTGCCAGGGAGTTAAATTAGAATAAATTTTTTCAGTAGTCTTGAGGATAGACTCATTAAGTCGAATAACTTCTGTCTTTATTGACTCATCATCTAAATCTGAATCTTTTAGATCTATAACTTGTTGCTCAAGATCAGCAATAGGTTGTTCGAAATCTAGATAACTTTTTAGCATTAAGGATTATTAATTTATGTGATATTGGCTATGATAAACGAACTTAACATTTTCTGGTCCAAAACGTTTGCCCAAGGCCTTTATTGAAGAATCATCAAGTCTCACTGAGCAATCACTTGGCAGAACAATATCTGCTGCCGCTGACTCTCCCTTGTAAGATATTAAAACTTGATTACCTTCGCTACTATTTGCAATTAATTTTAAAGAATTAACCAACTCTTCTGAGCTGATATCATTATTTTCGATATCGATTTTAATGTTCTTTACATACTCATGACGAGCTTGATCAAAAGTTAAGATCTTATCAGCAATCATTTTATGTTTCGCAAAGTTAGAATATTCATCCTTCTCGATAATACCCTCTACAACTAAAACCTGTCCTTTTTTGAGCAAACTCCTATATTTTTCAAACACATCTGCCCAGATCGAGACTTCTATTTTTGACGAACCGTCATCTAAAGTTGCGAAAGCAAATCTACCTCTTTTGCCCTGTCTTACGTTAAACTGCATTAAACATCCCGCTATTCTTTGCGTGTGTTCTTCGGATTGAAGTTCAGAAATAAAGAAACCACACATATTCCTCACCTCTCTCTTTTTACTTTCCAGAGGATGAGAATCTAAATAAAAACCTAAAGCACTCCATTCAGATGATACTTCATCAAATTCTATGTCATCGTTAACGACATCCTCTTCAGGAGAAATAATTTCTTCCCCAAAAAGATCTTGAATATTACTCTTATTTCTCTCAGAAGCCTGTTCTGCATTCTTGAGATAAGAATCAATTCTTCTAAAAAGATCTTCCCTCTTTCCGAAAGAGTCCATGGCACCAGACCCAATTAATGTAGTTAAAATTCTTCTATTAATTCTATTTGATCCAATTCTCGTGCAGAAATCATGCATATCTTTGAATTGTTCAATATTACGTTGAGAAACTATTTGTTCTACTAAGGATTCACCTATACCTTTGATTGCACCCAAACCATATAGGATTGTTCTTGAGTCTAAATCTTCAAATCTATATGAACTTCTGTTTATATCGGGTTTCTCAACTGATAATCCTATGTTTCTACAATCATCTACAAATAATTGAATATTATCTGTATTTCCTAAATCACATGATAAGACTGAGGCCATAAATTCAGCAGGAAAATGAGTTTTAAGCCATGCGGTTTGATAGGCAATAAGTGCATAACCTACGGAATGAGATCTATTGAAACCGTAACCTGCAAATTGCTCTATTTGGTCAAATAGATTTGCAGCATATCTCTCGTTTACATCTTTCTTAACTGCTCCGTCTACAAATGTGGACCGCAGACTTTCCATTTCTTCTTTCTTCTTTTTTCCCATAGCCCTGCGCAAGATATCTGCCTGGCCGAGAGAGAAACCCGAAAGTTCCTGAGCTATCTGCATCACCTGCTCTTGATAAACTATTACTCCATAGGTAGTGCTAAGTATTTTTTTTACTGATTCATGACCATAGGTAACTTCTTCCCTACCATGCTTTCTATTTATGTAAGAATCTACCATGTTCATACCCAAGGCGCCTGGACGGTATAAAGCGTTCATGCTGACGATGTCTTCAAAATCATTAGGGACTAATTGTTTTAAGTAGTCCCTCATACCTCTTGATTCAAGTTGAAATATACCCGTAGTTTCACCTCTTTGCAGTAGTTCGAAAGTTTCAGAATCTTTCAATGATAAATTATCAATATTTATGTGATCTCGCTCATTTTTTGCCTTTGAATTAATTCGTCTTACAGATTGATCTATTATCGTAAGAGTTTTCAGACCAAGAAAATCAAATTTAACTAAACCTGCAGACTCAACATCGCCCATATCAAATTGTGATGCTACCGTTCCTTTATCAGAATCTAAAAAAAGAGGTGTAAAATCTGTCAAAGCAGTTGGAGCTATTACTACTCCAGCTGCATGAGTTCCAACGCTCCTTGATAAACCTTCTAATTTAAGTGCCATATCAAAAACTTCTTTTGATTCATCTGACTCATCGATAATCTCTTTGAATTGCTTATCCTTATATGCCTCTTCAAGACTTATTCCTAAGACATCTGGTATTGCTTTTGCAAGTCTATCGCCAAATCCATAAGGCTTGCCTAATACTCGAACTACATCACGTAATACAGCCCTCGCTGCCATTGTTCCTCTAGTACTTATCTGTGCTACTGAATCTTTACCGTATTTGTTTGTGACATATTCTAAAACCTTGTCTCTACCCTCAATACAAAAATCTATATCGAAATCAGGATTACTAACTCGCTCTGGATTAAGAAATCTCTCAAATAAAAGATCATATTTGATAGGATCAATAGCTGTAATACCTAAGGCATAGGCGACTATAGATCCAGCGCCAGAACCTCTGCCAGGACCAACAGGGATATCATTCTTTTGAGCCCAATTCACAAAATCAGCTACGATTAAAAAATAACCTGCGAAATCTAGCTTACAGATCATATCTAATTCGTATTCTAGTCTCTTTACATAAGTAGGTTCATCCAGTTCATAAGAATCGGCTGAGCTTTTAAGGTCATTTATTCTTTTGAGTAGGCCTTCATTTGAAATTTTTCTTAAGAATTCTTCTCTAGAATAGTCATTTGGAACTTCAAAATCAGGGAGATAAAATTTTCCTAACTCCAAATCGATGTTACATTTTTCGGCGATTTTTACGGTATTAATCAACGCTTCAGGTATATCAGAAAATAACTCAAACATCTCCTCTTTACTTCTAAAAAATTGCTCTTCTGTATAATTTTTTGGTCTTCTTGGATCATCCAGAATATCACCTCTTTGAATACAAACTCTCGCTTCATGGGCTTCAAAATCAGAAGGAGAAATATCAGGATCAACCGCTTCTAAAAACCTTACATTATTGGTTGCAACAACAGGAATCTCCATTCTTGAAGCAAACTGCAATACTGCTTCGTTGTATTCTTTTTCATTAGGCTTACCTGTTCTTTGAACTTCAATAAAAAAATTATCCTTATAAATCTTTTTGAAGAAGTCTATACGAGACTCCGATAATTGCTTATTTCCTGCCAAAATTGAATTCCCAATATGTCCTTCCATGCCTCCCGATAAAGCTATTATTCCTTCTGAAAATTCTTCAAGCCAATTAAAAAGAACAATAGGATCCCCATTTACTTGACCTTCAACATAAGCTTTAGAA
Source organism: uncultured SAR86 cluster bacterium (assembly GCA_902574355.1). GTDB lineage: Bacteria > Pseudomonadota > Gammaproteobacteria > Magnimaribacterales > Magnimaribacteraceae > Magnimaribacter. The sequence continues at coordinate 53,258 of CACGNN010000005.1, read as the reverse complement.
ACTAACTTTGTTAAATTTATATAGCCTTGTTTATTCGCAGCTAAAAGCACAATAGGTGCTGAGATTGAATCTTTATCTTTTGCTACATTAATCTCCGAACCTACAATAGGTTTAATGCCCCTACTTCTTGCAGATCTATAGAATTCAATTAATCCAAAGAGATTAGTTAAATCCGTCAAAGCAACAGAGTGATATCCAAGACCAATAGAACGATCTAGTAATTCTTCAACTCTTATGATTCCATCAACTAAAGAGTATTCCGAATGGACATGAAGATGAACAAAATCTAAATTATCTAGTTGACTCATTAATATTTCTAACAGGTTTAAAACTTAACCTATGTTCTAAAGTTATACCATATGATTCTAATGCTTCTAGGTGCATCTTTGTAGGATAACCTTTGTGTTGTTTAAAGCCATATTCTGGAACGGACTTATCTAATTCTTTCATATAATTATCTCTATAAACTTTAGCAAGGATTGAAGCCGCCATAATATTCTCATTTGACTGGTCTCCTTTAATTATAGTCCGAACTTTCAAATCCGTTTCAGGTGAAAACTGACCATCTACAGATATAAGTTCGGGTCTCACATCCAAACCATCTATGGCTCTCCTCATGGCTAACAAAGATGCTCTAAGAATATTAATATCATCGATCTCTTTAGCTGTACTGATTCCTATAGACCATGAAATAGCATTAACTTTTATTTCTTCTGCTATCAGTTCCCTTCTTTTCTCAGAAATCTTTTTTGAGTCATTTAGATTAGATATTGAATGTTTCTTTCCTAATATAACTGCTGCAGCAAACACTGGACCTGCTATGGGGCCTCTTCCTGCTTCATCAACTCCAGCTTCAATCAATTTAATAACTTTAAAACCTCAACAGACGCCTTATCTGCCCCCCCAGCCTTTAGCGTTTCTTTAATAAAAGTAAACTCATTTCTATAGAATTCTAAGCCTCTGTCCTCTAGAAGATTTACTGAAGAGATTATCTTTTCTATAGTTGCTTCAGACTGCAATAGCTCAGGTAAAATTTTCTTACCTAAAATTAAATTTGGTAACGAAAAAGAGTCAATATTTAGTAAAGGTTTAATTAATAAATAAGACAACCAATTAGTCTTATATACAGCGATACAAGGAGTGAATGATAAGGCAGCCTCTAAGGTTGCAGTTCCAGATGTAATAATTGCCATAGAAGATTTCTTTAAAATATCTTTAGAATTTTCATATGAAATATGAATGAAATCTTCTATAACTTCATTAAAAAGGTCTAGATGAGATGAATCTGATAATGGCATAAAAAATTGGTAGTTTGGATTCATTAGCTTCAGTTTCTTTGCCGCCTTAATCATCAAATCGCCCATTAGTAAGATCTCTGACTTCCTGCTTCCTGGTAATAACGCAATACTATTTTGAACTTTGGATTCTATTTCCATATTATTAATATCAATTTTGTAAGACAAAGGGTGTCCTACATAACATGTCTTAATCTTCGAATTGGAATAAGCAGTCTCTTCAAAAGGAAAAAGGGTTAAAACAGAATCTATTGATCTCTCCATAGATTTTATGCGACCTTGACGCCATGCCCAAACTGAAGGACTAACGTATTGTATTGTCTTGATTTGAAGATTCTTTTTTAAAAAATTTGCAATGGGAAGATTGAAGTCAGGTGAGTCAATACCTATAAAAATATCGGGCTTCTGATGGTGTAAATATTTTTTTAAACCCTTTCTAAGTTTTAATAATTTTCTTAAATTTAATAAGGGTTCAATAATACCCATTACTGATATCTCACTCATATCAAAGTAAGATTCAAGCCCCTCAGAAGTCATCTTCGAGCCCCCGACACCTACAAATTCAATTGAAGGATTGATCAATTTCAAGGATTTCATCAAAGGTGCGCCTAATTCGTCTCCTGACCTTTCACCTGCCACTATTGCGATCTTTAAAGGAGTATTTTCAAGGGTGTTCCCTATCAACGAGATATGCCTCTCTTAGAGTCTTCAATTGAACTTAAGAATATATCTACTTCTTTAAAATCCTTTCTTAAAGAATCAAGATCCTTCACAGCCTCATCGACCGTAAGCTTCTTTCTATAAATTGATCTATAAGCAGATCTTAAAGCTTCTATAGTTTCCTTAGAATATCCGATCCTTTTTATCCCTGTTACGTTTACTCCAAAAGGTTTAGCTGGATTACCTCTGACTTTTACATATGCAGGTATGTCTTTATTTACAGCGCTGCCCATTGCACAAAAACTATAACTTCCAATAGAGCAAAATTGATGAACAATGGCATAGCCTCCAAGTATTGCGCCATCTCCAACATGAACAGAACCAGCTAGTGCAGCCTGATTAGTTAAAACAATATCATTTCCCAATACACAATCATGCGCTATATGAGAATAAGCCATAATAAGATTTCCATTGCCGATAAGAGTTTCTCCACGATCCTGAATAGTGCCTCTGTGAATTGTTACACCCTCCCTTATGATATTGTCATCTCCAATAACTAGGGTAGTAGGCTCATTGTTATATTTCTTGTCCGGACTTCCATCACCTAAAGTAGAAAACTGAAATATGTGATTTCTTTTCCCTATCTTCGCAGGTCCTTTTAAAATAACATGAGACTCTATTTTTGTCCCTTCTTTTATTTCCACTTCTGGACCGATAAGACAAAAAGGACCAATTTCTACTGAATCATCAATTTTGGCAGAATCGTCAACTATTGAAGAGGGGTGAATCATAATTATTTTGGCCTATCAGCGCAAAGTATCATTGCCTTTGCTACAAGCTCACTGTCTACGGTTGCTGAACAGTCAAACTTCCAAATCCCTTTTTTATTGGTTATTACCTTTGAATTCAAAATGAGTTTATCACCAGGAATTGCAGGTCTTTTAAATCTTAGATCGTCAGCTCCTACAAAGTAGTATATTGACCCATCCTCAGGCCTTTTATCCATTGTTTTAAAACCCAGGATACCCGAAGCTTGAGCCATGGCTTCTACAATCAAAACACCGGGCATAACCTGTTTTCCAGGAAAATGCCCCGTAAAAAAAGGCTCATTAGTAGTAATATTTTTATAAGCTGTTATAGATTCACCAAGAACCATATGCGTAACTCTATCAACGAGAAGCATGGGATATCTGTGAGGCAAAAACTCTTGAATCTCTTCTATATTTATTTCTACTTCCATAATTTTACTTTTTAATTAATCCATGAAGTCTTTTAAAGGCAACTGCATTTTTTTTCCACTCAGAGTTTTTCATAAATGGTGTGCCTGACGAATAATAACCGCTCTCTTTTATAGATTTTGTAATCAATGACATTGCTGTAATGTGCACCTCATCTGAAATCTCGATGTTATCAACAATGGCAGAACACCCTGCAAGCGTACAATTCTTTCCAATTTTTGTGCTCCCTGCTATTGCACTGTTACCTGCAATAGCAGTACCAGAACCAATCACTACATTATGTGCTACATGAACTTGATTATCTATTTTCACATTTTCTCCGATCAAAGTATTGCCGATGGATCCTCTGTCAATAGTACTATTTGAACCAATTTCAACGTTAGCTCCAATTATCACTTCTCCTAAGTGTTCAATCTTTGTCCACGAGCCATTATCTTTGGCAAAGCCTAAGCCATCTGAGCCAATCACTACTCCCGAATGTAGAATACATTCTTCGCCAATATTTACGGAATCATATATTGATACATTAGCATATATTATTGAGCCCTTCCCAATTCTGCTGCCTTCGCCAATAAAAACTCCTGGCATTAATACAACCTCGTCTTCTATCACAGCATTTGCTGATACTGTTACAAAATTTCCTATTGATGCAGTATCAGAAATTATAGCCGTATCTTCAATGGCTGCTAAACTAGAAATTCCAGTTTTGATAGCAGGTTTTTCTTTGAAGAGTTCAGTACATCTAGCGTAAGTTAAATAAGGATTTTCACATATCAATTTGTTACCAGTGAATAATTCCGAGTAATCTGTATTGCAAATAACTGCACCGGCCTTAGTAGTAGATAATTTTGTTAAATATGACTCTCTAGCAATAAAGGAAACTTCTTGGTCTAATGAATTTTCAAGAGTATTTATTCCATTTATTTCTTTAGACGGATCACCTTCAAGTTCTGCTCCAAGGATTTCAGCAAGTTGAGATAACTTAAAGCTTTTTAGGGAAGACACGAAAAATTAATCTTCTTTTTCATTCATAGCATCGATTACTTCTTGAGTAATATCGTAGCTTTGATCTGCATGAAGAAGTATTTGCTGTTGTGCTCCACTGTTTATTAAGAGTGTTATTCCTTTTGCTCTAATTAATTCAGTGACGATGACTTGAAATTTTTCTGCCTGTTCTTGTGAAAGCAATTGAAGAGTTTGATTCCTGAATTGATTAGTTTTTTCTCTTAAAAAATTAATATCTTGCTGGAGAGACTGAAATTTCTGTGCTGCCTCTTGTTTTTCTTCATCAGACATTGTTGGACCATCTTTTTGGGTTCTTTCTTGGATCTCTCTAGCCTCAGTTGCTTTCGCTTGAAGCTCTTCAACAACTTCTTTCCATTCGTCTGAATTTTCCAATTCTTCAAGCTCTTTTTTTGCAACATTAGTACTAAATAAAGCTGCTTGAGGATCTAGAGTGGCTATATTTAAATCAGCCGACTGAAGAGTAAAAGTAAAAAAGGATGCCGTAAGCACGGCAAATAAAGTTTTAAAAAATTTCATAGTTTTTCCCATTAAGTAACCTGTCGTCGAATTCTACAGTTTTGTAAGCTAATTTAGTAGCATTAAGAGAATTTAAAATTGCGTCCCGATTTCAAATTGAAAATTTTCTGTTTCATCTAAAGGGCCTTCATTTGAAGGAGCTGCAATAGCAAGAGACATTGGGCCCAACTGAGTTATCCAAGTCACTCCAACTCCATAAGAATACCTCAACTCCCCTAAGTCGAGTTCGCTGCAATTTACGTTAGATTGATCGAATCCACAGTCCTTAGAAAATACATTTCCGACATCCACAAAGAAAGAGCTACGCATTGATCTTTGGTCCTCAATGAAAGGTAGCTTAAATATAAAATCGAAACCACCTTCTACTAAGTAAGCTCCTCCTATTGACCTATCATCTCTATAATATGAATAAGGATTTGCAACCGGATTGCCATCTTCGCCAATTATAGGATTACCTTCATTATCTAGGTAAAACTGTGAGGGTATAGCCCTGGGACCAAGGGTATTTTGCTTAAAGCCTCTAACTGAACTAATTCCACCAGAATAATAATGCTCAAAGAAAGGAGCTACTTCTGTATCTCCATAAGCCTCTAATACTCCAAGCTCACCTCTAAATCCTAGTACAAATCTTCCATCAAAAATTGGTCGGAAATATTTATGTCTATAGGTGAGTTTAGAGTATGTCAAGGAACTCCCTGGAACAGCAACTTGGAGGGCGAAAGATTGAGATTGGCCTGCAGTAGGAAATAGACCCCTATTCAAGGTAACTCTTGACCAGATGAATTGGGTCTTGAATACTTCAAATTTAGTACCTTCAGATTGGGTGAAAGCTAGAATCTGCGATGCAGGTGTAGAACCAGTATCTATACTTGTATTATCGTAATTTAAGTTGAGCCCTATTCTCTCAATATCACTTATTGGCAGACCAAATTGTATGCCTGCTCCAAAAGAATCAGATGTATAACTTGCAATATTAAATTGACCATAGTCAGACTCTCTAAAATAAGCACTATAACCTCTGCTCACTCCATCTATATTGAAATATGGCTCCCCATAGCTAAAAGAGTAGCTACGTTGCCAGGTGCTATCATTAATACCTATGCCAATTGCTCGCCCTGTTCCAAAAGCATTATTTTCATTGTAATTGAGACCTAGAACTAAGCCATAAGCTCCATATCCTAAACTACCTCCGATTGATCCTGAAAATTCCTCTTCAACTGTGAACTCAACATCGATCTGATCGTTAACTCCAGGAACAGGTATAGTCTCTGATTCAACTTCTTTAAAGAATCCTAACCTCTCGAGTCTTAACTTTGAATTTTCTATGAGATTATTGGATGCCCAGGCCCCCTCCATTTGTCTCATTTCTCTTCTTAGCACTACGTCATGTGTTCTCTTATTTCCTTTAAAGATAATGCGTCTAACGTATGTTCTTTGTTGAGAATCTACATAAAATGTTAAATCTACATTTCCTGAATCTTCATTTACATCAGGGACACCGCGCACTTCAGCGAAACTATACCCTTCATTACCTAGTATATTTTTAAAAATCTCTTCTGTTTCTGTAACTAAATACTGATTAAAACGCTCTCCTTTTCTAATCAAAATAAGCGATTTAAGAACTTCTTCTTCAATAGGTAGGTCTCCAACTATCTTGATTTCATTAACATCATAAGTTGTTCCTTCGGAAATATTAAGTGTAATAAAAACGCCAGATTTATCGGGCGAAACGCTTACTTGAGAACTTTCTAAACTAAATTCAACATAACCTCTATTTTTGTAAAATGACTCGAGAGATTCAATATCACCCTTTAATTTCTCTCTTGAATATCGATTGTCATTTGTAAAAAAAGAGAACCATCCACCGGTGGTTAGCTCAAAATCTTGTAAAATATCTTCATCAGAAAAGGATAGATTACCTATCACATTGATATTTTTTATCTCAGCTACTTCTCCCTCATCTATTTCAATATTCAAAGATACCCTGTTTCTAGGCTCATCCTCACTTGTAACTTCAACCTTTGCGCCATAACGACCTTGAGAAACATATTGCCTTTGAATTTCTAATGCCAAACTATTTACAATCGACCTTTTAAAAACCTGGCCTTCTGAAAGTCCTGCATCATCTAATCCTTTTAGCAGATCTTCAGTTTTCAAAGCCTTGTTTCCATCAAGATCTATGGATGCTATTGAAGGTCTTTCTACTAAACTTATTATTAAAGTATTTGCTTCGCGGCCGAGTTGAATATCATCAAATTGGCCTGTCTTAAATATCGTCTTTGCAGTAGTTTGGAGGTCATAAACATTGACAGTATCACCAACAGCAATTGGCATAACGTTAAATACACTTCCTGCTGAAACTCTCTGCAAACCGCTGATTCTAATATCACTAACAACCCACTCTTCTTCGGAACTGATAGTTTGGGCTTGAAAAAGACCTGCCAATAATAAGATAAAAAATACTTTAATGTGTATTTTCATAACTAGATCAACCTTGCAATATCGTTTGCAAAGGCAAATATCATTAAACTTACTACGAGAACTAATCCAATTCGCATAGAATATTCAATTGCAATATCTGAAACGGGAGACCCTTTAACTTTTTCTATAGCAATCATTAGCAATTGCCCGCCATCTAAGATAGGTATTGGCAAAAGATTCAATAGTCCGAGATTGATACTCAATAATGCCACCATTGACAAAAAAGTAACATATCCTGCCTTGGCAGCAGATCCCGCAAGCACTGAAATCTGTATTGGACCTCCAAGGTTATCAGCTGATATTGATCCGCTTAACATCTTGCCTATTGAAGTAATAATCAAAATCGTATATCTATAGGTGTCCTCAACACCAACTAATAAGGCTGGAAAGAAGTTTTCTTTTTTTTCAACCACAAAATCTGAAGGCCAATCATTAAAATTATTAGAAGCAAGTATACCTATCCTGCCCTTTTGAACTCCTGTCTTATCGATAAAACTTGAACTCTCAAGCATCAGTATTTTCGATTCTTGACCTCTCAGTACTTTAATCTCAATAAGCTGATTAGGCAAAAGGCTAAGAATTCTCGATAATTCTTGCCAAGTTGAAACATCTTTACCATTTATGGCTTGTATCAAGTCTCCTTCTTTTATACCGTACTTAAGTGCAGGGCCATCTTCTTGGAGTTTACCGACTATCGCAGGAAGAAACGGCTGAAGTCCTAAGGCTTGACTTGGAGCAATTTGATCATTATCTGATAACCAATTGTCTATTGGTAACAAAGCTGTTCTTTCCTGGCCTTCTCTAATATATTTAATATTAATAACTCCAGTATCTCCTACCCTCTTTGAAAGTATAAAGTTTATATCATTAAATACCGTGACAGTTTCGTTATCTATCTGAACTATCTTGTCACTAACTGAAATGCCGTATTCTTTAGAGAGACTATCAGGAATAACCTCACCGATTAAAGACGAAAGTTGGGTAGTGCCAACTAGTGCTAAATAAAAATAGACAAAGGCAGCAAGGATAAAATTAGCAACTGGACCTGCTACTGTTACTGCAGCTCTCTCTCCTAGAGAAGCCTGAAGATAAGATTTTTTATTTACAAAAGATCCTTCAGATCCCTCTTGAACAGGATTATTTTCACCTAACATTTGTACATAACCACCTAAAGGTAATATCCCGAATGAATATGTACAATCTTTATTATCTTTATAGGAAAATAATTCTTTACCGAAGCCTATCTTAAACTTCAGAACATGAATATTACAAAATCTTGCAGTTAAAAAATGGCCAAGCTCATGAATACCCACAATGATGCTTATAAGAAAAATAAAGGAAAATATGGTGAATAATATATCCATTAATTTATATTTATAAGTTCTTTAGTCATCTCTCTAGATTGCATATCAGCTTCGAAAATATCTTCTATTTCTTCGACCATCTTTATATCTGATTTATCCAAAACTTCTGAAATAATTTTATGTATATCTAAGTAGCCTATTCTACCTTCTAAAAAGGAAGCTACACACTCTTCATTTGCAGCATTTAAAGTAGAAAAGCTTGTTCCACCAGAATTAATACAATCCTTTGCAAGAACTAATGAAGGAAATTTTTTTGAATCTGGCTTTAAAAAAGAAAGGTTGCTGATCTTTTCAAAATCAAGTGAATCACAACCAGAATTGATTCTTTCAGGGAAACCCAAACCGTAAGCTATTGGAATTTTCATATCTGGAATAGAGAGCTGGGCTATCAGAGATTTATCTTTAAACTCAACCAAGGAATGAATAATACCTTCAGGATGGATAAGAACATCTATATCGTCAAATCCAAATAACCATTTAGCTTCTATAATTTCTAAGCATTTATTCATCATAGTTGATGAATCTACCGAGATCTTATCACCCATATTCCAAATAGGATGCGCAGTTGCTTCTTTAGGAGTTATATTCTTAAAGTCGTTAATGTCTCTATTGAGAAAAGGACCACCCGATCCTGTTAATATTAGCCGTGATATTGATTCTTCATTTTTAACTCCCATTAAGCATTGATGAATTGCACTATGCTCGCTGTCTATTGGAAAAATTGTAGCGCCGGTTTTTTTAGATAATTTATTTAAAATTTCTCCGGCTACAACATAAGACTCCTTGTTTGCTAATAAAATATGCTTTCCGTGCTTTATTGCATGAAATACAGGCTTTAATCCGACTATTCCAACCATAGCAGCAACAACTATTTCTAAATCTTGTGAGGCAATAATTTGATTTAATTCCTTCTCATCAGATAGTAAAGTCGGTTGAGAAGTATTGGTTCCTAGTTGATCCAGGAAGGATTTTTGGGCTTCTTTATTTTCTAGATAGACGAATTTTGGAGTAAATTCTTTACACTGTTCTGCCATAAGGAGGAAATTATTTCTAGCTGTGAGTAATTCTATTTTAAATTCGTCCTTATTTTCTCTTATGACATCTAAAGTTGATTTTCCAACAGAGCCAGTAGAACCTAAAATAGCTAAACTTTTCATTTTTAAACTATATTCAATAAAAAAACAAAACAAGGAAAAACTGCAATATGGCTGTCTAAGCGATCGAAAAGGCCACCATGTCCTGGAATCAAATTAGAATAATCCTTCACTTCCACTACCCGCTTCATCATGCTAGCAAAAGCATCTCCTAAAACAGAATATAAAGAAACTATCACCAATATACATAAGCCCAAAACGAATGGTAAATTGAAAATCTTGAAAGATATGGTCGATAAAAGAAGAGGTGTAGCAATAATTGCAGCCATAAAACCCTCAAGAGTCTTATTTGGGCTAACATTTGTTATAAAAGGTCTTTTACCAAAACTTTTACCAGCAAAAAATGCAATAGAGTCCATGAGAATGGCAACTAAAACAATATAAAATATTAAAAATTTTCCACTTTCTATTTCAAGAAATGTTGATTGTAGATTATTGTTAGAAATAATCTGAACTAAGGATGCAAAGAATCCAAGATGGATAACAAATCCAAATAAACTCCAAACCATAGATCGTTTTAGGAAAGTCTTATTCAAAGGAAAACTTAAGATAAGAATTGAGGATAAAAAGTACGTAATTACACTCAGAGTGATAAATAAATAACTAAAGAAAGGTGAAAAAGAAACAAACATCAAAATTAGGAAAAGGGATATTCCTAAGAGAGAAACGGCATTTGTTAACCTAACCTTCAAGAATTCCCAAAGAGAGATGGATGAGATTAAGGCAACAAGATATGTTAAGTATTGGTTATTTAATAAAAGTATAAGAAGGCTGATTCCAACTATTATTATAAAAGCACTAAGTAACCTTTGTTTTAGCATCTTTATAACTGAAAATTAGATTTATCTCCGAAACGCCTTGATCTTTTTGAATATTCTTTGAGTGCGTTATCGAAGTGTTGATCATCAAAGTCTGGCCAAAGCACATCAGGGAAATATAATTCTGAATAAGCTAATTGCCATAACAAAAAATTACTTACCCTAACTTCATTGCCAGTTCTAATGCATAAATCAGGATCAGTAAATTTTGATGTTGATAGAAATTCGTCAAAACTTTCCTCAGTAAGTTCTTTATTTGATCCTGAATTTAGATGTTTATTTATTGCATTGACAATATCCCATCTTCCTCCATAACTTGCAGCAACAACTAAATCCAATTTTTTTATTTCGGTATCGCAATAAGTTAATTTTTCTGATTCTTTCATCTGCTTTATAAGCTCCTGATCAAATTGAGACAAATCACCTATAAAGCTCAGCTGGACTGAATTTTTAATTAGATTAGGTACCTCTTCTTGAAGAGCACTATTTAATAGCTGCATCAGCAGGTTAACTTCTTCAGATGATCTGCCCCAGTTCTCGCTACTAAAAGCAAATAACGTGAGTGTAGATAGACCTCTTTGGACAGCATATTCAACTGACTCTCTTGCCCTTTCAACACCTTTTTTATGTCCTGCAACCCCGGGGAGATTTTTTTCTGATGCCCATCGGTTATTGCCATCCATTATTATGGCAACATGTTTAGGTAAGGTTTCAGTTTGACTACCTTCCATTTTTAAAAATTAGAAGTCTAAGAGATCCTTTTCTTTAGAGTTCAATGCTAAATCTACTTTTTCAACGAAAGTATCTGTTAATTTCTGGATTAATTCTTCTCCCTGTCTTTCTTCATCTTGAGATATCTCCTTCTCTTTTAAGAATTCTTTTAATTGAGAATTACCCTCTCTTCTTACATTTCTAATTGATACTTTTGCATTCTCTGCTTCAGCCTTGGCTTTTTTTATGAAATCCCTTCTGGTTTCTTCTGTAAGATCGGGCAAAATTACCCGAATGGTATCTCCTGATGTGGCCGGATTTAAACCGAGATCAGATTCAGAGATTGCTTTTTCTATCTGCTGCACAACACCCTTCTCCCATGGAACTATAGCCAGAGTTTTTGCATCTTCTATGCTTATGCTAGCCACCTGCGCTAGAGGAGTAAGCTTATCGTAATAATCTACCTTGATACTATCGAGTAAAGATGGCGCTGCTCTTCCAGTTCGGATCTTTTTGAATGCTGCGTCTAAAGCATTCAAACTCTTTTCCATGCCCAACTCGGCATCTTCTACAATTTCGTTTAACATTTAGCCTTCGATCTGAGACATTACTTCACTAGCAAAATCTACTTTTTCCACCTCAATACCCTCTCCAACTTCGTATCTTGTAAAGCTTAAAATACTAGCATTATTATCAGCCAATAGTTTACTTATTTTGACATTGGGGTCTTTGACAAAATCTTGCTCGGTTAAGCTAACTTCAGCTAAGAATTTTGATATTTTACCTTCAATCATTTTTTCGATAATTTCTGGAGGTTTACCAGACTCTTCTGATTGAGCTTTAAATATTTCTCTTTCTTTATCTACTGTCTCTTGTGGGATATCCAAAGGAGAAACTGCCATAGGATCAGTTGCAGCAGCGTGCATAGCTATATCATTTGCAAGGGCTTCATCTCCACCCTCTAAAGAGACAATACATCCAATTTTATGATTACTATGTAAGTAGGAACCGCTAATAGATGATGCATCGCTTTTAGCCAGTCTTCTAACTACGATATTCTCACCTAATTTCTGAACTAATTTTTCTCTATTATCTTCTACGCCACTTTCTAAAAGTTGCTCTAATGAGTGTGAGGGATTGTTAGAATAAGTATCAAGAGTTTCTTTTGTGAAATTTATATATGAGTCATCTCTTGCAACAAAATCAGTTTCGCAATTCACTTCGATCATAAAAAACTCTTTATCTTTCTTAGTAATACCAATTAAACCATCTGCAGCTGACCTACCAGACTTTTTACTTGCTTTTATGCCACTAGTTTTTCTTAACTCTTCTATTGCTAAATCTATATCTCCATTTGCTTCTTCCAAAGCTTTTTTACAGTCCATTAGACCTAGACCCGTTTTTTCTCTTAATTCTTTAACTTGTGAAGCTGAAATAGCACTCATAATTACTCCTCATCCTTTACTTCTTTATTATCTTCTTCAGAAGTGTCTAATTTTGCTGTTGTATCATCTGAGGGTTCTTGTTTTTCTTGGGATTCGTCAGCATCTTCTTCATTAGACATTGAGTCAGACACTTCGGTATCTTTCTGTGGTGATTCTTCTCTAGTTTCATTATTGTCAACTTTACGAACAATTGCAGGTCCCGATTGAGGTTCATCCTGCTTAAGTCCAGTGGCCGCTTCAGAGCCTTTCAAGCAAGCATCTGCAACAGCTTCTGTGAAAAGAGCAATTGATCTTATAGAATCATCATTACCTGGTACAACATAATCAATACCTTCAGGATTACTATTTGAGTCCACGATACCCACAATAGGGATACCCATTTTACTTGCCTCAGTTACTGCAATAGACTCTCTTTTAACATCAATTATGAATAAAGCGTCCGGTAAGCCGCCCATTTCAGTCACTCCTCCAATAGATTTTTCTAACCTGTCGATGTCGCGTTGTATCTTTAAACCTTCTTTTTTAGTTAGTTTGCTGAATGTTCCATCTTCCTTTTGTCTTAAAAGGTTTTCTAGCCTAGTGATAGAAGATCTTATGGTTTTATAGTTAGTAAGCATACCCCCTAACCATCTTTCATTTACATATGGCATGGAACATCTAATTGCTTCGTTTTTGATTATATCTGTTGCTGTTCTTTTCGTCCCCACGAAAAGAATTTTGTTATTTTTAGCAGCGACCCCCTCAATAAACTTTAAGGCTGGTTTAATCATTTCTACCGTATGCTCTAGGTTGATGATGTGAATCTTATTTCTGACACCAAAAATGTATTGATCCATTTTTGGGTTCCAATATTTGGTTTGATGCCCGAAGTGGACACCCGCTTGTAGCATTTGTTCTAGCGATATTTCAGCCATTAGCTCTCCTCAATTTATGAAGAACATTACATTCTTCAGGTTATACTTCCATGAACCTACAGAACTTACTAAAGATGAGCAATCTTTAGCACCTTAGATCTGAAACAGTTTCATGTGTTTCGTTATAGGCATTTGCCTTAAAGAAAGCTTTATATCATATTTATACTAAATCAAGAAGAATAAATATCGCCCATAGAATAGAGTCCTGCAGGCCTTTGAGTTAACCATACCGCTCCTTTTAGGGCTCCCAAAGCAAATATTGATCTGTCTACTGCCCTATGAGTAAATTCTATTATCTCATTATCTAGAGCAATACTTACTGTATGTTCCCCTGGATTATTACCTTCTCTATAACTTTTTATCTCCACTTTAGCTTCTGGATAAACAGAAGTAATTGCTCTTTCTAAGTCTAATGCTGTTCCTGAAGGTGAGTCTTTTTTCTCGATATGATGGGTTTCTCTTATAGAGAATTCATGGTCTTCAGAAAATAGATTTTTTGATTTGTTTAGAATATTCTTTAATATCGCTATACCTGAGCTTGTATTAGGAGCAAATAAAACAGGGATCTGAGTGCTAACGATCTCTATTTCTTTGAAATCATCTTCACTAAAGCCAGTGGTTCCTATAAGAATTGGAATTTGGTTTCTCTTGGCAAGCTGTAAAATTTGCTTTGAGCTTTTTGGGGAAGAGAAGTCGATGATGATATCTACACTAAGATCTTCAGGCATTTTCTCTGATATTTGGATCCCTGTTTCGTCTATTTCAAGCAATGTTCCAACATCTTTTTCAAAAAAATTATTATCAGGTGAGCAACTCCCGCCAACTAACTTGAAATGGTTACTTTCTAAAGCATAAGAAGATAAAAGCTTGCCAACTTTACCTGTTATTCCTGAAATGAATAGATTCTTCAAAATTCTTAATTGCTTGTATCAAAGAATGATTTTACCTTAGAAAACCATTCATCTCTTAATGGATTTTGCCGAGAATCATCAGAGATTGAAGCTTGAAATTCTTTAAGAAGTTGTTTTTGATCTTTTGAAAGGTTTTGTGGTGTTTCTATCACGGCCCTGCATAGAAGATCACCAGTAGAGCCTCCTCTGATTGGACTTATGCCTTTACCCCTTAGTCTGAATAGTTTTCCGGTTTGTGTACCCTCAGGTATTTTTATTTTTACTTTACCGTCCAAAGTGGGTATTTGAATTTCTCCTCCCAGGGTTGCATCTATAAAGCTTATAGGAGCTTCGCAATAAAGATGTTTACCGTCGCGTTCAAATACATCATGAGGTAAAACTTTAATTTGAACAAATAAATCGCCTGGAGGACCCCCATTTATTCCAGCCTCACCTTCTCCGGAAAGCCTAATTCTGTCTCCTGTATCGACCCCTGCGGGTATTTTTACAGATAGAGTTTTGCGTTTTTCTACCCTACCTTGACCCCCACACGTCTTGCAAGGATGACTGATAATTTGGCCTGACCCACCACATTTTCTGCAAGTCTGTGCAACTGAAAAAAAACCTTGTTGCATTCTTACCTGGCCAGTTCCTCCACATGCATCACAAGTCATTAGCTTACTATGCTCTTCTGCACCTGTTCCTCCACAAGAAGAACAAGTATCGAGGCAAGTTATAGCGATCTTTTCTGTCACGCCCCTAACTGCGTCCTCAAGAGATATTGTCATGGAGTATTGTAGATCTGAACCTTTATTTGATCGCTGTCTACGTCCAAAAGGATCCCCGCCGCCAAATATATCTCCGAAGATATCGCCAAAAATATCATTGAAGCCTTGAGAGCCGCCGCCTCCGAAGCTAGAGGGATCAACACCATCATGACCAAACTGATCATATGCATTTCTCTTTGATCCATCTGATAAAACCTCATAGGCCTCTGAAGCTTCTTTAAATTTCTCAGCAGCTGAGGGATCATCAGAATTCCTGTCAGGATGATACTTCATTGCAAGCTTACGATAAGCTTTTTTCAAATCATCGTCGGATGCTCCTCTTTGAACACCTAAGACGTCATAATAATCCTTTTTAGACATCTGTTTAGTGCAGCCTAATTGGAGGAATGCTTAAGAATTTTGACTTTCTTTTTCTTCGGTTACTTCCTCAAAGTCAGCATCTACGACATCTGAATCAGTATCTTGAACTTCCTGTTCCGGAGATTCTTTACTCTTAGCTTCCTCTTCGTACATTCTTTGTGCGAGAGGAGCAGAAGCTTCAGAAAGGGCTTTTACTTTATTGTCTATTTCTTCTTTATCTTCACCCTTTAGAGCCTCTTCGAGTTCTTGAATTCCATTTTCAATAGCTTCCTTTTCACTATCTTCAACTTTATCTTTGGCCTCATCTAAAGTTTTCTTGCAACTATGAACAAGATTTTCGCCTAAATTCTTAGCTTGAACTAACTCTTCAAACTTTTTGTCATCTTCAGCGTGTGCTTCTGCATCTTTCACCATTTGCTCTATTTCTTCATCTGATAAGCCACTTGAAGCTTTAATCTCTATAGACTGTTCTTTTCCAGTAGCTTTGTCTTTAGCTGATACATTGAGTATTCCGTTGGCATCTAGATCAAAGGATACTTCTATTTGAGGCATTCCTCTTGGAGATGCGGGTATATCTGTTAGATTAAATTGGCCGAGTGTTTTATTTTCAGTGGCTTGCTTCCTTTCTCCTTGCAACACATGCACAGTGACTGCAGTTTGGTTATCTTCAGCCGTTGAAAAGACCTGTGACTTATTTGTAGGGATCGTCGTATTTTTATCTATCAAAGGTGTCATTACACCTCCCATAGTCTCAATTCCTAAAGTCAGAGGAGTTACATCCAATAACAGTACATCAGTAACATCTCCAGCTAAGACAGCACCTTGAATAGCGGCACCAACAGATACTGCTTCGTCTGGGTTAACATCTTTTCTAGCTTCTTTTCCAAAGAAAGCTTTAACTTTTTCTTGTACAAGAGGCATTCTTGTTTGTCCACCGACCAATATAACTTCATCAACTTCAGAAGCTTTTAGGCCAGCATCTTTAAGAGCTATCTCAGTAGGTTGTATGGTTCTATCGACTAAGCCTTCTACTAGGGATTCTAATTTTGCTCTAGTTAATTTATGCACAAAATGCTTAGCACCTGATGAATCAGCTGTTATGTAAGGGAGGTTAATTTCAGACTGTTGATTGCTTGAAAGCTCAATTTTAGCTTTCTCAGCAGCCTCTTTTAGCCTCTGTAGGGCAGCCGAATCATTGTGTAAGTCTAAACCAGACTCCTTCTTAAATTCTTCTGCGAGGTATTCGATTAGGGTAATATCAAAATCTTCACCTCCAAGAAAAGTATCACCATTGGTTGATAGAACTTCGAATTGATGTTCTCCATCAATTTCTGCGATTTCTATGATAGAAACATCAAATGTTCCGCCACCTAAGTCATACACAGCAATCTTTTGATCTCCTTTACCTTTATCCAATCCATAAGCCAGAGCAGCTGCTGTTGGTTCGTTTATAATCCTTTTAACTTCTAATCCAGCTATTTTTCCAGCATCTTTCGTTGCTTGTCTTTGTGAGTCATTAAAGTAAGCGGGTACTGTTATAACTGCCTCCTTAATTTCTTGCCCAAGATAATCCTCAGCAGTCTTTTTCATTTTCTTTAAGATCTCAGCAGAAACTTGTTGTGGGGCTAATTTTTTTCCTTCGGCCTCAACCCAAGCATCTCCATTATCTGCAGCAAGAATTTTGTATGGCACCATATCACTGTCTTTTTTTACAACGTCATCATCGTGTTTTCTACCGATAAGACGCTTTATGGCATATAAAGTATTTTCTGCATTAGTGACAGCCTGGTTTTTAGCTGAATCGCCAACCTTTATTTCATCCCCATAGGCAACTACAGAAGGAGTAGTTCTTTTACCTTCAGAATTTTCTATTACCTTAGCTTGATCCCCTTCCATGACCGAAACACATGAATTTGTTGTTCCTAAGTCTATACCAATTACTTTAGCCATTTTTTTCGCTCCAATTAAGTTCTATTACATAAGTTGGGGCTTATGCATACTATTTCAAGTTTTTTTATGATTTTTCTTGAGATTTCTTTGAAACTACAACTTTTGCGGGCCTGAGTGTTCTATCCATTATTGTGTAGCCCTTTTGCACAACATCAATAATCGTATTTGTATCGAGGGAATCGTCTTCTATTAATGAAATTGCTTCATGTTTTTCAGGATCAAAATTTTTGCTGCTTGTATCAATAACCTCAATACTTGATGAATTTAAAGAGCCTTCTAGACTCTTAAGTGTCAATTCAAGACCTTCTTTTATAGACAGGAATTGTTCTTCTTCGCCACATGATTCTATCGCTCGTTCTAAATTATCTGCAACAGATAAGAAATCTTTAGCTAATGACTCTACCCCAAATAACCTTGCTTTCGTTACTTCCTGTGCAGCTATTCTTCTCACATTTTGAACTTCTGCCTTTGCTCGTAGAAGCTGATCTTCTAGATCTTTTATTATTTCTTCTTGAGAAATCTCTTCTGGCACCTCAATTGAGTCATTTTCTTCAATATCTAGAGAAACATCTTCTTCTACAGTAATTTTTTCTTCTTTTTCTTGATTTTGTTCTTTAGTATCTTTGTTCAATGTTTTCTCCATTCAAACCCTATATGGGGTTTAAAGCAGCCTATTCAAGTATTTTTATCTTTTGATAGGTTTTACATATAAAACCATACTATGATCTATGATTTCGTAACCATGCTCTGTAGCTAGTATCTTTTGCCTCTCTTCTATAAGATCATCTGTGAACTCAATTACATCTCCGGTATCGAGGCAAACCATGTGATCATGATGATCAGACGGGGTTAGTTCATAAACTGCATGGCCTTCTTCAAAGTTATGTCTTATGCATATTCCGGCTTGCTCAAATTGAGTTAGAACTCTATAAACGGTTGCTAGGCCTACTTCTTCACCTGCATCAATAAGCTTTCTGTAAATGTCTTCTGCACTTAGGTGTGCTTTATCTTCTTCTAGAAGCTCAAGTATCCTCAACCTCGGAAGAGTAACTTTTAAACCAGCTTTTTTTAATTCCGCATCATCTGTCAATTTGAGTACCTTTAAATAATTAAGAATAATTAATAGTTAACATTATAATGGTCTAGAACCCATTATAGAAAATTAATGAACACAAAATTGAAAGTAATCACTTTATTGCTAATTGCTGTTTTTCTTACAAATTGCAGCATACCTAGAATTTTTCAAGTTGTGGTGAGCCAAGGCAACTTAGTTGATCAAGAAATGTTAGATAAACTAGAGATAGGAATGACAGAATCTCAAGTTAAATTCGTTATGGGTACTCCTTTAATATCCGACACTTTTTATCCTAATAGATGGGATTACTTCACATCAGTAACCCAAGGTGAGAATACATATACCAACCAAAAAATCACTTTATTCTTCGAAGATAATAAGTTGTTAAGATGGGAAGGGGAAATTGATATTCCCGAATAAATTAAACAAAAAAGTAAAGAAAGACACAACCCACCATCACAGGTGAAATATAGCGAATACTGAAATACCAAAATTTAAAAATTAAATTTTCTTCAACATCAAGCTCTTCTAGTACATTCTCTTTTTTCATAACCCAGCCAACAAAAATAGCTATGAATATTCCACCTAAAGGGAGCATGATCTGATTAGTTAAAAAGTCTGTGGCATCAAAAAAGTTTTTTCCGAAAATAGTAAATTCGGAGAGTAAATTGAAAGATAAGGCGCTAAATAATCCTATAAACCATGCTATAAATCCTAACAAAAGAGTCGCTGTGATTCTTTTAATTTGAAGAGATTCAATCAACCAAGCTACACCGGGTTCAATCAGAGAGATTGATGAACTTAACGCGGCTATGCTTAATAAAACAAAGAATAAGGTGCCAAAGAACACTCCTAAGGGCATGGAACTAAATGCTATGGGTAACGTGACAAAAACGAGACCTGGACCCTCAGATGCGGCTAAACCATTTGCAAAAACAATTGGAAATATCGCTATACCCGCCAACAAGGCCACTCCTGTATCTAGTGCAGCTACAGATATTGCCGTTTTACCGATATTTTGACTAGCCGGCATATAGGCTCCGTAGGCCATAATAGCTCCCATACCTAAACTCAGAGTAAAGAAAGCCTGTCCCAATGCCTCAAGCATAACTTCAGGAGTAATTTTACTAAAGTCAGGCTGAAATAAGTAAATTAAACCCTCTAAAAAAGCTCCAGATTGGGTTGCATATAGACATAAAAGTATAACTAATACGAACAACATAGGCATCAGAGTATTTATCCATTTTTCGAGACCATCTAAGATCCCTCTTGCAACAACAAATACCGTTACTGATAAAAAGAGTGTATGCCAAAAAATTAAAGAAGTGGGGCTGGCGAGTAATGTATTGAAACTTTGCGAAGAACTCTCAGGAGTTACGTTTTGAAATCCATTAAAAACATAAGAAAGTGCCCAGCCTGCGGCAACACTGTAAAACGATAAAATTAATAATCCTGCTAAAGCACCAGTTGCACCTAGTAAAGTCCATGCACTGTTGGTATTTGCCTCCAAAGCTAAAGCTTTCATTGTATTAGCAGGACTACTTCTCCCTCTCCTACCAATCATAATCTCACCTAACATTATCGGTAGCCCAATAATTGCTATACAGGCCAAATATACCAATACAAAAGCGCCTCCCCCATTATCTCCTGCCATGTAAGGAAATTTCCAGATATTTCCTAAACCAACTGCTGAACCTGTTGCGGCTAATATGAATGTCCAACGGCTAGACCATGTTCCATGGATAGACTTTCTTTCTTGTGACATATTAATTATAGATTTCCAGCGGATAAGTATAAGGATTAACCCAGTAGGTAAAGATTAACACAAGACAAATACACAAGATAATGCTTATTTTATCGAATAAATTGTTATAAGAATCATCAAATAAAGAGATCATCGAATTTATAATTTTTAAATGTCTTGTAGTAAAAGTAGAGACTAGTATCAAAAGAATTCCCCATGCAGGATTCATAAAAATTGAAAAAAAAGCTCCTATGACTGCTACAGCTAAAGGTATCAAAGAAATAATAATAATCCTGCTCTTATAGTGATTATTATCATAGTCACGAAATGACCATATACTTCCACAAAGAAAGAACATAAGAACAGAAAAATAGATTTGAGCTAAATGAGCTAAAATGTATGCACTTTCGTCTTCAGTAAACCATAGAGAAGCAGTTAGCAATATTAGTGGCCCAACAGAAATATATGCAATTCCTTGGATTGACCTAAATAAAACATCATGATCTTTCATGTCTGATACAATTTTATAACAAAGTTGAGATTCGGACTGTGGCAAAAAAAAATAAAAAAAGTGGAAATACAATTTCTGAAAATAGAAAAGCAAGATTTGACTTTGAGATTTCTAAAAAGTTTGAAGCTGGCTTATCTCTCTTAGGCTGGGAAACAAAAAGTATAAGAGAGAATAATGCTCAAATTGCAGAAGCTTACACTCTTCTTAAGGATAGCGAAGCTTATTTAATAGGAAGTTATATTGATCCTTTAAAGAATAGTAATCAGGAGATGGATCCGACTAGATCACGAAAACTTCTTCTGAATAGAAAGGAATTAAATGAAATCATCAAATCTACCTCTCAGAAAGGAAATACTTGTATACCAACCAAACTATATTGGAAAAATGGTCTCATAAAATGTGAAATTGCACTTGCAATAGGTAAGAAATCCCAGGATAAAAGAAATACTATTAAATCGAGAGATTGGGAACGTCAAAAAGCTCAAGAATTAAGAGAAAGAAACAAAAATTAGTTAAGTTTCTTCAGGAAAGGTATAATCACGCAGCTTTTTTGGGGGCGAACTGGCTTCGACAGTAGATATAAAACCTCAAGTGCATGTCGAGAAGGAAATAATTCTCGTTAAAAAATTATTTCAAACTTGTTAGTTGGCGAAAACGCAGACTACGCTCTAGCCGCTTAATTGGCTAGCTGTCCTTGGTAACGTGCTCGTGCGCCTCCAGAGACAGACGATTTCACGAGATGCTGAAGTTGCTCTTCTCATTAGTAATTTCTTAAGAATAAATTGAGATCGTCTTTTAATCCCTGTTTATCGGGTGTCTAAAGATTAAATTAATAGATAAAACTAAACATGTAGATCTTGTGGCAGAGTACTAGTGGACGCGGGTTCAATTCCCGCCGCCTCCACCAAAAAGTGATACCATCTATCCATAGAGGTGTTGAATGTCTGAAATTGATAAAAAAAATGGTCCTGTAGCAGTTACAGGTGCTAGCGGTTACATCGGGTCCAGGATAGTAGAAGACTTATTAGGTCAAGGTTATGAAGTGCATGCCTGCGTGAGAGACTCTAATAATGGTAAAAAGGTAGATCATTTAATTAAGTTAGGCAATGATGCCCATAATTGTGGTGTTCAATTGTTTGAAGGAGACCTCTTTGAGAAAGGAAGTTATGATGATGCTTTTTCAGGCTGTATTTCAGTTATTCATGCAGGTGCAACAGTAGGCTTTAATAGAGAAACACCTCAAGAAGTGTACGACGGTTGCTTCACAGAAAATGAACATCTAGTTGAATCAGTTAAAAAAGCTGGCAGTGTTAAGCGTTTTGTATTTACAAGTTCTTTTGCTGCTGTAGCCCATCCTAGACCTGAGGGTTATGTATTTGCAGAAGAGGATTGGTGCGGAGATAATGTTGAGGCCTATAAAGGTGCTTGGACTGAAGAAAATATATCTAAAAATAGAGATATCGCCTATGCAATGGCTAAAGCTAATACAGAGAAGATGATATATAAAATGGCTGAAGATGATGGAAATTTTGAGGCCATATCCATTAATCCCTTACATGTCATAGGGCCATTAATGACGGAAAATCATAACCAGTTCTTTAGTTGGCAATTTTTTATTTGGCAATTATTAAAAGGAAATAATTTTGGACTTTGGGATGGCAAGCAAGTACGTGGAGATAGAATGCTATGGAACATGGTAGATGTAAGAGATGTTGCCAAAGCACATAGACTGGCCGCTGAAAGTAATATTGCCAAAAATGGATCTAGATACATACTATCAGCAACAGACAGATCAGGTGAAAAGTTTACCTGGCAACTACAAGCAAAACTAAAAGAATTATTTCCTGATATTGAACATATTGGTGGTGAAAAAATGAATAATGGCAAACCGATGAAGGATACCTATGATTCACCTAGATCTTATTGTACAAAAGCTATAAAAGACTTAGGTCTATCGACTTATTCCATTGAAGATACACTGAAAGATACTGGTAATTCTTATGTGAAATTAGGGCTGCTTTAAGGTCTTCCTACTCCAGGCACATCTACCTTTACAATTTCTATCTTTCCAGATTTTTCTCTAAGTGCAGCATCGGGATCTACACCTGAACCATTTGAGGTGCAAATGAACAACGTTTTTCCATCCTCTCCTCCAAGCATGCAAGCAAATGCATTGGTTTCAACAGGAATTCTTTCAGAGATCATACCTCCCTCGTGTACTCTAATGACTTCTGCAGTCGATGGGGAGGCTACCCATATTGCTCCCTCCTCATCTAAACACATTCCATCGGGTAATGGCACTAACCCCTCTTCTGCATTTTCCTTTAGATCTGCCCAAATTCTGCGATTAGTTAGGCTACCATCATCTGCCTTGTCGAAAGCAGTTAATCTGGCCGCGTAAGTCTCACCTACTATCAGAGTTTTATTATCAGAAGTAATGACCGTACCATTTGGAAAAAGTAAGTCATCTGCCGCTATAACTGGATCTTCACCCGGTTTCACAAGTATCAAATTCGTAGGCTTTATTTCTTCTCCTGCGTAAGTATTAAATCCGAAATTTCCGATATATGCATTGCCAGAATGATCCACAACCATGTCATTGCAATGAAAACCTGCAAATTCAGATAGGTCAGCTTCCTCTTTTAAGCTGTCATCTTTGAAACTAAGTAACTTCCTGTCTCTCATTGAAACAATTAGCATTGTGCCATCTGGCATCCAGCCCAGTCCTGAAGGTTGATTAGGAACTTCAACTATTACTTCATAATTTCCTTTTAGATCTAAAGAATAGACCTTGTGACTATAAAAATCAGAGAAATAAAATTTGTTGGCATACCACCTTGGACCTTCACCGAAGGTCAGGCCATCCATTAATGTTTTCAGTTCTCTTTTCATCCTTCTCTCCTCTGATTAAGGGTATATTTCCTCTACAAGACTCTTCACATCTTCAACTTCGATGCTCTTCATATCATCTCGTACGATAATCTTAGCTTTATCAGACCAAGGCTTCCAATTAATTGGATTACTTGGTCCAAATAAAGTAATAGACTCTTTATTCACTGAAGCAGCTATGTGAGATGCCACAGAATCTAAGCCAATAAAAAATTTAGCGCCTTTAATGAGAGCAGCTAAACCTAAGAGGCTTGTTTTGCCAGCAAGATTAAATACTTTCTTCTCAACCTTATCAGTACTCTCTAATATTTCGCTCACATAATTCATCTCTTCTTGATCCGGGCCAGAAGTTATAACAACTGAAAAGTTTTTTTTAACTAATAGATTAATTAGCTCTGCAAATTTTTCTTTATCCCACAATTTTTTTTCTCGTCTTGACGTAGGATGAATAACACAATAAAAGTTGTCTTGATTAAGATACGGAAAACTGTCGGACAGCGCTTTATATTCTATTTCTAAATGAGTTGGATCTAGAACTAAATCCTCTTTAAAGACCTGTAATCCTAAACTCTCCAAAGCTAAGAGATTTCTTTGAACAATATGATTCTCTAAAGCTTCAGGAAAAATTGTTGAAAAAGATTTGGTCCATAGTTTTTTTCTTCTTTTTTTATCATCTACCGCTGCTTTCATAGCTTTACCTACAGCCCAACTAATAGGAACCACTCTCCATTGCGTAGTTAAAAAGAAAGCATATTTGTATTTTTTTGATCTAACTTTAGCCCACAGCTTGATCTCTTTCTTTATCCTAGAAAAGAAATTTTCTTTAGAGGCATTATCTATTTCTATAATTTCCGCAATATTTCTTTCTTGCTCTAAAATAGAGGCAGTACCCTTATATACAAGAAGATCTATTTCGCCATCAGGATCATTGAGCTTGATGTTATCAATCATGGGCTTAGTAAGCAGAACATCGCCATGAAATCGTAGTATTACAATTAAATACTTATTAGACATATCAGATATTGTTACTTGACACTTTGCTCTTCAGAATGCATTATGCGCGCCTCTCAGTGATATACAAGATTTATGGCAAATATTAAATCAGCAATAAAAAGAGCAAGGCAAAATGTAAAAAGAAATGCTCTTAAAAGCTCTCAAAGAGCATCTACCAGAACAGCAGTGAAGTCTGTTCTAAACGCTATAGAAGAAAATGACAAAGAAGCGGCAAAAAGTGCATTGGCTGGAGCAGAAAAGACACTTGATTCTATGGCTGGTAAAAAAGTGATCACAAAGAACAAAGCTTCTAGAACAAAATCTAGATTATCAAAAAAAGTTAAAGCCCTTTAACTTAAGACCAAGTTATTACGATGGATTACCTCTGCTTGAGTGAGGTAACCTAGAGTACTGTATATTTCTTCGGAATTAAGGCCTTTAATGGCCTTAACCTCTTTATTGTTAAAATTTATGAGTCCTGTAGCAATTTCATTTCCGCTTTTATCAGTACATCTCACTAAGTCACCTTTATTAAAATTACCGACTACATCAGTGATGCCGACAGATAGAAGGCTTTTGCCTTTACTTAATAAGGCTTCAGATGCTCCATCATCTAACTTTAAGGTACCTGAAACAGAACCAAATGAAGAAATCCAAAGTTTTCTAGAAGATAGAGTAGATTTCTCTGTAGTTATTTGAGTTCCAACCTCTTCTCCGTTATAAATCTTCAGCAAAGTATCATCCTCTAATCCGCTAACTACCCATGTAGCAGCTCCAGAGTTAAGAGAGGTTCTGGCAGCTTCGATTTTTGTTTTCATGCCTCCTCGACCTAAAAGGCCTGACGTACTATTTAATTGTTGAGAAAGATCAATATTTTGGTCATCTAAGTCTATTAGATCTAATAATTTAGCATCTTTATTCTTTGAAGGATCATCAGTAAAAATTCCATCTTGATCCGTTAACATCACGAATCTATCTGCTCTGATCAATCCTGCTAGAGCTGCTCCCAATCTATCATTATCACCAAAAGAAATCTCTTCTGTTGCGACGCAATCATTCTCATTAACGATAGGAATGATTCCAAGTTCCAAAAGTGCTTCTATGGTATTTTTGGCATTCAAGTATCGTGTTCTATTGGCAATATCATCATGTGTTATGAGTACTTGACCAGTAGTGTAACCAAGCTTTTCAAAGGTTGTTTGGTAAATTTCTGTGATACCTCTTTGACCTACTGCAGCACAAGCCTGAAGCATTGCCAGCTGATCGGGTCTTTTTTCTAGACCTAAATCATTCATACCTTTAGCAACGGCTCCAGAAGAAATAATGATAACTTCTTGGTTATTCTTTCTTAAAAAATCTATTTGAGAAGCTAATTGAGATATAAAGTCTATATTCACACCTTCGTGATTGCCTGATACCAGACTACTTCCTGCCTTTATTACCCACTTATCATCTTTATTCATTAGATGTCTCCATGAATTCTCCAATATCTCGCATTAGTTGTTGAGTGCCCTCTTTTTTAGCAGCGGAAATACAGTATATATTTAAATCGTTCTTATATTGGTTTTCTAACTCTGATTTTAATTCTTCAAGGTTGTCTTCACTGATTAGATCAATCTTGTTTAAAGCTAACCATTTAACCTTATTTATTAACATCGGATCAAAATTGGTTATTTCTGTTGAAAGCTCTTTTATCTCCTCTATTATTTCCTTAGGTTCTTTTTCATATACATCAACTATCTGCACAATAACTTTAGTCCTAGACAAGTGTTTTAAGAATTGAATCCCTAGACCAACTCCATCAGATGCACCTGCTATGAGTCCAGGAATATCGGAGATAACAAAACTAGAGTTTTCAGAGTAATCTACTACTCCTAAACTGGGATGGAGTGTGGTGAAAGCATAGTCTGCAACTTTAGGTTTTGCACTAGATACTGCCCTTACAAGTGATGACTTACCAGCATTTGGTTTTCCAAGTAATCCGATATCTGCCAGTAGTCTGAGCTCTAATCTTAATGAGAGACTTTCTCCTAACTTTCCTTCAGTAAATTTTGTTGGAGATCTATTTGTCGAACTCTTATATCGTAAATTTCCTAAACCTCCTTTTCCTCCCTTACAAATAAGGAACTCATCTTGATTATTAACTAAATCTATTAAGGGGTTTTCTGTTTCAAGATCATACAAAAGAGTGCCGCATGGAACTTCTATAACGAAATCTTTTCCATCCGATCCAGTTTTATTTTGACTCCCCCCTCTTTTGCCATTTTCAGCTTCAAATTTTCTTTGAAATCTAAACTTTGATAAGGTGTTGAGATTATTGACAGCTCTGAAGACTATACTTCCTCCGTGCCCACCATCACCGCCGTCAGGTCCACCTTTAGGAATATTTTTCAGACGCCGAAAACTTGCAAGACCATTTCCGCCATCACCAGCCTTCACATCAATAGTGACTTCGTCAATGAACTTCATTGATTTATTGAATTGGAAAATTAAAGAGGTGCTTTTATAAGTTAAACAGGATCTACGTTTACAAACTGCCTTAACTTAGGACCTTTTTTGACAAAAGAGACTCTGCCGTCAACCTTCGAAAAAAGAGTATGGTCTTTGCCGCAACCAACATTCTTTCCTGGATGGAATTTTGTACCTCTTTGTCTAACTATAATTGAACCAGCAGTAATAAATTCACCACCATAACTCTTAACTCCAAGTCTCTTAGACTGGGAATCTCTTCCGTTTCTACTGCTTCCGCCAGCTTTTTTATGTGCCATCTTACTCTCTTAATTATGAACTAATAGACTCTATATGAATTTCACTAAAATTTTGTCTATGACCATAGGTTCTTCTATAGTTTTGTCTTCTCTTCATCTTAAAAACACGAATTTTGTCATGTTTACCGTTGGAGACTAATTTAGCAGTTACTTTCGCATTATCAACATAAGGATTACCAATCTTAGATTCACTTCCATCAGATATCATGAGGACTTTATCAAATTCAATAGTCGAACCTTCTTCAGCAGATAAAAGTTCTACCTTAAGGCTTTCGCCCTCTGAAACTGTGTGTTGCTTTCCTCCGCATTCTATTACGGCAAACATATGTATCTCCTAAGAGGAATTAAAGGATGTGCACTATACGAAAAAGATGAAGTATTCGCAATATAATTCCTCGAATAACCTTACTTAATTTAAAATAAGCAGACTAATGGAATTGTTGTATAAAAAGATAATATTTGAGGAATTAGAGAAACTAGAAATTACTCTAAGTGAATCTATAAACTCTGATATTGAATTAGCCACAGAGGTTTCTGGTCATATTGTTAACTCTGGAGGAAAAAGAATAAGACCTGCGATATGTATTTTAGTTGCCAAAACGTTAGGATATTCTGAGTCGGATCTAATTCGGCTTGCAAGCTCCATTGAACTTCTTCACACGGCCACTCTAATACATGATGATGTGGTCGATGAAAGCCTTATAAGAAGAGGTAAAGAGAGTATTCAGGCTAAATGGGATGATGCTCACGGAGTATTAGTTGGAGACTTTGTATATTCCAAAGCTTTTCAATTGATGGCCAGTTTTGATAATCCCAAAATTATCCGAGAATTGGCTAATGCTACTAACAGAATCTCGGAAGGTGAAGTTTTACAACTATCGATGAGAAAGCAATCCAATCTTTCAGAAGAAGATTATTTCAATATTATTGACAGAAAGACGGCCGAACTTTTTAAGGTATCTGCAGTGACTGCAGGTATTTTATGTAAATGTGCAAAATCAGAGCTTGATAGTCTAAATAATTTTGCTACTTCGTTGGGAATAGCCTTTCAAATACAAGATGATATTCTGGATTATTTTGGGCAAGAAAATCTGACTGGGAAAAAAGTCGGAAAAGATTTTGAAGAAGGAAAATTCACTTTACCTATTATTTTGTCCCTCAAGACTATGAATCAAACAAATAAAACTAGATTATTATCACTCTTTAAAACCAGAAAAATTGAAGACTTTGCTGAAATACTAGCCCTAATGGAGAGTGAAAAGACTACTGAGCAGCTTCAAACTATTTTCACTCATTATTCTAACGAATGCATAAATGAGTTAGAAAAATTACCTCATAATAAATACAGAGATGCGCTTGAAAATATAGTTAGAAATCTTGGCTCTAGATTAACTTAATTTTTTGTTATCAATTTTAATGTATCATTAATCTATTACTTGGAAGATAAATGTCTTTTTCACCTAAAAATAGTTATAACAAGGAAGAAATACTTGATTGCGCACAAGGCAACTTATTTGGAGAGGAAAATGGTCGCCTACCTACCCCAAATATGCTCATGTTTGATCGTATTACTGAGATTAATGTTGACGGAGGTAAATTTTCAAAAGGCCAAATCATTGCTGAGCTAGATATACATCCAGATTTGTGGTTTTTTGATTGTCATTTCAAAGGTGATCCAGTCATGCCTGGTTGTTTAGGATTAGATGCAATGTGGCAACTGGTTGGATTTTATTTATGTTGGATGGATAATCCAGGTAGAGGCAGAGCATTAGGCGCTTCTGAAGTTAAATTTTTTGGGCAAGTTCTTCCCTCAGCCAAACTTGTAACCCTTAAAATTGATATGAAAAGAATTCTTAATCTTGATTTAACAGTAGGAATCGGTGAAGGGTCTATGCTTGTAGATGGCAGAGAGATTTATAGTGCCAAGGGTCTAAAAGTTGGTCTTTTCCAAGATACTTCTAGTTTTTAAATGCGTGAAGTAGTAATAACAGGAATAGGTATTATATCTAGCTTAGGAAATAATATTTCTGAAGTAACAAATTCTCTGAGAAGTTTAAAATCAGGTATCTCAGAAAATATTATAAATAAGGAGCTTGGTCTAAGAAGCCATGTATCAGGGTCTATTCGAAACTTAGAACCAAAAGAACTAATAGATAGGAAACTATATAGATTCATGGGGGACGCTGCAGCATATGCATACTTGAGCACAGAAGAAGCCATAAAGGATGCATCTTTAAACGATTCTGAGTTATCTAATCAAAAGACTGGTTTAATTATGGGCTCCGGAGGAGCTTCTTCAGAGGATCAAATAGATTCTGCTGATATTCTAAGATCAAAAGGTTTAAAAAGAATAGGTCCATACAGAGTTACCAAAGCTATGGGTAGTACTGTTTCAGCTTGTCTTGCAACCTCCTTCGGTATCAAAGGTATAAATTATTCGATTTCATCTGCTTGCGCTACCAGTGCTCACTGCATCGGTTCAGGAATGGAGCAAATTCAATTAGGAAAACAAGATATTGTAATTGCTGGAGGTGGTGAAGCTGAACATTGGGGTATGACAAGTTTATTTGATGCAATGGGAGCATTATCTACTAAGTACAATGAGGAACCTGAAAAGGCCTCTAGAGCTTATGATAAAGATAGAGATGGATTTGTAATCGCCGGAGGATCAGGATCGATGATCCTAGAAGAAAAGCAACATGCAATTGAAAGAGGAGCAAAAATATATGCCCAACTAACTGGTTATGCTGCTACATCAGATGGAGTAGATATGGTTAGTCCTTCTGGAGAGGGTGGAGAGAGATGTATGCAAATTGCCTGGGAAATGAGTGGCAATAAAAATATTGACTATATCAATGCACATGGCACAAGTACTCCCGCGGGAGATATAACAGAATTAAATGCAATTAAAAATGTTTTTGGAGATAAGGTACCCTGGATAAGTTCTACAAAGTCTCTTTCAGGTCACTCATTAGGTGCTGCAGGTGTTCAAGAAGCTATTTATGGCTTAATTATGATGGATGAAGGTTTTATTGCTGGTTCTGCAAATATTGAAAACCTTGACGAAGGTGCTGAACCTTTTCCAATAGTAAGAGAGAATGTCTCTACAGAATTACAAAGTTTTTTGAGCAATAGCTTTGGTTTTGGTGGAACTAATGCAAGTCTAATATTCGAAAAAATTTAGAAAGGAATGTCATCATCCGTAATTCCACTATCAGGCAAATTTTGAGAACTCATATCTTGATTGGTATCATCATAAGAAGAACTATCTGACGAAGAACTGCCCCTACTATCCAAAAACTGCATGTCCCTGCCTACGACTTCAGTAGTATATCTAGTTTGTCCATCCTGCTCCCATTTTCTAGTTTGAAGTTGCCCTTCTATGTAAACCTTAGATCCTTTTTTTAGATATTCTCCAGCGATCTCTGCCAGTCTTCTCCAAAGCACCACTCTATGCCATTCGGTTTTTTCCTGGTCTGAACCTGTATCTTTATCTTTCCAAGATTCTGATGTAGCCAAACTTAATGTCGTGACGGCAGCCCCTCCAGCTGTGTACTTTACTTCAGGATCTTGTCCTAAGTTCCCCACTAAAATAACTTTATTGATTCCACTTCTAGCCATATATGTATTTTAATTTTAGTTAATATTACCAACTCCGATTATAATAACTTTTCTAAACCTAAGTTCCAAAACATTATTTTTTTTTAATGAAAGACATCAAAGTAAGGGGTGCAAGACAGCATAATCTAAAGAATATAGATATAGACATACCCAGAGATAAACTTGTTGTCATTACTGGATTATCAGGATCAGGGAAATCTAGTTTAGCATTTGATACTCTTTACGCAGAGGGACAAAGAAGGTACGTAGAATCTTTGTCTGCATATGCGAGACAATTTCTATCCATGATGGAAAAACCAGATGTAGACCATATAGAAGGTTTATCTCCTGCTATTTCAATTGAGCAAAAGACTACTTCTCATAATCCTAGATCGACGGTTGGAACCGTTACAGAAATTTATGATTATTTGAGGTTGCTATTTGCCAGAGCAGGTACGCCAATGTGTCCTGACCATAATGTCTCGTTAGAAGGTCAAACTTCTAATCAAATCTGCGACAAGATCTTAGAACTACCAAAAGATACTAAACTTATGATATTGGCTCCTCTTATCAAAGAACAGAAAGGCGAACACTTACATATTTTTGAAGAACTCAAAATGCAAGGTTACGTAAGAATGAGAGTAAATGGCATTACTATTGATGTAGAAGATAATCCCAAATTAAATAAAAATAAAAAACATTCTATAGAAGCAGTTATTGATAGATTAGTTCTACCGAAAGAGAATGATGAAAACTTTCAGTTGAGGCTCGCTGAATCAGTAGAAAATGCTCTTAATTTAGGTGATGGAAATCTAATTATTTATTTGATGGATTCAAATGAAGACATTACTTATAGTTCAAAAATGGCCTGCCCAGTCTGTGGCTATAGCATTCCTGAATTAGAACCTAGACTTTTTACTTTCAATAATCCCGCAGGTGCGTGCCCAGATTGTGAAGGATTAGGTGTAAAACAATATGTTGATGTTTCGAAAGTAATTCATGAACCGACTGCTAGTTTAAGTGAAGGAGCAATAGTTGGTTGGGATGTCAGCCATAGATATCATTATCACTTGATAAAATGTTTATCCAAAGAGTATGATTTTTCATTAGAAACTCCTTATCAAGATCTTGGAAGTGATATACAAGATCTTCTCCTTAACGGAAGTCAAGGAAATCCCGTAAATTTCAGCTGGAGAAATAAGAGAGGTAGTCTTGTTGAGAGGATTTTTCCTTTTGAAGGAATACTTAATAATATTGAAAGGCGTTACAAAGAAACCGAGTCTAGCTGGAGTAGAGATAATTTATCAAAACTTATATCTCTTTCAACTTGTAAAAGTTGTGATGGTACAAGATTAAGAAAAGAGGCTAGAAATGTTTTTGTTGAAGAAGTAAACCTTCCTCAAATTACTTCATATACTATTGATCAAGCGTTTAAATTCTTTTCAGAGTTAAGTTTAAAGGGTTCAAAAAAGGAAATCGCAGATAGGATAATCAAAGAGGTTAACGAAAGATTGGAGTTCTTGATTGATGTTGGTCTAAATTACTTAACTCTAGATAGAAGTGCTGAGAGTTTGAGCGGAGGAGAAGCACAAAGGATAAGACTTGCAAGCCAAATAGGCGCAGGTTTAGTCGGAGTAACATATATCTTAGACGAACCGTCTATTGGTCTTCATCAGAGAGATAACGAAAAACTTTTAAAGACACTAAAAAAACTAAGGGACCTCGGAAACACTGTCATAGTTGTAGAGCATGATAATGAAACCATGTACGCCTCTGACCATGTGGTTGATATAGGTCCGGGTGCAGGTGTTCATGGGGGAAGAATATGTGCTGAGGGTACCGCTCTAGAAATTTCTAAGTCAAAAGATTCTATTACGGGTCAGTTTTTATCCGGAACTAGAAAAATTGAAATACCAAAGAAAAGAAAGAAACCTAATCCTAAGCGAATTGTAAAACTATCAGGTGCAGATGGTCATAATCTCAAATCGGTTAACTTAGATCTTCCTTTGGATTTATTCGTTTGCATTACGGGAGTCTCAGGTTCTGGAAAATCCACTCTGATAAATCAAACTTTGCTACCAGCTATTTCAAATGAAATATCAAAGGCTGAAAAAAAGGATACTAAACCATTTAAAAAGCTTTCAGGAATAAATGACATAGATAAAATAATAGAGATAAGCCAAAGCCCCATAGGTCGAACACCTAGATCAAATCCGGCCACATATACAGGTCTTTTTACTCCTTTGAGAGAGCTTTTTGCAGGAACTCAAGAAGCAAGATCTAGAGGTTATAAAATAGGACGATTTAGTTTTAATGTTAAAGGCGGTAGATGTGAAGCTTGTCAGGGAGATGGTGTCATAAAAGTAGAGATGCATTTCCTACCAGATGTCTATGTTAAGTGTGATGTGTGTAATGGACAAAGATACAATAGAGAAACTTTAGATATTAAGTATAAAGGGAAAAATATCTATGAAGTCTTAGATATGACTGTTGAGGATTCTCTAGAGTTCTTTGATTCTATCCCAGCTATCAAAAGAAAATTAGAAACATTAATGGATGTTGGATTGGGCTACGTAAAATTAGGTCAACAAGCAACGACGCTATCTGGAGGTGAGGCACAGAGAGTTAAGCTTGCAAAAGAACTCTCAAAAAGCGCGCTCAATCATACCCTGTACATACTTGATGAACCTACTACAGGGCTTCATATGCATGATGTCCAACTTCTATTAAAAGTTCTTAAAAGACTCAGGGATAATGGAAATACAGTGGTTGTAATAGAACACAATATGGATGTTATAAAAACAAGTGACTGGGTTATAGATCTTGGTCCAGAAGGAGGCTCAAACGGAGGAGAAATTATTACCGCGGGTTCTCCTGAGGAGATAATGAAAATAAAAGCCTCTCACACTGGAAAGCACCTTAAAAAAGAACTTTTATCTTAAACTGTTTCCTCAGTTAAAGACTCAATTTCCTCAGAATCTGTAACATCTTCTCGTACAAATTCGATTTGAGCAGCTGGGGCTTTATCTCCTGGTCTGAAACCTCTTTTTATGACTCTTAGATAACCTCCCGGTCGATCTTTATAACGCGGACCAAGTTCATCAAACAGCTTTGCTACTGCTTCTTTAGATTGCAATCTCGAAAAAGCAAGCCTTTGATTAGCAACTGTGTTCTTTTTAGCAAGAGTGACCAACGGTTCTAGAAAACCTCTTATTTCTTTGGCTTTTGCTAAAGTAGTCTTAACAGACTCATGTTCGATAATAGAAATGGCCAACCCTTTCTTCAGGGAAGCTCTTTGAGGGCTATTTCTATTTAGCTTTCTTCCAGATTTCCTGTGTCTCATTTTTTTCTCTTAATTATTTTCTGGTGGCCAGTTATCGAGAATTAAACCTAACGAAAGGCCTCTAGACAAAAGAACTTCCTTAATTTCATTTAAGGATTTCTTTCCTAAGTTTGGAGTTCTCAAAAGATCTGATTCCATTCTTGTAACTAAATCACCTATGTAATGTATATTCTCAGCTTTCAAGCAATTTGCAGACCTTACTGTGAGTTCTAGTTCGTCTACAGGTCTTAACATTATTGGATCTATCTTCGCTTCCTCTTTTTCCTCAATAACCTCCTCTAATCTTCCAAGTTCAGCAAAAGCGGATAATTGATGCTGGAGAATGGTTGCCGATATTCTTAAAATCTCTTCAGCTTCTAAAGTTCCATCTGTATCAATATCTACTGTAAGCCTATCTAAATTAGTTCTTTGCTCAACCCTGGCATTATCTACCTGGTATGTCACTCTTTTAATAGGTGAGTAAGTTGCATCTAATCTTAGAAGTCCGGTTTCTTGGCCTTCGTCTTCGTCAAGAGGTCTAACAGGTACAAAGCCTCTGCCTCGTGTTACTTTCATTGTCATATTTATAGAGCCTTCTTCATTTAAAGTAGCAATATGATGATCTGGATTGATAACTTCAACTCCTGTTGATAGTTCTATATCGGCTGCAGTGACAACTCCACTTCCAGATTTTGAAAGAGTTAATTCAGCATCTTCCACTTCAGTTAGTCTCACTGAAAGGTCTTTTAAGTTTAATAAGATATCGATCACATCTTCTTGCACACCCTCTATAGTGCTATATTCGTGAAGTACACCATCAATTTTAACCTCTGATACAGCTGTACCAGGCATAGAAGATAATATAATTCTCCTAAGAGCATTCCCTAAGGTATGTCCGAAACCTTGTTCAAGAGGTTCAAGTACTATCTTTGATCTTGTAGGACCTGATTCTTCAACTACTATTTCAGTTGGTGTTAAAAAATCTTTAATAATATCGTAATTATCTGTCATTTCTTTTCCTCTTTTATTTTGAATAAAGCTCTACAATTAAATTTTCATTTATGTCGGTATCAAGTGAAGATCTTTCAGGAATATTTTTGTATGTCCCTGAATAATTAGATGTATTTACATCTACCCAATCACAATCTTCTCTATTTTTGGCAATTTCTATGGCCTGTTGGACTCTGTTTTGACCTTTTGCTCGCTCTGTAAGTGAAATAACATCGCCCGGCGAAATCATATAGCTAGGTATGTTTACCTTTTTATCATTGACCAAGATTGCTTTGTGGCTTACGAGTTGTCTTGCCTCAGATCTGGTAGAGGCGAAGCCCATACGATAGACTACATTATCGAGTCTGCTTTCAAGGATTTGGAGTAAATTATCACCTGTAACTCCTTTCATTCTAGCTGCATGTTTATAATAAGTCTTGAACTGTTTTTCCATTACACCGTATATTCTTCGAACTTTCTGTTTCTCTCGAAGTTGAACACCGTAGTCTGAAATTCTTGGGCGTCTGGTTCTTCCATGCTGACCAGGTACGGTCTCAGATTTACATTTTGAATCATGAGATCTTATACCGCTCTTCAAAAGGAGATCTCTCCCTTCTCTTCTGGATAATTTACATTTAGGTCCTATATATCTTGCCATTAGACTCGCCTCCTTTTAGGTGGTCTGCAACCATTGTGTGGTATGGGAGTAACATCAGTTATTTTGGTTATCTTAAATCCTTTTGAATTTAAACCTCGTATAGCAGACTCTCTGCCTGAACCAGGGCCTCTAACTTGAATTTCCAAGCTCTCGATGCCAACCATTTTTACTTTATCTCCAACTGCTTCTGCGGCTCGTTGAGCTGCAAAAGGAGTACTTTTTCTAGAACCTCTAAACCCTTGAGCGCCTGCACTGGACTGGGCAATTGCATTACCTTGTTTATCTGTAATACTGATTAGAGTATTGTTAAAAGAAGCATGAATGTGTGCAATACCTTCACTTACTCTTTTTTTAGTTGTCTTTTTTGTTACCATATTTTTATCTTCTTATTGGACGTTTAGGCCCTTTTCTTGTCCTTGCATTATTTTTTGTTTTTTGACCTCTTACAGGAAGATGTCTTCTGTGTCTGATACCTCTATTTGTACCTAAATCTTGTAATCGTTTTATATTAGTTGCTACTTCTCTTCTGAGATCCCCTTCAACAAGAAATTTTCCAACTTCAGCTCTTATAAGCTCTAATTGGTCTTCAGATAAATCTGAGATCTTCGTTGATGGATCTATACCAATAACACCACAAATATCCTTTGCCCTAGTCTTACCTATCCCATATACATAAGTTAATGAAATCTCTGCATGTTTATTATCTGGTATATTTACACCTGCTACACGAGCCATTACTTTCTCCTTTAACCTTGCCTTTGTTTATGTCTAGGTTCTGTTGAACAAATAACAAAAAGTGTTCCTTTTCTTTTCACAATTTTGCAATCTCTGCATATTTTTTTAACCGAAGCTCTTACTTTCATTTTTTTATCTACCACCTAAGGGGTTTCCACCATATCCTTTTAAATTTGCTTTCTTGAGAAGTGATTCATATTGATGCGACATAAGATGCGATTGAACTTGAGCCATAAAATCCATTACAACGACTACAGCGATTAGCAGTGATGTACCTCCTAAATAAAAAGGTACATTTGCAGAAACTATTAAGAACTGAGGCATAAGACATACCAAAATTAAGTAGCCTGAGCCCCAGACCGTAAGACGAGTCATGACACCATCAATATAATCGGCTGTTTGATCTCCTGGTCTTATTCCAGGCATATAAGCTCCGGAGCGCCTTAAGTTCTCTGAAATTTCTTTTGGATCAAACTGGAGAGCAGTGTAAAAGAAACAAAAGAAAGCAATCAAAACTGAAAATAGAATGACATATAAGGGTTGTCCAGGACCCAGAGCAAGTGCGATTTCTTGCAGCCACTCAAACCCTTCCCCTTGACCAAACCAAGTAGAAGCAGATGCAGGAAAGAGTAGCAAACTGCTGGCAAAAATAGCAGGTATAACCCCTGCCTGATTAATTTTCATAGGCAAATAAGATGCTTGCCCTTGAACCATTTTCCTTCCTTGCTGTCGCTTGGCATAATTGACAGTAATCCTTCTTTGTCCTCTTTCTATCCAGACAATAAAGGCAATAGCAGCAATAGCAACTAGAGCAATTGAAAGAAGCATAATTAAATTTATATCACCTTGTCTTGCACCTTCAAATGCTTGTCCAACAGCTCTTGGGAGACCTGCAACAATACTTGAAAATATTATGATAGAAATTCCATTACCGATTCCTTTTTCAGTTACTAGTTCACCAAGCCACATTAAAAATACAGTCCCTGAAACTAAAGATGTCACTGCAATGATTTGGAACATTAAGCCTGGCTCTAATGCCAACCCTTGATTCTGTAAACCTAGTGCTAGACCACTTGCTTGTATTAATGCCAAGAAAACAGTTCCATATCTAACATAGGATGTTCTTAATCGCCTACCTTCTTCGCCTTCTTCTCTGAATCTTTTTTTCAATGAAGGTGTCGTACCTTCAAGTAAACTCATGATTATAGAAGCAGTTATATAAGGCATTATATTTAATGCCATGATGCTCATTCTTTCTAAAGCACCTCCTGAGAACATATTGAATAGATCTAATAGAGTTCCTTGATTTTGCTGGAAGATATTAGCTAACTTATCAGGATCTATACCAGGGATAGGGATATGTGTTCCTATTCTGTAAATGATTACAGCCATAAAAACAAAACGAAGTCTTTTCCACAACTCGGAAAGACCTTTATTTTGTGCTATAGCTGAAGGATTGACTGACATATTTAGACCTCTACAGAGCCTCCTGCTTCTTCAATTAATTTCTTAACTGAAGCTGTTGTATGTATACCCTTAAGATTCATCTTTGTAGACGAATCGGTATCCAAAAATACTTTTACTTTTTTGGTTGAATTTTTTATTAAGTCGGCCTTGATTAAAGTTTCTATACTTACTTCCAATATGCCAGAAGAAACTAAAGTGCTTAAACGAAGTTGCTCGGTATTTCTGTTCTTTCTAGACGTAAAACCAAACTTAGGAACCCTTTTTTGCAGCGGCATTTGACCACCTTCAAAGCCAATTCTTACTCTTCCACCTGAACGAGATTTAAGACCTTTGTGACCTTTACCACTTGTTTTACCAAAACCACTTCCTAGACCTCTACCGATACGTTTACTATCCTTTACTCTTTTCGGATTTGGTTTTAATTCATTGAGTTTCATTTCTGTACCTTTAGTTAACTTCTAGTAAATGAATAGCTTTATTGATCATTCCTCTATTTTCAGGAGTATCTTGGACTGACACAACTTGCCCTAACTTAGACAAGCCTAATCCTCTTACAGATTGTTTCTGATAATCTTTAGAACCAATTAGGCTCTTTTTAAGTTTTACTGTAATATCTTTATCAGCCATTTCTAACCTCTGCCTAATCTTTTTGCAACTCTTGCCGGAGATTCCATCTCCCTTAGAGCCTTTAGTGTTGCCCTAACAACGTTAACTGGAGTAGTAGAGCCATAACACTTTGCCAGGACATCTTTTACACCTGCTAATTCAAGAACAGCTCTCATTGCACCACCAGCTATAATTCCCGTTCCAGGAGCAGCAGGCTTCATATAAACAATGGAGGCACCAAATTTAGTTTTTATCGGATACTGAATAGTGTCACCTTTCAATTCAATACTAACCATATTTCTTCTGGCATGATCTAAGGCTTTTTGTATAGCTATAGGTACTTCTCTTGCCTTTCCTCTCCCAAAACCAATTTTTCCGTTTCCATCACCAACAACTGTTACAGCAGTAAATCCGAAAATTCGGCCTCCTTTGACAACCTTAGCCACTCTATTTACTTGGACTAATTTTTCTTCTAAAACTTCTGATCCGAGATTATCTGTTACAGCAGTATTTTCCATATTCTTTCCTAAAATGAGAGACCAGCTTCGCGAGCCGATTCAGCTAGAGCTTTAACACGACCATGAAATTTATAACCTGATCTATCAAAAGCTACTTTGTTTACACCTTTTTCTATTGCTCTTTCTGCGATTAATTTACCTACTTTAGTGGCAGCTTCTATATTCCCGTTGTTTCCAGCTTTCAAAGAAGCTTCAGTTGTAGAAGCGCTGGCAATTACCTTTGATCCATCAAAATTTAAGATTTGTGCATAAATATGCGTATTAGATCTAAAAACAGTAAGTCTGTTATTTTCAGAGAGTTCAATCTTAGATCTACTTTTTTTAGCTCTTTTCAGTCTTTTTATATTTTTTATAGCCATCTTTTATTATGCTTTCTTAGATTCTTTTCTTATTATTCTCTCATCGGAATACTTAACGCCTTTACCTTTATAGGGTTCAGGTGGTCTGTAATCCCTAATCTCTGCAGCAACCTGTCCAACAAGTTGCTTATCCATAGATTTGAGAATAATTTCTGTATTACTTGGCAGTTCTGCAGTCACTCCTTCTGGCAAGTCATGTTTTATTGGGTGAGAGAAACCCAAGCTCAAATTTATAGAATTACCTTCAAGAGCAGCTCTGTAACCTACTCCATTAATTTCTAATTTTTTTTCAAACCCTTTTGCCACT
Organism: uncultured SAR86 cluster bacterium; assembly: GCA_902574355.1. Classification (GTDB taxonomy): domain Bacteria; phylum Pseudomonadota; class Gammaproteobacteria; order Magnimaribacterales; family Magnimaribacteraceae; genus Magnimaribacter. Next base: position 13,106 of record CACGNN010000005.1, on the reverse strand, counting down.
CCTTGCATACAATTAGCAGTTAAGGCCCTCATGGTTCCGGTGATAGCCAGAGATTCTTTTGTATCCTTATTGGGGCTAAAACTAATAGTGCCTTCATCTTTATTAATATCCACATCTTCATGAACTTCTAAAGATAAATTTCCTAATTTTCCTGTAAAAGTAATTACACCTTGATTATTTTCAAGAGTAACTCCTTCAGGTATATCTAGAGCTTTTAAGGATGTTCTTGCCATAATTTTATAATTTTTAAAAAACTGAACAAATTAATTCCCCACCAACCTTTTCTTCTCTGGCTTGTTGATCAGTCATTAATCCTTTATTTGTTGAAACGATTGCTATTCCGAGGCCGCCATTTATCTCAGGCAGTTCTTTGTAGTTAGAATATCTTCTTAATCCCGGTTTACTAATCCTTTTCAACTGCTTTATAACGGGAGCGCCTTCAAAGTATTTAAGTCTAATCTCTATTTCTGGTTTAGATCCTTCAGAAGAAGAGTAAGAATGTATATACCCTTCTTGCTTAAGCATAGATAAAAGTGCCATCTTCTTAGAAGAGGAAGGGACTTTCACAAACTCCTTTTTCCTAGCTTGAGCATTATTTATGCTTGAGAATAGGTTTGCGATTGGATCTTGTATACTCATATTATTTTTACCAACTTGATTTAACTAATCCTGGAATATCTCCTTTCATAGCCAGTTCTCTTAATTTATTACGTGCAAGGCCAAATTTTCTATACACAGCATGTGGTCTCCCTGTAATAGCACATCTTCTTTGCATTCTTACAGGGCTCGCGTCTCTAGGCAGTTTTTGTAGTTTTATCTGTGCTACATCTTTCTCTTCTTGAGAGAACTTTGGACTACGAATAATTTCTTTCAACTCTGCTCTTTTTGCAGCATACCTTAGAACTGTTTTTCTTCTTCTTTCTTCTCTTGCTTTCATTGATGCTTTAGCCATAACTTATCCTTTAACTTTTAAAAGGGAACTTCATTGCCCTTAGAAGAGCCTCACCCGACTCATCATCTATTGCTGAGGTAGATATACATATATCCATTCCTCTAATTTTGTCTACCTTGTCATAATCTATCTCTGGGAAGATTATGTGTTCTTTGATTCCCATAGAATAATTTCCTCTTCCATCGAAAGATTTTGTCTCTAGGCCTCTGAAGTCTCTTTCTCTAGGAATTGCGATTCCTATAAGTCTGTCCAAAAATTCATACATTCTGTCACCCCTTAAAGTTACCTTGCAACCGATAGGCATCCCGTCTCTAATTTTGAAATTAGCTACTGATTTTCTAGCTTTCGTTACTAATGGTTTCTGACCAGCGATTAGGGTCATGTCTTCAACTGCCCGTTCTAAAAGTTTTTTGTCATTCATAGCCTCCCCGACACCCATATTGAGAGTTACTTTTGTAACTTTTGGAACAGCCATTATTGATTCAAGCCCCAACTTACCTTTGAGTTCAGAAACCACATTTGTTTTATAATGTTCTTTTAATGGCATCATAGTTATATCTCCTTACCTGAAGATTTATAGACTCTTTTTCTTGAACCATCTTCTTGAGATTGAATAAGTACCTTGTCAGCTTTTTTTGTTGATGGATTGAAAATAGATATATTTGACATGTCTATTGAGGCCTCCTTTTCAACAACACCACCGGCAATACCTGCATTGGGATTTGGCTTAGTATGTCTTTTGACCATTTGAACTCCAGAAACAAAGCATCTTCCGTTTGTAAGTATCTTGGTCACTGAGCCTTGTTTGCCTTTGTCCTTACCTGCTATGACAATAACTTGATCGCCTGTCTTTATCTTATTCATAACTATAAAACCTCAGGAGCTAGTGAAACTATTCTCATGAACTCTTCACTACGGAGTTCTCTTGATACAGGTCCAAAAACCCTAGTTCCTATTGGTTGTTTTTGAGCATTAATTAATACCGCTGCGTTATCATCAAATCTAATTGCAGATCCATCGGACCTACGAAGTTTGTTTTTTGTTCTTACAATTACAGCATCAACAACTTCACCTTTTTTTACTCTACCAGTAGGTATTGCTTCTTTAATGGTAACTTTTATTACATCACCAACCTTAGCAAATTTCTTCTTTGATCCACCAAGGACTCTTATGCACATGAGCTTCCTGGCACCACTGTTATCTGCGACTTCTAAATAGCTTTGCTCTTGTATCATCTTTAAATTATATCTCTTGAGATTTCTCTTCTACTTTCAATAAATTCCAAGATTTTGTCTTGGATATAGGCCTACACTCTTGAATTGTGACAAGGTCCCCAGCATTACAGATGTTATCTTGATCGTGTGCCTGTAACTTCGAGGACCTACGCATAATCTTTTTATACAAAGGGTGCTTAACCTTTCTTTCAACAAGAACAGTAATGCTCTTGTCTCGAGAGGAACTTATCACTCTGCCTGTTTCTGTTCTTGTTCTTTTATCCGTCATTATTTTCTTGTGCTTCTTGTTCTTTATTTAGAGTCTTAAGTTGTGCAATTGATCTTCTTATCTCTCTAATTTTATGAGTTTCTTTCAGTTGTCCTGATGCATGTTTAATTTTAAGTTCTAGCAATTCTTTTCTAAGCTTTCCTTCTTCATCAAGCACATCAGTTGATTTACTTCTTAATCTATCTAATAAGCTCTCTTTTGCCATTAGACTCTCCTGATAAAAGTTGTTGAAATTGGCATTTTTGCTGAAGCTAAGGCAAATGCTTCTTTAGCTAGCTCTTCATCTACACCTTCCATTTCATATAGAATTTTTCCTGGTTTTATTGGACATACCCAGTATTCAACATTTCCTTTGCCTTTACCTTGTCTAACTTCCAAAGGTTTTTTAGTTATTGGTTTATCAGGAAAAACTCTTATCCAAATTTTTGCACCTCTTTTAACATGACGAGTCATTGCCCTCCTGGCAGCCTCTATTTGTCTTGAGGTTAATTGTCCTCTTTGAGTTGCTTTTAAACCAAAGGTGCCGAAACTTAGAGTAGCTCCTCTCTGAGCATTCCCAGTATTTCTTCCTTTTTGCTGTTTTCTATATTTTGTTCTTTTAGGTTGAAACATTATTTTTACCTTTTAGTCAGAATCTTTATTAGAGGTATCTAGTACCTCTCCTCTGAAAACCCATGCTTTAACACCAATGACACCATATGTAGTATTTGCTTCTGCTAGACCATAATCTACGTCAGCTCTTAATGTATGAAGAGGCACTCTTCCTTCTTTCTGAATCTCTGCCCTAGCTATTTCAGCGCCACCAAGTCTTCCCGCAACTCTTATCTTGACACCCTCTGCACCTTGTCTCATTGCATTTTGGACTGCTCTTTTCATTGCCCTTCTAAACATTACTCGTCTTTCAAGTTGCTGTGCGACACTCTCAGCCAAAAGTTTAGCGTCTAGATCTGGTTTTCTAATTTCTTGAATACTGAGAGTTACAGGTATACCCATCCTGTTGGTTATATCTTCTCTCATTTTATCTATATCTTCGCCTTTTTTTCCTATCACTATGCCTGGTCTTGCAGTATGAATAAGAACTCTTGCATTATCAGCTGTTCTCTCTATATCTATTCTGCTCACGGAAGCATGAGAAAGTTTTTTAGTTAAGTGCTCTCTCACTTCAATATCTTTAAGTAGGTTTTCAGTATATTGAGATTTCTCTGCATACCAATTAGAAGTATGTTGAGTAGTTATTCCTAACCTAAAACCTATTGGATGTACCTTCTGTCCCATTATTTACCTTTTTCCTCTAATGTAAGCGCTATATTGCAGCTTCTTTTAAAAAATCGATCAGCGCGTCCCCTTGCTCTGGCTCTTACCCTTTTCATGGTAAAGCTCTCATCTACAGCAATAGTTGAAACAAATAATGAGTCAATATCTAGTCCTTGATTATGCTCGGCATTAGCGATTGCTGATTCAAGAATTTTTTTAATAATATGAGCAGATTTTTGAGGAGCAAACGAGAGAATACCAAGAGCTTCTTCAATATGTTTTCCTCTAATTTGATTAGCTACCAGTCTAGCTTTTTGGCTAGAGACTCGCGCACTTCTAAGTTTTGCTGATACTTGACTCATTATTACTTTCTATCTCCAGAGTGCATTTTGAATGTTCTTGTTAAAACAAATTCACCAAGTTTATGGCCCACCATATCCTCTTGTATGAAAATAGGAACATGTTGTCTGCCGTTATGCACAGCAATATTCAGGCCAACCATGTCAGGAGTTATCATTGATCTACGGGACCAAGTTTTAATGGGCTTTTTATCATTAGTCGCCACAGCGTGATCTACCTTTTTAAGTAGATGTAAATCAACAAATGGTCCTTTCTTCAACGATCTTGGCATAATTCTAGTTTCTTCTTCTTACAATCATTCGATTGCTGGATTTATTTTTCTTACGAGTTTTGTATCCTTTTGTGGGAACACCCCATGGAGTAACTGGATGTCTTCCGCCCGAAGTTTTACCTTCTCCACCACCATGTGGGTGATCAACGGGGTTCATAGCAACACCCCTGACTGTAGGACGAATTCCTAACCACCTTTTTGCGCCGGCTTTACCTATGGAACGAAGGGAGTGTTCAGAATTAGATACGCTACCTATAGTGGCTCTACATTCAGATAAAACTCTTCTTACTTCTCCGCTTCTAAGCCTTAAAGTTACATATCTACCTTCTATTGCTAATATTTGTGCAGATGTGCCTGCACTTCTTGCCATCTGCGCCCCTTTTCCTGGGAATAATTCAATAGCATGAACAACAGTTCCAAGAGGCATATCTTTAAGTGACATGCAATTTCCTGGTGAAATTGGAGAATCTTTACCGGATAGGAGCGTATCACCGACATTTAGTCCTTCAGGAGAGATTATGTAAGTTCTTTCTCCATCTGCGTACAATAATAATGCAATATTTGCAGATCTATTAGGATCGTATTCAACTGTTTCAACTTTGGCTGGTATACCGTCTTTTAATCTTTTGAAATCAATAATTCTGTAATGTTTTTTATGCCCGCCCCCGCGATGTCTTGTGGTTATTCGGCCTTGATTATTTCGGCCAGATTTCTGTTTTTTTGCCTCTAAAAGAGGAGCATAAGGATCTCCTTTATGAAGTTCATCTCTTGAAACCCAAGATCTAAATCTCCTTCCAGCAGAAGTAGGTTTTGATTTTTTTATTTGAGTAGCCATTATTCTGAAGTAACCTCTATAGATTGACCGTCAGCTAATCTGACGTAAGCTTTTTTCCAGTCGGATTTCTTCCTGATTCTGTATCTAGACCTTTTGGTTTTTCCTTTAACTCTAATTATATTCACATCTTCAACATTGACAGAAAAATAACCTTCTACAGCCTTTTTTACTTGAAGTTTGGTAGCGTTTATATCCACTTTAAAAGCATATTGATTTGACTCACCCATTAGAGAAGATACCTTTTCTGTTAAGTAAGGTGACTTAATGACTGAATAAAGTTCAGTTTCCATTATGAAAGCACCTCTGTTAATTTTTCTAATGTTGCTGATGTTACAACCACCTTTTCAGCTTGAATCAGAGCTGATGGATCTATTGAACTGATAGTTTGAACTTTGCATTGAGTCAGATTTTTTGTAGCTTTATTCAAATTATCATTACTACTGGATAGAACAATTAGAGCCGTATTGAGACCTAAATCTGAAAGTATAGTTTTTACTTGAGAAGATTTAACTGGCTCATCTATTTTTAGATCATTAACCGCTACAAGCCTATTCTCTTCAGCTAGCTTAGACCAAATTGATCTCATAGCAGATCTATACATCTTTTTGTTGATCTTTTTAGGTTTGATATCACTGTAGGTGTGGGCAAATGTCATACCGCCACCTCTCCAAATTGGAGACCTTATCGTTCCAGCTCTTGCCCTTCCAGTACCTTTTTGCTTCCAAGGCTTTTTACCTCCTCCTCTAACAGCCGATCTATTCTTTTGTCCTTTAGTTCTCTGGTGACTATTATGGATATAAGTATTGACTAGCTGATGAACCAGATCTTGATTAAATTCTTGATTGAATACACTATCAGCCAGAGAAACTTTCGAGTCTCCGGAACCATTCTGATTTAGTACTTCTAGTTCCATATTATTTTACTGCAGGTTTAAGGATTACATTAGAACCTGTGGGACCTGGTATAGCTCCTTTGATAAGTAATAAGTTGTTCTCCATATCGACAGAAGCAATTTTGAGATTTTGTATTGTCTTTTTCTCATCACCCATGTGGCCAGACATTTTCTTTCCTTTCCAGACTTTACCTGGAGTTTGGCACTGTCCTATTGAACCAGGTGCCCTATGGGAAATTGAATTTCCGTGAGTAGCATCTTGCATTTTGAAATTCCATCTTTTAACAGTTCCAGCAAAACCTTTTCCTTTAGACTTGCCCTGAACATCTATCTTTTGGCCTTCTTCAAACATATCAATGTTCAACTGACTTCCAATTTTTAAGTCCTCGAGATCTTCAACATTTACTCTAAATTCCCAGAGTCCATCTCCAGGATTTACTGACCCTTTTTTGTAATGACCCGATAGAGGTTTAGAGAGATGTTTGTCTTTCTTTTGACCTGTTGTCACTTGCACGGAAGAATAACCATCAACTTCTTCAGACTTTATTTGAGTAATAATATTTGGATTGACACTTACAACACTAACTGCAAAAGCGTCACCTTCAGGTGTGAAAAGCCTCGTCATGCCTTGTTTTTTTCCTATCAATCCTATGCTCATTTTATTTGTTCTCGTCTAAACTAATTTGCACAACCACTCCAGCAGATAGTTCTAATTTTGTTAAAGCATCAAGTGTTTTTTCTGAGGGTTCTAGGATATCTAGCGTTCTTTTGTGAGTTCTGATTTCGTACTGGTCTCTGGCGTCTTTGTCTTTGTGAGGAGATATTAGGATGGTAGTCTTATGTTTCTTTACTGGCATTGGTATAGGGCCTTTGACCTTTGCTCCAGTACGTTTAACCGTTTCCACTATCTCTTTAGCAGAACGGTCAATAAGCTTATGGTCAAAAGCTTTTAGCCTAATTCTAATGCTTTGATTTTGCATGTTTTTCCTTTCAAGCTCTAAAATACAGAGCGTAAAAAAACCCCCCTACAGTGTAGGTTGATTTATTAAATTAATTCGCCTTAACCCCAGAACATTCCGAGTGTAAGGCCCCTCCAACTAAACGAGCGGTGATTCTAGTTTTGTGACCCCTTTGTGTCAACTAAAAAAGTAGAAAAAACCTATATTAAAAGGGGTTTTACTAACTTTATAACAAGAAATACTAATCGTTTTTATTTATTATCGCTTCAGCAACATTTGAAGGAACTTCTGAATACTTCAAAGGTTCCATTGTAAAGGTTGCTCTACCTTGAGATGCAGACCTTATATCTGTTGCATATCCAAACATTTCAGCAAGGGGAACTTCCCCTGAAACTATCTTTCCAGAGGGCCCTTCCTCCATTCCGTGAACTACTCCTCTTCTTCTACTTAAGTCGCCGACTACATCTCCCATATATTCTTCGGGAGTGACTATTTCAATACTCATAATAGGTTCAAGCAATACAGGATCTGCTTTTTGTGCACCGCCTTTGAAGGCCATTGAACCTGCTACTTTAAAAGCAACTTCACTAGAATCAACATCATGATAAGAACCGTCATATAGTGTGACTTTTACCTTCACAAGAGGATACCCGGCAATAACACCTGCTTCCATTTGTTCACGACAGCCTTTATCAACTGCTCCTATGAACTCCCGAGGTATAGCTCCTCCAACTATCTCATTTACGAATTGATAGTTTTCATCTTTATCATCATCTTGTTCTTCTAAGGGCTCCATCTTGATGTATACGTGACCATATTGCCCTCTTCCGCCTGATTGACGGACAAATTTAGCTTCTTCTTCTACATACTTCCTTATAGATTCTCTATAAGCCACTTGAGGCTTTCCAACATTTGCCTCTACCCCAAATTCTCTTCTCATTCTATCCACTAAAACATCTAGGTGAAGTTCTCCCATTCCCGACATAATTGTTTGTCCAGATTCTTCATCGGTTCTTAGTCTGAAAGATGGATCTTCTTGAGCTAATCTACCTAAGGCAACGCCCATTTTTTCTTGATCCTCTTTAGTTTTGGGTTCAACTGCTACAGAAATAACAGGTTCTGGAAAATTCATAGATTCAAGCGTGATTTTGTTCTTTTCATCACATAAAGTTTCACCCGTAATTGCTTCTTTTAAGCCTATTACTGCACAGATATCTCCAGCTCTTGCTTCAGAGATTTCATCTCTTTTGTTTGAATGCATTTGAAGCATTCGACCAATTCTCTCTTTCTTACCCTTAATTGGAAGATATACTGAATCTCCAGTATTTAGAACACCTGAGTAGACCCTTACAAAAGTAAGGGAACCAACAAAAGGATCAGTAGCAATTTTGAAAGCTATGCCAGCAAAAGGAGCTTCGTCATCAGAATCTCTACTGCCTTCTTCTTCATTATCTAAAACACCTGTAACAGCTTTTACTTCATTTGGGGCTGGGAGAAAATCTACGACTGCATCAAGCATTGTTTGAACTCCCTTATTTTTAAAGGCTGAACCGCATAGACAAGGTACGATTTCATTTTCTAAGGTTCTGATTCTGAGACCAGTTTTTATATTTTCCGGCGATAAATCACCTTCCTCAAGATACTTGTCCATTAGCTCTTCGTTAGCTTCAGCAGCTGACTCAACCATCTTTTCACGCCATTCTTCAGCTAGAGATTTGAGTTCATCCGGTATGTCTTCCTCCGTGAACGTAGTGCCCATATCATCACCATTCCAGTAAATGGCCTTCATTTTAATTAGATCGACAACACCCTTAAAATCATCTTCAGCACCTATAGCTAGTTGTATGGGAACTGCGTTAGCTCCTAATCTAGTTTGCATTTGATCAATAACTTTTAAGAAATCTGCTCCAGCTCTATCCATCTTATTGATAAATGCGATTCTTGGAACCTCATATCTATTAGCCTGTCTCCAAACAGTTTCAGATTGAGGCTCAACCCCTGAGCTACCGCAAAAAACTACTACTGCACCATCTAAAACTCTGAGAGAACGTTCAACTTCAATAGTAAAATCAACGTGACCAGGTGTGTCGATTATGTTAAATCTATGCTGCTTAAACTGTTTAGCTGTGCCTTCCCAAAAACAAGTCGTTGCAGCAGACGTAATAGTAATACCTCTCTCTTGTTCTTGTTCCATCCAATCCATAACAGCAGCGCCATCATGAACTTCACCTATTTTGTGAGATATGCCTGTATAAAAGAGAACTCTTTCTGTTGTAGTAGTTTTACCTGCATCAACGTGCGCGCAAATACCAATATTTCTATACAGTTCTAGCGGAGTAGTTCTGGCCATAATTTTTTTAAAAAGTAATTATTAAAATCTAAAATGGGAAAAAGCTCTATTTGCCTCTGCCATTCTATGTGTATCTTCTTTCTTCTTGACTGCTTCACCTCTACCTTCGCAAGCATCTAAGAGCTCATTGGCTAACCTAAGCGTCATATTCTTTTCTGATCTAGATCTGGCATATGTTGCTATCCAACGCATAGCTAATGCGCTTCTTCTTGCAGGTCGAACTTCCATAGGTATTTGGTAAGTGGCACCGCCGACTCTTCTAGCTTTTACTTCGACCATAGGACCAACTTCCTCTAAAGCTTTCTCAAAAACCTCTACAGGCTCTTTATCTGATTTCTTCGATATCTCGTCAAATGCTCCGTAGATAATTTTTTCTGCAACAGACTTTTTTCCGTCCGTCATAATTTGATTCATAAACTTGGCAACTTTCAGATTACCAAACTTAGGATCAGGTAGAATTTTTCTTTTTGGTGCTGCTTTTCTTCTAGACATATCTACTTAGGCTTCTTTGCGCCATACTTAGAACGGCGTTGTTTTCTATCATCTACACCAGCAGTATCTAAAGTCCCTCTAACTGTGTGGTATCGAACTCCTGGAAGGTCTTTAACTCTCCCTCCTCTAATCAGCACAACAGAGTGTTCTTGAAGGTTATGTCCTTCGCCGCCTATGTAAGAGATGACTTCAAATCCTGACGTTAATCTTACTTTGCAAACTTTTCTCAAAGCAGAATTAGGTTTTTTCGGGGTTGTTGTGTAAACCCTAGTGCAGACACCTCTCCTCTGAGGAGAGCCCTTCAATGCAGGCACGTCTGTTTTAGAGACTTTTCTCTTACGGGGTTTTCTTACTAATTGATTAACTGTTGCCATAATTATTTTTCTAAAGGTCGCGAATTGTAAAGAGAGGCATGTTCCACGTCAACGTATTACTCAGCTTCATTAAGCGCATCGCTTAGTGCCTTTTCAAGATCTATCTCGAATTCCTCTTCAACATTTTCAACTTCAGAGTTCAGCTTTGCTAGACCAGAACCAGCAGGAATTAACCTGCCTACAACAACATTCTCTTTTAAGCCTCTTAAATGATCTACTCTTCCTGTAGTGGCTGCTTCTGTAAGTACTCTTGTGGTCTCTTGGAAAGATGCAGCAGAAATAAATGATTCAGTAGCAAGTGAAGCTTTTGTAATTCCAAGAAGGATTCTATCAAATTTTATTTCAGCTTTTTTTGCTTCTCGCAACGATAAGTTAATTTCGCTTACTTTAGAAAATTCTGCTTGCTCTCCGAGGATTAATTCAGAATCGCCAGGATCAGTTATCACAACTTTTCTAAGCATTTGATTTAAGATCACTTCAATATGTTTATCGTTGATACTGACACCCTGAAGTCTGTAAACTTCTTGAATACCGTCTACTATGTATTCAGTAAGCTCTTCAAGTCCTCTTAAGGCTAGAATATCATGTGGGCTCATTGCTCCGTCAGAAACTATATCTCCTTTTTGAACTCTTTCACCTTCAAATACATTTATATGCCTTGTTTTAGGTATAAGAGTAGCATTTTCGTTTCCATCTTCATCAGTAATGATTAATCTTTCTTTACCTTTGGTTGGTTTACCCCAAGATACAATTCCGGACTCCTGAGCTAAAATTGCCTGTTCTTTAGGCTTTCTAGCTTCAAACAGATCTGCAACTCTAGGAAGACCACCTGTGATATCTTTTGTTTTAGTGGATGCCTGAGATATTCTTGCTATAACTCCACCAACTTCAATGTCTTGACCATCTGTAAGTTGTAAAAATGCATTTCCAGGTAAAGTATAAACAGCAGGAGCTTCAGAATCGGGGAGAGTCTTTTCTTTACCTCTACCATCAACTATATGGATAGCTGGACGTTTATCCTGGGCTTCTCCTTTAGGTCTTTCCGTAACATCTATGATTTCAATATTACTTAATCCAGTTACATCATCTTGTTTAACTCTAGCAGTTATACCATCTTCGATGTCAACAAATTTTGCCTTACCAGCGACTTCTGCTACAACAGGTCTTGTAAGCGGATCCCATTTTGCTAATACATCCCCGGCCTCGACTTTACTGTCAGAAGAATAATTTAGAACTGTACCGTAGGGAACTTTATGACTTTCCACTACCATTCCTCTGTCATCAATAACATTTATTTGGGAAGACTGAGCTAGAGTAATGAAAGTTCCATCCTTCTTCTTAACAGTTCTAGTACTGTACACAACTTTTCCAGGAAAATTAGTTTCAACATTGTCTTCAGCTGAAGTTCCTGAGGCTGCTCCTCCAATATGAAATGTTCTCATAGTTAGCTGAGTACCTGGCTCTCCAATTGATTGCGCTGCAACAATTCCAACTGACTCGCCTATATCTACTTTATGACCTCTTCCGAGATCTCGGCCGTAACATTTTGCACATATACCATGAATTGTTTCACAGTGAATTGCAGATCTTACCTTAATTTCATAGATATTTTTTTCATCTAAACTATCAACGATATCTTCATCAATTAAAGTTCCTTTCTCTAGAAGAACTTCATTACCATCTTGTGACATAACATCTATAGCAACAGTTCTTCCTAGTACTCTGTCCCCAAGAGGAACAAGAACTTGACCTCCGTCGATTATAGGCCTCATTAATATACCATTCTCAGTTCCACAGTCTTCTTCACTCACAACCATATCTTGAGCAACATCGACTAAGCGTCTAGTTAAATATCCAGAGTTAGCTGTTTTGAGAGCCGTATCTGCAAGACCTTTTCTAGCACCATGGGTTGAAATAAAATATTCCTGAGCAGTCAGGCCTTCTCTGAAGTTAGAGGTGACAGGAGTCTCAATTATCGATCCATCAGGTTTAGCAAGTAAACCTCTCATGCCAGCTAATTGTCTTATTTGTGCTGGTGATCCTCTAGATCCAGAATCTGCATACATAAAGACTGAGTTAAATGAATCAGAAAGAATTTTCTGACCCTCTGAATCTTGAACTTCCTCTTGAGAAATATTGTCCATCATAGACTTAGCAATCATTTCATTTGCTCTTGTCCATATATCAATTGCTTTATTATATTTTTCGCCTTTTGTGACAAGTCCCGAAGCAAACTGTGACTCAATATCCTTAACTTCCTGTTCGGCTTCACTAACTATTTTTTGTTTGTCGTCAGGAATAACGAAATCATCTATTCCAATAGAAGAACCTGATTTAGTTGAAAATTCATAGCCCATATACATGAGTCTATCGGCGAAAATAACTGTACTTTTTAAACCAGCTTTTCTATATACAAAATCGATTAGTGAAGAGATCTGTTTGCTATCCAATGTTTTGTTTACAAGATCAAAGGACATTCCTTCAGGTAGAAGTTCATAGAGAAGAGTTCTTCCAGTAGTTGTTTCTACTATCTGAGAAGGTTCATCATCTAGTTTATTAGGTTTTAATCTAACCTTTATCTTAGCCTGAAGACCCACGGTTCCAGAATAATAAGCTCTATTTACCTCATCTGGTGAAGACATGATCCTTCCCTCACCTAGATCATTGATCTTTTCTCTAGACATATAATAAAGGCCTAGAACTACATCTTGTGAAGGATCGATAATGGGCTTTCCATTTGACGGTGAGAGTATATTGTTTGTAGCCATCATCAAAGCTCTACATTCTAGTTGTGCCTCCAATGTTAAAGGAACATGAACAGCCATCTGGTCTCCATCAAAGTCTGCGTTATATGCCTTACAAAC
>CACGNN010000004.1 GCA_902574355.1 uncultured SAR86 cluster bacterium | reverse complement strand
GGAATGAATCGACCGTATCGATAAGGTGCTGGATCATGGGCTTGCCTGCTAAACTCGCAAGCACTTTGGGAGAATCTCCCCCCATCCTTGTGCCTTTACCGGCAGCTAAAATTATAAAATCTATATTCATTGGAACAATGGCGCATTCGCCCCAAGTGGTTTTTCTTATTTAACTACTTCTTACGCAGTTTCTGCAAGGCTTTTAACCTGGCAGCTGCCTCAGCTAGTTGTGCTGATGCCATGGAATAATCCATCTCTGATTTTTGGTCTTCTAGTTCTCTTTCTGCTAATTCTTTTGCTCTTTCAGCGGCTGCCGAGTCTATGTCATCAGCTCTCTCGGCAACATCTGTTAAAAGGGTTACCTCTCCAGGCTGTACTTCTAGAAATCCACCTGAAGCAAAAAATATCTCTTCTTCGCCTCCTTCCAAAACAAGCTTAACCGGACCAGGTTTTAGGTTTGTTAGAAGCGGGGCATGCCTCGGTGTAATGGCAATTTCTCCAGCACCACCTTCAGCACTCAATAGCTCGACAGGTCCAGAGAAAAGCTCTCCTTCTGGACTAACTATATTGCACTGGATAGTTGACATAGATTAAGCGGCTTCGGTTTTAGCCTTTTCAACAACCTCATCAATATTACCGGTCATGTAAAAAGCTTGCTCAGGTATATCGTCATAGTCTCCATTAACAATTCCTTTAAACCCTCGAATCGTTTCGCTAAGTGGCACATATTTTCCTGGAGCATTAGTGAATACTTCTGCCACAAAGAAGGGTTGGGACAGAAATCTCTCTATTTTCCTTGCTCTGGCAACAACTAACTTGTCATCTTCAGATAGCTCGTCCATTCCCAAGATGGCAATGATGTCTTTTAATTCTTTATATCTATTCAGCTGTTGCTTTACGGCATTGGCAACATCATAGTGCTCTTGACCTACGACGGCAGGCTCAAGCTGTCTGCTATTTGAATCTAAAGGGTCAACAGCAGGGTAGATTCCTAGAGAAGCAATTTGTCTAGATAAAACCACGTTCGCATCTAGGTGAGCAAATGTTGTTGCTGGTGACGGATCAGTTAAATCATCTGCAGGAACGTAAACCGCCTGAACAGAAGTGATTGATCCAGTTTTGGTGGAAGCAATTCTTTCTTGAAGTACACCCATTTCTTCTGCAAGTGTAGGCTGATATCCAACCGCAGATGGCATCCTACCTAACAAGGCTGAACATTCTGTTCCAGCCAAAGTATATCGATAGATATTGTCTACGAATAAAAGAACATCTCGACCTTCATCCCTAAAATTTTCTGCCATTGTGAGTCCAGAAAGAGCAACTCTAAGTCTGTTTCCAGGAGGCTCATTCATTTGTCCGTACACAAGAGCAACCTTATCCAAAACGCCACCCTCAATCATTTCATGATACATATCATTTCCTTCACGGGTTCTCTCACCCACACCGGCGAAAACCGAATATCCACTATGCTCATAAGCAATATTTCTTATTAACTCTTGAATATTTACCGTTTTTCCCACTCCGGCACCACCAAATAAACCGACCTTTCCGCCCTTAGCGAAAGGACAAATTAAATCAATTACCTTGATGCCCGTCTCTAAAAGTTCCGTTGTCTCTGCCTGATCCTCATATGAAGGTGGGTTTCTATGTATCGGCATTGCAGATTTTGCATCTACAGGACCCTTTTCATCTATTGGCTCACCCAGAACATTCATAATCCTTCCAAGCGTTGCCTCTCCAACAGGGACAGATATTGGATTTTCGGTATTGGTAACTGATACACCTCTTTTGAGCCCTTCTGAAGCACCCATTGCAATTGTCCTTACAACACCGTCACCCAATTGCTGTTGCACTTCTAAAACAAGTCCAGTTTCATCAACAGTTAGTGCGTCATAGATTTTAGGTAAGTTTTCCTTTGGAAACTCGACGTCAATTACCGCTCCAATTATTTGTATTACTGTTCCATTACTCATATTTATTTCCAGTATTAAATTGCCTCGGCACCTGCAACTATCTCGGATATTTCCTGAGTAATTGCTGCCTGCCTGGCATTGTTATAAACAAGTTGCAGTTCCTCTATAAGAGATCCCGCATTATCCGTAGCACTTTTCATTGCCACCATCTTAGCGGCCTGTTCGCACGCAATATTTTCTATTACAGACTGATAAAGAAGAGACTCTATATATCTCTCCATTAATCCATCTAACAAAAGTCTTGAATCATCAGGCTCATAAATGTAATCCCACCTAGGGGCTTCTTTATTTGAGCCCTCATCTTCTTCATCCTCTAGTTTGCTTAGAGGTAGAAGTTGATTTATTTCTGGCTGTTGGGTCATTGTGTTTACAAAGCTATTGCTAGCCAAATAGACCTTATCGATTTCACCCTCAGAAAAAGCATCTAATAAAATTTTCATAGAACCGACCAGCTGCTCAATAGAGGGATCATCCCCCAGTTTTTCTGTTGCAGAAATTACATTTCCACCAAATGACCTAAAGAAAGATTGAGCTTTAGTTCCAATCAGCGAATATGAAATTTCTTTTCCAGAAGAAGCTTGTTCAGAAGCGAAGCGAGTTACATCCCTGAGCAGATTGGCATTAAGCCCACCACAAAGACCTTTGTCAGAGCTAATAACTATAATGGCGATCTTTTTTACATCCCTCTCTTCCATGTACTTGGGCTTGTACTCTGGTTGTCCTTTGGCAAGGTGACTAATCACGCCCAGCATACGATCTCTGTAAGGGCGGCCTTTAAGCATCTTGTCTTGAGTCTTTTTCATTTTGCTAACAGCGACCTTCTCCATTGCGCTGGTAATCTTTTGAGTATTACCTATGCTGGCGATCTGTACTTTTATTTCTTTACTGTTAGCCATTAATCCCTACCAGGTTTGTGTTTCCATGAATTTGTCTAAGGCTTCTTTGAAGGCATTTTGAATATCGTCTCCATATTCTCCGGTCTCTGATACCTTGTCCATAAGATCTTTATGCTCGGAATTCATATAGGCTATCAAGCTCTTTTCAAAGTCTTTGATTTTTTCGACCTCAACCTGCCTTAGATACCCTTCATTAGCTGTGTATAACATTAGGCCCATTTCAGCTACAGACATTGGTGAAAACTGATCTTGTTTCGTCAGCTCTGTAACCCTTACACCATGCTCTAATTGTTCTTTGGATGCCTCGTCAAGATCTGAAGCAAACTGGGCAAAAGCCTCTAACTCTCTATATTGAGCGAGGGCTGTTTTAATTCCTCCGCCAAGCTTTTTAATTATGGGAACCTGAGCAGCACCACCTACCCTTGAAACTGAAATACCAGGATCCATAGCTGGCTTTAATCCTGAACTAAATAGAGACGACTCTAGGAAAATTTGTCCATCGGTTATAGAAATTACGTTCGTAGGAACAAACGCTGAAACGTCTCCAGCCTGAGTTTCGATGATTGGTAGTGCAGTCAACGAACCGGTTTTTCCCTTTATCTCACCATTTGTGTGATTCTCTACATATTCCTCATTCACCCTTGCGGCTCTTTCTAACAATCTTGAGTGAAGGTAGAAAACATCACCAGGATAAGCCTCCCTTCCGGGCGGTCTTCTTAGCAAAAGAGACATCTGTCTATATGCAACGGCTTGTTTAGAAAGGTCATCGTAGATAATTAAAGCATCCTCTCCCCTATCTCTGAAATACTCGCCCATGGAACAAGCTGCAAAAGGGGCAATATATTGCATGGGTGCAGGATCAGCCGCTGCAGCCACTACAACAATTGTGTTTTCCATTGCGCCATATTGCTCAAGAGTTCTAACCACCTGGGCAATTGAAGATTGCTTTTGTCCTATGGCCACATATATACACTTAACGCCAGTGTCTTTTTGATTGATTATTGCATCAATGGCGATAGCGGTTTTGCCGGTCTGTCTGTCTCCAATGATCAATTCACGCTGACCTCTTCCAATAGGAACCATGCTGTCAACCGCCTTTATGCCCAGTTGCACCGGTTGATCTACAGACTTTCTTGAAATAACCCCAGGAGCGACTTTCTCTACTGGGGCGGTTTGATCTGTCTGCACTTCGCCTTTACCATCAATTGGGTTGCCTAGTGCGTCCACAACCCTACCCATAAGAGCCTCTCCAACGGGGACCTCTAAAATTCTTCCAGTACACTTAGCAGAGCCCCCCTCTGCCAGTAACTTGTAATCTCCCAAGATAACAGCCCCAACAGAGTCAACTTCTAAATTAAGCGCCATTCCCATGACGCCATGTTCAAACTCTATAAGCTCACCATTCATGACTTCGCCAAGACCGTGTATTCTCGCAATACCGTCTGCAAGGAAAACGATTGTGCCTTCATTGCTAGGAGTGGAGGCGGTATCAAGGGCATCAATTTTCTGTTTGATGACCTGACTAATTTCTGATGGGTTTAATTCTTCCATTTTTTTATTTGATTTGATTTCTTAATTTTTCAAGCTTTCCTTTAACGCTGTAATCTGTAACTTCGTCACCGCATTTGATAGAAAAACCACCTATTAAACTTTTATCTATTACTTGTTCCACTGTTAATGAATCTCCATATCTTCCTTTTAGGGAGTCTGTAACTTTTTTTAATTGCTCATCTGTTAACTCAAAAGCAGACGTGATTAAAACCTCGCTAGAGCCTTTTGTTCCCGATAACAACTTTCTGTATTCTTTGGAGATGTGTGGAAGAAGAGAAATTCTTTTAGACTCACCTAACACTTTAATGAAGTTGCTGGTTTTGCTTTCAATTTGGCCTTCAAATAAGGAGAGAAACACTTCAGTCTTTTCCTTATAAGCGAGCTTAGGAGAATCTATCAGCTGTTGTACTTCAGGTGTCTCTAGAGCAAGCTCAAGCTGACCAAGATCCTTTTCCCACCCCTTAGAATGGTCATAGATCGCCTGGGCGTATGGTCTTGCTATGGTCTCGAAATTCAAAGTTATAACTCCTGAGCTATTTGATCAATAATTTGAGAGTTTTTATCTTTATCAATCTCTGAGCCTAGAATTTTTTCAGCCCCCGCAACGGCTAGGGCCGCTACTTCAGACCTCAATTCTTCCTTGGTTCTTTTTGCAGCTTGATCTAGGTCGCTTTGAGCGGAAACTTTTATCCTTTCAGCTTCTTCGTGTGCAGTAGATTTTGCATCCTCCACCAGCTGATTTGCTCTAGCATTTGCCTGATTGACTAAATCAGCAGCCTCTTTCTTGGCCTCTTCTAAAATTTCAGCTTTTTTCTGATGAGCTTCATCAAGCTCTCGCTTTCCTCGGCTGGCAGCTTCCAAACCATCAGATATTTCTTTTTCTCTCTCTTCAAGTGCCTCAAGAATAAAAGGCCATACGTATTGCATGGTAAACCACACAAAAAATACAAAGGCTAAAAGCTGTCCGAATAATGTGGCGTTAAAATTCATTTACAAAACTCCGGGCTTATTTTTATGTAAATAAGAATAAAAGACCGATCGCAAGCGAAACGATGGGTATCGCATCTACTAGACCCATACCAATTAGCAGCTGTGTAAAAAGGTAAGGCTGAAGTTCAGGCTGTCTTGCGATTCCTTCTAGGTATTTTGCAGTAATTAGACCAACACCGATTCCGACACCAATAGCGCCTCCTCCTGTTAGTAGGGCTCCTGCGACCCTTCTTATAGCTTCTGCTTCTTCCATTTTATTCTCCTTAGATAAAAAAATTAATGATGCTCGTGTGCCTGTTGTAGGTATACGAGGGTTAAAACCATAAATAAAAATGCTTGTAATATAACAACCAAAATATGAAATACGGCCCAAATGAAGTTGAGCGCAAGCCCTGCAACACCTGCAAGGACTCCTGTGATTGAACTAAAAAAACCACCAAAAAATAATGCGATTAATATAAAGATCATTTCTCCGGCAAAAAGGTTTCCGTATAACCTCAGGCCCAGGGCTAGTTGTTTCGCATAAAATCCAGGTATTTCGAATATTACATTTATCGGTGCCATCCACTTACCATAGGGCTGGAAAGTCAATTCTGCTAAGAAGCCACCGAGCCCTTTGTTTTTTATACTGTAATAATGAATCAAAATTAAGACCCCCAATGCCATGCCCATCGGTGCGTTGATATCTGCTACGGGCAATACCTTAAAGTAATGTATTGCTCCGCCCTCAGCATTAGGCGCAGTAAACCCGTTTGCCATCCAAGGCACAAGATCAATGGGAATTAGGTCCATTAGATTCATTAAAAAAACCCAAACAAAGATGGTCAGAGCCAGAGGCCCCATTAGGGGGTTTTTGTCGGCAGTAAAATTATCCTGAACTTGGTCCCTTACTAGAGTAACTAAGTATTCCACCGCATTTTGGATACGTCCTGGTTTGGACGAGCTGGCGTTTTTCGCGACTCTTCTCATAAAAAAAATCATTCCCATGCCCAAGAGAACTGACATAAACAAAGTGTCTACCTGAAAAGCCCAAAAACCCATTTCGTTGATGTTGCAACTAGCCTCTGTACCTGCAACCTGGCTCTTTCCATGAACTTCGGCAAAACTCCATGTTCCATCAGGACATTTACCATATGTTAAGTTGGTAAGGTGGTGTTCTATATAATCTGTTGAGTTTAGTTCTTTACTAGCCATCGGGATTTTATTGGGCGCGGCAATTATAGTTACGGAAGAGCTTTAGTGAAAGAAGAATTTGTTACTTTTTTAAGATTTTAATTTATCTAACACACCCTCTAGGGTATCAAGATTTTTGTAACTCACTATTATTTTACCAGAGCCCTTCGTGCTGTGTTTTATTTCTACAGGCGAGCCGAGTGTTTCAGATAATTCTTTTTCAAGCGACACAATATTCGGGTCTCGTTGGGTTTTTGATTTAACAGTCTTTTTTTTATTGCCAGACAAGCCTCCAACAATAGCTTCACACTCTCTTACTGAAAGTGATTCTGAAACCACTCTCTTTGCACATTGAAGTTGGGCATCTTCAGTTAATGTTAAAAGCGCTCTAGCATGGCCCATTTCAATTTTTCCCTCTTCTAATAAAGACTGAACTTCAGGACTTAGCGATAGAAGCCTCAAAAGGTTGGTTACTGTTGAGCGAGATTTTCCAACTGCAGCCCCAAGCTCTTCTTGTGAGAGATTAAACTCTCCTTGAAGCCTCAATAGGCCCCTAGCCTGGTCAAGAGCATTAAGGTCCTCTCTTTGAAGGTTTTCAATTAGAGCAATTTTGGCAGTTTCATCGTTATTAAGGTCTCTTATGATGGCTGGAACGGAACCAATACCAGCGAGTTGAGCCGCCCTCCACCTTCTCTCACCAACAACTATCTCAAACCTTCCTGAGGCTAACCTCCTTACAACCAATGGCTGAAGAATTCCTTGTTCTTTTATGCTTTGAGACAACTCTTCAAGAGTAGACTTGTGCATTTTTTTTCTGGGTTGATACTGCCCGGGAGCAAGATCGTCTAACGGAATCTGGGTAACCGAAACTCCATCGGATTTGGGTCTGTCTCCCAAAAGAGAGTCTAGTCCGGTTCCTAGGCTAGATTTGTCTTTGTTCATGAGCTTTATCGCTATACTGTTCTTCCATCTTGCCAATCAATTCTCCTGCCAGGGCAAGATAAGCCAAAGAGCCTTTGGCGTTAGGCTCATAAGATAGAACGGACTTACCAAAGCTAGGGGCTTCTGCTAATTTTATATTTCTAGGAATGACTGTTGAGTACAGTTCGCTGGAAAAATGTTTTTGTAGCTCTCCTGTTACCTGTTGGCCGAGCTTATTGCGAGGGTCAAACATGGTCCTTACAACGGCTTTCAATTGGAGGTTGTGGCCGGTGCTATCATTTAATTGTCCTACAGTCTCTAAAAGTCCAGCCAAGCCTTCAAGAGCAAAATATTCACACTGCATTGGAACGAGTAAATCTTTGGCAGCTCTTAAACCGTTGAGAGTTAATAAATTTAAAGAGGGCGGGCAGTCGATTATTATGTAGTCGTACTTTTCATTGATGTCGGTTAGGTAGTTTAAAAGGGCTCTTTCTTGGTCACCGCCACCTCTTAAAAAAGATTCTGCAGCTATTAGCTCCGGACCTGATGGCATAATGTCGTAACCCAGTTCTGTTCCAAAAACAACTTCCCCTTGTGTGCCCATTAAAGCTGCAGCTGACCCTTTGGTTTGATCACACTTTTTTATTCCAGATCCGGTGGTTGCATTTGCCTGCGGATCTAGATCTACCAACAGGACGGCTCGTTTCATTGCGCTCAAAGATGCCGCCAGGTTTACAGCAGTGGTTGTCTTGCCAACACCTCCTTTCTGGTTTGCTATAACTAATGTATTAACCATTGTTTTGTTCAACTTCTATTGTAACCAAGATACGCGTCTTGTCTTTCGCTTTTGAAGGAAATTTGTCAATTTTTTTTAAAAGATAACCGGGCGGTATTCTTTCCTGATCAAATTGTTCTTGGGTCTTCATGAGCTTGAGCTCTACTCCTCTTTTTTGGAGTAAGGGGGCTGTTAAGCCAATGATTAACTCTGTAGAGCCTACTGCTCTGCAGACTATATCAAATGATTCAGGAAAGGTTTTTTTTTCTGTTTTTTCGATCCTTTGGTTTATCACGCTTGTGTTTTTTAGACCCAGACGAGTAGTGGTGTGCAATAAAAATGATGATTTCTTGGTATTGCTTTCTATTAAATAAAATTCTTTATTGGGGTTGGTGATTGCAAGCGGTATGCCCGGAAGCCCGCCTCCACTACCTAGATCAACTATACTTTTTTTTAACAAGGGAGAAATTATCAAAGAATCTGCTATGTGATCATCGATATTTAGGGCTTCTTTTTTAGATATTAAGTTGTGGGTTTTGTTCCAGCCAACGAGGTGGGCTTTATATTCTGCCAACAGGTGTTTTTGGTCTTTACCCAACAGCCTGTCTTTCCTTTTTCAAGTAGATCATCAGTAAAGAGATTGCTGCAGGAGTGACGCCTGGCAGTCTTGAGGCCCGTGCTAAGCTTCCTGGCCTTGCTTCAGATAGTTTTTGTTTTACTTCATTAGATAGCCCAACCACTTTCTCGTAGTCTATATGTTGTGGGATTGGGGTGTTTTCGTTTCTTTGCAGTCTCTCTATATCGATTTTTTGTCTTTTTATATACCCCTCGTATTTAACAGAAGCCTCTATTTCGTCTACTGCGTTCAGAGCAAGTGGTATTTTTCCTTGTGGCAAGTGTGAATGAAGAACTTTGGGGCGTTTTAACATTTCGAAGAGGCTAATGTTTTTTGAAATGCACTCGCCTGTTTGTTCTTTTATTTTTTTGGCTTCTGGTG
Source organism: uncultured SAR86 cluster bacterium (assembly GCA_902574355.1). Taxonomy (GTDB): domain Bacteria; phylum Pseudomonadota; class Gammaproteobacteria; order Magnimaribacterales; family Magnimaribacteraceae; genus Magnimaribacter. The sequence goes on along the minus strand of CACGNN010000004.1, from coordinate 109,088 downwards.
TGTTTGGATTAAGTTTATATTTTTTTAATCTTAGGATTTCCTGGGTTGTGGCGTCTCTTTTGTCTTGATATTTTTTCCACAACAAGTCTGAAACTATGCCGAGCTTTCTACCTTTTTCTGTTAAGCGCATGTCTGCATTGTCTTCCCTAAGTATCAGTCTATATTCTGCTCTACTGGTAAACATTCTATAAGGTTCTTTTGTGCCAAGGCTAACCAAATCATCTATTAACACCCCTATATAGGCCTCATCTCTTTGTAGTTCGAATGCTTCTTGGTTGGTTGCCCTAAGGGATGCGTTAATTCCTGCCATTATGCCCTGAGCTGCCGCTTCTTCGTATCCTGTGGTTCCATTAATTTGACCCGCAAAAAACAAACCTGAGATTGTCTTTGTTTCTAAAGAGTGTTTCAAGCCTGTGGGGTCAAAGAAATCATACTCTATTGCATACCCGGGTCTTACTATTTTTGCGTTTTCAAAGCCTTTAATAGATTTTATGAGCTCTTCTTGGGCCCTCAAAGGTAGGCTTGTCGAAATGCCGTTTGGATAAATTAGATCTGAATTGAGTCCTTCCGGCTCAGCGAATATCTGATGAGAATCTCTTTCTGAAAATCTCATAACTTTATCTTCAATAGAGGGGCAATACCTTGGTCCTACACCCTCGATCACACCTGAATACATCGGTGATTCGTCAAGGTGATTTAATATTACTTGGTGCGTTGTTTGGTTAGTGCGTGTCATGTAACAATTTAACTGCTCGGGTCTTTCACTAGCTAGGGAAGTATAAGAGAGAAGTGGTGTTGGGGTATCGCCTGGTTGCGGTGAAAGAAGAGACCAGTCTATGGAGTATTTATTCAGTCTGGGGGGTGTTCCCGTTTTTAATCTGCCAACTTTTAAATTTAAACCTCTAAGTTTTTGAGCAAGTTTATCGCTAGAGGGATCCCCCATTCGCCCGCCCGAAGATTGCTCCAGACCAGTGTGCATTACCCCTCCTAGAAAAGTTCCTGTTGTTAAAATTACTGAATTAGAAAAAAGTCTCTCCCCTTTTTCGGTTATAACAGACTGAATGATTGAATCATCAATGTCCAGGTCAACAACTGAGCCTTCTTTAATCGTGAGGTTGGCAGAAGAAGACAGAAAGTTTTGTATTGCATTTTTATAAAGCTCTCTATCGGTTTGCACTCTAGTGGCCCTCACGGCTTGCCCTTTAGTGGAATTAAGCACACGATAGTGTATGCCCGCCTTATCTGTCGCTCGAGCCATCAAGCCCCCAAGAGCGTCAACTTCCTTTGCCAGGTGACTTTTACCTATACCTCCAATTGCAGGGTTGCACGACATTTCACCAATCTTTGTTTTATCGTGAGTAATAAGTAAGGTGTTTACACCGAACCTAGAACACGCATCTGCGGCCTCAATACCCGCGTGCCCCCCACCTATGACTATTACATCGTACTTATCCACAGTTTAAAAAAATCAATTTGTTTTTTATGATATCTGTATTTTAACTTACTTAGTTATTATTAGGGACCTCAATGCTTGTGGAAAACTATTGCAACCCTTTAATTTCATTGATACACATCGGATAATGAAGCTGTATAAAACCAAAATATATGCTCTTTATTGATTTGTATATTTAGTTAATAAAAAAAAATAGACACAAATTAAAAAAATTTTTCAACAACGTTTGAACAGTTATTTACCTATACAAAACTCCGAAAAAATTTCACCCAGAAGATCATCAGCACTCATAGGCCTTATTATGTCACCAAGGGCCGCATGAGACGATCTCAAGCTTTCTGCAACCAACTCTAACACTTGCCCCTCACCCAAAGACATTATGGCTTCTTCTAAAAAAAGACCACCACTTCTTAAAGAAATCTCATGTCTTTGTCTGGACAGAAAGACAGTTTCTTCTCCCTCGTCTATCCCTAATCTTAAAATTAATGCTCTGAGTAATTCCTCAACCCCCTCACCAGTAGAGCACGACAAGTAGAAAATGTTATCTTCATTAGAAAACTCACCTTCAAGCAAGTCAGATTTATTTAACACAGTCAAAGAATCACCCAAGCCCACATCAAACCCTTGAATGGACGTTGCATCTTGTACCAAGAGGCTTAAGTTTGATTTCTTAATAGCTTCTTTTGATCTCTGTATACCCTCTTCTTCAATGGGTCCTTCAGGATTATGCCTGACTCCTGCTGTATCAACGAATTCTATGAGGACACCCCCGACATTCACTGAAGTTTTTACCAAGTCGCGCGTAGTTCCAGGAACTTCAGAAGTGATTGCCAGATCTTCGCGAGCCAAGAGGTTCAACAAAGAAGATTTGCCTGCGTTCGGAGGGCCCACAATAGCAACCGAATAACCATCTCTTAACTTCACCCCTTCTTTTACTCGAGATAGCAATTTATTTATCTCGGCGTGAAAGCCTTGGAGCTCTTCTTTGACAGACTCAAGAACCGAACCATCAACCTCCTCTTCTGGAAAATCTATATTTGCCTCAACAACAACTCTTGCTTTAACAATCCCATCAAGCAACCAATTTATTTGTTCAGAAAATTGCCCCGAGAGTGAAGAGTTAGCGGCCACAACAGCAGTTTTGCTTTGAGCATTTATTAAATCAGCTACAGATTCAGCTTGAACTAGATCAATTTTTTCGTTCAGAAAAGCAGTTTTTGTAAACTCTCCAGGCTCAGCTACTACCGCACCACGATTAACGGCCTCTTCTACCACCAAATTCACTATAGTTGGATTCCCATGACAGTGGAACTCAACCACGTCGTCTCCTGTGTAAGAGTTAGGAGATTTAAAAAAAACAACCATACCATCATCTATTTTAGATCCGCCCCGTGACTTTATAGAACAACGCTTAAAGCGCCAGGCCTCTGCGAGTTCCCCACACATACCTTCTGCTATGCTCTTAGAAAGCTCTCCAGACATTCTAATTATTGAGACACCACCTCTTCCCGGAACAGTAGCAGGAGCAATAATTGTTCTATTTTTACCCAAAACAGATAAAGCTTGTCAGCCAGAGCCAACCGACCCAGTTCCATGCCTGGTGCCTCTTGAATACCACCACTGCTGAAATATTTGAATAATCATATTCACAAGCCAATACAAAACTAAGCCTGACGGGAACCATGCAAAAATAACAGCAAAAATAAGAGGGAAGAACTTCATCATCTGAGCTTGCATAGGGTCTGCGTTGGGTGGAGTCGGTGTTAGTTTTTGTGAGAGGTACATGCCAGCACCATTAAGAATAGGAAGAATAAAGTAAGGATCCATGGCGGATAAGTCGTCTATCCATAAAAAGAAGGGAGAGTGCCTCAATTCAACGGTTTCGAGCAAAACCCAATAGAATGCCAGGAAAAAGGGCATTTGAGCCAGCATCGGTAAGCACCCTCCGAGCGGATTTACACCCTCTTTTTTATACACTTCCATTAATTCTTGGCTCATTGCCTGCCTGTTATCTCCGTGTTTCTCCTGTAAAAGCTGCATTTTGGGTGCTAATTCTCTCATCTTACCCATTGATACATACGCTTTTGCTGAAAGAGGCCAGGTAATGAGCTTCAGGGCAACGGTAAGAAAGATAATTGCCAGACCCCAGTTGTTAAAAAGACTGTGTCCTAGGTCTAAAAACCAATACATGGGCTTACCTAACCACCATAAAAAACCGTAATCTACGGTTAGATCAAGGTTTTCTTCAATTTCAACAAGCTGTTTAGGTAGTTTAGGGCCCACATAAAGAGTATTTTTTGTAGATACTGTCTCGCCGTAGGAAAGAACAGAATCTCTGGAGGTGTAACCTAAAGAGTATCTTCCAGAATTTTCTCCATACCTTCCCTGGTAGAGGTACTCTTCGTTTTGATCTGGAATCCACGCAGATAAAAAGTAATGTTGTATCAAAGCAACCCAACCCCCTACAGACTTGTTCTGGTATGAAGACTCCCTTATGTCATCAAAATCATATTTTTCATAAGTATCTTTTGTTGATGAAAAGACAGGGCCAAGATAGGTATACATCAAACCTCCCTCTTCTACTGCTGAGCTATCTCTTTCAATAACCACATAAGGTGTTATTGAAATATCTTCACCCAGAACTGAGTTCACCGTGTCTTCAATTTTTATAGAATAACCAGTATTTTCGATTTCTATTTTTCTAGAAAAATTTAACCCACCAGATGTGCCCTCAAGAATATAAACTTTTAAATTTCCCACACCAGATTGCTCTGTTATTTTTTCAAATAGCGGATTTAAATATCCTTGGGTTCGGGTGTAAAAACCACTATTTGCAAAATATATATTTTCTCTTCCAGAGTTGGCATCATAGGTCTTTCCAAATATATTGAACCTCTCCTCAGAGCCCTTCTGTTCCGATATGTTTTTTAAACTCGAAGCCTCAAACCTTCCTGTTCTTGATTCAACCAATAAAGATAAATCGTTATTTTGTATTTGAAAATACTTAAGCTTTTGAGCAACCTTAGCCGGCTCTTGACTTGTCTGTGAAAGAGGGATGAGAGGCTCTGAAAGTGAACGCTCACTATCAACAAAAGTGTTTATTTCTTGTTGTTCTTGAGAAGAACTATCAGAGATGTCATTATCTATTGGCCACTGCAAGAGAAGATAATAAAGGGTAATGCCGATTCCTATTATCAAGGATGTTTTAATCACGTCCATGTTTTGATTCTCCAGGTACATTATCTATTCCACTACCGCCCCAAGGGTTACACCTAATGATTCTTTTTATGGCAAGGATCGAGCCTCGATAAGTCCCATGAACCTCCAAAGCCTCAAGCGCAAACTGCGAACAGGTTGGATGGAACCTGCAGTTTTGGCCTAACATCGGGCTCAAGTACCTTTGGTAAAATTTTATAATCCTTATAAGTGTTTTGTTAATCATTATTGTCTTTAAACTTTTCCCAGATTTTATCTAAATCTTTTTTAAGCTCTTCTTCTTTTCCCTTCAAATTTTTTTTTACATACACGACAAAATCTTTATGAGGCAATTCTAAAACCTTTGCAAGAAAACTTCCTTTTATTTTTCTCTTTATATTGTTTCTTTCTACAGCAAGCCTATTATCCTTCTTCCTAATAGCTACTCCTATTCTTGAAAAGCCCAAGGCATTATCTTTTGAAAGAATTAATATGTTTTTGGTGGAATGCTTTTGATCAGGACTATCGAAAATATCACTAAAACCTTCTTTAGATGATATGGAGCGCTTAGGGCTCATTTAGACTGTAAGGGAAAGCCTCCCCTTTTTCCTTCTATTACTTAGCACCTTTTTTCCTCCGAGTGTAGAGTTTCTCGAACGGAAACCATGAGTTCTAGCTCGTTTGATTTTGCTTGGTTGGTATGTTCTTTTCATAGTGCTTAAAAGGTAATTGGGCTGCGAATGATAGGGTTTTTGTTGATCTAAGACAAGCAAAATAATTAAAACAATATATCAACAAGTTATCCACAGTAAATTTCTGTGTTTATACTGTGGATAACTTTGTCAATCTATATATAATCAAATCTATGGCAGAATTGCACTTTTGGGGAGAATGTAAGAAAACTTTAGAAAGAGATTTGCCTATTGAGGAGTATTCTACATGGATTGCGCCACTAACTCTAGAACAAAATAATGGCTCAAACCCCCTTTCTTACAGTGTTTTAGCTCCTAACAAGTTTATATCTGACTGGGTTGAAGACAATTACGGAATAACCATTAAAGAGAGATTAAGCGCCATTACTAGCATAAGGGACCTTAATCTTAATTTTGAAATATTTGTTGACTACCATGAAAAGAGCCCAGATGAATATACAGGAATTGATAATAATACGTCTGTAATAACAACCACAACCGCACAGCCTGCAGAGGTGACTAAAAAAAACAACCTAATAGATAATTTCACTTTTAAAACATTTGTAGAGGGCAAGTCTAACCATATTGCGTTGGCCGCTTCTAGACAAATAGGTGAAGGTCTTAAAAATTCATATAACCCTCTTTTTATTTACGGAGGCGTGGGATTGGGAAAAACTCACCTTATGCATGCTGTGGGAAATGAGATTTTGAAACAAGATCCTAACAAGAAAATAGCTTATGTTCATTCGGAGAAGTTTGTGAGTGATATGGTAAAATCACTACAATTAGGGGCAATTAACGAATTTAAGCAACATTATAGATCTTTAGATGCACTATTGATTGACGACATTCAGTTTTTTGCAAAAAAGGAGCAATCACAAGAAGAATTATTTCACACGTTCAATTCTTTATTGGAAAAAGGAAGTCAAATGATTCTAACTTGCGATAAGTATCCTAAAGAAATAGACGGATTAGAGGACAGACTTAAGTCCAGATTAGGATGGGGTTTGCCAGTTGTTATAGAGCCACCCGAATTAGAAACAAGAGTTGCTATACTCTTAAGTAAAGCAAAGGCCATGAATCATGAACTCAATGAAGAATCTGCTTTTTTTATAGCTCAAAAAGTAAGATCGAATGTAAGAGAGCTAGAAGGCGCTCTTAAAAGAGTAATCGCGAATTCGAATTTTACAGGAAGACAAATAACAATTGACCTAATACAGGACTCTTTAAAAGACCTTCTAGCCATACAAGCTAGGCAGGTAAGTGTAGAGAATATCCAAAAAACAACAGCTGAGTATTACAACATAAAAATGAGCGATATCCTCTCAAAAAGACGAAGTAGATCCGTTGCTAGACCTAGACAAATGGCGATGTTTTTAGCAAAAGAGCTTACAAATTACAGTTTGCCTGAAATAGGAGAGTCTTTTGGTGGAAGAGATCACACAACGGTTATACATGCTTGTAAAAAAATAAATGAACTTAGGTCATTTAACCTAGACATAGAAGAAGATTATAGAAAGCTTTTAAGGGTTTTAACTATATAATACAAGAATGAAGTTTGTCACTGAAAAAGCTCAAATAGTTGATTCTCTACAAAATGCTGCAGCTGTAGCTGAAAGACGTCAAACGATACCTATTTTAGCAAATTTAAGGTTAAAAACATTTAATGGAAAATTGGAAGTTACCGCAACAGATTTAGAAATACAAATAAAAACTTTTTCTGATTTAATTGAAATTGAAGAGGAGGGTGAAACTACAGTTTCTGCAAGAAAAATGTCAGAATTATGCAGGTCATTGCCAGAAGGAGAAAATGTTAATTTTTCTCTATCAAATGGAAAATTGACTGTTAGCTCAAGTAATTTTCACGCAGATTTTGCAACAATTTCTTCAGATGATTTTCCTGAAATAGAAATTAATGAAGAGCAGACACCTATAACTGTAGAGTCCAGTGTTCTAAAAAGATTATTATCTAAAACATCATTTTCTATGGCTTCTCAAGATGTAAGATATTATTTAAATGGCATGCTTTTAGAGATAGAAGGTAATAAAATAAATGGTGTAGCAACTGATGGGCATAGATTGGCCTTTTCAACAGCAACAACTAATGCTGTAGATTTAGATGTAAGAAACATACTTCCAAGAAAAGCGGTTTTAGAACTTTCAAAACTTCTTTCACCGAACGATGGGACTGTAGAACTCCTTATAGGTGCCTCTTATGTAGATGTGCGGTCTGAAAATCTTAGTTTTTCAAGCAAATTAATAGATGGAAAGTATCCAGACTATAATAAAGTTTTTCCAACTGGGGAGCCCCTGCCTTTAGAAATAAGCAAAGAAATTCTTCAATCAGCCCTCTCTAGAGCCTCTGTTTTGTCAAATGAAAAGTACAGAGGTGTAAGATTTCAATTATCTGAAAATAAGCTTAAACTCACTGCTAACAACCCAGAACAGGAATCAGCCGAAGAAGAAGTAGATGTGTTGTACAAAGGTTCTGATCTTGAAGTTGGTTTTAATATAGGATACTTATTAGATGTTCTTAACTCCATAGAAAGTGAAACTGTTTCCTTTGAATTCTACGGCGAAGATTCTAGTTGTATTATTAAAGAACAAAATTCTGAAGATGATGTGTATGTCATCATGCCAATGAGGCTGTAATGCCTCTTCAGAGGCTTCACCTTAAGAACTTTAGGCTTTTTCAAGATAAAACCTTCACTTTTTCTGATGGAATAAATCTCATATTAGGAGAAAATGGTTCAGGAAAAACAACAGTTTTAGAGTCATTAAATATCCTTTTAACTGGAAATTCTTTTAGAGCAAAGGAAACCAAAGAATGTATTCATTCTGATAAAGAATTTTATAATGTATCAGCAAAAGGTATCATTAATGGCAAAAACCTTACTCTAGTTGTTGAAAATAGTCGCAATAAAAAACTACTCTCAAAAAGATTACTTGGAGACCTATCAGTAAAAAAGGAAGAGTTATATTTTTTGCAAGTTGTGCTCGCTAAAAACCTTAAAATGATAGATGGAGAGCCAGAAATCAGAAGGGAGTTTTTTAATGATCTCATGTTCCACGTGAAACCTGAGATAAAAAAATTACACAATGCCTATCAAAAAGCCCTTAAACAAAGGAATAGGGCACTAAAGAAAAAGCTTTCTAGTTCAGTAGTTTCCTTGTGGAGTAAAGAGCTATCAGCATTGGGTTTAAAACTCAGCGTTGAGCAGTATAATTTTTTTAAGGTTTTTAAAGAACATACATTAGAGGCAATAGAAAAAAATATTTCTAATGGCTCTTTTGATTACCTTGATAAATTAAGTGTAACTTTTTCAAAAGGGTGGGAGCGGTCAAAAAAACTAGAAGAGTCTTTGTTGGAAAGTCTTGAGAGGGATACAGCATTAGGATATACGTCAAAAGGGCCTCACAGAATGGATTTTACATTTACAGTAGAAAATAAAAAGGCCGCTTCGAATCTTTCCCGAGGTCAAATTAAGATACTGATTTTATTGGTTTTTTTATCAAGCATCAACCTTTTGAAAGACTTAATAGATACTGAAATTCTTCTTATGATAGATGATCTAGGCTCTGAACTAGATTTGGGCAACCTCACATCTATAATCATGCAGATTCTTGAATCTGAGAATCAAATAATCTTAACAGGGATTGAGGGTGAAGAGATTCATAAATCTTTAAAAAAATTGACAAACTTTACACAGATTAATATCTAATTATGTATTAAAATATATACATGCCAACCAAGAAAAAACCGTCTGCATCAAAATCACCCAAAGCCACCAAAAAACCACAAAAAAAAGCTACAAAGAAAACTGAAGCTGAGTCTTATGATTCTTCCAGTATTACGGTCCTGAAGGGATTAGAGGCTGTCAAAAAAAGGCCTGGTATGTATATTGGAGATACCGATGATGGAACCGGCTTACATCACATGGTCTATGAGATAGTCGATAATTCAATTGACGAGGCATTAGCTGGTCATTGTGACGAAATAACCGTAAAAATATTGTCAGATGATTGCGTCTCTGTCTCTGATAATGGAAGAGGCATTCCAACTGATATGCACGAGGAAGGCATGTCTGCAGCAGAGGTTATCATGACGAAGCTGCATGCCGGTGGAAAGTTTGATGACAATTCCTATAAGGTTTCAGGAGGTTTGCATGGGGTTGGTGTCTCGGTTGTTAACGCTTTATCTGAGGACTTAAAACTAACTATTTGTAGAGGCGGCAAAATACACGAACAAGAATATGCAGATGGTGCTCCAAAAGGAAAACTAAAGGTAACAGGAAAAACTGAGAAGACAGGAACTGAAGTTACGTTCGTGCCATCGCCTTCTACTTTTTCAGATATTATTTTTCAGTATGATGTTTTAGAAACAAAACTTAGAGAACTATCCTACCTCAATGCAGGTCTTAAAATTATCTTAATTGATGAGAGAAACTCTAAGAAAAAGGAATTTTTTCACAAAGGCGGCTTAGCAGAATTTGTATCATTTTTGAATACAAAAAGAACAACTGTTAATTCTGTATTTCATTTTGTTAAACAAGCATCAGATGGCATAACCATCGAAGTATCCCTTCAGTGGAATGATGGCTACCAAGAAAATATTCAATGTTACACAAATAACATTAAACAAAGAGATGGTGGAACCCACTTAGTAGGATTCAGAACGGCCTTGACAAGGACACTGAACAACTACATGGAAAAGGAGGGGATGAACAAAGAGAAGGTATCTACCTCAGGTGATGATGCCAGAGAAGGTTTGGTTGCCGTTGTTTCTGTTAAAGTCCCTGATCCAAAGTTCTCCTCACAAACCAAAGATAAATTAGTATCTTCCGAGGTAAGGCCAGTAGTTGAGCAAGAAACCTATAAAGCCTTAACAGAATATCTTTTGGAGAATCCTGCCGAGGCAAAGCAAATCGCTACAAAAATAATAGAAGCGGCTAGAGCTAGAGAGGCTGCTCGAAAAGCAAGAGAACTGACTAGGCGAAAAGGTGTATTTGAAGGTGGTGGACTTCCGGGAAAACTTTCTGATTGCCAAGAAAAAGACCCAGCAAAAAGTGAGATCTATTTGGTTGAGGGAGAATCAGCAGGAGGTTCTGCAAAGCAAGGTCGCGATAGACATTTTCAAGCTATTCTTCCTTTGAAAGGAAAAATTCTCAATGTAGAAAAAGCAAGACTAGATAAGGTTTTATCGTCAGAAGAAATTATTATTTTGATATCTGCTTTAGGTTGCGGGATAAAAGGAGAAGACTGGCAAGAAGAGAAATTGAGATACCATAGAATAATAATTATGACTGATGCTGATGTTGATGGCTCCCACATTAGGACATTGATATTAACTTTATTTTATCGCCAAATGCCAGAACTTATAGAAAAAGGCTATATTTATATAGCCCAGCCACCTCTTTATAAACTTAAAAAAGGCAAACAAGAGACTTATGTCAAGGATGATTCGGAATTAAGAGAACTTCTAGTTGCTGAAATCTTGGATGATGCAAAGCTTGTACTAAATAAGAAAGGAGAATCAATAACAGGCCAGGCTCTTGGTAAATTTATTTCGCAACACGAAAAGATACAAAGCACTCTGAGGGGCTTAACTCATATTTATCCTGTTGAGTTGCTAGAAGGTGTGAAGCATACAGACCAACTTAAAGGATTAGGTGATAAAAAGGCATTAAAAAAATGGACATCAAGTATTGAAGAGTACTTAAACGAAAAAGCAGAACAAGGATCAGCCTGGAAAGTTGAAGCTATCTCCCGAGAAGGCTCAGACGAAATGGAACCTAGAATCTCTTTAACAAAACATGGTACTGAGTCGGAATGGCAGCTGAATAAAAGTTTCTTTAAATCCAAGGCATATAAAGATATTTCCAGTCATGGAGCAGATATGACAGATATGTTCAGTAAAGATGCTCATTTTGAAATCAATGGTAAACAGATATACATTGATAACTTTGAACACGCTCTAGAAGAGGTTTTACAAATTTCTGAAAGATCTTTCACAAAATCAAGATATAAAGGGCTGGGTGAAATGAATGCGGAACAACTATGGGACACCACTATGAATCCTGACATGAGAATTCTTGGTCAAGTCACAATAGATGATGCTGCAACTGCTAGTTCACTTTTTGAGGCATTAATGGGTGATGAGGTTCAACCGCGTAAAGAGTTCATTGATGAAAACGCAAAACTAGTTGTTAATCTTGATGTTTAGTTTGATCTAAGAGTTAAGTTTTTTTCTACCCACTCTTTTACATCGCTTGCAGATTGCTTTGAATCTTCAACATAAAAAGGCTCCCCAATAATTAACCTAATTTTCCCGGGCTTTTTAATGAATTTATGTGCTGGCCAGCAATCTCCCGAGTTATGACATAGTGGGAGTACCATTACACCATTTCTTTTGGCTAATTCAAAACTACTCCTTGCATATTTTCCAACCCTACCAGCTTTGACCCTTGTTCCTTCTGGGAACAACAAAACATACATACCCTTCTTCAATCTATCCGAGCCTTCTTCAAGTGCTTGTAAAATAGCTTCCTTTGGTTTGTTTCTATTAATTGCAATTGGATTTAACATTTTCATTGCCCAGCCCCAAAGAGGTATGTACAGCAATTCTTTTTTCAGCAAGGTACACATGGGATGAAAAAGGTATTGCATCGAATAGGTTTCCCATTGACCTTGATGATTAGAAACAATTACACAAGGTTCAGTTGGTAAATTCTCTTTTCCAATAACCTCAACTTTAATCCCGCAAGATATATGTAAAAACCAATTAGCAAACTTTGGCCATTGTGAAAAAAGCTTTAGTCTATCTTCCAGTCCTAAAAAGGGCCCTATTACACAGGCTAAGAAGCTAGCTATTATTCCTGAACTTAAATAGCCAAGGTAAAAAATAGTAGACCTAATAACAATCACTTTTGGATTTTAAAATATATTCTGCAGCTTCAAGCAGGTTATTAAAACAGTGCTCATCAGGAGGACTTATATCCGTACCATACACCTTCTCTCCATAACCGCCTGTTTTAATGAGCATAGGAACACAACCATGTCTTCTCCCTGCCAAAATGTCTGAATCTTTGTCTCCTATAAAATATTTTCCTTTGAGATCGACATTCATAGACTTCTCAATATCTTCTAGAAGACCAGTCTCAGGCTTTCTACATTTACATTTTGTTTCAGGTGCATGAGGACAGTAAGCTATATAAGAAATTTCCCCTTCTACTTCTTTGAGCAGTTCTTTCATATAGTCATGAATTTTTAGTAAATCAGTGTCTGTAATAATTTTTTTTTCAATACAAGCCTGATTTGTGGCAATCGCAACCTTAAAGCCATATTTGTTAAGAAGGGCAATAGCCTCTAAGCTGCCTTTAATAGGCTCAAAATCTTCAGGTTTAGTCACATAAGTCATGAGGTCAACATTAATCACCCCGTCCCTGTCTAAGACTAAAACGTCGTTCATTAGTTTTTATATATTATAATTTACTGTCAAAAAGTTTCTAACTTCGTCTAATTTCAATCTTTTTTGATCCATTGTATCTCTATCTCTTATAGTTACACTATTGTCTTCAAGAGTTTGAAAATCGACGGTGATACAAGCAGGTGTACCAATTTCATCATGTTTTCTGTAGTTTTTACCGATGTTACCAGTATTTTCTAGGAGAACTCTTCCTTCAATAGTTCGCTGTAAATCATTTTTTAGATCTATTGATGTCCTTACTATAGAATTTTCATTCCTTTTAAGAGGAATAACTGCTATTTTTATAGGTGCAAGGTGTGGTTTTAGAGATAAAACGGTCCTTTCTTTATTGTTTTCAAGACTCTCAACCTTATATGCTTCGTTGAGAATAGCTAAAAAGCCCCTATCAACCCCAGCAGAAGGTTCAATTACGTATGGAACAACCCATTTCTTTGTTTCTAGGTCTTGAACGGCTAGTTTTGCATTGGATTGAGTATTTTCTGCAACAGTTGCATCTATATTAAGTTCCTTTTGACCCCTAGTATGCGATCCTAGATCAAAATCAGTCCTATTGGCTATTCCTTCCAGTTCCTCTAGGCCATGCGGAAAATTATACATAATGTCCACAGTGGCTTTAGAGTAATGTGCCAACTCATCACTAGGTACATGATATAGCTCTAAACTATCTTTGCTTACTCCTTGATCTTCCCACCACTGTAATCTTAAATCAGTCCACTTTTTATGCCATTCCTCGTCTTCACCAGGTTTTACAAAAAATTCCAGTTCCATTTGTTCAAATTCGCGCACCCTGAATATAAAGTTTCTAGGCGTTATTTCATTTCTAAATGCTTTACCCATCTGAGCGATACCAAACGGAAGAGGGTGAGGATTAGAATCTAAAACATTTTTAAAATTGGTAAAAATATTTTGTGCTGTCTCAGGTCTTAAGTAAGCAAATGAATTGCCATCTTCGATCGGTCCAACATTTGTTTTGAACATTAGGTTGAACTGTCTTGGTTCTGTTAAATCTTCTTTTTTACAATAATCTGGTACCTGATCTGCTCTAAACCTTTCACCACAAGTCTTACAGTCTACTAAGGGATCAGTAAAGGTATTCTCATGTCCAGAATATTTTAGAACTAGAGGATTAGTTAAAATGGACGAGTCTATTCCTTCTATATCATCTCTTTCATATATCATGGATTTCCACCATGATTTTTTGAGATTATTTTTGAGTTCAACTCCTAGAGGGCCGTAATCATAAAGCCCCTGTAGACCCCCATAAATTTCATTAGATTGAAATATGAAACCTCGCCTTTTACATAAAGATACTAAGTCTTCCATGGAGGTATTTTTCATAATGTTAGTGAGTACTTACTATGTTTTAATTGTTATTTATATATGGAATCTAGCTTTGTTCTCTTAAATTTTTTATATTCCCAAGAATACTGTCCAGGTAACTTCATTATACATTTTTCAAACTCGTTATTCATTTTATCTACTCCGTCTTGAATATTTGAAGATAGATCAATTTTGCTATCGAAATGAATAACAAAACCTTTACCATTCTCTTTTCTCTCACAATACATCAAGTGAGCAACGCATCCAGTTCTTTGTTGTAATTTCGGTAAAAGAGACATGGAATAGATTTCACTATTGAAAAACTTTGAGATTATTCCAGCTCCTTTCTTTGGGACTTGGTCCGATGCTACAGCTACCAACTTTTTATTCTTCAAAGCGGAAAGCATTTCTTTTATTCCGCTTACATTTATATCGACCATTTTTACACCAGATTTATTTCTTGAATTAGTGATAATTTTATCTAAGTCTTTATTTTTTGGTTGCGTATATGGAATAGTGCAATCTGTATGCTGGCCAAGAAAATTAATGATAATTTCTATATTACCGATGTGGGGAGTAAAAAGAAGTACACCTTTATTGGATGACAAAGCAGTTTCTATTTTTGAAAAATTTTTGACATTTATAAACCCCGGTTTTTTTTTGTAAACTTGATTACCCCAAACAAGGCCTGCTTCTAGCATATTCATTATGCTGTGAAACAAGCTATCTCTTAATATGGAATTAATTTGCAGGGAAGTTTTGTGAGGAAAGACTAATTCAAGATTAGCTTTAGAAATTTTTTTATGCTTATTTGGCAGTGTGTGTAACAGAAGAGCCAAAACTTTACCTATATAGAATAGCCCCTTATAAGGAATTACTCCTAAGATCTTTATGATTAATTTATATAACACATCATAACGTGATTTATATCACTTAATTTCTCCAAAAGGCTGGAGTAAATATCAAAAGCAATGTGAATATTTCTAACCTTCCTAATAACATTGCCATACAAAGTGCAAGTTTTGAGCCATCGGAGATATCCTTATAGTTCTCAGCAACAATTCCTAGTCCAGGACCTAGATTATTCAAAGTAGCTCCTACTGCCGAGAATGCGCTTAGAAAATCTATGTTTTGAGACAAGAGAAACATTAATATAATTAGAAAAGTGGCCACATAGACTGCAAAAAATCCCCACACAGATTCTGAAACTCTTGGATCTAATGATTTTTTACCAAACTTTATTGTCACAACTGCATTAGGGTGAATAAGCTTGGTTATTTCGCTTGATCCCTGCCTTATGAGAATAAGGGCTCTTATGACCTTAATTCCACCACCAGTAGAACCAGCACAAGCTCCTATAAAAGCTGCTATGAGAAGCATTATTGGAACAAATAATGGCCAACTTGAATAGTTTGAAGTTAGAAAGCCAGAAGTTGTTCCAATAGAGACTGCTTGAAACACACTATCTACTATTATTTCATCATATATATTATTGCTAAAGTACAGAGTAAGGTAAGTTATGAAAGCTGTGCTTGCTAATAATGACAGGTAAAGCTTTACTTCAGAATCATAAAAATAGTGAAACAACCTTTTTTTAGTCCACGCCAAGTAATGGAGTGCAAAATTTACTCCTGAAATAACCATAAATACAATTGCAGTCCATCTTAAACTGCTATTCTCAAAATAAGCAAAGTTCTCATCATGAGTTGAAAAGCCACCGATAGATATAGTTGAAAATGCATGACATATGGCATCAAACCAGCTCATTCCAAAATACTTGTATAAAAATGAACAGGATATTGTCATCAATACATAAACAAACCACAAAGCCTTTGCGGTCTGAGTGATTCTGGGTGTTAGCTTGGAGTCTTTAAGAGGTCCAGGAGTTTCTGCTTTGTATAGCTGCATGCCTCCAACTCCCAATAAAGGAAGAACTGCTACAGCAAGGACAATAATACCCATACCACCCAGCCACTGCAGTAAATGGCGGTAGAAAAGCAAGGACCTAGGCATTTCATCTAAACCTACCAAAACTGTTGCACCCGTAGTCGTTAAACCTGAGATCGACTCAAATAGTGAGTCAATGTATGAAACTCCTTCTAAATCCGCTAAAAAGAATGGAATAGACCCAAAAAATCCAAGAACTGTCCAGAAATAAATAGTTATTATGAAACCATCTTTTGTCCTTAGATCTCCATCCTTTTCTGAAGATAAAAAATAAAGAAAACACCCTATAATGAATGTTATAAAGCCTGTTAATCCAAAGTTATAAATAAATCCAGTTTCTTGCATGAAGTAAGCCAGAAAGGCTGGTAAAAAAAGTCCTACTCCACTGAATAACATCAAAAGTGCGCCTAATATGCTGGTTGTATAGGGAAACTTCATTTCTATTCGGGAGAGAAGGTTTCTTTGACTTGCTTTATAACACTTTTGTCTGTTAAAAATACTATAACATGGTCGTTCTCCCTCAAATGAACGTGATCATGCGCTATCTTCCCTTTATTATCTCTTATTAAAGCACCAATGGTAGCTCCATCTGGCAAAGATATCTCACCTAACTCTTTACCAATACTACTTTTCTTTCCAGAGGGTGATTCTTTTGCAATAGCTTCGATTGCCTCTGCTGCACCTCTTCTTAATGAATGCACTTTTACCACATCCTTTCCCTCTATTTCTGCTATGAAAGTTCCAATCGTTATTTGAGAGGGCGCAATAGCTATATCTATGCCTTTATCTTGAACAAGATCTACATAAGCCGGATTATTAATTAGTGCAACTACTTTATGAGCTCCCATGTCTTTTGCTAGCAGACATGACATTACATTTGCCTCATCATCGTTTGTTACGGCAGCAAATACGTCAGTCCCTTCAATATTTTCTTCATGAAGCAAATGCTTGTCGCAAACATTGCCTTCCAGTACTATGGATTGTTCCAACTTTTCCGATAATCTTTTCGCTCTGTTGTGATCAGAGTCTATGATTTTTACTCTGTGATTTTTTTCAATTCTTTTCGCCAATCTACTTCCTATCTTGCCTCCGCCAGCTATTATTACGTTTTTATATGGTTCCTCTTTTTTACGCATTTCATTTACAACCTTAGAAGCTTCCCCTTTTTTTGATATGAAAAATACTTCATCGCCAGCACTTATAGTTGTTTGGCCTGTTGGTACAATTGATTGACCGTCTCTAAAAATAGCCGCTACTCGAGAATCAACTTTGGGCATATGTTTTTTTAGTTCTCCTATTTCGTGTCCTATCATAGGACCTCCATCTACAGCTTTTACGGCTACTAGATTGAGTTGACCTTGACCAAATTCCATAACCTGTAAGGATCCAGGAACTTCAATCAGTCCCTCAATATGATCTGTGATAAGTTGCTCAGGGCTTATGTGAATATCTACTGGAATTTTTCCTGATTCCATTGCTTCTTTTGTTTTACCTTTTAGATAAGAAATTTCCCTGACTCTGGCAATGGTTTTGACAGAATCATTTAATACTTTAGATATCATGCAAGACACTATGTTAATCTCATCACTTCCTGTTACAGCTACAACCATGTCTGCCTCTTTGATGCCAGCTGTAACCTGAATATTTGGGTAAGATGCGCTGCCAAGTACCGTTCTTATGTCAGCTTCTTCTTCTAATTTATGCAGTTTGACAGGATCATTGTCTACAATGGTTAAATCATTTTCCTCAGACAATAGGTCCGCTAGCGTGCTACCTACAGCTCCGGCCCCCAAAATGACTATTTTCACAAGTTTATTTAAGACAACTTTTGAATGATTATAATCCTATTTTTTCAATAGAGAATAATTATTGGATAGTAAGTTCGAAATTTTCATTTTCTCTTATGAGGTCAATATAGCCAGCAATAAAATCTTTACCAGAGACTTTATTTTTTCCTTCCATTTGTACTTGCTCTATCAATATCGCTGAAGCATCCTTACAAAAAACAACCAACTGATCATCTTTAATGCTGATGTAACCTGGATCAAGATTGACATTTGATTCAAAGTTTTGGGCTCTATGTATCTTAATCCTTTTCCCTCCTAAAAAAGTATGCGTACCATATTTTGAGCTTAAAGCATTTATTTTTCTAATTATTTCTATGGAAGAATTACCTTGCCAATCGATCTGTAATAATCTTTTATCAATTTTCGGCGAAAATGTTGCTTTAGTTTCGTCCTGAGCTTGATGCTTGATAGTCCCAGATTCGAGGTTATCCAAAAAGGAAACTAATTTTTTTTCACTGAGCTGAATAAACTTCTCTTCAACTCTAGATAGAGTATCATTTTGTTCAAGTGGACATTCATGCATTTCATAAACTGGACCTTCATCTAAACCTTGTGACATTTCCATATAACTTATCCCAATGTTTTTGTCTCCTGACATGATTGCATGCTCCATCGGTGATGCGCCTCTCCATCTAGGCAGAAGGGAAGCATGAATATTGACACACCCAAATTTGGGCAGCTTTAGTATATCCTTTGGTAGGAGAAGTCCATATGCAACTACTAGTATCAGATCCGGATCTGTATTTTTTAATTTATCAAATACCTCTTTTGTTTTAAGAGTTTCTGGTTGGTACACATCTATGTCATTATCTAATGCAGCTTGCTTTACTGGACTCAGATTAATCTTTTTACCTCGACCAGATTCTCTATCTGGTTGCGTTAGTACGCTCAAGACCTCATGCTTAGAGCGTAAGACAATCTCTAGATGTTTGGCAGCAAAGTCAGGAGTTCCTGCAAAAATAATTTTCATGAGCTACCCTCCTTTTGCTTTTAAGAGTTTTTTTCTAATCATTTCTCTTTTGATATTAGAGATAAAATCAACCATCATCTTTCCATCAAGGTGATCCATTTCATGTTGAATTACTACTGCCAAAAGGTCATTTGCCGTAAGTAATTTTCTCTCTCCGTCAATGTCGAGATATGAAATTTCAACTGAACCAGGTCTTTTAAGTTCTTCATAAAATCCAGGAACGGAGAGGCACCCTTCAGAAAATATTTTTTTATTCGGATCAATAATTTTTTTTATTTCGGGATTTATTAATATCAAGGGCTCATCTTTAGACTCACTTATATCCAAGACAATAACTCTTTTGTGAACATTTACCTGAGTAGCTGCTAAACCTATACCCGATCCTTGATACATAGTCTCTAACATATCTTGGGCCAGTTTCTTAATGGAATCGTCAACTACCTCTACAGTTTTTGCAACTGTACGTAGACGGGGATCAGGGAATATAAGTATTTTTAATAATGCCATTATTTAAATTCGATATATTAGTATACAATTTTTGTTTTGGAGAAAACTGTGACTGTAACCGTATCAATACTAATAGGGTCTGAATCAGATTTGGACTTAGCAAATAAGTGTTCTGAAACTCTGGATTCACTTTCAATTTCAAATTCAATTCAAGTTCTTTCGGCTCATAGAACCCCAACCCTTCTTGAAAGTCATATCAGAGAATGTGAAGCAGGCGGTACTAAAGTTTTTATTGCGATGGCCGGATTGGCGGCGCACTTAGCAGGTGCTGTAGCCTCTAAAACAGTTCTTCCTGTTATAGGAGTTCCCGGCGACGGGGGCCCTTTAAGTGGCATGGATGCTCTTTTGTCTACCGTACAAATGCCAAAAGGTATTCCGGTGGCAACTGTCGCAATAGGTTCTGCCGGAGCAATTAACTCCGCATACTTGGCAGCACAAATGTTGGGTATAGAGTCTTCTGAAATACAAGCAGCATTGTTAAAAGTAAGACAAGACGGAATTGAAGCAATAAAAGAATCAAATAAGAAGCTAGAAAATTCTTAGAAAGATGAGCTCTCTTGGCTCTGTTCTTCAACACTTAAAGTCCGGTAAACCTATAGCTTATCCGACCGAAGGAGTTTGGGGCTTAGGATGCGACCCTGAAAACCAGGATGCAATTGAAAACCTATTAAGACTCAAGGCGCGTTCTCATGAAAAGGGATTAATTTTGATCGGTTCAAAATTTGAGCATTTCCTCAACTTTTCTTATGTAGAAGATTACAAGGATAAACTATTATCTAAATGGCCAGGTCCCCATACCTGGTTAGTGCCCTCAAAATCAAATTTGTGCCCCCTTATTAGGGGCAATAACGATAAGGTCGCTTTAAGACTAAGCAATCATCAGATCGTATGTAATTTATGCGATGCTTTCGGTGGACCAGTTGTTTCGACTTCGGCCAATAAAGAAGGGCAACCTACTTTAAGTGGACCAGATGAGATTTTAGAATATTTTCCTGAAGTTAAGGTGTTAAATGGCAAATTAGGCGGCCTTGAAAAACCTTCTACCATTCAAGATGTAGTCACGGATATAATTCTGAGGTAGTTATGACAGAATTAAAAAAGTTTGCAGTAATAGGCAGCCCGATCGATCATTCCCTTTCTCCCAAGATACATTCAATTTTTGCAAAAGAATTAGGTATAGAAATTTCTTACGAAGCAATCAATGTTGAACCACAGCATTTCGATTCTTCTGTTGCTAGACTTTTTGAAGAGGGGTATGCAGGATTGAATGTTACTTTACCTTTAAAAGAATTGGCTTTTGAACTTGCCGATGAATTAAGTGATGACTCTAATATGGCTGGATCGGTCAATACCCTTTGGAAAGAAGAGGGCATTATTTACGGTGATAGTACAGACGGAAAAGGCCTGATCAGGGACCTTCAAGAAAAGAAAATAAATCTCAAAAATAAGGAGATAGTCATTTTGGGAGCTGGTGGATCCGCAAAAGCGATTATTCCAAGCTTGCTTAAAGAACATCCACAAAGAATAAGTATTGGTAACAGAACGATTTCAAAAGCTGAGAAACTCTTAGAGAGCTTTTCCTCTTTCAGAGATAAAATGAATCTTTTTCAAATGACCGATAATTTAAATTTTAAGCCTGAAATTCTCATCAATAGTACTTCTGCGGGCATAAAGAATCAAAGTCTTGATTTTCCTGAGGATATAATGACAAAAGACATCTGCATTTATGACCTTTCTTACTCTTTTGAAGACACTCCTTTTCTAAAGCTAGCGAAGTCTAAGGGCATAGAAAATTATCATGACGGAATAGGGATGTTAATCAATCAGGCGGCACTAAGTTTCAAAATTTGGACCGGGCAAATGCCTAATTCCAGTATAAGTAAAGTCGAGCTTTTATAGCATTTTTACTGTTTATAAACTTTAAATAAGTTTAGCTTTTAACTATTGTTTGAGGTATCTGATTGGTTTAGAATACGCTCGCTGTTCGGTACGCCCACCTACAAAAATAAATATATAAAATTTAATGGCTTATATTAGAAAAGTTTTCACAGGGTTTATCCTTGTATTGCCTCTCATATTTTCTTCGCTTATTTATTCCGAAAGTTCAGATTACAACATGCCGATTGGTGTGACTGATGTTAGTGAGAGTATCTTCGGTCTCCATATGCTTATATTTTGGATATGCGTTGTTATTGGAGTAATAGTTTTCTCGATAATGTTCTGGTCCTTATGGAAGTATAGAAAATCTAAAGGAGCAGTTGCTGCAGATTTCGACGACAACTTTTGGTTGGAGATAGGTTGGACTGTAGCTGCAACCTTAGTCCTTGTCTGGATGGCTGTTCCATCTACTCAGGTAATGGTTGAAGCGTATGATGATGCTGAAGGTGAAATAAACATACTTATAACGGGTCATCAGTGGAAATGGCACTATGAGTACTTAGAAGACGAAGTTGGCTTTTTTAGTAATCTTTCCACTAGCCAAGAGCAAATAGATGGGGAAGTGCCTAAAGGCGAGTTCTACCTACGAGAAGTTGATGAGCCTTTAGTCATTCCTACAAACACGAGAGTTAGATTTTTAATTACTGGAAATGATGTTATCCATTCATGGTGGGTACCTGACTTTGCAGTAAAACAAGACGCAATACCTGGTTTTATCAATACAGCTTGGACAAATGTACCCGAACCAGGAATTTTTAGAGGGGCCTGCACAGAACTCTGTGGTATTAAACATGCTTTCATGCCTGTAGTGGTAAGGGCTGTAGAAAGAGAAGAATTCGATGCATTTATAGCTGAGAAAGTGGCCTTAGCTGAAGAAGAAAGGATGCTTACCTCAAAGGTTTGGACTAAGGACGAGCTAATGGCAAGAGGTGAAAGTTTTTATGCTACAAACTGCGCAGCCTGCCATCAAGCCAATGGACAAGGCATACCGCCAGTATTTCCTTCTTTAGTGGGCAGCCAAATTACTATGTTTGACAGCAACAAACACATAGAAATATTAATGGAAGGAGTACAAGGGTCCGCAATGGCAGCCTTTGGGGAATCCTATAGTGAAGTAGATATAGCCTCTGTAATAACTTACACAAGACAAGCTTGGTCTAATGGCGAAAAAGGAGATGGTGTTATTGTTACTCCACAAGATATCGTCGCATACAAAAATAGAATTGATTTATAAAGGAAATAAATTATGAGTACAGTAGTAGAATCACACGACCACGGACATCACGGTCCGGCAAAAGGCCTTTCTAGATGGCTTTTTACAACAAATCATAAAGATATAGGTACTTTGTATTTATGGTTTAGCTTTATCATGCTTTTTATCGGCGGAGCCATGGCAATGGTAATAAGAGCTGAGCTTTTTCAACCAGGACTTCAGATAGTTCAACCTGAATTCTTTAATCAGATGACCACTAACCATGGTTTGATAATGGTTTTTGGAGTAATCATGCCAGCTTTTGTAGGTCTTGCTAACTGGATGTTGCCTATGCAGATAGGAGCACCTGATATGGCATTACCAAGATTAAACAATTTGAGTTTTTGGTTGCTACCAATGGCTTTTGGTATATTAATTTCAACCTTGTTTATGCCTGAAGGTGGACCAAACTTTGGATGGACTTTCTATGCACCCCTTTCAACAACCTATGCTCCCTCTACTGTTAATTTTTTCATTTTTTCAGTTCACATAATGGGTGTGTCATCGATATTGGGTTCGATAAACATCATTACTACTATTTTTAATATGAGAGCGCCTGGCATGACTTTAATGAAAATGCCTCTTTTTGTTTGGAGTTGGTTAATCACAGCTTATTTGCTTATTGCGGTGATGCCTGTTTTAGCAGGTGTTGTAACCATGATGTTGATGGATATAAATTTTGGTACAAGTTTCTTCAATGCTGCTGGTGGTGGAGATCCAGTTTTATTTCAACATGTCTTTTGGTTCTTCGGTCATCCTGAAGTCTACATCATGATCTTACCAGCTTTCGGTATTGTTTCTCATATCATTGAGACATTCTCCAGAAAGCCAATTTTTGGATATTCTTCTATGGTTTACGCTATGGCTTCAATAGCAATTTTATCTTTCGTTGTCTGGGCTCACCATATGTTTACAGTCGGCATGCCTCTAGCAGGAGAGTTATTCTTCATGTACTCAACAATGCTTATTGCTATTCCTACCGGAGTGAAAGTTTTCAATTGGGTTGCAACAATGTTTAGAGGCTCAATTACCTTTGAGACGCCAATGTTATTCTCAATTGCTTTTGTGGCTTTATTTACAATTGGCGGATTCTCAGGATTAATGCTTGCAATAGTGCCTGCAGACTTCCAGTATCATGATACTTACTTTGTAGTTGCACACTTTCACTATGTTCTAGTGCCGGGCGCACTATTTGGAATAATAGCTGCTGCATACTATTGGCTGCCTAAGTGGACAGGAAATATGTACGACGAGACACTTGGAAAATTACATTTTTGGCTAACATTTATATCCGTAAATGTTACTTTCTTCCCAATGCATTTTGTCGGATTAGCTGGAATGCCTAGACGATATCCTGATTATGCTCTGCAGTTTGCAGACTTCAATGCTTTAATAAGCGTTGGTGCCTTTATGTTTGGCTTAACTCAGCTTTTATTCTTATTTATTGTTATTAAAACAATTAGATCAGGCAAACAAGCTAAGCCGGAGGTTTGGGAAGGTGCAGGAGATTTAGGTCTGGAGTGGACGCTAACTTCACCTCCTCCTTATCACTCGTTTACAGTTCAACCGCAAGTAAAATAGTTTGGAAGCAACAAAAACATTACGTAATCTAATAGGTATCGTCGTAGGTATGTTTGCCTTCGGTTGGCTGCTTGTCCCTATGTATGACGTGTTTTGTGAGATTACTGGATTGAATGGAAAGGTAACTGGGCCGAGTTCTTTGAGTCAAGAATCACTTGCAATCACTGAACAGAGAGAACTCCTAGTTCAGTTTATGACACATAATAACGAATCAATGCCTTGGTTCTTTGATTCAGAAAAATCTCAGATGAGGGTTATTACTGGAAATCAATATGAAGCTACTTTTGTTTTCCACAACACAACCGCAAAAGAGATGGTTGGCCAGGTAATTCCTAGTGTTTCACCGGGTAGAGGTGCTGAATATTTCCACAAAACTGAATGTTTTTGTTTTGAGAGACAAGTTTTAGCTGCAGGAGAAAGAATCGAACTGCCTGTAAGGTTTATAATCGATCCTGCCCTGCCTGAAGAAATAGGATCTTTAAGCCTAGGCTACACACTATTTGATATAACAGACAGAGTACAACCGGAAAAAGAAATAGCTAAATTATAAAAAGGGGAGATTATGTCACAACAAGCTTATTACGTACCTGAATCTAGCAAATTACCTTTTGCGATGGCCATAAGCCTACTTGTGTTTATCATCGGTGCAGCGAAGACAGTTATAGATGCCGGAACGGGTTCCAACTCATACATGATACTGCTTCTTTCATTCGCAATGATATGGGTAACAATGTATTTCTGGTTCAAACAGACGATCATAGAAAACCAAGCTGGTTTAAATAATCCTATGCTCAAGGATTCATATGTATATGGAATGGCTTGGTTTATTTTTTCAGAGGTAATGTTCTTCTTTGCTTTCTTTTTTGCTTTAGCTTACATAAGAAACTTTGCCGTTCCATGGTTGGGTGGCGAAGGAGAAAAGGGTCTTGCGAACATGTTATGGCCTGGATTTGAAGCAAGTTGGCCTTTGATGATAACTCCTGATCAGGCAGTATTTGCCGGCCCTGAAAAGGACATGTCTCTCGCTACTGCATATGCCTCTGGCGGCTTAGGAGGTGTTTTAGGGTGGTTACCGTTATGGAACACAGTACTTTTGTTAACTTCAAGTCTGACAGTTCACATAGCTCATTTAGGACTTAAGAACGGAAACAGGAAACAATTTAATCTTTGGCTTGGTGCAACTTTAGTACTTGGCTATGCTTTCGTAGTAGTACAGGGCATTGAGTATTATGAGGCCTATACCCATTACGGTTTAACACTTAATACGGGTATTTATGGAACGACATTCTTCATGCTCACAGGTTTTCATGGTTTTCATGTATGTCTTGGTGCAATAATTTTAACGATAATGCTTTTTAGGAGTTTAAAAGGACACTTTTCTTCTGATGATCATTTCGGTTTTGAGGCCGGATCATGGTACTGGCACTTTGTAGACGTTGTTTGGGTTTGCTTAGTCGCTTTTGTGTACGTAATGTAAAACGTTAAACACCAGGCCCAATTTGCCCAGTTATAAAACCATAAACTAGAGTTATAAATAGAACTACAGCAATAGAAACTCTGACGCCCAAGCTATGAACGGTTCTTTTGGAGGATCCTCCATCTTTTATTAGAAAGAAGGCACCTCTGAATAGACTAATAAACATAGCTACGATTAGGAATAATATAAAGTATTTGATCATCTGAAAGGACGTGAATTATACACTTAGGATGACGAAAAAAATATGAGTAAATTTAGTCCAGGAAAATTAATGACTGCATTTGTAGTATTTTTTTTCCCTATCTTAATCTACTTGGGTTCATGGCAAGTAATGAGAGGGCTAGAAAAAAAAGACATAGTTAGTCAACATTATGAAAATAAATCTTTACCAGTTATCAGCGAAAAAGAAATGGCTACTTTAAATTCTGAAAACCTGATTTATCGAACGGTGAATCTTGAAGGAGAATATCAATCTGAGTCTTATATATTGGACAACAGACTATATAGGCAAGAAGCAGGTTATGAGATTTTTACTGCCTTTGAAACATCCGAAAAGAATCTTTTTCTTATTAACAGAGGATGGGTTTCAAAAGAAGATTACGAGAATGGAGCGGAGGAAGCTGAAGGAAAAGTCACTATTCAAGGAGTTCTTTCACCGTTCAAGAGATTTGGATTAAATTTGGTAGATC
This sequence comes from uncultured SAR86 cluster bacterium, assembly GCA_902574355.1. Taxonomy (GTDB): domain Bacteria; phylum Pseudomonadota; class Gammaproteobacteria; order Magnimaribacterales; family Magnimaribacteraceae; genus Magnimaribacter. Next base: position 82,734 of record CACGNN010000004.1, on the reverse strand, counting down.
AAATATATCTAGATGGCTGGCCAAAGCTTGTTCAGCAGGTGGATTATGAAACTACAAAAAATGACATAAGTGATTCTATAAATAAATCAGTTATTCAATTATCTGCTGCATCAATCGGCGCCTTTGAGCCAATCTGGAAGCCAGTTGATTTAAAACCATCCAGACACTTTGGATATGCCCTGCAATGGTTTGGTTTGGCATTGGTTTTAATATGTTCATATTTTTATTATGGATATAAGAAGGATTAAATATGATCATTAGCAAACAAAATTCTGGAAGAATAGTTGCATCTTTAATTTTTCTTACACCTATTATTGTTCTTTTTGCCAGTTCAGCTTTGTTCTACAGTGGATATTCTCCTCAAGGCACTATCAATAAAGGTACATTACTTGATGATCCCATTCAGTTAAGTGAGCTAAAGCTTGATGTTGATTTAGGACCTTTGAAAGATGAGTTTCCGGGGAAATGGTCAATCGTACAATTTGTTTCAGGAGACTGTTTAGAAAAATGTTGGGATACGCTGTATTCTTCAAGACAAATTAACATAAGACTTGCTAAGAATAGCGATAGAGTTGTCAGATATCTTATAAATATAGGTACCAATAATTTGTCCAGCCAATCTATTGAAAAGATTGCTGAAGAATATCCTTCACTGTTTATCGGAACAATTCAGTCAGAGCTATTGCCTTTGTCGGTTTCAGAAAAATTACAAGACTCTCCTTATGTCTTATTTGATCCTTTAGGGAATGGGATATTAATTTATGACTCCACTTTGCCCAGTGGCGAATTATTAGAAGATATTAAGAAAGTCCTTCAAAACTCAAAAATAGGATAACAATGGAACGAATAAAAACACTTTCACTATGGTCGGGTATTCTCGGTTTTGTCGTAGTTGCACTTGGAGCTTGGACTAGGCTTGCTGATGCTGGATTAGGATGTCCTGACTGGCCAGGCTGTTATGGTTTCGTAACCATCCCAGTTAGCCCTGAAGAGATTGACATAGCCAATGCCAAATTTCCAGACACTCCTTATGAGGTAGCTAAAGCTATTCCTGAAGTAGTCCATAGATATTTTGCAGCAGCACTTGGCTTTATGATTCTTTGCATAGCCTTTCTAGCCTTTCGTTACAAGGACTTACCTTCAGATGTAAGAAAACTAAGCTTCTTTTTAATCGCTTGGGTAATCATGCAGGGAACTTTTGGTTATTGGACAGTTAGTCTAAAGTTATGGCCACAAGTTGTAACAACTCATCTTATGTCAGGCTTCTTAACTACCGGACTTCTATGGTTACTGTATTTCAAAACAAATGATCGTTTACAAAATAGAACAACATGGAATTTTGGGGCAACCACAAAGAAGTTATTCAATGTCTCTATCGTATTAGTGGCAATTCAGATATTTTTAGGAGCTTGGACTAGCACAAATTATGCCTCTTATTCATGTGTAGACTTCCCTTTATGTCAAGGACAGGTGCTGCCCGAATCAAATTTCAAAGAAGGATTTAATTTTTTTCAAAGCATCGGCCCAAATTATCTTGGAGGACAACTAGATCACGAGTCTAGAGTAGCAATTCACATTACACATAGATTTGGAGCAGTCATAGTTACAGCTTTCCTCTTATTTCTAAGCTATCACTTGTATGTAAGGAGGTTCGCTCTTCTATCGGTTGGGCTTATAAGCTTTTTAACTCTTCAAGTATTGCTTGGAATTTCAAATGTTATTTTTGCATTGCCACTATTAATAGCTGTAGGTCATAACTTAGGTGGGTTATTATTGATTACTTATCTGGGAGTCCTACGACTTAGAGAAACATAATTTATGACGGGAGTTTTATCAAATTGGAGAGGCTATCTAGAGCTGACCAAGCCAGGCGTACAAGCACTTTTGTTTGTATCTTGTGCAAGTGGGATGCTCATCGGATCGGATTTTAATCCTCCAATAGAAGTATTCTTTTTTGGATTGATTGGAATAAGCTTCTTGGCCGCATCATCCGCTGTCATAAATCATTTTTTTGATAAGCAAATTGATTCGAAGATGATTCGAACCTCTGAAAGACCATTAGTGATGGGTGATATTACAGATAAGGCAGCCATAAGTTTTTCTGTCCTTTTATATGTAGTTGGTGCATTAATGCTTTTGTATTTCACCAATTTCCTCACATGGATTCTGACAACTCTGACTTTTATATTTTATGGGTTTATTTATACAAAATACCTTAAATTCATGACAAGCCAAAACATTGTTATAGGAGGTCTTGCCGGTGCGATGCCACCATTACTCGGATGGACGGCAATCTCCAATACGATAGAACCAAATGCTTTACTACTTGTTCTTATAATTATGGTTTGGACTCCTCCTCATTTCTGGGCCTTGGCCGTTTATAGAGTTGATGATTATGCTGATGCAGAGGTTCCTATGTTGCCTGTACAAAAAGGAGTTCCTTTCACAAAACAACATATACTTCTTTATACAGTACTCCTTATCGTCGCTACTATGCTTCCATATACTGTTAAGATGTTTGGTGAAATCTATTTGATTTCAGCACTTCTACTGGGGTTAATTTTTTTAGTTTATTCTTTCAGGCTATACAGAGACGATACTAATGCTCTTGCGATGCCTACCTTTGCTTATTCCATATTTTATCTGGCTGCTTTATTCGCAGCGATGCTAATCGATCATTTTATTTACCTATGAGTAGAGGAATATTTATAACCGTTGCCAGCTGTCTAGGATTGATAGCATTAATATTAGCTTTATTCTTATCAAGATTTTATACACCAAGAGAACTAACCCAAGATGAATACAAAATGCTGGGGGCATATTTTATAGATCCACCAAGACAACTTTCCGAATTTCAGTTAATCGACGATAAGGGACTAACTTTTCTTCCTGAGCAATTCAAGAACAAATGGAATATTCTATTTTTTGGTTTCACTTACTGCCCTGATATTTGCCCTTTAACCATGAAACAAATGTCTGACGTGAAAGAATCATTAGGTGATATTGCACAGAAAACAAGGATCTTTCTTGTCTCGGTGGACCCAGATCGAGATAAACCTGAGAATTTAAGAGTTTATCTTGATAACTTTGATAGCGAATTCATCGGCCTTACTGGTGAAATTGATCAGATTTATAGGTTTTCAACTCAAGTAAATGCGCCTTTTTTTCCTGTAGTTAACAATACTGAACCTAACTACACTGTAGACCATTCTGGAAGCTTAGTTTTGATAAATCCTGATGGTGAATATGCTGGTTTTTTTAGAGCTCCGCATGACACAGATAAGATTATAAAAGCCCTTGCTTCCGCGATAAATTAAACTTATATTGCGCTATCTATTATGATCTTGAAACGAAAACTTACACTCATCTTAGGGTTGCTTTTTGTGATTGGCATTTCAGCCGATCCAATCATACACTCTTTTGAAGAAGAAGATGACCATCACCATGAGGTTCATCCGTCTGCTGATTGTCAAGTTTGTGAAACAGAGTCATTTAAAGCGCAAGATCCGAAAGTTAATGAGGAATATGTCTTAGTAACGAGCATTTCAATTAGTTCCGTAGATGATCAATTTTTACTTTATTCTGGTAATTTCAGTGCTAGGGCACCACCAAACACTTAAGTTTATTTAAAAAATATTTTTTAATTTAAATTTAGGAGAAAACATGAAAGTTTCCTTTTATATGCTCATGGCGATGAGCTTAATAGTAACGCAAATAAATGCTGATGAACCGGCACCTCTTGATACAGAGAAAGTAGACGAAGTTGTAGTTACTTCTTCAATACTTAATACAAGCAGGATATTAAATCCTCTATACGTAATCGATGGCGATGAAATAAAAGATGACGCAACTACTTCACTAGGAGAAGCAGTTGATAGTTACTTAGGTGTTTCAATTGCCGATTATGGTGCGGCAGTTGGTCAGCCAATCATAAGAGGTATGTCTGGACCTCGAGTGAAAATTCTAAAAAATGGAATGGTCAATAGAGATGTCTCAGGACTTGGTGTAGACCATTTAAATGATGTTGATTTACATGACATCGAACAAATTGAAATCATCAAAGGACCATCCTCTTTACTTTATGCCAATGGAACTATTGGTGGAATTATCAATGTTGTAAACAATACCATTGCTAGGGAGGATTTTGATGGTCAAGAAGTTAATGCAGGATTGGAAACTCAATCTGCAAATGATGGTGATATTCAAGAGTTCAATTACAAAAACCTCTTAGGTGGATGGCTTAATTTTAGTCTTGGTTATAAAAATACTGAATTAGGTAATTTTGATATTCCTGATAATGCTGTAATTCATGATGATGATCATGATGATCATGATGAAGAGATGCTATCCTATGTTGAGAATTCCGACTTTGCTTCTGAAGCAAAGCAGTTTGGTATCTCAAGAACAGGAGATTGGGGATATTTCGGAATAGGTTATGACAATTTAGAAAGCCTATACGGAATACCATTTCATGGTGATGACCACGGTGATGAGCATGCTGACCCTCATGCAACTGAAGGTGACGATCACGACGATCACGACGATCACGACGATCACGACGATCACGATGAGCATGAAGGAGAGAGGATTTTTTCAACTACAGATCAAACGAGTTATAACCTGGCTGGTTTATACAATATGAATGGAAGTCTCATTAACTCCGTGAGTTATAATTGGAGAGATACAGAGTATTCTCTCACAGAGGCTCATGCTGAAGAAGAGGGCCATGATGATCATGCAGGTGAGGATGAACATGCGCCTACAGTTTTCACAAATGACGCAACAGAGTACGGAGCTATCTTTGATTTATCAACAGACGCATTTACTCAAAAAGTAGCACTTAATTTTGTTGATGAGGACTCTTCTATAGTTGGTGAAGAGGCATTCATGAACCCCGCTAATAATGAAGAGTTTACTTTTGGTTATTTCGTCAGTACGGACTTAGACCTATTTTATCTTGATGCAGGTTTCCGACTTGATCAAATAGAAAGAACGGGCAGTGTGACCGATGAAGATCATGGAGATATCGACTACTATAAAGTAGATGACGACACTAATAGCTTCGCTCTTACCTTGGGTAGAGATATAAGTGATAGTCTCGATATAAGCCTAGGTTTTGCTAGCGTTGAAAGATTGCCTTCTGTAATCGAGCTCTTTATGAATGGTCCACACATGGCAACTGGAAGGCTTGAAACGGGTAATCCAAATCTTCAAAGTGAAACATCAGATAATTTCGACATAACGCTAAACTTTGATAATGGTAACTTTTATGCAACAGCGAGTTACTACATAAATGATGTAGATAATTACATAACACTGCAAGATGAGCTCGACGATCACGACGATCACGACGATCACGACGATCACGACGATCACGACGATCACGATGATCATGATCCTAATGCAAGTGCAGATCCTCACGCGCATCCCGAGCATGCAAATCTAATTCATGCCAATTACATACAAGAAGATGCAGAATTCAAAGGCTATGAATTCGAGATTGGTACAACTTTAAGTTTAGGATCGGGCGATTTAACCTTATCATTTGGAAGAGATGAAGTAGATGCGGAATTTTCAGATGGACACAATGTGCCTAGAATAAATCCCGCAAGAAATATCTATTCTTTGACTTACGTTGAGAATGATTGGGTTTTCAAAATGAGCTTGAAAGATGTTGATGAGCAAGATGAAATAGGAGAGGGAGAGACTGTCACTGAATCCTATCAAATGTTAAATGCTAGGTTAACAAAAACCTATGATTTACCAGGTTCAGCTGAACTAAAAGTTTCTATTTTTGGAAGCAATTTACAGGATGAAGTTGCAAGAAATCACTCATCATTTGTAAAGAATCAAGTACCTTTAGCTGGCAGAAATTACGGAGCTAAATTTAACTATAAGTTTTAGTTAGATATGCTTCTAAAAAGCTAGCTTTTTGTACTAAAGGCACCACAGTAAAAAGGGTTAAGATACGAATCTTGACCCTTTTTTTTTAAAGATAATATAATGATCTAAAGGAATATATACGGAGAAAACTATGGAAAATTTAATTCAATTCAATGAGTCTGAAATAGACTGGAAACCTGCACCCGGACCAGATGGAGAACCCTTGGACCATGTGTCCTTGTCCTTTTTGAATGTAGATGAGAACGCCAAAATAGTTGATCTCTTATTTAAATTCTCTGCTAATGAAAAGATCCAAATGCATAGACATTGCTCTAACTATAGTACTTTTACTGTACAAGGCGAGTTAAAAACTTACTACCCTGATGGAAGCTTGAAAAGTATTCGTCCTGCAGGAGTATTCAAGGCAGGCACTCCTGGTGAACCTCACACGGAAGGTGGCGGAGATGAAGATGTTATTGTTTATTTCAGTCTACGTCCTTATACAACTACCGATCCAATATATGAACTTTTGGACGAAAATATGGAAGTTGTTCAAATGATGAATTTCGAGGCTTTGCAAGAGCTAAACGAAGAATATTCAGCTTAAGCTTCAATCTTAAAAATTTAGTTATTGCCCCTGATAGCGTAGAAAGTTCCTAATAGCAAAAGAAATAATTGCTCGCTGGCAAAGAGAACAGATCCTCTTTCTCCGAAGAATATTCCCCAATCTGAGTGGGCAATTAACAAAGCGAATATCATTATTACTCCTATTGCTCCACCTGATACTCTAGTGATTAAGTGACCTAGTTGGACCATTGGTTTCGCCAAAATCCCACCTACTATTATCCCCAATCCAGCTAATATTTCTCCCCACGCAACTAAGTAAGCAGCTGCCTCTGCTAGAGGAACTCCCTTAGAGTCTAGATAACCTATAAAACCATCAGAAATAGGTAATTTTCCATATCCATGTAAAAAGAAAGCTATGCCAAGGCCTAGCCTTAAAAGCCAATCAGCAATGCCACTTAAAGGCGCTGCGATTCCGTCAAAAAAGTTATTTATTTTTTCCATTTGTTTACTCTACATTCTAAAAATTTAATTACCAACTTCTAAATATATTAACCATTTCTGGTCCATTTGTATTGATATCTTCATCGAGATCCAGAGCATCACTCATACCATTTAGTTCTTTAAAAAAATCATAAGGATTTATGGCTCCCTCAGGAGCAAAAACTCCTTTTTTTTGAATTTTTCCATCTATTAAAAGCTTTAAGCCACAAGCCAGGGGAATACCCGTAGCTTCACCCATACTTATCAGACCGGAGGATTTGAATGTTGCTGTGCATGCTGCCTCTTGACCGTCTTTCTTTCCTGAGGCTACCGCATACAGAGGAGGAGGATCTTCAGAATTTGCACCGCTTAGATCAATCCCATTTTCCATTCCCGCCTCTTCAAGTTCTTTTCTTTTATCTGAAGATAGATTCTGGACGATACTTGCAGCTTTTTCTACAGAGATAATTTTCCAATCGACAAGTTTCATAATCCATTTGAGTAAACCGAAGCCACTGCCGTGAGCTAAATTAATGCTATTTTTGATCGAATCAAAGTGATGAGGAAAAGTAATTGCTTCTGGATGTCCAAAAATACGAGGTTTAAATTTATTAAAACCAGGTAAATCGACTTCAATTTCTTTCAATGGCTTGACCATCTTTGCCTCACCCTTATCTTGTATTCTGACCTTTCCAGTCATTTGCTGAACGGCATGAATCATGGCGGCATTCAGTCCAGACTGGGATGATTCTTCCTCTGGCGCAGCACCATCCATAGTCCAGCCTGTATAAAGTGTCTCAGTTTCATCTAATTCTTGTATCGCAGCAGCTCCAAGCATATTTGTAAGACCTGGACTTGCACCCATTCCAAGAATCGCTGTTATTGAGTTACTTTCTGCCTTTTCGTGTAACGCAAGCATTTCTAAGGTCGGCTCCCAGTCGTCATTTATATCAAGGTAGTGGCAGGATTTATCAATAGCAGCTTCTAAAATCGGAGGTCCATATTTATAGAAGGGACCTACGGTATTTATAACCACATCTACTTTTTCCATTTCCGACTTTAGTGCATTAGTATCCGTTACATCCAAACCAATACCTGAGACTTTTTCGTTCATAGATGTTGCAAATGCTATTGCAGCATCAGCATTAATGTCAGCAACAATTACCTCACTAACATTATCAAAGGCCATACAGGTTGCGACGGCAAATCTGCCCATTCCGCCACTTCCACCAAGAGCCAATACTTTCATGAATTTATTTTATGTTTGGATGATGTCAAATATTCTAATTGACGGTGCTGCTTCACAAAGCGCCGCAACAGCATCTAAAGTACCATCATCTGTTCTAAATTGAAGATATCTATCATAGTGTTCTTTACTATCCCATACTTCAGTAAAGACCCAGTTATTTGGATTTTCTGTATTGTATGTAAGGTCAATTCCCTGGCACCCATCATAGGCTCTAGTGACCTTAAAGGCTTCAGTACAAATACTGGTAAAGTTATCCTTTTCACCTTCTTTGAGGGTTCCTTCTAGCAAGACACTAACTGTCATATTGATCTCCTTATAATTAAGCTACTTATATTATCAGACCTTTAGCCATGACTAACATAAACCTAAAAAGAAAGATGGTATCCTACCTGCAATCCCCAGTTCATTCCCATTTGAGGACCATGTAAATCTTGCGTGATAGGTTTATATAATTCTAATCCCATACTGCCTTTCGGCAACATAATATTTAAACCTATCCCTGATGTTAAAATTTTACCACCGTAGTTTAAAGGGTTAGCGGTTTGGACAGGAGCGTTTATATTTTTATTGTTCCCTTTTATTGATTCAATATCCTGAAATTTCAATCTTAATGACCAAGCAGTAATCTGATTTAGATCTCTTTGTAACCAGAGGTTAGTTTCATAAGAATCGCCAAAATTCCATTGATCATCCTTTACGTTAATTCTAGATTTTATCTGACTGCCAAATTTCCATATCTCGTAAGTTTTTGAATAAGTAAGTGCACTCAGCAGGGTGTACGACTTATCTCCTAATTGCATCCCGTAAGGAAGTATCATCTCATTAATAGCTCCCATTGGTGTAAGCACATTATCTTTAAAATCATTTTTACCACTACTATTTTCCAAACCAAGTTGAGCATGAAATTTAGATCCATCTCTATCTAGGATTTTGAATAGTAGTGACAAACTAATAGAAGACAATCCAGAAGATCTCGTTGAGAAATCTCCAACTATATCTCTTGCCATCATTGGTTTATAAGTCCTTAGATCCATAGATTTCTGTTCTAGCATGATCATGCCCATTAAGGTAATGTAATCAGAAGGGGCATACATCCCACCAAGCATAACCATATCCATATCCATATCCTGTGGCACAACGCTTAGATTTTTAGGCATACCAGCAGGATTGGGAAGCTCCAAAATATTCAGATCCATTAATTTATTAGTACCAAGATAATTGTGGTTCATAGACATTTTCATATACCTAATAGATATCATTGATTCACCCTTGCGATGAAAATGATCGCCCATTAATCCTATTGGCCCATGCATCTTAGCGCTATGATTTTTCATATGATCCATATGATCCATATGATCCATAGGTTCAGCAGAAATATTTATCGAAAAAACTAGAAATAGAGAGAAATAAAATGACTTAAACATAACGGATATTATCTAATATCTTTTTTCCTTAATCTAATGGATTTTGGTGTTACTTCTACAAGTTCATCATCTTCTACGAATTCTAATGCTTGCTCTAAGGTGTGTTCAATATGAGGTGTAAGAATAAGGTTTTCATCCGTACCGGCAGCCCTGATGTTAGTTAGCTGTTTGGCTTTAGTTGGATTTACTGGCAAGTCATTATCTCTTGAATGAAGGCCTACTATTTGACCAATGTAAACTTCGGTTCCATGACCAAGAAACATCCTGCCTCTCTCTTGCAAATTGAACAGTGAATAAGCAAGCGTTTTGCCAGCCGCCATAGAGACCAGCACCCCATTCTGTCTTTTGGCCAATTCACCATCCTTTGCTTTTCCATAATGATCAAAAACACTAGTCATAATTCCTGTGCCACTGGTCATTGTTAAAAAACTTGATCTAAAACCTATCATTCCCCTTGATGGTGCCAAGAACTCTAACTTAATTCTTCCTTTTCCATCAGGTTCCATATTTTGCAAATCAGCTTTCCTTTGTCCCATTTCTTCCATTACAGCGCCTTGGTGCTGATCTTCTATATCAATTACTATTTGCTCATAAGGTTCATGTATTTCACCATTCACTTCCTTTTGAATAACTTCTGGCTTGGAAACACCTAATTCATAATCTTCGCGTCGCATATTTTCTATCAAGACTGATAGATGCAGTTCACCTCGTCCAGAAACTTTAAATTTATCTGGAGATTCACCTTGTTCTACTCTTAGAGCAACATTATGAATTAACTCTTGCTCAAGTCGTTCTTTCAAGTTTCTTGAGGAAATATATTTCCCTTCTCTTCCTGCAAAAGGAGAATTATTTACTTGAAAGGTCATACTCACCGTAGGTTCGTCAACACTAAGAGGTTGCAAAGCCTCAATTTTTTCGGGGCTACATATAGTGTCAGAAATATTGAGTTTATCTATTCCTGTAATACAAATAATATCGCCTGCTTGCGCTTCAGGCACTTCAACTCTTTCAAGTCCGTTATAGCCCATCACTTGTAAAACTTTTCCTCTTCGCTCCGAATTATTGGAATCTATTACAGCAACCTGTTCGTTAGGTTTTATTTTCCCTCTTTTTATTCTGCCAATTCCAATCACACCAACGTAGCTGCTGTAATCAAGAGCACTAATCTGCATTTGAAGAGGGCCATCGTTGTTTACCTCTGGAGGATTGACTTGCTCTAAAATCAGATCCATCAAAGGAGACATATCTTCAGACATCTTTTCTTCATCCAAGCCAGCAATCCCATTAAGGGCTGAGGCATAAATAACTGGAAAATCTAATTGATCATCATTGCCACCCAGTCTATCAAATAGATCAAATACTTGATCTAAGACCCAGTCTGGTCTGGCCCCCGGTCTGTCTACTTTATTTATAACTAAAATCGGGTTAAGCCCTTGGTCAAAAGCTTTCTGAGTCACAAATCGTGTCTGAGGCATTGGCCCATCCACTGCGTCAACAAGTAGCAAAACAGAATCAACCATTGAAAGAACTCTTTCAACCTCACCCCCAAAGTCAGCATGACCCGGAGTATCTACTATATTTATTCTGTGATCCTTCCACTCTATAGCAGTATTTTTTGCAAGAATAGTAATCCCCCTCTCTTTTTCTTGATCATCGGAATCCATAATTCTTTCAGAATCCATATTTTTTCTATCAAGAGTTCCTGACTGCTGAAGTAATTTGTCAACCAGGGTAGTTTTCCCATGATCTACGTGGGCAATAATAGCTACATTTCTGAGTTTTTTAGTCGACATCGCTTTTAGGAAAGCCGCGATTATAAGCTTTTATATAGAATCTTCTATTAGTTTTTTGAGATCATTGAATGACTCAAAGGCTCAGGACAGCAAAATTTTAAAAGAGCCTCTTTTAGATCAAGATTATCAGCTTTTCTAAGCTTATCTAAAAATTCTTTTGCATGCTTATTACCCCTTTCTTCTGCAACTAAAAAATACTCTAATGCAAGCTCAGGATCGGGATCGGTATTGATACCATCTACATAAAATATTGCTATATTAAATGGAGCTTTAGAATGGCCTTGCTCATTAGCACGTTGGTACCAATACACTGCTTTTTCAACATCTTTATTTATGCCTCTTCCAATTGAGTAATTTACGCCTGTGTTGTACTGGGAGACAGAAATTCCTTGAGTTGCAAGTGAAAGGTCATAAACAAAATCATCTTTATCACTTACTGCTATTAGCTGAAGACAAAAGAAAGCTAATAGAAAAAAAATTGTTTTTTTAGAGTGCCCTTTTTTTAACAAAAGCCTTTATTCCATAGACACGACAACTTTTCCTAGAACTTTTCTATCTTCTAAAGTTTTTATAGCTGTAGCTGATTCATCAAGTGTATAGGTCTCAGTGACAAAGGGTTTAATTTTCCCCTCCGCATGAAGGTCAAATAGTTCTTTGAAGTTTTGTTGGTTCTCAGCATATTCTACTCCCGCAAACTGACCCCAGAAAACACCAACTATTTGACACTCTTTTAACAAAGTAAGATTCAAAGGCATTTTTGGAATACCAGCTGTGAAACCTATAACAAGATATTTTCCATGTCTTGCAATCGCTCTCAATGCAGGCTCAGCATAATCCCCACCTACAAGATCATAAATCATATCAACGCCACCACCAGTTACTTCTTTGATTTGATCAGAGAATTTCTTTTGAAGATCTCTGTCCATTTCCCTTTCATAAATGATTCCTTCATCTGCACCTTCTTTTTTGCAGAGGTCAATTTTCTCTTGAGAAGAAGCTGCGGCAATAACTTTTGCTCCCATTGCTTTTGCAATATGAATTGCAGTAATACCAAGACCGCCACCGGCTCCAAGAACTAAAACTGACTGTCCGGCCTTAAGCTCACCTCTCTGTTTGAAAGCATGGTAAGTAGTTCCATAATTAAGCGGAAACCCAGCCGCCGTATCGAAGTCCATTGTTTCTGGTAAAGGCATCAATTGTTGTTCGAGATAAACCCCTTTTTCTCGTAAACCTCCTGATCCTATGCTGCCCATTACTCTGTCTCCTTCCTTGTGCATGGTTACGCCTTCGCCAACTGAAGATACTACACCTGAAATTTCACTTCCTGGGCTAAAGGGAAAAGGGGGTTTAAACTGGTACAAACCTTGAACTATCAGTACATCAGGAAAGCTTATTCCTGTTGCCTTAATGTCAACAACCACCTGTCCAGGGCCGGCAATCGGATCATCAATCTCTTCAACTTGATGTGAGTCCACTGGTCCGAACTCTTTACATAGAAATGCTTTCATAAAATGGTCCTTATTAAATATCTAGGTGATTAAATTAACGCTAAAATAAAAAACGTCAAGAAATCTTATTTAAAAAGTCTTTTAAATAATCTTCGAAGTTTTCTTGATTACTCTCTTCAATTTTTTTAGCTGCTTCAAGAGAATCTTGAGAGGTAGTCGTGAAAAAGTACTCATCATCTGTTGCAAGACTATCCATATGTTCTTTATGAAGAAGTGACATCTTCATTCCATAGTCTTGTAAGGTCATATCATTGGTTTGGATCTCCTCTAACAAGGATCCACTTAAAGATTTATCAAGACTATTTACAACTTCTTTTTGATTAGAAAGAGTATCAGTCCACTTACTATCACCTTGTGATACTTCCTTACTCATGAATTCAGCGATGTCTTGCATTCCATCGAGTATTCTCACAGCTTCTTCTTTGATGCTTATTTTACCTTTAAGTGTTGTAATAGATGCCTCAGAACTTCTTCCTTCATTTACGATTGTTTTGTGAGTCTTAAACAGCTCATTTGACTCAGATTCTGTTATATCTGGGCTATCAGAAAGTAAGCAAAACAATATTAATAGATCTAAGAAATATATTTGTTCTTCAGATATACCAACAAAGGCTTTTGGGTTGAGGTCTATGCATCTTAGTTCGAGATAATCTATTCCTTCATTATTTAAAACATTTATAGGCCTTTCTCCAGTTGGGCAAACTCTTTTTGGCCTAATCGTACTGTAATATTCATTTTCAATTTGAATAATAGAATCATTCAATTGAATTCTTTGGTTGTCCCTAAACTCGCCAAGTTTTTTATAGTCTTTGTAGGGAGTTTTCAAAGCATTTTTTAAATCTAAGGTATATTGATCTATAGAGTTGTACGAAATGTTGAGGCTATCCTGAGCATGACTTATATAGCCAAGGTCTCCCATTCTTAAAGAAGTGGCATAAGGCTTGAAAAGATCTTCAGTATTAAGATCGTCCATATTATGACTTCTATTTTCTGCAAAAGACTTGTTTGCTATAGGAGAAGATCCAAATAATAGAAGATATAGCCAGCCATATCTTCGGAAGTTCCTTGCAATACCTAAATAAACCTCATTTTTGAATTTTTTTAAATCAATGGAATTGATATCAGCAAAAATTTGCAAAAATTTATCTGAAAATGAGAAGTTATAATGAATTCCCGCTATAGCCTGCATCATACTTCCATATCTATTAGACAAACCTCTTCTGTAAATGGTTTTCATCATACCTTGATTAGAAGTCCCGTAGTTTCCAATAGGTATATCGTCCTCAGAATCTATGAAACAAGGCATGCTTAGAGGCCAAAGGGATTCACCTTCCAGGTTTTGATTCACAAAAATATGTAAATCACTTAGAAATTTCAAACATTCTGAAGCACTATTGAAAGTCGGGGTAACTAATTCCAGCAAAGCTTCTGAAAAATCAGTTGTTATATAAGGGTTAGTTAAAGCCGATCCTAATCCTAATGGATGAGGGGTTTGAGAAATTTTTCCAGATGAGTTAACCCTAAGGCTCTCCCTCTCTATGCCCCTATTTATGAAATTGAGTTCTGAGGATGCTTTTGATTTCTTTATCTCATCTAAAGAAAATCTGATCATTTGATCTTACCTTGGTCCAGCGTCAACTATAGATTGGGATACATCAAACCTCTTAAAGTTTTCTTTAAATTGATTCACTAGTTTATTTTCATATTCCGCATAAGATGATGGATCTTTCCAATTTTTTATCGGATTGAGAAGCATGCTATCCACTCCTTCAACACTTAATGGAACATCTAGATTCATTCCTTCTATGGTTTCAGTTTCAGCACCAATTAAATCACCCGATTGAATTGCAGAGATAATTGATCGAGTTACGGGTATATCGAACCGGTTACCTATCCCATAGGGTCCTCCAGTCCATCCTGTATTGACCAAATAAACTTTACTATCAAATTCTTCTATTCTTTTCATTAGAAGGTCAGCATAAACACCTGCAGCTCTTGGAAAAAAGGGAGCTCCATAGCAAGTTGAGAAAGTGGTCTTGAATGCTTCTGTAGAGCCAACTTCTGTTGAACCAATCGCAGCTGTATATCCGCTTAAAAAGTGATAAGCAGCAGCCTCTTTGCTTAAAATTGATACGGGAGGTATTACTCCAGATAAATCACAGGTAAGGAATATAACTGCATTAGGTTCTCCACCTGAATTTTCATCTGCTCTTTTTTCTATGTGTTCTCTTGGATAAACAACTCGAGTATTTTCAGTTAGAGAGGAATCAGAAAAATCTGGATCTTTTGATTCCGAATCGATGACCACATTTTCCATTACGCTACCTCTTTTTATAGCATCCCAAATGACAGGTTCATTTTTTTTGGTGAGGTTAATGCATTTTGCATAGCAACCTCCTTCAAAATTGAATACTGTACCCGGCCCCCATCCATGTTCGTCATCACCTATTAAGTCTCTTTCTGGATCCGCTGAAAGAGTTGTCTTGCCGGTACCCGATAAACCAAAGAACAAGCAAACTTCTCCGTTAGATCCAACATTAGAAGCACAGTGCATCGGAAGAACGTCTTTTTCAGGTAGTAAGTAATTTTGAACAGCAAACATAGATTTTTTCATCTCTCCTGCATAAGGCATTCCCGCTAATAAGACCTTCTTTCTTGTGAAGTCTAATAAAACGACGCCATCACTATTGGTGCCATCCATCTTCGGATCGCATTTGAATAAAGGTGCACTCATAATCTCCCAGTTGTCTTTACCTCCAGGGTTAAATTCATGAGGTCTTATGAACATTTGTTTACCAAAAAGATTGTGCCAAGCCCATTCGGTTCTGATTTTTACTGGTACATAGTAATCAGGATGCTCTCCAACATGCAAAGAGCTAACAAATGTATCTCTTTGGTTCATATATTCTTCAACTTTATTCCAAATATTTATAAATGCTTCGCTATCGAATGGTTTGTTGACCTGTCCCCAATCAACAGAATTGATCGTTGTATCATCCTTAACTATAAATCTATCAAGCGGACTTCTTCCGGTTCTATGGCCAGTTTTTACAAGCAGCGCACCATTAGAAGCTATTTCACCTTCACCTCTTTCAAGAGCGGCATTAATAAGTTCTTCGACGGTTAGATTTTCGTGAATTGATGACATTAAGAATCCTTTTTAAATAGCGAAGTATTATATAGATTATATTTTAATTATGAGAATGAATTTCATTTACCTTTTTAAAGATAAATACACAGTAAATCAATAAAAAACTGAGCGAAATTAATACCCAACCAGGAATACTAATACCCATAAAAGTCCATAAAATTTCAGCACAATTTCCATCACCAGTAAAAGCTAAGATTAATATTTCTAAAAAGGGCAACGTAGAAAAAAGGTATTCCATATCGGGTGCGCAGCTCGGGACCAAATCTGCTGGAAGACTTTGTAAGTAAAGCTGCCTTATTGAGAGTAATGCACCACTAATGATAGATAGAAGAATTGAAGAAAGGATAATTTTATAGGTTAAGATTTTCTTTGGGTTAATTATCATCCCCAAGGCGGCAAGGATGCCAATAATAATTACAGAACCTCTTTGCATATAACAAAGTATGCAGGGCTTTAGTCCTAGATAATGCTCCATAAATAAAGCCACAATAATCATTCCTACAGATGCGACTAAAAATATTAAGAATGTCCTTCTTGGATTCTTGATAATTAATTCTATCAATGCGCCTGGTCCCAGTTATCTCCAATTCCAATATCTATTTCTAGCGGTACATCCAGATTTGCCGCTCCCATCATAGAATCCGTTATAAGACTTACAATCTTATCTATTTCATCTTTTGGAGTATCTAATATTAGTTCATCATGAACTTGAAGAATTAGTTTTGCCTCACTTTTTTCCGTTTTTATAGCCTTATGCATATTTATCATAGCTATTTTCATTATGTCTGCAGCAGTTCCTTGTACGGGTGCATTTATCGCTGCTCGCTCTGATGCTTGCCTTCTCATTGCATTACTTGCGTTAATATCTCTTAGGTATAGTCTTCTACCAAACAAAGTTTCCACATAACCATTCTGACTGGCAAATTCTTTGGTTGATTCCATATATTTCTTAACATCTGGATATTTTTCAAAGTACATCGCCATATATTCAGCGGCTAAATTTCTAGAAATACCCAGCTGTTTTCCAAGACCAAAAGCTGATATCCCATAGATTAAACCAAAATTAATTGCTTTAGCATTTCTGCGAAGATCTGACGTTACGTCTTTGATACCGACATCGAATACTTCACTTGCAGTCTTGCTATGAACATCCTCTCCTTCTAGGAAGGCTTCCAGAAGTCCTGCATCTTTCGACATATGAGCCATTACACGAAGCTCTATTTGAGAATAGTCAGCTGATATAAACTTATTTCCTTTAGAAGGTTCAAAGGCCTGCCTAATTCGTCTCCCATCTTCTGTTCTTATTGGAATATTCTGTAAATTAGGATCCGAAGAAGATAATCTCCCAGTAGTAGTTACTGCTTGATGAAATGAAGTATGCACTTTACCGGTAGATTGAGAGACCTGATTAGGTAGCTTATCAGTATAAGTTGATTTAAGTTTGCTTAATGTTCTGTGCTCCAAGAGAACTTTGGGCAATTCATACTCCTCTGCAAGCTCAGCAAGTACCTTTTCGTCTGTTGATGGTTGACCTCCCGGTGTTTTCTTTATGATTCTGTACTTTAATTTTTCAAAGAATATTTCCCTAAGTTGTTTAGTGGAGCCGAGATTGAATTCCTCACCTGCTAGTTGGTAAGCCTTTTCTTCTAACTTATTTATTCTACTTTCTAGATCCTTAGATTGAGAGTTAAGAATCTTTGAATTTAATATAGCGCCGTTTTGTTCCATTTCGGATAATACTTCTATCAACGGAATTTCTATTTCATCATTGAGTTTATTTAGAGAGTCTTCACCTTCTAATCTAGGATTTAATTCTTCATAAAGTCGCAGAGTTATATCTGCATCCTCTGCTGCATAATTTGTAGCTGCCTCAATAGGGACCTTATCGAAGGTAATTTGCTTTACACCTTTACCAGCTACATCTTCAAAAGTAGAGGTTTTGTAGTTTAGATAATACGAAGACAAAGCATCTAGATTATGCCTGGTTGCTGAAGCGTCCAAAACATAACTCATCATCATGGTGTCATTTTTTATCGAAGCAATATCAACTCCATACTTTGCTAAAACGTTCCTGTCGAACTTTATATTTTGACCTATAATTTTATTTGATGAACCTTCAAGAAGAGGCCTAAGCTCTTTAAGAACAATATCCAAATCTAGTTGATCTACTGAATCATCATCATGCTTTAGTGGAATATAGTAAGCTTCACCTGCTTGGTAACTTAAAGAGATACCAACTAACTCCGTATCCATATAGTCTAATCCAGTTGTTTCTGTATCAAGAGCAATAGTTTTAGCTTTCGAAGCTTTTTTTATTAATTCTTTTAAAGATTTCTGAGTTGAGATACAAACATATGAAGAATTTACTTCTGGTTTAACTATTTTTTTTTCAGGGACTTCTTGTAGCCAAGAATTAAATTCTAACTCTTTATAAACTTCGGAAAGTTGTTCTGAATCGGATTCTGAAACTGCTAGATCTTCTATACCTATTTCTAAAGGAACATCTATTTTTATTTTTACTAACTCGTGAGCCAGATCAAGGGTCTCAATAGAAGATCTGAGGTTTTCTCCAACCTTACCGCCTATAGATTCAGCATTCTTTTTTATACCTTCAATACTCTTATATTCATTAAGCCACTTAACTGCTGTTTTTGGTCCAACCTTATCAACTCCAGGAACATTATCAGACTTATCCCCTATAAGTGCTAAGTAGTCAGTTATGAGCTCCGGTCCAACTCCAAATTTCTTCATTACGCCATTTTGATCAAGCAACTCTCCTGACATTGTGTTTACAACGCTCACATTGTCACAGACTAGTTGAGTCATATCTTTGTCGCCAGTAGAGATCACAGTATTCAATTTTTTTTGTCTTGCTTGTTCGGCAAGTGTTCCAATAACATCATCAGCCTCTACACCAGGAATCATAATAAGCTTTATGCCCATCAACGAAATGATGCGATGAATTGGTTCAATTTGTTGGACTAAATCCTCCGGCATAGGAGGCCTATTTGCTTTGTATTCAGAATACATGTCGTGCCTAAAGGTTTTTCCTTTTGCATCAAATACCACTGCTAATGGACTATCAGGATGATCAATAAGCACTCTTTTTATCATGCTTATAACACCTTTAATCGCTCCAGTGGGTTGATTTTTACTTGTCGTTAGAGGTGGAAGTGCGTGATAAGCTCGATATAAATATGAAGAGCCATCTACAAGGATTATTGGATCTTTCTCTTCACTCATTAGAATATTTTCTCAAGTAAAGTCTGTTTCTTCTAGAGCCCTTATTTCTCCAACTTAATTCTTCTTCAAGTCCCGCCATAGAAATAATATTTTCTATCTTCTCAAGATTTTCATCAAGATTGATGCCTTCCATTTCAACTAGGATACTATCAACTTCAGATAAAATATTCGAAGCGCCTTCCAGTATTTCAAGTTCCTTGCCATCAACATCAAGTTTTATATGATTTGGGGAAGGAACTCCTTCAATTTGATTAAGATCGTCTAGTTTAATTGCAATTACAGATTGGAATCCATTTACATCAAACTCTCCAAATTGATTTGAACTTGATCCGATACTATTATGCGATGCACCTGCACCGGTATCTTTCATGAATAGATTCACTAAATTAGTTGTGTTACTTCCTGCAAAGCAAAGTGCTTGTATGTATTCATCTAATCCATTCAATCTTATATTGGCATTCAAAGTAGCATATGACTCTGCAGAGGGTTCGAGGGATAGGACTTTATTTTTTTTCTCTAAAGCGGCATAAAGACTAAAAACGCCTATATTAGCTCCTATATCCCATAAAACTTCTTGATCTTTCAATATAGTTCTAATCCACTCAAATGTTTCAGGCTCACTTCTATTGGATTCGGGGTCCTGTGGCACTGATCCTGGTGAGTCAACTCTAAACTTCAGGACACCTCGATCAGTGATAATTTCTTGAGTTTCCTTGAAGGACTCCACAAGTCTTGCATTAGTTTTTATTTTAGTTCTCTTGTTTGCGCCGAGCGTTAGTAGAGAACTAAACTTTTTAACGATTTGTGATCTTGTTTTGCTGATATCAATTTCCTTTTTCTAATTTTACCTACAAAAAAGTTAAAAAAAAAATTAAAAAATTTGAACTTTAATAAATTTTGCATGTCTCAAAGATATTGGAAAAATAATCCTGACTTCCATAAAGCTTCGAGCAACCCCAAATGTTCGGAGCTTTTTTAATTCATCTCATTAATCTTTTCAAGAACAAGGTTTATTCCTGTCTTCTTGGTTGCAGAAACTGGAATTATAAAATGTTTGGTTGATAATTTATTTAACTCTTTAGTGGCTTTTAATACAGTCTGGGCAATCTGACTCTTTGACAACTTATCTGCTTTATTTAGTAGTAAGATCATCGTAAGGTCTTTACTTTCGCACCAATCTATAAGGCTTTTATCATCTTCTTTGAGTGGATGTCTTATATCCATTATTATGCATAGTGCATTGAGACATTGTCTGGTCATCAGATATTTTTCTATTTCTTGACCCCAAGAAGCCTTCATTTTCTTTGAGACTTTTGCATATCCGTAACCAGGTAAATCGATAATCTTAAATTCAGAGTTTGATTTAATCTCGAAAACATTTATTGATTGAGTCCTTCCTGGTGTTTTACTAGTTTTTGCCAGTTTTTTATTGTTGGTCAGTGCATTTAGTATGCTGGACTTCCCACAATTAGACCTTCCACAAAATGCAATTTCGGACCCTTGGTCTGCTGGAAGATCATCTGTACTTGGATAACTGCCAATGAATTTTGCGTTGTTAAAATATGTCTTATCCATAGGAGTTTTTAATTTAGTATCGCCAGATTCCTTAGTATATAATGTCGGCGCGCCACATCATATTTAAAGATAAATTCTTAAATGAGATTAACGAATTTAATAGTCACAACTGCAGCAATTCTGCTCTTAGGAGCTGGAGACCCTAACGCTGGAAAGGATAAAGTTGCAGTCTGTGCAGGTTGTCATGGACTAGATGGCAATAGCCTTGTCGGTATCTGGCCTTCTTTGGCAGGGCAGAATCAAAATTATCTTTTAAAGCAGCTTAGATTAGTAAAGACAGGTGAAAGAGAAATTGCTTCTATGATTGGTCTATTGGACAACCTAGATGACTCTGATCTTCAAGATATTGCCGCTTTTTATGAATCTAATGTTAATACTGTGGGCACAGTAGACGAGGATAAGGTAGAGCTAGGAAGAAAATTATATTACGCAGGCAACCTTGAAAAGGGTGTCCCCGCTTGTTCAGCCTGTCATTCACCTAAAGGATTGGGAAATGGTCCTGCTGCTTACCCTTTACTCAGCGGGCAACAGCCTGAGTATGTTGCTAAAGCTTTAAAAGATTACAGATCAGGAGCAAGAATTAATCAAGATCCTTCTAAAATTATGGCTGCGATTGCTTATAAATTAGATGATGATGAGATTGATGCCTTATCTAGTTTTGTGCATGGTTTATACTAATAAAATGTTCCGTAACCAGCTTCTTCTTTTTTCCCTCTTAATTGCTTTACTTAGCTGCTCTAATGATGATCAAACAACTTTCGAATCTGGTAATGGAGAGAGGTTTAGAGCAGGAGTGCATTATGAACTATTAGATAATCCTACAAAAGTTCGGGATCCATCCAAAATAGAAGTAACAGAAGTATTCTGGTTTGGATGTAATCATTGTTATGCTCTCGAGCCCTACATAGCAAGATGGAAAAGAGATATTCCTCTTGATGTAACTTTCGTTAAATCTCCTGCCACTTGGAATGACATGCTGAAAACTCATGCAAGAATTTATTACACCGCTAAAGCTCTAGGTATTGAACAACAGTTTGTTCCAGCTGCCTTCAATACTATTCAAAATGAAGGAAAAATGCTTACAGGTAATACTGAGCTTGAGTATTACTTTAGAGGATTCGATGTGGATAAAGATCGATACAAAGCAGTTTCTACCTCTTTTGGGGTGAGGAATGCGGTTGATCAGGCAGATAAAAAAATGAAAGATTGGAAGGTAACTGGAGTGCCGTCACTAGTAGTAAATGGAAAGTATAAAGTTGCTGCATCTAGGTCTGTTCGTACGGATGAGTTGTTTGATGTTGTAGATTTTCTCATCGAAAAGGAAAGAAATTAAAATCTCTCCCTCTGAAATTGAACAAATTCCCTATCTCTCCGCTCTTTATTCCTGCCAACAAACTTGATTGGATTGACAAAACCTTTCAAAAAGGTGCTGATAGCATCATTATAGATCTAGAGGATTCCATATCAGAAAATGAAAAAGATCAGGCTAGGGAAGATCTATATTCTCACCTTAAAAAAAATAGTCATGTTGGCGAATTAATAATAAGAGTTAACCCAGTTGACGATAAGTTTGGTCAAGAGGATATAAAATTACTTTCAAGCTCTGATCTTTCGGTGAGTGCCTTTATGCTTCCAAAAATTGAAGACTGCTCTTTGATTGATAATCTGCCAGAGATAAACATTATTGCATTATTAGAAACCCCAAATGCAATAAATAATATTTCTCTAATAGCTAGAGATAAGAAAGTTAAAGGTTTGGCATTAGGTGGTGCTGATCTAAGTGCTAGCCTTGGTTCTACTATGGATTGGGACTCTCTTTTGTATTCAAGATCAAAGATAGTAATAGAATCAGCAATCAACAATCTATTTTCCATTGATAGCCCATTTATGGATATAGATAACTTGGATAAGTTACAGGAAGAAAGTAAAAAAGCCAAAGCGCTAGGCTTCAATGGGAAAGCAGCCATACACCCCAATCAACTCGATGTTATCAAGAGTTCTTTTCTACCGGATGAGGAAGAAATAAATGAAGCTAAGGAAATCATAAAAGCCTTTAAAAAATCTTCATCAGCTGTCATGGCTTTTAATGGCAGGATGATTGATCAACCTATAATATTATCAATGGAAAAAAGATTAAGACTTGTAGGCATTGATCCAAAGAATATAGACTAAAAATATTATGGTAAAAAAAATGAAAGAAATATCACCAGGCCGCTATAGAGAATCGTTTGGTAGATATTATGAAGAATTTGTTGTTGGGGATATTTATGAACATAGACCCGGCAGAACAATTACCCAATCAGATAATATTTGGTTTACTCTTTTAACAATGAATCAACATCCTTTACACATTGATGATGAGTATGGAAAGGGTACAGAGTTTGGCAAGACTTTGGTAGTTAGCCCTTTTACAGTTGCATTGATGGTAGGAATGAGCGTGAGTGATGTCAGTCAAAAAACAGTAGCTAACTTAGGCTGGACAGATATCAAAATGACTCATCCTCTCTATGTGGGCGATACGCTTTATGCGGAATCTGAAGTTATTGAAAAAAGAGAGTCTAAATCAAGACCAGATGAAGGAATCGTTACTGTTAAAACAATTGGCAAAAATCAAGATGGAATCGAAGTCGCTTCATTTATAAGATCAGCGCTTATTCCAAAAGATGGAAAAGCTGTCGAAGACAAAATTGACTACTAATTTTATATTGCAAGACTCTCATGTCTTTCCAAATTTTTGCGGAAATATATAAAAAGAAATCCCTACAATAAACTACTTTTTTTTGCTATAACTATCCTCAGCTTATTGGGGAAAGGTTATGGGTGATATTTCAAGTACAGAAAAAAAATTACATTGGCATCTGCAAGGTAATTGGGCACCTGTTGAAAAAGAGCTAACGGAGTCTGAGCTTCAAGTAAAAGGCGAAATACCAAAAGATCTTTCAGGTTTATTTGTAAGAAATGGTTTTAATCCTGTATCTGGATATAGTGATCATTGGTTCTTCGGGAATGGCATGCTTCATGGAGTTTATCTTGAAAATGGCAGGGCTTCCTACAGGAATAGATATGTTAGAACTCCTTATTACGAAAATGATCTAAATGTGATGTCATCATTTGGAGACCTCGCCGCCTCTCCAGCAAATACTCATATTGTTAATCATGCCGGTAAATTACTTGCTTTAGAGGAAACATCTTTACCTTGGGAGCTTAATAAAGATCTAGACACCATAGGTCTAGAAGACTTCGACGGAAAGTTAGATACGGCTATGACAGCTCATCCAAGAGTATGTCCTGAAACAGGAGAGATGCTTTTCTTTGGTTATTCTATGTTTAGTGAGCCTTATTTAAATTATTACAGAGTCAGTAAAGAGGGTGCTTTAGTTCAATCTGAAGCCATAGAACTGCCTAGACCCGTAATGATGCATGATTGGAATATTACCAGAAACTATGTTGTTTTCATGGATCTGCCCATAGTTTCAGATATGGATTTAGCTGCCACTACAGGATCTCCATTTGGCTTCAAACCAGAATGTGGAGCACGATTAGGAGTTATGCCTAGAATTGGAAACAATTCGGATGTTAGGTGGTTTGATATAGATCCTTGTTTCGTGTTCCACAGTTTTAATTCATTTGAGATAGACAATAAGATAGTTTTGTATGTATCAAGACAACAAGAGGCAATGGTCGGAGGTTTTAAAGATATTTATGGAGGTGAAACCACGGTTGCAAGATTATGGCGCTGGATAATAGATCTAGAAAAAGGGACTGTATCGGAAGAACAATTAGATGATGGAGCATGTGATTTCCCAAGAATAAATGATGACCGAATTGGTCTGTATTCTGAATTTGGTTACTGTATGCAGATAAAAACTGATGTAAAAGATCTAACTTTTGGTGAAAATTTATATAAATATCATCTTGAAACAGGTAAGCGAATTGATCATCATCTAGGAGACAATGTTGCAGGTGGAGAGCCAGTGTTTGCTCCTAAACCTGGCGCAACTCAAGAAGACGAGGGTTGGATACTTTCCTTGGTTCATGAAAGAGAATCTAGGATATCCAAACTTATAATCATCGATGCCCAATCGTTTGACCAACCACCAGTCGCAGAAGTTATAATTCCTCAAAGGGTTCCTTATGGTGCTCATGGAAGCTGGATTCAAAACTAATTAGGAGGATATTTTGGAAGCACATTACGCATCCGTTTGGGAGAGAAACTCTGATGTCATACCAGATAAAATAGCTCTTATCTGTGGAAATAATGAAGTCACATGGAAAGACTATGATGATAGGGCTGCAAGACTTGCTTCATTATTGTCTGAAGCAGGGTTAGGAGATGATTCAAAAGTTGGACTTTATTTGCATAATTCCAATGAATATCTAGAAGCTCAGTACAGTGTTTTTAAAATTAAAGGTGTACCTATAAATGTGAACTATAGATATAAAGAAGAAGAGTTAGTTTATCTACTAGACAACTCTGATTCAGAGGCTGTTTTCTATCAAGGTTGCTACGCTGAACAAATTAAATCTATAAAAGATAAATTACCTAAAGTTAAACTTTATATACAAGTAGATGACGGAACGAATGAAGTTTTAAGTTTTGCAAAAGACTATGAGTCAAGCATTTCGACTTGTAATCCCATGGATAGGATAGAGCGCTCAAGTAGTAATATTTATATGCTCTATACAGGTGGAACGACTGGCATGCCAAAAGGTGTTATGTATGAGCATGAAGGCCATTTAACTGGCATGTTAAATACAGCTGGAGCTTGGGGATTAATCCCGGTTCAAGAAAAGATAGATATTGACTCTGTTGCGGAAGAAGTAAAGAAATTAGCTGACGAAGACAGGCTTCCCGTAAGCATACCAGCATGTCCATTGATGCACGGAACGGGCATGTGGTTAGGTGCAATTATTCCACATCTTGTAGGTGGTACAGTGGTAACACTACCTCAACTGGGATTTGATCCTGATAACTTATTAAAAGAAGTTGAAAGAACACATGCTAATAATGTTGTAATAGTTGGCGATGCCTTTGCAAAACCTATTATGGATGCTTTAGATAAAGCTGAGGCTGAAGGTAATCCTTATAATCTCGATTCAATAAATACAATAATATCTAGTGGAGTAATGTGGAGTTCTGAAGTAAAACAAGGACTATTGAAACATCATGATATGGTCTTAGTTGATGCAATGGGTTCTACTGAGGGAGGAATGGGATCTTCTAGAGCTTCTAGAGATAATCCTGCTGAAACTGCAAAATTTGTTCTCAATCCTGGAGTTATTGTTATAACTGATGATGGTGAGATAGTAGAACCAGGTTCTGACAAGATGGGTAAAATTGGAACTAGCGGACTAGTGCCTTTGGGATACTTCAAAGACGAGAAAAAGTCTGCAGAAACTTTCAAGGAATTCCAGGGGATTAGGTATAGCTTTCCTGGAGATTATGCAAAAGTTGAAGCTGATGGAACCATCACTCTCCTGGGACGTGGCAGTAATTGTATCAATACTGCTGGTGAAAAAGTTTATCCAGAAGAGGTAGAAGAGGCTATAAAGCGTCATGATGACATATATGATTGTCTCGTCGTGGGTCTGCAGGATGATAGATTTGGCCAGAGGGTAGTAGCTCTAGCTTCTTTTCAGGAAGGAAAAGAAATTGGAGAGCAAGATTTGATTTCTTACACTCGAGAACACTTGGCGGGTTACAAGCTTCCAAAACAAGTTTTATTCGTTGAAGAAGTTATGCGTGCACCAAATGGTAAAGCTAATTATAAGTGGGCAAAAGAAACAGCAGAAAAAGAATTAACATAGGAGAATTTAAATGGATGTGAGTGAAGCGGTAGATTCTAGGCTTTCTGTAAGAGAATTTTTGAATAATCCTGTTGAAGATTCCTTAATAGCTGAATTATTAGAAAAAGCGTCTAGATCTGCTTCTGGTGGTAATTTACAGCCTTGGAAGGTCTACGTTATTAATAATGAAACTATGCAATCATTCCTAAAGTTTCAATCAGAATGGTCTGAACCTGAGACTCCTGCTTATGCAATATATCCTGAAAAATTAACTGAGCCTTATAGGACTTCACGTTTTGAGGTTGGTGAACAAATGTATTCCATACTTGGCATAGAACGTGATGACAAAGAAGGCAGATTTAAACAAATGCTAAAGAATTATGAGTTTTTTGGAGCTCCTGCGGCATTTTTTTGTTTCGTAGATAGACAGATGGGCACTCCTCAATGGTCAGATCTAGGAATGTTTCTTCAGACTTTTATGTTACTTGCAAGAGAAGCTGGACTTGATACTTGTGCACAAGAAGCTTGGTCACTTAAACAAGAGAGTGTGACAGCTTTCGTAGAAGCACCAGAGGATGAAATGCTTTTTTGTGGAATGGCTATAGGTTATAGGGATACTAAAGCATCTATAAACGAACTTAGAACGAATAGAAGACCAATAGAAACTTGGGCTAACTTTCTCAAGAAGTAGTATTCTAAGCTGAATGTCTTAGTACCTGACCGGCACGAGCATTTGTAGGCTCCCCATCTAGAACATTCACTTGTCCATTCACGATCGTTGCTTTGAAGCCTCGTGACTTTTGGATATATCGTGGTGCATCGCCTGGAAAGTCATTGACTAATACAGGTTGTAACTCACTTACCTCTTTAGGGCAAAACACATTGATGTCTGCCTTCATTCCTGTTTTTAAAGTGCCTCGATCCTTGAGGCCAATCACCGCCGCCGGATCAGCTGTCATACGCTTGATAGCTTGAGGAAGGGTAAATACACCTGTCTCACGTACATAATGAGATAGTATGAAACTTGCCCATCCCCCATCCATAATTTGAGAGACATGCGCGCCGACATCGCCAAGTCCAGGAATCAGATTTTCGCTAGAGAAAAGATCTCCTTGCTCTTTAAGGTTGGTACTAAACATGCGCCAGTTGAAAAGACCACGACCTTGACTATCTCTTGTTAGACGTAAAAAAGTTTCAGACCAATGCTCAGAAGCAGATTTTGATAATTCAATCAGATTTTGTGCGGAGTTGTGATCGGGTGTATCTTCTAGTCCAAGAAAATAGACTTTTTGCAAAGGAATCTGACAAGATTTCGGTTCCTGAGCTTCTGCTATTAACGCCTCACAAAAAGTCTCATCATTGATGGCTTTTAATCTACCCTCAAAGTCTTTTTCTCGTAACACATCCCATGTTGGTCCTTGAATAGGCAGCCCGGCTTGGAGACCGAACATATAACCAGATCCACGTGTATGACTGGTACCGGTGATACTGCGACCCTCTGTATTCATTTCATCAAGATTCATTGCAGCCTTAGTTCCCGATCCTTCTTCTCCTGAACAACCATAGCTAAATAAGACTCTACTACCTTCGGTTTCAGCGACTGACTTCATTACTTCTGCATCTGCACCAACAAGCTGCATTAAGCCATCTCGAGGCCCTACAACCTTTGCAATTTCAACAAGCTCAGAACATTCTGCAAAGGTTCCTGGAATTGAACGGCCATCCGGGGCTTTGTGCGGTTCGTAACGATTAGTTGAAAATCCAACGGCACCATCTTCTATTGCTTTTTCAACAATGTTAGCCATCTGTTGCTTTTCAGCTTCAGTTGCTTGCTCATCAAACGATCGATCCCCCATGACGTAATAGCGAACAGCACAATGACCAACGAGACCAGCAACATTCAGAGAAGGTTTAAGGTCTTCCAACATATCGAGGTATTGACCATAGTGCTCCCAATTCCAAGGAAGTCCGGAGAGAATGGCTTGCTTAGGAATATCCTCTACCGTTTCCATCATACCAGCGAGAATTTCTACATCATCAGGTTTACAAGGAGCAAAAGTGAGTCCACAGTTGCCAATCAAAGCCGTGGTGACGCCATGCCAACAAATAGGAGTCATTTGAGGATCCCAGCCAATTTGGGCATCCAGGTGAGTATGGATATCAACAAAGCCAGGGGAAACTGTCATACCTTCAGCATCAATGATCTCAGCTGCCTCTCCATTTACTTCCCCAATTTCAGTTATAAGTCCATCTTTGATTGCGATGTCTCCAGAATAAGCATCTGAGCCAGTTCCATCTATGATAGTTCCATTTTTTATTATTAGATCATGTTGCATAATTTACCCTCTAAAACATAGTATATACAAAGAAAGTAAGCTCACTCCAGCAAAAAAAAGAGTAAAAAACTAACTTTTTTAAAAAGTTAATTATCATTATGAATGGGCTAGACAGGATTTGAACCTGTGACCTTCTGCTCCGGAGGCAGACGCTCTATCCTAGCTGAGCTACTAGCCCAAAATAGATTATATATCTATCTCAATATCTATTTTATTAATACACCAGCCCTGATATTATGCCCCTTCTTTTATTCGTGGAGTAAATATGGGCAGTAACACTTGGCAATCAATTAATTGGAAGGATCCTTTTTTGCTTGAGCAGCAGCTGTCTGATGACCAAAGAATGGTGAGAGATACCGCTCATCAATTTGCTGAAGAAAAGCTTTTGCCAAGAGTTAGAGAAGCCTTTAGGAGTGAGGAAACTGATCCTGCAATATTTAAAGAAATGGGCTCTGTAGGCTTATTGGGTTCAACTATACAAGGCTATGATTGCCCAGGTGTTGACTATATGAGTTATGGGCTAATAGCGAGGGAAGTAGAAAGAGTTGATTCTGGTTATAGATCTATGATGAGTGTTCAATCCTCTTTAGTTATGTATCCTATTTATGCTTTTGGCTCTGAAGAACAAAAGGAGAAATATTTACCATCCTTAGCCAAAGGTGAAAAGATTGGTTGCTTTGGTTTGACAGAACCAGACTATGGCTCAGATGCTGGTGGTTTAATAACAAGAGCAAAGAGTGTCGATGGTGGTTACTCATTAAGTGGCGCAAAAATGTGGATATCAAATAGTCCTATTGCAGATGTTTTTGTTGTTTGGGCTAAGAATGATGAAGGAAAAATAAAAGGATTTATTCTTGAAAAAGGCATGGAAGGACTTAGTGCCCCAAAGATAGAAGGAAAATTAGCATTAAGGGCCTCTGTTACCGGTCAGATAGTTATGGATGAAGTGTTTGTTGAAGATAGTCAGATGCTTCCAAACATTGAAGGTCTCAAAGGACCGTTCAGTTGCTTAAATAATGCAAGATACGGAATTGCTTGGGGAGCTCTAGGTGCAGCCGAAACTTGCTGGCATACTGCTCGAGATTACGTGATGGATAGAAAACAATTTGATAGGCCTCTTGGCTCCAATCAAATTATTCAATTAAAGTTAGCTGATATGCAGACTGATATAAGTATTGGATTGCAAGGATGCTATCGTGCAGGCCAATTAATGAATGACAACAATATCTCTCCAGAATTAATTTCACTAATAAAACGAAACTCAACTGGAAAAGCACTTGAGATAGCTAGAAAATCTAGAGATATGCTTGGAGGAAATGGAATATCAGACGAGTATCCAATTATGAGGCATATGGTAAATTTAGAAGTTGTCAATACTTACGAGGGAACTAGCGATATACACGCCCTGATCTTGGGACGAACACAAACAGATATACCTGCGTTTTAGCCCTATTTTTCAAGACTACCTAGTTTTATTGTTTTATAATGCAGCCCGCCCGATCTTCAGAAAACTATAATATATGAAATATTCAAAATTCTTCTTGATACTAACAATCGGTTTTGTGTTGAGCCTCAGCGCCTCAGAAGCTAAAAAGGCAATTGAAATGAGGATTGCTCCTGTAGGATCTATTTGCTTAGAAGGACAGGATTGTGGTTCGACTGCTCCTGCAGCTTCTCAAGCCACGGCTCCTTTAAATGATTTACCCAAAATCGAGCTATCTGAAGGATCTGAACATATAGTCAAAATGTTAAATTCAGGTGTTGATGGAACTATGGTTTTTGAACCTGCTGTGATCAAAGTCTCTGTAGGCGATACAATTCACTTTAAAGCTACTGATCTTTCTCATAACTCTGCTTCTATGTCTGGGATGATTCCTACTGGAGCTGATAGTTGGGCTGGCGCTCTGAGTCAGGATATTTCAGTGAAACTAGACAAAGAAGGAGTCTATGTGTATCAGTGCGATCCTCACGTAATGATGGCTATGGTAGGTGTTATACAAGTTGGTGAAGCTGTTAACATGGCAGAAGTAAAAGAGGCGGCTTCCAATCAAAAAGCAACTTTTATTATGAATGGTACGAGACTAGAGCAATATCTTTCTCAGCTTTAGATAGTTTTCAGCAAGGCAGGTAATTTTCTCCAATCAGAAAAACTAGGTACCTGAATATCTAATTCTAATTCTCCTTCATTTTCGTTGAACCATATAGGTTTGCAGCCGAAATCATAACTAGCCTGCACATCATTGATTGGATGGTCCCCAATATGGCATATTTCTTTAGCTTCCAGACCTGTAGCTTCTAGCGCTGCTTCAAACATTTCTGGATTGGGTTTATGAGTATTTAGCTCTGCCGGAGAAAGAATGTAGTCAAAATAATCTGATATCCCTATCATATCAAGGTCAGCATTTCCATTTGTTATGACACCTAGAGAGTAGTCATCTTTTAATATATCTAGAGTTGAGATCACATGATCATAGAAAGTCACATTATTTCGTCCTTCAAAGAATATTTTAAATGCACCTTCAGCCATGCTTTGCGATTCATCATTGTTATATCCTGATCTAATGCTGGCATCATAGAATATCTTGAGTCTAAGTTCAGATAATCTATTAATTAAACTTGGATCAGTTCTTAGAAGTTTATCTCTTATCTGTATACTCGCTTCTTTAGTTAGGGAGTTTAGGACCCCTGGATAATTATCTTTAATCCAATTCCTAGAATTTTTTTCAGCCTCCATAATAGTCGGCATAAGGGGCCAAAAAGTATCATCTAGATCAAAAGATATTGATTTAATTGTCATTCTTAGCTCCTTTTTTTGCTCGTGGGTGGGCTTTGTCATAAACCTTAGAGAGATGTTGAAAGTCCAATTTTGTATATATTTGCGTAGTACCGATATCTGAATGGCCGAGCATTTCTTGAACTGCCCTCAAGTCTCCACTTGATTCGAGAACATGACTTGCAAAAGAATGTCTTAACATGTGAGGATTAATTCCTGGAAGACCCCTTTGAAGACATAATTTTTCAAGTCTAAGTTGAATAGACCTTGCAGAAATACGGCTTCCCTTATTATTTAGAAATAATGCATTCGTCTGAGTCTCTTTAGATTCTAATAATTCATTTCTATAAATAATCCAATCTCTTAGAGACTGAATAGCTTTTGTTCCAACTGGAACCATACGAGTTTTATTTCCTTTTCCAGTTACCACACATGTTCTTTCTTTAATATCAAGGTCTTGAAGGTCTAACTTACATATTTCCGACAACCGTAATCCAGAAGAATATAAAAGCTCTGCGATGGCTTTATCTCTTATTTCTATCATTCCTTTTGGTTTAAAGTCTAAAAGTCTCTGAACTAAATCAGCATCCATTGCCTTAGGAAGAAGTTGAGCCGATTTAGGTGAAACGATATTTTTTGCAGGATTCAACTTAATTTTTCCTTCAGTAAGCAAATGTTCATGAAAAGTTCTACAAGAAGACAATAATCTTTGAATACTCCTAGGGCTTAAACCCCTTCGCCTTTCGCTATTGATAAAAGTTCTTATGTCATGTTCATTTACATTTTTCCAATCTTGTCTGTCATTAGTGGAAAGATATTCAGATAGCTTTTCTAAATCTCTTTGATAACCTTTAAGGGTGTGTGGTGAATATTGTTTTACCGATTCTAAGTATGATAGAAAAACTTTTATTTCTGCAACAAGCATTTAAAAATTGTTTCTATCGATAAGTTTGGATAGGGTTTCTGCAACAAACTCTAAAAATAAAGAATCATTTTCTTTTGAATATGTATCTTCATTTTTAGAACCCAATGCAAGCATTCCAGGGCAATCAGCATTTTTAATGGGCACTAAAACACAATCTTTAATTTTTGTTTTTTTGTCAAAAATATAGTCCGATTCTTTTTTATCCAAAGTACCACAATATATGTCCGAAGCATTATATTTTTTTCCTATTTGTTTATGTGCTTGTTTGGCATCAAGAACTCTGCCTCTAGGTAAGTTAGGATTTTCTTTAAAGAACACGACTTTACAGGCATCAGCCTGAAATTTTTTTGAGAAAGAACTTTCCGTTGTTCCGATTACATCTGTTAAGTTTTTGCACACAATTAAATCTAAGATAAGTTCTTTAGTTTTTTCGAAAATACCTTCATTGGCTTTAGCTATTTCAAGCAATTCAAGTAAGTTTCCAGAGGTAGATTCGTAGTTCTTTCTAAGAACTTCAACTTGTTTTTGAATCAAAGAAACTGCTCCGCCAGTTTTATGAACTATTTCTATTGAATCTAATATATGGGGATTGCTCGAAAGGAAATCAGGGTTTAGGACTAGAAATTCTTCTACTTGTTTTGCATCAATGAATTTTTTTGACATTAAATTTTGATTTCTATTTCTTCTAAAAAAGTTGCAGGACCTTCAGCATATATTTTCCTTGATCCTACCTTATAGTCTACCAAAATGCTTCCTTGTTTGAAGTTTACCTTTACTGGAGATGACATCGCTTTATTTGATATTCCTATTACAGCAGCGGCGCAAGCCCCACTCCCGCATGCCAAGGTTTCTCCAACACCTCTTTCGTAAACTTTTAGATTGATCTCATTATCATTAACTTTATTTGCTAAACCAAAGTTAACCCCATCGGGAAATAATTTATTAGTCTGTATCTTTTTACCCATAACAGTGAAATCTATTTTAGAACCTCTATCTTCAAATGTTACTCCGTGAGGATTACCAAGTTCTATACAGTCCAGAAATAACTGTTGCCCTCCAATATCTAATGTAACCTGATTGATTTCTTCTACAAACTCGAAAGAAGCCGAAAACTTATCTTCACTCAATGACTCTAGGTACCAGATACCTGCATCAGTGTTAACTTTAACTTTTTTTGAAGCACATAAAGAGTAATCTTCTATAAATTTAGAAACACACCTTGCGCCATTGATGCAATTTGACGCAATAGAACCATCATTGTTAAATATTTTTGCATCGAAATCATTTTTAGGCTCTTTTGGGGGCAATACTATGATCAGTTGATCAAAATCTATTTTGTGATTTTGATATATTTTAAGTACATCTTCTGAATTGATAGAAATATCATTTCTTAAAGAATCAATAATGGCAATGATATTCCCAAGTCCTGAGTAAATGTAAAGGTCTATTGGCATGACTGATTATGATTCCAAAGCTATGAGATCTTCAAATGTTTCTTTTCTTCTTATCACTTCAATTTCACCATCCATGACAAGCAACTCCATAGGCTTAAGTCTAGAGTTATAGTTTGAACTCATAACAGAGCCATAGGCACCTACATCCATGAAAGCAACAAAGTCATTTGGTAAAATTTTCAGATTCCGGTCTTTGGCAAGTATATCCCCAGTCTCACAAACTGGACCTGCTAAATCGTAAGTATCAGATGATATTTCTTTAATTTCTAATTCTTTTACCTCATGCCAGGCTTCATATAATGAAGGCCTAATTAAATCATTCATACCAGCATCAATAATTGCAAATTTTTTTCCACCTGCATTTTTTATGTACTCTATCTTTGTAACCAGAATTCCCGCAGAACCAATGATAGATCTGCCAGGTTCTAGTATTATCTTATAATCCTTACCCTCTAATCTATTTTTTACTCCTGCCATTAAAATTCCTGGATCTCCCTCTTCTTCGTCTTTGTATTGGATACCAAGTCCACCACCAATATCTAAAAATTTAATGGCATGACCATTTAATGAAAGATTATTTGCAATTTCACTTATTACATCCAAGCTTTTCAGAATTAGATTTTCGTCAGAAATCTGAGAGCCTATGTGACATGCGACAGAAGTTATATTTACGAGTTTATTATCTCTCGCTTCATCTGATATTTTATTTACTGATTCGCTATCTAAACCAAATTTTGAAGTTTTTGATCCTGTTTCAATATATTTATGAGAGCCAATGGCTATATCGGGGTTAACTCTTAAAGCACAATTTACAGATTTTTTAAGTTGTTCAGATATTTTTGCTATTCTCTCGAATTCACCATATGACTCTATATTGATAGAGAGGATATCGTTTTCTATCGCTAATTTTATTTCCTCATTTGACTTTGCTACCCCAGAAAAAACAATTTTATTCTTATCTGCACCGGCCGTCAGACAACGTTTGAGCTCATTTCCAGAAACTACATCAAATCCAGAACCAAGTTCAGACAATAATTTTAGAATGTGAAGATTAGAATTCGCTTTTACCGCGTAACAAATCAGATCATTGCTGCCTAGTTCATTTTGATACTTCTCAAAGTTATTTTTAATTAGCTCTGCAGAATAGATAAATAAGGGAGAGCCATATTCTCTTGCTAAATTAATAACAGGAATATTTTCAATACAAAGTTGTCCTTCAATTTCTTTCATAGTATGAAAAAAAAGTTTCAGGATTATCAGGTAACCTTAAAGGAACTTTATTGCCACAGGAAGACAAGTTAAAAATAAACGACAATAGTAAGATTCTCATGCAAATATTCATCGTTGCTTCCTGATTAATTCTTTCTTGGCTATTTTTATTTCTTTTCTAACTTGCGAGGGCGCCGTACCACCTACCTGATTTCTGGATAATATTGTTTTCTGAGGATTTAGATAATTTGTAACGTCTTCGTTTATTATTTTAGAAAATTTTCTTAACTCAGAAATTTCCAATTCAAAGATTTGAACCTTCTTCTTTTCTGCATGTGCAACAATCTTACCAACTATTTCATGCGCTTTCCTAAATGCAATACCTCTTTCAACTAGATAGTCTGCTAAATCGGTTGCAGTTATTTGACCCGTAAAACAATCACTCTTCATTTTTTCAATATTAGGCTCCATCCCTTCAATTATTAGTGACAGTAATTCAAGACTATCTTTGGTGAAATCTATACTACTAAAAATGTATTCCTTATCATCTTGTAAATCCCTGTTATAAGTTAATGGAAGATTTT
This sequence comes from uncultured SAR86 cluster bacterium, assembly GCA_902574355.1. Classification (GTDB taxonomy): domain Bacteria; phylum Pseudomonadota; class Gammaproteobacteria; order Magnimaribacterales; family Magnimaribacteraceae; genus Magnimaribacter. Next base: position 46,793 of record CACGNN010000004.1, on the reverse strand, counting down.
TCATCAATGACAGAAGCCCCATAAGATTAGCGATTGTTTTGGAGGCACCTCCTCTAATAAGTTCTGCCATATCAGGATTCTTTTTTTGAGGCATTATCGAAGAGCCCGTACACACTTCATCAGATAGATGAATATAACTATATTGGCTTGAGGACCAAATTATTATCTCTTCACAGATTCTTGAAAGATGAATTCCTACTATTGATAGAGAAGAAGCTAATTCCAGGACAAAGTCTCTGTCACTCACTGCATCCATAGAATTTCTACTTACCTTTTCAAAGCCCAGCTTCTTAGCAAGAAATTTCCTATCTATATTGAATCTTGTTCCAGATAATGCAGCAGAACCTAATGGCATGACATCCATTCTTTTTTTTACATCTTCTAACCTCGAATAATCTCTAGACAGCATCTCGAACCATGCCATTAGGTGATGCCCAAAAGTCACAGGCTGTGCAATTTGAAGATGAGTTAGACCGGGCATCAAAGAATCAGTATTTTCGTCAGCTTTTTTTAATAAAGATTTTTGAAGTAAGATAGTTAAATTTAGAATCTCGTCTATTTGGTTCTTTAGAAATAGCCTTAAATCTGTCGCTACTTGATCATTTCTAGATCTGCCAGTATGAATTTTTTTTGCAGCTGTACCAGCAATTTTTACAAGCCTTGCCTCAATATTCATATGAACATCCTCTAGGCTTGGATCCCATTTAAATTTATCGTGGTTTATCTCATCTAAAATCTTATTGAGACCTTTTTTTATTTTTTTTAGTTCAGAGGAATTTATTAGATTCGCCACATTTAGTATCTCGGCATATGCAATTGAACCTTGGATATCGACTTCAAAGAGCCTTTTATCTATATCAATAGATGCAGAAAATGACTGAGCGAGATCGTCAGTCCCAGATTCAAATCTACCTCCCCATAGAGGATTTATTTCTTTTTCTTTTTTTGCCATAACATTATTTTTTCAGTTTACTAACTGTGCATCACCTATGTGCAATGCTTAGTATAAAGCGGAGAAATCTCCAGAACTAAACATTTTGGAGATTTATCTTTGAATAATCAGATTAGTATTTATATATTTCTGACTTGAAAGGCCCCTCTTCGGGTACATTGATATATTCGGCTTGATCAGCAGATAGTTTAGTCATGACTCCGCCAAATCCCTCTACCATATAAGAAGCTACCTCTTCATCTAATTTCTTAGGTAATACTTCAACCCGGATAAGCTCTTGTTTCTTATCTTCATCATTAATTTGAGCAAATTTCTTTTCGTATAAATACATTTGAGCAAGTACTTGATTTGCAAAAGAACCATCCATGATCCTTGACGGGTGACCTGTTGCATTGCCTAGGTTAACAAGTCGTCCTTCTGACAGAAGGATAATGTAGTCTTCGCTATCCATATCGGGCGTTTCTCCAGCTTTAGTGTCTCTAAAGATCTTATGAACTTGAGGTTTTACCTCTTCCCACTGCCATTCATCACGCATGTATTGTGTATCTATCTCGGTATCAAAATGACCTATATTGCAAACTACTGCTCCATTTTTCAGAGCTTTAAGCATATGTTTATCACAAACTTTGTAGTTACCAGTTGTTGTGACAATTAGATCAGTATCCTCTAATAGAGCTTTATTCATTGAATCTTCAGAGTCATTATTAATTCCGTCTATATAAGGTGAAACAACCTCATAACCATCCATACAAGCTTGCATAGCACAAATCGGATCTATTTCAGTGACTCTAACCACCATTCCTTCTTGTTTAAGACTTTGTGCAGATCCCTTACCTACATCTCCATATCCAATGACAAGGGCTTTTCTACCAGCGAGAAACATATCTGTTCCTCTTTTTATACCATCATTTAAGCTATGCCTTGTACCATACTTATTGTCAGCCTTTGATTTAGTTACTGAGTCATTCACATTGATTGCCGGAACTTTCAGCTCGCCTTTTTCAATCATCTCATTAAGTCTTAAGACGCCAGTAGTTGTCTCTTCGGTTATGCCATGGATATTTTCGAGAATTTCAGGATATTTATCATGTGCCATGGAAGTAAGGTCACCTCCATCATCAAGAATCATATTTGCATCCCAAGGTTTTCCATCAGATAAAATTGTTTGCTCTATACACCAGTTAAACTCTTCTTCGGTTTGACCTTTCCAAGCAAATACTGGCACACCTGATTCAGCTATCGCTGCTGCCGCATGATCTTGAGTAGAAAAAATGTTGCATCCAGACCATCTGACTTCTGCACCTAGTGCGGTTAAAGTTTCTATCAAAACTGCCGTTTGTATAGTCATATGTATGCAACCTAAAATCTTAGCTCCTTTAAGAGGTTGTTCTTTTCCATATCTTTCTCTTAATTTCATTAAGGCAGGCATTTCCGATTGGGCTATAACTATTTCCTTTCTTCCCCAATCTGCTAATTCCATATCAGCTACTTTGTAATCTTTATTACTCATAATATCTATCCTTTTAATGCTTCGACTTTATCTGTTTTTTCCCAATTAAATGCTGCTTCTTCTCTTCCAAAGTGACCATAGGCCGCAGTAGATTGATAAATCGGCCTTTTAAGATCAAGCATATTGATCAATTGCATAGGCCTCAGGTCAAAATGTTCTCTGATCAGGTCTGAAATTTTTTCTTCATCAATTTTAGATGTTCCAAATGTATTAACACTTATTGAAGTCGGTTCGGCAACGCCGATAGCATAGGATACCTGAATCTCGCATCTATCAGCCAATCCAGCAGCTACGATATTTTTTGCTACGTATCTTCCGGCATAAGCAGCAGATCTATCTACTTTAGAAGGATCCTTTCCTGAAAAAGCACCTCCTCCATGTCTTGCCATACCACCATAGGTATCAACGATGATTTTTCTACCAGTGAGTCCACAGTCCCCAACTGGACCGCCTATTTCAAACCTTCCTGTCGGATTGATGAAATATTTTGTATCTTCATTTAACCAATTAGAAGGAAGAATAGGTTTGATAATTTCTTCCATGACACCTTCCTTTAGGTCTTTTTGAGAAACGTCAGGATTATGTTGGGTTGATAATACAACAGCAGAAATAGATTGAGGTTTGCCATCCTCCCCGTAAACGAAACTTACTTGGCTTTTAGCGTCTGGTCTTAGCCAGGATAATTTATTACTTTTTCTAATAAAGGCTTGTTGCTCAACAAGTCTGTGAGAGTAAGTTATTGGAGCTGGCATTAATACCTCTGTTTCATTTGTTGCATAGCCGAACATTAAGCCTTGGTCTCCAGCACCTTGTTCTAAATCCTCACCTTCACCTTCATTAACACCTTGAGCAATGTCTTGAGATTGCTTACCTATGGCATTGACTACTTTACATGTATTCCCATCACAACCAACATCTATACTGTCATAGCCTATATCGAGAATAACTTTTCTTGTGAGGGCTTCTAAGTCTGGTTCAGATCCACTTGTTATTTCCCCAGCGAGAACAACTAAGTTATCTTTTACTAGGGTTTCGCAGGCAACTCTTGATTCAGGATCATCTTTGAGCATTGCATCAAGAACAGCATCAGAAATTTGATCTGCCATTTTATCTGGGTGTCCTTCCGAAACAGATTCAGAAGTAAATATTTTATATTCAGACATATTTTCTCCGTTAACGAGGAGCGAGTATTTTACACAAAACTATTTTTTTTACTGAAAAAAACTTTGTTTTTATTAGTATTTCTATATACATAAAAAAATATTTCGGCGACAATAAGTCGCCCAAAAAAATGAGTAAAATTTCAAGCTCCCAATCAATAAATGCCTTAAGAATTTTGGCTCTAGACTCTGTGAAACAGGCGAATTCTGGTCATTCAGGCATGCCCATGGGTATGGCAGATATCGCTACAGTGCTTTGGCAGAATCATTTAATACATAATCCTGGAAATCCTAATTGGTTTAATAGAGATAGATTTGTGTTGTCGAATGGCCATGGGTCTATGCTTATATACGGACTTTTGCACCTCACTGGTTATGATTTATCTATTCAAGACTTAAGAGATTTTAGACAGTTGAATTCAAAAACTGCGGGTCACCCGGAATTTGGAATAACTCCAGGCGTAGAAACTACTACTGGACCATTAGGACAAGGTATTTCTAATGCTGTAGGAATGGCCATAGCTGAAAAAACTCTTGCATCCAAATTCAACACTGAAAAACATAAAATCATTGATCATATGACTTATGTATTTACTGGAGACGGTTGTTTAATGGAAGGTATATCGCATGAGGCTTGTTCTTTAGCGGGAACGCTTGGCCTTGGAAACTTAGTAATTTTATATGACGATAATGATATTTCTATAGATGGTAATGTAGAAGGATGGTTCACAGAGGATATCCCAAAAAGGTTTGAATCCTATGGATGGGAAGTTATACCGAATATAGACGGACATAATTTGGAAGAAATAGATCAGGCTATCATTAAAGCAAAATCTAATGATGAAAAACCTACTCTGATATGTTGTAAGACGGTTATTGGAAAAGGATCGCCAAATATGTCAGGCACAGCGGCTGCCCATGGAGCTATTTTAGATCCTGATGAGATCGTTTTAACTAGAAAAGAATTAAATTGGCCCAATGATCCTTTTGATATAGCGCAAGAAGTCTATGAGGATTGGGATGCAAGAAATACAGGAAATCAGAAAGAAGAAGACTGGAATAAAATACTTGAAGAGTATTCTTCAGAAAATCCAGAATTATCAAGTGAATTAAAAAGGTTGATCGCAGGTGATTTACCAGACCGAATTGAAGAAAGTATTTATTCTTTCATTGAAGAAGTTCAAAAAGATCTACCCAAGATGGCCACAAGAGTTTCCTCTCAAAAAGTTTTAAATATTTTGGGCCCTCTAATTCCAGAATTATTAGGTGGATCAGCAGACCTTACAGGCTCAAACAACACAAATTGGGATGGAACTAAAGAAATTAGAGCAAGTGACTTTTCTGGGAACTATATTAACTACGGTGTTAGGGAGTTTGGAATGACTGGCATTATGAATGGTTTAGTTTTGCACGGTGGGATAAAAGCCTACGGAGGAACTTTTTTAACATTCTTAGATTATGCTAGAAATGCAGTAAGAATGGCTGCTTTAATGAAGATACCGACAATACTTGTATATTCTCATGATTCAATAGGAGTTGGAGAAGATGGCCCTACCCATCAACCTATTGAACATTTAACAAGCTTAAGGACTACTCCTAATTTAGAGACATGGAGGCCTTGCGATACTTCTGAGACAGCCATTTCATGGCTAGCTGCTTTGGAAAATACAGACAAACCCACGGCACTAATACTATCTAGACAAGGGCTGCCGAACTTCGAGAGGAATAAAGATCAGGTTGATTCTATTATGAAAGGTGCTTATATCCTTTGGGAGCCGGAAGTCGAACCAGAACTAATTTTCATAGCTACTGGTTCCGAAGTGGAGCTTGCAATGTCGGTGGCTAAGGAAGTGAAAGATAGAATGCCAGTTAGAGTTGTTTCGATGCCTTGCTCAGAAAGGTTTGACTCTCAATCAGAAGATTACAAGCAGTTAATTCTTGGTAAAGGCATAAGAAGAGTTGCTATTGAAGCTTCGCAAGCTGATTGGTGGAGAAAATATGTTGGACTTGAAGGCGACATTATAGGAATGAATTCTTTCGGTGAATCAGCTCCTGGAAATATACTTTTCGAACATTTTGGATTTACTAAAGAACAAATTATCTCAAAACTCGACCTGTAGAAATGCAATATAAAAGGCTTAATGAGATGAACTTAAGCAACAAGACTGTTTTATTAAGATCAGATCTTAATACTCCCATTGAGGATGGTTTAGTTATTAATAATGAACGAATTCTCAGATCACTACCAACCCTAAATTTCATTATTGATGCTGGCGCAAGACTAGTAATTATGAGTCATTTAGGCAGGCCAGAAGAAAATGATATATTTCAAGAGGAATTTTCACTATTACCTGTAGTGAGAGAAATGGAAAACTTATTAAATAAAAAAATTATGCTCTTTAACTTAGGTGAGTTTGAAAATTTAGAGCAAATCCCAGAAATTTCAGTTATTGAAAATACACGATTTTTAATTGGTGAGAAGTCTAATAATATCGATTTATCAAAGAGATTGGCCGGACTAGGTGACTTAATTGTAATGGATGCATTTGCCACTTCACATAGAGCTCATGCTTCTACAGCAGGTGTAATAACTTTTTCTGATGATGCTTGTGCAGGTTTATTGTTAGATGAGGAATTAAATGCTTTATCTAAAGTAAAAGAAGATTCGAAAAACTCAGTAGCAATTCTTGGTGGTGCAAAAATATCTACCAAATTGAATCTTATCGACTCCCTTTCTAAGTCCATGGATAAGATCATCCTAGGAGGGGGAATAGCTAATACCCTCATTGCAGCAAAGGGCAATGCAGTGGGTAAGTCTTTAGTTGAAGAGTCCATGCTGTCAGAGGCAGCGGAACTGTTAGAAAATCCAAAAATAATAGTTCCTACTTTCGTTATAGTTTCAGATAATCCTGACAAACCGGGCAGGCTCACCTCTATCGATTCTATAGAAAAAAATGAAGCAATTTTTGATGTTTCACTCAAATCGTTTGCTGATTTGGAGGCAATTTTAAAGAATGCAGGAACTATTTTATGGAATGGCCCGCTTGGATTCTTTGAAAAGGAAAATTTTGATAAGGGGACAATAAAAATAGCTAAAATGATTTGTTCCTCAAAGGGCTTTTCAGTAGCCGGAGGAGGCGATACCATCGCTGCAGCACAAAAGGCCGGAGTATTGGACAAACTGGATTATGTTTCTACTGCAGGTGGGGCATTCTTAGAATTTATGGAAGGAAATAAACTTCCTGGAGTTGAGGCTTTGAGAGATAAAGTAAATTAAACTTATATTTGGAGAGAAGAAATGAATTTTAACAGTTTAAGTGAAATAGCAAGTTACATAGTTTCAGATGGAAAAGGAATATTAGCTGCCGATGAAAGCAATCCTACATGCACTAAACGATTTGATTCAATAGGAGTAGAGTCCACCGAGGATAATAGAAGAGACTATAGGGAGTTACTTTTTAGATCTGAAGGCATGAAAGGGAATATAGGGGGAGTAATACTATTTGACGAAACTATACGTCAAACGGCCGCTGATGGTACTCCGTTGGTAGATGTTATAACTAGCCAAGGTTCCGTACCAGGTATCAAGGTTGACAAAGGTCTGCAACAAATAGGTGATACAGAGGAGAGTCTTACACAGGGCTTAGAGGGCCTTGATTCAAGATTAAAAGAATATTATGGGCTTGGTGCAAAGTTTACTAAGTGGAGAGCAGTTATTAATATTGGAGAAGATATGCCCTCCTCTGCGGCTATCTCAGCAAATATGGAAGCCCTTGCTGATTATGCAAAAATTGTTCAAAACAATAATATGGTTCCAATGGTAGAGCCTGAAGTATTGATGGATGGAAACCATTCAATAGATGATTGTTTTGAGGCAACTGCCCGCTGCTTAGATGCTTTATTTACTAACCTTTTGGCTAAAGAAGTCGACATAAAAGGAACTATTTTAAAGCCTAACATGGTTACATCTGGATCTAATAATTCTGATCAGGCCGATGTGGAAGAGGTGGCAAGAAAGACTATTGATTGCCTTAAGGCTTATGTGCCTGATGATTTACCTGGAGTTACATTCTTATCAGGAGGGCAGTCTGATATAGATGCCACTGCCCACCTGGATGCAATGAATAAGATCGGAGGATTTAATTGGAAATTAAGTTTCTCTTACGGAAGGGCACTACAGCAACCTGCGTTAAAGGCCTGGATGGGTAAAATAGAAAATGCAGTTATGGCTCAACAGGCTTTGTCTCACAGAGCGTTGATGAATAAGCTCGCTTCTGAAGGGAAGTGGGATATTTCTCTAGAAAACTAATTGAAACTTCTCATTCAAAGAGTTTCAACTGCATCAGTTGAAGTTGATAATCAAATTGTCAGCTCTATTCAGCAAGGAGTTATGGCACTTGTAGGTTTTGATAAACACGATAACACGGAGAGTTTAAGATCAATGGCCGAGAAGCTATTAAATTTTAAAATCTTCAATGATCATAATGGAAAGATATCTAGAAGTATCCTAGAGACAAATCATCAGTTACTAGTTGTTCCTCAAGTAACTCTGTCTGTTGGAACAAATAAGGGAAACAAGCCTAGTTTTTCAAAAGCAGCAGACCCTAAAAAAAGTTTTCATTTCTTTCAAGATTTTATTCAGATAATAAAAAGAAAGAACCTTGAATGTGAGATAGGTAGCTTTGGTTCAGACATGTCAGTACGAATGGTAAATGACGGACCAGTTACATTTTGGTTCGAAAATTAATTCCAATAATTAACTCATTCTATCGAGAACTTTCGGTAGGGCTCTAATATACTGTTTTACATCTGCTATTTTGCCAGTACTCACTCGAGACCAATTTACATAGTCTTGATATATTCCTCTAATAAGCACCCTTTCCTTTTCCATTTCTTTTCTAAATTCTTCTGCATTCAAAGATCCAAGATCCACATACATGAAATTAGTGCTTGTTGATAGGGGTTTCAGGCCATTTTCTTTAATAGCATCTTGCAACATATCTCTTGCTTCGACGATTTTCTCCTTTGAGTATTTTAAAAACGTCTCATCATTATATGAAGCTATAGCAGCAGCTACTCCCGCCTGATTTAAGGAGTAATCACCCAAACCGAAGGAGGATATCTTCTCTATCATTTCCGGATCTGCAATCAAATAACCTACCCTCATTCCGGCAAGTCCATAGATTTTAGAGAAAGTTCTAGCAACTACAACGTTGTAACCTTCGTTTATCAAAGGAATCATAGTATTTGCATCAGGATCATCTGTTAACTCGTTATAAGCCTCATCAATTAAAACAATTGTTTTCTTTGATGCTTTTTTACAGAAAGACTTAAGCGCTTTTGGAGAGAGGGGAAGACCCGTAGGATTATTTGGATTCGTAACCTGTACCATCCCAGTACTTGACGTAATACTGTTATACATTTTATCGAGGTCTATTGCTAAATCAGATGTTTTATCTAATCTTTCAATCCCATACTCACTATTCATGCTCCCCATTTTTGATGTTGTGTCCCAAAAAAGGTCGGGACCTAAAATATGTCCTTCTTGAGTAACTTTTGTTGCTAGCCATTGCAAAGGAGCACTAGAACCAGAACCAATAATTATATGCTCTGGTGTAACATTATTTCTTTCGGCGATCATTTGCTTAAGTCTTGGTACTTCTTGCACATAGTAAGACCCCATTTTTATGGCCTCTTCCATGGCTTTTAGAGCTAAAGGACTTGGACCATATGGATTCTCATTAGCATTCAATTTAGCTACTCCAAATGCCGGACCATAACTAATATTTTGTGCATTACTTGGAACTGTCCTTGGAATACTGCTTATTACACTATTCGTTTTTGAACTCTGACCTATTACTGGTGCAGCTATAACTGAGCTAGCTGTAAATAAGGCTCCTTTCAATAATGTTCTTCTTGATATTGCATTATTTTTCATATTTTCTCCTATTAAATTATTGATGAGGAAAGACTTGCCTTCCAAAACATTCCTGACGAGACTAAAAGCAAATAAAGACCAAAAAGCCTTTTCAATTTATTCTCTTCAAGATTATGAGCCCATTCGACTCCTATTGGTGCAGTTAAAATAGACACTAAACTTATTATCAATACAGCTGGAATATTAATAAACCCCAGTGATCCAAAAGGGAGGTCTGTTTTATTGAAGCCTAAAATAAGAAAACCTAATGCACCAACTAGACCGATTATTAAACCTACACCTGATGCAGTTGCGACTGCCTGATAAATTGGTCTTTTACACACAGACATTGTTATGACGGTTATTGTACCCCCAGCAATTCCCAGTAGTGCAGAAAAACCTCCAAGGAATGATACCAGGCCGGCTCGGGCAAAACCAACAGGCATATCTCTTTGTTTCATAGCAGTTTGGTCCAATATTTTTGGGAAGAGGAAGTAGATTCCATAGAACAATACACCCCAAGCAAATATGAGATATAACTCTTCAGCTTGAGAGTATGAAGCAATAAAAATTCCAATAATGACCCCTATTACTAACCATGGTGCCCAGGCCTTTAAAACTAAAAAATCGACAGCACCTTTTTTATTATGCGATATTAATGCTCTTGCCGATGAAAATATAATACAAGCAAGAGAAGTACCAACAGCCACGAATATTAGGTTTTCAGATTCGATATCTAGTATCGAAAAAAGTAAAACAAGAGCAGGGACCACTGCAAACCCGCCGCCATTTCCAAAAAGGCCTGCTGTGAGTCCAGCTACGGCACCAGCAGTTATAAGTAAAACTAGTAATCCAAAAATTTCCAAAGGTTGCTCCAAACACGCTTAAGTTCATGCAATCCACATGCCATATATCTGTCTTTATATGAAACATTAAGGGTCATAAGAGTACTTTCTCGAAAAGAATGACCTTTTATGAGGCTATTTTGCAATCTATTCTCCTTCTTTCTTATCTTCTGTAGCTGCTCTGCTTTCTAAAATTAATGTAGATATTAAAAGGCCTAATTCAAAAAGAAGCCAAGCCGGCACTGCAAGCAAAGTTTGAGAAATTACATCTGGAGGAGTTATTAGCATACCAACTACAAAGCATCCTACTATTATGTAAGGTCTTCTTTTAGATAAACTTGCCGATGTGGATACGCCACTCCATATTAAGAGAAATATTAAAATAGGGATTTCAAACGCAATGGCAAAAGCAAACATCATTCCTAACACGAAACCTAGGTAACTATTAATATCTGTCATAACCAAAACACCTTCTGGAGCTGACGAAGTAAAGAAGCTAAAGACAATTGGTAAAATTAAAAAATAGGTAAAGACAATACCTAAATAGAAAAGTACAACACTTGAAAATAATAAAGAGAAGCTCAGATTCTTTTCTTGTTTGTACAAAGCTGGTGCTACGAACCCCCATATTTGAGAAAAAAAATAAGGCATGGAAATCATAAGTGAAACAAATAGAGTTAATTTTAGAGGCGCTAGGAATGGAGAGGCTACTTCAGTAGCAATCATGGAAGAATTAGAAGGTAAGAATTTTTGCAAAGGCTCTGCCAAGAACTGATAAATGTCATTAGAAAAATAAATAAGTAGAATAAAACAACTAGCTATAACTACTATTGATTTAACAAGTCTTACTCTTAGTTCTGTTAGATGATCAACAAGAGATGCTTCTTCCATAAGATTATCTTTCTTTAAGATCTTCTAATATTTCTTTATTTTTTTCATCAAGAAGAGCTTCTTCAAGGTTAAGCGTCTTTGATACTTCTTCCTTAGCATCGTTGAATTGATCTTTTATCTTTCTTACTGTAACAAATATATATTTTAAGACTTCGGGTAATTTTTCTGGACCTATTAGAATAATTCCAACAACGAAAATTATTAAAATTTCAAAAAAACCAACGTCGAACATTATTTTTTATCGTCTTCTTCATCAAGAGTTTTCCTAAAGCTTTTAATTGTATTGGCTAAGTCTGAACCCAAATTTTTAATCCTTTTAGTGCCTCCAAACAGAAGCAACACGATTACTAAAATTATCAGTATTTGCCATATGCTAATTCCGCCTATACCCATTTATTTCTCCTTATTTTTTCTTTCTGGAACTCTTTTCTTTGTGCCCTGATATGCCAAGCCTATTATTTAGTTCCTCTAGAACATCGTCTATATGAATACCTTCATTCAAAAGTAAGACCATAGTATGAAACCATAAATCTGCGGTTTCATGAATTATTTTTTTATTCTTGTCGACTGACACATCATTTGTTGCTTCTAGTAGCTCGAGCGCCTCTTCGAGTACTTTTTCATTAATTTTTACCTTTCCTTGATCCAAAAGAGACTTTACATACGAGTCTTTAGATATTGAGCCGACCCTTTTCTCCATTATATGAAAGAGCTTTTTGAGCAAGTCTTGTTCGGTCATTTTAGGTAGCTATAAATAAGAATAAACAAATGATTAAGACTATAAGGATAATGCCATTATTTCTACCTTGTATATAGATTTTTTGCATAAGCTGATTATGCCGTTCTTCATTTGCATTTTGATATTCTTCTAACCTTGAAACCTGCTCTATAGCCGTATCTGCTATTTCAGGAAATTTCCTAGCCTTTTCAAACCAACTTAAGGAATTTCTCTTAGCCCACTCAGTTAATTTCTTAGGGTTATACCTCTCCGAAATCCAATTTTTTAAGAAAGGGTTTGCTATAGACCAGAAATCTAAGGCTGGATACAGTTGTTTACCTAAACCTTCAATATTCACTAATGTTTTCTGGAGAAGCATCAAGGATGGTTGCATCCTTAAATCAAATCTTCTGGCTGAATCAAATATAAATAGAAGCATCTCACCAAAGTTTATTTTTTCCATCGGCTGATCAAAAATAGGTTCACATGCTGCCCTGATAGTGTTTTCTAGGTCACTTAATCTTGTGTCTGGATTCACCCATTTTGATTCAATTAATATGTTTGCTACTTCCTTAAAATCTCTTGCTATAACAGCAACTAACATTCTTCCTATCTGATATTGCTCTTCTTCGCTTAGTGAACCAACAATTGCGTAGTCAACAGCAACATATGCGGGGTCTGACGGATTTTTGGCGTCAATGAATATATTACCAGGATGCATGTCAGCATGGAAAAAGTTATCAATAAACACTTGTTTTAGAAAGATCTCAACACCTCTTTCTGCTACTAATCTTAAGTCTACACCAAGATCATTAAGGTTCTCTATGCGATCAACTGGAATACCCTCAATTTTTTCCATGACCAGTAAATTTTCAGTACAGTAATCAAGATACACTTCAGGCACATAAAGGAGATTATTGCCTTCAAAGTTTCTTCTGGTTTGTTTTATATTCGATGACTCTAATCTCATGTCTAACTCTGCTAGAATTACAGATTCGTATTCGTCCACTAATCTTGAAAGTTGCAATCTTTTCGCATCTTTAAATCGCCGCTCCGAAAATGCGGCAATTCTTTTCATAAGAGATACATCTGTTTGGATAATTTTTTTTATTCCCGGCCTAACAACCTTAATCACAACTTCTTTGTTATTTTCTTTAAGTGTTGCCGAATAAACCTGTGCTATCGATGCAGCTGCTAAAGGTGTGGGATTAAAGTCTTTAAAGATTGAAATAATTTCACAATTTATCTCTTTTTCAATAATCTCAATGGCCTGCTTCTCAGAGAAATGAGGCAGATCGTCTTGAAGAACTTTTAGACTTTTAGCAATCTCTCCTGGAACTACATCTGGTCTTGTAGATAAAAGTTGACCGAACTTTATAAAAATTGGGCCTAAATCTTCTAATGCAAAACGAAGTCTTTCTCCGGGCTCTTTTTTGGATTGATAGAGGCGCCAGGGAGATATAAAAAGAAGAAATGAAACGATTTTTGGTTTTGAGAATGTATCAACTTCCTTGTCTAGGCGAGCTTTTAGCAAAGTATGAATGATTTTAAAGAGTCTGAGAGAATCTCTAAACATCCAGCATTCCTTTTTGACCAGAATGAATTGCCACTATGCCATTAGTTAAATTTTCATATTTACATTTTGAAAAGCCTATCTCTTCTAACATTTTTTTTAATTCTTCTTGAGTAGGATGCATCCTTATTGATTCGGCTAGATATCTATAGCTTTCTTCAGTTTGTGCAATAATTTCTCCAATTTTTGGTATAACTTCGAAAGAGAAAAGATCGTATATTTCTCTAAAAACTTCATTTTGTGGTTTTGAGAATTCTAAGATAATTAGTTTCCCACCCGGTTTTAATGCTTTGTGAATAGATCCAAGAGCAGTTTCTTTTTCAGTAACATTTCTAAGCCCAAATGCTATTGTGATTAGATCAAATGTATTGTCTTTAAAAGGAAGAAATTGAGCATCTATTTGGGCAGCATGTACATCCTCTACACCTTCATCAATTAATCGGTTTCTTCCCTCATTTAGCATTGAAGCATTGATATCACTGAGAATCAAAGTCCCTTTCTCAGAAATCTTATCTCGCATTAGCTTAACCATATCCCCCGTACCGCCTGCAAGATCTAGCACTATAAAGTCGTCTTTAATTCCAGATGTCTCAATAGTTACTTTCTTCCAAAGTCTGTGTATCCCAAAGGACATAAGATCATTCATTAGGTCATAATTCTTTGAAACCGTATCAAAGACACTGCCTACAAGATCTGCTTTCTTATCAGAATCTACTTCTTTAAAACCAAAGCTCGTTTTATTTTTATTTTTTTCTTTCATAAAAATACTTGTGCATTTTATCTCATGCCGAATTAATTAACCTGTCTCTTAGATAATATTCTGTTTATAGACTTTAAATAAACTTCTATGCTTCTATTGAAACTATCTATTTGTTTTTCATTGCTTGATTTAAAGACAAAGCTAATGATTTCTTGTGCAAGTAACTCATTCTTATCAATCTTTTCTCTAAACTTTTCTTCTCCTAGTTCTTCAAGAGAATCTAGGTATGCCGACATTTTTGCTTCGTAATCCGAAGACTTATTATTTTTTAGAAGTTGAATAAACTCCTCTATCCATTGTTCTTGAAGATTAGACCATTCTTCCCTTACTTCAATGTGATTCTCTAATTTCAAGTTTATTTCATCTATCTGATCATCTCTAAGTTTGATACCTACTCGATCAAATCCAGAAATATAGTTTTCTATTAAGCTATAACTATTCTCTAATCTCTCTTTTTTCCTTTTCTCTCTAAGTTCTCTAAAATGAGATCCTATCTCGTCTATTTGCACTTCATTTATTTCCTTAGTGAAGCTTATTATGGGTGATTTGAAATAGAAATTTGATCTTGTAAAAATTCCTTCTGCATCCTTATAAATAGAACTAATTTCTTTCTCAGGATTTTGTAAATTTATATTTTTTAATTTTTCTAGAATAACTTTTACTTTGCTAAGTTCATTTTCACTAAACCAATTTATAAATTCTTTTGAAATAATTTCTATTTCTTCATCTTGCTCTTGTGTGAAATTAGCAAATTCCTTGAAATAATCAGCCAAATAATTATCTAATCTCTCGTAAACCCATGATCCTGCAATTGAGCATGAACTCATTGAAAAGATCATTAGGGAAAGTAAATAAAACTTATAAATATTTCTAACCATCACTAGGGGTTATTGTAAATTGCAGTTAAAATTCTGTCGGAAATGTCAGATAAAAAGAAATATCCTACCCTAGTTTGGCTAGATTTAGAAATGACGGGTTTAGACCCAGATTCGGAAAGAGTTATTGAAATTGCCACAGCGATTACTAATCATGACCTATCAGAAATAATTGAAGGACCAAACCTCGTGATTCAGCAACCAATGGAGTTCATTGACAATATGGATGATTGGAACACTAATCAGCATACAAAATCTGGACTAGTTGAAAGCCTAAAAGTCACAAATATAACCATCGAAGAGGCACAGAAACAAACACTTGAATTTTTGTCTATGCATGCCGAGAAAGGAAGATCACCATTATGTGGCAACTCTATTTCTCATGATAGGCGTTTTCTAAGAAGATATATGCCAGAGCTGGATGCTTTTTTTCATTACAGAAACGTTGACGTTAGCTCAATAAAAGAACTTATTAAGAGATGGAATCCCGAGCTGCTTGATGGTTTTAAAAAAAGTGGCGGACATAGAGCTATGGAAGATGTGCTTGAGTCAATTCAAGAGTTGAAGTTTTACCGAGATAAATTCTTTGTTCAATAAATTTATTTATCAGGTCCTTGAAAAGCAGGATTGGAAATGGGCATAATTTTTGCCGAATCACTCGAAGTTATTTTTGCTGTACCCTTCTTATCCACTTCATCAATTCTCATTATGCAATTTATAGGTATATAACTTCTTTGAACACCTTTGAATTCGTTTTTTAGTTTTTCTTCACTTGTATCCACAACAATTTGTGACTTTTGATCGAATATATATTCCTCGACTTCTATAAATCCATACATGTCACTTTGGTAAATGGCCTCAGCATAAACCTCATAGATTTCACCCAATTGAACAAATACTACTTTGTAGATTCCTTTTTTTGCCATTACAATCCCTGCCTTTTATAGATTTAAACTATAGTACTCATTAAAGATATTAAATATATATGGCCAAGAAACTTTTTATCAAGACCCACGGATGTCAAATGAACGAATATGACTCCTCAAGGATGCGAGACTTACTTGGTGATAGTCATGGGTTTGAAACTACGCAAAACGAAGAGGAAGCAGACCTGATACTTTTAAATACTTGTTCAATTCGTGAAAAAGCCCAAGAAAAAGTTTTTCATCAGTTAGGCAGATGGAAAAAATTAAAAGAAAAAAATCCTAATTTAAAAATAGGAGTTGGAGGTTGCGTGGCAAGTCAGGAAGGAGAGAATATAATAAAGAGAGCGCCTCAAGTTGACTTAGTTTTCGGTCCTCAAACAATCCATAGAGTTCCTGATCTTTATAAAGATATTACTGAAGCTAAGCCTGCCTCTGTGGATATAACCTTTCCAAAGACAGAAAAATTTGATTTTCTTCCAGAACAAAATATTGATGGACCAACTGCATTTGTTTCAATCATGGAAGGTTGCAATAAGTATTGCTCATTTTGTGTAGTGCCTCACACAAGAGGTCATGAAATAAGCAGACCTATAGATGACATCCTCAAAGAAATTAAAGGGTTGTCCTTGCAAGGTGTCAAAGAAATAAACTTGCTTGGCCAAAATGTTAATTCGTATCGAGATTCAAAGCTAAAGACAAAAGGACTTGGATTAACAAATTTAATAAGAGCCTCAGCTCAAATAGAAGGTATTCAAAGAATTCAATTTACAACCTCTCATCCTTTTGAGTTCGGTCAAGATCTAATTGATATATATTTAGAAGTGCCAGAGTTAATTAGTTATGTTCATCTGCCAGTCCAGAGTGGTTCGAATTCTATTTTAGAGAAGATGAGACGCAGACATACCAGAGACGACTACCTTGAGATAATTGAAAAATTAAAAACCGCCAGAAAAGGCATTAGCATATCTTCTGACTTCATAGTTGGATTTCCTGGAGAAACTGAAGATGACTTCTTGGATACCTTGGATCTAGTTGATCGGGTTGGTTACGATGAATCTTTTAGTTTTATTTATAGCCCACGTCCTAACACAACAGCAAAAGATTTGGAGGATGATGTACCTCTTGAAGAAAAGAAGAATAGGCTTTCAGTTCTTCAGCATAAATTAGAAAACTCAGCATTAAATATAAGTAGAAAAATGGTTGGTGAGACAAGAAAATGTCTCGTCACGGGAGTTTCCAAGAAGAATCCAGGAGAGTTCCAGGCTCGTACTGAAAATAATAAAGTGGTTATCTTTTCATGCTCAGATCAATCAATGATTGGTAAAATAGTTGATATAGAAATTGTAGAGGCCAAAAATAAATCTTTACGAGGTGTAGCTGCATAGCTCAATTAAACTATTTAATGAAATTTCACTTAGAGCCGGTAAATCACGAAAAAATAAGTGACTTATGTGGGCCAACTAATTCAATTCTTAAGCAAATTGAAGAAGAACTGGGAATAAAAATCTTAAATAGAGGTG
Organism: uncultured SAR86 cluster bacterium; assembly: GCA_902574355.1. Classification (GTDB taxonomy): domain Bacteria; phylum Pseudomonadota; class Gammaproteobacteria; order Magnimaribacterales; family Magnimaribacteraceae; genus Magnimaribacter. Next base: position 29,146 of record CACGNN010000004.1, on the reverse strand, counting down.
CAAGCTTTAGAATTAAAGGAGAAACCTCAAGCGCGCAGATAGCTAAAAATATCATCCTAAGAATTTATGATGATCTTGATCAGAATAAAACTATTAGTTCAGAAGAAGTTCACTTATATTTAAGAAAAGGAATGAATGATTTAAAAAATATTAAAAAAGAAACTTCAGCTAGACAGATAATTAAAACACCTAACCTGATAGTTGCAGCTAATTATGGCAGCCAAGAGCATTATGTTGAGACCATTAGAAAAAAGGTCTTAACTTTTGGAATAGGACCAGCTGGTACAGGAAAAACATTTTTAGCCGTAGCTCTGGCTGTGGAGCAGTTTACAAGAGGCGAAGTTGAAAAGATCTTGTTAGTGCGTCCTGCAGTGGAGGCCGGAGAAAAGCTTGGTTTTTTACCTGGAGACTTAAGCCAAAAAGTTGATCCTTACTTGAGACCTCTTTACGATGCGTTATTTCAGATGTTGGGCTACAAAGAAACTACTCAGCTTATAGAGCGGAATATAATTGAAGTTGTACCTTTGGCTTTTATGAGAGGTAGAACATTAAACAATTCGTTCATCATTCTTGATGAGAGTCAAAACGCAACAGTAGAGCAAATGAAAATGTTTCTTACAAGATTTGGTTTTGGTTCGAAAGTCGTTATCACGGGAGACATAACTCAAATAGACTTACCTAAAAACACACTCTCTGGTTTGGTCCATTCTTTGGAAGTATTAAAATCTGTTGATGATATTGGATTAGTAGAGTTTGAATCAAAAGATGTTGTACGTCATGGTCTGGTTCAAAAAATTGTTGAGGCTTACGCTAAGTTTGTTAATTAAGTGATATCTTCCAGTTCTAATATTTTTATTTCTGGAGATCTTGAGGGACTGTCTTGCACAGAAGAAGATATCTCAAGTTTAATACAACTTTTAATCGGCACAGAACCAAGCCTAGAAAGTTTATTTTTTAAAAAATCTGTAAATATTAGATTCATATCTAAACCTGAGATCAAGGAATTGAATTTTAGATTTCTTAATAAAGACAGGCCAACAAATGTTCTATCTTTCCCTCCTCAAGAATCTACTCTTGATGATGAATTATTAGGAGAAATTGCCATATGTCCTGAAATTATAAAAAGTGAAGCTAATGATCAAAATAAAGAAAAACAAAGTCATTTATTCCACATCATCCTTCACTCTTTACTTCATCTAACAGGACATGATCACTCAGATGATAGCTCGGCTGAGGTTATGGAAAATATTGAAGTAGAAGCTTTGAAAAAAATAGGTATTGCGAATCCCTATTGAAACAAATTAAGATGTGTGTGTGTTTATGAAGTGAGGCGTTGATGAACGACGAGCCCCCAAGTATTTTAGCTGAGTCTAGTGAGCTCGGCCTTAGGAAAAGAATAAAAGACAAAATAAAAGAAATTTATCAAAATTTCTCCTATAAACCCCAGAATAAACAAGAACTTGCTGGATCCATAAGAGATTCAAGCGAGAGAGGTGTGCTTGAGAAAGGTACTCTGAACATGATTGAAGGAGCACTAAGAGTCTCTACAGACCAAGTAAGGGATGTAATGATTCCAAGGCCACAAGTAGTTTTTGTTGAAAGAAATGAGAAGCCGCAAGACTTCTTGCCTAGAGTTATTAAATCAAGCCATTCTAGATTTCCGGTTATAAACTCAGAGAGTGACAAAATTGAAGGTATTTTATTAGCAAAAGACCTCCTGCCCTTCTTATCTTCTGAAAATTTAGATAACTTTGAACTTTCCAAGCTTATTAGACCTGCAATACTGATCCCTGAGAGCAAAAAATTGAATATATTACTTGATGAATTAAGAGCAGGAAGAAATCATATGGCCATAGTGCTTGACGAATATGGGGATATTACTGGAATTGTAACAATCGAAGATGTTTTAGAAGAAATTGTTGGTGAGATAGAAGATGAACACGATAAAGACGCTGGCACACTAATAAAAGAAATTGCTCAAGATGAATATCTTGTATCTGCGCTCACTCCAATAGATGTTTTCAATGAAAATTTTGGTTCTTCTCTTAGTGATAAAGATTTTGATACTTTAGGCGGTATAGTAATGCATCATTTTGCGAGGTTTCCCAAGCCAAACGATGCTATCAATATAGAAGGCTGGCGCTTTGTAATAAATTCACTGGAAAGAAGAAGGATCAAGAGAATTAAAGTTTCCAAAATAACTTAAATCTTCTTTCGTAAAAATTTCTCTGTATTAAAATATTGATGATGCTCAAGAAGAGATTTCTTGCCCTTATTTGTGGAGTAATTTTTTCATTTGGTTTTGCACCATTTGACCTCTGGTTACTATCTGTTCTTTCAGTTGCAGTACTGGTTGGATCATTAAATAAATCTTCAAATAAAGAAGCATTCCTCATCGGATATGCATTTGGATTTGGTATGTGGCTATCTGGAATTTCCTGGTTGTATGTAAGTATTCACTATCATGGAAATATAGGAATTATAGGTTCATCATTAATTGTTCTTCTTTTTATTTCTATCTTATCTTTATACTCAGGTTTTTTGTTTCTTCTTAATAATGTATTCAAATCTTTAAGTCCAAGAAAAATAATTTTTCTTACTCTACCAGTTGCATGGGCTCTTATGGAGTTCCTGAGATCTTACCTCTTCACCGGCTTTCCATGGTTGATATCTGGCACAATGTTGGCGGATACTTTTATAGATGGTTACACACCAATTATTGGCGCCCAAGGTAATAGTTTCTTTCTTATTCTCCTCTCCGTTTTGGTTTATAAACTTTACGAAAATATAACAGAAAATAGATCTCCCCTACTTCTTTCACTATTTGTTTTATTGATTGTCATGCCCTCTTATTTTCTTAAATCAGTTGAGTGGACTTCAGCTGAAAATGAGATTGATGTAACTCTTTATCAACCAAATTTAACCTTAGAGGATAAGTGGAGTCAGTTCGGAATCATTAAATCCCAAGGAATGATGGAAAAAGCTATAGAAGATGCAAGTGAAGGTGATCTTATAGTCTTTCCAGAGACAGCATTGATCTTATCTGAAAATGATAACAAAAATTTTATGAATCTTGTCAGAAGCAAAAGTTTTGAAAAGAATATAACACTAATAACTGGGATCATTGAAAGAGAGGGTGATTATAAAATTAGAAATAGGTTACAAACACTTGGAGCTATGGAAGATGTCTACGACAAGATAAAACTAGTACCATTTGGCGAATTTGTGCCTCTTGAAAAGTATTTGGGAAGTTTTTTAGATATTATTGGCTTAAATTTAACAAATACATTACCTGGAGAAGCTGTTAAATCAATAAAAACTGGAAAATTAAGGATCTCACCTAGCATATGTTACGAAATAGCTTTTGACGAACTCATAAGGAAAACTGCAAAAGATAGTAATATTTTGCTGACAGTGAGCAATGATACCTGGTTTGGTAGGTCAATTGGCCCTATTCAGCACCTAGAAATAGCTCAAAATAGAGCTTTAGAACATAAAAAACCATTAATTAGGGCTACAAACAGCGGAATTACTGCTTTTGTATCAAAAAATGGAGAAATTATTGAAAGACAAACTTATTTCGAAGATAAAACTTTGACAAGAAACATAATCCTTTACTCCGGAAATACTTTTTATTCCAAGTATGGTAATTTACCTTTGTTAATATTTTTAATTTTATATGCGGGTTTTATCTCATCTAGAAAACTTTTTTATAATAATATTAAATAAAAAGAACATATGTCACATAATATCGTAATAAATCCTTTAAAATGCATCTTTTTAATATTCATAATAGTATCATGTTCAACATTAGTGGAAGATGAAAATATGAATAAAAACAATGTTATATATAAAATAAGTTCCATTGATTCTAATTTCTCAAATTTAGAGACTTTACTATTTGTTGATATAAACACACAATCTCTTCTACTTATAAAAAAGGTACAGTTTTGGAGCAATATAGTATATCTTCCTCTTATTATGGTACAGGTAGTAAAGAAAACAGTTTAAAAACTCCCCTTGGTAGGCATGAAATATATAAGAAGATAGGAAATGATTTGCCGAATAATGCTATTTTAAAAGGAAGGGTCTGGAATGGAGCAATTGCAGATATTATTGCAGAGCCTATAGATACTGATTTTGACCATGTTACTTCTAGGATTTTGTGGTTAGATGGCCTAGAGTTAGGAAAAAATAAAGGAAAAGGTATAGATTCTAGAAATAGATATATCTACATACATGGAACAGCAGAAGAAGGATTAATTGGAAAACCTGCTTCTGATGGTTGCATAAGGATGTATAATGAAGATGTTATAGAGCTTTTTGATCTAGTTGATGAAAAGGCACAAGTCTGGATTTATTAAATATTTAATTATGAAGAAATTTTTATTGTTCTCTTTAGTCCTTTTTGGTTCTTATGCATTTTCATGCTCCAAAGTTCTGGATCATGAGGTGAGGGTTTTAGATTCCACCGAAACTTTGAATCTATGCCAATATGAAAATAAAGTAGTTCTTGCTGTGAATGTTGCTAGTAGATGTGGTTTTACTTATCAGTACGAAGCTCTTCAAAATCTGTATACGAAATATGGAAAGGAAGAATTTGTAATATTAGGATTTCCATCAAGAGATTTTATGTATCAAGAATACAGCGATGAGTCCAAGGTAAAAGAATTTTGTAGTACTGAATATGGCGTTACTTTTCCAATGTTTGCAACGACACCCGTTAAAGGAAAAAAAGCAAATTCTTTTTTTAAAACTTTAGCTGAAATTACAGGCCAAACTCCTGGTTGGAATTTTCACAAGTATCTTATTTCGAAAGAGGGTGAAGTGTTAAGCTTTGACACGAAAGTAGAGCCAGATAGCCAGGAACTCACGTCCCAGATCTCTAAACTCCTATAAATATAGTAAGTACTTACTATCTTTTAAAACCCTAATTTATTCAATTATTTCGATAGAGGAATCTGTCGAGCAAATAATGACATCTGCTTTTCTGTTTGCAAATATACCGTTCTCCACAACTCCAGGAATGTTATTTAATTTGGCCTCCAGATCATAGGGTATGTCTATAGGCAAGTTGTGGATATCTATTATTTGATTTCCATTATCTGAAATAAAACCATTTCTAAAAATAGGCTTCCCGCCCATTTTCATAAGCTCCCTTGAAATTGCACTTCTAGCAATCTCTATTACTTCAATTGGCAGAGGAAATTTACCTAATAAATCTGTATATTTTGATTCATCTACGATACATACAAAGATGTCTGATGAATAGGCAAGTATTTTTTCTCTAGTAAGAGCTCCACCACCCCCTTTTATCAATTCCTTTCTATCGTTGTATTCATCTGCTCCATCAATATAAAAATCGATAGAGTGAACCTCATTTAATGACAAAACTTCGTATGACCGATCTATTAATTTTTCCGAAGCATCTGAGCTGCATACAATACCTTTTATGTGCAATCTGGCTTTATTAAGTTCTTCGATGAAGAAATTAGTTGTAGTTCCCGTTCCAATCCCAATAACTGAGTCTTTTTTTATATCTTTCTCAATAAAACTAAAAGCTTCTTTTGCTGATTTTTCCTTTTTTAAGTCTTGATTCATATTATTCTAGATGTAATGAATATTATCACTGACTCAGTATAATAGCCTCCTTTTATAAAGCCTATCAAAGCGAAATTAATGAATTCTTCTAAAATAAAAAGGTATGTAGGGTTGATTGAGTCCTCAAATGTTTATGATGTGGCTCAAATTACTCCTGTAACAAAAGCAAATCAGCTCTCGAAGTCACTCAAAAATGATGTTTTGCTTAAAAGAGAAGATCTTCAGCCTATTTTCTCATTTAAAATCAGAGGAGCTTACAATAAATTATCAAAATTAAAGCAAAAGGGCATAAAAGGTCCCTTTATTGCAGCTTCAGCAGGCAATCATGCTCAAGGGGTTGCGTTCGGCGCTAAAAGCTTAGGATTAAAGGCATATATTGTCATGCCTATCACTACGCCATCTATTAAAGTAAATTCAGTAAAAAACTACGGAGGTAAGGTTATTTTGTATGGAGATAATTTCGATGAAGCTTTCCAACATGCAAAATTTCTAGCTAAAGAACAAGGATATATATTCATACATCCATACGATGATAAGGATGTAATTGCTGGCCAAGGTACTGTAGGTAAAGAGTTGATCGAACAGGTGGGTAGTGAGATTGATGCTATTTTCGTCCCAGTTGGCGGTGGAGGACTGCTTGCCGGTCTTGGCACCTATGTTAAATCTGTCAGTCCTAAAACCAAGATTATAGGTGTTGAGCCAGAAGATGCTGCCTGTTTAAAGTTAGCCCTAGATAATAATAAGAGATTGTCTTTACCTGAAGTTGGTTTATTTGCAGATGGCGTAGCAGTGAAACAAATAGGTAGGGAAACATTTTCTTTAATAAGAGACTGGATAGATGATGTTGTGACCATCACAGTAGATGAGATGTGCGCCTCTGTTCAAGATACTTTTCAAGAGACACGAACAATCTCAGAGCCTGCAGGCGCTTTGGCTTTGGCAGGATTAAAAAAATATAGCCTTTCGCGAGGATTAAAGAATAAGACCTTAGTTGCAATAAATTCAGGTTCAAATTTAAATTTTGATCGTTTGGGTCATATTGTAGAAAGAGTCCAATTTGGAGAGAGTAAAGAAGCTCTTCTAAGTGTAAAGATACCAGAGGAGAAGGGGAGCTTTAGAAAATTTTGTAATTACCTGGGCAAAAGAAGTATTTCTGAATTTAATTACAGAGCAGAAGAAAGTGAAGAAGCTAATATATTTGTAGCATGCAGATTTAATGACAAGGAAGGTAAGTTAAAGTTAGTAAAACATTTAAAGTCTAAAGGGTTTTCACCTAAGGATCTTTCAGAGAACGAAGTTGCAAAACTTCATATAAAACATATGGTTGGTGGAAGGGCACCAAAAGAAATTTTCAGTAAGGGTGAATATATCTTTAGAGTTCAATTCCCTGAACGTCCTGGAGCATTAATAGATTTTTTGGATAAGTTGAGCGACCAATTCAATATAACATTATTCCATTATAGGAATCAGGGTGCAGCATACGGAAGAGTTCTAGTTGGCTTTGAGTCTAAGGAAAAGAATTATCCCAAATTATTAAAATATTTAAGTAATACTGGATTTAGATTTTGGGATGAAACACAAAATTCAGCCTATAAATCATTTTTAAAGTAGATTTCATTTAAATTCGTATATAGTCTTTTCCGTGATGCACATATGCGCTTTTATATCATGATCTTCAGGAAGGCAATTTTCAATTTTCTGAAATTCATGCGCCAATATTATTAGTTTAATACTGGAAGATTCTATGCCAGCTAACGAATAATCGTAATAGCCTTTTCCCATGCCAATCCTATATCCCTTTTCGTCAAAACAAACGCAAGGGAGAAATATTATGTCTAGCTCATCAGGGTCAATTTCTGTATTCCCTAAAGGTTCAGAAATCCCTAAATTGTTCTCTCTTAAACTAAGCTGATCATCTGTCTTAACGAATTTAAGTTTTTTGGAATTATCAATCATCTTGGGCAAATAAACTTCTGATCCAATGCCGGAAAGCCATAACACTAGTTCATGAGTTGGCAGTTCTTTGCCAATTGACCAATAGCAAGACACTTTTTTATTTGCGTATAATTCTGAATTATTTCTTACTATAGATAATAAATTTATTTCAGCATTATCGACTTCATCTAAAGTAATACCATTTCTCAGATCGATATATTCTTTTCTCAAATAGGATTTTTTGGTCATGGACAGTATTTCCCAGATTACCGTTGTTGATTACTGCCCTGAACCGTGAAGTTCAAGGCGGTGACTCCGTCAATTTATTAGGCTTCCCAATCTATGGGTATGCACAACAAAACCTTTCAGAATCTCCTATTATTTTTTTATCGGCTCGAGAGTAGTAATAACTATCGAATAATCCAGGAAACTAAAAAATTATAACTTACTTATTGAGCTTTAAAAGATAAACTTTTTAACTGTTTTTTAATCTCTAGGGTTAAATTCTCAAGGCCTTGATTAACGGATTCATCTCTACTCACATCAGACAAGTTTTTGAGGTATTCATTACTTATATTTAGTGCAGTGATAATTGCCGCTCTCTTCTCATCAAGACCAGATGCTTCTTTTACCTCACTCAGTTTATTATCTAAAAATATTGCAGCTTTTTTTACTTCTTCTGATTCTTCTGGAGGACAGGCTATTTTATAACTTGCTCCTAGAATTTTTACAGTTGTAGTTTCTTTACTCATTATCTTTTGTAGGACTGAATTATTTTCTTTATACCTTTCTTTGCTAAATCTAGATTTTTTGAAAGTTTGTTATTCTCTTTTGATAACTCCAGATTCTTTTTAGATAGATGATCATTTACTTCTTTAAGTTGTTGACTAAGCTTAATAAGCTCGTTAACTTCTTTTTCTAAATTATCAAATTTATTTTCAGACATTTTCTAGTTTAAGTTTAACTTTGAACTTAATTTCTTGCTACCATGTTTCTCTATAAAATTGTTTATTGCTTGTTAATGCCATGAAAAATAACTTTTCTGAAAGAAGATCGAACCTAGCTGATAAAGTTTTGGATGATTCTGCAATTATCATTGCATCTGCCTCTGTAAAATCGAGAATCTCAGATACCGACTATGCTTACAGACAAGATAGCAATTTTTATTACTTATCTGGTTACGAAGAACCTGAATCATTGATCTTGATAAGACCTAATCATGCTAATGAGAAATTTATTATCTTTTGTAGAGATAGAGATCCACTAAGAGAGCAATGGGATGGCTTTCGAACTGGACAAGAAGGAGCAATATCAGAATATGGGGCTGATGCAGCCTATAGTATTAATTCTGTAGATCAATTAATGCCTGAACTTCTTAAGGGGTCTAAGAATATCTATTTTTCTATGAGTTCACCTTGTGGGATAGATTCTAAGATTAATCATTGGATTGAAGATATTAGAAAGAATATGAGAGCGGGAGCTGAACCTCCAGAAAATCTTTTGTCATTAGATTCCATCCTGCATGAAATGAGACTTATCAAAGAAGACCATGAGTTGGACATCATGAAGCATGCTGCCGATATAACTACGGAAGCTCATATCAGAGCTATGCAAGCAGTAACTCCAGGTATGTTTGAGTACCAATTAGAAGCTGAGTATCTGTATGCATTTAATAAAAATGGTGCAAGATCTCCTGCTTATAATTCAATTGTTGGCGGAGGAAATAATTCTTGTATTTTGCATTATGTTGAAAATAATGCGGAATTGAAGGACGGAGATTTGGTTCTTGTTGATGCCGGATGTGAGTATCAGTATTACGCCTCGGATGTAACAAGAACATTCCCTGTAAATGGAAAATTTTCTCCCGAGCAAAAAGAGATTTATACGATAGTACTAGAGGCACATAAACAGTCTATCGAGCAAGCTCAACCTGGTAACAAGTGGAATCTGATGCATGAAAAATCAGTAGAAGTTCTTGTTGAGGGACTTTTGTCTCTAGGTTTATTGAATGGTTCTAAGGAAGAAAATATTGAAAAAGGTCTTTATTCAAAATTCTATATGCATCGAATTGGTCACTGGCTAGGTATGGATGTTCATGATGTAGGTGCTTATAAAAAAGATGGCGACTGGAGAGAACTAGAAAAAGGGATGGTTATGACAATAGAACCCGGAATTTACATTTTAGATTCTCTTGAAGATGTTGATGATAAGTGGAAGGGTATTGGTGTAAGGATAGAGGACAACATTGTAATTAATGATTCTGGCAATGAATTTCTCACACCTGATGTTCCGAGGACTATTGAAGAAGTTGAACAAACTGTTCAAGGTTAAGTGGACTATCAAGTATCTGTTGTAGGAGGAGGTATTTCTGGTGCCTTAGCGGCATTATATTTGGGTAAATCAAGGGTTAAGACTTGCTTAATTGACCGAGGAAAACCATCTCAAAGATTATCTAATCCTTATATAGGAAAAACTACTTCTCTAAATCTATCTTCAATAGCATCGCTTAGAGATGTTGGGATATGGGAGGATATCAAGAAAAATGCTCAAGAATTTAATGAAATATATGTTTGGGATGCAGAGGGCTCATCTTCTGTTCAATTCAAAGCAGAGGAAATTTCAAGAAATGACCTTGGTGTCATAGTCCATAATAATATTATGCTTGAGTCAATTTACAGCAAGTTAGAACAAATCTCCGAAGTCACACTAATTGAAGAAGAGTCTCTAAAAGAAATTAGTCAAGATCAGAATAAAATAGAATTAACATCTGATTCAGGTTTAAGGATTGCTTCTGAACTTCTTATCGGAGCGGATGGTTCACTTTCAAAAGTTAGAGATTTTAGCAGGATACCTATAAGAACATGGAGCTATGAACAGCTTGCGATTGTATCCTCAGTAACTACAGAAGTTCCGCTAGATAAGACTGCTTTTCAAATATTTACTGATACAGGCCCGATTGCTTTGTTGCCATTAATTGTTGGAGAAAATGTTGCCTCATTAATCTGGTCTACTGACGAAGCTTATGGCAAGAAACTCCTCGAATTAGATAATGATGAATTATGTAAAGAATTAAGATTAAAAACAGAGGACAAATTTGGTGATATTTCTTTTAATGAAACGATCAATTCATTCCCATTGCATCAAATACATGCTAAAAAATTCTATAAAGGTAGAGCGGTCTTGATAGGAGATTCAGCTCATACGATCCATCCCTTGGCAGGTCAGGGTTTAAATTTGGGGATTGCAGATGCACAAGAGATCACTGAATTAGTCATATCAGCTAATAGATCTGGCAAGATTTTATATGATGAGGAGATGCTTAGATCTTATAGCAGAAGAAGGGAACCTGAAAGTTATAAGATGATAGCTCTGATGGAAGCCTTTAAAAGAGGTTTTGGATCTGAAAATCTCTTAGTAAAGCTGGGAAGAAGTTTCGCTTTTGATTTTGCTAATAAAACTAAGCCACTGAAACAGCGTTTAATAAAGGAAGCTGCAGGAATTATTTAATTTTTGCTTCTGTATAAATAACGTGTTTTCTGATAACTGGATCGAATTTTTTAATTTCCATTTTGTCAGGCATTGCAGACTTGTTCTTGTCAGTCGTATAAAAGTGGCCTGTACCAGCAGAGGATACTAATCTAATTTTTTCTCTCATATTTTTTCTCCTCTAGCTCTTATCTCAGCAAGCACAGTATCAATACCATTTTTATCGATGGTTCTTAACCCATTCGCAGAAACAATAAGGCTTATATATCTATTTTCAGATTCTACCCAAAACCTGTGTTTGTGAAGGTTTGGTTGAAAAGTTCTCTTATTTCTATTTTTCGCAAACGAGACATTATTTCCCGCTTGAGGTCTTTTTCCTGTTACTTGGCAAACTTTAGACATAATTTATTAAAAAATTTATTTATAGAGCCGCGTTTTATACCAGAAGCATTGACAGCAAGCAAGAATAAGCCGCTATAATCTGTTTTACATAGAGATAAATATTGAAATCATTAGCAAATAAAAATATTTTATTAGGCGTTACTGGTGGCATTGCTGCTTACAAATCTGCTGAAATTGTAAGACATCTAAAGAAGTCTGGTGCATCAGTTAGGGTTGTAATGACTAAGTCTGCTGAAGAGTTTATAACTCCTCTCACTTTACAAGCCTTATCAGGAAATAGAGTGTCTACTGAACTACTAGATACTGAATCTGAAGCGGCTATGGGACACATTGAGTTAGCAAAGTGGGCAGATGGAATACTAATTGCACCTGCAACTGCAAATACTATAGCCAGACTATCTTCCGGAAGGGGGGATGATCTCTTATCAACTGTTACACTTGCTTTTGATGGTCCAATATCTCTCGCTCCAGCCATGAACCAAGCGATGTGGAGAGATAATAGAACTCAAGATAATTTAAATAAATTACTTACCCAAGATTTTGGTATCTGTGGACCTGGTTCTGGTGAGCAAGCATGTGGAGACACTGGTCTTGGACGAATGCTAGAACCACTAGAAATACTAGAGATATTTTCATCTTCTTTTGATAAAGGAGTCCTGTCTGGTAAAAATGTCCTTATTACGGCTGGGCCCACTCAAGAGCCAATTGATCCTGTAAGGTTTATCACAAATAGGAGTTCTGGAAAGATGGGATATAGTCTTGCTCATGCTGCAATTGAACAAGGTGCACAAGTAACTTTGATCAGCGGTCCAGTAAATATAGAACCACCATCGAACTGTAATGTAATTGCAATTAACACTGCAAAAGAAATGTCGGATGCTGTGAAACATCATATCAAAGAGATGGATGTCTATATCGGAACAGCAGCTGTTTCGGATTATAGTCCTGCTGAAGTTAAAGATTCCAAAATAAAGAAAGCTGGAGATAATTCATCAATGATATTGGAGTTAAAAGAAAACGAAGATATTTTAAAGTTTGTAAGCGAGTTAGAAGATAGACCATATGTTGTAGGTTTTGCAGCTGAAACAGACAAACTTATAGAAAATGCCGAGAATAAACTTAAACATAAAAAACTGGACTTGATTGTGGCCAATGATGTGTCAGATAAGTCTATAGGATTTGATTCAGAAGAGAACGAAGTTACTCTTATAACGAAAGAAGAGAAGCAACTTCTCAAAAAACAAAATAAAAAGAAGATTTCAAAAAAAATAATAGAGTTCATATCGGGGAGAATTAATGAGCAAAATAACTAAACCAGAGAAGGTAGGATTCTCAAAAGAAAAACTAGAGCATATTGGAAAATCTATGCGTTCTCTTATTGAGGCTAAAAAAATTCCAGGCACTGTTACTTTGGTGGCTAGGAGAGGAGAGGTTGTTCATTTTGAAGCGAATGGAATGAGAGATATAGAGAGAAATTTACCTATGGAAACTGATACCATCCATAGAATTTATTCTCAATCTAAACCCGTAACGGGAGCAGCTTTAATGATGCTTTTTGAAGAAGGAAAGTTTCTTATGACTGATCCTATTGCTAAATATTTCCCAGAGTTTGACGAAATGAAAGTTCATTTGAGTGGCGAAGGTGAAAATATGCAAACAGAAGCAGCATCTTCTCCTATAACTATCCAGCAACTTGCCTCTCATACCTCAGGATTGTCTTACTCCTTTATGCCGGGTCCAGTAGGCTCAATGTATGTCTCAGAAGAAATGGAAAGGGGTCTTGGTAATGTTCCTAGTGCAGGTGGTATTTTTTTCACAAGCGGAACCAAGCCAGCTTTTAATAGCTTAAGAGAGTGGGTTAGGGCGTTAGCTGAACTTCCCCTCGTTGCTCAACCTGGAACTATTTGGAATTACAGTGTCGGGATGGATGTAATGGGTGCATTAATTGAAGAACTTTCTGGACAGTCATTTGGAGAATTTTTAGAGGAAAGAATTTTTGGCCCTTTAGGTATGGAAGATACAGGTTTTATGGTTCCCGAAGAAAAGCTTGAGAGGTTTGCTGCTAACTATGGTCCAGTTCCGGGAAATATGATGCTAATGGACGATCCAAAAGAGTCAGGTTACAGAACTCCTCCTCAACTTGAATCAGGTGGCGGAGGTTTAGTTAGTACAGTTGGAGATTATTTAAAATTTGCACAGATGTTACTGAATAAAGGTGAGTACGAAGGTAAACGATATTTAGGCAAGAAGACTGTTGAATTTATGACGGCTAATCATATGGGAGATGAGAGCGCAGATGAGGGTTTAACTAATTTATTCAATATGCTTGGAAATGCCTACAAAGTCAGAGGTATGGGGTTTGGTGTTACCGGATCAGTAGTCGTCAATCCTGCACTAGCTGGCTTACCTGTTTCAGAGGGTGTCTATAGTTGGGGCGGTGCAGCTAGTACACATTTTTGGGTAGACCATAAAGAAGATCTAATCGGCATTGTTCATACGCAATTATTACCCGATGGGACTTATCCTATAAGGGAGCTTATGCAATTAGCTACTTATCAAGCAATTATCGATTAAATAATACATATAAAAAAAGACGCTTTATGCGTCTTTTTTTTAAGTAGTATATTTATTTGTCTTTTGATGCATCTTCCTCAATAGGAGTTTCTTCAGCAGGAGTTTCTTCGCTTTTTTCTTCTTCAACAACTGGTTCTTCAGTAGCAACCTCTTCTGTAATAGCTTCCTCTGCTACAACCTCTTCAAGAGGTGCTTCTTCTGCAGCAGGCTCAGCTACTGGAGCATTCTTCGTCTTGTTTCCAAAACGTTTTCTAAATTTATCAACCCTTCCGCCAGTATCTACAAGTTTTTGTTTACCAGTATAAAAAGGATGTGAAGCAGATGAGATATCTAGCACACAATAGGGATAAGTTTTTCCTTCATATTCTTTTGTCTGATCTGTGCTTAAGGTAGAGCGTACAAGGTAGTATTCATCAACACTTGTGTCATGAAATAGTACTTCTCTATATTCTGGGTGAATGTCTTTTTTCATCTATAAATCTTGTAAATAAAAATATGGTGGAGCACTATAACAGACAGGCAAAACAAGGCAAATGCATAATTTAAAAAACAATGACTGATAATTAGTTCATGAGTTTAGATTTAGTTGAAGTTCTCATACCTATTCCTTTGATGGAGAAATTTTCGTACCTACCTCCTAAGAATAATTCAAATTTACTAAAACAAGGTTCAAGAGTTTTGGTGCCTTTTGGAAAACGAACATTGGTGGGAGTTGTCTGGAGTTTTTCTGAAAGAGATAAATCTTCAAATAGGAAATATAAATATATTAAGGAGATTCTTGATGAGGTTCCCTTGTTAGATTCTAATTCAATCAACCTAGCCGAGTGGTCGTCACGTTATTATCATTATCCACTCGGAGAAATCATTTCTTATTTTTTTCCTCCTTCTTTAAGAAAAGGAAAGGAAGCAAAATTTAGAGAGAGTAAATATTTAGAATTAACTTCAAAAGGTTCTTTTTTGGAGGAAGAGACCCTCAGAAGAGCACCGAGTCAACAGAAACTTATTTCCATACTAAAAGACAAGAAAGAAATGACATTAAAATCTGCTCAGGCTTTTGGGATAAGTAATGCTGCAGTAAATGGTCTAATTGAAAAAGGATTTGTTAATAGGTTTTCAAGAGAGTTATCTCCTTATAAGAAATTAGAAAACAAACAGTTATCTTCACCTAAGCAACTTAACCCGGAGCAAATTAAAGCAGTTAATGCTATTAAAAAAGCTAAGGATAAAAATATCACGTTCTTATTAGATGGCATTACAGGAAGTGGAAAAACTGAAGTTTACTTACAGGCAATCCAGGAGATCGTTAATGAAGGCAAACAAGCATTAATACTCATCCCAGAAATAGGACTCGCCCCTCAAGCTGAAGAACGATTTCGAGAATATTTTGGAGATAGAGTAATGTCTTTTCATTCCGCTAAAAACGAGCGTGAAAAAGTTGATGCATGGTTGGGAGCATCTAGAGGTTTGGTTGATATAATTATTGGTACTCGTTCGAGTGTATTTTTGCCAATGAAAAATCTAGGCATCATCGTTGTAGATGAAGAGCATGATCTATCATTTAAACAGATGGAGAAATTTCGTTACTCAGCAAGAGATATGTCTCTATATAGAGCTAAACTCGAAAAGATACCAGTTGTACTAGCATCTGCCACACCATCTTTGGAGACCCTAAAAAACGTTGAGGAAGAAAAGTATAAAGTATTGAAATTGAACAAAAGAGCAACTGGAGCAAACTTACCTACATATCACGCTGTAGATTTAAAAGGCAAAGAGTTACATGAAGGATTAAGTAAAGAGCTTCTAGAGGCCACTCAAACTGAACTTGATAAAGGAAATCAGGTATTAATATTTTTGAATAGAAGAGGTTACGCACCTTCAATGATTTGTAAGGCTTGTGGCTGGATTTCAAATTGCGACAGATGTGATGCCCTTATGACAGTTCATAAGAACCCATTTAAATTACATTGTCACCACTGCGAAGCACAGAAGCCTTACCCAAGAAAGTGCCCGTCTTGTGGTTCTGATGATTTCCTTACATATGGTTTTGGTACAGAGAGAGTTGAAGAGTTTTTAAGAGGTCACTTTCCCGATACAAAGACACTAAGAATAGATAGTGACTCAACAAGAAAGAAAGAAAGTCTTAATGAATATTTTGATGAAATTAAAAAAGGAGAGCCTATTATTTTGCTGGGTACACAACTTCTAGCAAAAGGTCATCATTTTCCCAATGTAACATTAGTCGGAATAATCGATGCGGACTCAGGTCTATTTAGCGCAGACTTTAGAGGTAGTGAAAGAGTTGCCCAGCTTATGACACAAGTCGCTGGTAGGGCAGGCAGAGATAAAAAACCGGGAAGAGTAATTTTGCAATCTTATTGCCTTGATCATCCTCAAATAGAGGAAATTATCACCGGTAGTTATGAAAAGTTTGCAAAAAAATTATTAGAAGAAAGAAAAAGCTACAAGATCCCTCCATTTTCATTTCAAGCTAAAATTTTTGCAGAATCACCAAAAAGCTTAGTCAGTAGGGATTTCATTTTAAAATTGTTGAATCAATCAAAAATAGAGAAACAGATAAGTTCGAACGTTCGTATCGTAGGTCCTTTGCCATCCATCATGGAGAAAAAATCTGGCGTTTATAGATGGGAGTTAAGTATTTTTTCTAGCAGCAGATCAAATTTACATAAATTTTTAGATGTTATGCAGTCTAGGCTTTATGAACCAAAATTAACAAAGCAAGTTAGGTGGTCTATTGATGTAGATCCGCTCTCATCAATTTAATTTCAATCCCGTAATTTCTTCGCTTATATCCCAAAGTCTGGCGGCTTGATTCGGATCTTTTGCTGCTTCTGAAATTTTTTCTATTTTACAGTCAACGAAATATTCTCCGGTTGTATCTTTGACTTCAGAAGAGCAGCATAAGTAGATCGAAGTTTCTGCCCCTTTATCTGTCTTTCTTGCAAAAGGTCTTGCTAAGAACATGAGAAAAGGCCATAGCCCCTGATTATTGTTAGATCCTATACCTGTGCTTACAAAGCCTGGATGCAAGCAATTAACAGTTACATCAAAACTTGAAAGTTTTTCAGAGAGAGATTTTGTAAATAATATATTTGCAAGTTTGGATTGCCCATAAACTTGCATGGGTCTGAAGGTTTTTTCTGACTGTAAATCTTCAAAATTCATATCTTTGACGAATTGATGAGCACCAGACGCAACATTTACAACTCTAGATCCGCTTGTATTCTTAAGCTTTTCAGCCAATAACAGAGTAAAGGTAAAGTATGCTAAATGATTAACTGAAAAAACTTCCTCCAGGCCATCAATGGTTTCTTTTCTTTCTCTATTCATAATTCCAGCGTTATTGAGCAGAATATCCAGAGGTTTCTCCATGGACAAAAATGCCTCAGCTGCTTGCTTGACATCTGCTTGGGAAGATAGATCAGCTACTATCATGGTTGCCTCCCTTCCCGATTCCTTTAGAAGTTGTTCTTTTAACCGGTTACCTTTTTCTTGGTTTCTAGCAATAAATATTATTTCGGCTCCCATCTTATTAAGTTCTTTTGCAGACTCTTCACCGATTCCATTTGTTGCACCAGTTATTAAACATACTTTATTTTCTAGGTTCTCATTCATTGTCATTGCCTTTAATTCTTCTACGTATTAGATTAGTTCTATGAGTTTATACGAAAAATATGTGCTACCAAAATTTCTAAATTGTGCCTGCGGATCTAAACCAGTTTCTTACCAAAGAAAAAAAGTTGTTCCTCATGCTGAGGGAAAGGTTTTAGAGATAGGAATTGGGTCCGGTCTCAATTTACCTTTTTATGATAAATCTAAAATCGAAGAATTATGGGGGTTAGAACCCTCTGAAGAACTCAGTAAAATGGCGAAAGAAGTTGCCATCCAACAAGGAATAGATGTCAAATTTGTTTCTTCAGGGGCTGAAGAAATGCCATTACCGGATAACTATTTTGACACCGTTTTAGTTACTTACACTATGTGCACTATTCCAGAAGTACATAGAGCTAATACTGAAATTAAAAGAGTACTTAAAAACGATGGCAAAATGATATTTTGTGAACATGGCGAAGCTCCAGATGCGAATATAAAGAAATGGCAGAAAAGAATTAATCCTTTCTGGGGATTAATTGCAGGAGGTTGCAATATTGATAGAAAGATTCCAGATCTAATCCAAGAATCAGGCTTCGACATTGTTGAAATGGAAGAAATGTATCTCCCAAGTACTCCTAAGATTGCTGGATATAATTATTGGGGATATGCAGTAAGTAAATAATGAGATTAGGGTGGATACTGGCAAGTATTTTCTTTTTAGTAGTCTTAGTTCAATCGAAAAATATATTAACTTTCATTGGTATTGAGCTAGGCGTTTATTTTTCATTCCAAGAGCAAGATAAGAACTCAAATGGAACTATAGAAAGAGAAGAATGGGCTAAGGGGATATTTTCTTTGGTTGATTCTAATCGAAATGACTTAATTAGTAAGAGTGAGCTAAGAGAGTTTATAAGAGGTTACTCCAGAGAGTTTTCTTGGGTAAATGAAGTTAATGAAAAATTTGACTTACCAGCACAGTTAAAAAAGGGTACTTTCAACAGTTCTTCAATGAATCTTCCTGTCGGTTATTATATTTATATCCCCGACATATACTTTGAAAATCCTAACAGAAGATTTAGATCAGTCTATTATCTACATGGTGGTAGGCCTGGTAATGAGGCCAGGTCGGTATACATATCTAATTTTTTGGAAGATATTATGTCCGATACTTCTATAGAGCCGGCTCTTTATATCTTTGTGAATGGAGGGGAACTAAGCCATTACAATTCTAAAGAAAAAAATTCTTTTGGAGAGGATATTTTTATTAATGAGCTCATTCCTTACATTGATAAAGAATATAGAACAATCTCCACAAGGAATGCGCGAGGCCTTGAAGGTTTTTCTCAAGGAGGAAGGGGAGCGACTCGTTATATGTTCAAGTATCCAGAACTTTTTGGAACTGTTGCCGCTGGCGGTGCTTCTTATATGATGGAAAAGTTAATCCAAGATAATAATGGTATTGAAGATGATCCTAGAGATAACGACGAAGCAATCTATTACGTTGGGGAAGGGAATGATGCCTGGTCTCTTGCAAAGATACATGTAGATTCTGGAAAAAGAACTCCTAAATTACTTCTTTGGTCAGGAAAAGAGGATATGAATTTTAAAAGCATAGAAGAATATAGTTCCTACTTAGAGAAATTCTCTATAGAACATGACTTCTTAGCCATCGACGGAATAGATCATAATCCTTTTTTATTTTATGAGACGGCAGGTGAAAGATTGATACGATTCCACCAGGAAAACTAAATGAAATTTAAATTTTTATTATTAATATTGTGTTGCTCGTTAAATCTGATGAGTGAGCATAGGACTGTTATTCATCAAGGATTAGAGAGAGACTATATTATTCATGTTCCACCTAATATAAATCAAGATTCTCCTTTAGTAGTTGTCATACATGGGTATACAAGTAGTGCTGAAATTATTATGACCTATTCTGGCATGAATGATATAGCAAACAGGGAGGGCTTCATTGCTGTTTATCCTCAGGGAACGGTGGGTAGTGACGGTAATACATTCTTTAAAGTAGGTTATGATTTTCATTCTGACTCAACTGTAGATGATGTGTCATTCATTAGATATTTAGTAAATTCCCTAACTCAAGAATTTAATCTCAAAAGGCAAAAGGCCTTTGCAACAGGGATGTCTAATGGAGGTGATATGGCATACTTATTGGCATGCACATCATCTGATTTATTTAAAGCTGTTGCTTCTGTCACGGGAGTCATGATGAAACAAACAATGGATAATTGTGAGTTAGATAATCCCGTTCCGATATTTGAAATTCATGGAACGTCTGATGACATCTCTTTTTTTGATGGTGATATAAATAACTCAACCGGTTGGGGTGCCTATTATGGCTTACCAGAAACTATAGACTTTTTTGTTGAAAAATATCAATTGGCCCAGAAATCTGAAGAATTAATTTTGAGTAAAGATGAAGGTGCGCCTAATGATATATTTTTTGAAAGATATTGGACTGAAGGCGATGAAACTGAAGTATGGATGTACAGAATAGAAGGGGGTGGACATATTTGGCCAGGAGCGGGAGTAAAATTGACTTGGTGGAATAACCCAATTCTTCGATACTATTTTGGTTCTGGAGAAGATGAAATAAGTGCTTCAGAAGCAGTATGGATGTTTTTTAAGAAATATCTTTAATTTACTTAAACCTCTTCTTCCCATTTGAACTTCGGTAACGTGTGAATTGCATCCGAGAGTTTTTGGGCCCAGGTATCTGACATTTCTTTGAAATAAGGTGACATAAATTCATATTTTCCTTGATAATCCAGATGTATTTGATCTTTCTTATAAACTACAAAATCGATTGGTGGTCCGACAGTCAGGTCACTTCTCATAGTTGAATCAAGAGAAAGAAGTGCTACTCTCGCTGAATCTCCAATAGGAGTATCTTTATTTATCATCCTATCAAGTATTGGTTTTCCATACTTAGTTTCACCTATTTGTAGGTAGGGTTGTTCATTTGAAACATAAATGAAGTTACCTTCTGGATAAATCAATAATAGATTTGGCTCTTGATCTTTGATTTGTCCACCTAAAATAAAAAATGATCCCAACATGGAAGATTGATTTTGAACTTCTAGGGACTGGTTCGAACTAGAAACGCTTAGCCTTCCAATATATTGAGCAGCAGCTTCAATATCCTCGCAAAGATTAAGGTTCATTTCTGGGTTATCTGCATTTAGATCTTTCTCGAGTTGGTGATATACCGCTTGAGATGTGGCGAGATTTCCAGCTGTTAGAATAACAAAAGCCCTGTCACCTACGTTATAGGTAAACATTTTTGAATAAGTATTTATATTATCTAACCCCGCATTGGTTCTGGAATCAGAAGCAAATACTAAACCTTCATTTACTTTAATTGCTAGACAGTAAGACATATAACCTCCCACAAGAACATGCAATACTTATGCCAGTTTAATCTTTTTTTAACTCTCTGCCATTTTTTTTATATAAGGCCTGTAAAAGGCCCTCAGGAAGAAATCTCTTAAATTATTAGATTCTTTTTAAGCTACAAACAGCACTTAAAAAGTGCATTATTTACGATAAAGAACCAAAATGTTTTGGCTTGCTAGTTGCATATTATCTAGTGTGGCTATTTCATGGAAAAACTATCAAACATCACCTTTTTTTGATGAATATCTCAACACATCTCAAGGCTTCAGAACTCACACGAAGAAAATAGGTAAGTTTCTTGGATCATTAAGTCCAAATGACCTGCATGAAATTAATAATGCTACAGAGTCAGCTATTAAATCAATGGGAATCTCCTTTCGAGTTTATTCTGAAGAGTATGTAGAGGGACAAGATAGGTCTTGGCCCTTAGATTTCATTCCAAGAATCATCAGAAAAAAAGAGTGGGACAAAGTAGAGAAAGGTTTAGAGCAAAGAGTAAAAGCTTTAAATCTCTTCATAGAAGATTGTTACAACGAACAGAAGTTCATAAAAGAAAGTGATATGGATGAATCTCTAATAACTGGATCTCCCGCCTTTAAAGAATATTGTATGGGCATGAAACTTAAACATCATTCTTGGTCTAGTATCTGCGGTTCTGATCTGATTAAAGATAAGGACGGAATTTTCTATGTCTTAGAGGATAACCTCAGGGTGCCCTCAGGTGTAAGTTACATGCTCGAGAATAGAACCGTTATGAAGAGAGTTTTTCCTGATCTATTCCAACATTATGGAGTGATGCCAGTAGGTGCTTATCCAACAAAACTCTACGAGACACTTGTATCTCTAAGTTACTCTAGAAGTCGTCAACCAGAAATGGTTCTTCTCACTCCTGGTATTTACAATTCAGCATATTATGAGCACTCATATCTTGCTCAACAAATGGGCATAGACCTAGTTCAAGGGACGGATTTGGTAGTATTAAAGGATAACTTCGTATACAAAAAAACTATAGAAGGTTTAGTTCGTGTTGATGTGATTTATAGGAGAATTGATGACGATTTTTTAGATCCCTCAAGAGGCAATAAAGATTCTGTATTGGGCGTTGAAGGCTTAATCGAATCTTGGAGAAAAAAACATGTTTCTATTATAAATGCGCCGGGCTGTGGAATAGCCGATGATAAAGCTGTTTATTCTTTCGTACCTGAAATGATTAAATTTTATTTAAAAGAAGAACCAATTATAGAAAATCTCAAAACCTATTTGATGAGTGATAAAGAAAGCTTTGAATTAATAAAAGATAGATTTAAAGAATTTGTTATCAAGCCTGTAGCTGAGTCTGGTGGTTATGGTATAGTCATCGGCAAGAGCGCTTCCAAAAAGGAAAAAGAAGAGACACTGAAGCTAATAAGAAAAGATCCACGCAATTACATTGCACAACCGCTTGCGCTGTTATCTACCACTCCAACTTATGATAGAGGTTCAATAGAGCCTAGACACTTAGATTTAAGACCATTTATTTTAACGGGTGAAAAAAGTTATGTGACTGTAGGCGGCCTAACTAGAGTTGCATTGAAGAAAGGCTCTACTGTGGTTAATTCTTCTCAAGGAGGAGGAAGCAAGGATACATGGATTGTGGATAAATAGATATGTTAAGTAGAGATGCAGAACACCTATATTGGCTTTCTAGATATGTAGAAAGAGTTGAGAATACTGCTAGATTAATAAATGTTAATTCTGAGCTAATGTTAGATTTTCCTGGTGACAAAACTTTAGGATGGCAATCAATAATTGAAACTCTGGATAATCTTGATATTTATCAAAGAAGGTATGTGACCTTCAAAGAAGCTAATGTAATTAATTTTCTTTGTTATGAAGAAGCTAATCCTAACTCAATTAAAAATTCTCTCATTAAAGCAGCTTATAATGTTAAAGAAACAAGAGACTATCTTCCCCAATCTGCAACAGAGCAAGTTAATAATCTTTTAAATGAATTTAACCGAGGTACTTTGAAAGCAAGAAGAGGGCAACCAAAAGATATGTATAAACTCATTGAAGGATCACAAAGATTTTTTGGCATAATCAATGATAATTTTTCTACTGGATTAGTTTTTGAATTCATCAGGTTAGGAAGGTATATCGAACGTGTGGATATGATCTCCAGAACTCTTGATACATTATGCGTCTCAAAGAAGAATTCTCAGACACATGACTTCTCAACTCTCGAATGGGCTAGCATGTTGAGAAATCTCTCTGCCCAAGGTGCTTACAGAGAAGAATCAAAGGGAGAAATTGAAAGAGGCAGCGTTCTTAGATTTCTCTTTAAAAATAAAGGTTTCCCAAGATCATTGAATACCTGTCTTAGGGAGATTGATAAATGCGTTGCTGTATTACCAAATAATAGTTTATTGAAAGAAGAAGTTTATAAAGTTATAGAAAGAATAATGTCATCAAGAGTTGAGAGTTATGACGACGACAAGCTCCATACCTTCTTGGATAACTTACAAGGTAAGATTTCTAATCTTGACCAAAGAATACACAAAAGCTGGTTTCACTTGCATGCTTAATCTAAGCAGTTAAAGAAACTAAAACTTCTCTATTCTTTTCTCCTGAAAATGGTTTCCTACCATGCATCACCCTATGATTATCAATCAACAAGATGTCCTTATCTTTCCAATTTCTTAGAAGAGTTAATGACTCTGCTAAGCTAGAAATCGTTTGAAGATTTGAGTTACAAATTTCTTCGCCATTACCAAACCTGACAGGCGAAGTTTCATTATTGGAGTTTTTTTTCCATCCTAAAGATGCTGCTAGAACTTGATTAAAGAATGCTTTATTACCATTTTTAAGTTCTTTTATGGCTTTTAAAGTTCTTGTTGTAACTGATAAGTTATCGCCTTCGAGCCAGTGCCAAGTATACCCAAGTTCTTTTAATTTGAGCTCGGCCTCTTCCTTAGAGCTAACCCCTAAAGTTTTTTGCCAACTTCTTCCTTGTCCTGAGACTAATTCGTCTCCATTGGACATGATAGAATTATAAATAACTCCATTTTTTTCAAACTTGGCTACTAAACTTGCATCTTCTTTTAGAAGCTCAGCATAAAGATAATCAGACCTGCATAAGGGAGTTTCTCCTCCATACTGAGAAGCAGATTTGCAAAAAAAGAATATATTTTTCGGATACATGGGAGTCTGCGCCATTTCATGATGGAGAAATATCTCAATCTCATCAGGCGCTTCATTTGCAGTAAAAACTTTATCAGTTTTATTTATTCTAACTGCATTCGATAGAGACTCTTCATAAGTAAACGTATCGTATTTGAAAGCAGAAACAAAAAGATCAAAATCCTCAGCATTTTCTACTGGAAGGTCACTAAAGAGAACTGCTCCATATTCATCGAGTTGAGATTCAATAGAGACCTTATTTTCGTATACCCATTTCTCGGCAGAAGATATTGTTATTAATTTTGTATCTTCTTGTATTTCTTTTAAGAAATCTTTTTTATTCATAAATTGGAAAGAAGGTATTGAATGCATCCTCACAAAATATTCCCGGATCGTTATATCTTTTATTTACATTGAGGGCCGATATTTTATCTATGATGGATTGTTGTAGTTGTATTCTGGAAGCAGCTAAATTTTCTTTCATACGTATTTCATTAGTGCTTTTAACAACAATTGAAGTACCTCTATTCAAGCCCCATCCTAAAATTAATTGAGCTGGCGTCATACCAAGATCTTTAGAAATAGACATTACAGTTTCATTCTTTAAAATTGATTCACTTTCTTCAGCGCCACCCAGTTCCTCATAGGATATAGATCCTAAAGGCGAAAAAGCTGTGACTTCTAACCCATAGTCTTTAGCTAATCGTATAAGTTTTTCTTGAGTTAGGTAAGGATGAGATTCTATTTGGAGAATTTCTGGTTTGGTTTCAGAGTAGTTCATAAGATCATGCAGTAAACCAGAAGAGTAATTACAAACACCTATATGTCTGGTCAAATTTTCTTCTTTTAATGATTCCATCGCTTGCCAAGTTTCAGATAGCGGAACTCTAGAAGAGATCATTTTAGGTTCAGGGCTATTTGGATCATTGAACCATTCAGGTGGATATCTTTTCTCGAAAGGTACAAACTTCAAAGAAATAGGAAAGTGAATCATATACAGATCAAGATAATCTAATTGAAGATCTTGCAGTGTTTTATCTAGAGCCGGTTGAACGTGGTCGGGATGGTGATAGGTATTCCATAGCTTAGATGTTATCCATAGCTCTTCTCTCGTACACAAACCTTTTTTTAAAGCCGCTTTAATTCCTTGGCCAACCTCCTTTTCATTACCATAGTCAGAAGCTGAATCTAAGTGTCTGTAACCTAATTCTATTGCTTTAAAAACTGTAGAAGAGCATACATCTTTTGGGACTTTCCAAAGCCCAAAGCCCACTTGCGGTATGTCTTTTATTGATCTGTATTTCATATTTTAATTTAAGAAATTTTCCAAGAAAACGGGACTACCTGTTTGAATGGATTCTTGTGCAGCTAACCCAAGAATAATCGAATCGAGACCTTTTTGGCAATCTACAAGTGGTTTCTTTTTATTTTTAATACAATCTATTAACTCCAGATGTTCGATATAACTAGCACCATGATGAAAACCTACTTCTTTCACTCGAGGATCATCTTTAACTATTATGGTCTTAAGAGAATAATTTTTCCTATTGGTTAATATCAGTTCATTTCCAGGAATATATGTTTCTAACTTACCTTGATCCCCAGTAAGTACAATCTCTTGTTCATATTTTCCCGCTTCGGCAAACATACACAAATCAAGCATAGCTCTTTGCCCATCCTGATAGTCTATGATCACAAAAGAATTATCAATTATGTCCGGAATTTTTCCATCATATTTTTCATCCAAATGGTTTACATCTTGACCTCCAGAAGCATAAACTTTTACAGGTTTACTCGGGACTATTAGATTCATCAAATCAAAAAAATGACAACATTTTTCAACTAATGTCCCACCGGTATTTTCATTAAAACGATTCCAATTATCTACTTTTTCTAGAAATGGAAATCTATGCTCTCTTATTGATAGCATTCTTATATCACCTATCTCTTCAATATGTTTAATCAAAGATTGAATAGGCGACATAAATCTGTATTCAAGGCCAATCCAAACTAAACCCTCATGTTCTTTACTTTTCTTGAGAACTTCTAATCCGTCTGGAAGAGAAGTGCACATGGGTTTTTCAAGTAATACATGTTTATCTGTTTTGAACAGCTCTCTCATAACCTCAATATGAGTAAAGTTTGGGCTAGCGACCACAACGACATCTATATCTTTTTGTGCTAAGAGCTCTTTATAGTCTTCATATGACCTAATTTTGAATTTATCCTCACAAGCCTTACTGGCCCATGTCCTAGATTTCTCATTAGGATCGGCAATTGCAACTATTCTTGCATCAGGTATTTTTTTGAGATTACGGATGTGTTCGCAACCCATCATCCCAGTGCCTATGATTCCATAATTTAATTTCATAAATATTCGATTCTTCTAAACTTTTCTACATTAGGTGTCTATACTGAGTGTGCCTCAACCTTAACAGTAAATATAATAAATATCTTTAGTAAATATTGAGCAAATTAGAAAAATTTGAAGTTGATTGCTTGGTCATAGGAGGGGGAGTCTCTGGAATAGCCATCGCAAGAGAGCTTTCTTCAAAATTTAATAATATCTTCCTTATTGAACGGAATCTTCACATAGCACAAGAAACTTCTAGCAGAAACTCCGAAGTAATACATGCTGGCATATATTATGATCATGGGTCTCTCAAATCAAAACTTTGCTTGCAAGGAAAAGAATTACTCTATAAATACTTAGAGGAGAGGAAGATTGAATTCAATCGCTGCGGAAAATACATCTTATCCTCAAATGACGAGGAATCAGAAACATTAAACAGTATTTATGAGAATGGCCTGACTTGTGGAGTAGATGATTTAACTTATGATAATTCTTTAAAATCTAAATATCCTTTCCTTCATTACAAAGAAGCTATATTTTCTCCCTCCACTGGAATTTTTGATAGCCATTCCTTTATTCATTCTTTAAGCAGAGATTTTCAGAGCTTGGGTGGAAATATACTTCTAGGAAATGAAACATTAAATGTGGAGCAATCTTCCAAAGGCTATGAGGTTTTGATACAGGATAAGAATTCTGAAAACCAATTTGTTGTTATTACTAATGTTCTTATAAATTCTGCAGGACTTAATGCGGTTCACATCGCGGATCTTGTTAATGAGGGAAGCATTTATCAAGAAGAATTTGTAAAAGGTGAATATTACATTTATCAAGGTAAAGAAAAATTAGAGAATCTTATTTATCCAACTCCATCTGAAAATAGTTTAGGTCTTCACGCAACAATAGACCTTGGCAAAGGAATTAGATTTGGACCTTCTGCATATGTGGTTGATGTGATTGACTATAGCCTCTCTTCACATCAAAAATCTCGTTTTCTTGAGGCGGTTCAGTCTTATTGGCCCAGCATCCAAGCTGAAGATCTTACCCCTGGTTACTCTGGGATAAGACCTAAACTCAAGGGAATAAAGGACTTTATTATAGATTCTGGCACAGTAAATGATAACCAGTATGTAAATGTTCTTGGTTACGCTTCTCCTGGCTTAACATCCTCTCTAGCATTGGGAATTGAAGTATCAAACTTAATAGAATAGTTGTCATCTAAGGCCATTACCAAGTTTTGTATTAGACCATAGGATTTCGTTATCCCTAGCGCTCACAAATTGATAATTAGCACTATTATTATTTACTATCATTTTTAGATACCCCGGAGTCTCTATGTTGAATTTACCCGAGTCAACCTCGGCGGGCGAGCCACCGGGAAGAGCGCCAGTAGCGCTTATGAGTTGAAGAGTGTTTTTATGATCACCTTCATCTGCTAATACATGATTATGGCCTGTAATATAAATATCAAAAGTTCCAAAGACATAGTTTTCTAGAAACATTGCTAACTGCGGGTTGGCCCTGTCTCTATCACCTGAACTAAATAAAGGATGATGAGCTACTGCGATAGAAAAATCACACTTTTCTTGCAGTTTATCTACTTCATCTTGCAACCATCTAATCTGACTGCCCCTTTTATAAAAATAATATAGCTTGTCGAAAATAGTCGTATCCAGAACAAAAAAACATGTTCTTCCAAATTTTTTGCTATAGAAATTACTAGGATGATTAATAGATGGATAATTCTTGGCAACTTGAAGATATACACTTGGATCACCTTTATAATCATGGTTACCAACTGTTAAGTAAAAGGGAATTTCAGTTTCTAGAAATGGTTTGAAGGGTGTTAAAAAACTTTCTTGTAGTTCTGGATCGTCTAATGATTGGACTCCAAGTTGTGTTATGTCTCCCAGATGCCAAACCATGGAACAATCAGAGTTTGCCAAAGCTTTTACAACCATTTTTTGAGTTGTATTGACTTCCCCAGCATCTCCTACAAAACAGTAGATATTCTCTTCTGTAAGTATAGATTTACTAACTATCATTAGAATTAATAATAAGATTTTTTTCAAAGATTTACCGTTCATGATATTAATAACTCTCTTATATCATCTTTCCCATTGTATGAAATTTGAACATTAAAATCGGCAGAGGGAAGAGTTCCTTTACCATTATTAGGCCACTCAAAGATTGAGACTGATTTAAGCTCTTTAAGGTATTCTTCTATACCAATTTCTTCTAGTTCTATCGGTTCAGAGATTCTATAAAGATCAAAATGAAAAACTCTATATTTATCTGTTTCGTATATTTCGACAATATTGTAAGTAGGACTTTTAACTAACTCTTTATAATTAAAGCCTTTAAGAATTCCTTTGGTGAAAGTTGTTTTACCAGCTCCCAGTTCGCCCTCTAAAAATATAATTATTGATCTATCAGTTTTAATTTTACTAATTTCTTGCGCTAGCTGCTCCCCGGCAGCGATGGTTTCATTCTCATTTGAGGTAACTGTAAGTCTAGTCATATTTCAGTAAGTATCTTAACTCTTCAATCACATCACTTGGCGTCAGTCCAACTTCACCCAAATCAAATGAAGCTTGATCAGCTGCT
>CACGNN010000003.1 GCA_902574355.1 uncultured SAR86 cluster bacterium | reverse complement strand
TTGCTATCAAAAGGTGTCTTTTTAGTATTAAACCGATAGTAATATGTTCCATAAAATGGATCAACTTGAATATTATTGGGGTACTTTTCTTGATAGGATTCAACTTTTTCAGGTGGAACAGTGCTGGTCACGTGCAACTGACCTGATCTAAACATTAAATCTTCGCGAGATGCATTATCGACTGGAAAAAAGTGTATCTCATTTAATTTAACTACCGAACTATTCCAATATGAAGGGTTTTTCTTTACTACAATAACTTTATTCAATTCCCATTTGTCCAGTGTAAAAGGGCCATTCCCTATAAAGTTACCCGGCCTTGTCCATTGACTACCAGCTGTATCCATTTCGCCGTAAGATTCAATCGTCTCTTTATGAACAGGTCTGGTTGTGTAATGACAAAGTAACTCTAGAAAATAAGGAGCAGGATTTTTTAAAGATACTTTTAAGGTCTTTCTATCTAAGGCTTTGACGCCTACTCTTGAAAAATCTTTTATTATTCCTTTGTTAAATTCCTCGGCATTAACAACGTCGTACAGCATATCTGGATATTTAGAGCCTAGACTCGGCATAAGCACTCTATTCCATGCATAGACAAAGTCGTACGCTGTCACATAGTCTCCATTTGACCAAAGAGCATCATCTCTCAAATAAAAGATATATGTTTTACCATCCCCAGAAATATCCCAGTCCTTGGCGACTCCAGGAAGTGGATCTGGGCCATCTGGATTCCTAATGACAAGACCTTCTAGCAAAGCCATCAAAACTTTACTTTCTGGAACTCCTGTTACTATGTGAGGATCTAGATCTTGAGGTTCAGTTCCGTTTCCAATAAATAAAATCTGATTTTCTACAGCAGTGTCGACAGGTTTAACAGACTCTGAGCAGGCAGTTAAGAAAGCAAAAAAAAGTATAATTAAATAATTTCTCATGATTTGTATTATAAAGAATAAAAAAAGGGCCGGTAATTAACCAGCCCTTCTTTTTTGCATTTAGGTTACAGATTCCATCTAAATCCAACGTAATGGAATTTACTATCCCAAACTCTAGCATAAGACTGAGCTGTGTAATGAGAACCTGGGTTTGGCTCATTTTTACATGTAGGGCAGTAAGGTGGATTTTTGTCAGTTAAATTGTCTATACCAAAATAGACATCAACGCTATCAGTTAAGTCATATCTGACTTGCATATCAATGTAAGTATATGAGTCAACTTGGTTTAAGTGATAAGCATCTTCGGCCTGTGTACCGTCATCTAAAGCTTCGCTGTAATAATTTGTTTGCAAAGAAACTAACCAGTCATCAGTTGTCCATATGAAGTTTAATCTTGCAATTTCATCATTTAGACCAACCTCACCAACAAAATCAGTTGGAGTTGAATCTACAGTAGTTTGATATATATGCTTATCTCTGAAAGTCGCTATACCTCTAATATCAAGTTCACCAGGAACTGGGCCTAGGTCTTCAAAAGTATAACCAACTGCCAAGTCATAACCTGCAGTCTCGTATTTTGATTGGTTGATTCCATAAGAGTACCAATATCTTAAGTGACCAGTATCAAAACGAGTGTGAGCATCACACTGAGAAACATTTGGATAGTTAGTTGACGCATAACACTCATTAATTAATCTTGAAGCGGATACAGAAGAAATTACGTCTTCTATTTCAATTTCATAGTAATCGAGCGTCACAGCCAGACCTTCAACATAAGAAGGTGTCCAGACTAAGCCAAGTGTAGTAGTATCCGCAGATTCTTCTCCAAGATTTTCATTACCACCTGTGAAACCTGAAATAGTTTGTATTTGAGGTTGTGAATATGAAAAACCTGGGATTGTTTCATTAAGGTCTACATCAAATCTTCCCGCAGCTGCTGTTGCAGCGATTCTTGGATCTGATAAACAGTTAGCTACTACTGTGGGGTCCATGGACGATTCAGAAGCACCACCAACACCAGCACAAGGGTCACCGATGGAAGTGTAAGATTGTGCTTGTCCTGAATACAAATCGTCGATGCTAGGTGCTCTTACCGATTCAGAAAGTACACCTCTGAATCTAATATCATCATTAATAACCCAACTAATTCCAAATTTTGTTGCGTCAACAGCACCTGCTGTAGAGTAATGATCCACCCTGTAGGCTGTTTCAAAAGTTATTTCATCAGCAAAAGGTAGACCTTGTACAAGAGGAACTAAAAGCTCACCGTAATATCCATTTACTGAATATTCACCTACTGTTTTAGGGACTCTATTTCCGCCATGTAGTCCTGCAAGTTGAAGAGGATCTGGTACATCCATACCCCTTTCCTCACGTCTTTCAAC
This sequence comes from uncultured SAR86 cluster bacterium, assembly GCA_902574355.1. Classification (GTDB taxonomy): domain Bacteria; phylum Pseudomonadota; class Gammaproteobacteria; order Magnimaribacterales; family Magnimaribacteraceae; genus Magnimaribacter. The sequence continues at coordinate 158,250 of CACGNN010000003.1, read as the reverse complement.
ACCAGTGGCAAATGAAGCATCTAATCCTAAAAGATTAAAGTCACCGGTTATATTGAAAGCTGCAGTCCTTTGCTTGTTTTTAGATTGACGACTTGTCTCAGCTCTAACATAAGCAACAGCTTCAGGAGAAGCAGCATCTATTCCAAAGAGATTAATGGGTACACAATTTCTTGCCTGGGCAATTGGATCTGCACAAATTGGCTGTCCAGTAGGTCCAGTTATAGCATTAACTGCATAAGCCATATTTGCTGCATTGTATGCCCCACTGTATTGCATTCTGTCTGAGAATCCGTATGAGTAATATAGATCCCAATCCATACCATTAGAAAGAGTTCCATCAAGACCAACGGCAGCCCTAAAGGTCTGTCTGGTATTTGTAGATCCTCTGGAACCAAACTCAGCCAACCTTCTAATAAAAGGTACTTGAATTTCATTACCATCAGCATTTAGGTACATTCCTGCAACAGTATTTCCTAGTGAATCCGTTCCTACATCCATATTGCCATCTCCATCAAGGTCAACACCTTGAGCAGCAACAGCTGCGTCACGAATAGCAGCTGGCATATATGGGTTTCTAATATTGAAACCATATGTTCCCAAACCACCAAAAGCATCTTCAGAACTAAAAGGAACTGGCTCAAATGATGATGTTGAGTCAACACTAGTGAATGCTATTTCTGAGAAGAAGGTTGTACCACTATCAAATTCATATTTGTTAGAGTTAAAAACACTGTATCTATCTAGAGGTATCTCAAGCTGTCTATAATGCGTTCTATTGAATCCACAAGCTGCGGATCCGCCCCATGGAACAACAGTATCTGATTTCACAACAGAATCTATGTCTCTCTCTGAACAATCAAAAGTAAGCATGCCAGCTGAGCTAGAATTGGTACCACTCACAAAAAATCTTCCTTGTGGAGGATAAGAAGAATACGCAGGATCTAAAATAAATGAATCATATGGAGCTCCGAAATCAGCTCCATAATAGTAACCATAATAAAAAACATCTGTTCCAGTATTAGGTGCTCTGTCCCTAGCAAAAACAGAACCTTGTTCGTCAGTTCTTATATTAAAGATCGAAGAACCTCTGCCATCAGCAAACTGAGCTCCGAATGTTAGAGAGGCAAGACTTGTGTCTCCATCTCCAGCATCATATCCACCTTCCATAACTTCGATTGACATACCCTCGAAATCATCTTTAAGAATAATATTAACAACCCCTGCGATCGCATCTGAACCATATACAGATGAAGCACCACCTGTAATTACTTCAAGTCTATCAATTAAATCAGTTGGTATTGAGTTTAAGTCAACATAGCCTTCACCTGGTTGACCACCAACCCATCTTCTACCATTAACAAGTGTTAAAGTTCTTCCTGAACCCAATCCTCTCAAGTTAACAGTTTGAACACCTGAGCTACCAACAGTAAAGTTAGTGTTTCCTCTTGATAAAGCATCACCAGCCTGTGGAAGCTCATTCAAGATGTCATAAACATTAACGGAACCAGTGTTTTCGATCTGGTCTTCCCCTAAAGTTACCATAGGTGTAGGTGAACTAATGTTTGTAGCACGCTTAATCCTAGAACCTGTTACAACAATTTCTTCAGCAACATCAGCAGAATCTTCATCTTCATCTGCAGAAATTGTGAAAATAGAACCAAAACTCAGTAATGCAACCAAGGCAAAACTTAGTGATGATTTAGAATAGAATGAAATGGAATTTTTCATATATATACCCCTTATATCTAAAAAACGAGGGATTCACTACCCCTCTGGAGAAACCTTAATAGAAAAAATAGGATTTAGCAACATTTTAAAGACTTTATTGTGACTTATTAAATTTGAAATATATCTATAGATTTAGTGCAAAAAGACTAAAATATAGAGATGAAAATTCTAAATGATAAAAATGTGTTGATAGTAGGTGTTGCAAATAAACACTCCATAGCTGCAGGCATTGCAGAATCAATGTTCGAAAATGGTGCAAATATAGCTTTGACTTATCAAAATGAGCGCTTAAAAGGAAATGTTGAGAAGCTAGGAAAGGAAATAGGTGTAGAGACATTTATCCCTTGCGATGTTTCATCTGATATTGAAATTAAAGAGACATTTGAAATTCTGTCATCACAATGGAAAGGTTTAGATGCGGTAATTCATGCAGTAGGTTTTGCTCCTAGAGAGGAATTAGATGGAGACTTCGTCGATGTAACCAGCAGAGAGGGTTTCCAGATAGCGCATGATATAAGTAGTTACAGCTTCATCGCTCTTGCCAAAGAAGCAAAGAATATGATGAAAGGAAGGAATGGATCATTACTGACTTTATCATATCTAGGCTCTCAAATGACTCTCCCAAACTATAACGTGATGGGGTTGGCAAAAGCTAGTTTGGAAGCAAGTGTAAGATATTTAGCTGTTTCGATGGGCACAGAAGGTCACAGAGTCAATGCAATATCTGCTGGGCCGATTAAAACTCTTGCTGCTTCTGGTGTAAAAAACTTTAGGAAAATGCTTAGTTATAATGCCACTAGGTCTCCCATAGGCAGAAATGTAACTACTAAAGAAGTTGGAGATGCTGCAACATTCTTAACATCTGATATGGCAAGCGGAATAAGCGGAGAAGTACTATATGTAGATGGTGGTTTCAACATAACCGCTATGGGCTCAATTCAAGAAACTGAGACTTAAACTAGCCGCTTATTGAAAGGCCTTGCTTTATAATTGCTTGTAATTCGCTTAGCTCGGATATAGTTTTTTGTTGATTCAGAAAATTCTTAATACCCGCGATATTCTCTTCTGTAAGTTCTTCGTTACTCTCATTTACGGCATCCAATCTAAAGATTATGCTATCACCGTTCTGAGATACTGCTGAACCAAATACATCTCCAGCTTGCGACCTAGGTAAAGAGAATATCTCGTTTACCGCTCTAGCTGGAAGCAATGAACTATCCCTTTTTAAGCCTTTGTAAGTTTCGACTTTTACATTGTTTTCGCTAGATAATATTTCGAACGTTTTGTCGCCTCTTAAATCTTCAATCGATTTAAGAACAAAGGCCTCTGAAGCTTTTAATGATTCTTTAAGGACGAAAGTATCTTCAATTTGAGATCTCACATCGGGATATTCAAGTTGAGCCTGCTCAACGTAATCTGAAATTTGAATAAGAACAGCACTTAACTGAGAAGTTTCTATTAATTCTGGGAAGTTACCTTCACTAAAGTCTTCAAATATAAAGTCAGATATAGAATTAGAAGATAAAATTTCTGGTAACTCGGATCTGGAAAGGTAATCAGTCTCTATTAAATCTTGATCAAGAGTTTCAGCAATATCATTAATCGAGTCAGAACTAAATGCTAAATCTGACAGTTCTTGAAGAAGATTAACATAAATCTCTTCTGATTTATTAGTTAATAAATCTTCTCGAAATTTTGGAGACAAATCTTCCAAAGTTTTAGGTTCGGGCTTAATTACTTCATCCAGTCTTATCAAATGAACACTAGATAAAAGCTCTATGGGTCCAAAAACTTCACCCTCTTCCATAGATAATAAAGCTTGTTCAAATTCAGGGGGTAGTAATGTGCCATCAGTAATCCCAAGACTACCATCAATATCTTTTGTACCACCATCTTCAGACACTTCAACAACTAAATCTTCAAAGGCTTCGCCTTGATTAAGTCTATCTTTTATTGATATTAATTCTGCTGAAGCAGCAGAAGAATCTCTTGTATCTGTAATATTAAGCATAATGTGTGATACAGACTTTCTTTCACTAGAATCAAAATCTCTCATATAATCTTCATATTCAAGTCTAATATCTTCTTCAGAGATTTTAACAGTGCTTTGAAGCTCCTCTGAATTCAAAGAGATATAAGAAACTTTTGCCCTATCAGGACTCATATAGGCAGATTTATTTTCTATGTAGTAATTTTGTAGATCTTCTTCTTGATAGCTTACAGAATTCTTGAATCTTTCTGCAGTGAGTTTAATAAAAGTTATGTCTCTTTCTTGATCAGCTAGAGCCATGGATTCTGAAACATCTAAATCAGTTATGAAACTAGAATTGATTATGGATTGGCGCCAAATACTCATAAAGAAGTCTTCTCTAACTCTTTTTAAATAGTCGGATGGTATAAATCCATTACTTCTAGCGAAAGATTCAAATCTAGCTTTATTGAATCTACCGTTCTCCTGAAATTGTTCTTCTTCAGCTAATTGCGTATAAATAAATTCATCTGTAAGTATCATTTTTTTAGAATCTAAAAAATCTAATACCGAAAATTTATTGATCAAATTATTCTTTGACAATGTAAACAGAGTTTCGTCATCAATCTCTTGATCAGGAAACCTTTGGCTTAAAGCAAATTGTTGAGTACTAACTTCAAAGTTCAGATCTGCATTTGTAATTTCTTTAGATCCTACAGTGGCAACCACGTTTAGGTTACCTTGCGAGAAGAAACCAGCCCAACCAACGGAACCAATGAAAGTAATAATTATTGCAACAACAATAACTCTAGTCACATTTCCAGTTAATCCTTCTCTAATGGTTTGTATTCCTGACATGGTTTGTAATTAAAAAAAGCGCGCCTAATGGCGCGCTCTTAGTAAACTAATTGGGTCTAAAGACTTTCTTTAAGTGCTTTTCCTGCTTTAAATCCTACTGATTTTGATGCTCCTATTTGGATGGTCGCACCAGTTTGAGGATTTCTTCCAGTTCTTGCAGCTCTATGTCTTACATTGAAAGTTCCGAAACCTACAAGCGAAACACTATCTCCACCAGATAGGCTACCTGCTATTGCATTTAAAGTTGCTTCTACCGCTCTTCCGGCTTCAGCTTTCGAAGTGTCAGTTGCCGCTGCTACAGCGTCTGTTAATTGGGCTTTATTCACATTAATCTCCTAGAGTCTTGTTAAGCCAGCTTATCATTTTGCAAGCTGGTCGATATGATTAAAACCTTAGGCTAAAGCCTTGTCAAGCTTGAATTTAATTTAATTAATGAGCTTTAACTGAGCTTTTCTTTGCTCTAGATTTTTTTGAAGATACCTTATCACTTACCTCTTCTTTTTCCCATGGAATGGGTTGTCTAGTTAGAACAATGTCCAAGACTTCGTCAATCCACCTAACTGGTTTAATATCTAAATCAGCTTTAATATTATCTGGAACTTCTTTTAAGTCTCTCACGTTCCCTTCGGGTATCAAAACTACTTTTATCCCGCCTCTTCTTGCAGCTAATAATTTTTCTTTGAGACCACCAATTTTTAGTACTTCTCCTCTAAGAGTTATCTCACCAGTCATAGCAACATCTGATCTAACTGGTATATTCGAAAGCACAGAAGTTAGTGCGGTTGTCATTGCAGCACCTGCGCTAGGTCCATCTTTTGGTGTTGCCCCCTCTGGGACGTGGATATGTATATCCTGCTCCTCATAGAATTTAGGATCTATGCCCAATGATTCTGATCTTGATCGGACAACTGAGAGTGCCGCTTGGATAGATTCTTGCATTACGTCACCTAGAGAACCTGTTTTAATAATTTTGCCTTTTCCAATGAAGCTTGAGGCTTCTATCGTTAATAGTTCTCCTCCAACTTGAGTCCATGCTAGACCAGTGACTTGTCCTATACGATCATTTTCTTCAGCCTCACCAAAATCAAATTTTCTTACTCCACAGTAGTCTTCTAAATTACTTGGTTTGATAGAAATCTTTTTAGACTTATTTACTGTTGCATTTTTTTTGACAACTTTTCTGCATATCTTTGCAATCTCTCTCTCTAAAGCGCGCACACCGGCCTCTCTTGTAAAATATCTAATGAGGTCTTTTATTGTGTTTTTAGAAATAGAAAGTTCATCTTCACTTAAGCCATTATTTTTCTTTTGTTTATTAATAAGATACTTATCAGCGATATTTACTTTCTCATCCTCCGTATAGCCTGGCAAAGTTATAATTTCCATTCTATCGCGAAGGGCTTGAGGGATATTCATGCTATTAGCAGTACAAACAAACATGATGTCTGAAAGATCGTAATCAACTTCAAGATAGTGATCATTAAAGGTGTGATTCTGCTCTGGATCTAAAACTTCTAAAAGAGCGGAAGCGGGATCTCCTCTCATATCCATGCCCATTTTGTCTATTTCATCCAAGAGGAAAAGCGGGTTCTTTACTCCTGTCTTAGATAACTTTTGCAGAATCCTGCCAGGCATAGAGCCTATATAGGTTCTTCTATGTCCTCTTATTTCAGCTTCATCTCGTACACCACCCAATGACATTCTTACAAACTTTCTATTGGTGGCTCTTGCTATGGATTCACCAAGAGATGTTTTACCCACTCCCGGAGGTCCTACTAAACAAAGAACTGGTCCTTTGAGCTTTTTCACTCTTTTTTGAACAGCTAGGTACTCTAATATTCTCTCTTTTACTTCCTCTAGACCAAAATGATCTTCATTTAAAACATTACTAGCAGCATTCAGGTCTGACCTAATTTTGCTTTTCTTTTTCCAAGGAATGTTAAGCATCCAATCAATATATCCTCTTACAACTGAGGCTTCAGCGGACATTGGTGACATCATCTTATATTTTTGAAGTTCAGTAAGTGCTTTTTCTTGTGCTTCTTTTGTCATTCCAGCTTCATTGATCTTGGTCTCAAGCTCTTCAGCTTCTTCTGCTTCGTCTATCTCACCAAGTTCCTTTTTTAAAGCTTTCATCTGTTCATTGAGATAATATTCTTTTTGGCTTTTTTCCATTTGAGTTTTCACTCTGCCTCGTATTTTCTTTTCGACTTTAGAAAGATCAAGTTGAGAATCTAAATGCTCCAAAATACGGTTAGCTCTATCAGTCAATGAAATCATCTCTAATATTTCTTGTTTTTGGCTTATATCGATAGAGAGATGACCTACTAGTGTGTCTGTAAGTCTAGATAAAGAGTCAATTGCATTGACTGTATTTAAGACTTCAGGAGTAGCTTTTCGAGTAAGCTTTACATATTCCTGAAATTGTTTTTTAAGAGAAGGAAGAAGATGATCTAATTCTTTCGACTCATTTTCTTCATCTATTGTTGAAACTTGCACCGACATATACTCATCAGAGGCTTCTAGTGACTCTATCGATGCTCTTTGATTGCCTTCAACTAAGACTTTCAGAGTACCATCTGGCAACTTTATAAGCTGTAGAATGGTGGAGAGAGTTCCAATAGGATAAAGATCCCCTAATTTAGGGTCATCTTGTTGAGCACTTTTTTGTGCTACAAGCATTATTTGTTTATCACCAGCCATTGCGGACTGCAAAGCAGTAATTGACTTTTCTCTTCCAACAAAAAGAGGTGTTACAACTGATGGGAATATAACTACATCTCTAAGAGGTAGTAGGGGTATATTTTTTTTAGACATAATAGTTTTTGTTATATGTCTAATATTGGGGTTTAACTAAAAAAAACAAGAGTTAGCCAGTTTTAGTTTTTGAAGTCTTTTCATAAACCATCAAAGGCTCAGTCTCACCCTTTACAACAGAGCTATCCAGAACTACCTTGTTGAGAGATTCTTCAGATGGAACTTTATACATAGTTTCCATCAAAATACTTTCAAGAATTGACCTCAAACCTCTTGCTCCAGTTTTTCTCTCAATTGCTTTTTTAGCAATTTCAAGAAGTGCATCTTCCCTAATGTCTAACTCTACATTCTCCATCTCAAACAGTTTTGAGAATTGCTTGGTAAGACTATTTTTTGGTTCAGTAAGTATTGTAACCAAGGCTTCCTCATCAAGCTGCTCTAAAGTAGTAATTACAGGCAGTCTACCTACAAATTCTGGAATTAAGCCGAACTTGATTAGATCCTCAGGACGTACTTGTCCTATCAGCTTATCTGTTTCATTTTCTAACTTAATGGAAGTTACATTTGCACCAAAACCAATACCAGTTTCTTCACATCTTTGTTGTATTACAGACTCTAGACCAGAGAAAGCACCTCCGCAGATAAACAGTATATTGGAAGTATCCACTTGCAAGAATTCTTGTTGAGGATGTTTTCTTCCACCTTGGGGAGGAACAGACGCTACGGTTCCTTCAATTAGCTTAAGAAGAGCTTGCTGCACTCCTTCACCAGAAACATCTCTTGTGATGGAAGGGTTGTCTGACTTTCTAGCTATCTTGTCGATTTCATCAATGTAGACTATCCCCAATTGAGCCTTTTCAATATCGTAATCACATTTTTGAAGAAGCTTTTGTATTATATTTTCAACATCTTCTCCTACATATCCTGCTTCAGTTAGTGTTGTAGCGTCAGCTATAGTGAATGGTACATCGAGTAACCTAGCAAGGGTCTGAGCTAGTAAAGTTTTTCCAGAGCCTGTGGGACCCAGAAGCAAAATATTACTTTTTGTGAGTTCGACTTCGTCGGAGGAATTTAATTTCTTTCCACCTTTTAATCTTTTGTAGTGGTTGTACACCGCAACAGATAAATTCTTTTTAGCTTCTTCTTGCCCTATTACGTATTCATCTAAAGTGGCTTTGATTTCTATAGGAACAGGAAAATTTTCTTCTTCAACTTCAGATGATTCTGAAATTTCTTCTTTGATTATATCGTTACAGAGATCAATGCATTCGTTACATATGTAAACAGAAGGACCTGCAATCAGTTTCCTTACCTCATTTTGGTTCTTGCCACAAAAAGAGCAATATAAAAGTTTGTCTTCGTTATTTTCTGTATTGTCCTTGTCAGACATATAAACTCCTCTTACTTATTGACTGAGCGACTGTCAACAACATCATCTATTAAACCATACTTTACGGCCTGCTCTGGAGACATGAAATTATCCCTATCACTATCCTTAGCTATCTTATCAACCTTTTGACCAGAATGGTTTGCTAAAATTTCATTTAATTTCTTTTTGATAGATAGTATCTCTTGAGTATGAATCTCTATATCGCTTGCTTGACCTTGAAATCCTCCTAACACTTGATGAATCATAACTCTTGAGTTTGGAAGTGCCTGCCTTTTACCTTTAGCACCTCCACATAAAAGGATAGCCCCCATACTGGCAGCTTGGCCAATACAGAGAGTAGATACATCAGGTTTGATAAACTGCATGGTATCGTAAATTGAAAGCCCTGCTGTAACCGATCCTCCTGGAGAATTAATATACAAATGAATATCTTTATCAGGATTTTCTGCCTCTAAATATAGCATTTGAGCCACTATCAAATTTGATCCGTAATCTTCTACAGGGCCTGTTAAAAATATCACTCTCTCTTTAAGCAATCTTGAATAAATATCGTAAGCCCTTTCTCCTCTCGGAGTTTGTTCAACAACCATAGGTACAAGTTGATTTACAAGATTTGTGTTTTCTTTACTCATATATAACTTCCTTTATTGATAGATGGGGCAATAAAAATTATTTTCAACCATAAGTTCCTGAAACGCAATCTTCATAGGATATATTTTCATCAACAGATTTAGCCTCGGATTTAATGATTTCAACAACTTGTTCTTCTAAGGAAATTGATTCAATATTTCTAAGCTGCTCGTCATCGGAATAAAAATAATTTATTACTTGTTGGGGATCTTTATAGTTTTTTGCTCGCTCTTCTATTATTTCTTTAACTTTATCGGCATCAGGCTTGAGCTCTTTTTCTTCGATAACTTTATTTAACAATATTCCAACCTTGACTCTCTTAGTGGCCTCTTCTGTAAATGTTTCATCGGGAAATAAATCTTCATTCATATCCTTTGGATCCATGCCCATTCTTCTTGCGGTATCTTGTTTCATGTTTGAAACTTCTGAATTAACCATTGCAGATGGGACCTCAAAATCATTTGCTGTTAAAAGCGCATCAAAAAGACTTTGTTTGATCTTGCCATTTAAGATGTTTATTAAATCTTCCTCTAGTTTGGCCTTAACTTCTTTTTTGAAGGACTCAATATTATCTGACTCAATTCCAGTACTTTTAAAAAACTCCTTATCTAGTTCAGGAAGTTTTGGACTCAGAACTTCTTTGACTTGTGTTTCAAAATTCACGGGTTTTGATGCAAGATCAGATTTTCCATAATCATCAGGAAAAGTTAGCTCAAGTATTTTGTTATCTCCTGCACTGAGTCCGATAAGGCCTTCCTCGAAGCCCTCTATCATAGACTTTGAACCTATCTCTACCGTAAAGTCTTCTGCAGTTCCACCTTCAAACTCTTCTCCATCAATTTTTCCAACGAAACTAATCTTGACTTGATCACCATCTTTAGAAGCTTTAGTACTGGTTTCCCACTGACTCATCCTTTTCTGAAGATTTGTTATGGTCTTATCGAGATCATCATTAGAAATCTCACACGAGTAATTCGTATAAGATATTTTGCTCATTTTTGATAAAGAGACCTCGGGGTAAACCTCAAAAGAAGCTTTGAATTTGGCATCTTTACCCTCCTCTATTTTTTCTGGTATCAAGTTAGGTCTGCTCACAATCTTTAAGTCTTTTTCCTGTGCAATTTTAGAGAAAGTTTTACTAGCCAGATCCCACAACACATCCTGTCTTATTTCAGGACCATATATACTTTCAACAACATCCATGGGAGCTTTCCCTTTTCTAAAACCTTTGAGTTTAGAATCTTTTTGCGCTGCCTTTAGTTTGATTAATATTTGTTCCTGAATATCTTTATTCGGAACTACTATTTGTAGGTCTTGATTGATATCAACCTTTGATTTAAATGAAAATTTCATAATTTATCCATTGGGGTGGGCGATGGGGCTCGAACCCACGACCACTGGAATCACAATCCAGGGCTCTACCAACTGAGCTACGCCCACCAAAAAAAAACGTTATTTTATCACTTAATAAAAATTGCAGATGATAAATTTAATATATTTCGAATCCTTTAATTGATTCGTCAGGATTTGCATCTTGTACTAATACATCGTCAACATGTGAGAAAGAAGGACCATCCCAACATAGTGATATAAATGAATTGACTGATTCATCTTCTCCTTGAACAAAAATTTCTATCGAACCATCAGAGGCTTTTCTGGCCCAACCGGTTAAAGAAAGTTTGAGACTCTGTTCTTTCGCCCAAGATCTAAAACCAGATCCTTGAACTTCGCCATAAATTGAAATGTGTGAACCTAACATGCGGAAAATTAAATAATTAATCAAATATTCTATCTTCCGTATTTAATGCCTTCAAGTTTTTAAAGAATTTAAAAATTCGTTTTAGTTTATAGTTAAAAAGGAAGATGGCCTCCTCGGCAGGACTCGAACCTGCGACCCACTGCTTAGAAGGCAGTTGCTCTAATCCAACTGAGCTACGAGGAGTTGTGCAAATTATATAATAACCAAGAAGATTAAAGATGAATAATTTATAGAGATCTACTGGCTAAATATGGACTGATATCAATTTTTGAGTCTTGATTTTGTACTTGATCTGCCAACAATGATGCTGACCCCATTGCGAGAGTCCATCCTAAGTGTCCTTGACCACAATTTACAAACAAACCTTCAATCTTTGTTCCACCAATAAATGGTAAGCCATCAGCACTCATTGGCCTAAAACCATGCCAAACTTTTCCTTCGTTTTCTTCAAGTTGACCGTAGAGGCTAGGATAAATTGTCTCTAACATTCTATATAGATAATCAATTCTTTTAGGATGGATTGAATCATCATAGCCAGCAAATTCAGCAGTTCCAGCCACTCTTATTCTGTTTTGAAAGGATGTAACTGCGGTGTGAATACTTTCGTCAACTAGAGAAATATTAGGGACATTATTCAAGCCAGTAGTGTCAAAAGTTAAGGAGTAACCTTTGACAGGTCTAACTGGCAAATTAAGACTAACTTGTTTCAAAAGTTCTCTTGACCATGAGCCGCAGCAAATAATTACTCTTTCAGCTTCAAGAATAGCTCTGTCAGTGACTATACCTTTGACATGACCTTTATTGATAAGAATCTTATTTATTTTGGTATTTGTTAAAATTCTTCCACCATTATTTCTAATTTTTTCTTCAAGAAGTTTACAAAACTTATATGCATCTCCAACCTCATCATTAGAAAACAATAATCCGCCTGCCAATTCGGAGTGTATATCTTTGAGCTGCGGTTCTAAATCAATTAAATCTTTACTTTTTATTATTTTAACTGCATCCAAATTTGAAAATATTTTTTCATGCTGATTAATAGATTTTTGCATTGATTCAGAATTTCTATAAATTTTTAATGTTCCTTTCTCAGATTCATCATAAGAGGCATTATTTTTTTTTCTGAATTGGATAGTAAGTTCTTTACTGTAATTAGCCAATTCAAATAAGTTTCTTGAAATCTCATTAAATCTTTTAGGTGTTGAATTTCTTAAAAACTTTAAACCCCAGAAAAATAAAGATGGTATTTGGTCTAATTTAAGAAGCATTGGGCTATCAACTTTTCCTATGCCAGCCAATATTTGTGCAATGTCTGAAGGTGAGTTCCAAGGTGAAGATTGAGACGGGGTCATCATGCCCGCATTAGCAAAACTGGTTGAAGTTGCGACATCACTTTCTCGCTCAAGAAGTAAAATCTCTTCACCTCTTTCTACGAGAGCATTTGCAGTTGCTAAACCCTGCAGCCCTCCTCCTATTATGACAATCTGTTTTTTATTCAAGATAACTGGTCGGGGCAGCAGGATTTGAACCTGCGACCACCTGCTCCCAAAGCAGGTGCGCTACCAGGCTGCGCTATGCCCCGAAAAGATGAGGATTATACCTTCTTAGAAGTTTTATGCACAAAAAAACCCGGCAAGCGCCGGGTTTTTTTACAAAAGAAAGTTACATAGTAAGTTTCAAACCTACTGAAAACATTCTACCTCTTGGATCATGATGTTTTGGATCATAACTCCAGTTCGCACTGTCATATACCTGAGGCACTTCTTCATCAAAAGCATTCTTGACACCTAGTGTTAACCTTAGGTCGTCTGCGCTATTGAAGTCAAATGTATAACTATATTGAAGATCAACAGTGAAGTGACTATCAATATTTTGGTCAAATCCAAGTGCCAAAGCTGTTGGTGTTGGATTATTGGTTGTTTCATAGCTAGAAACCCATCTTCCGTAAGCAGCAGCAGTGTGTTTACCTGAAATTATATTTGCTGATAAAACTGCTTTAGTTTCTGGAAGAGACCTTGCAAAATTGTCATGATTAAACAACCCAACAACATCTGTTGTTACACCACCAATCGGAATCTCATACTGAAGCATATGAGTTGCATTCATGCCTAATATAATGTTTCCGATGTTAGTATCCAAAGAGTATAGAAGTTCAACATCAAAACCATTAGTGTCAACAGAAGCGGCATTAAAGTAACTAGTAGTAACCCCAGTCAATGTACCATCTGTAGTTCTTTGTACTTTTGAGCTATTAGGAGTCCTGGAGACAATTCCTTGCGCGCTTTCAATGGTTATCACATCAGTGTAATCAACCATCCAGTAATCTAATTTAGCTTCAAAGTTATCGGTTGGATACCAAATGATACCAACATTTAAGTTATCAGCCTCTTCTGGCTTCAGAGCTGTACTTCCTGCTTGTGCTATACGAATAAATGTTGCCTGTCCAACAGTATTCCCATCTTCATCAAAATCTTGAATTCCTTGAAGACCAACAGTGTCTGAATAAAGTTGTGCAAGTGATGGCTCTCTAAATGACGTACTGACAGATGCTCTTAAAATCACATCATCATTAACCTGATATCTTAGAGAAATTTTAGGATCGACATTCGAATCATTTTCAAGGTCCTCATATCTAATAGCACCTTTTAATTCTAATTGGTCTGTAAGATCAGTTGAGGCTTCTACAAATACAGCATTTGTTCTTCTAGATGCGTCAGACTCTGTACCTCCGCCTAAGAATATCATGTCAGCTGGTTTCGTTAAATTTCCTGCCGCATCAAATTCCACAGTTGAATTAGCACTTCTCTTGAGATCATACTTCTCAGTTCTAGATTGAAGACCACCAGCAACTGATACATTGCCTATTTCACCTGATACAACAAAATCAACGACTGAAAGTACAACTTTATTCCAAGTTTCTTGGTCTGACCTTAGCCAATCTCTTAATTCTTGTGAATTAGCAGACGGGTTGAATAGATCGAAGGTTTGATCTCCTGTAGGCCCACCAGTTCCATTGATCGCAGCTGCAAGAGCAGAAGTTCCAGTGTCTGGTTGTCTACCATATGAATCTTCAGCACTACGAGTCATATGAAAATCCCAATCGAAACCACTATCCAATGTTCCCGATAGTCCGAATGATACTCTATCCATTTCAATTTCTCTTGGAGCAAATGGCGAAGGGAAAGCAGACGCTAAAGGTCTACCAAGCCAAAGAGCTGGAACTCCAAATGGATTACCACCAGTGCCAGGTTGAATTGCTAATGCAGGACTTAAATATGATAAGGCTGGATACGAAGGTGACTGAGGATTATCAAAAACATCAGTTTCAGCTTTTAGATAATCAAGTTCAGCATTTATACCACTTGTTAGAACAGTCTTTAGTGAAACATAAAGTTGGTTATGTTCTTCATCATTAACAATATTAAATCTAGGGCCGTACTTAAATCCGCAACGACTTCCACTCGCTTGAGGAATTAATATACCTTTGTTAGCTACACAGTTTGGATCTGGAACATTTTGGAAGGCACTATATGTTCCAGCATAAGGTCCTGATTCTACAGTTGAAGGACCAAATAAAAGGAAGCTTGTTCCTAATCCACTGATACCAAGAGGAGCAAGCTCTAACTCGCTTTGAGATAAAGGCGATCTATCAAGTGCACTATATGCAAGCACTAAGTTAGTATCTCCACTACCTGCACCCCAAATGAAACTAACTCTGTCATCTTCCTGTGAGCCTAGATCAGTTTCTTGATGAGTTAAATCAACTTCAAAACCGGTGAAGTCTCTTCTGAAGATATAGTTCACTACTCCGGCAACAGCGTCTGATCCATAAATAGAAGCTGCACCTTCTTTAAGAACCTCAACTCTCTCTAGAGCTATAATCGGAATAGATGAAGTATCTACAAATACACTACCATCATTAGCAGTTGCTCCAGCAACTGTTTGTCTTCTACCATCAAAAAGTACCAATGTAGATGACAAGCCTAATCCCCTAAGATTTACATTTGTTCTGCCTTGCAGTGCTCCCGATGTAAATGAATCAGCTTGGTTTTCAGAACCAGAATTAACAGCAATATTCGCAGTTATATCGGCAACATTAACCGCACCTATAGCCTCAATAGTAGATCGATCATATAGCTCTACTGGAGAAGCTCCGTCAGTAGGACTTCCCTTGATGTAACTACCTGTTACAACAACCTCTTCAACATCATCTGAGACAATGAAATTAGAAAAGACTAAAAATGAAATAAGTGGAACGTAGAATAGTTTTTTGAACATTTTTCTCCCCATTAATTAATATTGGACGCGGAACTTTTCCCCTTCCTTGCGTCAAAATTTACATACTTAAGATAAAAATTTACCTCTATATGTTTCCCGATTGTCACTATAACTTCATAAAACTACAAATTACAGTAAATTTTTCTTTTTTTTTCTTAGATATCTTCGTCTACCCTATCAGTCACTTATATGTACTCGTTTTTATCTAATTTAATTTTATTTACGAATAATCATCTAATCCTAATATAATCCTTTGATGGCAATTATTATGGATGGAAAAAGTTTAGCTCTCTCCTCAGAAGAAAATTTAAAGATTAGAGTAAGTAATTTACTGGAAAAGAAAAATTTCGTTCCAATTTTAGCTACCATTCTAGTAGGAACTGATCCCGCCTCTGCAACCTACGTTAAGATGAAGGGAAATGCGTGCGAAAGAATAGGCATGAAATCTATAAAAGTTGAATTAGATAGCGACACAACGACTGAAGAATTGTTATCAAAAATAAATGAATTGAATTCTAATCCAGAAGTTCATGGAATTCTCCTTCAACATCCTGTCCCAGATCAAATCGATGAAAGGCTTTGTTTTGATGCCATAGACATAAAAAAAGATGTAGATGGGGTGACTTGTTTAGGTTTTGGAAACATGTCCATGGGAGAAAAGGCTTTTGGCTCTTGCACGCCTCAGGGGATAATGAGATTGCTGCATGAATACAAGATAGAGATAGCAGGAAAACATGCGGTAGTCGTTGGAAGAAGTCCTATATTGGGTAAACCTATGGCAATGATGTTACTAAATGAGAATGCAACAGTTTCAATTTGTCACTCTAAAACTACCAATTTGGAGGAGCACCTCATAAAAGCCGATATTATTGTAGGAGCTGTAGGTATCCCAAAGTTCATAAAATCAAATTGGATTAAAGATGGAGCCGTGGTAATAGATGCAGGTTATCATCCTGAAAAATGTGGAGATATAGATTTAGAAGGAATCATAGATAGGTGTTCAGCTTATACCCCAGTTCCAGGTGGAGTTGGTCCGATGACAATTAATACGCTAATTCTGCAAACAGTTGAAGCCTGTGAAGCGTCTTTATAAAATATTACTTAAATGAAAATTTATGATGTTGTGATAATAGGTAGTGGTTTTTCAGGTATAACCTGTGCTCACTACTTGAAAGAGGAAGGCATTGATAACTTTTGCATTCTTGAAAAGAATAATTCTTTGGGGGGAGTTTGGGCTCATGGTGGAGTAGGATCTTATCCTGGAGCTGCATGTGATGTTCAATCATATACCTACTTACCTTTTTTAGATGAAACTGGTTTTATACCTTCGAAGAGATATGTAAGTCAGTCTGAAATAGCTGATTACGCTGAACTACTAGTGGACCACTTTGATATACGTCAACATATAAAATTCTTACAAAAGGTAGTAGCTCTTGAGTATGTAGATTTTGGTAAATGGAGAGTTGAAGTCACTAATCTTGAGAATGAAACGAAAACTGAAATATTCGCAAAACATGTAGTTTGTGCAAACGGACCATTATCAAGTCCCAGAATGCCTGAATTTGGTGGAATGGAAAAATTTAAAGGTGAAAGTTTTCATACTGCTGAATGGGATCAAGAAGCGAATTTAAAAGGAAAAAAAGTTGGCATTGTTGGAACAGGAGCTTCTGCTGCACAAGTCATCACATCTATAGCAGACGAAGTAGAATCCCTAACCGTATTTCAAAGA
Source organism: uncultured SAR86 cluster bacterium (assembly GCA_902574355.1). GTDB lineage: Bacteria > Pseudomonadota > Gammaproteobacteria > Magnimaribacterales > Magnimaribacteraceae > Magnimaribacter. The sequence continues at coordinate 141,152 of CACGNN010000003.1, read as the reverse complement.
ACAGCAACATGGGCTATTGAAAGAGAAGACCAACCTACTCCGCCAGATATAGTCGATGCTTTCAAGGCTGGAGGATATAGTGCAAAGCTTAGATATGTCGACTGGAAAGGGGAATTTCCTCCTGATCCCAATTTGCCTTTCACATTCGAGCAGTTACATGATGAAAATTGGAATTCTGCAGTCTGTGATCTTTTGAGTGAAAGAATCAAAAATGATGTCAATGATCCCGAGGTGGCAAAACTTCTCACGCCTGATTATCCCTTTTTCTGTAAAAGAGTTTTGATTATTGATGATTACTTCACAACTTTTAATAAAGAAAATGTTCACTTAGTTAATGACCCAGGAGGAGTAGTTGCCGTCAATGAAACTGGTCTTGAGATGTCGTCGGGAGATTTATACGAAATGGAGGTGATTATCTATGCTACTGGCTTTGATGCTGGGCTAATCCCTTTTACAGTTACAGGTAAAAATAACGTAACTTTAGCAGATAAATTTGGAGCTTCTGCTGAGAATAATTATCAAATGATTGAGCCAAAAACGCTGTGGGGTCTACATGTAAATGACATGCCTAATTTTTATATGATGGTCGGGCCTCAAAGCTTGAACCCGGTGACTAATGTGACTCTCCTATGCGAAGAACAAGGTAAATATATTGCAAAGCTTGTTTCGTCAATGAAACACGAAAATAAAAATGAGGTAGAGCCTCTTGAGGAAGCCGTTAAGAATTGGACTGATAAATGCAATGTTTCTTCTGATGGGAAAATATGGCTCCAATGTAATAACTGGTATATGAAAGGTACTAAAGATGATCAATCTGCAGGAAGAAGTCGTTCAAAGGCAATGTGGATGGAATCACATGAATCATATCTTAACCATTTGTTAGGTGGGGCTGATGGCCATCAAGATGAACTGCTTAAGTTTTCCTAAAAAGGCTTAACTAGAACATTGTTATAATAAACCAAGAGGAGATCTAGATAATGGAACATATTGATGTAGTGGTAGTTGGAGCCGGTATTTCAGGTATTGGGGCTGCTTACAACTTGAAAACGCGTTGCCCCCAAAAGACTTACACAATCCTAGAAGGACGATCTAATTTGGGAGGTACATGGGATCTTTTTAAATATCCTGGCATAAGATCTGACTCCGACATGCATACCATGGGTTTTAAATTTAAACCTTGGAGGAGCCCCAAAACTATTGCTGATGCTCCTTCTATTCTTGAGTATCTAAACGAGACTGTGGATGAATTTGATTTGAGAAAAAAAATTCAATTTAATAGAAAAGTCATATCTGCTGTTTGGTCGTCTCCCGATGCTCTTTGGTATTTAAAAGTAGAAAATCAAGAGAACAACTCTGTTGAAGAGATGACTTGTAATATTTTATATTTATGTGGCGGATATTATAATTATGACGAAGGTTATACACCTGAATTTAAAAACGTTGAAGCCTTTGAAGGTCAAATTATTCACCCTCAAAAATGGCCAGAAGGATTAAATTATTCTGACAAGAAAGTGGTTGTGATCGGCAGCGGAGCAACTGCTGTGACGATCGTTCCTGCCATGTCAGAAAAAGTAGAACACATCACTATGCTTCAAAGGTCTCCTACATATTATTTTGCAGCTCCCGATGAAGATAAAATAGGTAACTTCATAAAGAAATTTACTACAGATAGATTGGGTTATTTTTTGGTGAGATGGAAAAATATTCTAATGCAAAGATTTATGCTTAATAGACTTAGACGAAATCCTGAAAAGACAAAAGAGATGTTAATTAATCATGTTAGAGGACTCCTTGGAGAGGACTATGATGTTGATAAACATTTCACTCCTCGATATATGCCTTGGGATCAGCGCCTATGTTTCGTTCCTAATGGAGATATGTTCAATGCTATCAATTCTGGAAAGGCTTCAGTCGTCACTGAAACAATTGATGAATTCACTCCTAAAGGCATTAAGCTTGATTCAGGAGAAGAATTGGAAGCAGACATTATTATCACAGCCACTGGCTTAAACATGAGACTGCTTAACGGTATAGATATAAAAATTGATAATCAAACTCTCGATATTTCAGAAAAGACTCAATACAAAACAATGATGTTTAGCGATGTACCAAACTTGATAGCAACTTTTGGATACACAACTGCTTCTTGGACATTAGGTGCTGATCTCATATCGGAATATGCATGCAAATTGATTAATTTATTAGACAAAAAAGGTTTAGATTATTTTTGTCCTGAGATAGGTGAAGATGTTGTATCTGAAAAGGAATATCTGGATTTAAACTCTGGATATATTGAAAGAGTCAGAGATCAACTGCCTAAGCAAGGCTCAAGAGATCCCTGGATTAATAGCCAAAATTATTTAAGAGACATCACTCAAATTCGTTTCAAGAGTGTTGAAGATGATGACCTTAAATTTAAGAAGGCAGGCTAGGAATTACCTTTCGCAGATTCATTAAAGTCGTCAAAATAATAGTAATTAACACCTTCTCCATATCCGGATAGATTAACCATCGCCTTGGCTAGAGTGTCAACCTTTATACTTCGGTACTTTCTTATGCTTCCCATTAAGAAAGGATCTATAAAATAAGGAAAAATCTTTTGTCCAATAAACTCACCTAACCTCATTTCATTTCTGGCACCTATTAATAAACCAGGTCTATGAATAGATATAGAATCAAAATCGATCTTAGTGATTTTATCTTCTATCATTCCCTTACTTTGTAAATAAAAGTTTGTAGAGTTAGAATCCGATCCCAGCGAAGTAACAATAGAAATATTTTTAACACCTCTTGCCTGGGCTTGCTTAGCAATCTCGTAACAGTAAGTTATATCAACCTTCTGAAAAGCCTCTTTAGATCCAGCTTTTTTGATAGTGGTACCTAAGCAAATAAATATATCTTTAATATCTGAAAAGGTCTCATCTGGAAATTGAAGATCCTCAAAATCTATCTTATAGTAATTTAACAACGAGTTATTGCTTACTTCATCGTTTCTTACAAGGGCTAAAACCGCAATATCTTTCTCAATTAGATAATTTACTACAGATTTACCTACCAAGCCGGTTGAACCAACTACCATAGATTTATTTCTGAGCATCTCTAGGGCCAGTATTTATCTTTAAGAAGTCTTTTATATAATTTTCCTGTTGGATGTCTAGGAAGTTCCTCTTCGAAATCTATACTTCTAGGACTTTTAATTGAAGACATATTCTCTTTGCAAAAAGCGATGAGTTCTGCTTCTAAGTCAGGCCCTGCATCACCTAAATTTGCAGGCTGTACTACAGCCTTTACTTCCTCCCCCATTTCTTCATTCGGAACACCAAAGACTGCTACGTCTGCAACCTTGGGATGCATCACTAAAAGGTCTTCAGTTTCTTTAGGGTAAATGTTCACTCCTCCAGAGATAATCATGAAAGATTTTCTATCAGTAAGATAAAGAAAACCATCCTGATCTAAATAACCCACATCACCAAGAGAGCTATAACCTTTATCAGTCATTGCGCTTTTAGTTTTCTCTTCATCATTATGGTATTCAAATGTCGTTGCTGTCTCACCTCCGAAGTAAACTCCTCCTACTTCACCTGTTGGTAATTCTTCACCATCATCATCAAGGATATGTAATGAGCCAAATAAAGGTCTGCCGACGCTACCTTTATGTTCTAACCATTCAGCAGAATTAATCATTGTTATTCCGTTATATTCAGTACCTGCATAGTATTCGTGAATTATAGGGCCCCACCAATCTATCATCTCTTCTTTCACAGCTACTGGACAAGGTGCAGCTGCATGAATTGCAACTTGATGACTAGATAAATCATATTGAGACCTTATTGAAGGGTCTTTCTTTAAGAATCTAACGAACATTGTTGGCACCCATTGGGAATGAGTAACCTTATATTTTTCTATTGATTCTAAGGCAGTCTCTTCATCAAATTTTTCGAGAATAATTGAAGTTGCACCTGAAGCTAGAAAACCAGTATTAAAGTTTAGCGGAGCGGCATGATATAAAGGTGCTGGAGATAAATACACACTATCCTCTCCAGCTCCATATAGCATTAGTACTCGACCTAAACCCGGATCTTCTTCATCTGGCTCATAGGGTAATGGAGTTAATGGCAATTCTCTTTTAACTCCTTTTGGTTTACCTGTGGTTCCTGAAGAATAAAGCATAGATCCTCCTTGACATTCATCTTCAATCGAGTCGATTGGCATATCTTGAATTCTATCTTCATAAGAAAGATACCCAGATGTTGTACCGTCTAACATAAATAGATGAACACCCTCTAAAGCTTCTTTGAGATCGCTTGCTGTTTGTTCTAAAAACTTAGAAGTGATTAATACTTTAGCATCACAATCTTTAACTATGTACTCCACCTCTGATGGTTGAAGTCTCCAACTTATTGTTGTGTACCTAAGACCGCTTCTCCAAGCAGCAAATACGATTGGAAAAAATAAATGGTGATTTTCCATCATGATAGCAATGGAGTCACCTGGTTTTAGTCCCAGAGATCTAAATAAATGAGCACCTTGATTAGACAGTTCGTTTAATTGGCCGTGTGTGACTACCTTACCGCTACCTGCCATTATAACAGCTGGCTTTTCTGGAAACTTTTTTCCATTAACTCCCGGATGCATAACTTCTCCCGTGTTATATACTTTAAAACTTATGTGAATATTGCCATACAATATAAAAATCTGTAAGACTAAAATAATTTAATCATATGACTTCAAAATCTCTTGCATTAATAACCGGCTTCGGAGGAATAAATTCGGCAGGTAGAAGTTCATCTTACCTTGCATACAAAAATATGGTCTTCGATTCTCTTTCAAATAAAGAACAACTTGAGGTTCTTCAAGACTTGGCCGTTCTACAGGGGAAAATTGAGCCTGTTGGTAGATCTTGGGAAACTAATTCTGGTGATTCAATTGATCTCAAAAAATACTTACTTGATAACAGCTCAGATATGCGGTCTGACTCAATGGTAAGAGAATTAGATAGGGATTTATATGACCAAGATGGAATTATTCTTGACCAAATCGGTGCGAGTGCAGCTGGGCAATTACCAAAAGGATTTGATCCTTCGAGTTTATACCCTGCAAGACAGCATCCAAAAGCCCTTCAGATGACCATATTTGGTATGGGTGATGCTCTTGGACAGCTTGGAATAGACTGGAAAGTCATCCAAGAAAAAATAGCTCCAGATGAAGTAGCAGTTTTTAGTGGGGCGGCAATAGGCCAACTAGATAGCTTCGGGTTTGGTGGATTAATGCAATCACGATTAAAAGGATCTAGAGCAAGTTCCAAGAATTTAGCCCTAGGTTTAGTAGAAATGTCTGCTGATTTCATAAATGCCTATATTCTAGGTAGTGTGGGACGTACGGGTCATGTTGTGGGTGCTTGTGCAACTTTTTTGTATAACCTGCAAATGGGAAAAGAAGCCATTGAGTCCGGATCTGCTAGATTTGTGGTTGTAGGCGGTGCAGAAGCTCCTATTACTCCTGAGATCGTTGATGGATTTTATGCAATGAGCGCACTATCAGATGATAAAAGAATGATGGAAATGCAAGCTCAACATAATGAAAATTTAAAAGAGGGGCCAATCCAAAAAAAGGCATGCAGACCTTTTGGTCAAAATGTGGGGATGGTGCTTGGTGAGTCAGCTCAGTTTGTTATTTTAATGGATGATGCCTTAGCTATAGAGTTAGGAGCCGAGGTTTATGGGTGCGTGTCTGCTGTTTCATCTCATTCAGATGGATTCAAAAGTTCAATAAGTGGACCAGGTGTTGGTAATTATATAACTATGGCCAAGTGTGCTTCGGAAGCAGAAAAAATTATTGGGTTGAAAAAACTAAGAAATAGAACCTTTGTGCATGCTCACGGAACAGGAACGCCAGCAAATAGAACAACTGAGTCTCATATTCTCAATGAAGTAGCACAAACCTATGGAATAAAATCTCTTCCAGTTTCAGGTATCAAATCTTATTTAGGTCATAGTATGGCGCCTGCTTCTGGCGACCAACTGACAGCGACTCTAGGAACTTGGGATAAAGGTATAGTTCCAGGTATACATTCAACAGATTTTATCGCTGAGGATGTTCATCAGAACAACCTAGATATTCTTCTTGATGACCAAAAAGAAGATAAAAATTATTTCAGTGCAGCTTTCTTAAATGCAAAAGGTTTTGGCGGAAATAATGCCTCAGCTTTGATCTTATCACCCGAAGAATCAATGGCCTTATTATCTAAAAAATACACTTCTTCGAAGATAAAGAAATATTTGTCTTTAAATGAAGGCGTGAGCGCAAAGGCATCAAAACATAACAAACAATGTTTAAGGGGAAATTATAATATTATTTATAAATTCAATGAAAATGTCCTTCAGGGAGAGGAAGACGTAATTATGGAAAAAAGTAAAGTAAGCCTTAAGGGATTTAAGCAATCAATAAATCTAAAAAAATAAAATGAGGAAAGAAATGGAAAGAAACTGGAAAGAGGTAAGATCAGAAGTAAAACGTTTCGTTGAAGAGGAAGTTTACCCTGCTGAACCTATTCTTCATAAAGGTAACAAGGAATCTAAAGAGAAACTTTCTGAACTGATGCAAAAAGCAAAAGATAATTCTTTGTGGGCACTTGGGCATCCTAAAGACATAGGAGGTCATGGCATGCCTTTCATGGAATATGTCTACATCAATGAAGTTGTAGGAAGATCTTCCAGTGCGATGGTTGCTTTAGGAACTCATTCACTTCAAGACTCAATAATGCTTAGAGAATTTGCTCCTAAAAAATGGAGAGATGAATATCTTGAACCTTTGGTTCAGGGTGAAGTTTTTCCAAGCTTTGCAATGACCGAACCAGATATTTCTAGTTCTGACCCAACTCAATTACAAACTACTGCTATTCTTGAAGGTGATGAATGGGTTATTAACGGAACTAAATGGTTTACAACAGGAGCTGCCAGAGCCTCTTACACAACTGTTATGTGTCGTACCGAGTTAGATGTTCCTAGTCATGGAGCTTTCAGTATGATTATTGTTCCAACTGATAATCCCGGGTACAAGATAGTGAGAGAAACTCCAGTTCTTGGCATAAACGGTGGTCATTATGAAGTTAATTATGACAATGTCAGAGTGCCCAAAGAAAATCTTCTTGGTCCTAGAGGACAAGGTTTCTTAATTGCTCAAAGAAGATTAGGCCCCGGCAGAATTTTTCACTGCATGAGGTGGCTTGGCCAAGCTCAAAGAGCGTTTGATTTAATGTGTGAAAGATTAAATTCAAGGGAAACTTTTGGGACTCCTTTAGCTGACAAACAGTTACTGCAAAAATTTGTCTTTGATAGTGCTTGTGAAATTCAAGCCAGCAGACACCTTACACTCGATGCCGCTAAAAGGATTGATCAAGGAGATGATGCAAGGATAGAGATTGGAATGATAAAAGTGGTAGGTGCTGAAATGTTACATAATGTAATTGATAGAGCCATTCAAGTACATGGAGCTAAAGGTCTTACTGATGATACTCCTCTGAGCTTAATGTACAGACATGCAAGAGAAGCGAGAATTTATGATGGCCCAGATGAGGTTCATGTTCAATCTGTTGCCAGAAGAATCTTAAAAAATTATCAAAATAATGGTGTAGGTTGGGATTTTGGTGAGAGAGATGCGAGCTTAGAGAGCTAAATGAGCCAAGAGTTAGGAAGTCTTTTATCAAAGAAACTTGAGAGTGAGTCCATTTTTGGTGAGATTATAAATCTTGAGCCTTTAACTGGAGGAGCATCAAAAGAAATTTGGAAATTTGAAGTAAAACTCAAAGATAAATCTGAAAAATATATTCTTAGGAAAGGTTCAGGAATCGAAGGACCTTTGGCAATCAAAACTTCAGATGAAGCCCTGATACAAAAAACTGTTAGAAAATTTGGTGCATTAGTTCCCGAAATCATTTCTGTGTCATCTCTAAGCGAACCTCTGGGAGATTCATACATTATGAAATTTGTTGAAGGTGAAACTATTGCAAGAAAAATCTTAAGAGATACAGAATATAAAAATGCACTTCAAAATCTGGCTTTTGAATGTGGTCAATCCATAGCAAAAATTCATCAAACAGATATAGCTGAATTAAGTTTTCTTCCAAAAAAGACTGTCAAAGAGCAACTGAGTGATTTATATGAAACCTATACTGTATTCAATCAGCCCTCTCCCGTATTTGAGTACACCTATCTTTGGCTCAAGGAACAAAACTTTGGTGACATTGATGATGCTCTTGTACATGGTGATTTCAGGCTTGGAAATATCATTGTTAATCAAGATGGATTGCAATCAATTATAGATTGGGAACTTGCACATGTAGGTAACCCTTTACAGGATCTTGGATGGATTTGCGGCAATTCTTGGAGGTTTGGCAATACAGATAAAGTTGTAGGTGGTTTTGGTGATTTAAAAGACCTTCTGGATGGATACAACACCGTTAGTGAATATCAAGTTGATAAGGAAATAGTTAAGGCGTGGCAAGTTTTTGGAACTTTCAGGTGGGGAGTTATCTGCCTCATACAAGCATCTGCTTATTTAAATGGGACGATCAATTCTGTAGAAAAGGCAGCAATTGGCAGAAGAGTATCTGAAACAGAAATTGATATAGTGGATTTACTTTTTTTAGGAGGAAGATAATGATCTTTGATAGACCCGATAGTGTTGAATTATTGAATGCGGTGAATCATTTTTTAAATGAAAAAATAAAAGATGAAGTACCTCCTCACTTAGCATTTAAATTGAGGATTGTCGAAAATGTATTAAACATAGTCAGTAGAGAAATGGCACTCGGAGAAAAATTATCTAATGACGTAGTAAAGGATTTAAGAGAACTAATTGAGACAGATACTGCAAATATTAAAGATCTTGCATTATTGATTAAAGAAGAAAAATTAGACTTACAAAACGAAGATTTAAAGAACCTACTTGTCAAATTATCAAAGAATAAAATTACTGTTGATAATCCTAACTACTCTACTTTAAAAAAATTAGTCGACTGACTTTAATGCCTTCTTATCTCTGAAAATCATCAAAAATGGCATGAAAAATGCCCAAGTCTTGTGATAGTGTTTAGGAAATAATCTTTGTGAAAGATCTAACAATTTAGCATCTAAACCAATAAAGATTCTACTTTTCTTCTTTCTCACACCATTTAGAATAATTTGTGCGGCTTTACTTGGGTGCATGCCTCCTTCCCTAAAAAGATCTCCCATTTCTTGTTGAGATTTTGGAGCATTTCTTGTGAAAATAGAGTCTCTAGCTCCATCATCTCTATTGAAGTCTTCATCACTCATTCTTGCAGTTGCAGCAATATTTGTCCCAATATGACCAGGATGGACACAATGAATTTGCAGATTTGGATTCGTTGCTTTCATCTCAAGAGCTAAGCTTTCGGTAAATCCTCTTACGGCAAACTTTGTTGCGTGATATACGGTTTGTCCAGGGACGGCAACCATACCAAATATAGATGATGTGTTAACGATAGCTGCTTCAGGACTTTCAATCATATAAGGTATAAACGCTCTTGTGCTATTTATAACGCCATCAAAATTAATCCCCATCACCCAATCCCAGTTCTTTTCATCCATATCCTTAAAGTGCGATCCCGTTGTGACACCAGCATTGTTAAATACCAAGTCGACCTTTCCATGTTGATCGATGACCTTTTGAGGTAAGGCCTCTATAGATTCTTTATCGGATACATCTAAAACATGAGAAGAGACAGATACATTATATTTTCTTAACATTTCGACAGTTTCATTCAATGTATCTTCATTAACATCCGTAACGCAGACATCAGCGCCATCTTGTGCAAGCAATATTGCCAGATATCTTCCCATTCCTGATCCTGCTCCAGTAATTACAGCGACTTTATCTTTAAACGTTTTCATCTATTCTCCCCTTCTCTCCCCATTAAAATTTATATTGTAAGCGTCTTCAGGTGAATTTCTAACCCATCCATCAATTGCCTTCGCATCTTCTCCAACAAGCACTCTCCATTGTTTTCGTTTTACAGCATTAAGGATAATTTCTGCAGCTTCAGTTGAAGATGTAGGAGCATTATTTTTAAAAGACTCAGCATTTTCTTTTATTTGATCTTTGATTTGTTCGATTGAAAAGTTATGTACCGGCATTCCCATTTTTATCATAGTTTCCTTTGTCTTTTCATAATCTTCATCTGATCTTTCCCCTAAAATCTTCCCTGTATTTTCAGCTATAGAAGTTCCAATATGCCCAGGCATTACAACTGAAACCCCAACATGCGGTGCGTTAACTTTCAAATCATCAATTAATGCCTCACTGAAACCTTTAACAGCAAATTTGGCGGCCGAGTAAGAGGTGTGAGGTACTCCGTTCAAAGTAGCCCAGAAACCATTAATACTGCTAGTGTTAATAATATGTCCTTCGTCACTTGCAACAATGTAGTCCATAAAAGCTCTGCTGCAATAATAAACACCATACCAACAAACTGCGAAGCATCTTTCCCATTCTTCTCTTGAACCTTCAACGAAGCTTCCTCCGCCTCCAATACCGGCATTATTAAAAAGAAGATTTATTACTGAAGTATCATGTTGATCTATCACTTCATCTTTAAATTGGAGGACCTGCGCCTCATCGCTGACATCACAAATATGCTTAGTAACTTTTATATTTGGGCATTCCTTAGAAACAATTTCAAATGTTTCTTCCATATTCTCCTGTATCACATCACACATGGCGACATGGCAGCCTTCTGCTGCCAACTGTCTCACTAGCTCTCTACCCATGCCGGTACCACCACCAGTAACAACTGCTATTTTATTTTTAAAGTTTTCCATCCTGAAAGACCCTTATTATCTAAAAAGTTATACTAATTTTCGCTAGTATCTTGAGATTTAGGAAAATCGCTAAATGGGAAAGGCTTTTCACCACTTTGATAAGTTAAGTAATCGATAATTTGAACCATATACTCTCTAAAACCTATAGAAACTTTAGAGATATTCTCACTTCTTTTATCCGTAATTAAAACGAAAAGAAACTGAATGAATACAATTAACCATAGGAAGGTCATAGATAGATAATATGCAAATGAAAAGGCTAACATCCAAAAAAGCCTTATCCACTTTCCCTGTTTTAGGAAGTTATCTTTCCACTCTTCACTATCGATGATTTCTTCATTACCTACATCAATAACTTTATCTTCTTCTTTTTCTGACATATTTTTATTTTACAAATTCAACATCTTTTATGATGTCTTGACCCAAGACATTTTGAATTGATCCATCAAGACTATCACCTTTATAGATTATTTTGTAAAGAGAATCCACAATTGGCATCTCAACTTGATTTTTATCTGATATGTTCTTTACAACCCTTAAGGTTTTTAATCCTTCAATGGTTTGGCCAATTTTTTGTTTAGCTTCATCAACAGATAGACCTTCACCAATATATTTTCCAAATTGATGATTTCTACTTAGAGGTGATGCACAAGTTGTAATAAGATCTCCTACTCCGGCCAAGCCTAAAAAAGTTTGAGGATTAGCGCCTAATTCAGTCGCCAAACGTCCCATTTCTCCTAACCCTCTTGTCATGATCATACCAATAGTATTTTCTCCTGAATTTAAACCATCAGCTATACCGCATGCAATTGCATATATGTTCTTTAATGCACCACCCATTTCTACACCATAAGGATCATCATTCTCATAAACTCTAAAATAATCTGTTGATAAATCTTCAATAGTCTCTCTTCTCAGATCTTTATCTTTGCTAGCTATGACCGTTCCAGATAAGTGATGATTGGCTATTTCTTCTGCTAGATTAGGTCCACTTAAGACACCTATAGGATTCTTAGGATAATATTTCTCAAGAATATTGCTCATCAAACTGAAGCCGTCTTTTTCGACACCTTTAGTTGCAGTAATAAGAAATGAACTTTCTTGAATAAAGTTTGCTGCTAGTATCGATACCTCTCTAAAAGCATCGCTTGGTATACAAAATATTATTGTGTCTGAATCAGATACTTCCTCAATATGAGGGGTTGCCACGAGATTTGATCCTAGATTTAAGCTCGGCAGATATTGTTTATTAATGTGAGTTTGATTGATTTCTTTTGCAGTTTCTTCATCTCGCATCCACAGAGTTACTTTATTTCCATTCAATGAGGCAAGGTTAGCTAATACTGTGCCCCAACTTCCCCCTCCTAGGACAGAAATGGTTTTTCTATTCATTAATTTTCAACAATTATATTTATGAAGTTACAATCAAATAGAAATTCTAACAGTTTGTATTTTTTTAAGCTAAAACCATCAGGAAGGAGACATGAAGATTAGAAAATTAAAGTCAGCAGAGGATGTAAAAAAGTTTTTAGATTCTTCTAAAACAGAGTATGTCAAAGTTGGACTAACAGATATAGATGGCATTCTGCGAGGAAAATATATGCATGTAGATAAATTCATCAAATCTTCGAAAAAAGGTTTTGGATTTTGCGATGTAATATTTGGTTGGGATAGCAGTGATGAATTATATGAACTTAAAAATGAATCAGTAGATGATCTTTATACAGGATGGCATTCAGGATTTCCTGATGCCAAAGCAAATATTATTCCTGAATCCGGAAGGATCAATCCATTTGAAGAGAATATTCCATTCTTTCTAGCAGAATTATCCGAAGACGAAGTATGCCCCAGAGGTTTACTGAATAAACTTATTAAAAAAATGGAAAATGTAGGGATAAGATCAAAGTCTGCTTTTGAATATGAATTTTTTCTTTTCAATGAAACACCTCATTCTATACGGAGTAAAAATTATTCTAACCTTGTTAATTTCACTCCAGGTATGTTTGGATATTCAATACTGAGGAGTTCTGTTGAGTCTCAACTTTATAATGAATTATTGAATTTATGTATGGACATGGATATGCATTTAGAGGGACTCCATACTGAGACAGGACCTGGAGTGATAGAGGCAGCTATTACTGTAGATGATTCACTAAATGCCGCCGATAAAGCAACTTTATTCAAGACTTTCTCTAAGGTTCTATTTCAAAAAAACGATCTTATGGCAAATTTTATGGCGAAATGGTCAGATAAGTATCCTGGACAATCTGGTCATATTCATACCTCCCTTCAAGATATGGAAGGAAAATCGTTATTCGCATCTGGCCAGGAAGATCTACCTGAGCAACTAAAGTACTTTATAGGAGGTTTACAAAAATATATGAGAGAGTTTTCTATAATGATTGCGCCGACTGTAAATTCCTATAAAAGACTATGTCCTGGAGCATGGGCTCCAATCAATATGACTTGGGGAATTGAAAATAGAACAACAGCATTTAGAGTCATAAAAGGTGATTCAACAAGTCAAAGGATAGAAAATAGACTGCCGGGTGCAGATTCCAATCCATACCTTGCGCTTGCAGCTACATTGGGAGCAGGATTTCTTGGGATTCAAGAAAAAATCGATCCTACCGAGGAGACTTTAGGTGGCGCATATGATTTAAATCTAGAACGAAAATATCAAGTACCTTCTAATTTAGGTGAAGCAGCAAATCTTTTTAAGAATTCAGAATCAGCCAAAAATCTTTTTGGAGATACGTTTGTTAAACATTTTGCAAACACTAGGATTTGGGAATTTAAAGAATTCCAGAAAAATAAAAACTTTTTTGACTCCGAGGAGATTTCTTTATGGGAGTTAGATAGATACTTTGAAATAATATAATAATGAAAACAGGCATAGTATTTCACGAGCTTTATCTTTGGCATGACACAGGGAATCATGCTGATTATGTGCCCTATGGATTTCCAGTTGAGCCTTTTCAACATTCAGAGAATCCTGATGCAAAAAGGAGGATCAAAAACTTAATGGAAGTTTCAGGCCTTTATGAAAAACTTTTTCAAATAACTCCAAGAAAGGCAACTAAAGATGAAATTTTGCTTTTTCACACTGAAAATCATTTTGAACATATGAAATCACTGAATAACTCTATAAACATCGATGCGGGCATAACAACACCAACTGGGATTGGTAGTTTTGATATTGCACTTCTTTCTGTTGGAGGGATCATTGAAGCAATTGATCATGTTATTGAAGAAAAGGTTACTAATGCATATGCTTTAGTTAGACCTCCTGGTCACCATGCTATGCCAAATAAAGCTATGGGATTTTGTATATTTGGTAATGCTGCTATTGCCGGCAAGCATGCTCTCAAGAACAAAGATCTACACAAAATAGCTTTTATTGACTGGGATGTGCATCATGGAAACGGAACGCAAGCTGCTTTCTATAGTGATCCTAATGCTTTAACAATTTCTATTCATCAAGATAGAAATTTTCCAACTAATTCTGGTCTTATCTCTGAAAATGGGGAAGAAAAAGGAGCTGGTTATAATATTAATATTCCTCTACCTCCTGGTTCTGGTGTTGGAGCTTATGAAGCGGCGTTTGATCGAATTGTAATACCGGCGATTGAAAAATATAAACCTGAATTAATCATTGTGCCCTCTGGTTTTGATGGAGGTGCAGGTGATCCTATTGGTAGACAAATGATGACTGGTGATGGATTTAAATCTCTGACACAGAAGCTAATGAAAATAGCTGACCAAGTTTGTAATGGAAAAATTCTAATGACTCATGAAGGCGGTTATAGTGCAGCGACTGTTCCCTTCTTTGCACACTCAGTCATCGAAACTCTAGCTAAAGAAAATATGGGCATTGAAGACCCGTTTCAAAGAATCATCGGAAACCTTGGCCAGCAAGAGCTTCAACCCCATCAAGACAGCTTGATAAAAGAAGTAGAGAAGTTACTGAAAAATATAAAATAATTATGAAAGATATATTTAATTTAGATGGGAAAACTGCAATTGTTACAGGAGCATCTTCAGGTCTTGGTAAACACTTTGCTAAAACACTATCTGCAGCTGGAGCGAATTTGGTTATCTGCGCAAGAAGGATGAAAAACCTAGAAAAACTAAAGGATGAAATTGATGGAGAAGTGCTTGTGCTGCCTTTAGATGTAACTTCTAAAAAAAGTGTCTCAAATTTCTTTTCAAAAGTAGAGTCTTCAATTGGTTCTGCAGATATATTAATCAACAATGCAGGGACATCTGACCCAAAGAGGTTTAAAGATTTAGATGAGGAAAGTTGGAACTATGTTCTAGAAACTAATCTAAATGGCGCTTATAGGGTTGCAAAAAACTTCACAGATCATTTAATTAAAGATAATAAAGGAGGCAGTATTATTAATATTGCTTCAATTCTTGGTCTAAGAGTAGGCTTCAATCTTGCCAGTTATGCAACCGCTAAGGCGGGTTTAGTTCAATTAACGAAAAGCATGGCTTTAGAATTAGCGAGATCTAAAGTTAGAGTAAATGCAATTGCTCCAGGTTACATTTTAACTGAAATAAATGATGATTTTTTTGCTACGACTGATGGACAAAACTATATCAAAAATATACCTATGAATAGATTGGGCCTAGAGTCGGATCTTGATGGGGTATTATTACTTTTATCAAGTGAGGCTTCATCTTTTATGACGGGTTCTATAATCCCTGTAGATGGCGGTCATCTGATAAATCCTCTTTAGTTTATTGAACAATCTTAATTAATCTTCCAGCTTTAAGAGTTTTGTCAGGATAATCGCCATTGATGAGACGCAACTGGTCTTCCGCATTGATATTTATACTACTCTTTGATGCAAGAGATTTATAACTATCTCCTTCTTTGACTTTATAAATGTTCAGTCTTAGTGGCTTAGCTAGAACTCGCTCTTCTGCCACTAGATTCCTAAAGGAATTTATAATATCGAGAAACTCTGTATCAAATTGTGAGATATTAGAAAAATCATTTTTTGAGTAAGCTAAAAATTGGTAAGCTTGATCATCCTTAAATAATACTGCCATCCTAGTTTCTTTTCCGTTCCTATAAGTCTTGGCAGTGAATCCTTCAAATCCGTTCACATTTAAGCTCATATCGTCATACGTATTTGAGGCGAAACGTCTCAAATAACTTTCTGGAGACTCTTTAAAATTTACATCTTCAAGGGTCATCTGCAAAACTGCTTCACCAAGAGGAGACAGAAAAATAAGTTGATTGGGTGTATTGATAATTTCCCAAGATTCAGGAGAGGACATGAAAAGATTTAAAGGGCCATGATAAAACTTATTACCTCTCCTAATGCCGGATTGTTCCGAATCACCAAATACCATACCTTCTATCTTTTCAAGATAGATGTCTTTAGTTTTTTCATTTCCTTTTTGAAAAGTATTACTCACATTATCTAAAACCTCTTGAAGACGAAGATCATTTGACGGATGGCTTGCAAAAACTCCGTGATAGCTTCTTGGTTCTTGTCCTCTTTGCTCAGCTATCTTCTTAGAGTAAGTTTCTTGATCTTTGAGCACTGATAGCACGTCGTACATACCTTGAGGAGAATATCCATCCTGATAGATATATTGAGCTCCTAAATCGTCAGCTTCTAATTCCATCTCTCTTCCATAACCTGAAAGAAGTGCTCCTGAAGCCAAATTCGCGATATTGCCTGCCGTTCTACCGGAGTTAATCTCAATAGCTGCTGAAAGAATGCCCATTAATTGAGATTGTGAATATTGTCTGACACTATGTCTTGCAGTGACATGACCGATTTCATGACCTAAAACAGCTGCCAATTCTTCTTCTTTAGAAAAGTAACTCATCAATCCACGATTGATATATATGTAACCTCCAGGCAATGCAAAAGCATTGATGTCAGGACTATCCAGTACAGTGAATCTATAAATGAGGTTTGGTCTATGACTCTTCAAGGCAAGAGATTCTCCGATTGACTGAACATATTCCTGAAGCTCTTGATCTTGATAAATTGGATTCATTTTGAGTATTTGAGAATTGTATTCTCTACCCATCTGAATCTCTTGTTCCTCACTAATCATTACAAAATCCTGCTTGCCTGTTACAGGATTTACCGCACAACTCACGAGAGAAAAAATGAGGAATAATGATAAAAGATAAATTTTCACGAGGTAAGCAAATTCACTGCCTTTGTTCCAAACTCTTCCCACCAAGATTCACCCATTGCGACTATTTTTTTAATATTTGCTTCTCTTTTATCATCTAATCTTCTATTAACCGTTCCTAAAGGAGAATTTACTCTCAAATAATTTTTTCCAATCAAATCCCCTGCTAATTCATGGTCGAGGCTACTTTCAACCATTAGACCAAATAAATCATGCATCATCCATCCAACAACTCCCCAGTTTTGAGAAGCTTCACCTTTTAAGGGTCTTTTGCTAAGACCTGTTCCCACACTTAAAACTTTCAGTTCGGTATTTGGAAATAATTTTACAGCTTCAGCATAACCATGAAGGACTGGATTATTAGCTACAATAGCTCCATCTATCAAGTATCTATCTTCTACTTTTGCTGTTGGAAAATAGATTGGAGCGGCACTGGTAGCATTTGCCGCATCAATAATTTTAATTTGACTATCCTCTTCAAAATAAGATCTTATTAGAACAGGTTTACGTTTTTCTATGTCATAACTTGTTACTGCTACAGGTTTTTTTGCATCCATCATGATGCTTTTACCGAAATATTTCTTTAGGACAAAAAGTTTACCTACATTGTCGTATTTAGGTCTTCCTTGAAGTAATCCAAATTTACTTTCCCATGAAGAGTTGCTCATAGTTTTGTTTATATTTCTTGGCGCCCAAATATCCTCTAAATCAATAACTTTTGCTTCATTAACAGCTAAAGCTAAACAGGAAACAGCTCCTGCAGATGTCCCTATGAAGTAGTCAAACTTATCTGCAATTCTTGTTTTTAATGCAATCTCAAGCCTCTTTAAAAAGGTTATAGAAGCTAAAGTTCTTACACCTCCTCCGTCCATGGATAGTATGTATTTTTTTTCCATAACTTAAGGTTTTATTCTATACAACTTTTAGTGACTTTTGAGTGAAGTTTCATTAAATTGAGCATGCGCTTAGTCTATTTTGGGGGAAATTATGAAAAAAATAACTTTTATAGTGTTGATGGGGCTTCTCAATTCCGTCGGATTGCTTTTATCTGAAGAAGAAGTTGAAGAAGTAGTAGTAACTGGTTCTCAGATAAAAGGAGCAAAGATTACAGGTGTCTTGCCTGTAACTATTCTTTCATCCGATGATATTGATGCAATTGGTCCAGAAGACGGAACAGAGCTTATGGAAAATATAGCAGAACAAGGCTTAAACTACTTTACTGAAGCTGAGTCCGATTCTGGTGGGGTAAATTCCGCTCGAGGAGACGTAGGTGCATACAATCTGAGAAATATGGGTGTTGGAAACACACTTGTTCTTTTGAATGGTAGGAGACTTGTAAATAATGCAGGTTATCAAACTGAACTACTAGGTGGTGACTTCGTACCAACGATGTCAGTGAACTCTAACTTAATACCTTCAAATGCTCTTGATAGAGTTGAGCTATTAAAAGATGGAGCTTCCGCTATCTATGGAGCTGATGCTGTAGCTGGTGTAGTAAATAATGTTCTGGATACCGACTATACTGGCTTTGAAGTATCTTTCAGAGGTAATGGCTATGATCATTTTGATGCTAATGATGAGAGGGTTCAAATTAAATATGGAGCAGATTTAAATGAAGGACGAACAAACATATCAGTCATGTTTGATTTTTATGATAGAGATTCTATAGCCGCATCTGAAGATCCAAGATGGGGTGACTCAGATCACAGAAAATGGATACCATCTGATTCTCTATGGGCTAACGATAGCTCATTCAATAATAGATATTCGGGAAAGTGGGCTCAATTAGATCTTAGAGGAACAACTGACTACAGTGACAGCAGGGGTGAGATTCAGATAATGCCTTCAACAGACCCAAGATGTTCAAGATCTGATTCTATAGATACAGGATACGGAACTTGTTTAGGTGTTGATACAACTTCTTTAGCTAACGGAGAATACTACATCAATCCAGGTCAGTTCAGAGACTACAGAGGAGAACTAGAAAGAGATAATACTTTTATTTTTATAAATCATGAACTTGAAAATGGTAACGAGCTTTTTGCTGAACTAGGTCAATACAATTCGGATTACAGAAGATTGAAAGAACCGGCTGGAGACTTTTCAACAGCTTTATTGAATATAGGTCCAGAATATTACTATACAAATTTGCTGGGTATAAATGCTGATAATAGTAGTTCTAATAAAAATATAAGAATTGATAACTGGAGACCTGACATCGGACCAAGAATCATAAATGTTGAAAAAGAGACATCTCGTTTTCTTATTGGTTTAAGAGGAACGACAGATTCAGGTTGGGATTGGGAAACAGCTATATTAAGTTCGAAAGCTGAATCTGAAGACTTTACGCAAAATAGGCTTTCCAATAGCTTGCTAGAAGCTGGCTTAGCGGACTCAACATCTAATGCGATAAACATTTTCTCATCTGATGTAAAAACTGCATTAGCTCCAGCAATAATAGATGTTTTCAGAAATGATACTAGTGAGTTAAATTCTTTTGACTTTAAAGCATCCAACCCTGAGATATTCAGCATGCCGGCAGGTCCTGTCGCAATGTTAATTGGATATGAATATAGGAAAGAGGAATATTCTGATGACAGAGATCCAAGGTTAGATGGAACTACTAGATTCACATCAACTGTTACAGGTCTTACGTTCCCATTCATAGGTGATGTATTGGGATCAAGTCCAACTGCTGATACAAAAGGTGAAAGAGAAACTAATTCAATTTTTGCGGAATTTATAATCCCTTTATCAGAAAATATAGAATCTCAAATTGCACTGCGTCATGAAGATCCAGATGATACAGATTCATCTACTGTTGGGAAACTAGCTTTAGGATGGGACATCTCTGAGAATGTTTCTCTAAGAGGCTCCTTCTCTACCTCATTTAGAGTTCCTAATCTAATACAGAAAAATCAACTGTATGTTACACGTTACGGAAATGTGGATGATGCTGTAGGAGAATATATCGGTGGAAGCAATGATTTCGCATTAGATGACAGATATCAACTGCAAAGCTTTAGAATAGGTAATCCAGATCTAAAACCTGAAGAATCAGATAATTACTCTTTAGGAATTGTTTGGACTCCTGAAATTATTGATGGGCTGATGCTAACTTATGACTCATGGGAAATAGAAAAAGAAAATACTATCGTCCTCTTGGGTAGATCAAATCAAGTTGTTAATGATTTAATAAATCTCATTAATTACGGCCCAAATAATTGTGATGCTTATAACAATCCAAATGTATCAAGAGATGATTCTTCTTCTTATGATGCAGACGAACTAGCTGCCTTCGCTAATGCTGGAATATGTCCGGTGGGAGAGGCTCTAATAGTTAGAGATCCTTATGCAAACGCTGCAACTAGAACAATATCAGGAGAGGATATTGGTCTGTACTATGATCTTGATACTGATCTTGGTAGCTTTAAATTATCTATCAATTATTCTGAAACAGATGAATTTACTCAAGAACCGACTGCTGAGTATGCAAAATTGGTTGCGGCACAGCAAAGCGGACAGATACCTTTCAATATTACTTTGTCAGGATTTGGTGATTTAGCTGGGCTTGATGGCAACTATGTCAAGAAAACTAGTATGAAACTTAACTACAGATACGGTGATTGGGGTGCTCAAATTTCTAGCCTGAAAAAAGGTGATTTTTATCAGAATAGTGAGACGAGATCAGATGGGACAAGGTATGTAATTCCGTCAATGAGGACTGTAAATGCTTCTGTATATTATAATTTTGATATTGGAGATAATGAGGCAAGGATAAAATTAGCAGTCAAAAATATAGATGATGAAAGAGCTCCTCTTGCAGATAGATTCTATGGATTCTTTGCTGATGCTCATCAAGACTATGGAAGAAATTACTACTTAGATTTTAGGCTAAAAATGTAATCCTTGGTAACTGAAAAAAGGGAGTTATTACTCCCTTTTTTATTTAAAATACAAATATGAACTTCATAGTTGATAACAAAGGGTTTGTCCTTGGACTTATGATGGCATTAATAGTGCTTGCTTTACCCACTCCTGACAATCTTTCAATTGAAGCCCATAGAACTGCAGCTATATTTTTACTAATGGGTACTTGGTGGGCAACTGAAGCAGTTCCTGTAGCAGTAACAGCCCTAGTGCCCTTAGCATTATTTCCTCTATTGGGAATAGTTGATATTCAAAATGCAGCCAATCCTTATGCCAATAAGATAGTTTATTTATTCCTTGGAGGATTCCTGATTGCTACTGCTATACAAAAATGGAATCTTCACAAAAGAATAGCTTTATTCGTCCTGAATAATGCAGGATCAAATGGCGCTTCTCTGATACTGGGCTTCATGGTGACTGCTGCTGTCATAAGTATGTGGGTAATGAATACCGCTACAACTATTATGCTTTTACCTATTGGTCTTGCTGTAATCACAGTTGTAAAAGAAACCGTTAAGGGTTTGAGCGAAAAAGAAACGGAGAATTTCCAACTTGCCTTACTTCTAGGAATTGCATATGGAGCTACCATCGGAGGCATGTCGACTCTAATTGGCACAGGTCCAAATGGAATGCTGGCAGCCTTCATGGCAGATAACTATGGATTGGACATCAGCTTTGTAGATTGGATGAAAGTTGGAGTTCCATTAAGTGCTGTGATGTTACCTTGCAGTTGGTTGATCTTAACCAGAATAATTTTTAAGGTTAAATTTGAAACTTCCACTGAAACAATCGCACTATTATCAGATATGAAAGAAGAATTAGGCTCTTTAAGAGGTCCTGAATATAAAGTTTTATTGGTATTCATACTTACGGCTGCTGCATGGATGTTTAGGACTCTGATAGATAATATTACTTTTCTAGAAGGTCTCTCTGATGCCGGTATAGCAATGATTGCTTCATTGGCCTTATTTCTTGTTCCGAGCGGAGATAAAGAAAAAAAAGGTGGATTATTAGAGTGGCAAGATGCCCAAGAGAATGTTCCTTGGGGTCTTTTAGTATTGTTTGGAGGCGGCCTTAGTCTTGCAAATGCAGTTCAGACCACCGGTCTTGCTATATGGATGGGCAACCTACTTCCAGAAGGTATCAACTTAGTCTTACTTGTTGTTTTGGTGGTAACGATGATTTTATTTTTGACAGAACTTACATCCAACTTGGCTACGACAGCTACTTTTCTTCCTGTTGTAGCTGCTGTTGCTATTCAGTCAGATTTTAATCCTATCCTTTTAACTGCTGCTGTAGGTTTAGCTGCTAGCTGTGCTTTCATGTTGCCTGTAGCAACACCTCCTAACGCAATTGTGTTTGGATCAGGTTTAATAAGAGTTCCCCAAATGGCTAGAGCAGGATTTCTGATAAATATCTTAGGAATAATTATCGTGTCTTTTGTTGCAGTTGTTTCTGTGCCCTTCTTTCTTCTTTAATTGCCTTTTGCTAGTGCTCCAGGCCTTCTGGTATCAGCCACTCCAAATATATTTCCTTTGTCTAAAAAGATAGCTTGCACACTGCCCATGGTATTAGAACTTTCAACTTTGTGCCCTCTGTCGATGAGTAAGCTAATAGTATCCGGACTAAAGCCAGTCTCTAATTGAAGATTACCTTCCAATCTTTGATTTATCCTTGGAGCTATCATTGCTTCAGTAAAACTCATTTCATGATCAATTATATTGCTAATTACTTGAGTGATAATATTAGGAATTCGACCACCACCTGGAGAGCCTAAAATCATGAAAAGATCGCCATTAGGATCAAAAACAAGCGTTGGAGTTTGTGTGCTTATCATTCTCTTGCCAGGCTCAAGTTTATTGGCCTCACTTGTACCATATTGCATATCATCTCTTCCGTAAAAATGAGAAAAGTTTCTCATTTGATTGTTCATTAGGAAACCGCCTTTTTTGATTGTTACGCCAGAACCAAAAGAGGAACCTAAGGTATAAGTATTTGAAACAGCATTTCCTTTGGAATCTATAACCGAGAAATGGGTAGTATCTGGACTCTCATCATATTTCTTTAAATCTCCCTCAAAAATCTGTCCATCAGGAGTTCTCATTCCACTTATTTGGTCAGATAAATCCTTAGAATATTGTTTGCTTAAAATCTGCTTAATCGGTACATCATAAAAATCAGGATCTCCGTGATACTCTGCTCTGTCCGCATAAGCTCTTTGCATTGCTTCAGAAAGAATATGAATTGTTTTAGCTGAATTATGTCCTGAATCTTTTAAATTGAAATTTTCTAAAATATTTAAAGTTTGAAGTAAAACTAAGCCGCCACTAGCTGCAGGAGCCATAGAAATTATTTTATAGCCTCTATAGGACGTCTCTATAGGCTCTCTATATTTAGCCTCATAAGAAGCCATATCTTCTAGAGTTATTAATCCGCCATTGGATAAGGATTCTTCAGAAATCCATTTAGCTATTTCACCTCTATAAAATTCATCAACACCCTTCTTGCTGATCATAGACAAAGTTTTAGCTAAGTTAGGCTGTTTAAAAATACTTTTGATTTCAAGAGGATCTTCATTAGCACTATAGAATTTATTATTGGAAGCCTCATTAGAAATCATAGACTCTTTTCCCCACTCTAAGACGTAATTTAAATCATGAGTAACTTCAAAGCCGTCTCTTGCCAATCTTATGGAAGGCATCAGCAAATCTCCCAACGGCATAGTCCCATGATCCTGATGAGCTTTAAGTAGGCCAGCTACAGATCCAGGTACTGCATTTACAAGATGACCAAACCTTACAACACTGTCTTCTTTGACAAATAAATCGCTTGTTGCTGATTTTGGAGCTGCAGAACGATAATCTATTGAAGTTACATCGTCTTTCTCTTTGTCATAGATTAAAACGAATCCTCCACCTCCTAAGTTTCCTGCTCTAGGAAGAGTAACTGCTAAAGCAAAGCCAACGGCAACCGAAGCATCTACTGCATTTCCTCCTTTCTTAAGTATTTCGTAACCTGCCTCAGTAGCATGACTATTTTGTGAAACAACCATAAAGCCATTAGAAATCTCTGGATGGATTCTATTTTGGTAATCTAGAGTTGTTTGAGTTCTTGTTTGTGCCAGGCCATCAAAAGAAAAAAATAATAAAAGAAGATAAGGGAAATAACTTTTTATCATGAAGTTAATTTAAGGAGTTGCAACTCCAGCACTAGGTCGTCTTGGATCTGCCACACCATAGAAATAATTCCCCTCTTTCATGATCGCCTGAACACTTCCCATTGTTGATGAGGGATATAATCTATACCCTTTTTGCATTAAAAGTGTTTCAGTATCAGTACCAAATCCTTTTTCTATCATCAATACTTCGGGCAACCATTGATGATGAATGCGCGGGCTATGAACTGCTTGAGCTATATTCATTTCATGATCCATCACATTAATAGCAACTTGTAACACCGTTGTAATAATCCTACTCCCACCCGGACTTCCTAAAATCACATAAGGTTCATCATTTTTAAAAATAATTGTTGGAGTCATCGACGAAAGAGGTCTTTTATTCCCTTCTATTGCGTTAGCTTCAGATCCGAGTAATCCATATCCATTAGGTGTTCCTGGCTTAGATGAGAAATCATCCATTTCATTATTAATCAACATACCCGTGCCTGGAATCATCTTTCCTGAGCCATAAGAAAAATTAATGGTATATGTATTAGAAACAGCATTTCCATAAGCATCCATAACAGAAAAATGAGTTGTATCAGGACTTTCATATGGATAAGGATCGCCTGGAGAGATTTCACTTGAGGGAGTTATTTTGTCTTTCGAAATATCTAAATTTAAAGATTTTGCATATTCTTTACTTGTGAGACTTGAAGGTACTTCATAAAAATCGCTATCACCTAAATACTTACTTCTATCGGCATATGCCCTTTTCATAATCTCAGCGAGAATGTGAATACCTTCTGAGCTTCCAAAACCCATTTCTTTGATGGGAAACTCTTCAAGCATATTTAGCATTTGTACTAGGTGAGTTCCACCTGAGCTGCTAGGCGGCATAGATACAATTTTAAAATCCCTATAATTTCCAGTGAGTGGTTGCCTCTCAACTACGTTGTAATTATCCAGATCTTCAAGAGTGATCAAGCCACCATTTGTTTCCATTTCTTTGACAATAAGCTTAGCTATATCTCCACGATAAAAAGCATCAGGTCCGTATTTACTAATTTGTTTAAGAGTAGAAGCAAGGTCTGTTTGTATAAGGATTTCTCCAGCCTCATAGAGACTGCCATCCGATTTAAAAAAGACTTTGGAGGCAGCAGGATCAGAAGATAATCTTTCTCTATAACGTTTTGAAGCCAACGTATTCGCTAAATCATGAGGGATTTTAAATCCTTCTTCTGCCAATTTAATTGATGGTTCCATCACTTCTTGCCAAGTCAGAGTGCCATATTTAGTTAAAGCGTGATAGAAGCCAGCAACAGAGCCTGGAACACCCGCTGATAAAAGAGAAAACTGAGCTTTATTTCTGTCGTAATCTCCATTTTCATCTAGAAATAAATCTCTAAAAGCAGCAGCTGGTGCTTTTTCTCTGTAATCTATAGTCAAACTCTTATCTTGATCTTTGAGATGTATAACCATAAAGCCGCCACCTCCAATATTTCCTGCTCTAGGTAATACAACCGCCAAAGCTAGGCCAGTTGCTACTGCTGCATCTACTGCATTTCCGCCTTGTCTAAGAATGGAAGCTCCGACTTCACTAGCGATCATTCTTTGAGAAACAACCATCCCCTCTTCGCCTATAACCGGATGATTAATTGATTGATATTCAATAATAGGTAGTTCATTTGCAAATGTGTGGCTTATAAACCAAAGATGCAAAATTGTTATGAAAAAAATCTTCTTCATTTTTAATCGTCTATGGATTGATATACAAGAGCATTAAAAGTTTCTCTAAGAGGCCATGGATTAGCAAGCAATTGCGTCATCACTACTGCAACTAAATCTTCTTTAGGATCTACCCAAAAAAATGTTGATGCAGCACCGCCCCAAAAATACATCCCTTCAGAACCATATTGTCCAATTAGTCCAGGATCTTCAATTACTCCGACTGTGATACCAAATCCAGCACCCTGAATGTAGTCATCCGATCCTTTAATATTGTCTGGTAGAAGATTAGATGACATAAGTTCTACAGATTTTCTGCTCAATATTCTTTCTCCTGCAAGTTCACCACCATTCAGTAACATTTGAGCAAATTTTAAGTAGTCTTCTGTTGATGAGACCAAACCAGAACCACCATCGAACAATGTTGCAGGTTTAAGATAAGGACTAGAAGAACGATCATCAATTTTTATCATTAAAAGATCATCTGGTATTTTACCTTCCATTTCAGGTATCAAACGACCTAAATCTCCAGGATACGCATAAAGAGAAGTGAATCTATCTACCTTTGACGCTGGAACGGAAAAAGAAGTATCATTCATTTGAAGAGGTTTAAAGATTTTTTCCTCTAAAAAAGCATCAAATTTCATTCCTGACGCTCTTTCAATAACACAACCCAAAACATCCATCCCCATAGAGTATGTATATTTAACACCAGGTTGATGCATCAGAGGTGCTTTTGATGCCAATGCAGCAGAAAAAGTACAAATATCTGGGAAAGACTTTCCTGAACTAACTACGGTATTACCATTTATTTGAAGAGCTTCAAAATTATCAATAAAAAAATAAGGGGACAGTCTCTCTTTAGCGTAAATCTTTCGCAGTTGAGGTATTGCCGTAAAGCTATAAGCAATTCCAGAAGTATGAGTAGCTAAATGTCTAATCGTAACTTCTCTATTGAGTTTTTCCAGAGATGTTGTGCCATCTTCATTAATTGTCATTACCTCTGTATTGGCGAACTCAGGTATGTAGAGAGAAACAGGATCATTCAATCTTACTTTACCTTCTTCTAATAAAATCATTAGAGCAACTCCAGTAATTGGTTTACTCATTGAATAAATTCTAAATAGTGAGTCTTTTTGGAGAGGTATTTGTTTTTCTAAATCTGAATATCCTTGAGTTTCAAAATGTACGACTTTACCTTTTCGTGCAACCGCCGAGATGAAGCCAGGAAATCTCCCTGCTTTTATATTTTCTTCCAGAACAGGAAAGATTTTATCTAGTCTTTCTTTAGAAACACCGACTTGACTGGCTTCATATGAGCTTGGAAATAGAGATAAACTCAATGCCGAAAATAATAAAAAGAAAATCCACTTTGATTTGATCATTGACACCCCATAAATTTACAAAGCTAATGATACTGGATTATTTGATTAATATAAGGCTTAACTGTAAATTTTGAATATGAATTTAAATCTAAAAAATAAGAATGCAATCGTTTGTGCATCCAGCCAAGGATTAGGTAAGGCGGCAGCTATAGATCTTGCAAAGGAAGGGGTGAATCTGGCCATTTGTTCTAGAGATCAAGAAAAAATAGACAAAGCTAAAGAAGAAATACTTCAGAAAACAGAACACAGTATCAAGGTTCTAGCATTAAAAGCTGATCTTGATTCTTTAGAGGATATACAAATATTTTTGCAAGAAGTTGAACAAAGCTTGGGTGAAGTTGATATTTTAGTAAATAATACTGGAGGCCCACCACCAAGTACATTTGAGCAAATTTCTGATGAAGATTGGCAAAATGCGTTTAATTCAACAATGATGTCAGCAATTCGGCTTTCAAGAGCCTTGGTGCCCAACATGAAAAAAAAAGGAATGGGGCCGCATTATCAATATCTCCTCAGTATCAGTAAAAACTCCTGTAAATGGATTATTTCTATCTAATAGTCTAAGAATGGGTGTTCTGGGATGGGCAAAAGCACTTGCAGATGAATTAGCTGCTCACGGCATAACTGTTAATACAGTATGTCCTGGTTATACCAGGACAGAGAGAGTCGAGGCTATCTTAGAATCTCAATCTTCTTCTTCTGGTTTGAGTAAAGAAGAAATAGAAAAAACCATTGCTGATAATATTCCAATGAAGAGAGTTGGCGAAGCTGAAGATTTAGCAGGATTGATAACTTTCTTGGCTTCAGAAAAAGCAAACTATATGACCGGTTTAGCTGTGCAAGTAGATGGAGGGTCTGCTAGAACTTTCTATTAATCTTTGAAAAATTTGTTAAGTCGTCTAACTTGCCTAGGAGGCTTTCGCATAAGAACATAACAGATAGATGAAATAAATCCTGAGATGAATAGAGGTGTCGACAAATAACCTACATAAAAATAAATAGACGCGTTTGGTGGCATATCTCCTCCATAAGTCTGCATAAAAAATAAAATCAATGAGATTATTAGAAATAAGGCTACTATTTTTTTTCTATACGCTTGATGTCTAGAAGCTTCTTCAATGAGTTCTTGCAATGTAAACTGCTGATCGACGTCATCTGAGCTGACATTAAGCTTTCCGTTCGTATAGGACCATTTCATGCAATTCTCCCTGTAACCATTATAGATGGGTTAGATTGCCATAACAATTTTAAGATAAATTAGTTTTTTAGCTTTCTCCAATTCCAAGGTTCTAGTGGATTTTTATCCTGCCATAGACCTTTTTTTAAATTCCTTGCTTTTGTTTGGCTTTCGTAAAATGAATCATCCGTGACGTATTGATCATAAACCCAAGCATAACCAGCTGATACAAGTTCACGATTGATATCCATGCCTTGCCAATAAAGTCTACCTAGTTTTCTTCCGTATCTATCTGTCCCAGAGATATCTGCGTCAACTCTCCCTTCCTTCAAAAGACCTTTTAAATATTCGGTTGAATTGCTCCCATAAGGTTGATCTCTTTCAGGTGCATCGATCTCTGTGAGTCGGATCTTATAAACTTCGTCTTGATAAAAGACATGCACAGTATCTCCATCGACTATTTTCTTTATTTTGAGACCCTCTAAGTATTCAGCATTGGAAACTTGAGAAATTAATAACGCACCAATGAGAGATAAAATTTTCATATCATCATTCTATTGATTATTTATTTGTGTGTTAACCCTGAATGAAAAATGGCGGACCGGACGAGACTCGAACTCGCGACCTCCGCCGTGACAGGGCGGCGTTCTAACCAAACTGAACTACCGGTCCATAGAACTCAGGCATTCTAACAGGAGTTATATACTTTTGAGAGATTACTTTTTAGTTTTTTTAGGCCTTCAAAGAAAGAGATTCAAATGCCACTTCTGATACTTTCCCTTGGACGAGTGAAACTAGATAAGACTGTTTTTGTTTGCCGAAATCAACGGACAAATAATCATTATCATCTTTAATGTGAAGGGCTGCATTACCTTCGGAGGCATAACACGCGTTTATAATATCCTCTTCGAGAAAAGACTTAACTGAAGGTCGTCTCTGAGGTTCTTCATCATAATGCGGACAAAAATTTCCTTTCACAAACCCCATACAATCAATTACTTTAAGTTCATCTTCCCAAGAATCAACGACAGCTCTTTCAAACCAACAGTTAGCACCAGCACTGACTCCGCTCATCACAACTCCAGCCTCGTAAGCTTTTTTAAGCAGGCTATCCAGTCCCCAATCTTTCCAGACAGCCAACATACTCTTAGTATTGCCTCCCCCAACAAAGATAGCGTCTTGTTCACCTATTAACTTTTCTAGATCCGGAGTTCTTTTAAAAAAATCTAAATGAACTGGATTACAGTGTAACTTTGAGAAAGTACTATAGTAATTTACCTTGTAAGCTTCATTGTCTCCTGTTGCAGTTGGAATAAAACAAATATTTGGGTTTTCCTTGCCAGTCTGATCTAGAATATATTGTTCTATTAGACCTTCACCTGGATTCCTTCCAAAGCCCCCACCGCCAATCGCGATAATATGTCTCATGAAATATTATAATATTTTATACCGCGTTTTATCCTAGGCCTGTTGTTCTCTCTGCGCCATTTATTAGTATCTCTCAAGCTATAAACGCAACCACAGTATTCTTGTTGATAAAATTCTTCTCTTTTAGATATTTCTATCATTCTTGAAGAACCGCCTTGCTTTCTCCAATTAAAATCCCAATAACTAACTTGGTCATACCTTTCTGCTGCTCTATGACCGGAATCATTTATTTGTTTCATATCTTTCCACCTTGAGATACCTAGTGTTGTGGCATAAACAGCATAATCATTTTCACTGGCATAAAGCGCTGATCTTTCGAACCTCATATCAAAGCATTTTGTGCATCTTTCCCCTCTTTCGGGTTCATTCTCAAGACCTTTTATTCGCTCGAACCAATTTTCTTTATCATAATCAGCATCAATAAATTTAAATCCTAGGGCATCGCAAAATCTTTTATTTTCATCTTTTCTTATTTCATATTCCTCAACAGGATGAATATTAGGATTATAAAAATAGACTGTAGTTTCAATATCCGATGCTGCAACGGCTTCCATTATTTCCCCTGCGCAAGGCGCGCAACAACTATGAAGAAGCAGCTTAGAATTTTTTTTTGGTAGTTCTAAGTTAGGTCTCGAAAAATTATCAAGAGAATATTTATTGTCCATACTTTTAAATTCTTTAACCGTGGGAAAACATTAAAGCCGAAACAAATATAACACCTGTTGTTAAAACTCCAAAAATGGAAATAAACAAACAAACTAAGAAGATTCTTGCAAACTGGATTTTGTTAGTTATTTGTAATGAATTATTGTTGAAATACCAATGAAGCATAAGCAACCAATTAAACAGAAAAGTTATACCGCCTAGGCAAAATATAAATGTGATGGTATTGGAGCTCATTTAAACTTCTACAGCTGATCTATTTTTAGAAGATGCAAGTCTCCAAAGCGATAAGACTATCACCAAGGCTTCTGCAATCATGGCAATCATAATAGAATTATCCATCTCACCAGTGAGAAGATAATTAGCAAGCCTTCCTACGAAAATACAACTAAACATGAACGAAAAAAGGATATAAGTTTGCCTAGCTAACTTATGAATGATAATTGCCAAAAAGGCCATAAGTCCCAATCCTGAAATTAAAGTGTAGTATGCCCTTATTTCAGAATAAGCAAATTCACTATTAAGTCCATAGCCAGTTAGTTCAGCAATACCTTCTGGAGAATAAAAACCATAGATGCCAAATCCTAAATGCTCAATTGCCAGTATTGCTAATATAATTTTATCTACTCTCAACATTTCCCCTCTCTTTTGCATCTTTTACTACAAAATCTTACCTCTTCCCAATTCCTTTCCCATTTTTTTCTCCACGAAAAAGGTCTTTTGCAGTTTGCACAAATTTTTGTTTCTAGTGTTAGTTTACTATGAGCCATTTTTTAAAGCTTCACTTACCTTTTCAAAACTAAAACCTCGCATAATGATTTCTTCTGGCGATAGACCCTCTTCAGTAAGCTCTTGAATCCTTTCGGTAGCAGGTAAGTCAACTCTTTCATCAAACCCTTCCATTGATGCTTTACCTTCATCAAAAGTTGCTATTCCTTGATAGTTAGAGTGCTTTATCAATCTTAATATTCTTTCCCAAGAAGTTACTACCTCTTCTTTAGTTTTAGATTGGCGCCATACTCTCCCCCAAAAGAGTATTTCAGATGCTGTTCGTACTTCAATATCTTTTGTTTCGTCATGCATAATCTCTGAGACTGCCTTGAAAGAATTAGGTAAATTCTTTGCTGTCAGAGTAGCTAAAGCTTGAGCTTCCCATGAATTTAATAATTTTCGCGGATTCTTGTAGTTGACACTTTGGAACAATTTTTTTGCCTTCTTAAATGAGATTGATGGAATTTAACTATTTTAACTCTTTTAAAAGGATATTTTTTAAAATATGAATGATTATCTAGCCACTTCCTTCCAGACAAAAAATCTTATTGAAATAAAAAAAGCAATCATTACCCAGATGACTAGCCCAATGGTTGAGGCGCTAAAAGAGAAAAGACTTGCACCATCATTAGCAATTTCTCTTAAAGAGGAAACAACTGAACTTAGCGGTAAAGAGTAAATAATTGGTTGAACTAATTCAGGCATAGAGCTGATAGGAAAAAATACACCAGATAGAATAACTTGGGGAAATGTAACTAAACCTACAACGGGCCTGATGCCTTCTTGAGTCTTTGCAAGGCTTCCAAGTGCAAAGCCTATACATAAAAAAATAAGAGTTCCTAGAATCACAGCACAATAAAAAGAAATATAACTACCAATAATATTTATATCTAATAAAAGTAAAGCTATAGACAAAACAACAGAAAGTTGAACGAGAACGATGGCCATTCTGGCTAAAACAATACCAATCATAAAGTCTCTAGGTTTGATTGGTGTTACAAATAATCGTTTAAGTATTCCTCTTCTTCTATATTCCACAATATTGAATCCTGATCCAGCTATGCTCAAATTCATGATCATAAAAGCTAATAATCCAGGAAGTAAGAAATCGATATACCTTTGATTTCTTGATTTCACATCTTCCAATTCAACAGAAAATAAAGGAGACATATTTCTTATATTCCTTTCAATAGAAACAAGCGATCTGTCTATGGCCTGTTTGATAATACTAGCTTGTCTGGCTTGAGATGCATCCACATAAAATTTCAATGCATCTAAATTTTCAATTTCCTCAAAATTCTCAGGAATCACAATAAATCCATCTATCTCGCCCTCTTCCAGAGATAGTTTGAGGTTTTCAAAATCTCCATTGATCAAAGTAAATAAGTCTTCTTTTTCTAAGTTTTCTATAAATTCAGAAGAAAAAGGAGAATTGGATTTGTCTTCTACTCCGATGAGAAATGGTTGAGGTTCGCTTCCCGAAAAAGAAAAGGCTCCGATGAATATGAGTGGGAAAAAAAGACTGAATAATATAGCTTGTCTATTTCTTAAAAATATCTTTAAAAAAATCTTGGAGAGATGCAACTGCAGGGAAGAAATCATTTAATCTCTAAGCTCTTTGCCCGTTAATGACAAAAAAACATTTTCAAGATTCCCATGCTCTTGATCATATTTATGTATTAAATCTTTGGGATTTCCTTCAATTAAAATCCTACCTTTATCCATAATTGCTACTTTGTGGCAAAGGTTTTCTGCCTCTTCCATATTATGAGTTGTAAGAATAATTGTCATTCCGGAAAGATTTAATTCTTTTATTAGCTCCCAGAGATTATGTTTGGCTTGTGGATCTAGGCCAGTAGTTGGCTCATCGAGAAAAAGAACTTTAGGTTCATTAACTAAAGCACATGCGATGGAAAATCTCTGTTTCTGACCACCTGACAGTTCTTCAGGTTTTGAGTTTATCTTTTCTAGAAGGTCCACTTTGTTAAGGAGATCTTTGGGATCAACATTATTTTGGTAAAGCTTACCGAAAAGGACCAGTAATTCTTTAAGGCTTAAGGAATCAAAATATTCGTTTGATTGAAGTTGCACTCCTATGATCTCTTTAACTGCATAAGGGTTATCCGCAACATTTATTCCATTCACAGCAGCATAACCTTTGTCTATATCCGTTAAGCCCTCTATCATTTCTAATGTTGTCGTTTTCCCTGCCCCATTAGGCCCTAATATTCCATAAATTTGGACTTCCTCAAGTATAAAAGAAATGCCGTCGACAGCTTTTAAGTTTTTATCAGACTCGGGGTCAGGATAAGACTTCTCTAAGCCTCTTACTTCGAGAATATTCACTCTCTAAGCTTTTTCTAGTGGTAAAGATTGAAGGCCTAAAGCCTCACGATATGTATTGTGATAGTGATGAAGAGCAGGCTCATTTTTACCAAATGTTAAATAATCTATATTCCCTGATTTCAGACCTTTATGAGATGAGGCTGCAGCAACATAATCTTCATCTCTAATTACTGAGGCAAATCCATTGTATTGCTGTTGAAGCAGTTCCTTTCCATTAATGCCTTGCTTCTCAAGCTGTTTAACATGTTCTAAAACATGAGGATAAAAATAAAATGAAATTTTAGAAACACTCTTATGGGGTGAATTTTCTAGGGGATACTCTTGAACTAAGAAGGCGCCTTCTTGTGTTGGCATAAAAATAATATTTGGAAATAAATAATATACCGGTAATGTGCCAGCACAGATATTCCAATCAGATTCTGGCAATTTTCTCATTTCATCTATAGCTCTTCTGCACAATATTAACCTTCCATTACGATTAAAGTTATCGAACATTTGACAGTTTCCATGGAATACTTCGTGCAAAGAATCTTTGTGAAGAACGGAAAAATGATAGGTTTCGCCAAATGTATCAATCGCCAATTTCCAATTCATATCAGTGACATATTCTTCTTGGTGTTCGAAAACTAAACTCTCAAAATTCCAAGATTCAAATTCTTTAACTAAATCTTCTCCGAGTAATTCTTCAAAATTAATCGTTCCCTCTCTAGAAGGATGGACCCAAAGAAATCCAAATTTTTCAGTGGCTGGCAACTCTTTAAGTCCGTAACATGCTTTATCTATTTCTCCGAATTGATCTTTTTTTGGATAACCTACGAGCTCCCCATCATTATTGAAAGTCCAACCATGAAAAGGACAAGAAAATCTCGTTTTTTCACCTCTTTTGTTAGCCTCGACAGTTACACCTCTATGTGCACAGACATTAGCATAAGCCTTAAATTTACCATTACTATCTCTCACGGCTAAGACTGGTACACCAAAATCCTCAGTAGTTAAAAAAGTATCAGGTCCAGGTAGATCTCCTGACATGCCTACTATTTGAGGATAATCTTGAAAAAAAGTATTCCACTCCATATCGAATCTTTCTTCCGATGTATAAGTGTCAGCTGGAGTTCGTATTATGCCACCTGCATCGATATTAGTTTTATTGTCTAAATGATGGATCAACCCCTTTAGAAGGCGTATCTGTTCTTTTTTATGCATTAAGTAATTGTTACTGTTTATCACATATTATCATAGGTTGTTATTTCAAAAAAATTCCATGAAGGTGAAATTCATATATTAATAATTTGAAGAACAATTTATAATACGGGCACACATTCAGTGTTAGCTGCCGCTCAATTTAATAATCTGCTTTGCTAGGTTCTACGAAACGTAAGGGCACTGACGTTTTCGGTTACGGACTTAGACGCTCAGGACAAATATAAGGAAATATTTATGAAATACTTATTTATATTATTGTTCTCAATAACTTCGAATCTGGCTCTGGCTAGTTATCATGGAGGAAGTGAAAATCCTTCTTCAGGTGATGATGGTGGTGGATACGGTGGAAGTAGTTCTGCTGCAGGCGCAATTGTTGCAGTAGGATTAATTGCCTATTTCGTCATGAATAGCGGTGATGATTCTGAAGAAGCTGAGTTCATCAATGAGACAGTTGAAAGGAAATTTACTATAGATTTCTTAAAACAGCCTGCTAAAGATGATTTTGCCAATAATCAATATTTTGAACAAAACAATGAATTTCAAATAAACTTCAAATACCGTTTGAACTAATTTGAATTTGCGCCCAACATTTTGCCATGACAACCAGTAACGGTAGAAATCTTTTTTTAATTCTAGGTAATCAACTTTTCAATCCAGACGACTTACTGGAAAAGGGTTGCACAGATGTATATATGTCTGAGGATTTTGGACTATGTACTTACCAAAAACATCATAAATTGAAACTCTATCTATTCTTGACTTCTATGAGGGAATACAAAGATATATTAATTGAAAGAGGCATAAATGTTCACTACAACAAACTAGAAAACTTAAAAGTCTCAAAAAGTTACTTTGATAATTTTGATGCCTTTCTGAAGAAAAATAGTTTTGACAAAATTAATATTTACGAAATTGAGGATAAGCTCTTCGAGGAAGAATCTACCAATTATTTTAAGAAGATTGAGAGAGAAATAGAATTTATTCGATCACCTATGTTCCTTTTTTCAAGAGAGGAATTTAGAGAATTTCAAGGAGATAGTAGTAAATATAGGATGGCAAATTTCTATAAGAAATCTCGACAAAGATTAAATCTTCTTGTGGATGAAGAAGGAAATCCAGAGGGCGGCAAGTGGTCTTTTGATGAAGAAAATAGAAAAAAATTTCCAAAAGGTATAGAACTGCCTACTCAACCTTCCTACCAAAAATCAAAGCATCACAATGATATTGTCCAGATCATCGAAAAATATTTTTCTGATCATCCTGGATTATTAGAAAATTTTTGGTTTCCAGTCACAAGAGAGCAAGCCAATAAACATTTTAAAAACTTTTTAGAAATAAAATTCAATAACTTTGGTTTATACGAAGATGCAATGTTGAATAAAGAAAATTTTCTTTTTCATAGTTGCATTAGTTCTTCTTTAAACCTAGGACTTATAACTCCTGAGGAAATTTTAAAATCTATTAATAAACATATAAGTAAATTTGAAGTACCTTTGAATTCGTTAGAAGGTTTCATAAGGCAATTAATAGGATGGAGAGAATTTATAAGAGGTATATATCAAGATCAAAGTGAATTCCAACTGCAAAGTAACTATTGGAATCATACCAACAAACTCTCCAAAAGTTGGTATGACGGAACGACTGGTATTGTTCCTCTTGATGATTGCATAAAAAGTGTTCTTAAAGATGGCTACAATCATCACATACCAAGACTGATGATTATCAGTAATCTAATGAATATGTGCGAAATTCATCCTGATGAAATCTATAAATGGTTTATGGAAATGTATATTGATTCATCAGACTGGGTGATGGTGCCAAATGTATATGGAATGGCAACCTTTGCAGATGGAGGATTAATGTCTACTAAACCTTATACGTGCGGTTCCAACTATATGATGAAAATGAGCAATTATAAAAAAGGAGAATGGAATGATACCGTTGATGGACTCTATTGGAGATTTACAGAGAAACATAGAAACTTCTTTGAAAAAAACGCCAGAATGAGCTTTCTCACCAGAACTTTAGACAGATTGGATCCTGTGAGAAAGAAGAACATATTTGCAAATGCTGAAAAATTTATAAAAGAAAATACTAAATAAAGATATGAAAAAGAAATTAATTTGTGCAATTTTACTCGTAAGCTTCAATATCTTATCAACAGAGGAAAAAACAGTTAGCGACTTAACTGTTGAGGAGTTAACTCAGATCGTTAGAGAGATTATTCAAGAAAGTCTTGAAAAATGTCTAGTTTCTGGATCTATGGAAGGTCGTGCAAAAGTAAACTTGGCTGTTGTTGGATCTGTTGAGGCTAAGATGGTCTGTGACTTTGAAGAGAAGTTAGATTAAATTTCTAACGTACTCTCGAAACGAGTAGCCACAAATATCTTAGAGACAAGAAACTTGTAAGTGCACCAATAACATAAGTAAAAGCAGCTGCTTTAAGTACATTGCTGCAATTGGTATGATATTGTTCAGGTATCTTTTCTCTAATAATAGGCATAGCTCGTCTGAAGCTTGCATCAATCTCTACATCTAAGGTTATTAAGTGAATCAAAACTCCAAGTAGAACCGAGCATATGACAAAAATGAGACAAATTTTGATCAGGCCGAAGGAACCTGTCGCTAATATGAGTGGAAGGCCACTGTAGAGTATTATTCCTCCGAGTTTAGAAATCCACTGAGTCTTTTCTACTATATTTGTTCTGCGAACTAAAGGACCGTACTCTTCATTATGTTGTATTGCATGCCCTATTTCATGACAAACTATAGTTAAAGAAGTTAAACTTTTTTTTGACAACCTACCTTCTTGAACTCTTACAGTCTTATCATTTAAATCATAATGATCTACCATTGAAGATTCTTCGATCTTTACGTCTTTTAAATTATTTTCTTCCAAAATAAGCCTTCCGAATTCTTCTGCATTGAATGGCATATTTGTGAGTTCTTTGTCATTACTTTTCATTGAATACGAAAGCCAAAATTTGGGAATAACAAAGACAATTAGAAAAAATAAAATTCCTATTATCATTAGCTACATTTTAAAACATATTAAAAAAAAACTTTATAACAATAATCAATATCTTTTGAGATAATGTACTTGAAATGAGTACAGATCAAAAAAATAATATTCTTGATATTGAAAATATTTCGAATGCAGACATAAAAGCTAAGTGGGGATTGCCAGACGACATTGATCCCTACTCTGTTGATATCGATAAAATCAATCCTGCCAATAATGATTGGTTTGGAAAGAATCTTGATATTGACGTATTTAAAAGATTAAGAGAAGAGAGTCCTGTTCACTTTACTGAGGATAGTCAAGCAGGTCCTTATTGGTCTATCTCAGGATATGAAGATGTAAAAGCTATTGATATGAATCATAAAACATTTTCATCTGACATTATGAATGGTGGAATTAGACTCGGTGGACAGCCAATGTCCGAGCCACCAGACGCAATATTTCATCTACCTATGTTCATTATGCAAGATCAGCCCATTCACACCGACCAAAGACAGGTGGTTGCGCCGATGTTTACTCAGGGCCATTTAGGAAATTTTGAACAGTTAATAAGAGAAAGGACCGAAAGTATTCTTGATGCACTTCCTGATGGAGAGACTTTTAATTGGGTTGATAAGGTATCTATAGAGCTAACCAGCCGAATGTTGGCTACGTTATTTGATGTCCCGCAAGAAGATAGATTAAAACTGATTCATTGGTCAGATACAGTTGAGAGAATAACGGATCCAGATTTTTTTGAGACTCCCGAGGAAGGTTTTCAAGAACTTTGGAAATGTTTTGAATACTTCAATTCAATATGGGAAGAAAGGAAGGCAAATGGTAGTGATGGAAATGATCTTATTTCAATGCTCGCTCGAGGTGAAAATACCAAAAATATGACACCTAATGAATTTTTAGGAAATGTAATTCTCTTAATAGTGGCAGGAAATGACACTACTCGAAATTCGATGAGCGGTGGCATTAAAGCTTTCAATCAATTTCCAGAACAGCTAGCTAAAGTACAAGCTAACAATGATTTAATAGGAAATATGGTGTCTGAGATTATTAGGTGGCAGAGTCCTGTTGGACACATGTGTAGAACGGCAATGGAAGATGTTGAAATTGGTGGAAAAAAAATTAAAAAATGGGATAAGGTTGCAATCTGGTACACATCGGCAAATAGAGATACTAATAAATTTGAGAATCCTGATGCACTTAATGTTGAAAGAGAAGATGCAAGGCAGCATATCTCCTTTGGTTTTGGAATCCATAGATGTCTTGGCAATAGGCTTGCCGATCTTCAACTTAAGATTCTTTGGGAAGAAATTCTAAAAAGGTTTTCATATATTGAAACTGTAGGAGAAACTAGGTATCTCAACTCAAGTTTTATTAGAGGCATTACAGATCTACCAGTAATAGTTCATAGAAAGTAAATTCTATTTGAGAATCATTCTCAATAAAGTAAAATCCTAACCATGAAGAAAATTCAACTGATTTTGCTTTTTGCCTTTTTTGTTAATTTAGTTACCGCTGACGAAGTAAATGTATATACATCTCGACACTATGATTCAGATGATGCACTTTACGAAGAATTTACACAAGAGACTGGTATAAAAGTTAATATCATCTCTGGAAAAGGCAGTGCCCTATTGCAGCGACTTAAGGCGGAAGGTAAAAACTCACCTGCTGACATCTTTTTCACCGTAGATGCAGGAAATCTTTGGAAAGTTCAAAAAGAAGGTTTATTTCAAAGCATTCAGTCTGAAAAAGTGCTCACTGAGATTCCTGAAAATCTCAGAGGTCCAAATAATGAGTGGACAGCTATAGCTAAAAGAGCCAGGGTTATATTTTACAATCCAGAGAATATCTCTGATGAACTACTAGAGAATTTTAATTACGAAGACTTAGCGGATCAAAAATGGAATAAAAGAATCGTTATAAGAAGTTCCAATAATATGTATAACCAATCTTTAGTTGCATCATTGATAGAGAATATAGGAGAAGAAGCAACTGAAATATGGGCCAAAAAATTAGTCAGTAACTTTGCAAGAAAACCCCAAGGCAACGACAGATCACAAATAATAGCAGTAGCAAATGGAGAGGCAGACTTAGCCATAGCAAATAGCTATTACATAGGGATAATGCTTTCTGGATCTGCTGGGCAAGAACAACTAGAAGCAGCAAAGAAAGTAAAAATGATTTTCCCAAATCAAGATAATAGAGGAGCTCATATCAATATAAGTGGGGCTGGTATATTAAAAAATGCACCAAATAAAGATAATGCTAATTCTTTCATTGAATTTTTAATTTCAAACAGAGTACAAAAATATATGATTGATAAATCATATGAATATTCAGTTCTTAATGATGTTGCACCCAGCAGTGAGATAGCAGGGTTTGGAACAGACTTCAAAGAAGATCAAACTTCTGTGAGAAGTTTTGGTGAACTTAATCCTGATGCAGTAAAGCTTATGGATAGGTCTGGTTGGAAATAGCTCTTTTCTAGTTTAAGCTTAATTACAAACGTTTTTAAATTTAAAATTGAACACTATATCTTCCTGGAGACTTCTCCCTTTTGCAGTCCTGATTATCTTTACTGCTCCTCTAGTAATAGTTTTATCAAGTTTACTTGGGAATTATTCTGATAATTGGTCTCATCTTTATGAATTTGTTCTTTTAGACTATGTAAATTCATCACTAATTTTAGTTATTGGAGTTGCATTCTTAGTATTCATTATTGGAACAGTGACTGCCTGGACTGTTACAAACTACAACTTTATAGGTAAGGATATATTTGAATGGGCTTTAATTCTTCCGTTGTCTATACCTCCATACATTTTGGCCTATACTTTTACTGGACTATTTGATCCTTATGGCGATGCAAATAATTTAATTAGATATTTATTTGATCTCAGTAGTGATTTCGTTTTCTTTCCAAATGTGAGGAGTATGTATGGAGCAATCATAGTGTTCGCCTTTACTCTTTACCCTTATGTTTACCTGGTTTCTAGAAGTGCCCTAATCAATCAATCAAAATCAATGAAAGAAGCCTCACGATTGCTAGGTCTCAATCAAGTACAAGTGTTTTATAAGCTTGCGTTACCTATGATAAGACCTGCTGTTATAGCTGGTGTCATGTTAGTGATCATGGAAACTTTATCTGACTTCGGTGCAGTTGATCACTTTGCAATTGAGACTTTTACCACAGGCATATTTAGAACTTGGTATGGCTTGTACGATCTACAAACTGCAATGCAACTGGCTTCTTTATTGCTTATTATTGTTGGTGTATTTTACCTAATCGAAAAAAATACTCGGGGCGGGTCAATCTACACATCTAATAATTCTAATTTCTCGCCCAATCTTGAGGATAATCTGCAAGGTTTTAAGGCATTAATAGCATTTTTGATTTGTTTTATTCCAATTTTTATAGGCTTTATTATTCCGATAGTTGAACTTAGTTTTTGGGCTTACGAAGTTAACCTAGGCTTTTTCAATGATAGATTTATTAGTAATGCAATGAATACGCTGAGTCTGTCTTTAGGTACAGGTATAATTTGTGCCGGATTAGCTCTATTAATAAACTTTTCAGTCAGATTTAAACCTAATAAATTGGTTGAGAAATTAAGTTCGCTATTGTCATTAGGTTACGCTGTACCAGGCTTAATCCTTGCCGTGGGTATGGTTCAGTTAATGGTATATCTTGATACTTTTTTATTCTCTAGTTTAGATATTGTATTGACTGGCTCTATCTTCGGTTTGATGATTGCATACGTCATAAAAACTTATGCACTTGCAAACTCCTCTATAGAATCTGGTTACCAAAGAATTAGTAATTCGATGGATGAGTCATCTAGATTGCTTGGAATATCAGGTTGGCGCATGTTGATCAATGTACATTCTCCGCTAATGAAAACCGCTTTATTAACCTCAGTTTTACTTGTGATGTCTGATGTAGTCAAAGAATTACCCGCTACTCTTATATTAAGGCCATTTAATTTTGAAACGTTAGCCGTTTCAACATATACCTATGCCTCTGAAGAAAGAATGTTACAAGCAGCTGCACCTGCTATTGCCATAGTCATTATTGGATTGATTCCCATAATATTTCTCTCAAAAATGATAAGATCATCTAGACCCAATTGAGTAAATGGATAACCTAATCTTAGAAATTAAAGAACTGAATCATGCTTACGGGGAGTCTGACTTAACAATAAAAGATCTTAATTTAAATATTTCAATCGGAGAAAAAGTTTCAATATTGGGTCCTTCGGGATGTGGAAAAAGTACTTTATTAAGGCTTATTGCTGGGTTAGAAAAACCAAATAGCGGAGAGATTATTAAGAAAGCAGAAGTTATGACTAATCACAAAATATTCATTCCTCCTGAAAAACGAAATGTTGGACTTGTTGTCCAAGAGAAAGCTCTTTTTCCTCATTTGTCTGTCTATGAAAATATTTGTTTTGGGATTCATAGAAATAAAGATAAAAACAAAATTGTATCGGATCTTCTAGAACTTTTAAAAATAGATTCTCTAAAGAATAAGTACCCTCATGAAATATCTGGAGGAGAACAACAAAGAGTTGCACTTGCTCGATCTCTCGCACCGAATCCAGATTTACTATTGTTAGACGAACCTTTTAGTGCCCTAGATGAGGAGCTTAGAAAAACTCTATATAAAGAAGTGTCTGAGGTTTGTTCTGAAAAAAATTCTAGTATTCTTCTAGTCACTCATGATCCTTATGAAGCTGAGGTCATGACTGATAAACAGTTAAGAATGGAAAATGGTAAATTAATTTAGCCTCTATTCATTCAAGTCTGACTTATAGGTTTCAGTTAAAAAATAAACAGATATTAAAGACAATATAGAAGCAAAGGCTATATAGACAGACACCCAAAAAATATCATAATTTTTCCAAAGAAGCGTTGCTATTGTAGGGGCAAAAGAACCCCCAATAATTGCTCCAATTTGATAACCAAGCGAAGCACCGGAATATCGCACTTCTGTAGAAAATAATTCAGCAAAAAAGGCTGCTTGTGGACCATACATCATACCTAAAAAGGCCAATCCTCCAGTCACACCTAGTATAACTAAGTAAAAATTTCCCGTGTCTATTAGAGGGAAAAGAGCAAAGGACCATAAAGCTGTTAAGGCAGCTCCGGTCATAAAGATTCCTTTTCTGCCTTTTTTATCAGAGTAATCTGAAAACATAAATTGCGTCGGCACCATTAATGCAGATCCTATCAAAACAGCCATTAGTAAATCATTTCTAGTTAAGTCAGTGGTCTGAACACCATAGGCTAGGATAAATGCCACTAATATATAGAAAGTTACTTGTACTGAAAGAAAAGCCCCCGCTGCCAGTGAAATCCTTTTAGGATATCTTCTTAAAGCCTCCAAAATTGGAGATGATTTTACAACTTTTGGACTACTATCATCAGATGATTTCA
Source organism: uncultured SAR86 cluster bacterium (assembly GCA_902574355.1). Classification (GTDB taxonomy): domain Bacteria; phylum Pseudomonadota; class Gammaproteobacteria; order Magnimaribacterales; family Magnimaribacteraceae; genus Magnimaribacter. Next base: position 97,903 of record CACGNN010000003.1, on the reverse strand, counting down.
TTGCCTCAAGATCTTGAAAAGCTTTTGTGTCCTCTAGATTTAGTTGTATATACATACTGATAATTACTAGAACAAAACTTATGAGAAATGGAATTCTCCAACCCCATGATAAGAAGTTTTCCTCTGATGTAAGCATACTTACTGAAATAAAGGCTATGTTTGCAAGAATTACTCCAACAGGAGCTCCAGCTTGAGCGTAAGCACCATAGAAGCCTCTCCTATTACTAGGAGCACTCTCAGTAACTAGTAACATAGCGCCGCCCCACTGCCCTCCTATCGCAATACCCTGACAAAATCTTAAGGCAGTAAGTAATATTGGAGCAACTATTCCAATAGTGTCATAGGTAGGCAATAACCCGATAAGAGTCGAAGAAATACCCATAAGCATTAAAGCAATCACTAAAGTCTTCTTTCTTCCTATTAAGTCTCCAAAATGACCAAAGACAATTCCTCCGATTGGCCTAGCTATAAATCCTGCAGCAAAAGTCATAAAAGATAAAACTAATGCAGTAGTTGGATCAACTTCTCCAAAAAAGAGTTTTGGAAATACTAAACCTGCTGCTGCGCCGTATAAAAAGAAGTCATACCATTCGATACTAGTGCCAGACAATGACGTCAAAGCTACTTTTCTTATATTAGATTCTTTTTGTGAATTACTCATAATCTAATAATAAACTGAAATTTCACCCTGTATATAGAGGATTAGAGTAAGAACTCGTTAATAATATATACGCCAACAGAAAGTCCACAGATAATAGATACAATCTCAGTGATTCTTTGATTTGTAATCAAACTAGATAAAAGCTTATTTACGATGTACCAGGTCAATCCTCCTAAAATAATCATGATTATAAAAATTAGCAGGTCATGAATTGTGCCTTCGATATATTGCATTTTTTAGATTAAGAAATTTAGAACCTTTGTATCTTTAGTTTAATCTAAGAATCTTATATGAACATATTCTTTTTACTAGCTTAACTGTCGATGTTGTATCTTATTTAGAAATTTAGAAGATAATATTTGCTACAATCCGCAGGCAAATTTATGCTCTCATTTAACAATCTATCTCTAAGAAGAGGTTCAAATCTTTTATTTGAAGGTGTAAGTTTTACTGTGCATAGAAATAATAAAGTTGGACTAGTTGGTGCTAATGGAACTGGAAAAACAAGCCTCTTTAAGATGATTCTAGGTGAATTTGAATCGGATCAAGGCCAATGTAATTATCCTCCGGATTTAAAAGTAGCTTGCATGGCTCAAGAAATTCCTGGCACCGATGAAAAGGCTCTAGATTATGTTATCAGTGGTGACGAAAAACTTGTGGAGATTCAAAAAGCAATTTCAGACGCTGAGTCTAAAGAAGAGTATGACTCTCTAGGAGAACTTCATTCTCAACTTGAAGACCTTGATGGGTTTACTGCTAAATCTAGAGCAGAAAAACTACTGGTAGGTTTGGGATTTTCTGAAAAAGAATTTTCTAAAACTCTTAAAGATTTTTCAGGAGGTTGGCGGGTGAGGCTAAATCTCGCTAAAACGCTCATGCAACCCTCAGATCTGCTGCTTTTAGACGAACCAACAAACCATTTAGATTTAGACGCAATAATTTGGCTGAGTAATTGGATTAAATCTTTTAAAGGCGCGATGTTACTCATATCACACGACAGAGAATTTTTAGACGAGTGCGTAAACTTTATTGCTCATATTCATAATGAGACTATTGAGCTTTATAAAGGTAACTACTCTCAATTTGAAGTACGAAAGGCAGCAAGACTTGCCGAGATAGAAAGTAATTATTCGAAACAACAAAAAGAAATTTCTCATATGCAAGAATTTGTGAAACGATTTAAAGCAAAAGCAACGAAAGCCCGACAAGCCCAAAGTCGCATTAAGGCACTTGAAAGAATGGAGCTAATAGCGCCAGCACACATAGATTCACCATTTAAATTCAAAATACCTGAAACAAGTAAGATTTCAAATCCACTAATAACTCTTGAAGATGCTCATCTTGGATATGAGACCTCCATCATAAGTAATGTGAAAATATCGCTACGCCCAGGAGATAGAATTGGATTATTAGGGGTAAATGGTGCAGGAAAAACTACTTTTGTGAAAAGTCTTAATGGTGAATTGCCCCTTTTAAAAGGCAACAAATATGAGGGAAAAAATTTAAAAGTTGGATATTTTTCACAACACCAAGTTGATGATCTCAATCTTGAGCAGAGTCCCATAGATCATCTTATTAAGGTTAATGAGGATGCAACAGAGTCAGAAATAAGAAGTTTTTTAGGTGGTTTTAATTTTACTGGCGATAAGACCAAAAATACTATAAAAAACTTTTCTGGGGGTGAGAAAGCTAGATTAGCACTATCTATCATTGCTTTTCAAAAGCCAAATTTATTACTAATGGATGAGCCCACCAACCATCTGGATATGGATATGCGACAAGCTTTAACAGTTGCTCTTCAAGGATTCGGAGGTGCAATACTTCTAATTTCTCACGATAGACATCTATTGGCGAATACCGTAGATGAGTTTCTTATTTTAAATAATGGTATTTTAGATAATTTTAAAGGTGATCTAGAAGATTACAGAAAATCAGTCTTGAAAAATTCTTCGCCTAAAAGCGAAAAGAAGCATAAAAAAGAAAAAGGACTACCTAAAATAGATCGAAAACAAATAAAGAATGAAATAATTGCTGTAGAAAAAATATTGAAACGCCTAAATAGGAAATTAAAAGAAGTTGAGAAAAGTCTTAATAATCCGAAATCTTACGAAAAGGATGAAGACTTAGATTTTCATACACTATTAAGGGATCAAGTTAGTTTAACAAATGAGATAGAACTGTCTGAGGAGCAGTGGCTTGATTTAAATCAAAAATTAGAAGAAGGTTAGATCCGTAATCAGTTATGCAATTTTAAAATGATAAAGATAATGATTAAATATAAACTACTAACTGATATCTAAATTCAAAGATTATTGAGGTAAAATAGATGAGGAAATTCATTTTTTTAATATCAACTTTAGTAATAGTTGGTTGCACTGATACAAAGGACAATAATGATATTTCACTCAATGATGAGGAAGTAATACCGAATGAAAACAACATTACTTCACATTCTATTGTTCAACCTGGAGCACCAGGAGAAGATTCAAAAACCTTAGATCCAGTTGAGGCAACCAATATAGCTAGTACTTCATACGTACAAGCTGATGTGGACTTTTTACAAGGAATGATAGTTCATCATCAGCAGGCAATTCTCATGTCAGAATTGGCAGAAGAAAGAACTAATAATCAAACTATCTTAGATCTGGCAGATAGAATTGATATTTCTCAGGAGGATGAAATCGATTTTATGGAAAATTGGCTTGAATCAAGAGGAGAAAATAAAAATCTTTCTAGTCATAACCATATGAAAATGGCAGGCATGGCATCTAGTGAAGAACTGAAAGAGCTAAAAGTGTCTAAAAGCACGACCTTCGATAAAATATTTTTAAAGTTAATGATCAATCATCATGACGGAGCTTTGGAGATGGTCAAAACTTTAAAAGAATTTCCAGGTAATACTTATGATTCATCTTTAGATGAATTTATTTCTGAATTGATCAATGATCAAGGCGTTGAAATAGAAAGAATGAACGCCATTTTAGTGAATCTCTCTGAAGATCCTAGATCTAATCTTAAACCAGGTATGTATGATGCTGGTGAGTCTATCCAAAATCTGAAATTGGTTACATCTCTAAAAAAACCCGTTGGCTTTTTTGATCCAGATAATCCTGAAGGTAAAGGAATAAAAAGAGAAGATAAAGACGACAAGAAAGAAGAAAAAGTAAGAACTATCGAAGAAATGTCGAGTTCACTTAGATGGCCAATTCTCAGTTTTGCAAGCACTGATATGGCTTTTAAAGATAATATTTTGGTAACCGGCAGCTATCATGGTTTCAATATTTATGAAATCCAAACTGACGGAATACCAAATCTCATATCATCTGTAGTTTGTCCAGGAGGACAGGGAGATGTCTCTATAGTCGGAGACATTCTCATAATGTCAGTTGAACAAACTAGAAGTCGATTAGATTGTGGTCTTGAAGGCGTTTCTAAAGAGGCGAGTCCTGAGAGATTTAGAGGATTAAGAATTTTCGATATATCGAATTTAGAAAGACCAAAGCAAGTAGGTGCTGTCCAGACTTGTAGAGGATCTCATACGCATTCTGTTGTATCCGGTCCAGATGAAGATGGAAAAATAATTGTCTACAACTCAGGAACAGCTGGCGTAAGAGATGAAGAAGAAATGGAAGAATGTATAGGTAATATAGCCGGTGATAATAGAACTGCTTTATTCAGAATTGATATTATTGAGATTCCTATATCAAATCCTTCTGAATCTAAAATTGTAAGTAGTCCAGCTGTTTTTGCTGATTCTGAAACAGGTGCACTTGGCGGATTATGGACTGGAGGTGATCATGGTGAAGAAACACAGGAAACCAGACGCACAGATCAATGTCATGACATAACTGTTTATCCAACAGCCAACATTGCGGCAGGTGCTTGCTCTGGAAATGGCATTCTTTTTGATATCACGGATCCCTATAATCCCCAGAGAATTGATGTTGTTACAGATACAGGTTTTGCTTACTGGCATTCAGCTACATTTAATAATGATGGAACAAAAGTAATTTTTACAGATGAATGGGGAGGCGGAGGAAGGGCTAGATGCAGAGCATGGGATCCACTAGATTGGGGTGCAAATGCTATCTACGATATTGTAGATAAGAAATTAGAATTTCGAAGTCACTTCAAAATGCCTGCTCCGCAACTAGAAACAGAAAACTGTGTAGCACATAATGGCTCTCTTATACCTGTACCAGATAGAGATATATTTGTGCAGGCCTGGTACCAGGGAGGTATATCGTTGATGGACTTTACCGATTCATCAAATCCAAAAGAAATTGCATTCTTTGATAGAGGTCCAATAGATGATGAGCTTCTAGTAATGGGAGGTTACTGGTCTGCTTATTATTATGATGGCTTCATTTATGCAACAGAGATTAAACGAGGTTTAGATGTATTTGAATTACTGCCTAGTGATTACCTAAGTCAACAAGAGATCTATGATGCTTCTAGAGCTTATCCCCTTTCAGGAGCAAAAGTTTTTAATCCACAACAACAGATACCTCTTGGATGGTCAGTATTAGAGCCCTGATAATATTATTTATCCTATATAGGATGTAGCATCATAATCCTCAATTGCTGAAAACATTCTATCTGCGATAACTTCAAATAATTTTTTACTTCTCTGATTTTCTAAATCAAAGTTTGCACCTCCGTTTACTGGAACAATAGTTTGAGCCATCAATGAATACATCATATTTTTATGGAGTTCCTCTTGTGAGAGATTTAAGTTTCTATCTTTAAGACCAGAAAGGTATGCATTGCAACAATCTTCGAATATATTTCTTCTCAAATCTATGTCTGTATTGCTAAAAAGAAGATATGCAAGATCATAACCGGGCAAATTCTTCATCACTAACTGCCAATCTATAACAGCCAATTTCTTCATGTCGCTACTAAAAAATATATTCTCAACTCTGTAGTCAAAATGAGTTAACGTAAGCGGTTCTTGAGACAATATTTCACAAAGAGTTGGATAAAACTCGGAGATTTTTCTAAGGTCTTCTTGTCTAGAAGAATCCATAATATGTTTGTGCCTTATTAAGAATTCAGGTTGATGTGTAATGATGTCGTCCTTTGCTTTATACATATAGTCATCCAACATATCAGGAAGCCATTCCACTTTACTTGTTTCGCCCCAATAACTGCTATTAATTGATATGAGGCCTTCAATTGCCTTAAATATCTCTTCCTCTGTAGCACCAGAAATTTGGTCTGGAGTTTGCCATCCGTCCATAAATTCGAGCAGCAGGATAACCTTATTTTCTTTTTCATTGAACTCGACATAATATGGATGAGGTGTCCTGACATCTACTTTTGAAGCTAAATCCTTATAGAATTTAACCTCTCTAGCGTAGACTAGATAATCTCTTGCTAAATCGTCCATATCTTCATTTGGTGTTTGAGCTTTTGCGAAGATATTTGTAACCTTTCCAGAGTCTCTAAGTATTTTTAAAAGAGCGAATTGACCTAATTGTCCTATGCCCTCTCCCATTTCATTCACTTTGAGATCTTTAATGGGATCTTCTTTAAATTCATCAATACCCTCTAAAGCAGAATTTAGCCAATCGATATTAATGTCCTGAATAGTATTTATAGTCTTAGTCAAAATTAGCTCCTTCTAAATTTGATAGAAATTCTAGATTAGACTATTGAATTATTTTCGCAAGTTGTATGGTGGGCGATACAGGACTTGAACCTGTAACTTCCACCGTGTAAAGGTGGCACTCTACCAATTGAGTTAATCGCCCAAAGAATCGCGAATTATAGTATTCAACTATCAGTAAGTCACTAGAGTCAACTTGACTCTATGAAATCCAAGATCTATTGTTAAATTATGAAATCAGTAATTCTCTATAGCTTGATAGGAATATTTTCGTCTTTAAGCCTTGCGGATAAAGTCTATGAAGGTTCTCAATGCAAATATGAGAGAGAAACTCTTTCATTCGAAGCTAACACAAAAACTGATCAATTCTTAATAACCAACATTATTGGCGAGGATACACAATGGATATCGCTACTTAATCCATGGAACATAATAAAAAAAGATGATTACAAAATAGTTGCAAAAACGAATTTTAGAGCGGCTATGGAAAAGGCTGGTTCTTTTGATAGTTTGCTTCTGCTCGGTGCTTCATTGGTATCCTTAGAAGCAGAAATTGATATAAGTTCAGATTTGATCTGGCTTTATGCAAAAGTTGATCCGTCTTATTTTTCAAACAATGGTTCTAGAAATGCAGTCAACCATTTCATCAGAGAGACAGGTTTTTTGCAGATTAATCCTAGCTCAGTGAATATTGCATCGTTTCTATATGATTGTGGCTCTGTAAAGATGGTGAGGGATTTTGAAGAAGAAAAAAGGCTTGCTCAATTAGAAGAGGAAAGAATTAGACAACTGGAAAGGATCAGAGAAAATCAAAATGAAAAACTCATCCTTCTAGGTTCAGGCACCGGTTTCTATATTAGCGAAGACGGATATTTAGTAACAAATTATCATGTAGTTGAAGGTTGCAAAGAAATAAAAGACCGAAAAGAAAATCTAGAGATGATCATCACAGATCCCATTACAGATATAGCTGTACTTAAATCAGAAACTCCTGCTATCAACTACATTCCACTTTCTACAACTGATGCTTCAAGAGCAGAGGAAATATATGTTGTAGGTTATCCGTATGGAAAAGGGATTAGCTCTGAATCAAAGACAACTAAAGGAATAGTTAGCTCTCTCCAAGGTGCAGAAAATAATTACGCTCAATTTCAGATAGATGCTGCTATTCAGCCAGGTAATAGTGGAGGTCCAATAGTAAATGAGCAAGGAAATTTAGTGGGTATCGTTGTCTCAGCGGTGAATTACGAATATATAATTAAAGAGTTCAATTCAATTCAACCACCTCAGAATTTCAATTTTGGTATCAAAGTATCAATGCTAAAGAATATCTTGAGTAGTAATGAGATTGGCTTCTCAATTAATGAACCTAGTTTTTTTGACTCTCTTTTTATGCCAACTACGAATGAAAAGATTGAAAATACTATTAATGCTACTGCCTATCTGGAGTGTATAGGATCGCTCTCTGATACTACAGAAAATAAAATTGCTGAACATAAGCTCATGAAAAGCTCCTTAGTTCAATAAATAATTTGTGGTAATAATTTCAATATTCAACAATTTACTCCCTTAACAATCTCGTAGTGCCTATGTAGTGCTTTTCACCTCTATTTCTACCCTACTCTTAAGAAATAGAATGTTGAATTAAAAGGATTATTTGTTGATTTAATGGGGTTTTTAGAGGGAGCTTCATACCGTGTAAAGGTGGCACTCTACCAATTGAGTTAATCGCCCAGAAGATCGCGAATTATATTATTCTACTGTTTCTAAAGCACGCCTTTTATTTGCCTCAGCTATAAAGGGTAAAATCCATTCTGGTAATTGTCTTTGTATTTTTTTTGATAAATCATTTGCAGACTTCCAACTTTCAGAAGCCTGACACCATTGTTTAAGATTATAAGAAGAGATTCCAAGATTTATATAGGCTTGTAAGTATCTTGGTGAATCTATCTTTTGATTCCGAGCGTTCCTTATGACAGAAGCATTTTGGATTGCGGCTTCATTCCATCTTGATTGCTCAAGATACAATTGTCCAAGTAAAATTCCATTATACGTATGAAGCTTTGACTCATTATTTCCCATCAATACGATGTTTTTTTCTTCTAAATTACCAGTTTCATAGCTGTAGGTCTGATAATAGTTTTTTTGGGAATCCTCTAAAATTGTAATTACCTCCTCGACCTCTGCTCCTTTTTGGTAAAGTGCTAGGCCTTTGAAATAAAGATATATAGCCCTTTGTATCTTTGATAAATCATTTCCACTTATTAACGTTTCAACTTCAATTAGGAACTTTTCAGGGTTATCTCTTAACATTCTTCGTAGACTATTAAATTTTCTAGTTTGAGATCCTAAATTTAAAGTTTCTTCTAATCCCTCTATTGTAAATACAATAATGGCATGCTCTTTGGATTCAACTTTGTTACCATATTCATTGAATTTAGGCTCATAAATGAAATTTTTTGAAGCCTCAATCGAATTCTTGTCAAATATATTCTCGTATTTAGGATTATCGGCAGAAGACCAGATTACCTCTGAGCTTATAACCTTTCCTTCATCTGATATATCCAATGCAACTAACACAGTTCCTTGAACGTCCCTCTCAAGAGCTCTTCTTGGATATCTTGGTGGAGATTGTCGAATTGGCCTTGTGGCAAGCGGATCTTTCAATTTGCTACAAGAAGGAAATAAATCAATATCATTTAATTCTGCGTAAAAAAGATCAGTAGGATTTTCTGCAGAAATAATTTTTCCGAAAAATAATATTAATGATATATAAAATAATTTTTGAAAATCTCTCACAGGATTACTGGTTAACCTGCATCTCTATATTTAATAAAGAAATCAAATATTTTTTTTATGTTATCTTTATTTTTGGAAATAAAGAGAGAGTGGTCGGCTCCGACTATTTCATCATAAATATAATTCATTTCTAATCTTTTCATTTCAGCTACCCACTCTCTTGTTGGATAAACTAATCTATCTTTAGTGCCTTGAAGAATTAAAATTGGTTTATTTTTAATAATCTTTAAGTCTTTTATATTTCTGACTTGAGGAGGTGCTGGGGCGGCCAGTGCCAGAGCCTTCCAGAGCTCAGGATACTTCATGCCTAAATGATACGTCCCTGCGCCTCCCATGCTGTGTCCCCAAAGGAATATATTGTTGGCATCAATAGAATAATTTTTTTTGATGAGTGCCAATACGTTCATCACATCCTTTTCACTATATCGACCTTCCTTTTCTAAGGACCTTCTGTCCAAACCCCTTGTCCAAGACCCATACCAACCTTTTCTTGTATATCCTAAAGGAGTGACTATCATAAAGTTATTGTCTTCTGCTAAATCTAATAATCCTTCATAGCCCATTAACCAATCGTAAGTGCGTGTAAGACCATGCAACGACACCATCAGCGAAATATCCTTCCCTTTCTTGTAAGAGGAAGGAATAAATAGTGCATAAGGTATTGTTTCTCCAGTTTCTTCAAAAATATAACTTAAATGTTGTACTCTTGGATCCATAATAGATTTTTCATCATCCCATTCTGTTCTAAGAGATTGCGCCTCATATGCAAAAAATTTAAAGACCATAAGTGCTAATATTATTTGTAATATTTTTTTCATTTCTATCGAATAACTATATTATTTAGGAAATATAATAAATAACAAGAAACTAGGAGTGTGTATGAGCAAAATAATGGTTGCATTAATAGATATTGAAAATAAAGAAGGATATAAAGATTATCAAGATGAAGTTCTCCCTATGTTTGAGAGACTAGGAATAGACGTGCTTGCAGTTGATGATGAACCTAAAGCAATTGAAGGCGAAACAAGGAATCAAAGAATGGTGGTTATTCGCTTCGAAGACGAGAAAGCTTTTAATGATTGGTATGAAAGTGAAGACTACAACAAAATCAAACCTATCAGACTCAATAACTCTTACGGAGAGGTTCACTTATTGGATGAAGCAAATCTAAGCTTTTAAATGAAAATCCAAACCATCATCATAATGATATGTCTTATGGTTGGCTGCACCTTTAATATTTCAGAGATTGAAAGAAGTCAGGCAACCTATTCAAATTTCTTTCTTTGTTTCCCAGATACAGATATTGGCTTTTCAAAATTGCATACTAAAGAGCAATTCTTAATTAGGAAAGAAATTGCAAAAGAAAAAAGAAACAGAAATTTTAATTGTGATGAATTTTCAAATTTCGCAAGTACCATTCAAAATGTTGATGATATTAATAAGGGAATTTTAATGGATAAGTCTCAACCATGCCGAAGGCCTAATCTAAATAACTGCGAAGTACGCTAAAGTTTGGTAAAAATCTCAAATAAAAAAGGAAGATAATTAATGGATAGTGATATTGAAAAAATTGAAAGTAGAATTGAAAACCTAGAAAAATCTATTGAGGAAATAAAAGAAGCTTTGAGTAAAGCTTTTGAAAGAGAACAAGGTCAATGGAAACAAGTATTTGATGCAGTGGATATGAACTTCAAAGAAATTAGAGATTATGCTAACGATACTTTTTTACATGCAGATACATTCTGGGAATATAGAAAAAAAGACAATGATCTCAATTAGATATGTTAACAGTGATTTATCCACCTATTTCTTAGTTTTTTATGTTTAAAAAGATTTTGTCATGGTTTAGAAAACAGTATAAGAACATATACTACTGCACTCGATGCAATGTGAAGCTTGAGAGAATCAACAGTTTTTTGGATGCTGCTATCTCCTTAAAATATAAATACAAATGCCCTAATTGTGCAATGGAAAAAAGTATCAGGGCCAGATAAAAATAATAAAGAAAGATATATATTTTCTTCTATATAACCTTTATCATTTTTTTTTCTAATTAAACAATCATTCATGGGAGAATTTTATGAAATATATATTAGGTTTCGTATTGGTATTTTCTTTTGGTCTTTTTGCAGAAGAAGACGAATATAGATATGAACCACAAGGTAATGCTGCTGAGTACTACATAGGCCAATTCAATAAGGGCAAGGATTTAGATGATCTTACTAAATGGTACGATAAGTTTGCAGATTGGGCAGAAGATAAAGGCGTTTATGATGATATGACCATTGGGATCCTGACTCCGTATTTCCATTCTGATCTTTCTTCAATGGATGTTGTCTGGGTAAATAACTTTCCAACTCAGTCTGCCCAATACGCTGCACTTAATGCCTGGATGACTCAAGGAGGATCTCAACTGCTAAAGAGCTTGCCAGTCACAAACAATAGGCAAATGAGTACTTTCCAGTGGGTTGTCTCAACTCCTAGTGATCCTGAAGAAGGAGATATGATGATGGCTGTCTATTCCGATTGTAAATTTGATGAGGGTTATAATGGCAGACAAGTATATGACCTGTATATGGACTTTGCTGTTTATGCTCAATCTCAGGGTGATACGGTTGGAAGAAAAATGATTTTTCCAGGATCAGGTTATGATGGTGACGCAGATTTTGTCAGACTACTTTATACCTCTTCAATTGATGGTATGGGAGTCAACCGAGAATTATTCTGGGATAAGCTACAAGATTCAGAAGCCGCTCAAAATTTAGAAGGCTTTTCTTGTTCTAATCCAAGAGAGTATGTTGGTTTATCTATGAGAGGATAAATACCACTCTTTCTTTTAACTGAAAAAGGTCCTAAGAGGGCCTTTTTCTTTTATGGTCTATTGACATTAGTTATTGAATTTTTTTATTAAGAAAGTTATAACTAAAAACTTAAAGATTTTTAGATTCAAATTAATTTAGGAGAAAATATGAAACTATTTACTATTATTGTTTTATCAATAACCTCTTTTCTAATAAGTGCCAGTGAGTATGGAGATGTTGTAGAAATGAAGCTTAATGATAATTGTTCATTGGATCAGATTACATCTATAAAAGATGAGTTTAATGAAGTACTTGAAAGTAAAGGCTGGGACTACCGTGCTGAAATATGGCAACCTATAGAACGTCAAGACATAACTACTGTTTATTGGATTGGTAGATCTCCTTCATTCCCTGACTTTGCACAAGAATTTACAGAGTATTTTGAAGAAGCTACAAAAGGTAATACACCTGAAGCGGATTTAGAAGCTTCTATGGCTGAATGTAGAGTAAATCTTTCTAGAAGTGGTTTCCTGATACAGTAATTGAGATAGATTTTCTTTGATTATCCAATGCTTTATTTAATACTTTTTATAAGTATCCTAAATACAGTCCTCATAATTTACTTACTCAAGGAGCTTAGGAAAGAAAAAGATAAAATTGCTGAGCTATTGGACAATAGCAAAAGCGAAAAGGAATTACCTTCTGAAGAAGATAAGAAACATATAGATGATATGTTAAAGATGAGAGAGATGTATGAATCGGATTAGAAAAGACTTCAAATCGATTCTCTTAGCATTATTTTTTGGAATAATTCTTGTAACAATTTTTGGAGCATAAATGGAAAAGAAATTATTAAGAGAAGGCCCTTATGCAGACTTTTTTTCACAAGGCGTGCAAGTGGGTAACGTACTTACCATGGCAGGACAAATTGCTGTCGATGATAATGGGAACACACCTGATGATTTAAAAAGTCAGATGATCATGTGTTACGAGAATATTTTAAAAATTTTAGATCATTTTGGAGGAACTCTTGAAAATATAGTTGATGAAACCTGGTTTGTAACCGACATTGATGAGTGCATGGAAAACGTATCAGAGATCTTCGCGGAAAGAGAAAAAATTTATGGTTGTAAGCCCGAAGTCTCCCAAACGTTGATAGGTGTAAACGCTCTTGTTCAGCCAAACCTTAAAATTGAAATTAAATGCATCGCACATATATAAAAATGAAAAAAGTTTTTTTCTTATTCAGCTTAATTCTTTTAGGTCATCTAAACGCCGGTCCTGAGGAAACCGTAAAAGTGTTCTTTGAAGATTTTAATAATGAAGATATTTTGGCTATTAACAAAAACTCTGACTCTCCCTTCGTATACATCATGGGCAAGAATGCAGTCCTCGAAGAAAAATATAGCGATGCAATAAATTTTAATGGTTTAAAAAAAGACGGATGGTCTTATTCAAAAATTAATAGCTCTAAAGTGCTCTACAATGATAATGATACTTCTATGGTTCAAGTAAATTTTTCAAGATTGGATAAGGATAATGAAATTATTTTAACGAGTGACGTAACTTATTTACTTGTAAACAAAGACGGAAAGTGGAAACTCAAAGGAGGCTTTAGTCCAAATCTAACTACACTAGGAAATGACTGAAAAATTATTAAAAGCTCAGATAGTAGAATTAGAAAAAAAAATAGAAAATCTCGAAAGCACAATTCAAGATTTGCAAGCTCAACAGCTTGAAATCAGTAACAATATTATCACCCTAATTCAACATGCCGAAACAATGAATAACGTAACAGATGCTTCGGGTCTTTTAGCTGAGCATGTTACTGATCTTGAAAATAGATTAAATATAGTAATTGATTGGATGAAAGAAGAGATCCGAATAAGGAACCTTAATTGAATTAACTTTTCGTTTTATTTTAAAAGTATATCTTGTTACCAGGTTCCAATATTTTCCATTGATAGCCAAGGTTCTGCAGGCTCAAGTGCATCTCCCTTTTGTAATATTTCAATAGATATATTATCTGGAGACTTCACAAAAGCCATCCTCCCATCTCTAGGAGGCCTATTTATTTCTACCCCTTTTTCTTTAAGCCTTTGACAGACATCATAGATATTTTCCACTTGGTAAGCTAAATGGCCAAAGTTTCGAGATCCCTCACCTAGATCATCACCATCCCAATTATAAGTAAGTTCTATTTGAGAACCTTCATCGCCTTCAGCAGCTAAAAAGAAAAGAGTAAATCTGCCCTCTTCGACAGGTATTCTTCTGATTTCTTTAAGACCAAGAGCATCAATAAAAAACTTCAACGAAGTTTCTTCATCTTTTATTCTCAGCATTGTATGTAGATATTTCATGTTTAATCCTATTGACTGGCGACCTATATGTTTATCCATTGATTATGTCATGTAAAATAGTTTTATTCATAAAATAAGGGAGAAAAAATGTCTGAAAAAGAATTTGATGTAGTGATTTTTGGAGCAAGTGGCTATACCGGTAAATTAGTAGCAGAATATATGCATGATCAGTATGGAGATGATCAATCCATCAAATACGCAATTGCCGGAAGAAATACTGAGAAACTTCTCGAGGTAAAAAAAGATCTAAACCTCAATGAAGATATAACAATACTAGAAGTAGATAGCACTGATCTAGATTCTTTAGACAAAATGACAACTTCAGCTAAGTGTATATTAACAACAGTAGGTCCTTATCAGCTTTACGGTTCAAAATTAGTAGAGTCGTGTGCTAAAAATGGAACAGATTATGTTGACCTAACAGGAGAGCCCGGTTGGATGTACGAAATGATAAATGCTCATAAAGAAACGGCTCAAAAATCTGGAGCCAGACTTGTGTTTTCGTGTGGCTTTGACAGTATTCCTTTTGATTTGGGGGTCTATTTTGTACAAAATGCTGCAAAGGAGAAGTTTGGGAAACCGGCTCCACATGTTAGGGGAAGAGTTAAAGCGATGAACGGAGAATTTTCCGGTGGAACAATTGCTTCTCTAGGTGCAACGATGTCAACTCTCAAAGAAAAACCTGAACTAATAAAAGTATTAGCAAATCCCTTTTCATTAACGGAAGGATTTGAAGGACCATCACAGCTTGATGATTCCAAACCTCTTCTAGATGAAAAAATGAATGTGTGGTTAGCACCATTTGTGATGGCCCCGATAAATACAAAAAATATACACAGATCAAATGCGTTGTTGGATCATGCTTATGGAAAAGATTTTTGTTATGACGAGATGATGATCGCAGGAGAAGGTGATGAAGGAGAACAGATAGCTAAAGCAATGTCTTCTGGAAACCCGATGGGTGGTGACAATTTACCCCAACCCGGTGAAGGCCCTTCTAAGGAGTCTAGAGAGCAAGGAAACTATGATGTCTTGTTTTTTGCTGATCTAGAAGAGGAATCAATAGCAGCGAGAGTTACTGGAGATATGGATCCAGGTTATGGATCAACATCAAAAATGATTGCTGAAAGTGCCCTTTGCCTCGTTCAAGACTGTTCAAATCTTGCAGGCGGTATATATACTCCTGCACCATCTATGGGTGAAAAGTTAATTGATAGGCTGATAAAAAAAGCTGGATTAACTTTCGATATAGTATAAATATAACTTATATTTAATAATAAGTTTAGTATATAATGAAAGCATGAAAAAGCTCGCATATATACTATTTCTTACTCTATACACCCTCTCAGCCTTCTCGCAAGACCACGTCGTTAAAATGCTTAATGCAGGCAAGGAAGGGATGATGGTTTTTGAGCCAGCAGTTCTTTCCATCAAAAAAGGTGACACAGTAAAATTTGTCGCAACCGATGTCGCTCACAATTCTTCCTCGGTCGAAGGCATGATTCCAGATGGAGCTGAACCTTGGGTAGGTGCTATGAATCAAGATATAGAAGTCACTTTGACTGAAGAAGGTGTCTATGTCTATCAATGCACTCCTCACAATATGATGGCCATGATAGGAGTTATAAAAGTTGAATCTTCTTCTAATCTAGACTCAATCAGAGCAAAAGCTGAGACTTACAAAAAAACTTTTCTGATGAATCAAGAAAGGTTAGATGACTATCTTTCAAGGATATAAATCATGTCAAGATTAAAGATTGTGAAAGAACAGGCTGATGAAAGTACTTATCAAGAATGGAGAGAGGAAGATTATATGAATAAGATGAATTTTAACCCTCTTGTAATGTTTGTAGTGATTCCTACTGTTGTTCAGGCAGCTTGCCTTGTGTTTATGGGAGGAGCGATGCTCCTTAATACTTATATCTTCGTTTAATAGCTAGTTCATCCTATCAAATATAAAACCTTTGTAGTCTTCATTGACTACTTCTTCAATCATTTCTGTATAAACTGGCACTCCGATAAAAGGTAAAAATGCCTTTGCCTTTTTTTCTATATTTGATCCGTTGTACCAGGACTTCGTGTCCGTGAAAACCGTCATATCTGCTATTTCATTTACTAAAGACATCCATTCTTCTTCGGCTGTCTCGGAAGACTCAATAACTGCTTTATCATTTTTAAGCATCCAATCTATGCAATCAGTTATCCAGTTAACATGTTGTTCTATTGAAGGCATCATATTAGATAAGACTGATGGGCTCCCAGGACCCGTAATAGTAAAAAGATTTGGAAAGTTTGAAATACCTATTCCTAGATATGATTTTGCTCCCTCCTCCCATTGATCTTTTAACTTAATATCTTCTCTTCCAGTAATATCAATATTTGTAAGAGCCCCAGTCATAGCATCAAAACCTGTAGCTAATATCAAAGTATCTATTTCATAACTTTTATGTGCTTCAATTGAATTAGAATTTATTGTTTGTATTGGATTTGCTTTCAAGTCTACTAAATGAACATTCTCTCTATTGAATGTTTCAAAATAACCTGAATCAACACATAACCTTTTACCTCCGATATGATAATCTGGACAAAGCAATGAAGCAGTGTCAGGATTTTTAACTATTTCTTTGATCTTATTTCGCACAAATTCTGCAGCTACTTCATTTGCATCCTTATCTATAGGGATATCGGCATATCCTCCAAAAAAACCGAGTCCCGCACTTTGCCAATTTTCTTCAAGTTGCTGGTGCACCTCCTCTAACTCAGTTTCAGAAATTAAAGATTCATCGGAAATACCTGCTATACCAAAGCCATTCAAATAGTTTTCTTTTCTAAATTCTGAATATCTAGCCTTTATCTCTTTCTCTATGCTTTTATCCATCGGACCATTATTTGATGGGATTGAATAATTCGGTGTTCTTTGAAAAACATATAGTTCTTCTGCTTGTTCAGCAATAATAGGTATTGACTGAATGGCAGAGGATCCTGTGCCGATAATTGCAACTTTCTGTCCAGTGAAATCCTGTTCTTCGTGAGGCCAATTTGACGTCTGAAGTAATTTTCCTTCAAAGTTTTCTATACCATCAAAATTAGGTTTATTGGGAATAGATAAACAACCCGTGGCAAAAATACAAAATTTTGTTTGGTATGAGGCCTTATTGGTAGTTAGATTCCATTTTAAGTTATCCTCATTGAATTTAGCACTCTCAACCTCTTCCTCAAACTGAATGCCATCTCTTAACTCAAACCTATCTGCAACATGGTTTAGATACTCAAGGATCTCTGGTTGAGCGGAGTACTTCTCAGTCCAATTCCATTCTTGTTGCAAGCTTTCATCAAATTGGTATGAGTATTCAAGAGACGGAATATCACATCTGGCTCCAGGATATCTATTCCAATGCCAAGTTCCTCCAACTTGATCAGCCTTTTCAAGGATAATTACATTCAACCCAAGTCTTCTAAGTTTTAGAAGTTGATAAATTCCTGCAAACCCGGCGCCAATTATTACAGCGTCAAATTCTTTTACTTCATTAATATTACTCATAATTTCTCTCCAAGAAGTAGTACTGAGTATATATAAATTCAATGATATTTTTAATCGAAAAGATATTTATATATCCTTTAGAAGAATTAGAATTTTCTTAGTGGAAATTCTTCTTTTGAAGCAATATCTTCTGCTCTTAAAATAATGTAGTAAGCAAAAGTAATTTCCTCTATGCCTTTAGCTTTCTTTTTTGATTTATTTAATAAGATAGGATCAATAAAATTCCTATTGATTTCTTCCATGACCATTCCTATATGGAAACGATTAGCTTGCATGAGTAATTTTAGAAAAATATCCTTTTGTTACTAACTCTCAATTGTTAATATTCGGTAACTTATTTTTGGACAATTTTTAAAAGAGCGCTTTGGAGAGCATTATACAGTCAAGATATGAAAAATACCCTTTTAGCACCTGCCTTGGAAACTAACATCGATAATAAATCTGATGAATTTAATCAATATAAAGATGCTATGTTAGAAAAACTTGATGGCATTGAAGACTTACTCGATTACGTTGAACTTGGTGGAGGAATGCATCACCACGAGAGGCTAGCCGCTAGAGGCAAAATGTCTGTCCGAGATAGAATTGCAAACTTTTTAGACCCCGATACACCTTTCTTGGAAATAAGCTCTTTAGCAGCTTATGCCTCTGATTATCCTGTTGGAGGAGGTGCTGTAGCTGGGATTGGAATAGTAGCAGGAACAGAAGTAGTTATTTTTGCAAATGATCCTACTGTTCTGGCTGGTGCTATGCATGCTTTTTCAGGTAAGAAATGGTCTAGAGCAATGGAAATTTCGCGAGTCAATAAAATTCCTTATGTTCAATTCGTGGAGTCGGCTGGTGGTGATTTGAGAATGGGTGGAGGCAAAGGCAAAAAAGGAGCAGCTGGAACTATATTAGGTGCTGGTCACTTTGCCGAATCAGGAAGAACTTTCTACGAAGTTACAGAACTGTCAAAATTAAGAATCCCAACTATATCAATTGTTTTTGGTTCTTCTACAGCTGGAGGAGCTTATCAACCTGGTATGTCTGATTATAATATATTCATCAAGAAGCAATCAAAAGTGTTTCTTGGTGGTCCACCACTTGTAAAAATGGCTACTGGAGAAGAATCAGATGATGAAACCCTTGGTGGAGGACAAATGCATGCCGAACTTTCAGGTCTTGCTGATTATCTTGCTGAAGATGAAATGGATGCTCTAAGGATAGGAAGAGAAGTTGTATCTCACTTAAATTGGAGAAAAGAAGGTAAAGAGCCTACTATGAAATCTGATGATCCAATTTTAGATACTGAAGATCTTTTGGGATTAGTTGACCCAGATTTAAAAAGACCTCTTGATGTTAGGGAAGTTATTGGACGTATTACTGATGGCTCTAGATTTGAAGAATTTAAACCTCTTTTTGGGCCCACCTTAATATGCGGGTTCGCAACTATTCATGGATATACGGTGGGTATATTGGGCAATAATGGGCCTATTTTTCCGGATACAGCAGCTAAGGGTGGTCAATTTGTACAATTATGTAATCAAATAGACATACCTATTATCTTTCTGCACAACATTACGGGTTTTGTAGTTGGAAAGGACTATGAGCAAGCTGGTCAAATTAAAAGAGGTGCTCAATTTTTAAATTCCGTTTCGAACTCGACCGTTCCTCATCTCACTATAATTTTAGGGGCCAGTTACGGGGCAGGAACTTATGCAATGTCTGGTAGAGCTTATGACAATAAATTTACCTTTTTATGGCCAACAGCGAAGGTTGCAGTTATGGGCCCTCAGCAAATTGCAGGAGTAATGTCGATAGTTCGTAGAGCTAGAGCTGCACGAACGGGAGAAAAATTTGATGAAAAAGAAGATGCCAAAATGGTTGCATTTGCTGAAAAAGCTCAAGAGGAAGGTTCTTTAGCCTTAAGAGCAACTGGTGCAATTAGTGATGATGGGATTATAGATCCTAGAGATACACGTACTGTACTGGGAATGTGTTTGTCTTTAGTTAATGGAAGAAATATCGAAGGTTCACCTGGATATGGAGTATACAGATTATGACTTTTCATAAATTATTAATAGCAAATAGAGGTGAAATAGCTTGCAGGATTATCAAAACTGCTCATGAAATGGGCATTTCTTGTGTGGCTGTCTATACAGAGGCCGACACCTATTCGCCGTTTGTTCAAATGGCAGATCAATCGATAAAGTTAAGTGACTCTTACCTAAATGGTAGCGAAATAATAAATGCTGCCAAACAAACTGGTGCTGAAGCAATTCATCCCGGTTATGGTTTCCTTTCTGAGAATGCAAAATTTGCCAGAGCTGTTCAAAGAGAGGGCTTGATTTGGGTAGGACCTAATTCAAGAGTTATAACTTCAATGGGAGATAAGTTG
The DNA here is from genome assembly GCA_902574355.1 of uncultured SAR86 cluster bacterium. Lineage (GTDB taxonomy): Bacteria > Pseudomonadota > Gammaproteobacteria > Magnimaribacterales > Magnimaribacteraceae > Magnimaribacter. The sequence continues at coordinate 77,750 of CACGNN010000003.1, read as the reverse complement.
AAAGCTAAAGATATAGCTGAAAAGGCCGGAGTCCCTACTCTACCAATGACCACTGATCCCAAAAAAGCAAACACAATAGGCTATCCAATCCTTATAAAAGCTGCGGCAGGCGGTGGTGGAAAAGGCATGCGGATAGTTGAAAATAAAAAAGACCTGAAAGAAGCAATTGCTGGAGCTCAAAGAGAAGCTAAGACTGGTTTTGGAGATGATCGAGTCTTTATAGAAAGATATGTAGCTTCTTCTAGGCATATTGAAATACAAATTTTAGGAGATTCTCAAGGAAATGTAGTTCACCTCGGTGAGAGAGAATGCTCTATACAAAGAAGACATCAAAAGATCATAGAAGAATCTCCTTCTCCAAGAGTTGATTCGAAGATGAGAGCTGCGATGGGTGATGCAGCAATTAAGCTTGCTAAAAAACTTAAATACGAGTCCGCAGGTACTGTTGAATTTTTAGTAGATGATAAGACAGGAGAGTTCTGGTTTCTAGAAGTTAATACGAGATTACAAGTTGAGCATCCTGTCACTGAAGAAGTTACAGGAAAAGACTTAGTCTATGAACAATTACGCATTGCAAGAGGAGAAGAGCTTGGTTATTCTCAAGATGATATTACATGGAAAGGTTCATCTATTGAAGCTAGATTATATGCGGAAGATCCCTCTAACGACTTTTTACCTGCGACAGGAACCCTTATTGCTTATGAAAGTGATGCAAATATAGATGCACGATGGGATACAGGTATAGAACAAGGATCAGTGGTGGGTACGGATTTCGATCCGATGCTTGCAAAGGTTATAACTAAAGGCAAAACTAGAGTGGATGCGGCAAATAAACTTGCCTTAGCCCTAGAGAGCTTGCATATTGGAGGAGTAACTACTAACAGAGATTTTTTAGTAGCTTCATTGAGGTCGGAAGACTTTTTAAAAGGTAAAACAACTTCAGACTTCATTGAAAAAAGTAATCCTCAAAGAGCAGTTGTTCTTGAAGGGCCTTCTCTAGAAAATGCAACCTCAGCCGCAGCTTTGTGGATTCAAGGTCAAAATAGAGAAAATGCAAATATCCTAAAAGAAATACCGACTGGTTGGAGAAACTCGCGTCTTCCAAGACAAAAAATAATTCTAAGCTATTTAGATAATGAAGTTGAAGTAACTTATAAGGCTAATAGAGATGGGTCTTTTGCGGTAAATGAAGAAACAACCGCAAAAGTAATAAACTGGACATCATCTGGTATAGATATTGAAATTAACAACTCAAGATTCTATTCAAAAATTACTCAAGATGATGACAAGATCGTTGTGCATGGGCCATGGGGTGATGCTCTCTTTAAGATATTGCCAAGATTTACCTTACCTGGTTCAGAGGTTCAGGCCGGTGGATTGATTGCACCGATGCCGGGAAAAGTAATTGATTTAAAAGTTAAAGTAGGTTCAAAAGTTAAAAAGGGAGACACCCTAGTGATACTAGAAGCCATGAAAATGGAACATCAGGTTAAAGCTTCTGAGGATGGTAAGGTTACCAAAGTTTTAATTAAAAAGGATGATCAATTAGAGAATGGTGCTCTATTAATGGTCGTAGACAACTAATTGTATGGCAAACTCTAAAGATAAAATAATCATAGGAAACTGCAGTGGTTTTTATGGAGATAGACTTTCAGCTGCAAAGGATATGGTTGACGGTGGACCTATAGATGTTTTAACAGGTGACTACCTAGCTGAACTAACTATGACAATCCTCTACAACCAAAAGATGAACAGAGGAGAAGATCAAGGGTATGTAGGAACCTTCTTAAAACAATTCAAAGATGTAGCTGTAACTTGCCAAGAAAAAAATATAAAAATAGTCACGAATGCAGGAGGCCTAAATCCCTCCTCTATGGCAAATAAAATTGAAGAAATTATTCAAGAATTAAATTTAGATCTAAAGGTTGCTTATATTGATGGAGATGATCTTATTCCAAGGTTTGAAGAGTTAAAGAAAGCTAATGAGCCTCTAGCTAATATGGAAAAAGGTATTTCTCTGCATGATTACTCAAAACCACCTCTGACAGCAAATGCATATTTCGGTGCCTGGGGTATAAAAGAAGCCTTAGATAATGGCGCTGACGTAGTTGTATGTCCTAGAGTGACCGATGCTGCAGTAGTAATTGGTCCTGCGGCTTGGAAATATAATTGGTCTAGAGATAATTTTGATGCCTTGGCGGGTGCTTTAGCTGCTGGTCATATTATAGAATGTGGAGCCCAAGCGACTGGTGGTAATTACTCTTTTTTTCATGAAGTCCCCTCTTTCTTCAATATGGGTTACCCAATCGCAGAAATCTATGAGGATGGAAGTTTTACTATAACAAAACATCCGGGAACTGGTGGGTTAGTATCCGTAGGAACAGTAACTGCCCAACTGTTATATGAAATTGGTTCACCTGCTTATATGAATCCTGATGTTATAGGACACTTTGACACTCTGAAGATGGAACAAGAAGCAGAAGATAGAGTTTTTGTTAGTGGATGCAGAGGTTCAAGTGCCCCGAAAACTCATAAAGTTTGCGTTAACCTTGCCGGCGGTTTTAGAAATGGAACAGAAATCCTTTTAACGGGGATTGATATAGAAGACAAAGCTAAACTAGTCACAGATCTTATATTTGAAAATGTTGGAGGGAAGGATCAATTTGATCATGTTGATATTCAACTCATAAGGACAGATCATGATAATCCGATATCTAATGAAGAGGCGCAAGCATCTCTAAGAATTTCTGTAATGTCACAAAACCCTGATCTAGTTGGACGACTTTTTAGTGCAAAGATAGTTGAATTAGGTTTAGCGAGCATCCCAGGTTATACGGGGAGATCAGGAATGCCTTCAGGTCCTTATATTCAATATTGGCCTGCTTTAATCGATAGTAAATTTATAAAAGAAAATGTTCATTTTGAAGGAAAAAAAATAGAAGTAGAACCAACCAGTCAAATGGATTTCGAGGAAACTTATTATCAAAAGGAACCTTATGAAAATGAAGTGCCTTCTTATGAAAATGTTTCTAAGGCAAAATTTGGAAGCCTTTATGGAACCAGATCTGGAGATAAAGGCGGATGTGCAAATTTAGGCGTTTGGGCCAAAACTCAAGACGCGTATTCATATCTATATGAATTTCTCTCAGTAGAAAAGCTTAAGGAGCTTTTACCGGATTTGAAACAATATGAAATTGATAGGTACGAACTACCCAATATACTCTCACTGAATTTCTATGTTCATGACATCTTGCAAGATGGAGTTTCCTCCTCGACTCGTCTAGATGGCCAAGCAAAATCTTTAGGCGAATACTTAAGAGCTAAAGATATTGAAATACCCGATTTTTTAAAAAATTAATATGACTATGACAAATAAATTATCTCTTGAAGGATTAATATTTCAAGCTACCAAAATAAATGTAGATAATAATGTACTCACCATCACCCTTAATAGGCCCGAAAAGAAAAATGCTCTTAATAATGTAATGATGAATGAAATTTGCTATGCATTATCTTATGCAAAGCAAGAGAGGGAAATCAGAGTTGTAATAATAGCTGCCGAAGGAGATGTTTTTTGCGCAGGAGCTGATCTCAGACGAGAACAGGCAGAATCAAATGTTCCAAAAATAGAAGGATCTGATGATATTAGTCTTCTCATTAGACATTTATACAAACCTGTAATTTGCAAGATACAAGGCTCAGTTCATGCTGGCGCCCTTTTAATGGTTACGAATTGCACACATGCTATTGCAACTGAAGAGGCAAAGTTCTCAGCTCCAGAGATTCTAAGAGGTGTCTGGCCTCATATGGTTATGGCTGGATTATTTAGAGTTATGCCAAAAAGGGCTGGATTAGATTTTTGCATGAGAGGTCAAGCAATTGATTCTAAGAAGGCTGAGGAATGGGGTTTGATTAATCAATCTGTGCCTAGCGATCAATTAGATAAGACTGTTGATAAACTAGCGTCTGATCTAGCAAATTTAGCACCTGGAACAATGCAATTCGGTTTAGAAGCTTATGTTAATCAAGATGCAATGAATTTTGATGAAGCTCTTCCGTATCTTGGTAAGAAGAGTGCTGAAACATTTGCCGGTCCTGATGCTCAAGAAGGTATAGCAGCTTTTCTAGAGAAAAGAGAACCAAAATGGGATTAACTTATTTTCTAGAAGCTAAATAAATAGCTACCAAAACTATTAATCCCCCAGCCATTTGTAAAGGGCTCAACAACTCTTGCAGAAAAAACCATCCATAAAATGCAGCCGCCACAGGTTGCATCAAAAGTATTAACGAAGATAAATGAGCGGAAACTTTTGAAATTCCTGAAGTTATCAAACCTTGCGCAAAAGTTTGAGAAAAAATAGCATAAGAAATGAGTATAAAAAACTCTGATTTGCTTAGATTCAGGCTTTCCGCTTCAATCAAGCTAATGGGAAGCAAACAAAGAGTAGTTATTATTGTTACCAAAAAAAGAGTCTTTGCTGGTTGAAGAATATTGGTCAGATCTTTTATAGATAATATATATCCTGCATAAAAAACAGCAGCTAGGATTCCCAATGAATCCCCGAAAACCATTATTTGCTCTCCAGGCAAAATGACAAGAAATACGCCCAGTAATGCAAGCAATAAAGTTACTACAAAAGAGATTTCAATTTTGTAGCCAAGAAATAAGACACCGAAGATAACAACAAAGACTGGCGCTATATTTGCCATGAGAGTTGCGTTAGCAACTGAGGTAAAGGACAAAGACCAATTCCAAATCGACATGTCCAAAGCAAAACACAATCCTCCTAATAACAGAAAGAAAAATATTTTTTTATCCAAAATTATACTTGGGGAACTATTTCTCTCTTCAAATTTCATCCATGCATATAAAAAAGGCAATGCAAAAAGGGATCTATAAAAGGCGATCAAAGAAGGTGAAGAATCACTAAGTTTCACAAAAATTCCTGAACCCCCCAACATTGAAGCACCAATAATTAATAAGAAAATACCTTTAACAAGCTCTCTCGATATATTTTTTTCTTCGTTCAAAATCTTCAGTTATACTTTTGTAACATGAGCCAAGTTCCATCGAATAATCAAGAAATTGTTTCGGTATCTGACATTAATAACCTTGCTAAAGGTTTATTAGAAAAGGATTTATCTAATGTTTGGATACAGGGCGAAATTTCTAGCTTCACAGCTCATGGATCAGGTCATTGGTACTTTACCATAAAAGACAAGAAGTCTTCTTTGAGTTGTGTCATGTTTAAATTTGAAAACCAAAATGTTTTATTTGATCCTAAAATCGGAGATGAATTAATTCTAAATGGCAATATTAGTATTTACGCACCTTCAGGAAGATATCAATTTAATGTTAAACATATCGAAGTTTTTGGTGAAGGAGCATTACTAAAAGCATTTGAAGATCTAAAAATAAAGTTAGAAAATGATGGTCTCTTTGATCAAAATAGAAAAAAGTCAATTCCTAATCTTCCTTTATCAGTTGCTGTAATAACATCGGAAACTGGGGCAGTATTTCAAGACATCATAAATGTGCTTAGAAGAAGATCACCATTTATAAAGCTCACTTTGGTGGAGTCGCAAGTTCAAGGAAGAACGGCAGATGAAGAAATTGTTAAAGCAATAAGGAGAGCTAATAAAGTAGAAAATTTTGATGTGATTATTTTAGCTAGAGGTGGCGGATCAATAGAAGACTTGTGGTGTTTTAATATGGAATCTGTTGCAAGAGAGATCTCAAAGTCACAACTTCCAATAATTAGTGCCATTGGTCATGAGACAGACTTCACAATTAGCGATTTTGTCTCAGATTTAAGAGCTCCAACGCCGTCTGCAGCCGCTGAAATAATAAGTCAGAATCATACTAATTTATTGGAATCCTTCTCAAGGAATAAAGACTATATTGAAAAGGGATTACTAAATAAAATTGAAGCCTTAAAAGAAGTTCTCGATTTTAAAATGGCTCTCATCAGACATCCTGGCGAAAAATTGAGAGAGACATCACAAAAATTAGATAATTTTGAGACAAGGATGAAAGATCTTTTATTAAATATAGCCTTAGATAAGAAAAATAGATTAGAGAGAAATACATCACAATTGAAGGCCTCTTCTCCAGTAACAGAAATCAAATTTAAACAAACTAAAATAAACGAAAGTTATTTAAATCTTATTAACTCCATAAAATTGAATATTGAGAAAACTAAAAAAAGCTACCTAAAAAATATCAATACTCTAGAGGCGGTAAGTCCTTTAGCTGTATTAAGCAGAGGCTACTCAATTGTTACAGATGATACTAATAAAGTTATTACCTCTTCTGAAGAGTTAAAGATAAATCAAAAGATTAAAGCAAGATTTCAAAAAGGAGAAATTCTTGCTCAAATACTTAATAAGATTGATGAAGAGTAGGTCTTTAGTTTTATTGATATGTTTATTATCATCCTGTGCAAATCTTCCTAATCTTAATAAAAAAGAAAACTGTTCTTTTCCTATAGATAAAAATTATCCAGGAGGATTGGTTAACTACTATCTGAAGTCGAATGATTCAGATTTAAAGAATAAATTACAAATAGGTAATCTCAAATTTACGATTTGTAGAGATGATGATTTTAATGCAAACATTCTTGCTCCAATTCCACTTACCTATAGTAAAAATAAAATTGAAGTAATTCTCAATGATGAACTGATAGACACTCTAAGTATTGAGAATAAATTTTATAGGGAATCTAGGATACAGATACAGAATAAAGACTTAGTCAATCCTCCAAGTTCAATGCAAGAAAGAATCGAAAGAGAGTACCTAGAAGGTTTGACCGCGAAAAATACTTTATCGTCTTCAGATTTCAAGAAAACAAAGATGGATATTCCCGTAACAGGTATAACTAGCAGTGAATTTGGTGTGAGAAGGTTTATAAATGGGGAGCCTAGGAATAGACACATCGGTTTGGATATTGCTGCCAATGAAGGTGAACCTGTTAGAGCTCCTTTAGATGGTAAAGTAATTCTCATCGGTAATTTCTTTTATAAAGGAAATGTCGTTTACCTAGATCATGGAAATGGCTTAGTAAGTAGTTATTCTCATATGAGTGAAGAGGCTGTCGTTATGAACCAATCGTTGATTGCAGGAGAAGTACTTGGATATGTTGGAAGTACAGGAAGAGTTACGGGACCTCATTTACATTGGGAGGTATATTTCCTGGGTATACCTATAAATCCAGAAATATTTATTAATTAGTTATTTTCAAAGCCCTATTAGAGCTTCGAGGCTCTCCTGTGTTTGGGGTCCTATTAGTGTGTGGATGAGCTTACCTTCAGGATCAAGAACAAAGGTAGCTGGTAAGCTTGGTGGAGACTCCCATCCAAATAATACTCCAGGATCATTTAAAATACTTGGGACATTAACACCAAATCTGATAATTTGATTTTCCAATTCTTCAACTTCAAGTCTATCGAAGTTATAAGTTAATACTAGAGCCTGTCCCTTATTATCATTATAAAAACTTTCTAGTTCAGGCATCTCTTTAATACAGGGTGGGCACCAGTCTGCCCAATAATTTACGATTAACCACTTTCCTAAAAAGTCATCTACTTTCCCAGAACTCCCATCAACAAGCCTGTAATCTGGTTCTGAGCAGGCACTTAAAATAAATATAAGATTTATAAGTAAAATATATTTTGTCTTGTAATATAGATTTTTTAATGTCATTTAATTTTTTATCCTATGAAGCATTTTATCATTTACCATAACCCTAGGTGCAGTAAATCCAGACAAACATTGGATTTATTAAAGCAGGAAGGAATTAATCCAAAGATTGTACTATATCTTGATGAACCACCTTCAGAATCTGATTTAACAAAAATTTTGGATTTCTTAGAAATTGAACCCAGAGAATTACTTCGAACAGGTGAAGTCGAATATAAAAAATTGAACTTGAAAGAAAAAACTTTGGACGACTCTGAAATTATTAAACTTATGTCTGAAAATCCAAAATTAATTGAAAGACCAATTGTTGTTTCAAACAATCAAGCTATCATAGGTAGACCTCCAGAAAATGTCTTAAATTTAATAAACTAAAAAGAATATGGAACAAAAAACTCCCTTAGAAAAATTTAAAAGTAATCCACTTTTTTGGCTTTTTTCAGGAAAATTATTTTTTTTATCACTGAATATAATTTTTTTAATCGTCATAATCATTTCAATATTTTCATTTATCAGCTCATTGTTTATAGATGAATTTAAAGATCCAACTAATAAAGCACTTGTAATAAGCCCAATGGGTCCGATTGTTGAACAAATTACAGGGTCAAACGATCCTATTGATCAGCTGAGTGGTAATTTGCCAAGGGAGTTATACGTTGGAGATTTGCTAGAAGTTCTTGAATCTGCCGCCCAAGACGAGAGGGTACAGAATGTACTATTGAGCCTCGATAACATAGATGGGACCGGGCAGGCTGTTTTATATGATGTAGGAGTTGCTTTACAAAGAATTCAAGACGCAGATAAGACTATAATTGCTGTTGGAGATTATTATTCTAGAAGTGGATATTATCTTGCATCATATGCCGATGAAATAATTATGAATAATGATGGATTGATTGGTATAGATGGGTTCGGACGAAGTAGATTATTCTTTAAATCTTTTCTTGATAAGATCAAGGTAGATTTTAATGTTTTCAGAGTAGGCACTTACAAATCTGCGGTAGAGCCTTATCTGGATAACAAAATGTCTGATGATGCTAAAGAAGCTAATTTAGCTTACTTAAATGTTCTTTGGGATTCTTATAAAGATGAAGTTTCTAAGAATAGAGGGATGACATCTGATCAAATTCAGTACTTAGTTGATAATGCCGACAAAGTTTTAACAGCTAAAAGCGGTTCAACATCTGAAGCTTTTCTAAATTATGGGTTGGTTGATAAACTAATGCCTAGAACAAAGACAAGATCTTATCTTAAAGAATTATTTGGTGAATCTGAAGATGAGAAGTCTTTTGCTGGAATTTCTGGCTTTGAGTATTTTCAACTTATACGTTCAGAGAAAACAGAGCAGCAAAGCAAAGATAAGATTGCTGTCATAGTAGCAAAAGGAACCATAGTTGATGGAGTACAACCGCCAGGGACAATTGGTGGCGATTCAACTTCAAGACTTATTAGGGAAGCACATGAAGACAAAAATGTTAAAGCTATAGTACTTAGAGTAGATTCAGGTGGAGGTGGAGTTTTTGCTTCTGAACAAATTAGACAAGAGCTTTTAGAAGCGAAAGAAAAGGGTTTAAAAATAATTGCTTCCATGGGCAATGTTGCTGCTTCCGGTGGATATTGGATTTCAGCTAATGCGCATGAAATTTGGGCCTCACACAACACTATAACTGGATCAATAGGAATCTTTGGTCTGCTTCCTACATTTGATAGAGCTCTTAACGAAATTGGTATAAATAGTGATGGGGTCAAAACTTCAAAGATTGATCTATCAGGAGACATCACTCAACCTCTAAGTGAAGGTCTGTCTAATATAATCCAAAGTGAAATAGAGTATGGTTATAAAAGATTTATAGGATTAGTAAGCGAAGCAAGAGATATTCCAATAGATCAAGTTGATCAAATTGCTCAAGGTAGAGTATGGGCCGGGTCTTCGGCAAAAGAACTAGGCTTAATTGATGAAATTGGAAATCTGAAAATGGCCATTAAAAGAGCTGCTGAACTGGCAGAAATTACCGAATACTCAACTTACTATCCTATTCAAACTGTTGATTGGAGAGCTCAATTAGCAAAAAGATTTTCAGGTTATATTGGTTGGATCACCCCCTCATACATAAAAGATAACTTCATACTAAAAAATGTAATAAATTCCCTTAAAGACATAGACCAACTCAATGACCCAAAGGGAATCTACATTATTTGTGAGGATTGTCCGATCTAACTTTTAATAGTTGCCTTATAAGTGATGGGGTAACTTTTTTCTTTTTCTTAAGTGAATACACATCTAAATCATTTAAGAGCTGCAACAAATCGGATAAGCCTCTAGAGGTGTTATTGATTATAAATTCTTTTGTTTTCGCATCTAAATCAATGCCCTTTCTAGCTGAAGACTGAGATAAAGCATCTAATTTTTCTTCATTGCTAATTTCAGGTATTTCAATCGCAGTAAAATAGGATAATCTTGACTGTAAATCTTTAAGGCTTATCTGCAGTTCTTTTGAAACCTTACATGAAGAAAGATAAATTTTGATTTTGCTTGTAAGAGCATTATTAATGAGTGAAAAAATTTGAGTTTCCCATTCTTCATCTTTTGGAAGACTATCTATGTTCTCTATTAGTATGACATCTAGGGACTCTAAGTTTTGTAAAATTTCATGAGAAGAAACTCTTTTATCATTAAGAGATAAATGAAAGGTCCTTTTATCTAGATTTATAAACTCTCTGTTTAGGGCCTGCATGATGTAAGATTTTCCTACCCCTTCTCTACCCCATATATAAAATAAATTTGAGATAGAGTCTTCTTTTAGTGTATTTTTTAGGAAGTTTAAACATTCTATATTGCTATCGCATTCAATAAACTTATCCAAGCTTACAGAGTCATCAAGTTTTATATTCAAACTAAGCTGATCGGGTGATTCGCTCATAAAAATTGTTCAAAAATTAATTTCCCTTCATTCTTAAAGTAATTAAAAAGACTTAAGAATGTGAAAATTATCACCCCAGTCATAGCTATCCATTCAAAGTAAAAAGGTAAAATTTGAAAAGCAGATTGAATTAGAAGGATAATAAATAATGCTATTGTCCATCCTGTGTAATGTTTCCCCCATCTATTAGAGAGAGCTTGTTTATTATTAAAAAGAAGAAGGTGAAGCATTGCTCCTATCAATACAATTCCATCTCTTGAAATTATTATGTATACAAACCACAAAGGAAGTTTGTCTGAAAAGGCTAAAGCTAGTAAGGTTGCCATGATCAGGCATTTATCAGCTAATGGATCAGCAAATTGGCCAAAGTCACTTTGCCAATTAAATTTTCGCGCTAAATACCCATCTAAACCATCAGATAGACCGGCTATTATAAAAAGAATCAAAGCCAAAAGATCATTACCTTGATAAATATAAAAGCTTATGGGTACTACCAAAATAAATCGCAAAGATGTGATGATGTTTGGGATAGCAGATAGCATGACTTACCTATTATTATATTTGTAAGAATCCACTTTCATAGAACTATTATCTATTCCTTTAAAATCATCATTGATATTTAGTAAGTTTTTGAGGTCCTCTGATTTACCAAAATGTGAAAGTAAAATATCCAGAGTATCTCCTTCAACTTTTTTTAAAGTAACTCCGTATACAAGTACTTGCGATTTCAAGTCATTCAAAACATTTTCTAAATTTGCTAGATCAGTTACACCAATTACCCTAATAGAGGTTTTATTCTTTATATTTTTATCTACGACTAGAGATTTTTCTGAATTAACTTTATCCAATAACTCATTGAGGGCTTCAGAGGGAGAGGACTGTTTCCCCAGAGACGAGAAGCATTTAGGATTATCTAACAAAAAACCAAATTCATCTTTGATCAAACATAATAACCAGGAACTTACTTCGTATCTTCTGGATATTCTTTTCATAAATCTTTCAGTTGATATTGATGCTAAAGATTCAAAATAATTGATATCTTTTAAATCCATTAATGGATTTGCAATTATAGAATTTCTTCTGCTAGATAAATCATTCAATGTTTCTTCTAATTGATTACATTTCTCATTTTCTTCTTCTGATTTAATGGTATCGCTTTCTTCTTTGCATGGGAGATAAGACAAAATTAAATTGTCGTTCGACAGCCAAAGGGGTAATTCATTTTCTGATAGATAGGATCTAATAAGGTCTCCTTCAAAAATAAAACTTGCATAAATTTTTTTATCTTCCGTGCCTAATTTGTATTGAGTTATATATTTTTCTGGAGCGTCCATCATTGCCCTTATAGATTTCTCATTTACTACTTTTGAATTTCCGCTTAGGTTCACTAATAACGATGATAGAGCAAGTTGCATCCCTTGTTTAATTGAAACCTGATCTGTTCCTTCTATAAAAACTTGTGAATCATATGACTTTTTTAAGCTGAATATTTCTTGGGCAGAAACAATGCTTGTCATATGCAGAAATGTAATGCAGAAAATAAATTTTTGTAACATCTTTAATTAATTCAGAAGTATTTACCCAAGGTTGATAAAATAAAACAAAATTTAATCTAAGTCGATGACTACAGAAAATAAAGAACAAAATCGTAAAGAATTGAGCTACAGACAATCTGGTGTTGATGTTGAAGCAGGGTATGCCCTTGTAAATAAAATAAAGCCTTATGTAGAAAAAACAAAAAGACCAGAAATCTTAAGTGGACTTGGTTCATTTTCGGCTCTAAGTAGAATTCCGAAACATATAAAGAACCCCATCTTAGTGACCTGCACAGATGGTGTTGGAACAAAGATTGAGATAGCAAAGCAATTAAATAACTTTGATACTATTGGGATCGATCTTGTGGCCATGTGTGTCAATGATTTAATAGTTTGTGGTGCTGAGCCACTAGTATTTTTAGATTACTATGTAACTGATAAGCTGAAAGTTGAAACAGCTGCAAATGTCATCAAAGGGATTGCAAAAGGTTGTGAGTTAGCTAATTGTTCCTTGGTAGGTGGTGAAACAGCGGAGCACCCCGGTACCTTTCCTGAAAACAGTTTTGACCTCGCAGGGTTTGCACTAGGTGTTGTAGAGGAAGGTGAAATTTTAGGTATAGAAGGTCCTAAAAATGATGATATCTTAATTGGGATAGAATCTTCTGGTTTTCACTCTAATGGTTTTTCCTTAATCCGTAAGGTTATAAATGAGTTTGATATTGATCTCGAAAAAAAAATTGATGGTGAAAAACTAGGGAACATACTTCTAAAACCAACTCATGTGTACGTCAATGAAATCTTAGCTTTAAAAAAAATAACAAGCATCAATGCTATCTCACACATTACAGGAGGTGGATTCGATGAAAATATTCCGCGGATGCTTGGAGAGAATCAAAAGGCTATCATTGAACATCACTTTGATGATTGGCCTTCTGGGAAATATTTCAAATGGCTAATGGAAAAGACCGGTATACCTAAAGAAAATCTAGTTAATACATTTAATTGCGGTGTAGGTTTGATAATCTCTGTAAATAAATCAAATGAAGAGGATGTTTTAGGTGCCTTGAATCAATCATTGTTTGCAAAAACCATTGGAAAAATTCAGGAAAAGGGACCGAACGAATCGCAGGTCTCATATGTCTAAATTTAATGAGTAAGTTTAAAGTAGCTGTCCTTCTATCAGGCGGAGGTTCAAATTTACAGGCAATAATCGATAAATTCAAATCAGACGAAACTATTGAACTGTCTTGCGTATTAAGCAATAAAAAAGAAGCATATGGATTGAAGAGAGCTTCCAAAGCAAATATTGATAATTTCTATGTAGACCATACTAATTACTCCTCTAGGGAGGACTTTGACAGAGAGTTAATGGGGATTCTGGAAAAATATAAACCTGATTTAGTTGTTCTAGCAGGATTTATGAGAATTCTTAGTCCCATATTTGTAAATCAATACTTGGGTAAGTTAATAAATATACATCCTTCTTTATTACCCAAATACAAAGGCCTGGATACTCATAAAAGAGTATTGGATAATAATGAAGAATATCATGGCGTTACAGTTCATTTTGTTGACAATACGTTAGATGGAGGGCCAATTTGCGCCCAATCGAGTTTAAAAGTAGAAACAACAGATATAGATGAGCTGCAAAAAGCTATACATGAATTAGAGCATGAGCTTTATCCATGGGTTATTAATCAAATAGCAAATAAAAAAATTTATTTGTCTGACGGGGAAATAATTAAAAAGGTATAGATAATGAAAATAATACACGCCTTCGCATTAATTATTGCTGCATCAATCCAAATATTAACAGCTTCAGAAGAAATTAAACCTTCTCGCGCTACATTACAAAGTAATGTCGGAGAAATGCAGGTTGAAATGATCAAGCTTGATAATGGCTCTTGGAAGTTAACATCTTTATTGGATGGGGGTTCAATAGTCAGAAGGGAGGAATCTGAGGTTTTTGAACTTATTGATAATCAAATTAAACCCTTAAACTATAAATTTAACCAAAGAATATTATTCAGAAGGTATAAGGCTTCGGCTGAATTTGATTGGAGCAAAAATGAAGTTTCATTTATTGAAAATAAAGATCAAGGAATTATAGCTCTCGAAGATAATGTATTAGGCCCCAGTTCGGCATCGTTGCAATTACGTCTAGACTTTAGAGAATTTGGTGAAGAAAATATTCCTGATGAGATTTCTTACATCGTATATTGGAAAGGTGTCATCAAAAATAGAGTTTATAGTGTAAAAAAAGATAAAGAATCTGTTGAAACGTCTTTTGGCACCTATGAGGCTTATAAAGTTTCTAGAAAATTTGATGACGAAAGTGATCGATCACAAGTATTTTGGCTAGCACCTGATTTAGATTACTCAGTCATTAAAATTTATGACAAGAATGATAGAGAAGTCGAAATAAAGATTAAAGACTTTCAAGAGATAGGTTAGGCCTTAGGTAAGGTTACACCTCTTTGGCCTTGATATTTACCACCTCTATCTTTGTAACTAATTTCGCATTCTTCATCAGATTCTAAAAATAGCATCTGAGCCACGCCTTCATTGGCATAAATTTTAGCAGGCAGGCTAGTGGTATTGGAAAACTCCAACGTAACATGGCCTTCCCATTCTGGTTCTAAAGGAGTTACGTTCACTATAATTCCACACCGTGCATAAGTAGATTTACCCAAGCAAATAGTTAAAACATTTCTAGGGATTTTGAAATATTCAATAGTACTAGCTAGCGCAAAAGAATTAGGTGGAATTACACAAACCTCGCTTTGAATATCAACAAAACTATCCTCATCAAACCTCTTGGGGTCAACTGTTGCAGAATTGATGTTAGTAAAGACTTTAAATTCATTTGAACATCTAACATCATAGCCATATGAAGAAGTACCGTATGAAATTAATTTTTCTTCATTTTTTCCTAAACGCACTTGTTCTAATTCGAAAGGTTTAATCATTTCGTGATTAATTGCCATTTCCTTGATCCACCTATCAGATTTAATACTCATGTTTTTTATATATTATTGTTACGTATAATACTGCTGAGTAAATAAAAAACATAAATATTTATTTCAAGAGCGGAATGACTTAGATATATCTTTTAAAAAGCACCTAAATGTTTTGGCTTTACAAATTTTGATAGCAAGTAGCCTGTCATTATCCAATTTATTGATTCACCAATAATTATAACCAAACTCCAAGTTAGCGAATCATTAGACCAAAAAATATCAACTTCGTTATAAATAGAAAAAGAACTTCCCAGAAGAAAAATAAATAATATTCTTTTTTTTGGTGTATCTAACATAGACATGACTCTGAACATTATCCAAGTTAAAATCAGAATGACAGTAAATTTGAGAAGGAAACTCCATAAAAAGTCATAAGTGGTAATGGCGTTTTGCTGTTTAGGAACAAAAGAAACTAGGAATGTACTCGCTATGTAAAAACCTGCAAGTCCACAAGTAAAATTTACTAGTGTTGTAAGAAGAAGACCAAAGAAAACCTTCATTTAGTCTTCCAGTCGTATGTTCTGTCTTCCACTAAACGCATGAATTATAGTTCCTCTATCAACATACTCTAATTCTCCTCCTAAAGGAACACCCCTAGCTAATTTTGTCACCTTAAGATTCTCTGTAGTCTTGATTTTGTCATAAATGAAATGAGATGTCGTCTCTCCCTCTAGGGTTGAATTGGTAGCTAAAATAATTTCTTCTATCCCCTCTTCTCTAACTCTTATAAATAGTTTTTCAAGTCCCAGTTCTTCAGGTCCAATATCGTCAATCGGTGAGAGATGTCCATGCAATATAAAATATTGACCTGTAAATTGGTTACTCATTTCAATTGCAAATACGTCTGAAACAGATTCAACTACACATATTTGCTTCTTGTTACGTTTTTCATTTGAACAAATTTGGCAAATCTCATCTTCTGTAAATATTCTGCAATTAGAACATTTATCCACACTTTCCAAGGCGTTAGTAAGGGCATTCGCTAATATGAAGCCAGCATTCTTATTTCTTTCAAGAAGATGAAGAACCATCCTCTGTGCTGACTTAGGGCCTACGCCGGGCAAGCACTGAAATGCCTCTATTAAGCTATCTACTAGAGGGCTAACTTTACTCACTTTTCTGTTCTAGGTTCTATTGATGACTCTACCACCTTAGCTCCAAAAGCTTTAACTAAACTTTGAACATTAGGGTCTTGCTCAATTTCTCTTTGAGCCTGTTTTAATTCTTTTCTTTTTTCTTCTTCCTTAATCTGATTTGGAGATTCCTCTGAGTACTCTCCCTCCTCCAAAAATAAGTTACATTGAGTGTTGTAGTGAGAAGAAAGAGCATCTTGAAGTTGTTTTCTATGCTTTCCACTAAAAACATTTAGTTTTTCACTAGGCATAGATAAATAAATTACCGTTTCATCAGACTTGATAAAGGAGCAATGAGAAGCTAATTGCTTAGTACCCGGATCGAGTTTTAATTGGTCGAACACTCCCTTCCAATTTGCTGAGGTGATATCTAGTTTTTGAAAATTCCTTACTTCAATTTCATGATTTATTTCTTCTTTTTCCTCTTTTAAATCTTCAGTAGAATTTTCAGTCTTCCTTATTTTTGAAAAAGTATCAGTTTTATTTTCTAATTCCAATGACTCAACTTTTTTTTTAACTTCTTCCATTTCATTAGGAATGAAAGAGACCATTCTGAGAAGAGCCATATCAAAACCACCAGACAGGCTTGGAGCTAATTCCATATCACGTTTAGCAATTAGTCCTATTTGATACAGCATTTGTAAATCTTCTTCAGAAAGTAGCTCTATCAATTTCAATACTTCCCCTTTATTGAGATCAATTTCATCAAGAATCTCTTCAGAAACTTTGGCGAAAGATAGTAATTGTAGGTTTTCTAGAATTAAGTCCATCAACCTAAAATAATCGATACTTAATTGGTTGATTTCATTTAGATTATTCAATAGAGACTTTGGATCCCTTTGAGCAATATTATTAATCAATTTAAGTACATTGTCTGAGGGAAGTGTACCTAACATACTAGCTACAGCTTCATCAGAAAGTTTACCTTCGCAAAAAGCAATGGCTTGATCGGTAATAGTTAGAGAATCTCTCAAGCTTCCTCTTCCTGCTCTTGCTATTTGCTCTATAGCATTAATATCAAAATCAATATCCTCTTCTTTCAAAATATAAGAGAGTCTTTCTATTAATTGTTTATTAGTGAGGTTTTTAAGATTAAATTGCAGACATCTTGAAAGAACAGTAGCAGGAATTTTCTCAGGTAAGGTAGTAGCTAAAATAAAAATAACATGCTCAGGTGGCTCTTCTAAAGTTTTTAGAAGCATATTGAAACTCTGAGTTGAAAGCATATGCACTTCGTCTAAAAGGTATACTTTATATCTTGAAGAGCTAGGCATGTGCATAACTGTTTCTAAAAGTTGTTTAGTGTCATCAACTCCTCTGCTGGATGCGGCATCTATTTCCTGAAAATCCATAAAACTTCCATCAGCAATTGATAAGCATGTAGGGCATTTTCCGCAAGGTTTAGAATCTAGTCCCTCTTCACAATTGAGACTTTTAGCTAATATCCGTGCAATAGTAGTTTTTCCAACACCTCTGGTACCGCTTAATACAAATGCCTGATGAACCTTCTGATTATCTAAACTATTTGATAGAGCCTGAACGACATGTTCTTGCCCGACGACTTCTGAAAAGTCATTGGGTCTCCATTTTCTAGCTAAAACTTGGTAACTCATGTTGTCTTTACTAGTATAGTTTAAGTAAGAAGAAGTTTTATAAATTTTCCCTATTGAATTCTGAAAAAGCCCTGTCTATATCTTGAAATTCGTAACCTCGGTAATTTAAGAATTTTTTTAATTTAAGAATCTCCTTTGTTTCCATAAGATCTTTTCCGTTCGTTTTCTTTTTTAAAGCCTTCAGAGCACATGCCGTCCAATCAGTATCTTTTTGAATAGAATCAAAAATACTTTCTTTTATACCTCGTTGACTAAGTTCATTTTTGATTCTGAGGGGACCAAAACCTTTATTTTTTCTGCTTTGAAAATAACTTTCGGCAAATCTTTCGTCACTTAATAAGCCATCTTCCACTAGATCATCAATGGCTTGAAGCAACATATCCTGAGACTCAACCCTGTATGAAAGTTTTTCAAAAATCTCTTTTGCGGAGTGTTCTCTTCTTGAGAGAAAATCCATAATCTTCAATCGAATTGTTTTTGGTTGATCTAAAATTTTCATACCTCATTAAGTATATTCTTTCTAAATTTATAAAAACATATAGAATTAATTTCTTTATTTGGAAAAAGATTATGCAGCTAAATTATTTAAATAAACCTTACTTTGAAAATGGATCAATAAAAAATATATCTTCGGTATTACAAGAGCTTGGAGTAAAAAACCCACTCATATGCACTGATCCCGGCCTAGCCTCCATTGGGATGTCCGATAAGATAAGGGGTCTTCTTTCAAATGAATTATCTCCTACTTTCTATGAAGAAACTCCTGCTAATCCTACCGAAGAGGCAGTAAATATTGCCCTCAAAGCATACAAAGAAAATAATTGTGACGGAGTAATAGGTTTTGGTGGTGGTTCAAGCATGGATTTAGCTAAAGCAGTTGCATTAATGGCTAATCATGAAGGAGATGTAGTAGATTATTCTGTAAATGAGGGAGGTGTAGGAAAAATCAATGAAACTATGCCAATGATAGCTATACCCACAACTTCAGGGACTGGTAGTGAAGTATCATTAGGAGCAGTGATAATTATGAATGATGGAAGAAAGCTTATTTTAGCTAGTGATCATTTAAGACCTGATGCTGCAATATGTGATCCGGAGCTTACCCTAGGATTACCCCCTGTTCTTACCGCAGGGGCAGGAATGGACGCTTTAACGCATTGTATAGAGGCGATACTTTCTCCAGTTATAGACCCGCCTGCCGAAGCAGTTGGTTTAGATGGTGTTGAAAAAGTTGTTGGCGAAGAGAGCTTAATTAGGGCAGTAAAAGATGGACAAGATAAAGAAGCAAGATGGAACATGATGATGGCCTCTACTGAGGGAGCAATGGCTTTTTCAAAAGGGCTGGGCGCTGTTCATTCCATGAGCCATGCAATTGGTGCAGACCAAGAACTTAGACTACATCACGGAACGTTAAATGGAGTTATCTTGCCTACAATCTTGAGGTTCAACAGAGATCACGTGGGCAATAAGTATTCAAAAATATTGCGTGCCATGGGAAAAGATAAATCTAATGATCTGGCTGAGGAAATAGAAATCCTTAATAAAGCTATCGGTTTACCTGGTGGTTTGAAAGAGATGGGAATTACAGAAGAAATGATTCCAGGACTTGTAGCTCATTCAATGACTGATCCTAGTAATGCTACAACACCGAGGCTACCTACCCAAGAAGAGTGGGAAAAACTTTTCTTAGAAGCAATGTAGATTAAGAAAGAATAAAGAAATTAAGGAAATAAAGTATAAGAAAGAATGCAAGGGCTATCGTTATACAACTCCTAAACGAAAACTTTCTACCTGACCAATTTATTCTATCCTCTCTATCAGTCTGAGACTTAGAAGCCTTCATCTTACCTAAGTAAAAAAACACTGCAAAAGAAAGCAATGCAAGACCACCAAAGAAGATGGTATTTAAATCCATCTAGTTACTTCTTAGTTTTGCAAGTAATCTAAGTATTTCTAAATAAAGCCAAACGAGAGTAACCATTAAAGAGAATGCCCCAAACCACTCCATATGTTTAGGAAGTCCATTCTCAGATCCTTGTTCAATAAAATCAAAATCTAGAACTAGGTTTAATGCAGCAATACCAACTACAAATAGACTAAATCCAATTCCCATAATTCCATTAGAGTGTATGAATCCGATACCTTCTCCTCCACCAAACAAGAGCATTCCAATATTAACAATATAAAGCAGTCCTATACCTGCTGTCGCGCTAACTATCATTAGTCTAAAATTCTCGGTCGGCTTAATTATGCCGGTTTTGTAACATACAAGTAGAGAAGCTAGTGTTCCAAAAGTAAGACCGATAGCTTGTACAGCAATACCCGGAAATTGGGATTCAAATATGACCGTTATACCACCCAGAAAAAGGCCTTGAGAAGCAGCATATAAAGGGGCAGTCATACCAGCCGATGTAGGACGAAACATTGTAATTAGGGCCAGTATTACTCCTCCGATTGCTCCAAAACCCATTAATACAGGATTAGGAATGTTCCAGCTGATAGCTGCAGTTACGAAGCACAAAGATAAAAGAATTCCGGTTTTATTTACCGTACCATCTAAAGTCATTTTTTGTGCAACAGGAAGATCTCTAAATTGAGCATCTCCATCAAATTTGTTTCCGAAGACAGGATTTCCTGATCTTCCGAAAGTATCTAAAGCTTGATGTTTTGACATAATTTTATTGGTTATTAAAAAAAGTTAACTATATTATCTATTCCTATTATCAAAATTGCCAGTGCAATTGACCATATTAAGCAAGCAATTATTGAGCTAATAAAAAAGACAAGAGGTGTCATCGATGAAATGCCGGCTATAAATGGAATAAAAGGTCTTATTGCAGGTATCAGTCTTCCAATTAGAATTCCACCCCAACCATATTTTTTAAAAAAATCTTCTCCCCTATTAAAAACAGCTTGTCTTTTTTGTAAAAAGTTTAGTTTCTTCAGTCTCGGTCCAAAAAGTAAACCACAGTAAAAGCTTAGGGTATCCCCAACCCAAGAACCTAATCCCGCTCCTATGCAAATGAAGGTAAGTTTAATATCAGATTCACTCATTCCAACTGCAAATAATAAAAGAATTACACTAGGCCATACGGCACCTGAAATAAAAAAAGATTCAAAAAAACCTATAATAAACATCGCAAGACCAGCATACTCAGGATTGCTTATAATCCAATTTAAGAACTGTTCTGAATTCATTTGAGTTAGGATAATTATTAAGAAACTTTTAATTTAAGGTAAGTACATGATAAAGAAATGGGAAAAAAATTCTTCTAAATATTTATTGGAAAATAAAATCTTTAAAATGAGGGAAGATTTAGTCACTTCTCCAAAGCTTGGCACAGAACATAAAGTTTGGGTAATGGAAGTACCCACGTGGGTAAATATTATTCCTATTACCTCTTCAGGAGAGGTAATTTTGGTAAATCAATATAGATTTGGTTTAGAAAAGACATCATTAGAAATACCTGGAGGAATGGCTGATTATGGAGAGGACCCAAAACATGCAGCCATTCGAGAATTGAAAGAAGAAACAGGTTTTGAAGGAACTGAAGTTGTTGAAATAGGAAGAGTAGAATCTAATCCTGCCATTATGGCCAACCATACTTATACATACCTTGCTCTAAATTGCGAAAAATCTGCTGATCAGAATTTGGATGGAACCGAGGATATTGAGATTATCAGCAAATACATTGACGAAATACCCTCTTTGATAAAAAATCGGGAGATTGAACATGCTTTGGTTGTAAGTGCCTTTTATTTTTACAACTTATATAAGCTAGGTGAAGATAGTTAATGTGGACTGATGAAGACAAAATAAAAGGAAAAATTCTTTTCTTTTCTCCGAATGAAGAAGGAACATCTTATTTTACAGACTCATTAATATATATTTGTGATCATAATGAACAAGGTTCACTTGGCTTAATTTTTAATAGACCTTTAGACCTTGATTTAAAGGAGCTACTGAGAGGCCTGAAGATTAGTGAAGTCGATAACGCTAAAGGGAATGTATTTTTAGGTGGGCCAGTAAATCCTGGAGCAATATTTATACTTCATAGTTCAGATAAATGCTGGAAGGGAACGCTTAAAGTGAGCGAACATGTATATATGAGTACAGATTTTGAAGCTATAGAGGATATTGCTAGAGGAGATGGTCCAAAAAATTTTAGGTTAACACTAGGTTATACAGGCTGGGGTCCAGGACAGCTTAATACTGAAATCTCAGATAATGCTTGGATTGCATTCGATGAAAATAGTAATTTAATATTTAAAATAAATCCCAGTGACCAAATCAATGAAATGTCAAAAATTGTTGGTTATGATATCCGAATGATAAGTCCTAATTTTGGTAACGCATGAAAATAAGCAGATTAGTATCAATATTATTTGCACTTACCTTTTTTGGGTGCTCTGATGATATTCAAATTTTAGAAGAAAGAATTAAAATTCAAGCAGAGTTAAATAATACAGAAATTTCTTCTGTAGAGATAAAAAAGACTGCACTCTATCTCAATGCTTGGAGTAAAAAAGATTTTTATGAGGATGCCATAGCTGGATTCTTAGAAGAAGATAAGTTAGATTTTCCTAGAGAAATTGAAGTTCTTTTTACAGGTAGTTCTAGTATAAGATTTTGGAATTCTTTGGAAGATGATATGCAACCTCTCAAAGTTTTAAACAGAGGTTTTGGTGGTGCTCATATTGCCCATGTAAATCATCATTTTGAAGATGTTATTCAGCGTTACTCTCCTAAAGCTATTGTTTTCTTCTGTGGAACAAATGACTTAACTGCTCTAAAAACACCTGAGGAAACTATTCAAGATTTCGAAATCTTAAAAGACAAGGTTCATCAAGCTTTGCCTGATGTTCATTTATTCGTAATAGGTATAAAACCATCTCCAGCTAGAGTTTATTTAGAAAAAGAAGAGATAGCTTATAACGAGATGATAGCCGAAATAGCTTCCAAAGATGATTTGGTAACTTTTATTGATATCTGGGATGCTATGTTATCAGCTGAGGGAGTCCGTATTCCTGAACTTTTTGTTGAAGATGGCCTACATATAAATGCTAAAGGGTATGAGATCTGGACGAAACTAGTCAGAGAGCATTTAAAAACAATGTTTACTCTTTAGGCAATAAACCAAACATCTTATAACCTATAAAATCATCTGAAATACCATTTTTTGGTCTCTCAGGAAGGCTAGTAATAGGAAAAGCAATAGGAGTTACATCACTATCAATTTTTTCTCCTACCTTTATGTTAGATCTATCGACGCTAAAATGAAATTTGTCATCACCTCTAGTGCATCCATCAGCAAAAAAAATCGCGGTATGCACTATTCTGTCACAATTTGAAATATTTGATTTAGCTCTGTGAAAAGTCAAACCATGGTGAAAGGAAACATCACCCTCTTTCATAGCTTGATAACTTATCTGATCTGGACTTACTTTGGCAGTTTCCAAAAAATTACTTTCATCAACCTTGCCTGAGAAAATATTGATAAATTTTTTGTCCTTAATCTTATGAGAGCCTGAATAAAATCCTAATTGACCATTAGTCTCATCTATATCACATAATGGGATCCAGGCTGTTATTGTTTGGGTTTCCTTTATAGGCCAGTAAGGCTGATCATGATGAGGGTCAGTTTCTCTACCACCCGATTCTTTCACTAAAGCTTGATCATGCCATAATCTGATTGCCTCAGTATCTAAAAGCTTTGATGCTATTTTGCAAACCCTTTGATCGAAAGTTAACTTTCTAATATCTATGTAATCTTCCCATAAATTTTGACATTGAGTAAATGATTGTTCATATTCTGATCTGTCTTTTAAAACCCTTTCGTCAAAGTGTTTTCTCTCTTTAATAGCTTCTTTTATTACTTCTCTGTAAAATTTAATTTCAGAGCTATCAAATAAGTCTCTTACGACTACAAAACCGTCTTCGTTAAAACTTTTTTTTAAATCTTCAAACATGCTTAAAGAGATTAATTACAAACTTAATAAGAATATCATAAAGTTCTTAATTCTTTGTGAAGTTATCTTTACGAATCACAATGTGTTTTCAGAGGCAAAGTACTATGAAAGCGACTCAAGCATCGAACTAATTTCAGAAACATACTCCATTCAACCTGGAGATAGTTTTGTGTTGGGTGTTAAATTTAAACTTGCAAAAGATTGGCATACCTACTGGGAAAATCCAGGTGATGCCGGTGAAGGAGCTACTATAGATTGGATATTGCCAAAAGGTTTAGAAGCTTCATCAATTCTTTGGCCAGGACCAGAAAGAATTCCCGTTGAGCCCTTAATGACTTTTGGTTACAACAATGAAGTGGTTTTGTTAACAAAGATATCTTCTTCAAATGACATTGAGTTTCCTATAAATATTGAAGCGAAAGTTGGTTGGTTTACGTGCAAAGATATATGTATTCCTCAAGAAGGTATCGTAGACATTCAAATAAATGAAGGTTTATTCATATCTTCATCTTATCGAGAAGAAATAAATCATTATTTAGAAACGGTTCCTAGTGACTTTAATCAAGAATATCGAATTGAGAAATTAGATGATAGTTTCTTCCTTCAGACTGATATAAAAGATGGAGAACATTTTGATGATATCTATTTCTTTCCCAAAGAATATGGCTTAACCAGTTACGTTGAAGAACAAATTTATGAAAAGAATCAAAATAGTTTCATTTTAGAAATTAAAGCTTCTAAAGCTGATCTTAATTTAAGTAAATTCGAAGGTGTAATAGAGGCGTCAAACAAAGAAGGTAAATCCTATTATCAAATATCATTCCCTCTGACTGCAGATTTACCAAAAAACGAGCAAGGAATATTGCTATTGATTGTGTTTGCTTTCCTTGGCGGATTGATCCTTAACATCATGCCATGTGTATTTCCCATACTAAGTATCAAAATTTTGAGATTTATGGAACATGGAGAAAATTCATCCTCACAAGCCTATAAATTTGGATTATTTTATACCTTAGGGGTAATCTTGAGTTTCTTGTTAATTGCCCTACTTTTAATCTTATTAAAATCAAGTGGTGAAAATATAGGTTGGGGATTTCAACTACAGTACCCCTTAGTCATAAGTATTCTCTTTTATTTATTTGTTGCACTAGGCTTCATGTTTATGAGTAATTTAGTCTTTGGAAGTCAAATGGGGCAATTGAGCTCTATGGCCCAAGTAAAGAATGAATCTCTTGAATCTTTCCTTACAGGCATCTTGGCGGTAGTAGTGGCCTCGCCTTGCACAGCTCCTTTCATGGGTTCTGCAATTGGTTTTGCATTGCTACAGCCCAGTGGAAATTCATTTCTTATTTTTCTTAGCTTAGGACTTGGATTCGCACTTCCTTACTTGGTGCTCAGTGTAAAACCTTCATTATTATCTTTCTTACCAAAACCTGGTGCATGGATGGAGACGTTCAAACAATTTATGGCATTTCCTATGTGGGCATCCGCACTTTGGCTTTTGTGGGTATTAAGCGGTCAGGTAGATAGCAATACAGTTTTATTGGTCTTAGTTGGCGGTCTAGTTATCAGCCTTTCATTATGGATATTAGAAAAGAATACTTCACCTCAAAAGTGGATAAGGTGGTTGGTAAGATTTGTTGTTTTGATTTTGGTTGTAGGTTCAATATCAATTATTCCTACTGAATACAGCACTAAAGATACTCAAGAAGAGATAGTTTTTAGTGAAGAAATATTGAATGAATACAGAGAAGCTAAAGAACTTGTCTTTTTAAATTTCACAGCTGACTGGTGTATTACTTGTAAGGTAAATGAAAGAGTTGCTTTAAGTTCAAAGAAAGTGACTGAATTAATGAGTAAACGAAATATTATCTATCTTGAGGCGGATTGGACTAGGAAAGATGGAGTCATTGCCAAAAAGTTAGAACAATTTGGTAGAACTGGTGTACCTCTATATTTACTGTATCCTTCAGAGGGAGAACCCATTATCTTGCCAGAAATTCTTACAGAAGATATTCTATTAAGATATCTAAACGAGCTTAGCTGATGAAAAAATTTATTACTCTCACTTTCCTGATTTTCTATTTTTCACAATTCTTATCGAGTTATGTAGAAAATGAGGATAGCGCACCCGAGTTCAAATTATCTGATAGCTATGGAAACGAAATATCTCTAAGTTCATTCATAGGTAAAAAAGTTGTACTGGAGTGGACAAATCATGGATGTCCTTATGTTGCAAAGCATTACGAGACAGGAAATATGCAGTCTACCCAAGAATTTGCCAAAGAAGAAGAAATCATATGGTTGAGTATTATTTCCTCAGCTCCAGGTACCCAAGGATACGTTTCATCTGATGAAGCCAATGCGCTAACCATTACAAGAAAGGCTTCTCCAACACATGTTCTATTCGATCCAACAGGCGAAGTGGGTCGAATTTATGATGCTAAGACTACTCCTCATATGTATATAATCAACGAGGAAGGCCTAATGAAATACCAGGGAGCTATTGATGATGCTGGTGGTAGAGGGTTTATGAGTAGAGATCTTCTTAAAGCAAAGAACTATGTAAAAGACAGTTTGAAAGAGATGGGCACAGGCGAAGAAATATCTTCACCAATTACAAAGCCTTATGGGTGTTCTGTAAAATATGCCTCTTGAGAGATTTATTCCGGGGCTTTAAATACTGATCCTAGCTTTTGTCCTAATCCCATATCTCCTGAAAACTTAACTTTTCCTTGCATAAAAGCTCCCATTGCCGCTTGCTGATCTCCAGAAAATACTTTTTCCATAGTCTCTTGGCTGTCAAAAGTTAAAGTTAAACCTGGATCTTCATGCTCAGACTCTACAACAGATAAAGCTCCATCATTTATATCCACATAGAAATTTGTTAGATCTTCAATATTAATTTGAATTGTTGCTTCTATTCCTTTAGCACCTTCAGCATCAAAGGCAGTTTCAAGTCCAGTTTTTAATTCTTCAAAAGTTGCCATATTTACTCCATTTCATTTTTTGTGAACTCATCATCTCAAATAAAGTGAACTTAAACCACCCTATGTGGAAATAAATTGATAAAATTTTTGTCATGGACAGAAAAGATATAGATCAACAAGCTAAAAAGGATTTCTCAAGTAAGATTAATGAGCAAGTAGGAAGAACTTCTAGAAGAGAGTTAACTCTCACGAAGCATATGACTGAAGAACAGAAAAAAAGCTGGAATGATTCTGGCTATATTTTAATACCTAATTTTGTTGATGAGAACTTCTGTAATGAGATGAATGCTGAAGTAATAAGTATCATAAAATCTATTGTTCCAGAGGATAGTGCTTTTAGTCATGCCTATGCGGGAGATGGTCACATAGCGATAAGAGAAATGAAACCGAGTAAAAATGCTACTAGCATCGAGGATGAAATATCCAAGCTCTTTAGAATTCACTCAAAAGGTATTTTTAATTCATTTATCAAAGATGATACCTTGTGCAATCTACTGGAAGATATAATTGGACCTGATATAGATTGTTTTTTAAGCCAATTTATATTTAAGAATCCAGGTGCATGGGGACAACCATGGCATCAAGATTCTTCTTATTTTCCTTTCGACAGAGAACCGCAAGTTGCAGCTTGGTTAGCAACAAGCGAAGCGACACTAGATAATGGATGTTTGGTAGTTCTTCCCGGTTCACATCATGAACATCTTCATGAACACCTCCCAGATGATAGAAAAGAATCAAATTATGGATATACCGAAATAAAGGATCATGATTTCAGTGATGAAATACCTATGACCTTAAATAAAGGGGATTTATTATTGTTTCACAGCTTCCTAATGCATAAATCCTATGACAATAAATCTGATTCTAGAAGAACAGCAATGGTTTATCATTTTGCTGAAACCGGTACTGATTATGGAGCTATTGATAGTCCAACTAATGAGTGGATCTCTATTAGAGGTCGTGGACTGAATGCTTAGAGTCTTAAAATTAATAGGATTAGTTTTAAGTCCTTTCCTTTTAATATTTATCTACGTCTCTATTTCCTCTTCGGGCCTAGTCGGCAATCTTCCTGAAGATGGAGAATTAGTATATTCCCCAAGACCGGTTGATAATGTTACATTAAGTGAAAAGCAAATATTCTTTGGTGATTTGCATGTTCACACTACCTTTTCACAAGATGCTTTTCTCTTCAGCTTACCCATGCTTCAAGGAGAAGGAGTTCATCCTCCAGCTGATGCATGTAATTTTGCACGTTTTTGCTCTTCATTAGACTTTTTTTCAATTACTGATCACGCAGAAGGTATGACTCAGAAGATGTGGCAAGATTCCTTAGAATCTATGAGGAACTGTGATTCTATTTCGGATGAAGATAATAAGGATCTGGTTGTTTTTGCCGGTTGGGAATGGACACAAATGGGGGCTAATCCAGAAACCCATTATGCTCATAAAAATGTAATCCTTAGAGATTTAAATAATGTTCCTGATGTACCTATTGGAGCAGGCCTTACCGGTCTTGATTTGTTGATTGAAAATGGTCTAACACCTTATTTGCCCTTAGTGGCAGATTTTCCCCCGGAGGCAATTGATTTTGATTTTCTAAAATTTAGAGACGAATCCTATTCGATCCCCTTTTGTGATCAAGAGAGAAATTTATATGAGGAATGCAAGGAAAGGGCCGAAACTCCCAAAGAATTATTTAGTAAACTCGATGAGCTAGGTTTAGAAGCAATTGTCATACCTCATGGGACAACATGGGGAATTCACTCTCCAGCGAATTCTAGTATGAGCTCCCAACTCTATAATGGTAATCATGACCCTGATAAACAAAGACTTATGGAAGTATATTCGGGTCATGGAAATTCGGAAATCTATCAAAAGTTTCTTCATACTGAAGAAATTTCTCCAGGAATATTCAAATGCCCTCCTCCAACAGATAACTTTGAGCCTTGTTGTTGGAGGGCGGGAATAATAGTTAATGAGCAATGTAAAAAGGAAACTGGTGTTGCATGTGTAGATAAAGCGAATGATATTAAAGAACAGTTTGCTAATAATGCCTCAGGATTATTAAGATTTGGTCTAGTTGAAAAAGCAACAGAAGAAGATTGGAATCAATGTGGACAACTAAAAGATTCTTTTCTTCCAGCCTATACCTACAGGCCTGCTATGAGCTCTCAAGCTGCATTAGCATCTCAAATTAATACAGGTGGAGTCTTAAATTCCTTTAAATTGGGTCTTATAGGTTCAACGGATAATCACAAAGCCAGGGCTGGTGCTGGTTATAAAGAATTTGCAAGAAAATCGATGGGGGATTCTTGGGGAGCTAAAGATAATTTAACTTGGATTTTACCTCCTGAACGAGGTGCATCCTTTTATTCAACAGGAGGTTTGGTTGCAGTACATGCTGATAAGCTAGATAGGAACAAAATTTATGATTCTTTGTATGAGAGAGAAGTATATGCAACATCGGGTGAAAGAATCTTACTTTGGTTTAATTTAATTAATGGTCAGGAAGAAGTTCCTATGGGAAGTGAATTAGCTTTTTCTGAGAATCCATTTTTTGAAGTAAGAGCTGTTGGATCCTATAAACAGCTTCCCGGGTGTCCTGATTATGTAAATAATTCTATGTCAAAAAAGGAGGTAGAACGTCTATGCTTAAATGAGTGCTACAACCCAACTAATGAAAGAAATTTGATAGATAGAATTGAGGTCATTAAAATAATACCTACCGAAAATTTAGATGCGTTGGATAATGCTATTCAAGACCCATGGTTAGTTTTTGACTGCAATGATACCGGCCAAGGTTGTTTAGTGTCTTTCGAAGACAAAGAATTTACTAAAGACAAAGTTAGTTCAGTTTACTACATAAGAGCAATTCAAGAAGAAAGCCTTGCTGTAGGAGGAGATCCTCTTCGTTGTGAATACAACGAAAAGGGAGAATGTATAAAGATTAAACCCTGTTATGCAAGTGGACCGGAATTTGAGCCTTCTGATGATTGCTTAGCTCCTATTGGAGAAAGGGCTTGGTCATCTCCAATTTTCTTAAACTATCTAAATTAAAGCTAAAGATGATAAGATGCCATCTCAAAAGTTAATAATAGATGGATTTTAGCGGTAACCACATCCTTTCTATAGATCAATTCGATCGTAAAGGCATAGAAAAATTATTTTCTGTTGCAGACAAATTAGAACCTTTCGCTTCCAAAGAAAAAATAACAAGAGTGCTTGAAGGCGCGATACTAGGGAACATGTTCTTTGAACCTAGCACAAGAACTAGGATAAGCTTCGGAGCCTCGTTCAACCTACTTGGAGGAAATGTTAGAGAGATTACAGAAGTAGGAAGCTCTTCCCTAGCGAAAGGTGAATCTCTTGCAGATACAGCTCAAGTTCTTAGTGGATATAGCGATATTATAGTTATGCGACATCCTGAAAATGGATCTGTAAAACGCTTTGCAGATTCAAGTAGAGTTCCGGTGATAAATGCTGGGGACGGATCAAATGAGCATCCCTCTCAAGCTCTTCTAGATCTCTATACTATTCAAAAAGAACTGTCAGAAAATAATAAAAATTTAGATGGCCTTAGAATTGCCTTAGTGGGAGATTTGAAATATGGAAGAGCCGTTCACTCACTATGTAAAATTCTCTCTTTTTACTCTAATGTAAAATTAAATCTTATTTCTCCTAAAGAACTAAAACTTCCTCTAGAGTTATTAAATCAGCTAAGTGAATCTGGTCTAAATCTCTCTGAGACTGAGAATCTTGAAGAAGGTATATCTGAAGTTGACATTATTTATGTAACCAGAATTCAAGAAGAAAGATTTAAAAGTAAATCGGATGCTAATAAATACAGAGGACTTCTTAGCCTCAATCAATCTATTTATACTGCTAATTGTGAACCTAATACTGTAATTATGCATCCCTTACCCAGAGACTCTAGAAGTGATGCAAATGAATTAGATAGCGACCTATACGAAAATCCCAATCTAGCAATTTTTAGGCAGGCGGATAATGGTGTTGTAATTAGGATGGCAATGTTTGCTTTAGTGCTGGGTGTAGAGAAAAAAATTGAGGAATCTTCAAGAATAGTCAACTGGAAAGTAGGTTTAGATAATTAGGTTAAAGAACTTTCTATATCTTCCAATAAATCGTCAATAGACTCTATGCCTACTGAAAGCCTCACTAAACCATCACTTATTCCTATTTCTTCTCGAACTTCAGGTGGAATTGATGCGTGAGTCATGATTGCTGGATGCTCAATGAGACTCTCCACACCCCCTAGACTCTCTGCCAAAGAAAATAATTTTGTTTTTTCGAGAAAGTAAGTTGCACTTTCTAAACCGCCTTTTATAACCACCGATATCATGCCTCCGAATCCATTCATTTGCTGCTTGGCAATATTATGTTGTGGATGACTTTCTAGACCAGGATAAATTACCTTCTCTATTGCAGAATGGGACTCTAAGAAAACAGCAATGTCCTGAGCATTTTTACAATGTCTTTCCATTCTAACAGGCAGGGTCTTTAAACTTCTCAATAGCAAAAATGAATCAAATGGATTCATAATTGAACCTACAGCATTTTGCAGATAAAGAATTTCGTTAGCCATTTTTTCTTTATCTGGTGAACAAACTACGACTCCTCCTATTAAGTCCGAATGACCATTCAAGTACTTGGTGGCAGAATGAACGACAATGTCAAAACCTAGTTCTATAGGGTTCTGAACGTAAGGAGAGCAGAAAGTATTATCGCAAACTGAGATTAGGTTATGTTTTTTTGCAAAAGTAGAGATGGCAGATAAATCGGCGATTTTAAGAAGAGGATTTGTAGGACTCTCAACCCAAATCATTTTCGTCTTATCATTAATTGATGCTTCAAGGTTATTTAGATCACTTAAATCACAAAATGTAAAATCGAGTCCAGCAGAGCGTTTTCTTACATTCTCAAAAAGTCTATAAGTTCCCCCATACAAATCATCCATTGCAATCACATGATCACCGGCATCTAGTAGTTCTAATACAGTTGCACTCGCTGCCATACCGGAAGCAAAAGCATATCCGAAAGTACTACCCTCTAGATCAGCTATGCAAGATTCCAGTGCTTTGCGAGTTGGGTTAGTACTTCTTGAATAATCATAGCCCTTGTGAACTCCTGGACTTTCTTGCACGTAAGTTGAGCTTGTATAAATAGGAGTCATTATGGCCCCAGTAGTTGGATCGGGTTCTTGTCCAGCATGAATAGCTCTTGTTTCAAACCCTTGTTTATTCTTTTTTACAGACATAAAACTACTTGAATTTATTACGATAGTAATTAATTAAATCTACTTTAGTCACAAAACCAATAAAAGTTTTATTATCATAAATTATGGCTACTTTTCCTTCAGTAAGTATTGAAAGTAATTCATCTTTCGATGCATCAAATTGTAATGTGTCTAAATGATCCATCATATAATCAGAAACATTATTAGAGAAAGAAGATTGATCTTTGCTGACTGCAAAAAGTAAATCTTCTTCATCGAGAATACCCATTAACTTATTGTTATTCATAACCGGGATTTGAGAGACATCCGATGCTCTCATTCTATTATATGCAACAAGAAGAGAATCGGTTTCGTTAACACTTATCATTTCTCCTTTATCAGCTCTTCTGTTGATTAAATCCCTTAAGTCTCCATGTGTCTTCAAATCAAGGAGATTGTTATCCTGTAACCAGGCCTTATTGAAAGCTTTTGATAAATATTTGTTACCTGTGTCACATATAAAGGTCACAACATTTTTATGTTCCTTTTGCTTACGACACCACTTTGCTGCAGCAGCAACCAAAGTGCCCGTGGAAGATCCGCCAAGAATACCTTCTTCTTTCAAAATAATTTGTAAGACTTCAAAAGCTTCTTTATCTGAGACTGTTTCAGCATCATCCATAAGAGAGACCTCGAATGTATCTGGAATGAAATCTTCTCCTACACCCTCTACTAGCCAGCTTCCGCCATCGTAATTATATTCGCCTTTAAGAACTGCATCTGAAATTATTGAACCTTCAGGATCGGCTGCAACCATGCAGATAGATGGATCTTTAGACTTGAAGAACTCTGCAAGTCCTGTAAGTGTTCCGCCAGAGCCTACCCCTGCTACTACTGCATCAATATTACCTTGCATTTGCTCCCATATTTCAGGTGCAGTGGTTGTCCTATGAGCAGTTGGATTAGCAGGATTGCCAAATTGATTTGCAAGAAATGCTCCTGGTGTTTCTTGGGCTAACTTCCTAGCCATATCTTGATAATATTCAGGATGACCTTCCGGAACATCAGATCTTGTTAAAATTATCTCAGCGCCAAGCCCTTCGAGGTGTAAGATTTTTTCTCTACTCATCTTGTCTGGAATTACCAAAATAATTTTATAACCTTTTAACGCAGCTATTAATGCTAACCCAATTCCAGTATTACCTGCTGTTGCTTCTATAATTGTTCCACCGGGTTTAAGTTCACCCGACTTCTCTGCTTCCTCAATAATAGAAAGACCGACTCTATCTTTTATGGATCCTCCAGGATTGTTTAATTCTAACTTCACATAAAGGTCACAAGGCCCTGTATCAAGAGATTTCAATTTCATCATAGGTGTATTACCTATTAGATCTAAAAGGGAGTCATTCACGTCCATATTCATAAGGTGCAAATCTTACATTAATTCTTATAAAATGATATGAATCAATAAAAGGATATGACTATGGAAGAAATAAATTTAAAACAGAAAGAATTCTGGTCTGGTTCAGGTGGTGATGTTTGGGTAAACAAACAAAGTGAGATGGATATTATGCTTAATCCATTGGGGACTAAAGCCATAAGTAAACTAGATTTAAGTGGAGTAACAAAAATAATAGATATTGGTTGTGGTTGCGGCGCAACTACTCTAGAAATTGCAAAGCAATTAGGACAAGGAGAGATCATAGGGGTAGACATATCCGAGCCTATGCTGGCTAGGGCAGCTAAAAATGCTTCTGATCAATCTTTATCTAATGCTAATTTTCAAGTTTTGGATGTGCAAGTTGATGATATGCCATCGGATTTTGATATTGCCTTTTCTAGATTTGGCGTTATGTTTTTTGAAGATCCGTACCAGGCATATTCAAACATATACAAATCTTTAAAAGAAAATGGTCAACTCAGTTTTGTATGTTGGCAAAATCCATCTTTAAATCCTTGGCAGAGTTTATCCTTACAAGTCATAAAAGAGTACCTCGATCTTCCCTCTCCTCCTCCAAAGAGTCCTGGACCATTTGCGTTTGAAGATAAAAATTATATTTCAGATATTCTCAATCAATCTAATTTTAAAGATATAGAGATAGAAGATAATCAAGAAGACATTGTTATGTTTTCAGGAAAATCTATTGAAGAGGCTTGTGAAGACTACTTAACTATTAATCCTGTAGTGACTGAAATGCTTAAAAATTCAAAAGAAGAACTGAAAGATGAAATTCTTAAAGCATTAATTCTTAAGTTTTCAGAGTTTCACAATGGCGATGGGCTGTTGTTTCCAAGTGCAACTTGGATAGTTACAGCAAGAAAATAGCAATTGTTCGTTTTTTATACAAATGAATTGGCGTTTGCACTAAATTAGCTCGAATTACTTTGATAAGGAAATAAAGGGTTTGGCATAGAGATTGCATGCTGTAAGGTATGGAAACTAAAAAAAATCTCAAACTTAAAACCCTCGGCAAAATAGGAAAAGAAATCAGCTATTTCATTCCTTTGGTAATGGGAGTGTACTTCATTGCAAGCTTTGTAAGCTCGACCTAAGCTTATGTCTGCTGAAATAACGCCAAATAATACCAAGAAGAAATGGGGTATTGAAATGAGTGATTCGCTAAAAACTGCACTCACTATAAGAATATTACTCGCTTATGTAATATTCGATACTATTGCTGATCTTCTATAAATCTAACCAAACTTACAGATAGTAAGTTTGTTGCCGTCTAAGTCTCTGACATATCCACCATAAAAAATGGGCGCCCTTTGTCCTGGGGCACCTTCGTCTGAAGCTCCCAGAGATATAGCCTTTTCATAAAGAGCATTGACATCTTCTTCAGTTTCCATAGTAAAACCTACCATGCTTCCATTTCCAACAGTTGCCTCTTCACCATCGTAAGGTACAAATACTGCAAAATTTGTGTCGTCTCCTGGGATAGTCCAAAAAAAACTTCTTTCATTAGGTCCAAAGCTGGTTGCTCCCATATCTT
The DNA here is from genome assembly GCA_902574355.1 of uncultured SAR86 cluster bacterium. Taxonomy (GTDB): domain Bacteria; phylum Pseudomonadota; class Gammaproteobacteria; order Magnimaribacterales; family Magnimaribacteraceae; genus Magnimaribacter. The sequence continues at coordinate 42,646 of CACGNN010000003.1, read as the reverse complement.
CAAACAAAGCATCATAAAAGCTTTTTGCTCGTTCTAAATCATTAGTTCCAACTGTCACATATTTAGCTATTTTTCCCTTCATACCTTCTCCTTTATTTTTATCTTATTGTATTCATCCCTAGTTAAGAATTCTAAAACTGTAGCATTAATACAGTATCTCGGTAAACCATTTGGCCCATCTGGAAATACATGACCTAAATGTATATCCGAAGTAACAGATCTAATTTCAATCCTTCTCATTCCATAACTATTATCTGCGAGTCTGTATACTGAACCTTCTAAAGGTCTCGTAAAAGATAACCAGCCTGTTCTGGAATTAAATCTATATTTTGTATCAAATAAAGGGGCTCCACTAAGTTTATCGATGAAAACCCCATCGGGTGTATTTTTAAAAATTTCGTATTCCTTGCAATATCTTGCATCTGTCCCGTCATTAAATGCCACTCGGTATGCCTCAGTATTTCCTAGCTTAAATAAACCCAAGGCTTGATAAAATTCTTTTGGTGAAAGATATCCCTGATGTCCGAAAACTTCAGAACCTCTTTCCAAAAAAAGGATAGTAGGAGTAGCCCATGTTGGAGTTTTTATCACTAGACCTTCCAAGTTAGATGCATCTCTGTAAACCAGAGGTATGCTTCCTGCGTATTCATCCGAAACATCTTCACGAAATTTTTGGCAATATGGACAGAAACCTTCAGGTTCAATTACTAATATACTCTTTCCAATTTTTAAAAGATTATTGTCTTTTTTCGGCTCATAATCATTCCTAACAAACTTAATGCCGGTTGAATGATCTGGGCAATAACCATTCGGATTCTTTTTTATGTAGTCTTGATGAAAGTTTTCTGCAACAAAGAACTGTGATAAAGGCTTTACGATTGTTTGAATATCACCGTATCCACCTTTTCTAAGTAATGTTTGATATTCCGCGATTAATTCCAAGATTTTGCTCTGCTGCGCCTGATCTGAATACAAAACTATTGATCTATATTGAGTTCCTATGTCATTACCCTGCCTATTAAGCTGAGTAGGATCATGAGATTCTAAATAATGAATTATTAACTCTTCAAGTGTAATTAAATTTTTGTTGTAGGTAACCTCTACAACCTCAGCATGATTATTTGGGTTAAATTTATTAGAGAACTTTGTAATGTCTCTATAAGTTGGTCTAACCCCTTCTCCATCAGCGTAACCGGATACAGCATCTAAGACTCCATCTAGCGTCTCATAACCTTTCTCCGCCCCCCAAAAACAACCAGAGCCTAGTACGATTTTCTCTATATGGCTTGTAGATTCATTCTCAGAAGAAAATAACAGAACACTTAAAAAGACACTATAAAGAGTAAGAAACTTTTTCATCTTAAATTAAAGGCCCCAATTATTGTTCGCCAACCAACTTATCGAGATAATAAAGCCCCAAATGCATTGAGTAATCAAAACTATTAGACTACCGATAGTACCTAGTGCTCTAAATATGCTGCTTGCCCCTTCTCTGGTGATACCATAAGCATGAAATATCCTAGAGATTAAAAAAACATCTCCAAGAATCGCGATAGCCAGAGTTGGAATGTTTCCAACTGTCTCAAGAAGGAATGAAAGAATAAGAAAAAGAAGTGCATTTTCTAACAAATTAGCGTGAGCTCTTGATATTTGTAACAATTCAAAGCTATCACCTAAGCCAAGATTTGTTCCAGTTTTAAATCTTTGACGACCAGTTAAATAAGCCAATATCAATGCAAGTATTGTGAGTGTGCAGGCATAAAAAAGTGTGACCATTTTAATCTCTATAATTCAATATGATAAAAGTGTATTGTAATAAAGTTATTTAACTAGGTGTAAAAAATGAAATCTTTCTTTTTAATTTTCATGGTATTTTCTTTATCAAGTTGTGCGGTAGCTAGTTTAACCTCAACAGCTGTATCAACAGCTGTTAAAGTGGTTGAAGTTCCCCTTAAAGTAGTTGGAAGTGTATTATCAGATAAAGAGGAAGAAACTGAAGAAGGGCAATAGGTTTGGTAGACACGAGTGGACTCGAACCACCGACCCCCACCATGTCAAGGTGGTGCTCTAACCAGACTGAGCTACGTGTCTACTGCGTTTCAGAGCTATAGGTATTTTATTCATTGCATTTGCATTGCAAAACACCTTTGAAGTTGACTGCTTTTCTGCCCTGAGCTACATCTTTAAGCCGAATAATAACATAACTCTATAAGACCCCGGGCATGAACCTACCACCTCACCTGCGCTATATATATCATATGCTCAAACATTTTTAGCCAAAATGGGTTGTAAAGTAGTAGAGTAAGAATCATGTCTAGTTTACCTAATCCTAGAGACCTTGTTCTAGATAAAGAGGTTAAGGTTTCTAATGGGATTAAAGGACACCAACACAGGAGGAATAACAAAGTGAAAAGAAAATATTTCCAGATACATGACCTAGAGGAGTTTGATTAATGGGTATATTTTTAATAGTCCTCTCAGTTGCTTTCGGGTGTTTCTATTTCTTTAAAGACAAAAAAGAGAGAGTTGATGTTCCGGAGGCTGCAATTGCTTTCGCTATTGTCATGTTTTTTATGGGCTTATTCGCACTCTAACTTGGTATAAAGATTAAGAGAGCAGATATGAAAACTCTAACCACCCTCCTACTTATCTTGCTAGCCCTAATAACCTCTGCTAATGCTTGGGCTGATGTAAGAACAGATGATGAAACTATCCAACTGGAATGTGAAGAAACTTATTGGTTTCAAATTGATTTAGTCAGAAATGAGCATCTAGCTTGGAGATATGATGAACCCAAAACTCCGCTTATTTTGAAAAGTATCGAAATAAAGCCGACCGAAATTAAATTTGTTGTGAATAATGAAGATGCGCTTATCAATAGAAATACAGGTCAGGTAACTTTAAAAAAATGTCCAGGATGCGCTTTGCAAACTTTCCAATGTAAAAGAATTACTATTGAGGAATCTGCTGAGGCTAGAGAAATAAGACTGCAGGATATTGAAAGTTCGAGATTATTCTAGATGAAAAAACTTAGTGAAGTTTTATTTACTCAGATAATCCCCACAGATTTTGAGGATAAATAAAAATGGCCCTGATAAATATACTTAAAGGATTTAGTTTAGTTGTTCATTGGGGAAGTTTCCTATCGGGAATTCTTTTTGCGCTCACTGCGCTTTATATTAGTGTCCTTCCAAATCTATATAATATTCAAAGGTTTGGTTTAATTGTGTTTGCTTTATTTGTTTTCTTTTCTTGTTCTGGATTAGGTTGGCTAGCAAGGTACACCTTAGTTGGGAAGATACACTTTCTACCATGGAAGAAAATAAATGATTAAGAAAGAGTAATTAAGATTATTTTTAATGTCTAAAATAATCCTCAAATTTTGATAATTTTATTAGTTATATTAGCTGCTTGGGAAGTATATTGGACATACCATGCTTGTTGGATCGCATCCAAACTAAATGAAAAAAAGTCTTTTTTATTTTTTTTAATTTTTAATCTTTTAGGTATTCCTGAAATCATCTACATTTATAGAAAGAAAAAAGAATATACTAATTTGAATGAATAACTGGGTGAATTGGGTAATAGGCATTTGTCTTATAATTGGACTTGTAATTGAACTCTTTCTCTAAAGAAATATGATTGAATTAATTCTATTAGCTATATTAATTTTTATCGGAATATTATGGTTTAGAAATTTATCCGATAACTCTAATAAAGAAGGAAATCCAGATATTGAAAAAGCAAGAAGACAAATGTCAAATAAATGGAGTGTCTATATCTCTATATTTGTAGTGAGTGGCTTTTTTGTATGGTTGCTCATAACAAATGGAAACTTTAATTAATGATCTTACGTCTATGCCAAAAAAACTTTATAAAATTGGTGATACAAAAAAAGACAGGAAAGGTAGGAAAATTTTCTTTAAAGGTTACTCAACTGAGCGGTCAAAGAAAGGTTTTCCTAAAGAGCTTTGGGAGCCTTTTGAATAGTGATAAAAAAATTGCTTAAATTGTTTTGGAGAGCAGGTGTTGAAGAAATCAAGCCACCTATGCGTCAACTAATGTCAGAGGACGAATTTAGTAAAAGATCTCTCATAGGTGATGAAGAGGAATATGATGATATGTCACAGCTGATTAATGAATTTGGTGAAGGTCTCGAAGAAAAAGAAGTTGATTTAGTATTCGATAACCTAAAGGAAAATAAACGAAACTAGGATATATCTATGAAAAAATTTTTGGTTTTATTATGCTTTCTATCCTCGCTTAATCTTTATTCTTTTTCTTTTCAAGATCAAATCTTGAATCCTATAAATACTGACGATTCTAAATTGAATAAAGTCGAAGAGATTCAAAAGAAAAAGTGTGATAGAACTTTCCCGAATTATGGAAATAAGCTTAGAAAGAAATGGGTAAGTTGCAAGAGGATGAATGAGATTTATCCCTAAACACTCAATTCTTGGTGCTATGATTAGATAAATTACTATAGGAGTTGATATGAGATATATTTTAGGAACCCTTTTATTAATGAGTTCAATTAGTATTTTTGCTATGCATCATGCTTCGAATGAAATGCTAATGCCCGTAGCGAAACCTGGTCAAGTAATCGTTACTTATAAAGGTGAATGTCCCTCAGGAAAAGTTGATGAATCGATTGAGATGGTAAAAAAAATAATCGCTTACGAAAGAGCAAATAGTCCTGTCTCCTACTCTTCATCACCAGGAGTTTGGTCCGATGGAACTATAGGAGCAGTTGACCTACATGACTCGATTGAGGCCATGGAAAAAGCTTTTGATTGGCAAGCAAATGATAAGACATGGTCTGATCTTTATGACCAAGTAGCGCAGAAATGTGGAACTACAGTTGAAGAATTTGCAGTTGTGAACTTGATTGCTAGATAGATAAGAAGGAATGACCGTGCTGGAAAATGTTAGTGTAGAAAAAAAGGCTAACTTTTATTTCGATGGAAATGTAACAAGTAGAAACGTACTTTTTGCAGATGGAAGTAAAAAAACCCTCGGAATTATGCTTCCTGGTGAGTATGAATTTAATACCAGCCAGAAAGAATTAGTGGAAATTACATCTGGTGAAATTGAAGTTTTAATTTCTGGAGAGGAGAATTGGAAGGAATTGAAGACGGGTATGTCTTTTGAGGTGCCAAAAGACTCTTCTTTTAAACTAAAAGTACAAACTATATTTGATTATTGTTGCTCCTATTTAGAGGACTAAGGGTTACTTTTTCTTTTTTCTATTTTGAATATGAATAGCCTTTAGATTCATCGCAAGTGTCGCCTCGTGAAGAGCCTCAGAGACAGTGGGGTGACTGAATATAGTTGAACTGAATTTTTCCGATGTTATTTCATTATCCATTGCAATCAAGCCTTGGTGCATAATCTCGGATGCAGAAGGTCCAAAAACCTGAATGCCTAATATTTGATCTGTTTCATTATCAGCATGGATGGTAACAGACCCAGTTGACTCACCAGATGCTAAAGCTCTTCCACTAGCTGCAAAAGGGAAAGATCCAGATTTGTAATCTACCTCTAGACTCTTAAGTTCTTTTTCATTTTTACCTACCCAAGCAACCTCTGGATGGGTATAAATGACATTAGGAATATGTGCGTAATTTATAAGAAAATTCTCACCAGCTATTCTTTCCGAAACCATAATTCCTTCTTCTGAAGCTTTATGAGCTAGCATTGGTCCTCTCACGGCATCTCCAATTGCCCATATGCTCTTAGTCTTAGTCTGGCAATATTCATCGACTTCGATGAAGCCTTTATCATCTATAGAAACTAAATCAGTATTGAATAAATCTTGAGTATTAGGCTTTCTTCCTATTGCTATAATTATTTTTTCAGCCTTCAGATTAATATCTTTTTCATTTTCTTGGAACCTAACTTCCAAACCACTCGTTGTATCTGAAATATCTAAAATGTTAGACCCAAATCTTATATCTAACCCTTGTTTATTAAATTCTCTAAGAATTTGTCTAGACATCCTTGCATCCAACATTGGCAAGAACTCTTGTTGAGCTTCCAAAATTGTTACTTTGGAGCCTAATCTTGCCCAAACACTTCCTAATTCCAGCCCGATTATGCCTGCTCCAATAACTACTAATTGTTTTGGTATTTTTTCGAACTTCAAAGCGCCCTCACTATCGACGATGTTACTTGAGAAGTTGATATTATTTAATTCTGCAGGGCTAGAACCACTAGCAATAATGATATTCTTGGTTTCATAAATATGACTTTCACCGTCTTTAAATACTTCAATTGATATATCAGAAAGGATTTTTGCTTTACCTTCAATCAGATCAATCTTATTTGACTTAAATAATGCACTTACTCCATTAGTAAGCTGTCCTACTACTTCATCTTTCCTAGACATCATCTTTTTCAAGTCAATACCTACATCCTTTATTTCTATACCATGTTTTGAATACTGGTCTTCCAATTGATAATGCTTGTACGAAGAATCGAGTAACGATTTTGATGGAATACAGCCTATATTTAAGCAAGTTCCACCAATAGATGATTGCTCAATACACCCTACTTTCTTTCCAAGTTGTGCAGCTCTTATTGCAGCAACATATCCTGCAGGTCCGCTTCCAATTATTAAAATGTCGTACATACTAAAAAGGTTGTAATCATATCATCTATAAATTCTCCTTATTAATTCTTTATTCTTAAGAGATAAAACTTTAAGGTATATTCTTTAGGAGAAAAAAAATGAAAAAAATTATATTTATAATCGGCTTTCTTCCTTTGACGCTATTTTCAGCTCCTGTTGAATTCTGGAGCTGTAAATTTGCAGACGGATACGATATGGAAGACTTGGATAATTGGGTTGTCAAATGGAATAAAGTTGTTGATGAACTTGATGATCAATCATACTCGGCATATGTTATGACACCAAGTTTTACAAGTAATCTAGGAAATGTTGATTTTGTTTGGGCAGGATCATGGAGCAGTTATGCAACCATGGGTTCTGGTTTTCAAGAATATTTTGCTGAAGGAAAAGGAGCAGAGATCCACGGAGAGTTTGAGAAAATGACTAATTGCTCATCTCATACTTTAGTCGATTCCAGGCAAGTCAGAGAAGCTTCCAATTAAACATTTAAAAGGCTCTCAAGGGAGCCTTTTTGTAAATCATGATCAGCTTAATACTGAAGTTGCCCAATTTTATCCTTCTATGGTTATCTGGCAAAAAACAAATCACACTAGGAGAAAGAAAATTACTTCCTGCATTTCAACTTATTTGTGAGCAAAATGAAAAGTTAGGGATCCAATATAAAGATATCTCTCCAGCAGATCTACGAGGGAACTATGTATCTCAGAATAGTTCCAGTATTGGCCTTGAAGAGATAATTACATCAAACCACAAAGTGCCAGTTGAAGGCGATACCATAGAAGTAAGAGAATATTCTTCTGATAGTATCAATAAATCTGGATCATCACTAGTTTACTTTCATGGAGGCGGTTGGGTAATCGGTGATACTGATACTCATGACAATATCTGCAGATACATCTGCAAGAAATTAAATATAAAAATATTTTCAGTAAATTACAGACTCTCACCAGAATATAAATTTCCTATTCCCTTTAATGATTGTCTTGATGCTTACGAATGGATATCAAATCATGCAGAGTTCTTAGGGGTTGATCCAGAAATGATATCGGTAGGTGGAGACAGTGCCGGTGGAAACTTAGCTACTTCAATATGTATTGAGAGGGAAAAAAAAGAAAAAGCTCTACCAAATGCTCAACTTCTTATCTACCCTGCTACCGATCTTAGATTGGTAACTGATTCTATGGTAAAGGATTGTAATAAAGGATTTGTGCTTACTGAGGAGTTGATGAAGTGGTTTGTTGATCATTATCTGGATTCAGATGATCTAAAAAATGATCCACGAGTTTCTCCTTTGCTGGCAGAGAAGTTTAACGGCCTTCCCCCGGCTTTAATAATCACCGCGGGTTTTGATCCATTGAGAGATGAAGGACTGCAATATTCAGAAAAGATGAAACAAGACAATGTTACTGTTGTTTACAAAGAATACCCTTCATACATACATGGTTTCTTTAATATGCTAGAAGTGCCAGGTATAAATAATTCTATTGATGAGATATGTGAGGAGTTTAAAGAGCTTATAAAATAAAAGGCCCTTTTGGACCTTTTATTAATTAATAATGTGAAAGTTTAATCTCTTGTGACAATAGTTTCTGCAGATTGGTCGGAATATTTGGAAAGTTCTTCCCTCGCAATTACTCTTCTATGAACTTCGTCAGGTCCATCAGCTAGTCTGAGGGTTCTCATGTGAGCGTACATGCTTGCTAGAGGAAAGTCCTGACTGACTCCGCCACCACCATGCATTTGTATCGCTCTGTCAATTAACCTGCATGCAACAATAGGTACATGTACCTTTATTTGAGCGATTTCACTTCTAGCTACTTTATTTCCAACTGTATCCATCATATGCGCTGCATTTAAAGTGAGCAATCTAGATGTCTCAATATCTATTCTGCTTTCAGCTATATAGTCATAGTTAGCACCTAAAGTTGAAATTTTCTTTCCAAATGCAACTCTTTCTTCAGATCGTTTGATCATAAATTCAAGTGCTCTTTCCATAACTCCTATGGTTCTCATACAGTGGTGAATTCTTCCAGGTCCTAGTCTTCCTTGAGATATTTCAAAACCTCTACCTTCACCAAGAAGTAAATTCTCTTTTGGTACTCTTACGTCTTTAAACGAAACACGACCGTGTCCGTGAGGGGCATCATCATAGCCAAATACGTGCATCATTTGTTCAATTTTTATTCCAGGAGTATCCATTGGAACAATAATCTGCGATTGCCTTTGATGTTTGGGATTATCTGGATTTGTCATGCACATAAAAATGAGAACTTTACATCGAGGATCGCCTGCTCCTGATGTCCACCACTTCTCACCGTTTATCACATACTCATCTCCGTCTAACACAGCAGATGAACAAATATTTGTAGCATCAGAAGAAGCAACCGCAGGTTCAGTCATTGCAAAAGCAGATCTTATCTCCCCATTCAATAACGGCTTCAACCATCTTTCTTGTTGCTCTTCATTTGCATATCTTGCCAAAACTTCCATATTTCCAGTATCCGGAGCAGAGCAATTAAATATTTCTGAAGCCAAACCTGATCTTCCCATAATTTCAGCTAAAGGTGCATAATCCAAGTTACTCATACTTTCGCCCATAGGATTCTCTGGAAGAAATAAATTCCAAAGACCTTCAGACTTTGCTATTTCTTTTTTATCTTCAATTATTTTTGGAATTTGCCATCTATCCCCTTGCTGCGTAAATTCTTCCATTTGTTGAGCATATATTGCTTCCGCCGGATAAACATGATCATCTAAAAATTTAGAGATACGCAATTGCAAATCTTTGGATCTATCAGAAAATTCAAAACTCATTTTTTTTCCCTTATCATTTATATAAATACTGTTTTGGTGTATTATAAATCTTAGTTATAACGTTTTATTATCAATTTTGTAAATCATAGAGATATATAACTAGTTAGTCTATAAATCTCAGTTAATTCTGCAAAAAAATCTAATCCAATATGAAAATTAAAGATACAGACCTAAATTTATTCATAGCATTTGATGTCATCTACACAGAAAAAAACTTGACTAAGTCTGGGCAGGTTCTTGGTATTACACAACCGGCTGTAAGTAATGCGTTGGCAAGGTTAAGGGACCTTTTTAACGATGAGTTATTTATAAGAACATCAAGAGGAATGATTCCAACACCTGTTGCAAATCAATTGATTGGAGATATAAGAAACGCTTTATCGCTGATACAGAATACTATTTCTGTAAGTGAAAAGTTTGATCCCTCGACTGCAAACATGACTTTTAAAATTTCAATTGGTGATACCTCAGAATATAGACTTCTTCCTTTATTGATCAAAGAACTTGCAGAGATAGCTCCTAAGGTAAAAGTTGAGACCTACCTCACTGCAAGAAAAGATGCTCCTAGAGAACTTGCTTCAGGTGCAATAGATTTTAGCATTGACCCTCCCCTTCAAAGTGATCAACACCTAAAACATGAAAAAATATATCAAGAAGATTATGTGATGATCGTAAGAAAAGATCATCCAATTCTAAAAAAACAAAAAATTACTATAGAAGATTATTTAGATCTATCACATATCCATATTTCAAACAGAAAGACTGGGATGGGTCATGTAGATATGACTTTGTACAAATTGGGGTTAAGTAGGGATATATATTTAAGAGCTCAACACTTCCTGGTGGCACCTTACATTGTTGAACAGTCAGATATGGCCATAACGACCACAAAAGGATTTGCCGTTGATAGAAATCTAGCTTGGCGAGAATTACCTTTTGATATTGACCCACTGGTTTTGCATCTATATTGGCATGAGAATAATGACAACGAGTCCTCATCAAAATGGATGAGAGATTTAATGCTCAAAACTTACGGAAAACTGCAACAAGTAAATTAACTATTGGTGCGGATGAGAGGACTCGAACCTCCACACCTTGCGGCACCAGAACCTAAATCTGGCGTGTCTACCAATTCCACCACATCCGCGAGAGCGATCATTATAGGCATACAATTGAAGAAAGTAACCTATTCGTTTTCAGCCTGCGATAGAGCTAACTCCAGATCATTAAGCTGCTCTCTTAGATTAAGTAATGATTGATTTACCTGAACGCGATATGCATTGAAGGAGTCAATACTTTCCTCAATATCTGCCAATCTATCTGATCCTGTTTCATTAGGATTAATATCATCAAAATTATCTAGCTGACTATTAATATTATCTTGAATATTTTTAATCCTAGCTAACTCGAGTGTTAGAGCTCTTTGTTGAGCGGATAAAACTTCATCTTTTTTGTCTATGCTTTCAATTTTCTCATTCAAATTTTCAATTGAATTTAGATTTTCAGATATATTTTTTCTATTTCTCTTATTGCTAAGATCCCATAACTTTCTTACTTCTTTATTAACAAACTTTAAATCTGCATCGACTTCTTCAGATAAGATATTTATCTGTTGATCCTTTTGCGCGAGTCTTTCTTCCAAAACGCTAATTCTTTCTACAAAATTTTGCCCGGCTTGTTGCTGATTCCCTGAGGTATTAAAAAACCACAAGAATAAAATTATTAAACCTATTGAATTCAATATTAGAATCAAAGAGGAGAATAAAAAACCTCCTCCACCCGTTTTTCTCGCTCTTCTATTTGAGGACAAATCTGGTCTTTCAGGTTTTATGTCCTTTTTTTCTTCACTAAGATTTTGATTCATAGTTTCTTAATTTGCTCTTTCATTCTATTTGATCGCATATACAATAGATTCTAAAATAGAGTTTAACAATTAATCTAAAATAGAATTAGATCTAAATAGAGGAATATTATGAATTTTGAATTTTCTGCTGATCAAATGCAATTAAAAGATATTGCTAGAAAATTTCTTGAAAAAGAAGAATCAGTTAAAAGAGCCAGAAATGTATTAGAAGGAGAAGCATCTTATGATGAAGATCTCTGGTCTCAAATCATAGAAATGGGTTTTACCGCTACTGCAATTCCTGAAGAATATGGTGGACTAGGATTAGGCTACTTGGAGTTATGTGTTATTGCTGAAGAACTTGGAAGAAGTTTGGCTCCAACTCCCTTTTCTTCAAGTGTGTACCTAGCTTCTGAAGCCATAATAAATTTCGGTGACGAGTCTCAAAAACAATCTTATCTTCCCGGCCTTGCATCTGGAGAAAAAATAGGCGCTTTTGCTCATAGTGAAACCAATACATCACCTACAGAAGCTAATATCAGTTGTTCTTTTTCCGGTGGGACTTTATCGGGTACAAAAATTGCCGTAGCAGACGGAGATGTAGCAAATACTTTTATAGTTACAGCTAATAATGGTTCAGGCGTAGGTCTTTATTTGGTTGACAGCACAGCTGATGGTATAGAAATAGAGCCTCAAACTACTTTAGATCCTTCAAGATCTCATGCCTCTATCGCTTTTAGTAATACTCCAGCGACTGAACTCAAGTCAGACTGGTCAGATGTTCTAAGCTTACTTGATAGAGCAGCTGTTTTATTTTCCTTTGAGCAATTAGGAGGTGCAGAGGCTTGTATGGATATGGCTAAGGAATATGCTATGGGAAGATATGCATTTGGAAGATCTATTGCTTCCTTCCAAGCAATAAAGCATAAGCTAGCAGACATGTTTATAGCTGTTGAACTTGCTCGCTCAAATTGCTACTACGGAGCTTGGGCGTTAAGTACCAATGCTCCAGAATTGCCCACTGCTGCTGCTACTTGTCGCGTAAGTGCAAGTCAGGCCTTTCATGAGTGCTCGAAAGAAAATATTCAAACTCATGGAGGTATGGGTTTTACTTGGGAATTTGACTGTCATCTCTACTATAGAAGATGTCGTCAACTTGCTGCCAATATAGGTAGCCAATCAATTTGGAAAGATAAACTAATCGGTTCTTTAGAAAGAGCCAATCAAATATAGGAGAAAGATATGGACTTTAATGATACTCCCGAAGAAGCTAAATTTAGAAAAGAAGCTTACGAATGGCTTGCATCAAATGCTGAGCTTAAAGAAGGACCAAAAGATAGTTGGAGAGCCTCATCAGAAGAAGAAGGCCTAAAGCAGGTCAAAGTATGGCAAAAGAAACTTCATGAAGGTGGTTGGGCATGTCTTCATTGGCCTAAAACATATGGTGGCAGAGAATCAACTCCTATAGAGAGGGTAATATGGGGCCAAGAAGTCTCGAAATTCAAAGTACCTGGAGGCTATCTTGAAATTGGTCAAGGAATGGCTGGACCAGTAATGATGATGTATGCAACCGAGGAACAAAAAGAAAGATATCTACCTCCTCTAGCTACCGGCGAAGAAATTTGGTGTCAACTTTTCAGCGAACCAGCTGCAGGATCAGATGTTGCAGGTATCAAAACTAAAGCCGAACTGGATGGTGACACTTGGACTATTAACGGACAAAAGGTTTGGACTTCCGGTGCCCACTTTAGTGATTACGGAATACTTGTAACCAGAAGTGATCCTTCTGCACCTAAGCACAAAGGTTTAACTTTCTTTTTTGTTGACATGAAATCTCCGGGAATAGAAGTGAAGCCAATTAAACAAATTTCTGGTGGAGCTAATTTCAATGAAGTCTATTTCACAGATGTGAAAATACCTGATAGTCAAAGACTCGGGGCTGTAGGAGATGGGTGGAAAGTATCCCTTACTACTCTAATGAATGAAAGATTGGCTGTTGGTGATGCCTCTGGACCTGACTTTGAAGAAGCTTTTTCTTTAGCCAGAGGACAAGACCTAAATGGCAAATTAGCTATCGAGAATGATTCGGTCAGAGAAAAGCTAGCTGATTGGTATTGTCAACAGAGTGGATTGAAATATGCAAAGTATAGAAATATTTCAGCCCTATCAAGAGGTGAAACACCTGGACCACAATCATCTATAACTAAAATAGTAAGTGGAAATAAACTTCAAGAAATTGCTAATTTTGGTTTAGATATGCTTGATTCTGCTGGTATTTTGAGAACAGATGAAGAAGGTGCCGAACAATCTATGTATCAATATGGATTTTATGGAGCTGCTGGAATAAGAATTGCCGGTGGTACAGATGAGATTCTTAAAAATATTATTTCAGAACAGGTACTTGGTATGCCTCAAGATATGAGAGCGGATAAAGGACTACCTTTTAACGAAATACCTACAGGAAATAAGTAGAGAAAAAAATATCAAAAAAGGCGCAAACTCTTTTTTATATTCTGAGTTTGCGCCTTTTTCTTTAAAAAATAATACCCTCTTTTCAGAAGAGTTTGATGATTTGTACTCTTCTGTTAAGGGTGCAGTTGCCGAATGTAATCATGTATTTATAAAAGGTAATAATCTCAATGAAAGGTTTGAAAACTTGGGAGAAAATTCTAAATTTTTTATTGGTGAAATAGGTTTTGGTATCGGAATTAATTTTTTAACCACATGCAAGAGTTGGTTGAATCATGCAAAGCAAAACCAGGTCTTAGAGTTTTACTCGTTTGATAAATATCTATTTAGATTGAGTGATTTTAAAAAATTAAATATTTCTTGCCCGGATCTTAAAGAATATATTTCAGAATTTGAACTTAGTTATCCAAGAAATATTCAAGGTGCTCAAAAAATATCATTATTTGATGGGAGAATTATTCTTAATTTAATAATTGGAGAAATTGAAAGTACTCAAGAATATATTAAATTAATGGATAAAGTAGATGCGTGGTATCTAGATGGATTCTCTCCTTCAAAAAATCCTGATCTTTGGTCAAAAAAGTTATTTAAGTGTATTCATAAATCTTGTCATGAAAAAACTACATTTTCTACCTATACGTCATCTGGATTTGTTAAAAATAATTTAACCGAATCTGGTTTCAATCATAATAGAGAAGAGGGGTTTTCAGAAAAAAGACATATGCTTAAAGGTAATGTCGATACGCGACTAAAAAAGAATACTTCAAATACCAAAGTGGCTGTTATAGGATCTGGGATAGCAGGATGTATATTGAGTTACACACTTGCCAAAAAAGGCATAGAAGTTGATTTGTATGAAAAGTCTGACAAAATTTGTTCAGGTGCTTCTTCACATGAGCTACTCGTAACCTATCCTAGACTTTCTGCCCACGACACTGCTTTTGGTTCTTTCACCCTCCATTCATATATCTTTGCAACAAATTTTTATAAACGGTTAAAAACAGATGCATGGAAAAGAACAGGAGTTATTATACTTAACCATGATGCAGCTACTGAAAAGAGACAATCATCTCTCCTTGAAAAAAGAGCTGATGGGGAGATCTACCGATTTATTGATCCTAATGAAGCATCAGACATATCAGGAATAGACATTAAATTTAATGGGCTTTTCTATGAAGATGCAGGATATATCCTGCCTGAAGAAATGTGTAAATTTCTCATAGAATCTCCAAAAATAAATGTTTTTACTTCTTCTCCTATAAAAAACATAACGAAAAATAGAGAAACTGTTCATTTGAATATTGGAAAGCAAGAATTTGAATATCAGAATGTTTGCTTATGTACGGGCAGCGATACTACTGAGATTTTCGATATTGATGCCATCAGTATAAAAAGAGGTCAAGTAACCCACATAGAAAGTCTAGATAGTGTTTCAAAAATCAAATTACCTATTTGCGCAAAAGGATATATTTCACCTCGAGTAAATAGTATTCATCTAGTCGGCTCAAGTTATAGCGATAATGAAGATACTGATTTATCTGAAGATGAACATTTATATAATTTGAATAACTTAAAGTTATTAATAGATGAAGAAATGAATGTAGTCTCTGGACAAACAGGTCACAGAGCAGTTTCTAAAGACCATATGCCTATTGTGGGAAAGAAAGATGGTATCTATATCAATACCTGTCATGGCTCAAGAGCGTCTGTTACTGCCCCTATTAGCGCTGAAATTATTGCCAGTATGATCTCAGGAGAGGCACCTCCTTTGATGGGCAGAGAATTAGAGTCTTTGTCTCCTGAAAGGTTTAATTAAAATTAGAAAGGACCTCTTTGATTAAAGAATCTACGCCAGCTTGATCATATTTATCACTCCCTCTTTTAAATCTAGTGAAGGCATACCACACAACATCGTCAGTCTTTGTATCATGAAATCTAATTGATATTTCATCTTTTTCTGACCTGATAAAACGTTGGTCCCTTGAATCCAGGTATCCGTATCGATAATAACCATAGCCTCCAAGGTCTGTTGATCTTTCTATTTCTCTCATTGTGCCTATATAAAATCTCACTGTTATATCAGCCTTATCAGACTTATTAAGTCCTTTTTGAGTTAATACAGAGTCTAATGATCTTGCAATTCTTTGAATAAGAATAGGGTTTATGCTGATCATCTCATCTTGATCATCAAGAGACGGCGCAACGATCGAGTAAGATTTATAAGCAGATAGGTCATACTGTGAATCATAGTCAGATTGAACAACAAGAGAGTTAGCGCATGAGGCAAGTAATGAAAAGAAAGCTACAGTAATTGATATTTTAATTTTATGTTTCATATGTAAGTTTTAGAAAAAAATGAATCTTCTTCCTAATTTCTTTTTGCAGCCGTTATATTGTACTTGATACCTATCAGCTTGTCTTTGGACTTTGTCTGCTACTGATAGAAGCCATGGCTTAGTTCTATAGCTTCCTCTTTTGTATCCACCTCGCCCTTCATGATACGCCAAATACAGAGCCCTAGCATTTGTAAGGGATATGCCTAATTGCTTATGAGTCTTATAATTATACCAACCTACAAAATCGACTGAATCTTCAAAATCATTTCTACTTACAAACCACCCCCCTCGGTCATTTAGGTACATCTCCCAAGTGCCGTCAACTGCCTGAGCATAACCTCTAGCACTAGTAACTCTTTTCCAAGGGATAAAACCTAAAAGCTTTCTTCTTTCTGGTCGTGCGTCAGCTCTAAAGCTTGATTCTTGTTTAATAATGGCCATTGAAACAGAAACTGGAATTTTCCATCTTTTCTCAGTCTTTTTTGCAGCCTTATACCAGCTGTATCTTTCTTTAAAGATCTTACAAACATCTGTGGTAGTACTTGGAGGGCTATTTGATGCGCAAGCATTCAATATTATTAAAATGAAAATACTAATGAATACTTTATACATCTAACTATCCAGAATCTTTAAGGTCTCTTCTTCATCTAGAATTGGAATGTTTAAATCAGAGGCTTTTTTTAGTTTTGAACCGGGTTTTTCTCCCGTAATCAAAAATTCAGTCTTACTAGAGATAGAACTAGAAACTTTTGCACCCACTCTTATTAATTCTTCCTTCAGCTGACTCCTTGCTATGCTATTAAACGAACCTGTAATAACAATTGATTTAGAGCTGAAAGGATTATCTTCTTTGATTTCCACTGCTTTAGGATTGACTCCTAAAGTAATTAAATCTTCAACTAAATTTATATTTTCTTCTATAGCTAGAAATTCTTTTATGAAATTAGATGCAACCGGTCCTATATCATTTATCTCTAATAAATCTTCTTCTTTTGCTGAGAGAAAATTAGTTATATTATTAAAATTTAAAGCTAGATTCATAGCCGTTGCTTCACCAACCTCCCTAATTCCAAGTGAATATATAAATCTTGGTAAAGTAGTTTCTCTGCTTTCTTGAATAGAACGAATTAGATTAGTAGCAGACTTCTCACCAAACCCTTCAAGATCAATAATATCCTTTATTTCTAGTCTAAATAAGTCAGCGAAATTTGATACCAAATTTTTATCTAACAATAATTCAATTATCCTTTCGCCTAAACCGTCAATGTTTAAAGCATTTCTCGAAACAAAATGTATCAAAGATCCAATTCTTTGTGCGGGACAATCAAGCCCCATGGTACATCTTAAGATTGCCTCCCCTTCTATTTTTACTAAATCAGTATTACAAGATGGGCATCTTTTTGGTAAAGATACTTTTGAAGATCCCTTTTTTCTTTTATCCAAATCTACAGAAATAATCTGAGGTATAACATCTCCAGCTCTTTTAATATCGACTGTATCACCTTCCCTTACATCTAATCGATCTATCTCATCAAAATTATGAATGCTGGCATGTGAAACGGTAACTCCTCCGATATTGACCGGAGCAAATTCGGCGACAGGCGTGATCCCACCCACTCTTCCAACCTGATAAGAGATTTTTTTTAATATGGTAGTTCCAACTTCAGCAGGAAATTTTCTTGCAATAGCCCATCTGGGCGCCCTGGAGACTTGCCCCAATGAAATTTGCTTATCTAGGTCATTAACTTTGAACACTATGCCATCAATTTCGTACGGAAGATCATCTCTCGCATTCGAAATTTTTAGAAAATATTTTTCACAAGCTTTTAAATCAACTGCCACGTCACTGAAAGGATTAATTGGGAGTCCCCATGATTGATATTGTTTTAACATCTCTGATTGAGAATCAGGAAGTTTAAAGTTCCCTTCCTCAATGTAACCGACACCATGAGCATAAAATTTCAAAGGCCTTGAAGCAGCAACAGAAGGATCTAATTGTCGAAGACTACCAGCCGCAGCATTTCTCGGATTGGCAAAAGTTTTTTCTCCTTCTTGGATTGCTTTTTTATTTGCTAAATCAAAATCCTTCTTTTCGATAAAAACTTCTCCCCTAATCTCTATAAGGCTTGGCAGGTTAGAATTATCATCTATAAGTGAGAGAGGTATTGAATTGATGGTTTTTATATTGTGAGTGATGTCCTCGCCAATCTTTCCATCTCCTCTAGTACTGGCTATATCTAGATGACCCCCTTTGTATAGTAGATTAACTGCAATTCCATCTAATTTAGGTTCGCATGAAAAGCTTATGTTGCCTTCAATGAGTAGTCTTTCTAAGATACGTTTATTAAAGTCTTCCATATCATCATCATTAAATGCATTGTCTAAAGAAAGCATAGGAGTCAAGTGTTCAATTTTTTTGAAACCTTCAAGAGGCTTACCTCCAACTCTTTGAGAAGGAGAATAAGAGTATTGATATTTTGGAAATTTGGCTTCCAGATCAAGTAGCTCATTAAACAAAGCATCATATTGATGATCTTCAATAGAGGGTTCATCCAAGGAATGATAGTTATGAGAATGGAGGTTTATAAGTTTATGGAGCTCCAGTACCCTTTCTTTGATCTTAAGACTATCTTTCATCAATAACCGAACTAACTAGCAGAGGCAAGAAATTGCCTTTGATGTTCATGAAATTGATTTTTCATATGTTCAATCATTTGTTTGGTCATAAAGTTTCGATCTTCATCCAGAATCTGGCATTGGAAGGTCTCTTGGATACTTTGAGAGACCTCGACGAACAACTCGAAAGATTCGATTGGATTAGTTAAGTTTTGAGGGTCAAGAACTAAAGCAATATCATTCGATTTAATAGATTCAGAAAAGAAACCAGGGTTCTTACCATTCAAAATCGTAAATGAAGGAGCATTATCTGAATCTAGTATTGTAAATATGCCTTTCTCTTCAAATCTGTAGTTATAAAAAACCAAGGCTTGAGATAAAGAAGATTCAGAAAACACTGAATCATTTTCGTCATGAAGATGAATAATATTTAAGTTGACAGCAGGAGCAACATCTAAATCTTCTTCATGATGATCCGCTGATGATAATACTTCAGATTCTTCTTTATCTTCATATCTCTGCCATTCCTCTTCGAAATCCAGACTTTCTTCAGATGAGGGATTGATTAGATCAACTTTCAGCTTACTTCTTCTAATTCTTAAAGCTCGTCTAATGCCGTCTATGAAGACTAATGCTAATAAACAGCCAATAAGTAATGTAAGAATTTCTGCTAGATTAAACATATTAACTTGCAGCCATTTCCACAGCTTGATCCACATCAACTGCTACCATTCTAGAAACACCGGGCTCTTGCATTGTGACTCCCATAAGATGCTTACTTTTTTCCATAGAAATCTTATTGTGAGTGATGTATACAAACTGGACTCTCTGAGACATTTCCTCAACAAGGTCGATAAATCTCATGGTATTGAGATCATCTAAAGGCGCATCTACCTCATCAAGAAGACAAAAAGGGGCTGGATTAAGTTCAAAAAAAGCGAAGACAGTAGCTATGGCAGTGAGTGCTTTCTCGCCACCTGATAATTGAGAAACGCTTGCATTCTTTTTTCCTGGTGGTCTTGCAGTAATTCCTATTCCACAGGTGAGTAAATCATCTCCCAGCATCACCAATTCAGCATGACCTCCCCCAAATAATTTTGGGAAAGAAAGAGATAGACTTTTGTTTAATTTATCAAAAGTATCTTTAAAAGTGGTACGAGTCTCTTTATCGATTTTAGTTATAGCTCTTTCTAGAGTTTCAAGAGCTTCCATAAGTTCTTTATGTTGCTCATCAAGTAATGTCTTTCTTTTTAACTCTTGATCATATTCTTCCATTGCTACTAGATTTATTGCACCCAATCTAGAAATCTTTAATTCTATTTGCTCTAATTCAGCAGCATAATTCTCAACTGTTTTGTCTTCATCTAAATCTTCTTTTATTTTTGAGAGATTTCCATTTAAACCAACAACTTGTGATTCAATATTTTCTTGTTCAATCTTAGAGGCTTGTCTGTCTAACCTTAGATTTTCTAACAATTCTCTAAGTGTTATTGCGGCTTGCTCTTTCTCGATCTTTTCTCTTTCTATGTTATGAATAGAGGCATTACATTCTTCAATATCTTTCCTTGATTGTAGTAATTTATCCTCAACCTTGAGTCTATCTGATAAAAGTGAATCTAGCTTATTTTGTATTTCACTGATTGGCTCTTTCAATTCATTCAACTCTTCTTCAAGTTTAGAATTTTCTTTTTTTAGATCATGCATCTTCCCGTCTAAATGAGATCCTTCAGAATTAAGTGAAGCAAGTTTTGCCTGTAATTCAGCATACTTATCAGTTTTATCAATTAAGTTTATTCTTTGTTGCTTCGCACCTTCAGATGCATTAATCAAAAAATCTTGCGTTAACTTAGTTAACTTTACAGGTTCAGATTCTAGATTACTTATCTCCTTCCTAATAGAATCTACTTTTGCAAATACATCTTCTACTGATTCTTTTTTAAATAACTTGGATTGTATATTTTCAATAGCAGTAGAAAGATCTACTATTAAGTTTTTAGTTCGAGTTATAAATACCAGCCAAGAGCCTTCTATTTTCTTAGCCTCAGCTTTATTAGATTCCTCATCACCCGACTCTTTAAGAAACTCTAATTCCTTTTCAATATTAATGAGTTCTTTCTGAGTAGACGATTTATTTTCCTCAATATTTTGTAAATCCTTAGATCGTGCATCAATAAGAATTGAATTAGTGGAAATTTTTTCATTTATTTCATTAACTCTGTCTTTTTTAAGAGAAATATCTTGTTCTGTTTTAGATATTTCGGCACCGAAACTATAAAACTCTTGTTGAACTTTATCTAATGCAGTCTGTAGCTCAATTTGCTTCGCCCTTAGTTTAATAATCTCGCTATCAGATGTATTTTTTTCAGAATTTATCTCTTCGACTTTGAGTTCCTGATTCTTTACTTCCTGTTCTTTTACTATTAATGCTGATGAAACATCTCTCCATTTAGAGCCTAAAAGTATTAATTGAGCTTGCGTCTCTTCTTTTCTCAGCTCATGATATTTTTCTGCAGCCTTAGCTTGTCTCTGGAGTTTAAATAATAATCTTGTAATCTCTTCCCTCAAATCATCTAATCTTGATAAGTTTTCTTTAGTTCTTTTTATTCTTGATTCGGTTTCTTTTTTTCTCTCAAGGTATCGTGAGATGCCGGCTACTTCTTCTATGTAGCCTCTCATTTCTTCAGGTTTAGCGCTAACTAATTGCGATATCATCCCTTGTTCGATAATTGCATACGATCTAGGCCCTAATCCTGTGCCTAAGAAAACATCAGTAATATCTTTTTTTCTGCAGCTTGTTCCGTTTAAATAGTAGTTAGATTGACCATCTAATTCTAAACTTCGCCTTACGGAAATTTCACTATAACTTGAGAATTCTCCACCTATACGTCCCTCTTTATTGTCAAAAAATAATTCTACTGAAGCTTTTGAGACTGGTTTGCGTGAAGAGGAGCCATTGAAAACTACATCAGTCATAGATTCACTTCTTAAATTTTTTGCTGAACTCTCACCAAGAACCCATCGAACGGCATCTATCACATTAGATTTCCCACAACCGTTTGGGCCAACAATGCATGACATACTTGATGGAAAGCTAACAGAAGTTGGATCAACGAAAGATTTGAAGCCAGAAAGCTTGATAGAATTGAGTCTCATATATGTAATTCCTTTAGGGGGTAAGAAACCAATGCCTTGAAAAAAGGCATGAATGAAACAAAATTAACTTTCATTTGCTTTGAAATTTTAGTCTATAAAGGCTCTATAAACTACTGATTTTTTCTTTTTTTTACTGCTTCTATGAGCGACCTTAAATCATCTTTCTCTTTTTCAGAATTTAACAATGGAATAGCTTGGTTCCATAATTGAATAGTTAATTGAGGATTACTTTTTTCAAGTTCAGCCAAACCCTTTAGAGTTAAGGCTGAAGGATTATTTGGATTTTTTTTAAGTGCTTCTTCTAACAAAATATATATGGAGTCATTAAATTTTCTACCCTCACTCATAAACAATACTTGGGCATATTCAGCAACTACTTCTCCGTCCAAATCATTACCAAATCTATTGTAAATCTCCTCGTAAAGACCTCTAGAAAGTATAAATTCATTAGTATTCTTTAACTGACGTGCAAGAATATATAATTCTCCTGGCTCAACATCTCTTTTTTTAACCAGCTGAGTAATCAAGTTATTTACTTGTTCTCTTTTATTTTCTTTTTCTTGATGATCTTCTCTAAGAAATATCTCCAATGATTGTTTCTGATACGCTAACTCTAGAGACCCATCAGAGAGTAAATTTTTATAAACTAGCAAAGAAGAAACTGAAACTAATCCAGCAATAATTATTTTGATATTAAATTTAAAAAAATTGTCCTTGTCAGCTAATACAGCATACAAAGGAATAAATATGATTAAAAAAAAATAGATATAGCTCATCAAATTATTCTTTTCCTAACTAAAATAATTAATAAGGCCGATAGGAGTATCAAAATGAATGGACCGAACCATAATGCATATGTAGCTGGCTCGATAGGCGGATTATAGATAATAAAATTACCATATCTATCAACTAGATGATCTTTAATCTGTTTAGAGGATTTTCCTTCTACAACTAACTCGTAAACTTCTCGCTTCAAATCATTTGAAATAGGTGAATTGGAACCTGCAAGATTTGAGCTTTGGCATTTAGGACACCTTAACTCATTTAGAAGAGAATAAAATAATGACTCTTTTATCTCACTTGTAAATGGATATGCATCGTTATCAAAATTTACTTGCCCCTCCTCAACACTTACTTGCAGAGAAAAAATGATAAATAATAAAAAAAGAAAGGGTTTATTCATTAAGATATTTAGAAAATTTTTCTTCCCACACTCTTTCATCTATTACTCCAACATGTCTTTCTCGAATAAGACCATTTTTATCAATAAAGAAAGTTTCAGGCGCACCATAAACTCCTAAATCAATCGCTAACCGACCTTCAAAATCATATATTGAAAATTCAAATGGGTTTCCATCTCTTTCAAGTAATTCAAGAGCTTTAAATTTATTATCTTTGTAATTTAGGCCATATATTGTGAGTCTTGATTCTTCTTTTAATTTCATCAAAAAAGGATGTTCAACCCTACAAGCTATACACCATGTAGCCCAAACATTAATCAGTGCTGGTAATTTAATTATGTCTCGTTTTGTTAAGAGCCTAGATTCATCTGATAACGCTCCAAGGTTGAAATCTGGAAAAGAGCTATCTATCAGTGCTGTTTCTAACTGATCATCTTTGTCGCTTAAAAAAGAGAAAAGTACAATGATTAATAAGGCAAAAACAACTAGAGGTAAAGCATCTATAATTTTTTTCATCTTCTTTTAAATTGTCTTACCCCCGCCAAGAAACTACCGATTGCGATCAACAGAGCACCTAGCCAAATCCAACGGATAAAAGGTTTAATTTGAACTTTAAAAGACCAAATATTAGATTGTAAATTATCTCCAATAGACACGTATAAATCTTTGAAAAGGTCTGCTTGAATTCCTGCCTCAGTTGTTATCTGGCCTGAGGGTAAATAAGTTCTTTTCTCAGTTACTATATTAGAAAGTTCCCCTCCATCATCAAAAGATACAACAGCAGATTTGGATGTGTAATTTGGTCCCAATAGATCATCTATAGATTGGAAATTAATGGTTTGATCACTAAATTCTGTTGAATCTCCTGGCGCTAAGATTATCTCTTTTTCCAGAGAGTAACTTGATACTACCCCTACTCCAATGATCAGAATAGCCATTCCTGCATGGGCAAATGTCACAGCTAATCTCTTTCTTAAGAAATTCCAATAACTCAAATTTCTTTTTTTGGTTATTTGTAATGTTCCCATTAGTATCCACGACGCTAAAAATATTGTCGCAAAAGAACTGAGATATAGATTATCAAAGAGAACAAATAAAATGAGAATGATTAGCGAAAATATAGATAAAGACTCAATGAGTAGTCTAGGTAAAAAATCAAAAGACGAAGATTTACCCCAAGAAAGGTAAAGAGCAACGCCTTGAAGCAATCCTAATGCAAGGGCAAAGGGAAAAAGTATAATTTCAAAGTAAGGTGCCCCTACCGATATTTGCTTTCCTCCGGTAAATGCTTCGTAGATAAGGGGGAAAATTGTTCCAAATAAAATTGAGATAGCAAGAACTACAAGTAGCAGGTTATTCAATAAGAAACCAAATTCTTTAGAAGTGAGCTCATATTTATTTTCTTCAACATGTCCAAAGTCCGTTATTGAGTAGATAAAGAGACTTCCAATTACAAAGAAAGCAAGAATAGCTAAGAGGAATACGCCTCTTTCAGGATCTAAAGCAAAGGCATGCACAGAAGTTAATATTCCAGACCTAACCAAAAAAGTACCTAGTAAGCTGGTAGCAAAAGCAAAGATTGAAAGAAGAATAGACCACTTACCAAAAACTCCTCTATTTTGACTGGTTATCAAAGAATGAAATAAAGCAACTGATAAAAGCCAAGGTACGAAAGCTGCATTTTCTACAGGATCCCAAAACCACCATCCACCCCAACCTAATTCATAATAAGCCCACCAACTTCCTAACGCTATTCCTAATGTTAAGAAACTGCAAGATAGAAGCGTCCAAGGTCTAGAATAACTTGCCCACTCTCTAGTATCTTTTTTAAACAAAATTGCAGCTACTGCTATAGCAAAAGGGATCAACAAACCAGAATATCCAAAATAAAGTAAGGGTGGATGCACTGTAAAAGCAAAATCTTGTAGTGAAGGATTAAGATCAGCTCCATTTAAAGGAGGTATAGGCAGAATTCTCTCAAAAGGATTGGATGTGAAGAGTGTAAATAGTGAAAAAGCAAAGATAACCTGACAAGAAATAGAAAAAACGGTTGACAAGAAGTCTTTATCTTTAGAATGTGTAAAAAAGATAAAGCCTATTAGCCAGGCATTCATTGCTAGAATCCACAGAACCAATGATCCTTCATGGGCACCCCATGTTGCAGCTAACTTATAATAAACTGGTAAATTGATATTTGAGTTTTGGGCGACATATGCGACAGAAAAATCATCTACTAGAAAAGAATAAATTAAAGATAGAAAAGAGATTGTTATCAATATAAAAAGCATAAATGATAGTTTCTTTAATGAAATCTCAAGAGATCTATAGTTCCCATAAACTGCTAGAAGTGGCAGTGTTCCACCCAATAAACTCAAAATTAAATGGACAATTAAAATTAAATGGCCGAATTCAGGTATCATTCGTTTGCCTCAATTATATTAGCGACTTCGGGAGGCATATAATTCTCATCATGCTTAGCGAGAACTTCAATCGCCTTAAAGGTGCCATCAGTTTTCAAATTTCCTCTTACAACTACTCCAGCATTTTCGTCAAATAAATCGGGCAATATTCCTTCGTAATTTATTATCAACTCATTTTGATAATCTGTAACAGTAAATCTGACATTTAAAGAATCTTTACTTTTTTCAATAGAGCCTTGCTTCACCATTCCTCCAGCTCTAATCAAAACATTTTCATCAATATCAACTTCTAATATTTCACTAGGTGAATAAAACAAATTCATATTCTCAGATAAAGCTGAAACAACTAGCCAAGTTGCTAGCAGTGATCCTATTAGAACTGCAATCAAAGCATAGAGTCTCTGTTTTCTTAATGGGTTCATAAAGATCTAATTAATTTAATAAGTTTTCTTTTCTTTTTAATGGCATAAAAGATGTTTAGACTGAGAACAAGAATAAGAAAAGCCATACAGAACCATACAAAAAGACCATTGCCATCCATATAAAGTAGATTAATAAGGTTTTCTAACATCTCTTAGTTTACAAATATTTGCTTGACCCAATTCTTTGATCTTTCTCTATCAATGACCTCATTCCTGAGATTTAAAGTTAATGTAAAAGCGAAAATCAAATAAAATCCGATCACGCACAATAAAAGAGGTTGATACATTTCAGGAGACATTGAGGGAGAAGAAGTCAATGTAAAAGTAGACGGCTGATGAAGTGTTTGCCACCAATCTACTGATTTCTTTATCACGGGTATAATCGCCAAACCTACAATCGACAAGATAGAGACTCCCCTATCAGCTTTGGTTTTATCGTCTATTGATGAATACAGACCTATTAAGGCAGCATAAATAAATAGCAATATAAGAGTTGAAGTGAGACGCGCATCCCATACCCACCAAGTTCCCCAGGTTGGTTTGCCCCACACGGAACCTGTTACTAAAGCTATGAGAGTGAAGCTCATTCCTATAGGTGCAGCAGATTTCAACATCATTCCCGATATCTTTGCTCTCCAGACAACATTAATAAGACCGCAAGCTGCCATAAACATAAAAATAGACTGACCAAGTATCGCTGAAGGGACATGAACATATAAAATTCTATAAACATCACCTTGCTTATAGTCAGTAGGAGCAATTAATAATCCCCAAAAAAGTCCTACTGATAGAAAAATTATGGCCAAAATCCCCAACCAAGGAATAATCTTTGAAGACCATCGATAAAATAAAGGAGGCGATCCCATTTCAATAAACCACCTTTTGGTGACATTCCAAATCCTAGTCATAATTCAACAGTAAAGCTTCTACAGTTAACAAACATAGCAATGGGATACCTATTGCAAGCATGGCACCCATCATCATTAGAAAACCTGAATAATCTTGGTTATTGAGCGAAAAAGTTACTACAGAAGTACCCATTAATAATGTTGGTATAGAAAAAGGTAAGACTATAATTGCGCTTAGAATAGCCGATTTTCCTAAAGATAAAGCTGCACCTAGAGCACCCAACAAACTCATAAAAGATGTTCCAAGGAGCAGGCTTAAAATCATCGGAACAAAACTTTCTAATGGAAGATATAGAATAATAGCTGCAAGAGAGGAAGCAATGAGAATTGGAAGCCCGGTAATTAACCAGTGGATCATTACTTTTGCAAATACCAAGATAAAGGAAGGTTCTAAAGAAACAAAGAAATCATCTAGAGAACCATCTCTAAAGTCTTCACTAAATATACTCTCTACTGCAAGCAATGAAGCCAATAAAGCGGCAATCCAAATTACTCCAGGAGCCAAAGAACTTAATAAACTTTCTTGAGGTCCCAGAGCTAAAGGGAAAAAAGTAATAACAATTAAAAAAAAGACTAATGGAGTTATATATGTGGACGATCTTCTAAAAGCAATAATTAGATCCCTTTTTAAAATAATTCCTAACCAATCCAATACTGAACTCCTCATATCAAATCTCAATAAGGGTTGCGTTAATATTTGAAGATCTGTGCCCTGTAATAACAAATGAACTGCCCTTATGATTAAGTTCGTTAATTATTTCTTTTATTAAATCAGAGGCAGGGTCATCTAAAGCGGAAAAAGGTTCGTCAATAAAATAAATTTTAAAGTCTTTAAGTAACCATCTTGCAATTGAAATTCGCTTTTTTTGTCCTACAGATAGATCTGATGCCATCTCATTTATCTTATAAAGACCCACTCTCTCGAGGCACTTATTTATATCCTCTTCGTTCATCCCTTTTGCGTTATGAGTTAACTTCAAGTTTTCAAAAACCGTAAGCATGTTCTTAATACCCATTTGGTGACCTTGATAGAAACAGTCAAAAGTTCGATATTCATTGAAATTATTATCTTCATCCAACCAATTAATAATCCCTTCCTCTTTGTTTATAAGACCTAATAGAGTTCTCAGTAATGTAGTCTTTCCAGAGCCATTTGAGCCAATAATCTCTATATTTTGACCAGGCAGAACTTCAAAGTTTAAATTTTTGAATATAGCTTTTTCTGATCGAACACAAGACAGGTTCTCTACTTTTAAATTAGGAAGCATTGATAAGCCTATTTTAACAAAAAACTACTTTAAACTGAATTTTAGATGCTATTGGCTTGAGACATTTATGTTCTGTTAAAATAAAACTGCTTTATAGGAAAAATTGTGAATAAAATAAAATTTGCCCAACGATCGTCTGTTGAATTTGTAGAAGAAGGGAATATTCTTGCACCTAAATTTAATTCAGAGGATGTTATCCCTGTTGTAGTTACTGAAACTAAATCAGACTTGGTGTTAATGCTTGGTTATATGAATAAAGAAGCTTTAGATAAAACAATTCTTACCAAAGAAGCACATTACTGGAGCAGAAGTCGAAAAGCTTTATGGAAAAAAGGTGAGTCTAGTGGAATGGTTCATAAAATAGATGAAATACTTATAGATGATGATCAAGATTCCATCTGGCTAAAAGTCACCATAGGAGGCTTGGGGGCAAGTTGCCATGTTGGTTATAAATCCTGCTTTTATCGTTCAGTCGATTCAATAGAGAAAGATGAAGTTGTACTAAATTTTACCGAATCGGAGAAAGTATTCGATCCAGAAGATGTTTATCCTGGTATTGAAAATCCAACCAAGCTTTAGGTAAATTTCGTTAATAAACTAACTTGCCTTTTTAATGGCTTGATCAATATCATCAATAATATCTTCTACGTTTTCAATACCAACCGATAGTCTTACATATCCAGGTGTTACACCAGCAGATAATTGTTCTTTTGCGGTTAATTGACTGTGCGTTGTTGAGGCCGGATGAATTGCCAGTGATCTGGAATCTCCAATATTTGCAACATGGTAAAGAAGCTCTAAAGAATCAATAAATTTCCTTCCAGCTT
Organism: uncultured SAR86 cluster bacterium; assembly: GCA_902574355.1. Lineage (GTDB taxonomy): Bacteria > Pseudomonadota > Gammaproteobacteria > Magnimaribacterales > Magnimaribacteraceae > Magnimaribacter. The sequence continues at coordinate 13,758 of CACGNN010000003.1, read as the reverse complement.
CGACTCCTCCAGGTAACTCAAAACCTATTAGAGCACCATAGCCACCTGTTAAATATGAATCTGCCCTCTCTTTACTAATGCCTTCTGAAATTCCAGGATAAGTTACCGAAGAGACAAGACTATTATCCTCAAGATATTGAGCAACCTGAAGGGCATTCTTACCGTGCTCTCTCATCCTTAAAGGTAAAGTTTCAAGACCTTGAATGAATGACCAAGCATTAAATGGACTCATTGCTCCGCCTAGATCTCTAAGCAAGGTAGTTCTAGCTTTCATAATATAGGCTATCGGCCCCATTTCTTTAGTAGCTTCAGTCCAAACTACTCCGTTATAGCAAGGATCGGGTGTATTAAGAGTTGGTTGTCGTTCCGAACCAGCTTCGGTCCAATCAAAATTTCCGCCATCTATTATTAACCCTCCTATTGAAGTTCCGTGACCTCCAATATATTTTGTGGTCGAGTAGGTAGTTATTGCTGCTCCGTGATCAAAGGGCCTACAAAATATTGGAGCGGCTGTATTATCAACTATTAGAGGAATTCCATTTTTTCTTCCAAGATCTGCAACTTCTTTAATAGGAAAAACTTGTAGCTTTGGATTAGGAAGAGTTTCTCCAAAAAAAGCTCGTGTTTTGGTGTCTGAAGCCTTGATAAACATCAAAGGATCTGTTGGATCAACAAATCTAACTTCAATGCCCATTTCGGATAGATTATTTTTGAACTGGTTATAAGTACCTCCATATAAATGAGAAGAAGCAACAATATTATCTCCAGCTCTGGCTAGGTTCTGAATGGAATATGCCGAGGCGGTTTGTCCCGATGAAACTGCTAAACCAGCTGCACCTCCATCAAGAGCTGCCATCCTCTCTTCGAGAACAGCTGTAGTAGGATTCATTATTCTTGTGTAAATATTACCTAATTCCGCTAAAGCGAATAGATCTGCAGCCTTTTCAGTACTTTCAAACTGATAACTAGTTGTTTGGTGTATTGGAACAGCTACTGATCCTGTAGTCGCATCTGCTCTCCAGCCTGCATGCAGTGCTATTGTTTCTAAATTTTTACCTTCGTAACTCATCTTATTTCTCCAAAAAAAAACCTGCCAGCTTTCGCTAAACAGGTTTGTCTTCATGAATCCTATTTAGCAGTATTTATAAAGCACCCGCAATCTGGTTCAAATCGGTGCTTAATGAATAATAATCAAAGAAAATTTAAAATCAAGACTAAATTGCTAAAATGACTTTAAAATGCCCCGTTAGCTCAGTCGGATAGAGCGCTGGATTCCTAATCCAGAGGCCATAGGTTCAAATCCTGTACGGGGCACTAGAATTATGAGTTGGAAGAAAGAAACAACAGAAATTAAAAAAAGAAGAAAACTTGCTAAAGCACAAGGTGGAAAGGATGCTATTAAGCTTCAACATGCAAAAGGAAGGCTAACTTTAAGAGAAAGAATAGAGCTTTTGTTAGATCCTAACTCTTTTCAAGAACAAGGTGAAATCGCAGGCGGGTCAGAACTTAATGATGAAGGTAAGTTGGAATCTTTAACACCCGCAAATTTTATCCTAGGTTTTGGGAAAATTAATAATAAACAAGTTGTAGTTGGTGGAGAAGACTTTACGGTTAAAGGTGGATCACCTAATTCAGCAGGTCTAAGAAAAAGTGTTTATACAGAGGAGCTTGCCCTTAAGTACAAAATCCCACTTATCAGGCTTCATGAAGGTGGTGGCGGATCTGTTGCTGGTCCTGGAAAAAAATCTGGAGGCTATGGAGGTGATCCCGTCTTTTCAAGGTCTAGGTTTAAATCTATTGCAGATACTTTGAAAGAAATTCCAGTAGCATCAGCAGCGTTAGGTCCTGTTGCAGGTATGCCTGCTGCTAGATTTGTTGGCTCACACTTTAGAGTAATGACAAAAGAAACGGCTCAAATACTTGTTGCAGGTCCTGCGGTTGTGGAAAGAGCTTTTGGAAAAAAGATGTCTAAAGAAGAGTTAGGTGGTTCAGAAATCCACAAGGTAAATGGCGTGACAGATAATGTTGCCTCCACAGAAGAAGATGCATTCTTACAAATCAAGAAGTTCCTTTCTTATTTTCCTCAAAATAAATATGAAATTACTGAAAAAATAGATTGTGATGATCCTATAGAAAGAATGGAAGAAGATTTACTATCAATTATTCCAAAAGATAGGAAAAGATCCTATGAAATGAGAGACATAGTCAATTTTATATTTGATAAGGGATCTTTCTTTGAAATGACTAGATATTATGGACGAGGCATAATTACCGGCTTTGCAAGGATTAATGGGTATGCAGTTGCGATTTTTGCTAATGATTCAAATTTTTATGCTGGGTCCATGTCCGCAGAGGGTGCTCAAAAAACCACGAGATTCATACGATTATGTGACACTTTTAATATTCCAATTGTAAGCTTAGTAGACGAACCAGGATTCCTAATAGGACCAGATGCAGAAAAGGCTGGAACAATTTTACACGGTACTGAAGCAGTATTAGCAACTACAGAATCTACTGTTCCATGGACTACGGTAATGATTAGAAAATCATTCGGGGTAGCTGCTGCAGCTCATTATGGTCCAGATGGTTATGTTCTCGCCTGGCCTTCTGCAGAGTCTGGACCGCTTCCACTAGAAGGTGGAGTGGCTGTAGCTTTTAAAAAGGAAATTTCTGAGGCGGAAGATCCTGAAGCAAAAAGAAAAGAGCTAGAAGAAAAAATGGCTAAAAATCAAAATCCGTTTCCTAGGGCGGAAGCTTTTTCAGTTCATGAAATAATAGATCCTAGGGAGACAAGAAAATATATTTCTTTATGGGCTGAAAGAATCCAAAGCCAACTGAAAGCCAGTCTAATGAGCAGGTAAACATTGTAAATATAACTTAACTTTGTTTAATCCTAATATATACTTAGATATCAAATATACGGAGAGTAATAATGAAAACTTATGAACAATTTTATATAAACGGAGAATGGGTTGATCCTGTGGAAGGAAAAAATATGTTTGATGTTTTAAACCCTTCTAATGAAGAAGTAATAGGACAAATTGCTATGGGTAGCTCGGCTGACGTAGATAACGCTGTCAAAGCAGCCTCAAAAGCTTTTGATAGCTTTAGCCAAACCACGGTCGAAGAAAGATTAGCGATACTTGGCAAGATTGTTGAGGTCTATCAATCTAGATATGACGAAATAGCTGAAACTATTTCTTCAGAAATGGGAGCCCCATTATCTTTATCGAAAGCAGCTCAAGCCGCAACCGGCCTTGGTCATTTTGCACAGGCAATAGAAGTCTTACAAAACTTTGAATGGGAAGAAACTAGAGGAAAAACAGTCCTAAGACGCGAGCCTATAGGTGTTGTTGGTATGATTACTCCATGGAATTGGCCCATTAATCAGATCTCTTGCAAAGTAGCGCCTGCATTAGCGGCAGGATGTACGATGGTTCTAAAACCAACTGAAATGGCCCCTTTAAATGCAATGATCTTTGCTGAAATACTTCATGAAGCCGGTGTACCTGCAGGAGTTTTCAATCTTGTCAATGGTGATGGTCCTACAGTAGGCGAAGCAATGTCTTCGCATCCCAACATTGATATGATGTCTTTTACTGGCTCAACAAGAGCCGGAATAGCGGTTGCCAAGGGAGCTGCGGATACTGTTAAGAGAGTGGCTCAAGAATTAGGAGGAAAATCTGCAAACATAATTTTAGATGATGCAGATTTTGAATCTGCTATATCTGGAGGTGCAAAGCACTGTTTCAATAATAGCGGTCAGTCTTGTAATGCCCCTACTAGAATGTTGGTTCCAGAATCTAGGCACGAAGAAGCAAAAGAAATTGCAAAGAAAACGGCTGAGGCTACAAAAGTCGGTGACCCTTTTGCAGAAGATACTGGTATCGGACCAGTAGTAAGCGATGTTCAATTCAATAAAATTCAAGGTCTTATTGAGAAAGGAATTGAAGAAGGAGCTGAACTTATAGCAGGCGGACCAGGAAAACCCGAAGGTCTAAATGCAGGATACTTTGTTAGACCAACAGTATTTGCAAATGTTAACAACGATATGACAATTGCAAGAGAAGAGATATTTGGCCCTGTGCTTTCAATCCTTCCTTATAAGGATGAGGAAGAAGCAATTGAAATCGCTAATGATACTGAGTACGGCCTTTATGGCTATGTATCTTCTGGGGATGTAGAGCATGCTAAAAAAGTTGCAAACAGAATAAGAGCTGGAAGTATTGCTATTAATGGAGCCGGTGCAGATTTTACAACTCCATTTGGTGGGTATAAACAGTCTGGAAATGGAAGAGAATGGGGTCTATTTGGATTCGAAGAATTCTTAGAAGTTAAAGCTGTTGTAGGCTTTACTGGCTAAACCTTCTCCAACTAAAAAGGCCGCACAAGCGGCCTTTTTTATACTTGATTAAGTAATTTTTTACCCTCTTTCAAACGCCTGTAATTATCAATAAAAAGTTCAACTGCTCTCAAAGGTGCCCTAGGACCCCAAGCTGAATCGTGAGGGGTAATAAAACAATTTTCTAGAGTCCATAAAGGTGAACTCGAATCAAGAGGTTCTGGATCGGTTGTATCAATAGCAGCACATAATATTTTCTTCTCTTGAAGAGCTTCCGCAAGACTAACTTCATCTACTGATTCTCCTCTGCCTACATTTATAAACATTGAGGATGTCTTCATTAACTCAAATCGAGACTTTGAAAAAACTTTATAAGTTTCTTCACTAGATGGAAGACAATTTATTACAAAGTCGCAAAGAGGAAGCATCTCATCCAGTTCACTTGGTTTGAATAACTGATCAAGATTATCTGATATTACAGGTGTTCTCTTTGTAGCGTATACTTTCATGCGAAAAGCTTTAGCTATTCTTGCTACTTCTTGTCCTATGCCACCAAATCCAGTGATTCCTATTATCATATCCGTAAGCTCTCCGACAGACATCATTTGTTTCCAGCTCTTTTCTCTTTGTAGTTCAATGTGAGCATCTATAGATTTTATAGATCTTAAAATCTGTGCAAAAACATAAGTAGCTATTGGAATGGCATGAAGACCACCTCCATGAGAAAAAATTTTAGCATGAGAAATTAAGGCTTGTGCTTGAGGAGATTCGGTACCAGCCCATGATCCTTGAACAAAAGAACACTCATCAATCAAAGCGAGATACCTTTCGAAAAAACTTTCTGACTTCAAAGCCTTGAACATAAGTTCATAAGAGACCAAGGCAATATCTGGCTTGCCCTCTCCAGAGATTACTTGTGCCTCTGAATCTATAAGAATGAAATCATCATTTTTGAAGTTTTTCTCAAACAACTCCTCAAAAGAATTATAGGTAAACTCGCTCAAACAAATTTTCATGCGTTAATCTAGATCCCCTTCCTCACTAAAACCCCAATCACCCGCCATAGACCTGACTTTATCAGCATTAAACCATGCAGACTCTAACATTGGCTGAAGTCTTTCGGATAAATAGGTTTTACCACTCCCGGGTAATTCCATAACAAGAATTTTCATATTTAAGTAATAAACTAAGAATAATTAAGCTTATTATGTACTTCTGCCCTTTCAAGTCCATAATCTTCTAGAGAATATTTATGTTCAGCTTTCGCATCACTGGAACCTTCCTCGATATAAGCATTCATAAGAGATAGAGTTTGATCGTCCAAAGAAATAGAAAAATTCTTGTATATGTCTTTTATTAAATTAATTGGGTCATCTAATAAATCATCATATTGAACTTGCATATATTGATTTGAGGTTAAATCAGATCTTTCGGCTTCATTCTTGTCATTTGATTTTGCCCAAAAATTAAGTGTGTCTTGACCCAAGCGCTTAGTATCCAGGTCTTTCGAAAACCCTTTTCTTACTTGCGCGGTTAAGCTACAAATCGAAGGAATAGTTTCGGCAGGATCCCGAGTAATGTGAATAAAGCATGCATCAGGATAAACGCTTAATATTTCTTTAAGATTACCCAGGTGGCTGGGATCTTTTAGTAACCATCTCGTGGGCTTTAGTTGATTCTCAAGAATACTTAAAAATTTATGGTGCCATGAATAACTAATCCGAGTATCACAATTTGATAAATAATTTAAGTAAGTAGGAACATTCGCCATATAGAAATATAAAATACTTTGCAGACCAAATACCTTAATTAGTAAACATTCTTCAGGACTAGTAGATTTTATTTTGTGAAGATTATCTAGATTTGGTATAAATCTTTCTTTAAAGAATAAAATTAAATCAGATTGCAAAATTCTTACTTTCTTTCTAATGCCGTCTTTATTTAGCAAAGGAAAAGGCTTCATCATCTCCCAAAACAAGGGGCTTCTGTTATCTTGATCTTTGCTTAAAAGATTAAATAAAAATGTTGTTCCTGATCTAGGCAAACCAATGACAATGAGAGGTTTTGATACTGAATGATTTTTTAAACTATAAGCCTTATCGATGAGTATTCGGTTATTTATGTGTTGTTTTAATTGATATTCAATAGCTATTTGCCCGATAGAACCTAAATTAGCCTCATCATTAAGGGAATCTATCAATACATTATATGGCTCGACAAATTCCTTATCCGTGGAAACCAATTCTAATTCACGAATAAGCTTAGATTTTTCGATCATCTAATTTTAAACTAACTAATTTCTCCAAATCCCTTGATTTACAGGCATATTTTTATCAATGTCTTCGTATTTTCCTGTGTAGGCAATATGTTCTCCTTTAATATCGATTAATGTTATTGCCCTATCATTAACTAGTAAGGGCTCAAATTGAGTTTTAGAAGTAAAGCTTTGTAAGTATTTATATGACTCCCTAGCATTCATGACACCTTTGGCAGATTTTACTTCTACCTCTTTTATTTTCCCCTTGGAATTAATAATGTAGGAAAATTCAATTTTAGTTTTACCTGATTTAACGTTATCGGGCTTTTCAAAAAATTTGGAAACATAACTAGGTGTGCAAAAAAGAATTTTACACACTGCCTCATCACCTTTTTTTTCTTCAGGCCAGGCTTTCAACTGACAAGAACTATCAGCACATGTTAAACAAGTTGAATAGGTCTGATCTCTAAATTCACTTAATTTACTTGCAGTATCTTTGTTAAGTTCTTGATTGATATTACAGATCGGTGAACTTGAAACTGATAAAGCGAAAATGCCTAAAAAAATTACTACAATATATTCTCTCATAAGATATCCCCAGAATTTAAATCAGAATAACATTTCATTCTTTATTGAGTCTATAGGTTTAATGAATATGCATCATTACTCAATGAAAATCTAAGTAATTATATGACTATCCTATGACTGATTCTTAATAATGTTAAAAGAACTCAATATCGTTAATTTTGACTCTCGTTTCATTATAGATTTTTTTTGCTTATCCAGGTTCCAATTATTTATGTAATGCAATGTAGATGCAGCAATATAAATTAACCAAAGATTAAACCTATATTCATCAATCTTTTCGTTTCCAAGGTACTTTTGCTTGAAGGAATTCATTCCTATTTCTCCACTAGAGTATCTTGCATCCAAACAAGTCACAGCAAGGTCTGCTAGCGGATCTCCAATAGCGGCATATTCCCAATCAAGAATACCGCTTATGTTTTCATTGTTCCAAAGTATGTTCCCGGGCCAATAATCTCCATGTAAAAGGCATTTTTTTCCTTTATATTCATCTATAGAAAGATTTTTTATAAAGCTTCTAATCTCATTCCAATCTCTTCCTTTTGGAATATAAGAAAGTAATTGATCTAGAGGATCAACTCTATGAAATAACTCAGGTAATTTATCAATTTCTATTTGATGGATATTTCTGAGTTGAGTTGCCATCAATTCATGATCGCAAATTACTTTTTCATTAGAAGTTCCTAAAGATCCATCTAAGTAAGACATTATCATGAAAGGTCTATGTAAAATCTTGCAGCTTGTGTCTAAATAAATTGCTTCAGAAACCGGTATGTTGGTTGTATTGAGTACTTTGAGTAAATTAAATTCTGTTTCAATTGAGTTATCAGCTGGATAAGAGCCCTCAGATCGAAAAACTAATTTGGATTCTTTATGAGCTATTTGTATATCCAGAATGAAGACATCGCATGAAAACCCTCCCTCTAACCTTTTTGCGTTAATAAGCCTTCCATGAGGATAAAGAGTATCTGATACTTCAAATAAATCTTTTTCATGTATTCGTTTCACACCAATTAAACCTTAAGGTTATCTATTAATCTCACATTATTGATAGTAGCTGCGCAAAAAAGGATAATCTCTTCGAGATCATTAGATGACTTTAAACTTACTCTAGATCTTGCCTCGAAGTAGTCAACTTTAAAACTATTTTCTTCCAACAATTCAATAGCTTCATCTAGAGCCTGATCTAAAGACGATAAATCTAGAATAGACTGTCTTACTTTGCACAAGCTTTTATAGATTAAGGTTGCCTTCTCTTTTTCATCACTGCTCAAATACTTATTCCTACTACTTTTTGCTAAACCAGACTCCTCTCTTTCAGTTGATATTCCTTCAATCTTAATATTCAAATCATTTCTAGTAATAAACTCTTTAATAATCATCAATTGTTGGTAGTCTTTTTCACCAAAATAAGTTGATTTTGGTTTAAATAATTCAAAGAGTCTGTTGACTATCGTGACTACTCCATCAAAATGATTCGTTCTTGTTTTTCCGCATAAAATTGAGGACAAGTAAGGATCGGCTTTGCATTCTCGTATATTAAGAAGTAAATCCTTTGACTCTGGAAGGAATAGAAGAGAACAATTTGTGTTTTCTAGTTTACTAATATCTTCATCTAAAGTTCTGGGATAAGCAATGTAATCCTCTTTTGGCCCAAACTGAAGAGGATTAACAAAAATAGAAACACATACAAAATCTGAAATTTCACTTGCTTGGTTTACTAACTTTAAATGGCCCTCATGAAGATTTCCCATCGTAGGGACTAAGGATAAGTGCTTGCATTCTGTTCGGTGTATCCTTAATGCCTCTTCAAGCTCAGCAATATCGGAAATAATTAACATTACTTGAAACTATGTTCTATACCAGGAAATTTTTTCTCTTTTATTTCTGAGACATAATTTTTTATGGCTTCCTCAATACTAGATGCTTCTAGCAGATAATTCTTCACAAATTTAGGTGGCTTTTCCATTTGAGTAATACCAAGTAGATCATAATTTACCATTATTTGACCATCTACTTCGACACCAGCTCCTATTCCTATTACGGGTATCTCCAGAGATTCAGTTATATTTTTTGCTAATTCCGAAGGAACACACTCTAACAAAAGCATACTTGCACCAGACTCTTCTAGTAATTTAGCCTCTTTTATTAACTCTTCTGCTTTATCAGGATTTCTGCCTTGCACGATATAACCACCTATTCTATTAACAGATTGCGGAGTTAAACCCATATGAGCACAAACTGGAATCCCTCTTTCAGCAAGAAGTTCTGTTGATCTACTTATCCACGAAGTTCCTTCAAGTTTGACGCAATTTGCACCAGCCCTCATCAAGGCCGCTGCATTCTCAAGTGTTTGTTCTTCTGATGCATAACTCATAAATGGCATATCAGCCATTATCATAGAACCATAGTTTGCTCTTTTTACACTATCGAGATGATAGAGAATATCTTCCATTGTTACAGGCAAGGTACTGTCATGACCTTGTAAAATCATTCCTAAGGAATCACCAACTAGAATAACTTCTATACCGCAAGAGCTCTCTAATGCTGAAAATGTTGCATCATATGCAGTGAGACAAGCAATTTTCTCTCCTCTTGCTTTCATTTCATTAAGAGTTGAAATAGTCACCGGATTTGATGATGAATAAGCACTCACAGATACCTCCTTGATCCAATTTAAAAACGAATAATATACTGGGATAAAATTAAAGCCTACAGTAGATCTTTATAAACTTAAAAATTCAATAGGTAGTTATATTTTATTCTTTAGAGACTTTTATTAGCGCGGAGCCTAAATTGGCTACATAGAATGGCTGAGAATTATCTCCAATTATCATCCCTGTTAGAAGCCCAGGCATGTCACCTATAAGTTCTTCAGTTAGAAGATCTGCGAAACCTTCTCCATTCTCCATATCTTGTAAGCCTATTTGCAAATTTTCATAACCTACCTTTGTCTGTGCATCAAATACAACTGAAGTGTCTCCAGTTTCTAAATCTATTGCCAAAATTTGGTTTGACAATAGTGATGCTACCCATAATCTGCCATCATGATTGAGTTCCATATTATCAGGCGTTGGTATACTTGCTAATATCACTTGGTTTGAAAGTGAGCCTGTTGACAAATCCAAATCAAATACGAGGACTCTATTTTTCATCATTTCTGAGAGATAAAATTTGTTACTTTTCTCATCTATGTAAAATCCGTTCGCAAAATAAAGTCCGTCTATAATCAATTCAGGAGTTACTTCACCTTCAGAACTTGAAATACGATATAAGGCACCGTCTGGAATAGCTCTCTCTAGAGCTTCAAACACTCTTTCCTCATTTTTATTTTCAGTTGATTGAGTGAACCAAACTGCTCCAGTTGAATCTTCTCTCGCAGTGTTTACTCCATACTCATGAGAATAGAGAATTTCTGTTGAGTTACTTTCAATAGAAGATTTATAGATTTTTCCATTGAAGACATCCGCAGTGAGGACAAATTTTTTATCCGGTGACAGGTGCACGCCGTTTGGCCCGGATTCAACTTTTGGAGGATTATGTGCATATTCCAAAGCTTCAAAATTACCAAAAGGAGTTACATTTCCAGATAGATCAATTTTAGCTAAACCATGTCTTTGATCAGCAACGATTAAAGTTCCATCATCAAGTATGACACCATCTTCGGCTCTAGAAAGTTGATTACCTTTCGGATATTCCATTCCCTCGGATAAACTCCATGAAGATTTATTAGATGAACTATCTTCAGCAGAGCAACCAATAATAATAAGAAAAATAAAAGGTAAAAGGGTTTTTTTGAAAACCAATAGAAGTTTTAAAATCATGATATCTCCTTAAAATTAATTGATCTAATCAATTGGTACTAATTTATTTTTATACAGTCTAGTTGCCACCAATAGATCACTGTTATATTCATTTATAGATAATATTTTTCCATCTTTAAATTTATAAACAAAAACATACTTATTATCATATTCACCGTTTATACCTTCGGCATCTCCTTCCATAATAACGGCCACACCGTTCTCATCTCCAATCATATCTGTAGTAGTTAAAGTTATGCCATTTGGCAATAAAGCACCAACAACATTGGGTATCCAATCATCAAAGTAAGCTTCTCTATCAAATGCAATATTCGATATTTCAGTCTCTCCCATAAAAGTAAAGGTAAAATCTGGATGCGTTAAAGGTTGGGCCGACTTTGGATTTTCTGATAATGCTAAATCAAGAAAATCTCCTGCCATTTTTTTATTTTGCTCAGTTTTATCTGTTCCTGAACAGTTAATTAAAAAAATTGTTAAAAATGTTAAAACTAAACTTTTTAAATTCATAATTATTCCTTGTTATACAGAAATATTAACTGAATTAAGTTGTGGATGTTATTTTTTTATTTGCATAGATAGGCTGGCGGAGAGAGAGGGATTCGAACCCTCGATAGGGGATTACCCTATACTCCCTTAGCAGGGGAGCGCTTTCAACCACTCAGCCACCTCTCCGGGATCGTCTATTCTAAGGCTATGTCTATTATTGTCTAATGGAATCTGCTGCCTTCTCAGCAATCATGATTGTAGGTGCATTAGTATTACCTCCAATCAGTGTAGGCATGATCGAAGCGTCCACAACTCTGAGTCCTTTAAGACCATGCACCTGTAGACTATTGTCTACAACCGCCATGTCGTCGTCACCCATTTTGCAAGTGCCTACAGGATGATAAAGGGTTTCTCCTGTATTGCGAATCCACTCATCTAGTTGATCATCATCGTCAACATCCACATCACTACCAGGCTTAGATTGATCTCCTCTGTAAGGATCAAATGCCTTTTGTAAAAAAACTCTTCTTGTTTCTCTAAGTGCATTTCTGGTATCTATCATGTCTTGTTCTTCAGATAAATAATTCGGGAACATGAGAGGCTCATCACTTGGATCAGAGCTTTTAAGTGCTATATGCCCCCTACTTTGTGGTCTACATATATAAATTACAGCTGTGAATCCATGATCCTTGTCCACACCTTCTCGGCCATGAAGATCCTTTGTCTGAATTGAAGTAAAATGAAGTTGAGTGTCTGGTATGTCTTTATCAGGACTAGATTTGAAGAAAGCTCCAGCACTTGTCGGGGGGTATGCAGCATCTCCAGTACCAAACAAAAGGTATTTCACTCCAGATAACCCTGTATTTAATAAACCAGCTGATCTATGAAGTGTTACTGGCTGAGTTGCATAAAAGGAATTTAGTACTCCATAATGATCTTGAAGATTTTTTCCAACTCCTTTTAACTCATGAACAATATTTATATTATGTTTTTTTAATTCTACAGAGTCCCCTATTCCGCTATTCATTAGTATCTGAGGAGAGTTAATAGCCCCAGCAGACAAAATTATTTCCTTATTTGATTTACAAATGATTGTCTCTCCATCTTTTAGATACTCGACACCGATGGCTTTCTTCCCTTCAAAAAGAATCTTATTAACTTGTACATTTGTCTCTGTTGAAAGGTTTTTTCTTTTGAGTGCAGGATGAAGATATGCTCTTGCAGCACTCCATCTTCTAGGTCCAAAAGTTGTATCCTTCATGGTATGTTCGTATCTAGAGAATCCCTCTTGTTCTTTACCATTAAAGTCATCAGTTAATGGGAAACCGGCTTCTTGGCCTGCTTCTAAAAAAACATCCATTAAAAGATCATCTGTTCGGGAAGATTTTTTTACATTCAATGGTCCATCAAATCCATGAAACTCATCATCACCATCACCTTGAAAATTTTCAGCTTTTTTAAAATACGGCAGAACATCATCATATGACCATCCTGTATTACCAAGCTGTCTCCATAGATCATAGTCATAGGAGTGACCACGAATATAGACCATAGCATTTATCGAAGATGAACCACCCCAAACCTTACCTCTTGGCCAGTAAAGTTTTCTATTATTAGTAGTTGGTTCAGGCTGAGTTTCATAACCATAATTTAAGTTACTTTTTTTAGGTACTATTTGTGAATAGCCTGAGGGCATATGAATAAAGAAGTTTCTATCTTTGCCACCCGCCTCAATACTAAGAACAGAATCTTTCCCATTCTCAGAGAGTCTGTTAGCCATTACACAACCCGCACTTCCAGCACCAATGACAATGTAGTCAAAATTTCTTTCCATTAAATCCCCCTAATTAAGATTTTTAGAATAAGCAATTCTAAGCTAAAAACAAGTATTAAAAATGGAAAGATTTAAGAATAGTTATCTGCGTAAGAATGATTTACTTCACTATGTTTTTGTTCATCATTTCTTACGGCTATTATTAGATCAGAAAGTTTAGCATTACGATCTAATCCGTAATATTGAATGGCAAGTAGAGGAGCTTGGAAATTTTCAATTTCACCATCTTCAACCTTTTGTAAATACTCTGTGTAACTCTTTACAGCCTCATCTTCGAAATAACCGATCATTCTATGAGCTGTCCTGGTGAAAAATAAATACATTGTTAAGTAAAAAAACCCGAATATCACTTGCGCCAATAGAACAAGGAGTCTCTCAAAAAAATTAGGTTTCGCTATTTCAATAAAGAACATCAGATGCATTCTTTCAT
>CACGNN010000002.1 GCA_902574355.1 uncultured SAR86 cluster bacterium | reverse complement strand
AGTTGTGCTGTTGTCTTTTTATGTATTGCCAATTCAAGAAGCGCATCCATTAAGCTGTATCCTGCAGCTATAACGACTGCAACACTTCCACTTTGTCTAGGATTGATTTCAATAATAACTGGCTCTCCATTTTTGTTAAACATAAAGTCACAATCATATAGCCATGATAATTTAAATTTTTTTATAATATTTATACCTAGATCTATAAACTCCTGATTATTCAAAATAATATGACCTTCATTTGGGTTATCAGAATTAATTCTTCTTCGTGGAAAAACTCCTAAAGAATTGCCTTCGAATGCCAGAAGGTCAATATCATGAACCGGACCAAAAAGCTCCTCCATTATTATAATTGGGAAAACCTCACCCGCCTTTTTTATATCCTTACTTGCCTTTTCTAAAACCAGATCAATAGCTTTTTGACTTCGAGATTTATCTAATGAATATTTATATACATTTTTAGAACCTCTAGAGATCGATGGTTTAATTACTACTGAACCAAATTCAGAGAGGAACACTTTTATAGCATTAATTACATCATTGATATTATCTGCTTGAATCCATTTAGGATGAGGTAATTTAAAGTCCTCTAAAGCCCTAAAAGTATCAGCTTTATTGGCAAATAATTGAACAGTTTGCTTATCGACACAAAGAACTTTTGATGGCAAGAGATAATTAGAAGAGCTAGACAGGGCAACAGCTTCTTCATCAGAGGTTGGAATTATGAAATCAATAGAATGCTTAACGCATAGCTCTTTGATAAATTCAACATAATTTACATCATCTCCCATTGGGCTTTTATAAAAAAAATCGCAAAAATATTGACCCGCCGCATTAGGATTATTATCAATGCCAACTATAGAAAATTTAATTTTACTGTTTTTAATCGACTGTATTACGTATGGAGAATATTCACCCCCAACACAGGTGTATAAAATGCTCTTTGAGGGTTTGCTCATCTTGATAATTTTTTTAAAACCGATGTAAATAGATCTAAGGTAAGGTGAATATTGTAACTTAAGCTTCTTCGACGTCACTAAGTTGTATCAACTGATCCACTTTTATATTTGCTAGTGAAGAAGAACCAATAATATTTTCATAAAACTTAGGCTCTATTCCAGAAATACCGGCTACACTGCGTTTAACACCCAAATTACTGTAAGAAAAAATGTCTCCTGGCTTTATTGGTTGAAGAGCTACTAAATAACGTAAATACTTATCTCTAGTTACACTAATTGATTTAGTGACAGTTTTCTCATCACTGCCCATCATCTTCTCAGCTAATCTTATACGACTGACCATCTTTTTTAATCCTTCCGGATCTAAAGATATTTTATGATCAAATCCTGGCCTAGAAATATCAAGAGAGAAATGCTTTTCAATTATTGAAGCGCCAGCGCCAATAGACAGAAAAACAGCATCATCGCCAAGTGAATGGTCAGAAAAGCCAACAGGGAATCCGTATCTGTCTGACAACCATTTTATAGTTGATATGTTTATTTCTTCACTTGGCGTAGGGTAGATAGAGGTACATTGGAGTAATGAGACATCGTCATTGCCATTTGACTTTATAGTTTCTATAGCTAAATCTATATCTTCTATACTTGCCATACCAGTTGAAACAATCAATGGCTTACCTAAAGACGCCAAATGACTGACGATTGGAATATGTGTTAACAAACCTGAAGAGATTTTCCAATGGCTCGGGTTTAATTGATTTACCCAAGTAATAGTTTCTATATCACCAGCAGTAGTGAAAATGTCTAAGTTTAATTCACTCGCAAGATCAAACATTCTAGATGTCTCTTCTTTAGTGAGTTCAGAACCTTTAAAAATATTATAGCTTTCCGATCCAATTACGTAATTAGCATCTGCATTTATTGTCTGAAGTTTTACAGCATCTGCACCGCATTCAGCAGCTTCACTTATCATTTGTTCGCATGCACTAACATCACCTTCGTGATTAATGCCTATTTCTGCTATGACGTAAGTTTTATTTTGCATAAATTCACCTAGACGATCTTTCTTCCAAGTTCAAAGGCTTCAGCAGCCAAAACCCCAGAACATGCACCACGCCACTTAGCTAAGCATTCTACAGCGAAAAGTGAACGGGGATGTGGGAATTCATGAAGCTCTTTCTCATATTCAGACAAAGCTTTCATCTTAAGATCAAGTGTATCTGAAATATCCGAGAACCAGTTTGGATTGAAAAAATTATTTGAGGCAGAAGTGCGCCACTCAGTACTAGAAGGTACCTCAAAAAAAAGTATCTGATTAACTGATTGTTCAGGAAATGATCTACAAGCAGTTATTGATGCATTATGAACAACACAATGATCAATATTTAGATCGCTTAAACTATGAGTGTAAATAATATCTGGGCGCAATTCTGTCATTATATTTTCAATACTCTTAATTACTTCTAGCAAAGGCACGGTATCCATTTTATTATCAGGAAATGACAGAAAGATGAGATCATCAACTTTTAATATGTCATTTGCCTTCTTTGCACATAATTTGCGCTCTTCAATACTTTCGCTTTGTAGTTTTTCATCACGGCTATTTACCCCATCAGCCATAATTAACACTGTCACCTCATCACCAATATCTTTGTGTTTGGCAATGGTTCCGCCACACCCTAAAACCTCATCATCAGGATGAGCAACAATCACTAAGACTTTTTTCTTATTCATAATTTAATCTAAAATATATCTGATAACATCACTATTATTAGTATTATCGTTATTTTGCTCCATAAACCCCGAGTTAATAAAAACTTTTTGACTTGCTATATTTGAGCTTAAAACATCTCCTATTAACGGTTTATTGCTACCTGTATTCTTCCAAAATTCAACAGATTTTTTTAAAAGAAGTTCAGCAAATCCAAAACCTCTAGCCGCACTGTCTATACTTATATCAATAATACCGATTTCATCATGACTATCTATTCTAACTTGTCCAATTGGAATATTTTCGGAATCCACACCGATTAGCATCAAACAATCAGGATCATTAATCTTTCTTCTAAACCAATCATGATGCTCCTTATTAGTTATAGGGTCTTGATTAAAAGAAAATTTTCTGACAATCGGATCATTTACCCAATCAAGCAATAATTTTTCATCTTCATTTTTTGCTTTTCTAACACTTATTGGCAAGGAAAATCCATGTAGCTTAGAAACTACCCGTCGAATCCCGTCTCCATCTACCATTGTTGAACTCAAGATTGACATATTTTTTACCTTATCTCTGTCGTTAATAAGTTCACATATTTTCAAAAACCAATCTTACTATTTATTTCTTTGGTATTTCCTAGTAATAAATGAACACCCTCTTTTGCAAGTAGCTTTGTAAATTTGATTTGATTCTTTGCAGAAATAACAACAATAGCGGGCAATCCCAAACAACACCTCTCCCAAGTTGTTGATCCTCCTGCACATAACATTAAATCAGCCTTAGTCATAAGATCTACAAGACTTGGAAGCAGCCTATGTACCACTGTTCTTTTTCGACTCGAAGCAATCTCTGTGATTTTATTTATGTCTTCATTTGAGTTGCCAATGACTACATCAACTGAGATATGTTTCAATTCTTCAGAACAAAGTGCCTTTAAAGCTTTAGTGGTTTGTTTCCCAGAATCCACACCACCCATGAAAATTAAAACATTATTTACTTTGCCATTATGAATTTCTTTTTGTCTGCGTGCAGTAGAGTATTTTTTTGATAATAGTGCGAAATTAGGTCCAAGTAAGGGAATACAGTCCTTTGGTAGCAAATTAGTATAACGACCGATTGTCTCTGTTCCGAACCAATTTTGATCCAGCAACACATCACAATCATGCCTTCTATTTGCTAAATCATCGACAACTAGAATTGATTTTACATATTTTTTTACCTCAGATTCCCACCTATAGTCGATAGCGTAATGATCAACAATTAGCCAATCTACCTTAATGTGTTCGAGGACTTCAATTGTTAGACTTGCATCAATCATAAAGTCGGCTTTTTCGTAATCTTTAAAATCATTTTGATTAGCTGAACAATTTTCTTCTACTGAAATTTCGTATACTCTATAGCCTTTACTTTCAATAAAATTTATAAGATGTCCGGTATTATTACGACAAACAAAACTTATATTATTATCATTTTTTTTTAACTCATCTGCCAATGAAAGGCAACGCATAACATGGCCAGTGCCAATTTGCGACGATGCATCAACACGAAAAACTACTTCCATTTACATAAATTTTCTTCTAGGAGAACTTCATATATTATTTCTGACTTTACCCAGTTGTCTTAAGAACTGCATGTATCTAAAGCAGTTACCAAGTAAGACAACAGGAATACGGCCTCGCGCAAAAGTGGATTCTTTACCACTACTACCATGCTGTCCAGCCACCATCAATTGGTAAATTCACACCAGTTACATAAGATGAAGCATCTGAGGCTAAAAAGGCGATAGGGCCGACTAATTCGAAGGGCAAACCAATCCTGCCCATAGGTACTTTGGAAGCAATTTTTTTCATTAAGTTTGGGAGGTTCGACTGTGCAATATCAGATGGAAAAGGACCTGGTGACACACAGTTAACTCTAATATTTTTATCAGCTAATTCACATGCTGCATACTTTGTCAGTTGAATCAGTGCTGCTTTTGAGGCTCCGTAAAATGGTGGATTAGTTCCTTCATCGGAATCATAAATGCGAGCATCTGGAGAAACCATTCCATACATTGAGGCGACGTTAATTATAGAAGCATTTCCCCTAAGTGAAGCTGCTTCGGAAAGAAATGGTTCGAACACCTTGGTTAAGTTTGCACTTGCAACAACTGATGACTGATAACTATCAATATAGTTATCCGTCGAAGCACTCAAAATCGTACCTCCTATTCCTGTATATGAATTGTTGATAAGAACATCAAGCTGACTAAGAGAATCAGCATATTCTCTTACAGCTTCGTCTTTAGTTACATCAAAAGAGGCAACAATTGCTCTGTAACCTTTTACTTTAATCTCTTCAACAAGGCTTTCACATGCTCCGATAGTCCTCGAGTTAACGTGTATAATTGCGCCTAGTTCGGCAAGCCCGTACGCTACTTGACTGCCAAGGTAACCTGTAGCGCCAGTTAGTAAGATATGTTTGTCAGTTAAATTAAACATTTGATTTCCAATTTGCAGGATCTAAGGTTGAGACATTTATTCTAGGTCTTGATGCAGATAAATCGGTTATAACTTCATTTGACATTAGAGGCATAGAAATAGATTGAAGATTGGAGAGCAGATTCTTTTCATTATCAACACCTATCACAACCGAATCTATCCAATCTTGTGAATTAACATATCCAATACATAAATCAGAAACAGATAGTTTGTCATGTTGCATATATTTTTCTTTCAGCCAACTGACAATCGCACTAGGATTTTCAATACCTACCTTCAGCCACTTATTTAAATCATCTGAGCAAAGCAGTCCCTGCAACATTGAACTACGAGCATGGATAGTCAAATCACGTTGTTCTCTTTCCTGCTTAATCACACCAACCATTTTCTCCCACCTATAATCTAGTATATTGTATGGCAACTGAATAAGTGAAATGTCTTTGTATTGAAGAACAAAGCTTAGCTCTTGAGGACTTTGAACAGAAACGCCAATATGTTTGATTAGCTCCTCTTCTTTCAATTTTCTAAGTTCACTGTAAATTAGGGGATAATTAAGGTGCTCAGCTCGGTGCAGCATTAAAGTATCCAAATGATCAACCCTTAAATTAACACAAGACTGAAGAAATGAGTTTCTTACCATACGCGACAAACAAGCACCATGGTTTTCCTTTAATTCCTCGTCACTAAAAGGGAACAATTTAGTTATAACTTTAACCCTATTAGACCAACCACCCTTTAGGGCTTTGGAAATAACTTGCTCGCTACTTCCATATGCAGCTGCCGTATCTATATATTCGATTCCCTCTGTGATGGCTTTTCTAATTATCGAGATAGATTCATTTTCAGAAACTATACCGCCATCATTCGTAATGCCATAGTCAATTCCAAACTGTACGCCGCCAAGCGTCATTTTTTTTGATGCCGGTTTGTAATGCGGACGATATTTCATTCTGAGAAAATTATTGATTAGTGAGTTAATACTTTCGTTACAGGGATTTTTTGATCCATCAAATAAAGTTCTCACAGATAGATAGTCATCAAGTGAATCGATTGTTACTCTAAGGTTTTGGGGGCCTCTAATTATCTTTGAACTAAAGTAGCTACCCACACCATGTCTATATATGTAAGGTGTAACATGTTCAATATCATATGCATCTTTGGTATTCTTGAATGCATTACGTATCCAACTTACAGTTGTCAATTCAGCGGAGACACCATAAGGCATGAAAGACTTAACTGAATCGCAACCCAAGATGTCTACGTTTAAGTTATCGAATACTGCTTCCATCTCATCTAACATCGCTCCATCAGGTAAAACGTTATCTGCTGTAAGTCTGAATACTTTAGTTATATCGTCGTAACTTTCCAAAGCATCATTGAAGCGTTTTAGAACATTATCAAGACTACCCCTGTAATATCCAACTCCATGTTTCTTTAAGTGCTCACAAATTGCATCATCACTTGGATCTACGGAAGTTAACACCCTTACATCAAGCCCAGTATTTGCTGCTCTTTTAGCAGCTAAAACAACCATAGGAAGATCACCTATGGGTAATAATGCTTTACCAGGCAATCTACTGGAGCTAAGTCTTGATTGTATTAGTACTATGCCTCTTGCGTTAGAATTCATAACAGTTGCTTTATTGGTTATGATTTAAGAATTCGGTTTTCTAATTTCAGCCATTTTAGCGCATGTGAAACTACCATAGTTATCCCTGCAAAATCATCAGAAAGATGTTTTGGGCTCAAGAAGGGAACCTCAATGTTATAAATTTTTTCAATTTCAGAGATCTCTTCATCATCGGTAGTTATTTTCGAATACCACAGTGACAACTTCTTACGCCGCATCCATAGAGTGTTTCAACATTTTACAACTATAAATATCTCTAATACTTGCCGAGGAATCATTGCACAATCCTA
This sequence comes from uncultured SAR86 cluster bacterium, assembly GCA_902574355.1. Classification (GTDB taxonomy): domain Bacteria; phylum Pseudomonadota; class Gammaproteobacteria; order Magnimaribacterales; family Magnimaribacteraceae; genus Magnimaribacter. The sequence goes on along the minus strand of CACGNN010000002.1, from coordinate 156,164 downwards.
AGATAGAATTATTGCATTAATGATGGCTCTATAATTTGGTGAAGGTAATTAGAAACTGATGTATTGGTTAACCTAAAATATCATGCAATACACTGATCACAGTAGTTTGATCATCTTCGCTTAACGATGCGTACATGGGAATACTTATAGCATCCTGATGATACCTTTCAGCTTCTGGACAATAGCCCTCCTTAAATCCAAGGCGTTCGTAATATGGCTGTCGATAAACTGGAATATAGTGGAGGTTAGCCTGAATTCCATTTTCATTTAGCAAATGATATGTCTGCTTTTGAGAAATATTTGTTTTTTCACGAGAAATACGAATGGGATAAAGATGATACGCAGAATATATATCAATTTTTTGCATAGGGGTCTGTATAGGTAGGTTCTTCAACTCTTCGTTGTATCTCTGTGCAATAGTATGTCGACGCTCGACAAATTCATCTAATCTCTCCATTTGGTTCAAACCCAATGCTGCCTGTATGTCCGTCATTCGGTAATTAAATCCGAGTTCAATCTGTTGATAATTCCATATTTCTTCAAGGGGTCTAGGCTCCATTTCGTTAGTTTCACTGGTGATGCCATGGCTACGGAATAGTGTTAGTCGTCGAGCCAAATTTTCAGATTTTGTTACCGCCATTCCTCCCTCACCTGTCGTAATTATCTTTACCGGATGGAAGCTGAATACTGTAATATCGCTATAACGTCCATTGCCAACACGCTCAGTTTTATATTTTCCGCCTATGGCGTGTGACGCGTCCTCAATTATTTTGAAACCATATTTTTCACTCAAAGCACTTATTTCTGCCATGTCACAAGATTGTCCATTTAAATGGACAGGAATAACTACCTTAGGTAACTTACCGAGTTTCTCTGCTCTGGCTAGCTTATCTGTTAAACACTCAATACTGAGATTGTAAGTATCTGGATCTATATCAACAAAATCTACTGATGCCCCGCAGTAAAGTGCACAATTAGAACTGGCAACAAAGGTATTAGCGGATGTCCAGACAATATCACCTTTGCCAACTCCCAATGCTAAACAGGCTACATGTAGTGCTGATGTGGCACTATTGGTCGCCACGGCAAACTCAGCTCCACAATATGCTGCAACACTCTTCTCAAATAACTTACCTACTGGACCCTGAGTCAGCCAATCCGAGCGTAATACAGATATCACTGCATTTATATCCGCCTCACTTACATCTTGGCGACCGTATTTAATTTTTTGCATTATATTTTCCTATTTATTTGTTCAATCTTAGAAAAAAGTTGTGCAGTACGTAACTACAATTTTTTTCATCGCAGTCTTTACGTTCCCTTTTTCTGAAACAATTGATTAATAATTATTTTAAGGTATTGAAATTTAAGTTGTCAAAAACCACTCGAAGCTAGAAACACCTCTTTAAAATCTAAAATATTTTGTAATCCATGCGCAATGAATCTAACTCTTTTTGATCTGCCTCGGATAAAATATTATTATTGTCCTTATAGTGAGTGTTATCACCCACAAGCTCTTTATAAGTCATTGATTGGAGAGTGTCTCCCTTGAACTCTTCGTTAGGAGTTAAAGTACGGATTGTTACCTTGTCTTTAATCAAATTTAAAGTTTTACCTATAAATGCTGGCCCTTCATTCCTTTTTTCTGGACCTCTCTCATAGAAATGTCCTTGCATCTTTGGAGAGAAAGTATAGTCACAACCCACCAAAGTGATATCGGTATATCCCATGTATAGGGCTGTACCAATCATTCCTTTCAAAGATCCATCCATCATAGTAAAAACATTGTCCATTTGGTTATTTATTTTTAATGGATCTGACTGCCCAAAATGATACAAATAATTGATATTCTTACCTTTAATGCCAAAGTAGTTACTCAAACTAGTAAAGTATTGTATGTTTGGAAAGAGTTTCATTTTTTTTCTATAAAACTCACCTACTTTATTTTTCTCATAACGTTTGCTGTACGGATTTTTCCAGAATTTATAGAAGAATAAAGGATGAGCAACATAATAATATTTTAAATTTAGATATCTAAAATCCTTATGCGCAAACAAAGCGCCACAGCCTATAGATGCTTTTTCATTAAATAATTTTAAATCATAATATTTCAATGAAGAGCCATTACCGAATATATAGCAACTTTCACCTTTATGTAGGTCTTTAAATTTACTATTCTTTTTTAGAGTTTTGGAAAATAAATTTAATAAGATTTTGTTGAAAGTATTCATGATTTCCAGTTCCTAGGATTGCTCCAAATCTTTGATTTAGCTGCTATTTTTTCTATTGAATATATTAAAGACTCATTTAATTGTAATTTTATAGAATCCATATTTTCACTCAGTTTGTTATCTGAAATTGTTCCGACAATTATTTGATCGATTTTTTCTAGTGATGATATGTATGCAACCGAAAGCTGCTGAATGTTAATACCAAACTCAGAGCTTAATCTCCGTAACTGGTCTAATGTATCTAACAGCTGATTATGATCTTTAATATTCAGTCGGACTCTGTGATTATCAAATATCAGACCCTGTAAAAACACCGACCTTGCAGCAATTTTGGTATTAGAGACATGACAATTGACTATATGATAAAAAGAAGTATCTAAGATATTAACCGGAATCTGAACCCAGTCATAGATACCACAATCTAATGTATATATTAATTCCTCTTCAGAATAGACGGAGGTTCCAAACTCTTTGACCATATTATTATCTTTTAATATCTTGATACCCTCATGAACATACCTATCAGAAATAATTTCTATTTCATTTTGATGTAAGTAGCAAATATCAATGGATGTGTGCAGTTTGCTTATTGACTCATTAATTGACTTCATCATTGAATTTGGTGTGTCACGTGACTGTGGGATTAAATTATCAATTTTGGTACTAATGGATGGTTTTTTTTTGCTGAGCTTTAAAGCTTCTCCGATTAATTCCTCACTGTTGCCATATCTTGGGGATGTGTCAATAAACGTTATTCCCTGATTTAAAGACCTCAATATAAAATTTACAGGATCCTTTAAAGCATATCCATCTGAGAAGCCGTATGATGGCATTCCTAATTTTGCTGTTCCCAAAGTTAATTGTTTATCAGTTCGCATTTGATTTTTCTGCCCGTTCCAAATCTGACTCGCTATCAATATCAATCATATCTTCATGGTTAATGATTAATGGATACACAGATTCTCCAGAAATAGACCCATTAATAATTGTTTCTCTTCTTATAACCTCAATATCACCAGTTTGAAAAAAAAGCTCGGGAAGTTCCTGTCGCGGAATATTATATGGTTCTATCTCAGTCTCAATAAAGCCACTTACACTTCCATCTTTATCCTGTTTCCAGGCCCGGTAAGGATGCTCTTTAATTCTTGCCATACTTCTAACTGAACTAGCATCATTATTATTCTTAAATATTTCAAAGGCCTTTTCAATCAATCCTGGTGGACGAAGCGGAGAGGTAGGCCTCAATAAAATATAAAAATCAAAAATTTCTCCCCGGCTTTCAAAATAATCTAGAGCATGCCTGACAACGGGATAATCTCTTGTATCATCACGAGCAAATTCTTCCGGCCTTAAGAATGGAACAGAAGCTCCGCTATCTTTTGCAATATTAGCAATCTCCTCCATATCGGTTGAAACAACAGTAGATGTCACTAATCGAGACTTTAATGAATAGTCAATTGAATGACATAGCAATGGCTTTCCTTTTAACAAGAGGATATTCTTCTTTGGCAAAGACTTGCTTCCACCTCTCGCTGGAATTATAGTAATTATTTTCATATCAAGAGTATATTTTTATAGGGCCTTTCCTGGAGAAGCCTTATCTATAAGATTTGAAATAAAAGAATATAACTGAAGCTGCTCTAAAGTTTTGATAGTTCAAAATTTGTAAAATTGTTAAATTCCACGAATATAATTTTCATTTGGAGTTTCCTAAAATTGTCTCTTAAGACACGGTCATCAACATAGTCAGATATATTTGAATACTTAATATCTAAGAAAAAATTAAAGACTGTTTCTAGGTTGAAAACATAAATCAGCAATAAAGGGTTTTGCTGTAATGATCATTGATAAAACAAAGCCATTATCATGCATTGTGTTTATAAATTCATGAAGTTTGTATACTCCCTGAAAAGATTCATGATTATGACGAACCTCTGCAAGTACAAACTCCGTAGACTTAAGAGTCTCACTTGCTCCAAGTATTATATTAAGCTCAAAGCCTTCTGTATCAATTTTTACACCTAACTTTCCAAGGTTTGTTTCAGAGTTAGTAATGGAATCTAATGTTTTTATTTCAATTTTACGCTTATCTAGGGGATCACTTTCAAAGTTAATATCTGCAACCTCTAAAATAGAAGAACTCCCTATCTCTTCCTGCACGTGTATCATTGCCTGACCTGCTTCTTTGCCAACACCGTATTTATGGAAAATCACTTCACGAGAAAGCAAATATTTGTTTATATAATTTTCAGTTTCATCTAAGGGATCAATTAAAAGTAATTTAGCAGAAGGAAAACGTTTATATAAATCAGGCGTTCCCATAGGTCCCACACCTATATCAATTAACGTATCGATCTCTGGTAATTTATCTAATTGACTCCAATCTATAAACATTCCAGTTTCATCGCGAAAATATCTTGTCATTTTTTTTAACCTCTTATTCAGTGTTTGAGGAATCTACTTTTAATGTTTCTTAAAACCCTACAAATTTGGATTAAAAAGCCAATGCAGGAAGCGACTGCTGCAAAAAAGTTTATAGCCTCTCAATCACTTCATTCATAATCTAGTTTCTTTTCAATAATTAGACTTTTTTTGAGCCTTTTTATATTCTCTTCATCAGTTGTATTTAATGTTTGCTTTAGTAATCCATTACCTTGAGCCACTCCTAAAACACGGACTGGATTGTCGATACTATCAACGACAATATCTCCGATTCTACCAAAATAGCCGCCGCTGACTATATTACAAAAACCTAAATCTTTTTTTCCACACGAATGCTTCAAAAGATCTTGGGTCTTTAATAATTCATACACAAAAGCCTCAATAGAAGGCGTCACATCAGTCCGAAAGACATTCATTGAATATTCTGTAGCAATTTTTATAGCATTTTCAGTTAAATTATTTTTTCCAAGATCTACAATCAAGCAATCTCTCCTAAGATTCCTGACTATGTTTTCATCAATAATAGGAGCGCCATTTGAAGCACCTATTAACACGTCTGCATTAGAAGATGCTTCTTCTGCATCAGAATGTAATTCAATTTTGTTTGTAATACCCTCGGGCTTAATCAAATTAAGTCCATCAACGATAATATTGCCTTTATGAATATTTCTTCTATAGATACTCACTTCAGCACCACATTCTGCTAATTTCAGAGCAAGCTTGGAGCCAATGTTACCCGCACCGAGTATGCAAATTTTTTTTTCATCTAGGCAATTCAGTTGCTGACTTAAGAAAGACCAAGCAGAATTTATGGTTAAATCATTTGGTTTGTACTCGAAAACATGAGACTTTTTAATAACTTGGAAACTAACGTTAGAGATCCTCACTTCCTCTAATTGATCTAGCCGATTAATTACTCCAGAATTTAACTTTCTAACATCCTTGGGAATCATTTTCTCGCTGTCAGACAAGATAATATCAACAGCACCATCAATGCTTTTTAACAAACTAGAGAGGTATTTTTGATCAAAAATAACACAGCCCCCTAGTACAAAATCTTTACAAACCCGAACTGGTGTTAAATAGGGATTTTGTTCTTGTTTTGCAGAAGTGGATATTGAAAAAACAGTTTTTTTTCTAAAAGACTTGAGTTCAAGTATCCTTTCTAGAACGGAGTTTAAAAAGTCATCATTCATTAGAGGCTCCACCTAGCATGTCCCAGGTGATTGGAATATTTTCAGCTACATCTCTAGTAATAACTTGGCCAATAACTAAGTCCTCAAATTTTGAGTATATGCCATACGCAGGCCCAGTATAGATAATATCGTCAAGGGTTATTTTTGAGCCTTTTTTTATCGCATGCTTTGTATACATTGTTTTTCGAAACCGAATAATTGAGGCTACTTCATTTGCTGCAGGTTGTTTTATACCGTCGCCTAAAGCTGCTTCGACAATCGAGAAACTTTCGATCATTTTCTTAAACTCATCCGGTAACATTGATAAAATGTGATCGGGTCCCTCCATCTCTTTATCAAGAGTGAAATGCTTCTCTACTATATTTGCTCCACGAGCAACTGCTGCGATGCTAACCATATCACCTATTACATGATCAGATATTCCAACAGGTAATTTGTTAAATGCATTTTTCATTGTGTCAATTGCCCTGATGTTCATGCTTTCCGGCGGGCAGGGATAGGAAGAGGTGCATTGCATCAAAATAACATTTTGATTACCGCATTTGGCTACTTCCAACAACGCATCCTGCACTTCGGATAAGTAGGCCATGCCTGTAGATATGATCATCGGTTTATTAGTAGAGGCCACTTTTCTAATAAGAGGTAGGTTTACCAAGTCAAATGATGCAATTTTATAACAATCCACACCCAGCTCAGCTAGCTCGTCTGCACTCTCTAAATCAAATGGGGCTGAGAAAATAATGGTCCTATCCTTTGCATAATCAAAAAGCTCTCGGGTCTGCTCCTTGCTAAGCTCCGTTTTTTTAAGCATTTCAAAATCTGTTTCTTCCGTGCCTAAAACTTTCTCAGCATATCGTGAGGTTTTACCCTCCTCAGCTACACGATATTGAGCCTTATATGACTGAAGCTTAACAGCATCAGCGCCCGCTAAAATTGCTTCATCAATAAGCTCTTTCGCTAGTGTCATGTCACCATTATGGTTAAGGCCAATTTCTGCTATCACAAAAGCAGGATGTCCTTCACCTACGGCTTTCCCTTGAATATTTACAGTCTTGTTAAATTCAAGACGAGGTATAGTTTTATCGATCTTATTAATGATAAATGTTTCATCAGTTATAACTTCAGCTAGATCGATAGCTTTGCTAAATAATATTTGTAAATCTGCATAAGCAAACTCTGCAAGACTTCCAATGGTATATAAGTTTCTTAATTTATCGAATTGTTCTCGAGTTTGATTTAATAAAGCCTGATAGCCTTTAAAATACATTGGATAAACTTCTGGCAACTTAATAACCTTGGTATCGAGGATATGTTCCAAAGAACTAAGCCCCAAGGACACAAATTGATCTTTAACAGAGCGAACTAAATCTTCTTCGGACATCACATCGTAATGATCGTCAGGTGAGTATGTTATTTCACAACACATAATTGTAGAAGATTCAGATGGATTTTTTATGAAGGAATTTTGATCAGAAACTCGATTAAAGAAAATTTCTCTGTCATCTACATATATAAAATCTACCCCTTCTGGAAATACATTCGCTGTGCTTAACTCCAGCATTACTAAAATTACACCACGATATTTAAGACTTGTTTCACCTCCTAATAACCTAGAAAAAATAGTGCATGAAGTTGTGTTAATAACTAAATCAACTGGCTTAACCTCAATTTCACGATCTGAAGTAACTAATTTATTAATCGTATACTGGTCACTTTGCTCAACTCTTTGGATATTTTCGCCTAATGAAATGGTGCCACCAAGCTTAAGGATTTTCTTTTGTAGGCTATCAATTATACTGCCGCTACCTTCAACACCCACTGCACTCCATTGTCCTTGATAAAACGCACGGCGTTCTTCGGTAATCTGTACTCTTTTGGGTGCCCAATTTGCATCAAGCTCTTTAGTAGACATTCCCCATAACTTCTCTGGATACTGTGTAAAAAAGAGTTCTTGAAGTGTCTCCCCTGCTAATGCTTTAGTATATTCATAGTAATTACTTGCCCTAGACAAAGCAGCAGGATCTGTATTAGCCAAATCTTCATTTATCTTTTCTCTCATTTCATCAGGCAAACTATTTATAAATTCCCTTGAAATTGGGTAGTCATAAAACTGTCCATTTTTTAAGTTTTTAGCCCAGTGGTCACGCTCAAAAAATAGACCCCCGAATTCTGTTAACCAATAATTTTGAATATCCTTGTCAGGTGTATGGTATATGTGCGGACCCATATCTATTGGCCTTCCCTTCCAACTTAAGGTTTTAGCTAGACCACCTAAATTGTCACTCTTTTCAATTATTTCAACTTCTTGACCGCGTTTTAATAACTCATAAGAAACGGCCAGGCCAGTAACCCCACCTCCAAGAACATATATTTTTTTTACCATGCCAAAAACCCTCCATCAACAGATATATTCTGACCGTTTGTATAGGTTGTATCCTCAGATATAAGATAAAGTAACGTACTAAGCAGATCCTCAACAGCCCCCATCCTTTGCATGGGAGTTTTTTGTTCATAATTTCTTACAAAGTCAATAGACTGCTCATTATAAATGCCACCAGGGGAAATAGCATTTGTTTGAATATTGTATTTGCCAAAATGTGCAGCCATATACTTGGTGAGGCTTATCACTCCAGCTTTGGTCGCCGAATAAACTTCGGAATTATTTCTTCCACTTTCACCATATATGCGCTCATCACTGCTTTTAGAGCCATAAATAGAGGCGATATTAATAATTTTACCCCCACCAACTTTCTTCATAATTTTTAAGGCAGACTGGGACATTAAAAAAGAACCTAAAAGGTTCACCTCCATAACTTTCTTGAATTCTGCAGCTGTTCTATTTTCGAATGGTGTGAAAACTCCGATGCCAGCATTATTGATCAAAACTCGTAAATTATCTATTGACGAAAAAAAATCATGGACTGCGTCTTCATCAGTAATATCTAATTGGACAAGCTCAACATATTTTGAAGTTTTCAATCTATCAATTTTTAGATCTACCGCATAAACGAAGTATCCTTTCGCCACTAAAAACTCTACAAAAGTTCTTCCAATATTTCCATTAGCCCCTGTCAAAATAACCTTTTCTTTCATTTAATACCCCTTCACTATTAACAGCCGTTCGTCACTTCTTAAGAACTAGTTATTTAAAAGTGACAAAAGATATTCGCCATAAGTATTTTTCTCTAATGATTTTGCTATAGATTCCAATTCTGCATCTGATATCCAACCATTTTGATGTGCGATTTCCTCTACGCAGGAAATTTTTAAGCCCTGTCTATTTTCTAAAACCTGAATAAAATTTGATGCGTCAAGTAAACTTTCATGCGTTCCTGTATCAAGCCACGCAATACCTCTGCCAAGAAGCTCTAACTTTAACTCATCTTTTTCTAGGTAGTGGTCAATAATATCTACTATTTCTAATTCTCCTCTAGCAGAAACCGTCAAAGTTTTAGCAATCTGACAAACATCGCTACTAAATATATATAGTCCTGTGATAGCGTAGTTAGATTTAGGATTTTTTGGTTTCTCCTCAATAGATAAAATATTAAAGTCTGCATCAACTTCTACAACACCGTATCTCTCGGGGTCTCTTACTCTATAACCAAAGATAACTGAATTTTTGCTATGTATATTTGGTACAACATGTTGGTTAATAAACCTATCGGAATGGAAAATATTATCACCGAGAATGAGGCAAACTCTATTATCCTCTATAAAATCCTCTCCAATTATAAATGCCTCTGGTAAACCTCCAGGTTTATCTTGAATTTCGTAGGACAGATTTATCCCTAAGTGATCACCGGTTCCTAACAGATCAATGAACTTTTGATTATCTTCCCTTGTAGTTATGATCAAAATATCGCTTATTCCTGCTAGCATTAAAGTTGCCAAAGGATAATAAATCATAGGCTTGTCGTACACTGGCAGTAATTGTTTTGAAACTGACTTTGTCAGAGGATATAGTCTTGTTCCCGAACCTCCAGCTAAAATAATTCCCTTCATGCTTAAATCTTATTTAGTTTTTTACTCTGGTAACTACCATCTTTGATGTTATTACTCCAAGTCTTATTATCTAAATACCACTGGACAGTCTTTCTAATGCCTGTTTCAAAAGTTTCATTAGGCGTCCAATTTAATTCAGCTTTAATTTTAGATGCATCAATAGCATACCTGAAATCATGACCGACTCTATCTTCTACATGGGTAATTAATTTTTCATAACTTGTGATACCTTTAATTTTACTGGGACATAATTCATCTAATATTGAACAAATAATTTTTACCACATCAATATTTTTCATCTCATTGTGTCCGCCAATATTATAGGTTTCACCGACTTCTCCAAGAAGTGCTACATTAAGTAGCGCCCTTACATGATCATCCACATAAAGCCAATCTCTTATTTGATTGCCATCACCATATATAGGGAGATCCTTTCCTTCTAAAGCATTATGAATAATTAACGGGATAAGTTTTTCTGGAAATTGATAGGGGCCATAATTATTAGAACAATTTGTAATTAATGTTGGAAGATTGAAGGTTTGATGCCAAGCTCTTACTAAATGATCAGAGCTTGCTTTGGTAGCGGAATAAGGAGAGTTCGGTTTATAAGGTGTTTTTTCGGTAAAAAGAATTTCTGTAGCTCCAAGATCACCATAAACTTCATCTGTAGATATGTGATGAAATCTAAATTCACCTTTTTTATGATCGTCTAAATCTGAATAGTAGGCCCTCGATTCCTCAAGGAGATGATATGTACCTATGATATTAGTTTGAATAAATTCACCTGGCCCCGAAATAGAACGATCCACATGGGATTCAGCAGCCAAGTGCATTACAATATCAGGCTGGTATTGATCAAAAATGCGTCTAATTTCATTGTTATTACAGATGTCAGACCTTTCAAACACGTACCGTTCATTATCCTCTATCGACTCAAGAGATTCCAAGTTTCCGGCGTAGTTCAGCTTATCAATATTGACAACTCTGTAAGCAGTATTATGAATAATATGACGAATTAGTGCCGAACCAATAAATCCAGCACCACCAGTAATTAAAAATGTTTTAACAGTTATATCTTCTTGCATTCAGATAAAATCTACGTCCTCAAAACTAACGACTTTATTCAAAAATAAATAATTTAACTATCTGATATCAATTAAGTCCTGATAGCTTCCCATCCGGCTAACAATGCCTGATTTTAATTCTATAATTTGATTACAGTTTCTAAGAGTTGTTAATCGATGAGCAATTATAAACAAGGTAAGATCACCACTAAGTTCATCAATAGTCCTCATTACAGCCTGTTCCGTTTGGTCATCTAAAGCACTTGTAGCTTCATCAAAAACTAATACGCTAGCATTTTTATACAAAGCACGAGCTATACCAATACGTTGACGCTGTCCTCCACTGAGCCGCACACCTCGCTCTCCAACAAAAGAGTCATATCCATCTGATCTGCTCTCAATAAAATCAGCAATTTGAGCTCTTTCAGCCGAATCACGAACTCGATCAAGATCAATTTTATCGACAGGAACACCGAAGGCTATATTCTCAGCAACGGTTGCATCACTAAGAAAAATACTCTGGGGAACATGAGCAACTGAGTGCTGCCATGATGCTCTCTCTTGAGAAGAATTGATTGAGGTACCATCGATTTTAATTGAGCCTTGGGTTGGTTGAAGCAAACCCATCAAAAGATCTAACGCTGTGCTCTTCCCACTTCCAGTAGGTCCAATTATTCCAACTCTAGAACCCTTGTTAACATTAAAATTAACATCATTCAGTACTGGATTCGAATCACTGGCATAGGTAAAGCTTACATCTTCGAAACAAATTGATTTCTTAAGGCTCAAAGGTGGCAAGGATTTTACTTCTGTATGACTTGGCATTTCTTGTTCCAGAAGGTCCAAAACATCTTTTAAAACCGCCTTGCTTCCTGTCACTAATGCCCAATTCCCATATAGCGTCTGCATCAAAGGCAAAAGTCTTTGAGCGCCAAACGCAATCATTGCCAATATTGGAAGAGCACCACTAATTCCTCCTGAGCGATCACTAAGAAAGAGCACAAATAAAGAAATTAATACTAAACCTAAGGTCTCCATTGCAAATCGAGGGGCTTGATTTATAAATGAATTTTCAGCGCCAGCTCGACGGAGCCTAACTACGGCTTTACCATAAATATCAACATAAACATTCTGAGTACCATCCAGTAGAACATCTCTAATCGCGCCAAGACCTTCCTGCAGAGCCTTGACAACATGGGTCTGCTCATCTGCAGTGATAAGGCTATTTGCAACTAACTTTTTACGAGTAACCCATGCAATAATGCCGTAAGCAGCACCGAAACTTGTAAATGATAAAAGAGCAACCATAGGATCCACAGCAATTAAGGTAAATAAAATAGACGCAAATAATAATGTTGAAGTAAACACAGTCACCAAGGCAATTAAAGTGGCTGTTGTCATTCCCACCTTCTGGGTAATGCCGCTAATCACCTCACTACTACTTCGCTGAATATGAATCATATAAGGTTGATAAAGTGTCCGCTTATAGACCTTAATGCTTAAGTCAGCACCCGTCATGCTACCCAAATTCAGAGTTCCCCAAAGCAATAATAAACGCATTAAGCCTGCCACCACAGCGGCTAGCGCGAAAGCCAAAGTCAATGGCAACACCAACTCATCCCCATTTTCAATTCCAAATAAAGTAGCAATTTCAGACACAAAAGGATAGGTTAAAACTTCATCTGGCTGTGTTAGCACGCCAATGAATGGAAGCACTGCACCCAAACTAATAATTTCTGCGAAGGAAGTTAAAATGGCCAAGACAAGTAACAACACAGCCTGCTTACGTCTTTTATATGCAATGTGACCCCAAAGGCTTTTTAAAATTAATGTTATAGATTCATTCATGCTGAAAGTTTTTTTGCTATTGATGCTATTGTCACAATGAAAATTTAAATTAGATGAGCGATAGATGTATGCCCGTGGCCCAATGAGGAATTTAAAATTAAGTAAGCTTGTGAGTAATTTCTCTTACAAATTTCAATAAAACTAAGCTCAGCACTCTGGTGCACATTACTATGAGTATGAAAGCCTCAAATTTAACTTAATGATCATTTCTTGATTGCAAAAAATGCATCAAAAACACAAAACACACAGACAAAAAACCTCCAAATATAGTCCCAAGAATACAAATCAATGCTCTATTAGGAGAGTATTTATTTTCTTGAACTATTGCTGGATCAATAACTTTAAATAAATAATCAGATCTAACAGAAGCAAGCATAATTATTTCAGTCTGCTGTTCTATCAAACTGAAAAGTATAGATCGCATATCAACCAAAGATGTAGATTCCATCTGTTTCTCTAAAAAAGCAATAGAACTTTTTGCCTCCTCAACATCGCCATCTCTAATTGAATTATTTAAGTCTTCGACCAGCCAAGATACCCACTGTTGAGCTAAAACAGGGGACTCATTTGTAATAGATATTTTGACCAGGCCCGAACCTTCCTCATCGGAAATTGATAAGATATTCTGAAAAGTGCTGTAAGCTTGTTGCAAACCAGGCTTTTCATCTACCCAGATCCTTTTTTCTAAATCATAAAGGTTAGTATTAATTTCCACTTTTTCTTCAGTCCACGATTCTAGGGCCATCAGAGGCACTAAAATATCTCTACGCTCAATAAAATCAGTTATGAATGCTCTAGACTTCAAAGTGGCTAGACCGATCGTCACATCATCAGCTCCTTGGGGGCCTAATGAGACACCCGCAAGACTTGCCAAACTTCCATAGTTACCAAAACCGCCTGATCCTTGCATGCTGGAGTCGGCAGGAGCCAATAAGATTTCAGATTTAAAAATATTAGGCAAAGACAACGAATACATCACCGATAAAAACGCTGCGAGGCAAGTTATTATTAGAATTTTAATTTTACCTGACCAAATAATTTTGATTAGTCCAATTAAATCAATATCTTCATAGCCTTGAAATTCATCTTTTTTTTGTTGCATGCTGTTCATTTTATCCCATTAAAAGTCACTTCTGGAAATCCCTTTTTCTAGGAGACGATGATCCTTGGAAATTTTTTGATCTGACGTAGTCATAATTTTTTTATGCGTTCCATTTCTTTTTTAAGTTTATCAAATTCTTCAGATTTACGTTGAAGATATAGCGTTGTCAGTTTTCTTCTTATCTCCAATCCTTTAGGAGTTAGCAAGTATAAGTAGCCCAGTTTATTATCCGATCTTCTGAAATTATTGATCTTGAGAAAACCTTTACCTAAAAGAGCTTGTATTAAGTAATTTGTTTTACCTAAACTCACGCCCAGTTTTTTTGCAATTTGTCGTTGAGTTAGGTTGGGATTTGCTTCTATATTACTTAGAATTTCTAATTCTGTCTCAGAGTGATTTATTCTTTCTTTCAATGGCTACCGCAATGAATTTTTGTTTCGCAATTCATATTTTCTTAATTTTTTTGTTTGTTCATTAAATGAACAATAACATTGTACAAAATGTTCAATACTTGAACAAGCTTTGATAAGCATAGGATTAAAATTTAAAATTCTTGGTAATTTCTTTATGACCTATATCAGATTTAGTTATTTCAGAAACTATCGTTGTATTCAATAATTTTAATAATAACCTAACCCTGTCTTTAGACTTATTAGATAAGAATATCGCATCTATTCCAGCAAACTTTCCTTTTTTTATCGTGACTGAATCACCCTCTTCATAATCGACTATCGAAATATTTTCTTTGTATATTCCCGATTCATCGAGCTTATCTTGAATTAATTTAATTATTTTATTGGGGATAGAAGTAAACTTTTCTCCGAACATAACAATATGACTAACCCCGTAACTGGAATTAATGGAAGTCCAATTTTCTAATTCAAAATCAATTTGAGCAAAGAAATATCGAGGAAAGACTGGTACTAGAGATTTAAATCCACTATTTTTATTAGTTGGAGCTATTAACGGTAAAAAAGTTTTAAATCCTTGTTTCTGAAGATTTTCATTAGCTATGAATTCCTGTTTTGCTTTTGTATAAATAAGCACCCAAATAATTTTGCTTTTAACTTTTTTTGATGCCTTCATACTCTAAGATTTTTAAGGATGAATAATGGTGCCCGGGGCCGGACTCGAACCGGCACGAAGTTTCCTTCGAGGGATTTTAAGTCCCTTGTGTCTACCAATTCCACCACCCGGGCCTCTATAAAGTTTTATTGTACTTTGTTTTCTTCATTAATAGAATCGCTGGAGGCTGAGGTCGGAATCGAACCGGCGTAGACGGATTTGCAATCCGCTGCATAACCACTTTGCTACTCAGCCTTGCTTGTATTCTAAATATCTATAACTAATAGACCAGCTATTTCATTAAATTTTTATAAGTTTTTAGGTATACATATAGACTGTATAGAGAAACATAAGCGGCTAGCCAAAATAAACAAATAGTTAAGAGAAAGAAAAACTGTCCAAAATTAGGTGATATTATCAAGAAAGATAAAGCAAAGATTTGCAATGTGGTCTTGCTCTTAGCTATGAAAGTAACCTTTACGGGGTTTTTACCTTCTTTTTCAGCTAAAAACTGTCTAAAAGATGAAATGACTATTTCTCTAATAATTATTAATATGGAAGGTACTATCAATAAAAGGTTACTTTCATAAGAAATGAAGTAAAAGAGGGTAACAATAATTAATAGTTTATCCGCCACTAGGTCTAATAGGGCCCCCAATTCGCTTGTTGTTCCTGTCTTTCTTGCTACAAGACCGTCCAAATGATCAGTAATGCCAGCAATCACAAATAAAATTAAAGCTACCCAATTATTTAAACCAGGCTCAGCTGTTGCCAATATAAGAACTGGGAATATTAATGCCATTCTTAAGATTGTTAAGTAATTTGCCATTCTTATCGAGTATGTATTTCTTTGTATATTGATTTTGCTATGTTTTTACCTATTCCAGAAACCTCACATAAATCATTTATACTTGCTCTCTTAATTTGTTCCAGAGACCCGAAATATCTCAATAAAAGTTTTTTTCTAGCATGTCCTATTCCAGATAAATCATCAAGATTGGATTGAATAGAGGTTTTCCTCATTTTTTTCTTTTGGAGAGAAATAGCATATCTATGTGTTTCGTTTCTTATCTCTTGTACAAAGTGATGAAAAGGAGAACCCTGATCGATAGTTATATTCGTACCATCAGATAAATGTATGGTGTCGAAAGCAGCCTTTCTTCTTGCACCTTTTGAAATTGAAATAACATCAATGTCAGATATATTACAATCTTCAAATGCTTTTAAAGCATGTCTGAGGTGCGTTTCCCCTCCATCAATTATTACGAGACTGGGTAATTCTTTTAAATCTTTTTTGGAAAACCGTCTTTTTATCAATTCGGTCATTGACCCAATATCATTGCCCCAGTTAGTTTTACTAATATTATATGATCTATACAAATCAAGAGTCCTTCCCTTAGGTGAATACACAACACAGCCAGCTACGGCATTTTTTCCGGCATGATGGCTTATATCATAAGATTCTATCAAGTCTAGATCGATCTTAAGTTTCAAACCTTCCCTCAATCTTTGAAATTTCATTTTAATACTTTTATCGGGCTCATTCTTTCTTAGGACATATTCTGTGTTCGTTTTACACAAGTCTATTAGCCCTTTATCTTTTTTTCCGGGTCTTGTTATGATGGAAATCTTTCTTGAATGCTTCTCAGACAAAGCCTTTTCCAGTAGATTCTTGTTATCTAATTTTTGATTGATAACTAGAAAGTCTGGACACACATTGTTAGTTAAATATTGTTGAGTGATGAAATTACCTAAAATATCTTGTTCTATGAAACCCTCACTTTGTAAAAAGTTTTTATGTCCTGTAACCCACCCTTGATTGACAGAGGTTACTCCTACTTTCACCATACGAGATGAAGAAGATAAATAGATAGCATCTCTGCTTTTGTTAAAGCCAGCTATACTTTGAGATCTTTGTATATCTCTTAGAGCAGAAATTCTATCTCTGTATATTGCTGCTTTTTCATAATCTTTTTTCTGAGAAAATTCATCCATAGCAATATAGAAATTATTGATTAGATCTTCTGACTTGCCTTCTAATAAGAGTTCTGCATTATGGACCTCCTTTGAATAATCTTTTTGATTTATCAAGCCGGTGCATGGAGCAGAGCATCTTCCAATTTCGTACTGAAGACAGGGTCTACTTCTATTTTTAAAATATGCATCTGAACAATTACGCAATTTAAACGTCTTTTGAATAAGTTTAAGAGCATCCCTCACTGCATAAGAATTAGGAAAGGGACCATAGAATTTTCCATTTTCTAATTTTTTTCCAAGAAAAGATTTAGCAGCAGGGAAATTTTTTTTAGATTCAATTTTAATCCAAGGATAACCTTTATCATCCTTAAATTGAACATTAAATTTGGGTTTTAACTCTTTAATTAAAAATTGCTCATGAAGAAGAGATTCAAGTTCGGTATTAGTTAATGCGAATTCAATAAATTGTGCCTGCTCAAGTAATTTTACTATTTTTTTGGATCTAGAAGATGTTCTAAAATAAGAAGCAACTCTCTTATCAAGTTGTTTAGCCTTACCTATGTAGAGCGGACTTTTAAACTGATCTAGAAATTTATATACGCCAGGAGATTTCGGTATTAGTTTAAGAAAATCTTTTATATCCCTATCTGAAACAGGTATAAAATAAGGAGATTCAGTGGAAATCTTTTCTTCCATAAATGTCTTCAAATCTAACTATATCATCTTCGCCAAAATATGTTCCTGTTTGGATTTCTATTATTTCCAAAACTTCACTACCGAAGTTTTGAATTCTATGTCTCTCTTTTTGATCAATTACAACATTTTCACCAGGATACAGCTCAAGAGTTTTGTGTCCTTTTGTAACAGTCGCTATACCTTGCGTTATATACCAAGTTTCAGATCTGTATTCGTGCATCTGCATGGAAAGCATCTGACCTGGATCAACAGAAAGAATTTTAACTTTGGAGAATTCTGTTTCAAATAATATCTCAAAATAACCCCAAGGTTTTTCTATTCTAGGGTTATCTCCTTCAGTATAGAGAGTAAGACCATGCTCAGGCTGTTTTTGGAGTTTGCTTAAAGAGTACCATGAACCTAGATCCGTCCATCCAGCATCTAAAGTTACAAGATAATTATGAGTATTTGACTCTACAATGGCTTTATCAAATGATATGTCTGTAAGTTTTGAGAACTTATCTTTATCAGGATAAAAATATATTTGCTCATTTTCAAAGGTATGTAAAACATCTAGTAAAAGAGAGTGCATCTCCAGTTTATATGTCTTAATTGACTCATCTAGCCATTTACCCTCAAAGCAAAATATACCAGAGTTCCAAAATGTATTTGGCTGTTTTACTAATTGTTTTGCTTTATCAAGTTCGGGCTTTTCTACAAAGGATATAACACGCTTAAGTTCATCATTAGAAGGGCTAATAGAAATATAGCCATATTCTGTAGATGGATTATCTGGTAAAACTCCTAAAAGTGTAAGAGCATCTTTCCTAAATAGGTTTTTAATATTCGTACAAGTTTTATAAAAAGATTTATTGAAGGGAATGTAATGATCAGAAGGCAAAACCATATAACGTTCTTTTATATTTTGTTTCATTGAAGCCAAGACAGGTAAGGCCAAAGCAGAAAAAGTATTCTTTGATTCAGGCTCTAAAATAACTCTTTCAACTTCTAAACCTGTTTTAGATAAAGACTCTTCTACCAAAGATAGATACTCTTCAGAGGTTACAATTATAGGCTTCTTAAATAAATCCCTATTATTAATTCTTTGGAGAGTTAAATCGAAAAGAGATAAATCACCAAATAGTGAAATGAATTGTTTTGGTCTTTTTTTTGTTGAAAGTGGCCACAGCCTTTTTCCAGAACCTCCTGCCAGGATAATAGGTCTAAATTTATAAGAACTCATACAAAGATTATAGACTAGGATTTAGGTAGAAGACTTGATGAAAAATTATCTTCCAAAAGTTTTCTGTTACTTTTTGCATCCCAAGCTAGTTTTTTTCCTAATTGAACACCCCATTGGTCAAAAGGATCTATGCCCAATATAGAAGCTTCAATAAAGACTTTATGTTCGTATAAAGCTATTAAAAATCCTAAACTTCTGAGATCGATAGATTGAATTTTTAAAATCGAACATGGATTATTTCCTTTGACTGACTTGAATGGACTTTCTCTGTCTTCTTTCCCTTGAGTCATCGCCAAGACTTGAGACAGGAGCATCTCATAAGAATCAACTGTTTCGTTTTCTCCATTATTTAAGCCAATAAAATCGCAAGAAGTTTCTGTTTTACCTTGCATTAGCCACTGAAAGGTAGAGTGTTGTAATTCAATGCCATAACCACCCCATATTAAAGGAGAAGTCAAAAAATGCGATTCTTCTGATCTGAAATTTATAGATTTTCCGTTGCTCTCCATCGAAAGTTGAGAAATATATTTCGTAAACGAACGTAACCGAAAATTATAAGTGAATATACCGTGGTTATTTATATTAAGAGAGTTGGTATTCCATACACCTAATAACGCCATCATTACCGGGATATTTGATTCCCATGAAGTATGATTCGTATGTTCGTCAGCTAAACGAGCACCTTCAAGCAAGTCGAGGTAAGAGTCAAAGTTAGAATTTATAAAGGCAGGTAGGCTTATAGAAGACCATAGTGAGAATCGTCCGACCAAAGAATCCAAAATTTGGAACTGATTACTCTTCTTAATGCCATAAGCGTTCATAGATGAAACGTTTGCAGAGATGGCATAAAGATGTTCATAAAAATCAATATCAGGTTTCTCTCCGTACCATGATTTTACATAATCAAGATTTTTGATAATTTCAGATGTTTCAAATGACAGCGAGGAAGCGAAAATTATAGTTTCTTTCTGGTTACAATTTCTAAGAACATCTTTTAACTCTAAAAGATCATAACTAGAACAGAAATAGATATTTACAGACCCATCTAAAGCTTGAAACTCATTTAACAATTCAGGTCCTAATCTAGATCCACCTATGCTCAAGCAAATTAAATTTTTGAAATCTAAGCTTATAGAATTTTTTTCTAAAAAAGACTTTATTCTTTTTCTTTCAGTAGATATTAGTTCAAACTTTTTGTTTAGAATTTTGTCTCTATAAAGTGTATGAGAAACAGTCCTATCTTCAGATGGATTACGTACGTCGCCTCTAAATAATTTATCAAGTGAGTCTTGTAGATTTATTAAATTAGGTATCTCTAAAAGGTAATCAATGGCCTCATCAGTAATCCGTTGCTTAGAGTAATCAAAGTCTAGTAAATCGGTGCTAATAATTCTCTTTTCAAGGTCTTTATGATTTTGTAATTCCAAAATATGGCTACTGGCAATATCCTTTCCAAGAAAGGAAAGTTTATTACGAATTTGCTTCCTAACCTCACTCATCTTTATTTTTTCTCTTTGAAGAGAAGAAAATTACCTCAAGAATAATTGCAATCAGTATTCCTAACAAAATAGCTGATAATATTATATAACCGAGCTGGAAATCGAATTCTAGAAATAGTAAGTCCAAATGGACTACCGATTTATTCAGTGACAGGATCAGTAACGAATATATTCCTATTAATACTATAAATATTAGTAAGACGATGCTAAAGAAGACCATTCTCAATCTTTTGTTAACCAACCATTCATCAATAATAGGTCTTCAATATATTGCAATAGAGCATGTCCAGCAGTGATGTGACTTTCTTGTATTCGTGCAGTTACTTTTCCAGGAACGACAAAAGCAGAATCACAGTACTCTAATGCCTCTCCTCCCCCATTACCCAAGAAACCTAAAGAATAGATGCCTTTCTTTTTGGCTAACTTTAAAGTCTCAATTATATTTTTAGAGTTACCGGAAGTGGTTATTGCTAGAAGAGTATCACCTTTTGAGGATAGTCCAGCAAATACCCTTTTAAATATATGCTCTGATCCATAATCATTTATACATGCTGTAAGCGTAGATGTATCTTGAGCTAAAGAAAGAGCAGGAATGCTTTCTCTATTTGTATCCGAAGTTAATCTTATTAAAAACTCAGCCGCTAAGTGCTGTGCATCTGCTGCGGAACCCCCATTACCACAAAGTAGTAACTTACCCCCATCGGCTATAGAATTAGCGATAATATTGCCAGCCTCTATCAGCACTTCGTAAGATTTATTATCTATGATCTGCTGTTTAACAGATATCGAATCGATAAATGTTTGCTTGACTGTATTTTTCATATCCTGTGACATTCATACCTCTTTTAATAAGGATACTATACAACTTCTTATTTTTTATTTATTTAAAGATTCTTTTATGTGCTTAGAGGCTCTGAAGTAGGGATGATATTTTGTGTCAACTAGAACCGAAGTTCCAGTTTTTGGATTTCTTGATAATCTCTTTTCTCGCAATCTAATTGAAAATGTTCCAAAATTTCTAACCTCAACTCTATTTCCATTGGATAAAGAATCAGAAATAAGAGCTAATATAGAATTTACTGCCTGACCTAGGTCCGCTTCAGTAAGAGTATCTGAGCTATCTGAAAATTTTTTAATTATGTCAGATTTATTCATCTTCTTTATCGGAATCTTGCATCTCTGCTTTAATAAGATCACCAATATTGGACTTTGTGGCTTCCTCTATCTCTTTGTTCTTCAGAGCATTATCTTTTAAAGCACTCTTTTCTTCTTGTTTTTCTAATGCTCTTAGAGAGAGGATAATCTCTCTTTCTTTTCTATTTATATTAGCTATTACAACTTCTATATGATCGCCTTCTTCTAATGGTGTATCTGACATAGAATTTATATAATCTTTCATCGGCAAGTATCCCTTTACATCTTCGCTTAGCTCAAGATCTACTCTATCTTCTGTAGATCCTAAAATCTTGGCGCTAACTCTTGATCCTTTTTTATTGACTTCTATGTAATCACTAAAGCTATCAGATACTAATTGCTTCATTCCAAGAGATATTCTTTCTCTGTCAGCTTCTATGGATAGAACTAACGCATCGACCACATCTCCTTTATTTAATAATCTTACAGATTCTTCACTTTCATCCCAAGAAATGTCAGAAAGATGAACTAAACCATCTATACCGCCATCAAGTTCAATAAATACGCCAAAATCAGTTATAGATTTTATTGCACCTGAAACTCTATCTCCTTCTTTATGTGTGTGTTGAAATACTTGCCATGGATTTTCAGTTAATTGTTTTAATCCAAGAGATATTCTTCTCTTTTCTTCGTCAACTTCAAGAATCATAACCTCAACTTGATCTTTCAATTGAACAACCTTGGAGGGATGTATATTTTTATTTGTCCAATCTATTTCAGAAACATGGACCAAGCCCTCAACCCCTTGCTCTATCTCCGCGAAAAATCCATAGTCAGTCAGATTTGTAACAGTTGCCATCACGGAAGTATTTAATGGGAATTTGGATTCTATGCCTAGCCAGGGATCATCTATTAATTGTTTAATACCAAGTGAAACCTTTTTTTCCTCAGCATCATATTTGATAATTTTCACATCCAACTTTTCTCCGATCTTAATGGCCTCTGAGGGATGATTGATTCTGCTCCATGAAATATCTGTAATATGAAGAAGACCATCTATACCACCAAGGTCAACAAAAGCTCCGTAGTCTGTTAAGTTTTTGACAATCCCTTTAATAACTTGTCCTTCAGCTAACGTTGAAAGTAATTTTTCTCTCTCCTCAGAATTAGCTTCTTGTAGAACTGCCTTTCTAGACAGAACTACATTATTCTTATCTTTATCTAATTTGATAACCTTAAACTCTTCATAATTTCCTACTAAATGCTCTAAATCTTTTGTAGGCACAGCTTCAGCTAGAGATCCCGGCAAAAAAGCTTTAATACCCTGAACATCTACAGTCATACCACCTTTCACAGATCCTGTTATGAGGCCTTTAAGAATTGAATCTTTAGCTAAACAATCTTCTATTCTCTTCCAAACTTCTTGTTTAATAGCCTTTTCTCTAGAAACACGAGTATTGCCATGCCCGTCTTCAATAGCCTCTAAAGTTAACTGAACCTCATCTCCTATTTCCAGTTCTAATTCACCTGATTCATTATAAAACTCAGATATTTGAACAACTGCTTCAGATTTTAATCCCACATGAACCACTATGTGGTTGTCTAATATATCTAAAACAATACCAGTCACTAGACTGCCTTGTTTCATAATTACCGTACTTAAATTCTCGTCTAATAGTTGTTCAAAGCTTGCTGCCATATTCTTATTTAAAGGTAAGTTTTTATTTCCTTAACCACTCCTTCAGGGTTTAAATTAGTTGTATCAATTAACACAGAGTCGCTAGCAGGGATTAATGGAGAATGTTCTCTCTCCATATCTTTATTATCCCTCTCCATTAACTCTTGTAAAAGGGAGCGCATGTTAACCTCCAAACCCTGTCTTTTCAACTGTGTTTGTCTTCTTTTAGCTCTTTCTTCTACTGAAGCAGTCAGAAAGATTTTATGTTTTGCATCAGAAAAAATAACAGTACCCATGTCTCTTCCATCTGCAATCAAACCAGGTAGCTTCATAAAATCTCTTTGACAGGGCTTAATAAACTCTCTTATCACAGGTTCTGAAGCTAAAGTAGAAGTTAATTTAGCCATCTTTTCTGTTCTTATTATTGATGTAATATCCTCATTTTCAAACATAACTTTTACGGGCTCGCCTGGTATTCCTGGATCAAATGAAACTTTAAATCTCTCTTTTAATAAATTTTGGTTTTCTTCGAAATTTTCTAAATTAATAGTATTTTCCTTCATAAAATAAGCCAATGTTCGATACAAAGCTCCACTATCTAAAATATTCCAATTCAGTTCAAGTGCAAGCATCTGGGCAATTGTTCCTTTACCTGCACCACTTGGACCATCAATTGTTATAACTGGTATCATGGACTTTCTTCTAAACTAATATCTAGGCCTACTTGATCTGCAATATTCAAAAATGTTGGAAATGAGGTATTTACATTATCAGTATTTAGAATAAGTGATTCCTGATCGAAAAGACTGCATGCAATTGCTGAGGACATCGCTATTCTGTGATCACCGAAAGATTCGAACATCCCTCCTTTGAAAGAATTGAGATCATTATTATCATCAAGACCATTTATATCCATTCCATCATGATACATATTGAAATCAACACCAAGTAATCTAAGAACATCTCCCATAGCCTCTAATCTATCAGATTCTTTATGTCGCAATTCTTCTGCATTCCTCACAACAGTTGAACCTGATGACATTGCCGCGGCGACAAAGAAGGCAGGTAATTCGTCTATCAAATTAGGTACAAACTTGGTATCAAGATTTATACCTTTTAGTTTTGAGAATTTAACTTTTAAATCAGCACGAGGTTCGAAATTTCCAGTTTTGTTAACAATGTCTATTTCAGCGCCCATTTCCTGAAAGGCATTTAATAATGCTGTACGCGTTTCATTCATGCCTACATTCTTAATAGTTAGATTTGAATTTGGAATTATCAACGCAGCCAAAATAAAGAAAGCTGCAGAGGAAAAGTCTCCTGGAATATCTATTTCTGTGCTTTTTAAGTTAGATGGAGAATACATTTCTATATCTCTTCCACCGTCTATGTCTCTAATACTCAAAGGTACTCCAAATTGCTTAAACATTATTTCTGTGTGGTTACGAGTTGTTTGTTTTTCTCTAACAATCGTCTTTCCTTCAGAGTAAAGACTTGCAAATAAAATACATGATTTCACTTGAGCGCTCGCAATAGGAAGGTCATAGTTTATTGAATTAAGCATATCTGACTTTCCAATTTCTAAAGGCGGTCTTCCAGAGTTTTGAGACTTGATATTTGCACCCATCAGAGACAGCGGTTCTATGATTCTATTCATAGGTCTAGATGATAAAGACTCGTCTCCT
The DNA here is from genome assembly GCA_902574355.1 of uncultured SAR86 cluster bacterium. Classification (GTDB taxonomy): domain Bacteria; phylum Pseudomonadota; class Gammaproteobacteria; order Magnimaribacterales; family Magnimaribacteraceae; genus Magnimaribacter. Next base: position 131,320 of record CACGNN010000002.1, on the reverse strand, counting down.
ATAAGAGTTGAAGAAAACTTCTGGGCAGATAAAATTCCACTTAACAGCCTAATAGATGTTCCAGAATTACCCAAATTAATCTCTTTTTTTGGTTCCTTCAATCCGTATAAGCCTGAACCATGAACTACTATTTCATCATTATTTGTTTCAAAATTAATACCCATATCTTGGAAGGCAAGTTTGGTCGCTAAACAATCTTCTCCTTCTAAGAATCCATAAATTTTTGATTTTCCTTCTGCTAGAGATGAACACATTATTGACCTATGAGATATAGACTTATCCCCAGGAATTGTTATTTCTCCCCTCACACCCTTTCCTTTCTTAACTTTAAAGTTCATCGGATTTGACTGAATTATCTCTCAATATCTTTACTCTATTAAAGTAATCAACTAGAGCTTTCTCATCTTTTTTCTTAATTAGACTCTTTAAATTTGTAAGACTTTCTTCAAATTCTTCTATTGATTCCAAAATATTTTGCTGATTAGAAATCATAATATCTTTCCACATAAGTGGATCGCTAGATGCAATACGAGTGTAATCCTCCAGACTTCCACCAGAGTAATCAAAAGTTTTATCGCCTAAATTGTTAAATAAGCTTTCAGTTAGAGAGTAAGATATTACATGCGGTAAATGACTTGTTTTAGAGAACAAAAAGTCATGCTCTTTGTAGGAAAGAATCTTTGAAGATGATCCTAGCAAACTCCAAAAATTAGTGACTTTATCGATATCATCCTGATTATTTTTTTCGTGAGGAGAAATTACGATCACTTTCTTTTCAAATAGAGCTTTCTTAGAATTATATAAACTGCTTTTTTCAGAACCTGCGATTGGATGGGATAAAACAAAATTGCCTAAAATGTCACTAAACTCATTTGACAGGATATTAAAAATTTCAGTTTTTGTACTCAAAGTGTCAGTAAATATTATATTTTGTGAAGGTAAGTGTTTTTTGACAGAGTTCAAAGCCTGTTTGAAGGACAAAACTGGAACGCAAAATATTACTAATAGGTTTTTAGTGTTTTTAAGATCAATTTCCTTGTCATTGGTCACGAGACCTTTTTTATTTGCTTCTTTGAGTATTTCTAGATTTTTTTCAAACCCATATACATTTGCTGAATAATCAATCTCTTTGATTTTCTTCGCAATCGATCCACCGATTAGTCCTAAACCAACAATTAAGATACTATCAAATTCTTTTATGTTGCTCATCTAACTCTAAGTTAGTTTTAATTTCTCTAGAAAAAGAAGATTTTCTTCCGGCAAACCTATGGAGACTCTTAAAAAATTTGGCATTTTATACACGCCCAAGGATCTAACTATTACTCCTTCATGAAGTAATTTATTAAAGGCATCTTTTGAATCTTTCTTGCAGTCAAAGGATATAAAATTTGCTCTACTGGGGAGATACTCGTATCCTTGAGAATTAAGACCCTCATAAAGTACTTTCTTTTGCTCAGAGTTGAGTTGAAGGCATTGATTCATGTATTCGTCATCTTCCAAAGCTTTCTCTGCAGCATATAGAGCAAGAGAATTAGCATTAAATGGTTGTCTAACTCTATTAAGGTAATTAGCTATATCTTCTGATGAAACAGAGAAGCCAACTCTAAATCCGGCAAGGCCATAAGCTTTGGAAAAACTTCTACTCATTACAAGATTTGGAAATTTTTTTAAAATATCAAAATTAGCATCTCTAGTTTCGAACGAAGAGTAGTCAAAATAAGCTTGATCTAATAATACTATTATTTGTTCGGGCACTTTTTCTAAAAAATCCAGTAACTCATCGAGCTCAATAAAAGAACCAGTTGGATTATTAGGATTAGCTATAAAGATTAATTTTGTATTTTCTTCTATTGCCTTGAGCATCGCTTTCAGATCATGAGAAAAGTCTTTAGCCGGGACTTCTATGCCTTTTGCTCCAACAGCTCTAACGACTAGTGGATAAACAGCGAATGCATGTTCAGAATAAATAGCACTATCATCTGGCCCTAAAAAACTGCGAGCAATAAACTCAATTATGTCATTAGATCCATTACCGATTGTCACTTGATTTGGTGAAGTATTAAATTTTTTAGAAATACTGTCTTTCAGCCTAGTTGCATTCCCATCTGGATATCTATGGGTTTCTTTCAATATTACATCTATTGATTGCAAAACCTTTGGACTTGGGCCTATGGGATTCTCATTACTTGCTAGTTTAATTGCATTCTTGATTCCAATTTCCCTTTCTAGATCTTCAATTGGCTTGCCAGGTTCATAAGGACTGAGACTATCTACTCCTTTGTTGACTAATTTTTTTAAATCCATAAATTAACCTAATGATTTGGGATAAGAACCAAGAATCTTTACTTCGATTTCCTTGTTGGCTAGGCTTGATAATAATTCTTTTAAGAGGTCCTCGTCTTTGTGTCCGTCAAAATCTATAAAGAATGAATACTGCCACTTGTTTACTTTTGAAGGTCTATAAGTCAAGTGAGACAAGTTAACATTTAATTTATTAAAGGGCTCCAGTAAAGAATAGAGAGCACCCTCTTCATTCTTAGTGGTAGCCATAATAGATGTTTTATCAGAATCAGTTTGTCCCGATTCTATATTACCTATAGTTAAAAAACGTGTTGTATTGCTCGAATAATCTTCAATATCCTTACTAAGGATATCTAGACCATATTTCTTTGCAGCGAGTTCTCCTGCAATAGCAATGACTGTATTATCTTCCGTTACGTTTGATGCTGCTTGCGCATTACTACTTACACTTACTAATTTCACTCCCGGACAATAAGACTCTAACCATACTCTGCATTGTCCGAGAGTTTGTTCATGAGCGTGAATCTCAAATCCATTTTTAGGCAATGGTTTGTTATGTCCCAGTAGATTATGATGGATTTCCATTTCTATCTCCCCACAAATTTTAAGATTAAACTCACTTAGACAATCCAAAGTGGAATTAACAGATCCTTCAGTAGAGTTTTCTATTGGCACAATACCAAAATCAGATTCTCCACGATCAACAGATTCAAAAATCGAGCGTATGGTCTCTTCAGGAATCTTGTTAACTGATTTACCAAATTGACCTTGAAGCGCTGATTCTGAAAATGTCCCTTCTGGACCTAAATAAGATAGTGTGAAAGTTGATTCAGTTGATCTGCAACTCGAAATTATCTCATTAAAAACATTTTTGACTTGTTCTGACTCCAAAGGTCCTTCATTTAAATCCATTACCCTCTTTAAAATTGAAGATTCTCTGGCAGGTTTATATTTAACAGAATCTTCTTTAGCCTTCCCAGCTTGAATAGCTAGGTCTGCACGATCATTTAGTAAAGATAGTATTTGTTTATCAAGAGAATCAATTTTGTCTCTGATTTTAGATAGATCGCTGTTTTTAGACATCCTAAATTAACTATATTCTTTTTGAAAGACATCCATAAATTCAACTAAGGCATCTACTGCTTCTTCAGGAAGACCGTTGTATATACTAGCTCTCATACCTCCAACAGATCTGTGACCTTTCAATGCTAACAAACCAGCTTCTTTAGATACCTCAAGGAATTTATCATTTAAATCTTCATTCCCTAGTAAAAAGGGAACATTCATAATCGATCTATTTTCTATATTTATATTATTTGAATAGAAATCTGAAGAATCAATATAGTCATATAACTTGTTGGCTTTTCTATTATTTATTATAGAAATAGCTTCAACTCCTCCCATGGATTTAAGCCATTTAAATACTTTACCAGCAACATACCAAGCAAAAGTGGGAGGAGTATTAGACATAGACTCACCTTCATTAATTAGAGTGTAATTTAGAAGATTAGGAGTGATGGATTGCGCCTTTCCCAATAAATCTTTCTTTATGATCACAAAACCGAGGCCCGAAGGACCAATATTTTTTTGAGCTCCTCCATAAATTAAGGAGAATTTACTTACATCAATTGGTTCAGAAAGAATACCTGAAGAATAATCAGCTACAACAGGTATATCACAGCTATGCAGTGTTCTTAAACACAAACCCCCAATGGTTTCATTAGGAGTGTAATGCACATAAGATGAATTGTCAGAAAATTTCCAAGAATCTTGAGCAGGAAAGTATTTAAAATCATCTTCTTCAGAGGTGGCAGCAATATTAACATTTGTATATCTTTCGGCCTCTTTGATGGAACGTTTGGCCCAGTGTCCGCTATTTACATAGTCAACATTACCCTCCGGAGATGCTAAATTTAAAGGTACCATAGCATTTTGCATAGTTGCTCCACCATGGGTGAATAACACAGCATACTCATCAGAAATAGATAATAAATCTCGAAAGTCACTTTCCGCTTGTTTAGCAATTTCTATGAACTCTGGACTTCTGTGACTTATTTCCATTACAGACAATCCAAGACCATTCCAATCTAATAGCTCTTCTTGAACCTCTGCCAAAACAGATTCCGGCATTGTTGCTGGGCCAGCACCAAAATTAAATTTTCTTGGCATTATTCATCTCCTATGAACTCTTCACTTATAGGAGCAATGCTAATTAACTTTTCTGAATCTTTTAATCTAATCACGGTAACGCCTTGAGTATTTCTACCAATAATATTCACCTCCGACACTCTGGTTCTGACCAGCATACCTTTATCAGATATGAGCATTAATTCATCATCTTCAGTGACTTGCGCAGCTCCTATTAACTGACCATTTCTTTCGGAAATTTGCATTGCAATAACTCCCTTGGCTCCTCGTCTAGTTTTTCTGAAATCAATAGATTTTGAACGTTTTCCATATCCGTTTTCGCTTACTGTAAAGATGCTAGCCTCTTCCTCTGGAATTATTAAGGAAATTACATGCTGTTCTTTTTCAAGCTTGATCCCTCTAACTCCTTTTGCAGTTCTTCCCATAGATCTTACTTCTGTTTCAGAAAAATGGGCTGCCTTCCCGGCATTAGTAACCAACATAACAAATTTGCTACCATCAGTTACAGTGGTCCCAACAAGCTCATCATCACCTTCTAAAGTTATTGCTCTTTTACCGCCTTTTCTTTGATTTTGAAATTCTGTTAATACAGTCTTTTTGACTGTCCCAGCGCGAGTGGCCATTAAAATGAAATGCTGGTCATCATATTCCTCCACGGGCACCATGCTTGTTATTCTCTCACCCTCACTTAGTTGTATCAGATTCACTAGAGGTCGACCTTTCGCAGCACGTCCAGCAGAAGGAATCTCATATACTTTTAACCAGTAAACTTGTCCTAAGTTAGAAAAGCATAGAAGTGTTGTATGAGTATTTGCTACTAATAGCTGTTCAACAAAATCTTCATCTTTAACTGATGCGGCAGTCTTTCCGGTTCCTCCTCTTCTCTGTGCCCTATATTCTTCTAGTGGTTGAGTTTTGGCATAACCTTCATGAGAAATAGTTACTACTCTATCTTCGGGAGTAATTAGATCAGCTTCAGTTAGATCTGCTGCTGAATCTTGTATTTCAGTTCGTCTATCATCCTTATATTTCTCTTGAACTTCCAAAAGTTCTTCTTTTACAACCTCGATTAATCTTTCGGAGTCTCCAAGTATTTCTAACAAATATGTTATGTGATCTATTATTTCTTCGTATTCTTTAATTAACTTATCTTGCTCAAGGCCAGTAAGCCTCTGCAATCTCATGTCCAATATAGCTTGAGCTTGCTGTTCAGATAATTGATAAGTCTTTCCGATTAGACCAACAGAATTATCAGTTACATCAATTTTACAAGCATCTGGTCCAGCCTTTTCAAGCATTGCAGTTATTTTTCCTGGTTTCCATTTTTTTGAGAGTAATTTCTTTTTTGCTTCGGATCCCTCTTTTGATTTCTTTATAAGGTCTATCATCTCATCAATATTAGCCAAAGCTATGGTGAGACCTTCTAAGATGTGCCCTCTTTCTTTTGCTTTTCTTAAATCGAAAAATGTTCTTCGAGAAACAACTTCTTTTCTATGGTTGAAGAAAACTGAAAGTATTGACTTAAGATTTAGTAACTTTGGCTCTCCATCAATTAACGCAACATTATTAATACCAAAAACAGTTTGCATCTGAGTTTGAGAATATAGATTGTTGAGAACTACATCTGGAATTTGACCGGATTTCAGTTCAATGACCACCCTAATTCCATCCTTGTCAGATTCATCTCTTATATCTCTTATGCCTTCCAACTTTTTATCCCTAGAAAGCTCAGCTATTTTTTCAATCAATCTGGCTTTTACTACTTGATAGGGCATCTCGGTAATAATAATTTTCGCCTTATCCTTTTCTTCATCTTCAAATTCAGTTTTAGCTCTTATTTTTACTCGCCCTCTACCAGTTTCGTAAGCACTCACGATTCCAGCCTTACCATTAATGATTGCTCCTGTAGGAAAATCTGGTCCAGGTATGAATTCCATTAGCTCTTGAACTGAAATTTCTGGGTTGTCTATATAGGCTAAACAAGCAGACAGAGACTCATTTAAATTATGAGGTGCCATATTTGTAGCCATCCCAACAGCGATGCCTGCAGAACCATTCACGAGCATATTTGGAATCTTAGTTGGTAAAACTTCTGGCATCATTTCAGTGCCATCGTAATTTTCCACATAGTTTACTGTTTCCTTTTCAAGATCTGCCAATAACTCCTGAGATATTCTGGCCATTCTTACTTCTGTATATCTTTGTGCGGCTGGTCCATCTCCATCCATAGATCCGAAATTTCCTTGTCCGTCTACTAAGGGATATCTCAGAGACCACCATTGAGCCATTCTTACAATAGTTTCGTAAGCTGCACTGTCTCCGTGAGGATGATATTTACCAATCACATCTCCAACTATTCTGGCTGACTTCTTGTGCGGTCTACCGAAATCATTATTCAAGACGTGCATTGCATAGAGGACTCTGCGATGGACAGGTTTTAATCCATCTCTTGCATCAGGCAAGGCTCTGCCTACAATTACGCTCATAGCGTAATCAAGATAAGATTGTTTGAGCTCTTGTCCTATGTCTACAGGAACGATTTCCTTAGCAGCAATTTCACCCATAATTTAGATCCAAAAATTTAAAAATTTGTTGAAATGACAGGAAAATCCTTCAAAAGAAAGAGAAATATTTTGGTATGATTTTCGCAGTATCAACTTGCACTAATTTTAGCATAATTGACCACAAAAATCGCTTAAAATTAAGCCTAAAAATAGTGGCTAGCCCTTAAATTCAGAGACTAGAGTAGATACAGTTTCTTTTGCATCTCCAAACAACATTCTTGTATTAGATTTAAAAAATAAAGGGTTCTGAATACCTGCAAATCCTGATGCCATTGATCTTTTAGATACAAAGACCGTTTTAGCATTATCCACCTCAATAATAGGCATGCCGTAGATAGGGCTGCCCTCATTATCTTTGGCATCTGGATTAACTACGTCGTTCGCCCCAATTACAATACAAACATCAACAGTTTCCATTACAGGATTAACATCATCAGGTTCAACTAGAACATCGTAAGAAACATTTGCCTCAGCAAGTAATACATTCATATGTCCAGGCATTCTTCCCGCTACTGGGTGAATTGCATACTTAACTTCTGCCCCATTATCCTCTAATAACTCTCCCAATTCCCTCACCGCATGTTGTGCTTGAGCAACTGCCATTCCGTAACCAGGTACTATTAAGACAGATGAGGCAGCTTCTAGTATTAAGTAAGCATCTTCAGCAGAAATAGGTTTGACTTCACCTTGTTCTTGGGTTGACTCAGAAGTAGCATCGGGAGCAGCTCCAAAACCGCTAAATAGAACATTTGCTAATGATCTATTCATTGCCTTACACATTATATTTGTAAGTATAAGTCCGCTTGCACCAACCAGGGCACCTGCCACAATCAGTACATTATTAAGAATGACAAAACCTGCAGCACAAGCTGCTAAACCTGAAAAACTATTGAGCAAGGCAATCACTACCGGCATATCAGCTCCGCCAATAGGTATTACAAACAATATACCAAGTATGAAAGCGAGAACTATTAGCAAGATAAGTGTTTCTTCGGAGGCAATGAAACCTTGAATGAAAAGCATATTTATTCCAACAAGCAAAATGGCTATCAATAAAATTCCATTTACAAATTGTTGTCCTTTATAGAGATATGGCTTCCCGGAGATTACTTCAGATAACTTTCCATACGCAATAATACTGCCACTAAAAGTTAGACCACCTATTAAAACTGTTAAAAATATTGCTCCTAAAAAGGCAGGATTATCAAAAGTCCCAGAAACATATTCAGCCGAACCAACTAAAAGGCTAGCAATACCACCAAATCCATTAAAAATTGCAACCATTTCGGGCATTGAGGTCATTTTTACTTTGGTAGCTGCGAAATAGCCAACTATGCTTCCAGCAATTAGTGCCCCAGCTATGTATCTATAATCGATTATATTCTGATCAAGTAAGGTTATGAGTACTGCCAAAAGCATTCCAGAAGAAGATAGTAAATTTCCTCTTCTTGCAGTATCGGGAGATCCCAACATCTTGAGTCCGACAATAAACAAAATTGAAGAAGCTATGTAAAATAAATTAACTAGTATTGCAGTATCCATTTTTTATTTCTTCTTAAACATTCCAAGCATTCTGTTTGTTACAAGATATCCACCTACAACATTGATTGATGCAAAGAAAACTGCAGCAGTTCCAAGGATAATAGTAACAATCTCCGAAGATCCTGAAGACAAGATTGCTCCAACTAAAGTTATCCCAGAAATAGCATTAGCACCTGACATCAAAGGTGTGTGCAAAGTAGAGGGTACTTTTGTAATCAGTTCAACACCTAAAAAGATTGATAGAACTAATACAAATATCAAAAGTATGATTTGTGTTTCCATATTTAACTTTTATTTTACTGATTCGTTAACAATACTACCTTGATGGGTAATTACACATCCTTTGAGTATTTCGTCATTTAAATCAAAATTTATATTTTTATTTTCTTTATCCCAAAATTCATCAATCATATTGAACAAATTAGAACCAAACACTTGAGAGGCATCCCTCGCAACTTCTCCAGGTAAGTTGGACATTCCAATAATTGTCACTCCATTATGGAAAACGTATTCATCATTCTTGGAGCCTTCAACATTACCACCTGTAGATACGGCCATGTCCACAATTACACTGCCAGGTTGCATTGCTTCCACCATGTCTTGAGTTATTATCCTAGGGGCTTGTCGACCGAATACTTGCGCTGTAGTTATAATTACATCGGATTGAGAACAGATTTTTTTCATACCATCTTGCTGCATCTTAATTTGTTCAGAAGTTAATTCTTTAGCGTAGCCTTGATCTGTCTCCTCTGTATCACCAATATCAATTTTTACAAATTTTCCTCCCAAAGATTTAACCTGCTCTTCTACGACAGGTCTTGTATCAAATGCCTCCACTCTTGCCCCAAGCCTCTTAGCAGTAGCTATAGCTTGCAATCCAGCTACTCCCACACCGACTACAAATACTCTGGCAGGAGAGATTGTTCCTGCTGCAGTCATCATCATGGGAAAAGACTTAGAAAGTGTTCTTGAGGCTTCAATTACTGCTGCATATCCTGCTAAATTTGCTTGGGAACTCAGTGCATCCATCTTTTGTGCTCTTGTTATTCTAGGAACAAGTTCCATGCTTATAGAGCTCACATTAGCTGCAGCCAAATCAGATACAATTTGTCTTTCGTTAAATGGGTCTAAAAAGCTGATGTATATAGAATTCTTTTTTAGAGATTGAATCTCATCATGATTGGGTTTATTTATTTTACAAACCACATCGGCTGATCCATACCCTTCTTTTTTTTCACTGCAAATACTTGCACCTGCATCAACATATTGTTCATCAGAAACAAAAACTTTTTCTCCCAGCCCAGATTCAATCAAAACTTCAATACCCAAATCAGTAAACTTCTTGGCCACTTCAGGTAAAATAGTGGCACGTATCTCGTGATCCTCTTCTTTAGGAAAAAATATTTGCATAATTATTTTTGAATTGGAATTTTCGAAGAACAGTTTAATGAAAAAAGTTAACTATGAACATAAAAAATTTAGATCATGATGAAGTAAATAAATTTGATGAACTTGCTGCAAAATGGTGGGACAAGGATGGTGAATTTAGACCACTTCATCAAATTAATCCCTTAAGAGTGGGTTTTATTAAAGAAAGATCTTCTATGGAAGGTAAGAAAGTTCTAGATGTAGGTTGTGGGGGTGGTATTCTTGCTGAAGCTCTCAACGAATTGGGCGCTAACGTTACTGGTATAGATGCTTCAGAAAATACTATTGGTGTTGCAAAAACTCACTCTAAATCTATAGGAAGCGATGTTAAATACATACAAAATACAATTGAAGAGTTTACATCCTCATATCCAGAGGAAAGATTTGATGTAATTACTTGTTTAGAGATGCTTGAACATGTCCCTTCACCTTATGCAATTATAAAGAGCTGCTCTAATCTCTTGAAAGAAGATGGAAATATATTTTTTTCAACAATAAATAGAAACCCGAGATCCTACCTTTTTGCTGTTATAGGAGCGGAATACATATTAAATCTTCTTCCGAAAGGAACACATGATTACGAAAAATTTATAAAACCTTCCGAGTTAGCAAAATGGATTAGAGATGCAGGCCTAAATTCCAAAGAAACAATAGGATTAAGTTATAACCCCATAACTGATAACTATTGGCTTGGTAAAGATATCAAAGTTAACTACATGGTTCATGCAAAAAAGGAAATCATTTGAAAATTGAACTCTTCGCATTCGACTTAGATGGAACTCTTCTTGATACTGCACCTGATTTTCTTTATGCGGTAAATTTACTCAGAAAAAAGTATAAATTTGGTGAAGCAGATTATGAGCAAGTACGATCAAGGGTTTCACAAGGAGCGGCGAGTCTTGCTGCATATGCACTCAACCTACAAGGCGAGTCAAATCAGATAATTGAATCTCATAGACAAGAGTTGCTCGATATATACGAAGACTGCTGCCTGACAAACACCAAAATATTTTATGGAGTGGAAGAAGTATTAAATGAACTAAATGAGAAAAAAATTAAGTGGGGAATTGTTACTAACAAACCGAGAAGATTTGCTGAAGGCATTGTGCAAGATAAATTAGGTAAGTTCAAACCTCCTTTTTTAGTATGTCCAGATGACGTAGGTGCACGAAAACCTGAACCAGATGGACTTCTTCATGCTCTAACGTTATCAGGTTCAAAACCAGAAAATAGTATTTACATTGGTGACCATCAAATAGACGTTAAAGCAGGCGAAAGAGCTAATATGCTCACCGGTGCAGCTGCTTATGGATATATTCCTCTAGATGATAATGTGAAGAAATGGAAAGCAGATTATGTATTCGAAGAAGCGAACGAAATAATTGCTTTAGTCCAATAATGAAAATGCAATTCGAAAAACTTAATTATCCTTCGAATCTTTTAGAAGGTAAGACAATCGTTATCTCTGGAGCAGGTTCAGGAATAGGTAGACAAATAGCGAGGACTTACGCGGAGTTTGGTGCAGATTTAATTCTTCTAAGTAAGAGCATTGAGAAACTAGAATCCATTTATGAAGAAATAAATCAAATAACATCTAGCAGTGTGATCATCCAGCCTATAAATTTTAAAACTGCTGATGAAAAAAACTATCAGGAAATTGTTGGAGCAGTTAAAGAGGAATATTCTCGAATAGACGGACTGGTGAATAATGCAGGGATACTCGGAGAAAAAAAACCTCTTGAGCAATATAGTTACTCGGTCTGGAGAGATGTACTAAAAGTCAACCTCGACGCAAGCTTTCTACTAACAAAAAATTTGATTCCTCTTTTGAAAGAATCTAACAGTAGCTCAATAATTTTGACGTCATCTGGAGTTGGTAGAAAAGGAAGAGCTTATTGGGGAGCTTACTCGATAAGTAAATTTGCAACTGAGGCAATGATGCAAATCCTATTTAATGAACTCCAGAACACCACATCAATCAGAGTTAACTGTATAAACCCTGGAGCAGTCAGAACTAAAATGAGAGAGTCGGCATACCCTGCAGAGAATCCGGAGTCTAATCCCTCGGCTAATGAAATTATGAATCCTTATTTATATTTAATAAGTGATTTGAGTAAAGATATTAATGGCCAATCGATTGACGCTCAAGAACACTGATTTCACTTTTTGTAAGTTCCTTAAAAGCGCCTTGCTTTAAAGTCGCAGGTAAAAACAGGTTGCCATAGCGAACTCTTTTGAGACGCGAAATTTCTAGACCTTGACTCTCCCATAGCCTTCTTACTTCTCTAGAACGACCCTCCATGATAACCATTGCAAACCATTGATTTGTTTTTCCTTTCCTTCCTCTCTGAACATCTGAAAATTTTGCAAAACCATCTTCTAATTTGACTCCTTTAATTAGATTATTCACTATTTTCTCACTCACATGACCATGTACTCTAGCGACATATTCTCTCTCGATGTTAGAGGAAGGATGCATTAAATTATTTGCGAAAGAACCATCGTTACTAAATAAAATTAATCCAGAGGTATTAATATCTAACCTACCAACAGAAACCCATCTGCCTGATCTCAATTTAGGAAGAGAATCGAAAATAGTTTTCTTGTGGTCAGGATCATTACGAGAGGATATTTCTCCTACCCTCTTGTTATACATTAGAACTCTTCTTTTAGTTGGATCTTTCTTTAGAAGCTTGATCGATCTGCCTGCGATCTCAAATGTATCTTTTTCGGATACCAGCTGACCAATGATGGCCAACTGACCATTAACTAAAACCTTTTTTTGCCTTATTAATGATTCTATTCCTCTCCTAGATCCAATGCCATGATCTGCGAGGATCTTATGGATCCTGATCTTCAATATTTAATTCAAAGATTTTGAGCTATCAATAGTCTCATCAGGTTCATCTATCGGTAGTTCGTGCTCAATTGATGTTAGATCAGGCAAAGAAGGGAGTTCTGGAAGCTCTCTAAGATGTTGTAATCCAAAATAATCTAGAAATTCTTTGGTAGTAGAATATAAAGAAGGTCTTCCGGGCACATCTCTTTGACCGACTATTTTTACCCAGCCTCTTTCCATAAGCCCTCTAATTAATTGAGTGCCAACAGCTACTCCTCTTATTTCCTCTATTTCCCCCCTAGTTATAGGTTGCTTATATGCAATAAGAGAAAGAGTCTCCAAAGTAGCCTTAGAAAATTTCTGAGGTTTTTCTTCCCAAAGTTTCGCAATGTATTGAGATAAAGACTGTTTTACCTGCAAACGATATCCACTGGCTATCTTCTTCAATTCAATACCTCGAGTTAAGCAGTCCTGGTCTATTTGATTCAGGGCTTTTCTAATCTCGTCTTTGGAAGGCTTAGGATCCTCAAAAACTTTAACGATATCTTCTATGCTTATTGGTCTTGACGCTGATAAAAGCAATGCTTCAAGAATTTCACTTAGTTTCCTCTCCATTAATGTACCTCTTCAATTCCTTTAATATGTATAGGACCAAACTCCTCTGATTGTACAATCTCAATTAATGAGTCTTTAAGAAGTTCTAAAATTGCTAAGAATGTTACCACCACGCCAATCTTGCCCTCTATAGGATTGAATAAAGAAGTGAACTCTATGAAAGATTCAGTTCTCATTCTTTCTAATATTTGGGTCATTCTTTCTCTAGTTGAGAGTTCTTCGAAATTGATTAAATGAGCATGGGATTGTTCAGCTCTTCTTAGAACTTCAGCAAGTGCAATCGTTAAGTCTTCGAGAGGTACATCTATGAGAGGTGCTTTAGTAGTAAATTCTGGTAGTTTTGCATTAGCTGCAAAAATTTCTCTGTCTATTCTAGGAATTTTATCTATTCGTTCTGCAGCCTCTTTGTACCTTTGATACTCTTGAAGTCGTTTAATTAATTCAGCTCTTGGATCCTCTTCTTCGGTTTGCTCTACAGGCCTTGGCAGCAACATTCTAGATTTTAATTCAGCTAAATAAGCAGCCATTACTAGGTAATCTCCTGCCAATTCAACCTGCATAGCATCCATCAATTCTATGTAAGATGTATATTGTTCAGTTATCTTAGCTACGTTTATATCTAAAATATCCAGGTTCTGTTTCTTTATGAGATATAAAAGAAAATCTAGAGGACCTGCGAAACTGTCCAATAGAATCTCTAGGGCATTGGGGGGAACATATAAATCTTCAGGGAGGCTAGTTTCCTTGCCTTTTACAGTCGCTAAGAAGAGTTCCTCTTGACGAGGATGAGCTCGTTTTTCCTCTTTTTTTTGAGGATTTAAGGCCTTTGTATCAACCATTTTTTCCAATACTTGTGTATTGGTCCTATATTATAGCCACTTATCTGCATTTGAGGAAATAAGCCTTATTTTAGAAACTTATTAGTAATAGGATATCTTCTGTCCTTTCCAAAACCTCTTGAAGTTATCTTTACTCCAAGCGGTGCCTGCCGTCTTTTATATTCACTAAAATCAATTAATCTTATTACTCTATTTAAAATACTACTTTCAATTCCTGACTCTTCTATTTCTTTTTTACTTTTATCTTGTTCAACGTAAAGCTCTATTATTTTATCAAGAGTGTCATAATCTGGAAGACTATCGCTATCTTGTTGATCTGGTGCAAGTTCGGCACTAGGAGGCCTCTCAATAATTCTTTCAGGTATAACATTAGAGATTGTATTTCTATATCTCGCGAGTTCATAAACTAAAGTTTTGGGCACATCTTTCAAAACCCCAAAACCTCCTGCAGTATCCCCGTAGAGAGTAGAATATCCGACAGCTGTTTCACTTTTATTGCCTGTAGTTAAGACTATTTCCCCGGATTTATTTGATAAGGCCATCAAGATGACCCCCCTACACCTTGATTGTAGATTTTCTTCAGTAATATCAGGTTCAAGTCCTTTGAATTCGCATTCAAGGCTACTTTGAAAAGAATCATATATTTCTCCTATAGGAATAATAGAATGTATTATGCCTAAGTTTTCTGCTAGCTTATTAGCATCTTCAATACTCATGTCGGAAGTAAACTTGAAAGGCATCATAAAACTTCTTACATTTTCAGATCCAATTGCATCTGCTGCTATGACCGCAGTTAAAGCGGAATCTATGCCTCCAGAAGAGCCTATCAATACTCCAGGAAATTTATTTTTATTAATATAATCCTTCGCCCCTAAAACCAAAGCTTTATAGACCTCTTCAAGCTCTGAATCCTCAGGTATAACTTCGTTTTTATCACTCAATATATCCCCATCATGTTGGGATAAAAAGCTTACTACTGCTTGATCTTCTTCAAATTTGGCAAGTTGTAACACTTGCTTACCTTTACTATCCATTGCCATCGAAGTGCCATCAAATACCAATTCATCCTGTCCTCCTACTTGGTTAGCATAAACGATAGGCATTGAGAATTTGGATGCATGACCTGAAATTAAATTCTTTCTTTCTTGTATTTTATTTAGGTGAAATGGAGAAGCGTTGATGTTTAAGACTAAGTCAGCCCCTTTATCATTCAATTGAGTTATTACTTTTTGATGCCATATATCTTCGCAAACAGAAAGACCCACCCTGAAACCATTTACCTCAAAGATTCCTGGACTATCACCTGGTTGAAAATATCTTTTTTCGTCAAATACCTCATAATTTGGTAATTCTTGTTTTTTATATTCGGTGATAATCGAATTACTTCTGAGTACACCGGCACAATTAAAAATTGAATCTCCCTCTTTCTTTGGATAACCAATTACAACGAAACTTTCAGGTCTATAATTACTTAGCTCATTAATTGCTTCATAGGCTTCATCTAGTAAATCCTCTCTTAGAATAAGATCTTCGGGGGGATAGCCAGTTATAAACATCTCCGTTAGCAAGAATATATCAGGAGAGGATTCTTTAGAGAGCTTAGAAATAGAGTTTTTTGCCAGCTCTAAGTTTCCAGCTATATCTCCGACTATAGGATTTTCTTGAATAATGCCTACAGAAATTTTCTTGGATACCATTTTTTCTAAATTTTTAATTAATTATCAGGTTATTTTTAAGTAGATAAAGTACCTAATCGGTCAATATCTTAACACTTTCGTGCTTTATTCTGACGACAATATATGTAGAATGCACGTCCGATTAAATTTTAGGCATGCATAAGACAAGTGATTTAAGAATCTCAGGAAGGCAGGAAGTAATTTCTGCAAGCTCCTTATTGGACCGACAACCAATTTCAGATATCTCCTCCCAAACAGTTTTTAATTCAAGAAAAGAATTTTCTGAAATACTTAGTAAAAAAGATAAAAGATTAGCAGTCGTAGTTGGGCCATGTTCTATCCATGACACTGAGTCGGCTATGGAATATGCAAACCTTTTACTCAAGGAAAAGAAAGCTCTAGAAAAAGAACTTCTTATTGTTATGAGAGTGTATTTCGAAAAACCAAGAACAACAGTTGGCTGGAAAGGCCTTATTAATGATCCAGATCTGGATAATTCTTTCAATATTGACAAAGGTTTATCGGTATCAAGGCAACTTTTAAGAGATATAAATGATATAGGTATGCCTGCTGGAACAGAATTTCTAGATGTTATAACGCCCCAATATATAGCTGATTTAATCTCCTGGGGAGCCATAGGAGCTAGAACTACAGAGAGTCAAATCCATAGAGAGCTTGCCTCCGGTTCTTCCTGTCCCATCGGCTTTAAAAACGCAACAAATGGAGGTATTCAAGTAGCTGCTGATGCCATAGGATCTGCTCTACATCCTCACAAATTTCTATCCGTCACAAAAGAAGGTAAAGCAGCGATTTTTTCTTCTTCTGGTAACAAAGACTGTCACGTAATTCTTAGAGGTGGAAAAGACCCGAATTATGAAAAAGAGTTTATAGATCAAACTTCTGAGATTCTAAAATCAAACTCTCTTGAGGATTCAATCATGGTTGATATGAGTCATGGAAACAGCAGTAAACAGCACAAAAAACAGATAGATGTGTGCGATAACATTGCCTCTCAAATTAAGTCAGGTGAGACGAGAATTACTGGAGTCATGATAGAGAGCAATATAGAGGAAGGAAATCAAAAGGCCGACGATTTAAACAACCTGACATATGGAAAAAGTATCACTGATGCATGTATTAACTGGCAGGATACTAAAGATTGTCTTCACAAATTAGCTGACTCAGTAAGAATTAGAAATAACTAACCTTTTGTCCTTGTTAAGATCTAGATGATAAATTAATCTAGCGATCAGTAATTCATGACTTCAAAGATAACTTTTTCTAAAGAAATTGCCAACACAATAGGCTTGGAAGAAGCCGTCTTGCTTGAGCATTTAAAACAAGAAGAGAGCCTTTATGGTCAAGTTTCTATGCAACAAATTTGTTCAGATGTTTCATTTTGGTCAAATGAAAAAATCTTTGAAGTCCTTACTCAACTTATTAAAACAGGTCTTATCAACGAGACAATTGTTGATGGAATACCGCATTTTTCATCAAAAAAACACAATAAAAAAACTCCCACTAGCTATAGAGATAAATGGGTACCAGATAAAGATGTTATAGATCAAATTAATGAGTATGGTATCCCAGAAGATTTTGCAAATCTCCAGATTGATGATTTCAAGAAACTTAATGAGGAGCGCAATGAGAAGGATATAAACTGGGGTGTCAAATTTCTAAGATTTGTCATCAAAAAGTGGCGTCATAAGGAAGTCGAAGATAACAAAAAGAAGAAAACTAAGCCTATCGATAAAAATTGGGTTCCGGATATGGATGCCAAGGAAATATTGATAAATTCAGGGATAAATGAAGATTTCATTGATAAGGAAGTTCCTGAATTTGTACTTTATTGGACAGAACGTAAGGAAGAATCTGATATTTGGAACAGCAAATTTATTGCACATATACGAAGGCAATGGGGAAGATTTAAAGAGGTTAAAGAAAATGATAATTCGCCATCAATCATGACTTCAGATTGGAGCCCTAATGCAGATTTCTTTGATATTCTTGAAATGACAGAAATACCAAAAGAATTTGCAGAAAATGCAAAACTAGAGTTTGTAATGTACTGGAAGGAATCAGGACAATCTCTAAACTCTTGGAATAGTAAATTTCTTCAGCACGTTAAATATCAGTGGGAAAGAGCAAATAAAGGTCAAACACCTCAATTATCTAAACAAATCGATAAAAGAATCGAATCTAGTTGGGAGATACAAGATAGCAGCTCGGCAAAACCTTCAAAAAAGTTAGATGCTCAAACACTTCAGGAAAACTTTAAAAAACTTAAAGAAAAGCACCAAATCTAGTTTTACATAAGGTATTTTAGTGTTATAGTCATGTATAACACCTATAGAACTTATGAAAATCAAACAAACTTACAAGACCGCTACAATCCTTGCATCCTTCTTAGTCATATGGATGATATCTGGTAGCTTAGTACAAGAGGAGACTTTTGAGAAAAAGGACTCTTCTTTAGATACCTTATCTTCTGTGACTATTCTTAATAGCAAAGCTACTAGTAAGTCTCAAATACTCAAATCAAGTGGATTTACTGAAGCTGATAAATTTGTACAAGTCAGAGCCGAAGTAAGCGGCAGAGTAATAGCTCGACCTGCACAGCAAGGCGACTTTGTAAAAGAAGGAGACTTAATATGCCAACTCTACATTGCAGGCAGAGAAGCTTATCCTAAAATAGTTGCACCCTTTTCAGGGTACCTTGAAAGTTTAAGAGTTGACGAGGGTGATTTTTTAAATACTGGAGCCGTTTGTGCTTCATTGATTGATCCTGATCCAATGTTAGTAGTTGCTGACATAGCAGAAAAAGATATTGCACAGATTCAATTAGGTTCGGAAGCAACAGCCAAATTAATCTCTGGTAGATTTATTAAGGGTCAAGTCACTTTTATAGCTTCGTCAGCAGACAAAAATACGAGAACATTCAGAGTCGAAATTAGTGTCGAAAACAATGATAGAAGTATCAGGGATGGTGTATCAGCAGAGATCTATATAAAAGGAAAAGAAGAACCTGCCCATAAAATATCGCCAGCCATTTTATCTCTAAATGACCAAGGAAAACTTGGAGTAAGAACTGTTACCTCTGAAAATAGAGTTGAATTTAAAGAAATAAAAATACTTGAAGACACAAATACAGGTATGTGGATTTCTGGTTTAGGTGAAGAGGCAAGGATCATTACCTTAGGTCAAGAATATGTCTTTCAAGGACAAACCGTAAATGTTAAGGAATCATTTTCTCCTGATGTATGAAGAGCTTTATTACAGGAGCTATAAAAAAAAGCAGAACTTCACTTAGTATCCTAGTTCTATTAGGACTGTCTGGGTTATTTGCTCTCAGTGCACTTCCAAAAGCAACAGAACCTCAAGTAAATTTTCCAGGCGCTTACGTTGGTGTTGGCTTTGAAGGTGTATCTCCTGAAGACTCCGAAAGATTGCTTGCAAAACCCTTAGAGGACGCTTTAAGGACAATATCTGGAGTTGAAGACATAAGGTCAACTTCAGCAACTGGCTATGCAGCCGTTGTTGTAGAGTTTGATCAAGATGTTGATATTGATGAGGCTCTTTATGATGTTCGAGTTAAAGTTGACGAAGCTAGAGCTGAACTGCCGCTTGATGCTAGGGAACCAACTATAAGAGAATTTACCTCAACTGATAATCCTGTTCTAACAGTAAGTGTTGCAAGTTCAGTTCTACCTCAGAGAGTTCTCGTAAACCTAACTCAAGAACTACAAGATTTAATCGAAACACATCCTAATGTCCTCGAAGCTGAATTAAACGGAGTGCCGGAAGACTTAATTGAGGCAATAGTTGATAAAAGTAAACTTGAGTCTTACGGCATATCTATGAATCAGCTTTATCAGGCTGTTTCAAATAATAATCGAGTAATACCAGCAGGTTTCCAAGATACCGGGACAGGAAGATTTGCAGTAAATGTTCCCAGTGTATTTTCGAGCCTAGAAGATATAGAAACATTACCAATTAAAGTATCAGGAACTTCTGTAGTTACCTTAAAAGATGTTGCTGATGTAAGTCTAACCTTTAAAGATAGAGGTGGATACTCAAGAATTAATGGCCAGCAGTCTCTTGCAATTGATATTAAAAAAAGAATCGGAACAAATATTATCGATACGGTTACCGATATCCGAAAGATGGTCGAGGACAAAATAGAGAGTTTTCCTGAAGGTGTAGATGTGAATTTCGTTCGTGATGACTCTAAGTTTGCTCTCCAGATGATATCTGAACTACAAGGCAATGTTTTGACTTCAATCGCTTTAGTGATGATTGTTGTATTAGCTGCTTTGGGCTTCAGAACTTCGATGCTTGTTGGAATGGCTATACCTTTTTCTTATTTATTTGCACTTCTAGTACTTCTAATTTTGGATAAAGAATTCAATTTCATGGTTATGTTTGGGATGCTGATTTCAATGGGAATGACGATTGATGGCTCTATCGTAGTAACAGAGTACGCAGATCGGAAATTAGCTGAAGGTATGAATAGAATTGAAGCTTACACTGCAGCTGCTACTAGAATGTTCTGGCCTGTTCTCTCTTCGACTACAACTACTTTAATTGCTTTTACACCATTAATGTTCATGCCAGGATTTGGTGCGTTTATTAGAGATATGCCTATTACAGTTTTCTGTGTTCTAGTAGGATCACTGCTTTACTCATTAATTTTTGCTCCTATTTTGGGTGCTATGTTCGGTGGTCTGGCCAAGCAATCCGAAGCAGAAATTAATAATGTCAGACTTTTAGAGTCTTCTGATCCTTTGAGTTTATCGGGAGCTTCGGGCCTCTATGCTAGAAAGATCAACAAATACTTAGATACTCCTGGACAAACTATTTCAATCATTCTTGGAGCTATTATTTTATGCATTGGACTGTGGTCACATCATGGTAAAGGAATAGTTTATTTTCCGCAGGTTGCTCCTCAATTCGCTGAAGTTGATATTCTTGCAAGAGGTAATTTAGCTGTAGATGAAATTAGAGATATTGCTATTGAGGCGGAGCAAAAAATAATTGATGTGAAGGAAATTGAAAGATTATCTGTTTGGTCCAACTCAGGAGGAAGTAGAGGTCTGGGTCGTGGTTCAAACTCTCCTGATAGAGTTGGCGGTATGTTTATAGACTTTTATGGTGAAGATGAAGCTGTGTCCGATTTGAATGGTTTCGAAATTATGGATCTACTTCGCGAAAGATTAGATGATACTTCCGGTTACATAGTTCAAGTTGAGGAAGAAAAAGGTGGTCCCCCAATAGGCAAACCTCTTCAGATAAATGTTAGTGGTGATAATGAACAGGCACTCATTTCAGCAATTCGAAAAATAAGAAGCCAACTCGAAGGCATGGGTAGCTTCAAAGATATAGAGGATACATCAGTTACTAGAGGAATAGAGTGGGAATTAGAGATAAACAGAACAAAGGCTGCTCAATATGGAGCAGGTTTAAGTGATGTAGGAGCATCCGTGCAGATGGTAACTAATGGAATCAAGGTAGGAGAATATAGGCCTCTTAACTTAGATAGAGAGGTTGATATAAGAGTCAGATTTCCAAAATCTGAAAGAAACATAGATCAACTTGAGAACCTAAATGTTCAGACTATGAAAGGCCTGGTTCCAGTTAGCAGTTTTGTGGAGACAAACATTCAACCTGCAACAAAAAGTATATCTAGGAAAGGTGGTAAAAGGGTTCATAGTATTGCTGCAAATACCGTAGAAGGTGCAATACCTTCAGTTCAAATCAAAAAAGTTAAAGATTGGTTGGATGCTGAAGATTTGGGTAGGGGCGTGACTGTAAATTTTGATGGTTTTGATAAATATAACAAAGAAGCTGCAGATTTTCTTGTTCTAGGTTTCATTACGATGCTTTTTGTTATGCTGATAGTTTTAGTAGCTCAATTTAATAGTTTCTATCAAGCTAATATTGTTTTGTCCGCCATCCTCTTGTCTTTTGGAGGAGTGTTCATTTCACTCCTCATACTAGATAGATCATTTAGCACCTTACAAACAGGAATAAGTTGCGTCGCATTGGCAGGCATTGTGGTTAACAATAATATTGTTTTAATTGATACTTTTAATCTTCTCAAAAGAAATAACCCTGGTTCGACTACAAAGTCTTTAGCTTTAAGAAGTGCAATTTTGAGATTGAGACCAGTATTTTTAACTTCATTCACAACCATTGCTGGCCTATTGCCCATTGCATTGGGTTACAGCATAGATCTGATAGATAGAACAATTAAATCAGGTTCCTACATAACAAGTTTTTGGGAACAAATGGCCGCATCTCTCGTGGTTGGATTAACTGTAGCGACTATTTTAACACTTGTGGTTACTCCTTGTGCTCTTGCCTTTTCTGATTCTATAAGAGCATTTCCATCAAGAATGATAGGGCTAATTTCAAGACCATTCTTGGCCCTCAATTTCTCAAAAAGGTTAACGAAATAACAAACAAACAACCTTACTTCTTCTAGTTCTGCGTTATGATGTGGTCTTAAATGGACTTTCGCTAAGTCATTCTTAAGATAGGGAATATAAATGGCTAAAAAATTAACACTCATATCTTTTATTTTATCGCTATGTTCAGGAATTGTGTTTTCTGAAGAAATTCAGGAGATAGTCATTCTAGAAAAGAAGCTATCAAGCCTAAATGGCTGGTCAGATAATCAATCCATTACTTCAATAAGTGAAAAAGAACTTGATGATCTAGATGCACAGCATCCTAAACAGATTTTTAGAAGGTCTCCTGGACTCTGGATTAGTAGAGGGTCAGGTCAAGAACATTTGACTGCTATACGATCTCCTGTGTTAACTGGACCGGGGGCTTGTGGCTCTTTCCTTGTATTAGAGGATGGTCTTCCAGTAAGGCCAACTGGATTTTGTAATGTTAATGGATTATTTGAAACATTTTTTGAAATGGCTTCAGGTGTAGAGACTATTACTGGACCAGCTAGCGCAAGATATGGTGCCAATGCAATGCATGGTGTAATAAATATACTCTCAAAACCTATAACCTCAGAAAATAAGTTCTATACAAACGTCGGGCCAAATAACTACAAAAACTTTAAGATCAGAACAAGTAATCAAGAGAATTGGAGCTTTGATGGTCACTTTGTCAATAATGATGGCTTTAGGGATAAATCAGGGTACGATCAACAAAAAATTAAAATCCAATCTATTTTTTCACTCTCTTCATGGGATGCAGCTTTGAAAGCAACACTCACAAATCTAAATCAAGAAACTGCTGGATATGTAAATGGTTTGGATTCTTATAAAAATGAAGAGTTTAGCAGGAGAAATTTTAATCCTGATGCATATCGAGATGCTAATTCACAAAGAGTATCTTTAAGATTAACAAAAGAAGACAAAAATACTGTTAATTCAATTACCTCGTACATACGAAGTAATGATATGAAGTTTTTTCAACACTTCCTTCCAGGAACTCCCCTTGAAGAGAATAACCATAAAAGTCTCGGGATAAATCTGCAAAGAATTTCAGAGTACAGCTCTTTTACTTTTGTACAAGGCTTACAGCTAGATTTTGCTAAGGTTGAACTGACAGAAACACAAAAAGATGCTTTAACTACTAGCTCTGCTTTTAATAATGCCACAAGACCACAAGGCAAGCATTATGACTATGAAGTGGATTCAACTGTTATTGCAGTATTTGCAGGAATAGAAGACTACATTCTAAATAAAAATCTTTACCTATTTGCTGATACTAGAGCTGAATTTATTGAGTATGACTACTCAAATAATATGATCAGTGGCAATACCAGAGAAGATGGCACTAAATGTGGATTTGGAGGTTGTTATTATAATAGACCCTCAGATAGAAAAGATGACTTCAATGAGATAAGTGCCAGGATTGGCATCATAACAAACTACGAATCGGTCAATTATTTTGCCCAAATTAGTTTAGGGTTCAGACCTCCACAAATTAATGAAGCATACAGATTGCAAAAAAAGCAGAATGTTACTGATCTCGACTCGGAAACTTTAACCATGTTGGAAGTAGGCAGTAGATATGATTGGCAATCATTGAGTGGATCTCTAAGCCTCTATCAAAGTAAAAAGAAAAACTCTATCTTCAGAGATTCGCAGAATTTTATCGTAGATAATGGAAAAACTGATCATAAAGGTATTGAATTGAGTCTAGATTGGCTCATCAGTTCAAATAATACTATTAGTACAAACATTACCTATGGAGATCATAAGTATGACTTTGAAACCGATACTTCAATGAGAGAGAAAATAAGAGTCGGTAATGAGATTGATACAGCTCCTAGAATGATGGCTAACTTAATCTTAAATTCAAATTTTAACGAAGATACTTCGTTTGCTTTTGAAATTGAGCATATGAGTTCTTACTATACTGATGCAGCAAATCTTCATGAATATGAGGGACACACCTTGTACCATGCTAGATTTACCAGAAACATGAGTAATACTTTCAAAACGTACATAAGGGTCGAGAACATATTTGATAAAGCTTATGCTGAGAGAGCTGACTACAATGCGTTTGGCGGAGATAGATATTTTCCAGGTTTACCAAGAGAATTCTATATTGGTTTAGAATATATATTTTAATGAGCCACAATGAATAAGAAAGTTGATATAAATTTTGAAAAAGCCCTCGAAGAGCTTGAATCTATAGTCGAAGATTTAGAATCTGGAGATTTAAGTTTAGAGAATTCTCTCAAGTCATTTGAGAAAGGAATAAAACTGGCTAGACAATGTCAGGAGAAGCTATCGCAAGCTGAGTTACAAGTTCAAAAATTGATTGAAGAAGATGGAGAACTTAAAACAACTCCATTAAAAGATGCCTGAATTTGAGAAGCTCTTAACTTCTTATCAAAATAGAATCAATTCCAAGTTAGAGAGTTTATTGCCTTCTGATGGCTCAATTCTATCAGAAGCTATACGTTATTCTGTTTTAGGTGGTGGAAAAAGGCTTAGACCAATATTAGTTTACCTGATCGGGGAATTGGGAAATGCCGAAAATGATTCACTAGATATATTAGCTGCATCGGTTGAAACTATACATTGTTACTCGCTAATTCATGATGATTTGCCGTCTATGGATGATGATGACCTAAGAAGAGGTAGGCCAACTACCCATAAAAAATATGACGAAGCGACTGCAATACTTGCAGGAGATGCTTTACAGCCTCTCGCTTTCGAGTTGGTGACAACAATAAATATTTCGGATAGAAACAAATTATCCATAATTAAAAGCTTGGCAGAGGCTTGTGGCTATGAAGGCATGGTTGGTGGTCAGATAAAAGATATTCATTCTTATGATATTAAAGATGTTGAATCTTTAGAGATAATGCATTCCCAAAAGACAGGACGGTTAATTCAATCTTCAATTGAGACTGCTGGAATATTATCTAACTTGAGGAAGCAAGAAATAGAGTCGCTCATTGAATATGGAGATAAAATTGGTCTAGCATTTCAGATTCAAGACGACATTATTGATATTGAATCTCCTTCGACTTTGAGTGGAAAAGACCAAGGCTCTGATGTTGAAAAAGATAAACACACTTATCCATCTATTGTCGGTATTGAAAACTCGAAGTTCAGAGCTATTGACTTGGCCAAAGAAGCAAAAGAAAAACTTCAACTATTAGAAAGAAATACTGATAATCTGTGCAAATTAGCTGACTATATTGTTTCAAGAAAAACTTAAATTGTGAAAATTTTCGATTCCATACCAACTGATGAGCCTATTTCAGAGCTGCTAAAAAATATTAATTCGCCTAAAGATCTTAGAAAGCTTAAACAATCTCAGATACCACAAATAGCAGATGAACTAAGGGAATTCCTCCTGTACACAGTAGGGAAGACGGGCGGGCATTTTGGTGCAGGACTTGGAGTTATTGAATTAACATTAGCCCTACATTACAAATTTGAAACGCCTGATGATAGGATTGTCTGGGACGTTGGACATCAGACATATCCTCATAAAATATTAACCGGAAGAAAGGATGCGATGGAAAGCATGCGTCAGAATAATGGACTAGCGCCCTTTCCCGTAAGGTCCGAAAGTGAATATGACACTTTTGGAGTTGGCCACTCTAGTACTTCAATTAGCGCAGCGCTTGGAATGATCACAGGAGCGGATAAGAAAAATGAAAAAAGGCATGTCACTGCGGTGATTGGAGATGGAGCAATGACTGCCGGTATGGCTTATGAAGCTTTAGCTCATGCTGGCTCTATAGATAAAAATCTGCTAGTTATTCTAAATGATAATCAAATGTCTATTTCAGAAAACATAGGTGGATTAAGGAATTACCTCGCACGTATATGGGCAAGTAAAACTTATAATAGAATCAGAGAAGGTGGGAAAAATGTTTTAACTTATGTGCCTCGCGCAAAAGAATTTGCCAGGAAGGCAGAAATACATGCGAAAGGAATGGTTGCTCCTGGTTCATTATTTGAAGAATTAGGTTTCGAATACTTTGGACCAGTAGACGGACATGATACCAATGGATTAATAAATATATTAGATGATTTGAAACATATAAATGGACCAAAATTCCTTCATGTCATTACAACTAAAGGTAAAGGTTTTGCTCCTGCTGAAGATGATCCGATAGGTTTTCATGCAATTAATAAAATAAAGCAGGAAGACCTTGTAAATGATAAAAGTGCAGAACCGAAAAAGCCCCCCTCTTACTCAAAGATATTTGGAGAATGGTTATCTTTTAAAGCAAACAAAGATGAAAGGCTTGTTGCAATCACTCCTGCTATGGGAGAAGGATCAGGAATGATTGAATTCTCTAGAGAGTTTCCTGATAGATATTATGATGTAGCCATAGCTGAACAACATAGTGTCAGTTTTGCTGCAGGGCTAGCTTGCGAAGGAATGAAACCTGTTGTCGCAATATATAGCACTTTCTTACAAAGAGCTTATGATCAACTCATACATGATGTAGCGTTACAAAATTTAGATGTTCTATTCGCTATAGATAGAGCAGGCTTAGTTGGATTAGATGGAGCTACACATCATGGGGCTTTTGATTTGTCTTACATGAGATGTATTCCAAACATGGTGATAATGGCTCCTTCAGATGAGTCAATAGCATGGAAAATGTTTAACACCGGTTATGACCACTCAGGGCCTGTCGCAATTAGATATCCGAGAGGAACTGGAAGAGGAATAGATTATTCTAAGAACGAAGAAACTATAGAAATAGGAAAAAGTTTTACAGTAATTAATTCTGACGAGAAAGAAGTTATTATTCTTTCTTTCGGCAGTCTGCTTGAATCTGCCATGATAGCTGGCAAAAAGCTTAACGCAAGAGTAGTTGATATGAGATTTATTAAACCTTTAGATGAGAACCTTATGGAAGAAATAAGTAATAATTATAAACTTATAGTTACCATCGAAGACAACGTAATGGCTGGGGGAGCTGGTTCAGCAGTCAATGAGCATCTCATAAAATTAAATTCAAGCGCAAAAATACTTAATATAGGCCTTCCGGACGAATTTATAGAGCATGGAGATCAAGAACAACAAAAGATTCTTAATGGATTAGATGCAAATGGTGTAGAAAAGTCTATAAAAGAAAAATTGAAACTAATCTGAATCAGTTAGTATATGGCCCATATATTTTGCTTTAATCTTTAGATAATCTTCATTGTGTTCATTAGGTTCAATTTCAATAGATATTCTTTCTGACACTTCAATGCCCACATCCTCTAATCCCTTAATTTTTGCAGGATTATTAGTCATTAGTTTTACAGAAGAAATTCCAACAGATGAAAGTATCTCTTTGCAATATGAATAATCTCTCTCATCAGCGGCAAATCCTAGGGCTTCATTCGCTTCAATTGTATTTAACCCTTTATCTTGGAGTTCATAAGCTCTAATTTTATTCACAAGACCAATGCCTCTACCCTCTTGTGCCATGTAAATAATCATCCCATGACCTTCTTTTGCAATTGTCTGCATAGCTTGGGCAAGTTGAGAGCCACAATCACACTTTAAGCTATATAAAGCATCTCCGGTCAAACATTGAGAATGAATTCTCAGCAGAGAATCATTTTGAAGCTCTCCTAAATAGAGAAGTAAGTGCTCTTCCCCTAATTTAGGATCTTCATAAGCAATTACAGAAAAATCACCCCAGTGAGTTGGTAATTTAGCTTCAGCTTTTTTTTCAATAGACATAATTTTTGGATTAGGTATTTTACTTGAGAATTCTTAAATGTAATTAAAAAAAGTAGATAGAAAAATAATTAAAACAGCTGAATAAATACCTGCAATCACGTCATCAATCATTACATTAAAAGCTCCATGTCCTTTATCGAAGGTTCTAATGCCTAAGGGTTTCCAGATATCGAATAAACGAAATAGAAAGAATGAAATCAATAACCATGGAAAAGAACTCTCAAGATATGAAAGCGGCAAGCAAGCTACCCACATACCTACAAATTCATCCCATACGAAACTACCGGGGTCATCATCTTTCTCAACAGTTTTTGGGTATATGTAAATACCTATTAAAAAACTAATCATTATGAATGTAAGAAAGATGAAACTATTTGTTAAGGAAGCAGCCAAGCTATTGAAAAAGAAATAGTAAATTATCAACGCAACCAAGCTTCCCATAGTACCTGGTGCAATTGGTGATAATCCTGAACCGAATCCTAATGATAGCCATGAAAGAGGGTTTCTCAGATTCATACTAAAAATGACTATAACCAGAATTCAATTCAACTATCTTATTATCAACATCATAAAGAACAAGGTCTTTTGAAGGACTTGTTTTTCCGATCAATGTTATTGGGATATTTAAAATCTTAGAGACATCCATTAATTCCTCATACTTATCTTCATCAACAGTAAAACATAATTCATAGTCATCACCTGAATTGATAAGTTCTAGAGATTTTTCTGAAATGGATGTTGGTATCTTCTCTAGATAAATTTCAGCGCCTACATTACTCGATTGGCAAATTAGATTTAAATCCTGCAATAAACCATCGGAGATATCTATGCATGCGGTAGCAATATTAGATAGTTTTAAGCCAAGATCTATTTGTGCTTTTGGAGCTAAATAAGCTTTGGAGAAAGAATCAGTACCTAAATTGTCACTTAGTTCTTTTAGGCCTAAATAAGCATTGCCAATAATTCCACTGACGAATATCAATTGATTTTCTTTGGCAGTGGAGCGAAGAATGGCTTTATTAGAATCAACTTCGCCCATCACTTGAACAGTAATTGAAAGTTTTCCTTTTGTTGTGTCTCCACCAATAAGAGGAATCTTATACTCATCAGAAAACTTTTGTAATCCTACTGAGAAGCCATTTAGCCAGCTATGCTCTACTTGAGGCAAAGTAAGAGCTATTGAGTACCATTTTGGTCGAGCCCCGCAAGCAGCCAGATCACTTAAAGCTATCACGCATGATCTATAAGCTATATCTTCTGGCGACATAGAGCTTAAAAAATGTACCCCTTCTATTGACGTATCTAAAGAATTAATTTGTTGGGTATTACTATTTGAAGAGATGACTGAAGCATCGTCTCCTACTGCAATATCAACATTGTGCTCGGCCAGAAAGGCCGAGCCAATGTCGGAAAAGTATTCATGAATTAATAAATGCTCGTCCAAGGTTACTCCTTAGACAATAGTTTATTAATCAGGGATAGACTCAAATAAGCCTGTAGCTCCCATTCCACCGCCAACGCACATAGTGACAATCCCATACTTTCCACCTCTACGTTTCAGTTCTCTCGCCAAGTGTCCCACCTGCCTAGAGCCTGTCATGCCAAATGGATGTCCTATAGCAATAGAGCCGCCATTAACATTAAGTTTTTCGGTGGGTAGATTTAGTTGATCTCTGATGTATACAACCTGGGAAGCAAATGCTTCGTTGAGTTCCCATAGGTCAATATCATCAATTGTTAGTCCTGCAGAATCGAGTAATTTAGGGATAGAGTATACTGGCCCTATTCCCATCTCATCTGGTTGGCAACCTACTGTAGTAAACCCTCTGAAATAAGCTAAAGGCTTAAGACCCAATTCATTGGCTTTTTCTTCACTCATTATTAATGTTACTGAAGCTCCATCAGATAATTGAGAAGAATTTCCTGCAGTTACAGACCCACTCTCAGGATTAAAAACAGGATTTAAACTTGAAAGGCCTTCAAGAGTTGTTTCTGGTCTATTGCAATCATCTCTATCAACAGTTACATCAACCTCTTTCTCTGCTCCAGTCTCTTTATTCTTGAGGATCATCTTAGTATCCATAGGAATAATTTCGTCATCATATAGTCCAGAATCTTGGGCTGCTGCACATCTTTGTTGACTTGACAGAGCATACTCATCTTGTGCTTCTCTAGAGACACTATATCTGTCTGCCACAGCTTCTGCCGTTGTGCCCATAGCGTGATAAATACCCGGCACTTCTTCAGCCAGTTTTTCGTTTACATACATATGCATATTACCTTTGCCTTGAGTAGTGCTTATAGACTCTACTCCACCGGCTATTATGCAATCATAGAAACCGCTTTGGATTTGAGTTGCCGCCATAGCTATTGAATTTAAACCTGAAGAACAGTAACGATTAATAGTTACTCCACCAGTTTCAATAGGAAGGTTTGAAAGTACAGCAACATTTCTAGCTATATTGTGACCTTGCGCTCCTTCTGGACTACCACAACCTAAAATGATGTCTTCAACCATAGAAGCTTCAACCTTAGGATTCCTTTCTAAAAGTGCATTCACAATATGAGCTGTCATATTATCTGCACGAGTGTTATTAAAACCACCACGAAATGACTTGGCAAGTCCTGTTCTAACACTATCAACAATTACTGCATTACGCATATATTCTCCTTTTTTATAAAAACCGGGAACGTGATGTTAGGTTACTGAATCTCAATAATCAAGTTATATTAAAACTACCAAACTACATATTTGTCACGATTATCTCTTCAGAGCCAACGGGCAATATTACTAGTGTTCCATCATCTACAAGAGTCCACTCTTCTCGTACCTGATCAACTCCCCTCACAAACATAATTTCTTGAATATAATTTCTTGGCGCCGGTGTTAGATGATAAAAAAATAATTTTTTAACATTGGCTTCATTAGCTATCTCCGCTGCTTCTACTAACGTAGTATGATAAGTAGTTATGTCATCCAATACTGTTGCCAATAACTGTGCACCGCGACTCATTAACGACTTTTCCATAACTGCCAACATATGATTTGCTTGGGCTTCATGAAACAAGACATCAGCATTCATTGAATTGTCAATGACACTTTGAGTGTAAGAGGTGTCTCCCGTAATTACTATAGATCTTCCTTTGTATTCAAATTTAAAACCTAAAGCAGGCTCTATTGGTTCATGAACAACCCTAAATGCTGTTATTTTCAATTCACCATTATCAAATATTACTGGGTTATTGAGATCTATTACACTGGTATCAAAACCTGCAAATTCCAAAGGCGCTATTGCATTACCGTGATGCTCATTACGAAATACATAATCATGCGCATAAGCCATTTCTATTCCTTGAGTGAATTGATCAACACCTTCAGGACCAAAAACTTTTAACTTTGAGCTACGTTCACCTATAACCCACGCATTCTGATGAAGGCCAGGCAAGTCAGCAATGTGATCCGAATGTAAGTGCGTGATTAAAACTGCCTCGATATTCCTAAAATTAATATTCCAACTTCTAAGGTTATCGTTACTTCCATCACCTATATCTACCACAAATAGATCTTCTCCAGCAGAAATCAGAATACATGTCTCTGCTCTTCCTGGACTTGGTATTGGTGATCTTGAACCACAAACAGCAGCACTTAAGGCATCTTCTTTAGGTAAATTATTCGATGCTGAGCCAAGAGCAGTGAATGCCACTACTATTAATCTATCTTGTACTGAAGGTAATTGGATAATCACCCAAGAAGTAATTCCAAGAATTAATGAAGCGATGATCACTCTTATTAATAACTTCATAACTATAAGCCTAAAACTGCCTTAGCCATTATATTTCTCTGTATCTCATTACTGCCACCATAAATAGTTGTTGCTCTAAGATTCTGATATTTGCCAGCTATAGGTCTGTAATCCTCATCACCGATTGGTGGTTCATTACTTCCATAAGTCGTATCTTGAAAAGGAATTCCGTAATACCCTATAACCTCTAAAGTTAGCTCAGATATTTCCTGTTCAAGATCTGTTACTAATGTTTTCATCATTGAAGACTCTGGGCCCGGACTTTCTCCCTTCCCTAAAGAACTTAATATTCTTAAAGAAGTGTATTGGATAGCTTTAGCTTTAATTTCTAACTCAGTAATTTTAGTTAAGTAAATTTCTAAGAAACTTTCATCTAGGTGCTGGGAAGATATTTTTTGGACCAACTTTTTAATAAATTCTATGTCTGATAAACTTTTCGAGCCACCTACCCCACCACTTCTCTCAAACTCTAATAAATATTTTGCAACTGCCCAACCTTCGTTTTCTTCTCCTATCCGGTCTTTGACATGAGCCACAGCATCTGTAAAAACAACCTGATTGAAATCGTGATCCTTAGCCATAGTTAAAAGAGGTTCAACTTTGACTCCCGGCTGATGCATATCCATCATCAAGAAAGTAATTCCTTCTTGGTTTTTACCTGAATTGTCAGTCCTAACTAAACAAAATATCTTATTAGCAAGGTGAGCATGAGTAGTCCATATTTTTGTTCCATTAATGATGTACTTATCACCTTGCCTGACTGCTTTGCATTGCAAGCTAGCGAGATCTGAACCTGCACCGGGCTCGCTATAACCCTGACACCAATAATCATCTCCATTAATAATTCTGGGTATATAGTAGTCTTTTTGCTCTTTGGTTCCTCGTCCTAATAGTAGTGGTCCAATCATTGCTAAGCCCATTGGTATCAAATTGGGAGCCCCAGCTTTTGCACATTCCGATGAAAAAATATATTTTTGAGCTTGAGTCCAATTGGTGCCTCCATATTCTTCCGGCCAAGATGGAACAAGCCATCCTTTTTTAGCGAGTATTGCTTGCCATTCCATAGCAACTTCTTTTTCAGTAAAAACTGCAGATGTCTTTCTGGACGTAGTAACTAATTCAGGCTTAAGCTCTTTTCGGAGGAAATCTTTAACTTCCTCTTGAAATGATAGTTCTTCTTCTGAAAAATTGAGATTCATTCTTTACCTTAGATTAAATTATAACTTCTATTAAGCTTGGTCCTTCAGAATTTAAGCCATCTGAAAATGCCTTTGAAAATTGTTCCACAGTGGTCGTACGATTTGCAGGAACACCCATAGATTTGGATAAAGAAACCCAATTAATTTCTGGATTATCAAGAGAAAACATTGATTTTGCCCTATCGCCCGTTTCTAATGCACCTACTCTTTCTAACTCAACCTGAAGAATTGCGTAAGCTTTATTTGAAAAAATAACATTTGTAATATTTAGTCCTTCTCTTGCTTGCGTCCATAGAGACTGAACTGTATACATTGCTCCTCCATCTCCATGGAGACAAATGACAGGCCTCTCAGGAACAGCAATTGCTGCACCGGTTGCCAAGGGAAGTCCTTGCCCTATTGATCCTCCAGTTAAAGCCAACCAATCAAGTGGCTTCGAATTCCAGGCATGTGGAGTAACAAAAAATCCGGATGTCGCTGCTTCGTCACAAACAACGGCATCTTCTGGAAGTAAGCTCGCAAATAAAGGGCCAAGGTTTGATGCATTCAGCTCACCATTTGATGGTGCATCTATAATTCCGTCAGGAATTAATGATTTATCAATCTT
This sequence comes from uncultured SAR86 cluster bacterium, assembly GCA_902574355.1. Lineage (GTDB taxonomy): Bacteria > Pseudomonadota > Gammaproteobacteria > Magnimaribacterales > Magnimaribacteraceae > Magnimaribacter. The sequence continues at coordinate 97,573 of CACGNN010000002.1, read as the reverse complement.
ATCAGTTTTTAACATTTCACTTAATTGATAAAGTGAGGATTTTCCATCTTGATAAGGCGTCGCTAATTCTATAAGTTCAGCATTCTCTGGAGACAGATAGCTTTTCTTTCCTGGGTAAGCAAAAAAAGATACTGGTGGCTTAGTTCCTATAAAAACAATAGATTCAACACCTCTTAAATATTCCTCAGCCATTTCAGCAAAATAAGGAATTGGCTCTACCTTAGTCAATCCGGTTCCTCTCCTGTGTCTTATAACGAAAGTATCTGTAGCTAAACGACATCCAGTTTTTGTAGCAATTTTTCCAGCTAAAGTTACAGATTCCTCATCTAGACAATCTCCTCCTATAAACAACATGGTATTTTTTTTTGAAGACAAAACATTATATGCATCGGTAAGAAGAGAATTATCTATATCTAAAGGGCCTTCGCTCACAAGTTCTTTACCTAATTTCTCAGTCTCGCCCCAAGCTGAATCGGCTGGCACAAGCATAGTTGCGATTTGACCTGGATATTTATGAGCAGCCTGCCAGGCTTGCGCTCCAAGATCTGATAAGTCATCTGGAGACTTACTTCTACCTACCCAATCTGAACTAGCTTTAGCAAGACCATCTAGATCGGAGGTCAAAGGTGCATCATATTTAAGGTGATAGGTAGCATGATCGCCAACAATATTTAACATAGGAGTTCTGGCTTTTTTTGCATTGTGAATATTTGCAAAAGCATTTCCTAATCCGGGGCCTAAATGTAGTAAATTTGCAGCTGCCTTACCCGACATCCTTGCATAACCATCCGCAGCACCTGAAACAACACCTTCAAAAAGACCCAAAACTGGTCTTATTTCGGGATGATGGTCTATCGCAGCAACTAAGTGCATCTCTGAAGTGCCTGGATTAGCAAAGACAACCTCGAGCCCATTAGCAATTAAAGTCTTCAATAAAGCATCTGCCGAATTCATAATCTTTAAATATTAACTATCCTCGTGCCGATATTCCCACCAGCTAATAAATCTACGAAACCTTGTGGGGCCTTTTCCAAGCCTTCAAGCTCATCAGTAAGTACTTTGAGTTGACCCGAATCAATCCATCCAATCAAATCATTCGTGGCTTCTTCGTATTTATCTGCAAAATCGAATACGAGAAATCCTTGCATTCTGATACTTTTATTAACCAGTAGTCCCGGTATCCCTCTTGGTCCCGGTTCTGGTGTGCTAGTGTCATATTGCGAAACAACCCCACAGCAAGCTATTCTGCCACCTGAATTTAATCTAAATAATGCCGAACCTAAAATCATGCCACCAGTATTATCAAAATAAACATCTACTCCATTAGGAGTTGCTTCCTTTAAATTTTGTCTGAAATTAGCGTCTTTATAATTTACAGCAGCATCAAAACCTAAATCATCAATAAGTTTTTCACATTTATCGTCACTTCCACAAACTCCAATGACACTGCAGCCTTTGATCTTGGCAATTTGTCCCACCATATGTCCAACAGATCCTGCGGCTGCCGAGATCATAACAGTCTCCCCTTCTTGTGGCTGTCCGATTTCAAGGAGACCGAAGTATGCAGTCAATCCATTGATACCTAAAGGGCCCAAATATAAAGAAGGTGCGACGGTATCTCTAAGAAGAGTCAAAGACTGAATATTTTGGGCCGAATACTCTTGCCAACCTGTTTGAGTAAGTACATTTTTACCGATTGGATATTCTTCTGAATTACTCTTTACAATTTCTCCAATGCCTGTGCAGTTCATAACAATTCCTGTAGTCGGGGCTCCTGCGTAACTAGCGCTTCCTTGGAGACCTGCACGAGTGCCAGCAGTTATCGCAAAAGATATTGTTTTAACTAAAACCTGATCAGAAGAAATTTCGGGTATTTCAGACTCAACTAGCCTGTAATTACTCTCAGTTAATTTACCTTCAGGAAGACTATTGATAATTACTTGTTTATTTTTCATATGTTCAAGTTACCTTATTTTGTTTATATTTAAAACCTTACTAATGACATAAGATATGTTGTAAAACTTGGAGAAGTTTATGGAAGTTAAAAATGCAGTTATGCCCAATGAAGAACAACTTAAAGGGTTCAATGATCAAGAAGAAGATAAGCCAATTTTTATGGTGAATCTTCTTAAATTTAAAGATAAGGCGCAATATCCAGATAAAAGAGAAACAGACCTTTCAGGTGAAGAGGCATATGCCATTTATGGTGAAGAAGTTGTTGGGCACTTAGCTAAAGTTGGTGGGAAACCAATTTTTGGAGGTAATGTTGATAGGCTAATGCTGGGCGAAGTTGAAGATTTATGGGACAAAGTAGCCATAGCTATGTACCCATCCAGAAAGGCAATGCTGGAAATGATTTCAGATCCTGATTACATACAAAGTGCACAGCACAGAGTTGCAGGCCTTGAAGGACAATTAAATATCGAAACTTCTGTAGAAGATATGTAAGGAATCTTAAGGTGTTATCTAAAGAAAAAGTTATCCTTATAGGTGCTCCACCATCTCCTTATACAAGGAAGATGCTTGCACTATTAAGATATAGACACATACCTTATGAAATGATCTGGGGTAATCCTGGAGAACTTTTAGAAAGCGGCGGTGCATTCGAGGAACTTGGCATAGACCCTCCTAAGCCTGTTCTTCTTCCCACCTTCCTTATGAGAGATGAAAAGGGTCATCTTCAGACTGTCACTGACTCAACTCCTATTATCAGAAGACTTGAAAAAGAATTTGAAGGTAGGAGTGTTATACCGGAAGATCCCGCGCTTTGTTTCCTAAATTATCTAATAGAGGATTTTGGAGATGAGTGGGTAACCAAATACATGTTTCATTACCGTTGGCATTTCGACGAGGATGCTGATAATGCTTCATCTATCCTGCCATTGAATCATAAAGTAGATCTCAAAGAAGATCTTTGGAAAGTCTTTAAGGAAGGAATCGGTTCAAGACAAATAGAAAGGCTTTGGGTAGTGGGCTCAAATGATATAACTGCCCCAATCATAGAGAGCAGTTACAAACGGTTTCTAGGTATCATGGAGGATCATTTGAGTAATTTACCTTTTCTATTTGGACAAAGGCCAAGCTCAGCAGACTTTGCAGTATATGGTCAACTCACTCAGTTAATTGGCTTAGATCCAACTTCTAGAAAAATTGCACATGAAGAATCTCTGAGAACTGTTGCGTGGATAAATAGTATGGAAGATCTATCAGGAATAAATCTAGAAAAAAATACATGGGAGACTTTTGACTCACTTCCAGAAAGTATGTTGTCTTTATTAAAAGAAATAGGACATGTATATGTGCCTGCACTTTTAGCAAATAATGAGGCTTTAAAAAATGGTAATGAGACTTGGGAAACAGAAATAGACGGATCTGTCTGGAGTCAAAAAACTTTCAATTATCAAGGCAAGTGTCTCCAATGGATCAACCAGGAATTTTATTCTTTAACTGAAATTGATAAAAAAAGATTACTAGATCTATTTGAAGGAACAGGCTGTGAAAATTTATTATTGAAAGAAAAATAAATATGAAAATATTAAGAACTCCCGATGAGAGATTTGAAAAGATAACTGATTTTCCATACAAACCGCATTACACAGATATAAAAACTAATGATGGTTCAGATCTGCGAATACATCATATAGATGAAGGACCAAGAGATGGACCTATTTTGTTGGCGATGCATGGTCAACCAGTTTGGTGCTACCTTTACTCGAAGATGATACCTTTCTTAACGGAAGCAGGAATAAGAGTTATCGCACCTGATTTACCAGGATATGGAAAATCTGATAAACCTGCAGCTAGAGAAGACTACAGTTACCAAAATCAAGTTGATTGGATGGTAGATTGGCTGAAAGCGAATGATTTTCAGAACCTAACTTTTTTTGGTCAAGACTGGGGAGGTTTGATTGGATTAAGGATAGTTGCTCGTGAACCTGATAGATTCTTGAAAGTCTCGATGGGTAATACCGGACTTCCTTATAATCCTGATGTATCTGAAGAAGTTATTGAAGAAATAAAAGCCTTTAGAGAAAGTAATATAAAACTCCACCCCCTCTCTATGTCAAAAGAAATACGCCAAATGGATAGTGGCAAAACTCATCCAGGACTCAAATTTATGTACTGGCAAAAATTTTGTTGGGATACTGAGGATTTACCAATAGGATTTATACAATCTATGCAAATGGATAAAAGATCATTAGTTGCACTGGCGTTAAATTATATTTTTATCTTATTAGGAAAATATAGTGCATCACCTTTCAAGTCTTACATAGCCAAGGCCTACGAAGCACCTTTTCCTGACCCAAGTTATAAAATGGGTCCAAGAGCTATGCCAAGTCATGTACCGACAATTCCCGATGAATCATTAGAGGAGCAAAGAAAAGCAAGAGAGTTTTTCTCTTCCTGGGATAAACCTTTTCTTAGTGTCTTCGCAGGAGATGATCCTGTCACAAATGGAATTGAAAAGGATGTATTGGAAATGTGCCCAAATGCAAAAAGCGCTCCTCAAATTGGAGGTGGTCATTTTTATCAATGGACAAGACCAAAAGAACTTTCAGAATTATTAATCAACTTTATTAAGGAAAACTAATGAACAGAGTAACGGAACATACGGGGTCAAAATATCCAATAATTCAAGCGCCAATGGGTTGGATTGCAAGAAGTCAATTAGCTTCAGCGGTTTGCAACGCGGGAGGCTTCGGAGTGATTGAAACTTCTTCTGGTGAAGTTGATAACTGTAAAGCAGAAATAGAAAAAATGTCAGAACTGACTGATAAACCTTTTGGAGTCAATCTACCGCTCCTCTTCTTAAGGGATGAGAGTATGGTAGAGTTTTGTGTTCAACACGGAGTGAAGTTTGTAACGACTTCAGCTGGCGATCCCTCTAAATATATAGACATACTCAAATATGCAGGCATCACTGTTTATCATGCAGTGCCAAGTGTTGAAGGGGCAATAAAAGCAGCAGATTGTGGTGTTGATGGACTTGTGGTGGAAGGAACTGAAGGAGGAGGATTTAAGAGTCCAGAGGAAGTTGGTCTTTTCGTTTTAATACAAGCCATCAGAAAAAAAATAGATTTGCCAATAATAGCAGCAGGCGGAATTGCAGATGGTGCTGGTATGGCAGCAGCTTTTGCTGTAGGAGCTGAAGGAATTCAAATGGGAACAAGATTTGTTTCCAGTAAAGAAAGTCCAGTGCATGAGAATTTTAAAAATTATATCTTTGACTCTTCCCTCAATGGAACTTGGATATTAAATAAAACTTCCAAACCCGTAATTAGAGCACTAAGAACGGAGTTCACGAAAGAGATTTTGGAAGCTGGAGAAATGGATATGTCAGCAATGGGTAAAATACAAGATCTATATTTTGGTGGTGATATGAACGCGGCACCAGCACTTTCAGGACAATCGGTAGGATTAATAGACGGCCTAAAGTCAGCTGAAGAAATTATCCAAGATACGATTAAAGAGTTTAATCAAACTTGCTCAGAACTAGGGACATTGAAACTCTAAATATGTTCAACCTAAATCTGCTGCCCTCTACTGCAGACAATACATATCGAGGAAGTAGACTTGCTCTGTGGTTCTTTGTTGCATTTGTGTGTCTCATGACTTGGAGATCAGTCATTCATATGTTTTTTGAGCAATATGGAATGCACGATATTGCAAACTTTATCGTTTTATCAGGTGATCCGGATCCAATGCCGCTAATTTACATGTTTTTCTCCTTGTGGGGCTTGGCTCAATTAATTTTCTGCGGGATGTCTTGGGTAGTAATTTTAAGATATAAATCATTAATCCCTTTGATGTTTATATTTTGGTTAACTGAATGGTCAGTTAGACTTTTTGTATATCCTTTTATGGAGAAATCTGTTGTAGATGGTGGTATCTATACATCTGGCATGACACCCGGAGCTGTAGGGGCTCCGTATGTAGTTTTTTTCCTAATAATATTTTTAATACTATCAACTAGAGAAAAGGTTAAGTAGAACTGAATCATGAGAAAGCTTTTCTATGCATTATCAATAATATTAGTTTCAGGACTCCTTCTTTGGGAATATAAGGTAAACGTAATAGTTTGGATGATGCCAAAAGTAATGAACTTGATTAATCCAGTGCAAGAAAATATACCAACTAGATGGGCAGAGGGTCCCTACCAAAATCTTAATATCGATGACACAAGGCCAAACATTATTTTAATTTTGGCTGATGACATGGGATATAACGATATTTCGCTTCATAATGGTGGAGCAGCTGATGGAACTCTTCAGACTCCGCATATAGATTCACTAGCTGAGAGTGGAATATGGTTTTCCAGAGGCTATGCTGCTAATGCAACATGTTCTCCATCAAGAGCTTCCATCATGACTGGAAAATATCCAACAAGATTTGGTTTTGAGTTTACACCTGTTCCTGATGCTGGAAGAACAGTACTAAATTGGCTTGTACAAGAAGATGATTCGGCCTTGCGAGGAAGAATTGATAGAGAAATAGCAACAAACCTGCCACCTTTTTTAGAGCAGGGGATGCCAAGTGAGCAGATAACAATTGCTGAGATTTTGAAAAATTCAGGATATTACACAGCCCATATTGGAAAATGGCATCTTGGTCATGCATATGGCATGGATCCTCAAAGCCAAGGATTTCATGATTCTTTGTCATTACAGGGTGGCTATTATTTACCACAAGATCATCCTGAAGTTGTAAATGCGAAATTCGATACTTCTATAGATAAAATGGTTTGGAGCTCAGGTCAGTATGCAGCAAAATTCAATGGGGGAGATCTTTTTAAACCAGAAGGATATGTAACAGACTATTACACACAAGAAGCTCTAAAAGTCATTGATAAAAACAAAAATAGACCTTTTTTCCTGTATCTAAGTCATTGGGCGATCCATAATCCTCTCCAAGCCTTAAGAAGTGATGTCGAAAAGATGAGCCATATGTCAGGGCATAATTTACAAGTTTACTCAGGAATGATAGCAGCCCTGGATAGAAGTGTTGGATTGATTATCAAAAAATTAAAAGAACTAGATATTTATGGAAAAACTTTGATCATATTTACAAGTGATAATGGAGGAGCTAACTACATTGAGCTAGAAGATGTAAATAAACCATACAGAGGTTGGAAGATTAGTTTTTTTGAAGGCGGTATAAGAGTGCCTTTTATTGCTAGTTGGCCTGATGAAATAAATCCCAATCAAATATCGGATAGTGCCGTACATCACTTTGATATCTTTCCAACAATTGCTGCAGCAGCAAAAGCCGAACTATCTAAGGAAAGTAAGATAGATGGTGTGAACTTAATGCCATTTATAAAAAATGAAAATTCTAATGAACCTCACGAAACACTTTTCTGGCGGTCAGGAAATCATCAATCTGTCCTACATGGCAAATGGAAATACATAATCAGTAAAAAAGAAAATTTTCGTTGGTTGTTTGATACTTCTATAGATCCTTTAGAAGAAACAAATCTTATTGAAAAATATCCTGAAGAGGCTCGTATGATTGAAAAACTTTTAAGTGAATTCAACTCTGAACAAAAAGATCCTCTATTCCCTTCAGCTTATGAGGCACCTATTTTAATCGACAAGTATGATGGTCAAATTTATGAAGAAGGTGATGAATATATTTATTGGTCTAATTGATCTAAAGGTAACTTAGATTATATTTCTGAGAATTTTTATACGAATGAATCAACTATCCAAAAAAACTCCTATACCTTGGTGGTTAACTATAATTCTTTTCATGGAGGTATGGCCTATGTTTTTGGGGCCATATTGGGCATTAACTGATCCATCATTTTTAGGAGACATTAATGCGTCATCAACTATTTTGGGTGATTGGATTTATACCGCGAGAAACCTTGCCGTAGGTTTTGCATTTATTATTGCTTACTCTCTAAAAAGTGCTCCTATGCTATTCATACTAATTTTTATTAGGTTTTTTACAGACTTAATTGATGGACCTGCTTTTTGGTTTTTTAGAGATCCGGTGAGTGATGTTGCATTCATCATTATTTTTCTGTGTGGATATTACATCCCAGCATTAATTGCCTTGCGATATCTCTGGAAACAAATGACACATTAAATGAATCAATCTATATACTAAGTTGCCTAACTTTATGGAGGAGAAATGAAAACACAAATAACTGAACTATTTGGGATAGAACATCCCATCATCCAGGGTGGAATGCACTATGTAGGATTTGCAGAACTTGCTGCAGCAGTATCTAATGCAGGTGGCCTTGGAATTATTACGGGTCTTACTCAAGGTACACCTGAAAAACTTGATGCAGAAATAAAAAAATGCCAAGAACTCACAGATAAACCTTTTGGAGTGAACTTAACTTTCTTACCTTCGTTGACGCCTCCAGATTACCCAGGACTAATTGAAGTTATCATTAATAATGGCGTGAAGGTTGTTGAAACAGCCGGTAGAAATCCTGCTGTATATATGCCAGCTATGAAAGATGCAGGTATTAAGGTAATACATAAGTGCACATCAGTAAGACATTCTATTAAAGCTCAAGACATAGGCTGCGATGCTGTATCGGTCGACGGCTTTGAATGTGGAGGTCATCCTGGCGAAGATGATATTCCGAATTTTATACTCCTACCAAGGGCAGCTGACGAACTCGATATTCCCTTTGTTGCATCTGGAGGAATGGCTGATGCTAGAAGTCTAATAGCTGCAATGGCCTTGGGTGCTGAAGGCATGAACATGGGGACGCGTTTCATTGCTACTCAAGATGCACCTGTTCATCAGAATGTTAAAGAAGCTATTGTTAATGCCAGTGAGTTAGATACAAGGCTAATCATGAGATCTCTTACAAACACAGAAAGAGTATTAAATAATCCAGCTGTAGAAAGTTTGATGGCCAAAGAAAAGGCTTATGGAGACGAACTTAAATTTGAAGATATCATCGATGAAGTAGCTGGAGTTTATCCAAAAGTTATGATGGATGGAGAGCCAGAAGCAGGAGCTTGGTCATGTGGCATGGTAGCTGGATTGGTGTCTGATATCCCAACAGTAAAGGAATTGATAGATAGAATAATGGCTGAGGCTGAAGAAATTGTCGCCTCCAAACTTCAAAAGGCTATATAAAAGTTAGTTTGAAAGGTTCCTCCAGAAAGATACATAAATATCTGAGCTTGGCTATTTCGGTTCAACTTCTCTTATGGACCATATCTGGTATTTATTTTTCCTTTAATAAAATCGACGAAGTAAGAGGGAGTCAATACTTAAAAACTGTAGCTGTAAAAGAGGTTCCAAAGACCCAAAAGATTGAACCGCAAAAAGCTCTATCTTTGGTCGAAAATAAAACCTTTTTAAAGCCTAGTTCAGTAACAGAAATAACTGAAGATAAACCTGGTTCAGAGTATAGAGGTAGACCATTGCCTCTATATAAAATTGAAGCACTTAACGACGTACAAGAAGAAATAAACGTGTATTTGGATCCATTCACAGAAGAAATTGTCGCAATAAGGTCTAATCAATGGAGAATTTGGGACTTTATGTGGGGTATCCACATCATGGACTGGAATGAAAGAGATGATATAGGAAATATTTTCTTAAAGATATTTTCAATTCTGGCCTTAATTAGTGCTTTATCTGGTGTTTATCTCTTCTTTGTCACAAACAAAAGATAAATTAGATTCTACTTTAAAGAATCCTTGAACCATTCAGGAAGAAGGTCAATATCATGCTTCTTCGCAAATTTAGCAATCATAGGAATTGTTATAGGTGCAAAAGGAACGACTGCCATTAAACCAAAACTTAAGTCTTTAAGTATTTCATTTAGTTGTTTATTAGCTTTTTCTATATCTTCATCATTAGCTTCACCCTTCACATAATCAGAGTAAATTTTAAGCATGGTTCTGGTAGAGTGCGTTTCCTCTGTAAACTGTTCTTTTAAAAAATCTATAATCTTTTTGACTCTTCCATCAAACATTAAACAAGTATACTAAGTAAATTAAAAAAGAAAGTATTTTTGAAGAAAGAAGAAAGATTTATTTATATCAGTAAGGAGCTCCAGAAGCTCTATCCGGAGACTCCTATTCCGCTTGATCATGATTCTATCTATACACTCTTAATTGCTGTTTTATTGTCGGCACAATGTACGGATGTAAGAGTTAACCAAGTGACTCCTGAACTCTTCAAATTGGCTGATAACCCATTTGATATGTCTTTGGTTCATCCCGATGAAATAAGAAAAATAATCAGACCTTGCGGGTTATCTCCTAAAAAATCTAAAGCAATAGCAGAACTGAGTAAAATTTTATGCGAAAAGTACGAAGGACAAGTCCCAGAGAGCTTTGAAGCTCTGGAAGCTTTACCTGGCGTAGGTCATAAAACTGCTTCTGTTGTTATGAGTCAGGGATTCAATCATCCAGCATTTCCCATAGATACACATATCCACAGATTAGCTCAAAGATGGAGACTTTCTAAAGGCAAAAATGTTAAACAAACTGAAAAAGACCTTAAGAAGGGGTTTCCTGTTGAGGATTGGAATAAACTTCATTTGCAGATTATTTTTTATGGACGAGAGTATTGTACCGCCAGGGGTTGTGATGGAAGGGTTTGCAAAATTTGTTCTAAGGTCAATAAAGGAAGAAAATCGTCCGTTAAGACCAATAAAGCATGAACTTAATGAAGAGATGTTAAGTGATATTCTGTATAATCAACATGCGTCCTCAAATATTTAACAATATATGTTTATTACAGATAAAGGTTTAGAAGAATTTGATCCAGAGTTATGGCAATCCATATCTAAAGAGTCCGTTCGTCAAGAGGAGCATATAGAATTAATTGCATCAGAAAACTACACTTCAAAAGGAATTCTAGAAATCCAAGGGTCTGTGCTGACAAACAAGTATGCTGAAGGATATCCTGGAAAAAGATATTACGGTGGCTGCGAAAATGTTGATGTAGCAGAATCCCTTGCAATAGAAAGAGCCAAGGAACTCTATGGAGCTGCTTATGCAAATGTTCAACCTCATTCTGGTGCGAGTGCTAACTCCGCTGTCTTTCTAGCTCTATGCGATGCTGGAGATACTATCCTTGGAATGAGCTTAGATCATGGTGGACACCTTACTCACGGCGCAAAAGTAAATTTTTCTGGGAAGACATATAATTCATTTCAATATGGACTGGATCCAAAAACTGGTGAACTTAATTACCAAGAAGTGGAAGATCTTGCTAGAGAGCATAATCCGAAGCTAATTATAGCTGGCTTCTCAGCGTATTCTGGAATTGTTGATTGGGCAAAATTTAGAGAGATTGCTGATTCAGTCAATGCTTACCTTTTGGTTGATATGGCACATGTTTCTGGTTTAGTGGCTGCCAAGGAATATCCCTCTCCCATACCCCACGCAGACGTTGTAACAACTACAACACATAAAACATTAAGAGGTCCGAGAGGCGGATTAATTCTTGCTAAAGATAATGAAGAAATACATAAAAAGCTTAACTCAGCGATCTTCCCTGGTACACAAGGTGGGCCTTTGATGCATGTAATTGCTGCTAAAGCATTGTGCTTCAAAGAAGCACTAGATCCAGCTTTTAAAGATTATCAGAAGCAAGTGAAGGCAAATGCAAAACAAATGGCCGCTACGTTCATAGAAAGAGGCATAAATATTGTCTCTAACGGGACAGAAAATCATATGTTCCTTGTTGATTTAGTTGAAAAGGGTTTGACAGGAAAAGATGCCGATGCAGCCCTTGGAACAGCTAATATTACAGTTAACAAAAATGCTGTTCCTAATGATCCACAATCACCATTTGTAACGAGTGGTCTAAGAATAGGAACACCAGCTGTAACAACAAGAGGCTTTAAGGAGCCCGAGGTAACATTAGTTGCAAACTGGATTTGTGATATCTTGGAAGATATTAATAACCAAATTTTAATTAACGATGTTAAGGGCAAGGTTATCGAGCTTTGTTCTAGCTATCCAGTTTACTCCGCTGAATTATGCACTGCCCCTACTGTGGCTTCTCTGATACAAAAGTAATCGACTCCAGACTGATAGCTGAAGGCCAGCAAATCAGAAGAAGGCGAGAATGTCCTTCATGTAATGAGAGATTTACAACATTTGAAACTGCAGAACTTTTAATGCCACGAGTGATTAAACAAAAAAACAATTCAAGAGAACCCTTTGATGAGCATAAATTGAGGGAAGGTCTTTATAGATCTTTAGAGAAAAGGCCTGTTGGAGAAGAAGAGATAGAAACTCTTATCGAAGATATAAAGAAAGATATTCGATCTTCCGGGGAAAGAGAAATACCCTCGAGACTAATCGGAGAAGTTGTAATGCAAAACCTTAGAAAAATAGATGAAGTTGCCTTTATAAGGTTTGCTTCTGTCTACAGAAGATTTGAAGATATCAACGAATTTTCAGAAGAGGTTGAGAAATTAACTAGCGATTAATTATGACGTCCCCAACAGAGCACATGCGCGAAGCTCTATCTCTCGCTAAAAAAGGTCTATTAACTACGAGACCTAATCCTATGGTAGGTTGTGTAATTACTCTGGATAACAAAATTATAGGCAGAGGATGGCATCAACAAGCTGGAGAAGAACATGCGGAAGTCAATGCTATTCAGAATGTTTTTGATAATCTAGGCTCAAGTGCAGAAAAAGCTCTAAGGAATTCTGAAATGTTCGTAACGTTAGAGCCTTGCTCTACAACAGGAAGAACTCCACCCTGTTCTGAATCTATAAAACGACATGGAATTAGGAAAGTTTATATTGCCTCTGAAGATATTTCACAGGACGGGTTTGCAAAAAAAGAAAAAGATATAGAAATTGTTGAGGGTCTTCTAAGGGATGAAGCACGAGAACTTAATAGAGGGTTCTTTTCTAGGTTAGAAAAAAATAGACCATTTATAACAGCTAAGATGGCAGTAGGTCTTGACGGAGGGATAGCATTAGATTCTGGTGAAAGTAAATGGATTACTTCTGAGATATCTCGAAAAGATGTCCATAAACTTAGAGCCACTAATGAAGCCATCCTGACAGGAACAGGAACTATTTTGAAAGATGATCCTTCTCTTACTTCCAGAGATTCGGGATATGATATCAAGGATGTAAAACAACCGTTAAGAGTGGTAATTGATAGAAATAATTACTTAAATGGAGAGGAGAATGTTTTTTCTTCTAAAGCAAAGACGCTTGTATTTACGACCAAAAATTCAAAGATTAAATCCAAAAATGGTGAAATTTGCATTATGTCAAAAAATGATTTGGAAGATATGAGCAACATAATGAATTATTTGGCAGAAGAAAAATCTATCAATACTCTCATGGTTGAATCGGGGTCAATACTTCTAGATGCGCTTATGGCTCAAGAATTGATAGATGAATTAATCCTTTATCAAGCTCCAAAACTACTAGGGAAAGATAGGAATACCTTTTCTAAATTCGGTCAGAACAATCAAAAACTAAGTACAATAGGCTTCACAATAAAGGATAAGGAAAATTTAGGCGAAGATTTAAAGATTACTCTCAGCCCAAAATAGAGATAATGAAGCTAAATAGCATACAAGAAATTATTGAAGACATCTCTCTGGGGAAGATGGTCATCCTTATGGATGACGAAGATAGAGAGAATGAAGGCGATCTGGTACTTGCTGCAGAAAAAGTTGATGCAGATGCCATCAACTTCATGGCAATCCATGCAAGAGGTTTAATATGTCTAGCAATCAATGAGGACAGATGTAAAAGACTAGGTCTAGAACAAATGGTAAAAAATAATGGTACAGAATTAGGGACGGCTTTTACTACTTCTATTGAAGCTGCAGAAGGTGTAACAACCGGTATATCAGCTGCAGATAGAGCAAAAACAATACAAGCTGCAGTGAGTAAAAAAGCTAAAGCCGATGATATAGTTCAGCCTGGACATGTTTTTCCAATTAAAGCTCAGGAAGGCGGCGTCCTAAACAGAGCTGGCCATACGGAAGCTGGCACAGATCTTGCTAAAATGGCAGGTCTAGATCCTTCTGCTGTAATTGTAGAGATTATGAATGATGATGGGACCATGGCAAGGAGAGCTGATTTAGAGGTGTTTGCAAAAAAACATAACCTAAAAATTGGAACAATTGCCGATCTCATACATTATAGAAATATCAGCGAAAAGAGTATTAAGATAGTTGATAAAACTGATATAGAGTCTGAGTATGGTAAATTTTCTTTACATGCTTATGAAGATACCATCAATGGAGATATACACCTCGCCTTAGTAAAGAATAAAATAAAAAGTACTGACGAAGTTCTTGTCAGAGTTCAACAGAACAATACTCTTCAGGATATTATGGGTATTAATAAATTTGGAAGTAGATTGTCTTTTTCTCAAGCAATGAAAAAAATTGATGAAGAAGGAAAAGGCGTTATACTTCTTTTATCTCACACAGAGAGCTCTGATGAACTTCTATCTAATATTTCATTTCTAAAAGGTAGAAAACCAAAAACAAAAAATGAAGGTCCAGATACCAGGATTATTGGTGTAGGAGCTCAGATACTAAAAGATCTAGGTGTAACTAAGATTAGACTATTGGGCGCCTCCTTAAAATACCCCCTCACAGGCTTTGATTTAGAGATAACTGAATTCATAAATTAATATAATGAAAGGCCTTAAAATTAAAGATATATCTGTAAAAGCTAAACAAGGACGGTACGGGATTGTATTCACTTCATGGAATCCTTCTATAGTTCAAGATTTATTAAAAGAAACAAAAAAAGAACTTATAAGCCAAGGCGTAGATGAGGCTAATATATACCTTAAAGAAGTTCCAGGAGCATTTGAGTTACCATTGGCGACTCAATTTATGGCTGAAAAAGAAGGTATATTGTCAGTTATTTCGCTAGGTGCAATTATAAGAGGTGATACTCCTCATTTTGATTTTATATCAAGTTCATGTCTTGAAGGTCTTCAGGAAGTTTCGCTCAAGACCCGCATTCCTGTGATATGCGGAGTCCTAACTACTAATACAATTGAGCAAGCTGAAGAAAGGTCAGCCCCAAATAAAATGAATAAGGGAAAAGAATTTGCTCTTACCGCATTAAATATGGTGGATTCCCTGTCTTGATTCATGAAATCCAAAAAAGATACTTCGCCCGTAAGATCGAGAGATAAAGTAATACAAAGTCTCTATGAAATTGAACTCTCTGGCTCAGATATTAATGAGCTTTTAAAAGATTTATCTCTTCAAAGTAGATATCCGCATTACAAGGACCTCCTCGAAGGCGTTATGAAATTTAAAGAGAAGATAGATAAATCTCTATCAAACTTTATGGAAAGAAAACTTTCTTCCCTTGATCCGATAGAGCGGAATACTTTGAGATTAGCTGCCTACGAGATGTTATACACAAATACAGATGCCCCGATCATTATTAAAGAGAGTATAAGATTAACCAAAAAGTATGGTGCTGCCGATGGGTACAAATATGTAAATGCAATATTAGATAAGATGTATAAATCTAACTCTGAGAATATTTAATAAATATAGGAGATGACCAAGCTCTCTCTTCGTTCTCGGATAAACAATCGCCCTCTCCCTGCCCTTTTACGTCTCCACAAAGTTTAACTTTTTTACACTTACCATCATCATCAAATTCACAATCTAAATTTGCTGCCCCAATTGCTAAAGAAGGTTCTTGAATTGCTCTGACATAGTAGATAACTTCTCTATTAGCATCCATAAAATTAGGATCTTCAAACTCTACTACGCAACCTTCTTGTGAAGGTTTGCATTCAAAAATCTTCCATGCATCTTCGATTAAAGTTTCTATAGGTTCGTCAGGATAGCTTTGAGGTCTTATTCTTATAATTTCTATTCTGGAAATATTATTCCTCTCATCAGTAGGATTGAAACATTCACCATTACATAACTTTTCAAGGTAAGTTTTAGTTATCTCATTCTCCGAACTACACCCAGGAGCCTGTTTTTGAGAACCTAATACTCTTACTTTGAACTTCGGATTTTCTTGCATAGAGAATTCGCTGCCCATAGGCATTAACTCTCCGGATGGGTGGTTAATCACATCAAACCATAGTAAAATTCTTTCTCCGCTCGTTGCATACACTTCTCTATCATTTAAAGAATTCCATATTGAATTTCTATTCTTTTCTAATACATGACTTGCTATCAATCCGCCCGTGTAAAGAAATGAGGCTATTCTTTCTCCTTGACTCGGTTTCATCCTATCAATCATTTGCTCCAAGTTAATTTCTTGTGACCTTGGAATAGCATAGTCTTGGGAAAGTTGATTCAAACTCATGACTTGATTCGATGACTTATATTTAGAATCAGTATTTCTAATCCTATCAATTTCCTTATAACCTGTTCCAGGTCTTGAAGAGTGATTGTCGCTAGACCCAATAAAACCAAACCTATAAGGTTCAGTCTTTCCTTCAGTGAAATTTCTTAAGGCTAAAGCATATTGCACTGAAGATTTTGGCCTGTAGTCAAAAGCTGGTAGGTAACAATCTTTGCATTGACCACTGTCTAACCATTCTTCCGGTTTTTGATTAGGTATGGTCAATAGCCCATAGGGATTGGCTTTGGTGAAGTTATCTCTAGCTTCTTTTGCTCTTTGATTACATAATTCTTCGCTTCCTGCCGAAATCCTACATCTTTCTTTGATGATTTCGCCGGCCTGAAAACAATCAGGTACATAATTTTCTGTAGGGGCTGGACAAACATATTCTCCATCTAATATCTTAAAAGCTTCCCATGATCGATACTCTTCTGTATTTCCATGACCTGAAAAAACTTCTATTAATTTTTGATACTTAGGACTGTGCTCTGCGATATTTAATTGATTTTTCCATGTTGCCATGGGCGGAGAAGTGTTTCCCCAAGCAGATCCATGAGGAATAACTAAAGAGTCTACGCCCCACTCATCTAATTTTCTATATAAATCAGACGGTCTTTCTGCTCTCTCAAGACAGTCAAGCGGAAGGTCTTTTACATGAGTAGAATTGTCACAATATTCAAGGTTCTTTATAAGTAACTGTCTTTGTCTATAGTTCAAATAATATGAAATATTTTCATAGTCATAAAGCATAGCTCCCAATAATGCATAAGCTGGAGCATCTACTATGCTCCTAAAAAACTTATGATCAGGTGCTCCAATAGGTCTTTCAGGGATATTATTTTGAAGAGATTTTAGTATTACATTCTTATGTCCATAATGTCTCTCTATATCTAAGCTTGTCTGAGTCCATTCCCAGCCAAGAAAGGGTACGATAGAACTTTCATCTGACTCATTAGATATTCTTGAGCAGTCTCTTAAAGACTTTATTGTGTCTGTCCACTCCCTTCTTGTTAAAAATTCAGCATGATCGTTTATAGAAAAAAAATCTAGATTTGCACAAAATCTTGCATAGTTACACGCATCTGCAGCTGGATGGGTTCCCTCTCCTTCTAGAATAGGTAAATTCCCTATAAATGCATCGAGGGAATAAGTCGTGTGTACATGCAAATCTCCAAATAAGATTGTTTTTTCGCTCAATTTTTTGTCAATTGGACTAAAGAAAGGGGCACTAAATTCTTCAATTTGGCCCTGAACTTGAGGCTTACCAAAAAAATCAAAAAAGACAGCAAGATATAGAGCCAAGATAAGTGAAACTATAAACAAAATACCCATAGCGGCTATTTTGAAATAGCTTTTCATGGATATTAAGACTCTTCAGTAATCAGAGTGATGGATGCATTCTTTAAATCTTCAGAAAGAACGAAAAATTTTTCTCTGGTAGTACGCGAACTTTTTAGATTAACCTCAAAGATATCACCATCTCTATAATTATCTTTGAGAATAAAAGTTTCACCGCGTTTGATCTTATAAATATCTCTCCGATCTACAGCGCCATAAGTCATGAAGTCGTGAATAGAGAAGGATAAGTCTCTCGCGATGTCTACTCTAGTAGCATCTGACTTGTAGAAAAATAAGGCAATGGTTTCGAATTTATCTGCAACAAATTCGTCACCTTCTTTAAACTCCAAATCATCAGATTGTATTAAGAGAGGAAAGGTTAAAATAAATAAAAAGAGGTATCGCATTTCTTATATATCTTTTCTAATAATTGTATCTTCTCGCTTTGGTCCAGTTGAAATCATAATAACAGGAACCCCTGAAATTTCTTCTATTTTCTCAACAAAAGATTTAGCATTATCATCAAGTTCTTCATATGAAGTTTGTCCTGCTGTAGGTTTAGACCAACCTGGCATCTCAAGATATTCTGGCTTAGCAAACTCTAGATCCATAGTTTCTATCATTTCAGCTTCGGTAAGTTCACTAGAATACGCATTACATATCTTTATTTTTTCTAAGCCGTCCAAAACATCTATCTTAGTTAAGCACAGTCCGTCTACGCCACTGACTTTAACCATATTCTTTAGAAGGAAACCATCTAGCCATCCACATCTCCTCGGTCTTCCAGTAGTAGCTCCAACCTCACCACCCGTTTCAGCTAAGTAAGTTCCCATCTCATCAAATAACTCCGTAGGAAACGGTCCTTCGCCAACTCTTGTAGTATAAGCCTTGGTAATTCCTATCGTATAATCAATATCAGATGGACTAATTCCCGCACCAGCTGGAACACCCCCAATTAAGTTACTTGATGTTACAAACGGATAAGTTCCTAAGCTTATATCTAATAAAGCACCTTGAGCACCTTCATAGAGTATTTTCTTTTTAGATTTTTGTAATTCTCTAATTTCTTCTATTACATTTCCAACATAAGGCTTTAATTTTTCAGCTTGTCTCAAATTTAAATCTACCAATTCATTTAGATCGATTTTAGATGTACCAAATGAATGTTCAAAAATTGAATTATAAAAATCTAAAGCTTGCGTCAATTTATCATTTAATTTTCTTTCATCATATAGGTCTGAAATTCGTACTGACCTTCTTCCAACTTTGTCTTCGTATGATGTTCCGATTCCTCTTCCTGTTGTTCCTATTTTTGTTAAATTAGCAGAATGCTCTCTAAGTTGATCTAACTTTATATGGTAAGGTTGAATAAGACTGCAAGCTGAACTTATTATGAGTCTGTCTTCTATATTTCCTAAAACTTCATTCGCTTCGGCTAACTCCGAGAATAAAGCATCTAAACTCACAACAACCCCTCTTGCTATAAAACACTTTATATTTTCATGACATATTGCTGAAGGTAATAAATGAAAAACAATTTTTTTTCCATTCATTATTAAAGTATGACCAGCATTATGACCACCCTGATACCTTACGGCGGCATCTAAATCATTTGCAAGGTTATCCACAACCTTGCCTTTTCCTTCGTCACCCCACTGAAGGCCAAGTAAAGAGATATTTAGATTCATACTTACATTCCTATAGATTAGAAACTGAAACTAAATCTAGATCAAATCCTACAGCCGGTCTATCGCGGTCTGATTGTTTTCTTAGACCATCATATCTTCCACCTTTTGCAAGCACGTAACCTGCTGAATCGGAATACGCGGAAAATACAACTCCATTATGATATTTGAATCCTTGAACCTCAGCTAAATCAACATGTAAATTTATTCCAGATTTATCTATTAGCTTGGTTGCCAAGCCTTCAAGATCATCCATAAAATTTTGAGTTGTCTCAAAGTAAGAAAAACTTTCTTTTGCGGACTGGATTATGTCAATCTCACCATACATATCGCATAGTGATATTAAAGATTGTTTATTTTTGTATGAATCTGGAATTATTTTATCTAAATCAGGTTTAGATTTTTTAGAAAGAGCTATTTCTAAGTCTACAAAAATTTCTTTACCTAATTTCTTGAAGGGTTCGAGGACGGAAGAAGTAAATGCGGCATGACCAAGACTAAGAGTTATATTTTTTATACCCGCAATCTCGAGGCTCTTTAACATTAAATTTATACTCTCTAATTCAGCCTCGTTGGAAGAATCTCCAAATATTTCAGCGCCTACTTGTATAGTCGTTCTTGATCTTAATGACTTTGATGCCTTGCTCTTGACAACCTCTCCTGCATAACAGAGTTTTACCACTTCATTAGACTGTATTCGATAAGCATCTATCCTGGAGGCTTGTTCTGAAATATCTGGCCTTATGGATAGATCTTTACCAGTTAAATTATCTTTGAAACTAAATGCATGTGACTTAATCTCATCATGAGCCTCACCACCTATTGATTCAGATAATTCTAATAAAGGAGGTGTAATTAATTCAAAGCCAGAGGAAATATATTCATCAATCAATTTCCTTCTCAACATCTCCACCTCGATTGCTTTAGGTGGGAGAAGTTCGTCTACGCCATCGGGTAAGCTCCAGCGTATTTTTGAACTCATCTACTAATCTGTAGCTTTAGAATTATCTAGATATTTAAAGAAATCACTGTCAGGATTTATTAAAAGGATATCTGATTTACTTCCAAAAGTTGATTGATATGCCTTTAAACTCCTTGTGAAATCATAGAATTCTGGATCTTTGGAATAAGCATTAGCATATGTTGCTGCTGCTGTTGCATCTCCGTTTCCTTTTGTTTCCTCTGCTTGTCTGTAAGCATCAGCGAGAATGATAGTTTTTTCTTTGTCAGCTGTTGCTCGAATTTTTTCAGCAACCTCATTACCTTGCGCTCTAAGTTCTTTAGCTAGCCTTTCTCTCTCTGTTCTCATTCGGTTGTACACCGACTCACTAACTTCTGGAGGGAGATCTATCTTTTTGACTCTCAAATCTATTACCTGTACACCCAACTCTTCAACAGCTATATTATCTAGTTGAAGTGTAAGTTTATCCATGAGTTCGTCTCTTTCTCCAGAAACAACTTCATTAACTGTCCTTGTGCCAAATTCATTTCTTAAACCGGCATCGACCCTTTGGATTAAAAGTCTTCTCAATCTTTCCTCATCACCACCTGTAGTAGTGAAATACTTTTCTACATCGCTTACTCTCCATTTTACAAATGAATCAACGGTTAAAGCTTTCTTTTCAGATGTTAGATAGCTTTGAGGTGCAGCATCTAGAGTTAGAATTCTTGCATCAAATTTTCTAACTGTATTAATGATTGGAAGTTTAAAATGTAATCCTGGAGGTACATCGGCTTCTACGACTTCTCCAAATCTTAGTTTAACCGCCCTCTCAGTCTCTTTTACTACGAAAATTGAGGCCGAGATTAAAGCTATAAAAGCTATCAATATAGGTATCAGTAAAAGTCTTAATGTTTTCATTATCTTCGTTCCTCTTGTCTGTTTCTTCGCCTTATCTCTTCAATAACCTGATTTGTTAAGTCACTTATTGATGCATTCCCTGATGAGCTTGGTATATTCAAGTTCTCAACTCCTCTAGCTGACTCAGCAATCTTATCTAAGGGCAGATAAAGTATATTATTTCCACCTTCTACGTCTATCATAACCTTTGTACTGTTAGACATTACTCCTTGAATCGAATCCAAATATAAACGATTACGAGTTACATCTGGAGCTTTTTGATATTCAGATAAAAGAAGATTAAAACGGGTTGCATCACCTTCAGCCTCGGATATGACTTGCTCTTTATATGCCTCAGCATCTTGTAACATTCTCTGTGCTTGTCCTCTGGCTTCTGGTACCAAGCCATTAGCGTAAGTTTCTGCTTCATTTCTCGCTCTAACTTCGTCTTCCCTTGCTTTGATAACATCATCAAAGGCTTCTTGCACTTGATTTGGAGGTGAAGAGTCTTCGATATTTACAATTACAACTTCCAAACCAGTGTTATATTTATTCAAGTAACGTTGTAATCTGGTCTTAACTTCTTGCGCAATTAGCTCACGACCCGTTGTAAGAGTATCATCCATAATTGAACCGCCTACAACATGTCTTAACGCGCTTTCAGTCGCTTGAACTAAACTGGCATCAGCGTCTCTAATGTCTAAAACATACTTTTGTGGGTCTGCAATTTGGTACTGAATAGAGACTGTCACATCAACAATATTTTCATCTTTAGTAAGCATCAAAGCATCGTGTCGATGTGGCCTAACTCTTACTACATCAACAATCTCCCAAGCGTCAATGATGGGAGGATTCCATCTCAAGCCGGGGCCTTTGATTTCTTGAAATTTACCCAGCCTAAGTACTACTGACCTTTCTGCCTGCTCAACCTGATATATTCCAGCTCCTACCCATAACAGCACTAATACGCCTAAAATCAAAGGTAAACTCTTAAGGCTGAACCCACCGCCGTCTGAAGAGTCACCTGAAGATCCTCCTCCAAAAATAGATTCTATTCTTTGTCTGACTTTTTTAATTACTTCGTCGATCTCCGGAGGAGTGTCATTTCTTCCCCAAGGATCTTTATTATCATTTCCATTCCAAGACATTTATATTGCTTCCTGTGTTTGTTTTTCTTTGATTAAGTCGAAACCATCAACTTCCAATAACTTAATGAGGTCATTTTGAAAATTTTCAAGATGTAATTCTATCAGACCTTCGTTAGATATTCTCTCTTCTAGCACACTTCCAGATGAATAAAGCTCAGATCTCAACCAACCTAAGTCATTTGTTAAGCTTACCCAATTAGTAGTTATTTTACCTTTAAGCTTGGTGTTGATAGCATCATATAAACTTGCGAAACCTTTTTGTGCCGTTGACGATATCCAAACCTGATCAAAACTTTCTTGTGATAACTCGTTCAGAGACGATATATCAAGTTTATCAGTCTTATTATTCACTCTTATTAGAAGCTTATCCGATAAGTCCAAATCTTTTAAAATTCTCTCTACTTCTTTCACTTTAAATCTGTGATCTTTATCTGAAATGTCAACAACATGTAGTAGAAGATCTGCTGAACTCAGATCATCCAACGTTGCTTTAAATGATTCAATGAGTTGTGTTGGAAGATTGGAAATAAACCCAACAGTATCAGCGAATAAAATATGCTGCAGCTCTTGTTTACTATTCTTTCTGGTGACTGAATCTAGGGTCGCAAAAGGTTTGTCAGCAGCATACAGATTATTTTGAGTAAGATGATTAAATAAAGTAGTTTTACCCGCATTTGTATACCCCACAAGTGCTACGACCATTTCTTTACCTTTACTTCTTGCGTAACGATTTATTTCTTTCTGATTATGTGCCTTATTTAATCTCTTCTTCAAACTTTTTATTCTATGGCCTATAAGTCTTCTATCTGTTTCTAATTGCGTTTCACCTGGGCCTCTTAACCCTATGCCTCCCTTTTGCCTTTCAAGGTGGCTCCATCCTCTAACCAGCCTAGTAGAAAGATGAGTTAATTGAGCCAATTCAACTTGTAGCTTTCCAATATGGCTTGTTGCTCTTGTTGCAAAGATATCAAGAATTAATGATGTACGATCCAAAACTCGAGTTCCAAGGTATTTTTCTAAATTTCTTTCTTGAGAAGGAGATAGATCATTATTAAAAATAACTAATCCGCATTTATTTAGTTTTACGAGCTCTTTAATTTCATTGAGTTTGCCTAGTTTCACAAAATAATTAGGAGAAGGTCTATCAATCTTACATGTTATTTCCGCACAAACACCTGCACCTGAAGACATACACAGTTCTTTAAACTCTTCTTTTGCTTCTAGTTGTAAATCTTTAGTTAAAGAAAACCTTTCCACGTGTACAAGTATGGATTGTGGTGATGTTTCTTTTATATTCATGAATTTTTTAAAATTAAATCCTTTACCGAAGTAAAGAGAGAAGAATTATTCTCTAGAAAAATTATATTGTCCCAGCTTCTCATCCATGTCATTTGTCTTTTAGCCAGTTGTCTTGTTGAATTAATACCTCTATCAATCATATCATCAAGACTGTAATCTCCTGCTAAATATTCACATACCTGACGATATCCTACACTCTTCATTGATTGAGAGTTTGGACTCATTCCTTTGCGTCCAAGAATGCCTTCCACCTCTTCAATCAGTCCATTTTGGATCATTCCTTTAAATCTTTTTGCAATAATCTGTCGATGTATGTCTTTGTCTTGAGGCTTAATGGCAATTTGAATTAAATTAGATTCGCTTATTACCTCATTTATTTCTTTTTTATTTTCAGTCTGCCATTTAGAAAGCTCTTTACCCGTTGCTAAAAAAACCTCAATAGCTCTTTTAATTCTTTGGGTATCATTTTGATGAATTTTTAAAGAAGAATTTTGATCTATTTTTTCTAAATATTTATGCATTTCATGTACCCCTCTCTCTTCAAACTCCTTTTTAACTCTGAGTCTTATTTGACTGTCTACTGGAGGTAATCTTGAAATACCATTTACCAAGTGGTGAAAATACATCATTGTTCCGCCGACGAGTAAAGGTATTCTCTTGGTTTGAAATGCATTTTTTATGGAGTCGATGACATCATCTTGAAATTGTGAAGTGGAATAACTTTCATCAGGTTTTAAGATATCAATTAATTCATGAGGATATTTCTTAAGAACCTTTGATGATGGTTTTCCGCTCCCTATATTCAAATGTTTATAAATCTGAACAGAATCAACACTTATAATATTGATATCTAAGTTCTTATATAACTCTATTGCTAAGTCGGTTTTCCCCACTCCTGTTGGACCCATTAGCGTAACAATTAATCTCTTTTCCACTCATATATGATAGTTTATTAAAAGAAAAAAAAACCGGCTGATTAGCCGGTTTTTTTGATAAGTAAAATCTCAAGTTAAATCGTAACCTCTTTCTTCATGCTCAGTAACATCTAAACCTTCGTATTCCTCTTCTTCACTAACTCTTAAGGAAGTAAAAGAACCGATTAATCTTAGAATTATCCACGAGGCAACAGCAGTCCATAAACCTATAACAGCAATTCCCTTTAATTGAATAACAAACTGTTCCATAGGAATCCATTCTTCACCAGCACTAGAGCCAAGAAAACCACCTTGGACGCCTAGAAAACTTACCATAATAATACCGATTATTCCTCCTACACCGTGAACAGGAAATACATCTAAGGAGTCATCTATTCCAAATAAACCCTTCACAGCTTGGGTAGCATAGAAGCATATTGAACCTGCCATTAGACCAATTAATAATGCACCCTCTGGTCCAACACTACCTGATGCAGGTGTAATAGTAGCTAGGCCTGCAACCATACCAGTTGCTATACCAACTATTGTAGGCTTACCTCCTTTAATCCATTCAATAGCCATCCAAGTTAAGGCTCCTGTAGCTGCACTTATATGCGTTACAAGCATAGCCATGCCCGCAAGACCATCAGCAGCCCAAGAACTTCCGGCATTAAACCCAAACCAGCCAACCCAAAGCATGGCAGCTCCAGTAACTACCATTGTTCTGTTATGAGGTGGCATAGCTGTTGAAGGAAAACCTTTTCTTGGACCTAATACGATGGCTATAACTAAAGCACCAACTCCACAAGTTAAGTGCACAACAAGACCACCGGCAAAATCCTTAACATCGGCTAGGTAACCTCCTCCCCATATCATATGGCAAGCAGGCAGATAAACTACCGTAAACCAAAGCAAGGAAAATAAGCACATTGCACCGAATTTCATTCTTTCTGCAAATGCTCCAACAACCAAAGCTGGTGTGATGATGGCAAAAGTCATTTGAAATATTACAAATAAAGAATGGGGCATGGTTGTCCCGGGAGCCAAAGTATCTCTACCAATGCCACTTAAGAAAAATGCGCTTGTACCTCCAATAAAGGCATTGCCCTCAGTAAAGGCAAGACTGTATCCGTAGACAACCCAAGCGACGGAGACGATACAAGCTATAGCAAAACATTGCATTAAAACTGATATCGCATTTTTACTTCTTACCAGTCCCGCATAGAAAAGGGAAAGCCCTGGTAGAGTCATAAACAGGACTAATGCAGTTGAAGTTAGTATCCAGGCAGTATCTCCTGAATTCAATTCATCTGCTGAAATAGTAAAAGAAAAAATTAAAGTACTAAAAAGAAAAAGTTTTTTTATCATGAGATCACCTATAGTTTATAAGGCATCTTCATTAAGCTCTCCGGTTCTAATCCTTACAACTTGCTCAAGAGAAGATACAAATATTTTTCCATCTCCTATCTTTCCAGTATTCGAAACTTGCGATATAGCATCTATTACTTTGTCAGTATTATCATCACTAACTGCAACTTCTATCTTAGTTTTTGGTAAAAAATCTACGACGTATTCAGAACCTCTATATAGTTCGGTATGACCCTTTTGTCTTCCGAAACCTTTAACATCGGTTATAGTGAGACCCGTGACACCTACTTCAGATAAAGCCTCTCTGACTTCATCGAGTTTATAAGGTTTGATAACTGCTGTAATTAATTTCATTAAAAACTCCTATTATTTATTCCTTTCACTATAGACTAAATACTTACTATTAAAATAAGAACCCAACGTATGTAAAGTTCAATTATAGTTTAAAAACATATTTATTAGTGTTTTCTAGTTAGAATTAGAATAAAAAAGTGTAAATAAGTGAAAAAAAGTTACTTAAAACGCACCTTTTTTTGTTATTTGAAGCTTTTCTATATCTGAGGTGTTCGAAACGGTACCGAATCAAATAAAAGCATTTCACTACATTCAGGTTGAGGTCCATCTATTTGAGGAGCATTGGCTTCAAAAAGTTGTGCTCCTATTTCTCTAGACTCCTCTGAATCCCAAAAGTGATGAAAAGCGTAATCATAGGAACCTATCGATGATCCTTGGATAGGTGTCTCAAAATCGGGTACATGAATTGTATAGAAGTAAGGAGATGCTGTTCCGGCCATTTCTTGTCCAGCATCTAACCAGCCGTTAAAAGTATCTAAACCTGATACTAATTCTGCTTTTCCAAAGCCTTCAGTGAAACTACAAAACATAAAACCAACTACTCCACCAGGTTCAGTATCAGGTTCACTTGCAGCTCTGTAAACATTCACATCGAAGCCATAGTTAGCTTCCTCTCCATTATCAGAAGCTCCACAAGATATTATGCTACTTGTTTTTTCAGTCCAAGATGCTGCAGGTCCAGCTATCCATTCTTCCCAACCCTCTTTTGCCTGTTCTTGGGATTCCCAAACAAGAGTCCACATACCATCATATAAATCAGTTTCTGTTCGAGGAACAAGTCCCACAGACATTGGCACAGCATTCTCAAGACCATCAAGTATCTCATTCCACTCTATTAGCATTTCTGAAAATGACTCTTGGCTCATGTCAGGTCCAAAATCACAAAAAAGATATTCAACGTAGCCTGTATTAATTGCAGAATCACTTAAGTTCACTTCAGAATTTTCTGAGCAAGAATAAGTCAGAAAAGGTACCAGAAGGAATCCTAGAATTTTATTTTTAAACATTTTTCCTCTCCTTAAAAATTATTTAATATCGTTATCAGTACTAAGAAACAGAGACCTTTGAAACCTTAATAAACTGATATAGTTCTTCTAGCTCATATAAAATTTTACCTTCAATCTTGTAATAATTAGGACCTTTCTCCTCTCTTCTCCAAGCTTCAAGTGTTCTTTCGCTGCACATTAAAATTTCTGCAGCATCCTTTGGTTTAATTAGTTTTATATCCATATCCATTTTTATACCTGAGTTAACATCCTTGTTAATAATTAATTCCTTTTAAACTCAAAAAAAAGGGGCAATCCAATTAAGGATTGCCCATCTTTAATATGCCAATCGAGGCATAAAGGTACGCAGCATTATTTGAAATCAGGGTAGGCTTCTACACCAATTTCAGATTTATCTAAGCCGATCTCTTCATCATTATCAGTCGCTCTAATTCCAACAATACTGTCAATGACTTTGAGAACAATAAAGCTTGTAACGAAGACCCAAGCAAAAATAACTATCACACCGATAAATTGAGTTCCAAAAGCACCTGCACCTGATAAAGGTGTTGCCATGATTCCCCAAATTCCTACTGTTCCGTGTGCAGATATAGCACCAACTGGATCATCGATTTTTAGTTTAGTGTCTAATATGACTACAGAGAAATACACGATTACGCCACCTATTAAACCTATCAATGTTGCTAAACCACCTGTTGGTGTGTCTGGTGCCGCAGTAATAGCAACTAAACCAGCAATAGCTCCATTTATTGCCATAGTAACGTCAGCTTTTCCGCTAAATATTTTACTAGCAAAAAGTCCGCCTAATACTCCTCCAGCTGCTGCCATATTTGTATTCATGAATACTTGGCCAACAGCAATAGCATCAGCCGCAGTGTTAACTGCTAGTTGAGAACCACCGTTGAACCCAAACCATCCAAGCCATAGTATTAATGCACCTAAAGCTGCAATGGGTATATTTGAACCAGGAATAGCATATACAGAGCCATCTGCTCCATATTTTCCTTTCCTAGCTCCTAAAATGCTTACCGCAGCAAGTGCTGCTGCCGCACCACAAAGGTGAACTACCCCTGAACCTGCAAAGTCAGTGTAGCCAAGAGCATCAAGGCCGCCGCCGCCCCATTTCCAGTATCCTTGGACTGGATATATAAAACCAGTCAAGATTACAGCAAATGCGAAGAATGGTAATAATTTCATTCTTTCTGCAACTGCTCCCGAGACAATAGACATAGCTGTAGCTACGAATACGACTTGGAAAAAGAAGTCAGAAGCTTCTGAATATGATCCATAGGACATATCTTGATCACCCATTCCCAATCCTAAATAGGACAAGCTGAATCCAGGGACCCAAGCCGATACAGCTGAATCACCAGGGTACATAATAAAGAAACCACATACTAAGTACATAACACAAGCTATTGAGAATAATCCTAAGTTCTTAGTTACTATCTCAGCAGCATTCTTTGATCTTACCAATCCAGCTTCTAACATTGTGAAACCAGCTGCCATCCACATGACAAATGCTCCACTCATTAGAAGGTAGAAGGTATTGAGCGCGAATTCTAATTCTGTCATTTTTTCTCCTTAAATTTTTACAACGCGTCTTCGTTGAGATCACCAGTCCTGATTCGTATCAACTGATTTAAATCTACAACAAAAATTTTTCCATCACCTATTTTGTTTGAATTAGCAGAAGTACTTATAGCTTCAATGACGTCGTCAGCATTATTATCAGTAACAGCGATCTCAATCTTCGTTTTAGGAAGTAAATCAACTTCATACTCTGAACCTCTATATAACTCTGTATGGCCCTTTTGCCTGCCGTAACCTTTAACCTCTGTGACGGTAAGGCCAGAAACACCAACTGCTAAGAGAGCTTCCCTGACTTCATCGAGCTTGAAAGGCTTAATAACCGCAGTTATTAATTTCATACTAATTCTCCTTATTATTTTTAAAATAATACAAAAGAATATATGCAATCCATATGCCAGAAAAAACTAGTGTATTTAAGGAAAATTTAGTGCAATTTCTATTTTGATGTTCTAAGAGAGTGCTAAATTGGAGAGAAAAGTTCTAGAATTGGGCAAATTACAGTGTATCCTTCAAAAGGAGATCTAAGTGGTACCCAATATTCCCTAAAGCTCCTCTATTTTCCTTAAATACTTCAAATGCTTTATTTCCTGCCATTTCCCTCGCTTTTTCATCTGCAATGTATTCAATGAACCTATCTGAAAGTTCTCTTGAATCATTTACTATTTTGAGGCCTTCATTTTGTTTAAGTTGTTCTGAAATATCTGAAAAGTTTCTCAAACTTGGACCAGATAGAAGTGCTAAGCTTTGAGCTGCTGGTTCTAAAAGATTTTGACCACCGTGATCTATCAAACTTCCTCCAATGAATGCCACATCGGCAAGAGAGTAAAGAAAATTAAGCTCTCCTATAGTATCACCCAACAATACCTGTGTGTTGCTAGTAACACTTGTTTTTCTTGAGCGCGACGCAAATTGAAG
Organism: uncultured SAR86 cluster bacterium; assembly: GCA_902574355.1. Taxonomy (GTDB): domain Bacteria; phylum Pseudomonadota; class Gammaproteobacteria; order Magnimaribacterales; family Magnimaribacteraceae; genus Magnimaribacter. The sequence continues at coordinate 67,794 of CACGNN010000002.1, read as the reverse complement.
GCCAGAATTTTTAACTATGTTCTTTACTTTTTCAAATCTCTCTAAATGTCTAGGAACAAGAATCAGCAAAGTGTTCGGAAGTTGTTTGATGATTTCTTTGTAAGCTTCTAGGACTATCTCTTCTTCAATTTCATGTGTGCTTGCTGCTATGAGAACAGGCCTTTGTACTCCGTCAATCGACCAATCCTCCCTTACAGTTTTGGAAATTTCAATTAATTCTAATGGTATATCTTGATCAAATTTTAAATTGCCGCATGTGTTAATTTCTTTTTTTTCAACTATCTCTAGGAAACTACTTTTATCTGACTCAAATTGAGCAAGTAGGAGATCTAAAGACTCTATAGCGGGTCGAATTACTGATACATATTTTAAATAATTTTCCTTAGATTTCTCAGAAAGTCTTGCATTGACGAGAGTTGTCAATATACCTCTATTGTTACAATTGAAAATTATATTTGGCCAAATTTCAGTCTCTAAAAGTATCAATATTTTTGGTTTCCATTTGTCTAAAAAGAAATTTATGAATATCGGAATATCAACAGGCATATATTGGTGTTTTATCTTGTTACCTAATCGCTCAATTAACAATTTTGAACCTGTTGGCGTTGTGGTTGTTACTAATATCTCAATATCAGGATATTTTTCTATCAAACTTCTTATTAAAGGCATGGAAGCATTAACTTCCCCAACAGAAACGGCGTGAATCCATATTAGTGATTTTCCTTTAAGAGGTGATTTTTTACTTATACCAAGCCTTTCTGGCCATCTAAACAAATACTCTTTGTTATATAAACCTTTCCAAAATAATCTGAAAAAATAAAGAGGTAATAATAAGCAAAATATAGCTGTATAAAGCTTTCTTGGCATGAGCATATGCTAACATACGCCTTATTCCTTAATTAAATTAATGTTTTGATAGTTGTAACCGGAAGTAACGGATTTATTGGATCCAATCTCATTAAAGGCCTCAATAAAATTGGCTACAAAGATATTATTGCTGTTGATGATCACAATAACTCTGAGCTCAAAGAAAATATAATTCATTGCGAAATACAGGATTATCTAGATATAGATGAATTTCTATCACTACTTCAAAAAAATAAATTTGACGGAACAAAACTCAAATCAATCTTTCATCAAGGCGCTTGCTCTAATACGATGGAATGGGATGCAGAATATCTATACAAGAATAATTTTTTATACTCAAAAGAGCTACTAAATCTTTCAATAAAATCGGATACTCCCCTCATCTATGCCTCTTCTGCCTCTGTTTATGGAAGTGGGAGTGTTTTCGTAGAATCAATTGAGAATGAGAATCCAATTAATCTCTATGCATATTCTAAATTTAAATTTGATCAACTAGTAAGGCAGGCCTTAGCTGAAAATGCAACTCAAATTGTTGGACTTAGGTATTTCAATGTTTATGGCCCTCAAGAACAACATAAAGGCAGTATGGCTAGTGTTGCATATCATTTGCATAATCAGTTAAAAGATAATGACTTTATAAAGCTGTTTAAAGGATCTGACGGATATAGCGATGGCGAGCAGAGGAGAGATTTCATTTATGTTGATGACATAGTAAAGGTCAATCTTTGGTTTATGGAAAATAAAGAAATCTCAGGTATATTCAATTTAGGTACTGGAAAAAGTAGTGCATTTAATGACGTTGCTCAGGCTGTAATCAATTGGCATCAAAAGGGAAGAGTTGAATATATTGATTTTCCTGAAAAGTTAAAAAGTTCATATCAAAGCTATACAGAAGCAAATATTTCAAAATTAAGAAAGGTAGGATACAAGGAAGATTTCATAGATGTCTCTGAAGGAGTCAACCTTTATTTAGATACCTTAGAAAGCTGGCCAAAAAATAATCCTTCCTAATCTCATGTCAGAGGCTAAAAAAAAGTTTTCACCATCTCTTCTCTCATTGAAAAGCATAATCACATGGATAGGAATGGGTTTGCTAAGAATTATCTCCCTTCTGCCTTATAACATTCTAATGATATTTGGAAACTCTCTGGGACTCTTAATACATAAACTGAGTCCTAATAGAAAAGAAATAAGCGCCATCAATATCAATAGATGTCTTCAAATGGAAGGTGATGAACTTAATCAGTTTGTTAAATTAAACTTTAAAGCCGTCGGTAGAGGTGTATTTGAGATGGCTATTGGTTGGTGGGCATCAGATGAAAAGATCAAGAATATCAAAACTCGATTAATTAATAGCCATCTGATAGAAAATCAAGCAGAAGGAGTGCTGCTTCTTATAAAGCACTCTACACATTTGGAATTAGATCTTAGATTATTAAGCCAGTTTTTTAATTTAACTGGCATGTATAAATCTCAATCTAATGCAGTATTAAATTATTTGATGATTAAAGCTAGAAATAATTACATAGAAGAATCGTTAACAAACAAAGAAGGTTTAAAGGCAGCGAGATTGATAAAGTCAGAAAAGATTTTTCTTTATGCGGCAGATCAAGATTATGGTCAAAGTGTCTCAGAAATGGTTCCTTTTTTTGGTCATCAAGCTGCAACAGTTACTTTTCCTGCATTGTTTTGTAAAAAAAATACAAAAATAGTTTTTGCTGATGTTTCAAATGTACAAGGGACTTATGAGATAGAATTAAAAGAATTGCATAGTTCCCATAATCGATATGAATTCTTAAAAGGAATGAATGATCTTTATCAAGAGTTTATACTGAAAGAACCTGAAGGTTACCTTTGGATGCACAGACGCTTCAAATCAGGGTTACATGAAAATATTTATCCTAAGTGGTCTAGTAGAGATAAAAAAAGGGAAAAGAGAAGGTTGAAACGATAGGACTATTATATCATTTTTTGGATAATCTTGGTTGTTGATATGCCTTTGACCAAAGGAATAGTTATAACCTTACCTCCAGATTTGACAACCTCTTCATATCCAACTATTTCATTAATTTTGTAGTCTCCTCCCTTTACAAGCACGTCTGGTTTAATAGTTTTAATTAGCTTAATTGGAGTTTCGTCATCAAAAAAAACTACCTTATCTACACACTGTAAAGAGGCTAAAACTTTAGCTCTATGAGCCAGGGTATTAATTGGTCTACTAGAACCTTTTAATTTACGAACTGATCTATCAGTATTTATGGCAACTATAAGCTTGTCTCCCAGTTCTTTTGCAGCTGCAAGATACTCAACATGCCCAGCATGCAAAATATCAAAACATCCATTAGTGAAGACGATTTTTTTGGATCTTTCATGAAGGTCTTGTGAATAACCTTTTATTTCATTAGACGTAACGAAAGATTCAGAAAGACCTAAGTAAGGAACTAACTCAGACTGTTTAACTGCAGCTGTACCAGATTTACCTACCACTATTCCGGCAGCGATATTAGCCAATCGAATTGACTCTGAAATAGTGAATCCTCCTGCTAGTCCTGCAGCAATGCTAGCAATAACGGTATCACCGGCTCCAGAAACATCAAATACATCTCTTGCCTCTGTTGGAAAATCCTCTCTAATTATTTTTTCATTTCTTTTGTTTAAGAGTGTCATTCCATCTGAGCCTCTGGTTATTAAGAGTGAATTCAGTCTTAGAGATTTAATAAGGTCCTTTCCTTTCTTCGTAATTTCAGATTCCTTATTTATCTTTCCGACTACTCTTTCAAATTCATGAAGATTTGGAGTGATAATGTCAGCTGACTTGTATTTTGAGAAATCATCTCCCTTGGGATCAACTAAGATTATTTTTTTTGTCTTTTTTGCTTCTCTAATGATTAACGGGATATTCTTTAAGGTGCCCTTTCCGTAGTCAGAGACAATAAGAACCTTATTTTTTTTATAACTTATGTGCTTTTTATAATGAGATAAACTTGATTGCCAATCTGTTTCAGAGAATTCCTCTTCATTATCTATTCTTATTAATTGTTGCTGAGATGCCAGAATTCTTAACTTTGAGATAGTAGGTTGATCAGATTTGCTTAAAGCTTTTTTAATATTGTTCTTCTGTAAAAGTTTAATAACCTGAGTCGAAGAAGCATCTTTTCCAGTTACTCCAATTATTGTTGCATTAGAACCAAGACTAGATAAATTTAAAGCAACATTTGCAGCTCCACCTAATCTTATCTCTTCGCCGAATGGTTTGAGAACAGGCACAGGTGCTTCGGGAGAAACTCTGTCAACACTACCAGAAATATATCTATCTAAAATAATATCTCCGAAAACAAGGACATGTCCTTTATTTAACATCTTAAGGTCCATATGTGTTAATTATATACCTTGAGATCATTATGCTGTTCTATATTATTGATTTAAGTAGTTTAGTAGGTTTTATCATATTCAAAATGATCTTAAAAATTAATGAAATTAAATCTTCCTATTGATATAGAAAAAGTGAAAGGCTTTCTTGATCCGTTGGAAGGAGAAGCCCTATATGTTCACTCAAAAAATGCAACTGAGGCAGGTCCTGCACTAGAAATTGGAAGTTATTGTGGAAAATCAGCAGTCTATATTGGTTCAGCTGCGAAAAAAAATGAAGAAAAACTCTATTCTGTAGATCATCACCGAGGATCAGAAGAACAGCAACCAGGAGAACAGTACTTTGATCCTGATTTAGTGGATCACACAGGAGAAGGAATAGACACCCTACCTTACTTTCTTGCAACTATTCGTCGATCTCAATTAGAGGGAGTTGTAATACCAGTAGTTTCAACTTCTGAAGAAGCTTATACTGACCTAAGATTGGAGTTCAGTTTTATATTTATTGACGGCGGGCACAGTGAGGAAGCAGCTCAAAAAGATTATAAACTATGGCAAAACAGGTTGTTTGTAGGTGGTTTATTAGCAATTCATGATGTTTTCCCTGATCCAAAAGATGGCGGTAGGCCCCCTTTTAATATCTATAAGAAAGCCCTTGATAGTGGTCAATTTAAGGAAATAGAGGCTATAAAGTCTCTAAGAATACTTAGAAAAATAAAGGGTTAAATTATGCCCAAGTTTTAGAGAAAAGCTCAGACCCAGGTGTAAAATTGTAGATAGCATCAGCGGCAAGTAAGACTGCACCTGCAGTCCAAGTGGGCTTTTCAATTGGCCAAAATTTATCATCCGGATATACATATCCTGTCCAATAAAGTTCATCATTATCACGCCACTGATGCAAGGAATCTAAAAGCTCCTCAGCTTCACTTAATAATCCAATTCTCACAAGAGCAAGGACTAACTCTGAACTTTCCGCTACTGTTACCCAGGGTTCTTCTTTTACGCACTTACAACCTTTTCCTTCGACAATAAAATCTGACCATTTCAATTCTATTTGTTGAATACTTTTATCTTGATCATAAATGCCACACAAAACTGGATAATACCAGTCCATGCTATATCTGGACTTACTATCCCAACTCCTATCATATCTCTCTGGATTATTATTTATTGATTCTTTCAATCTAGCCATTGAAAAATTAACCCTTTCTGTAGACATGCCAAAAATCTTAAAAATTGCTGAAGCGCATTCCAGACTTTTATATATTGAACTACTGCCAGTAATTAACGAATCATCTAATATTTCCTTACCATCCTCTGCAGCCCAGTAAATATCTCCTTTTTCTGTCTGCATTGAGATAACAAAATCAATTGCATTAGTTAATGAAGGCAACATTTCATTAAGAAACTCTTCATCTTGAAAAATCAAGTAGTGATGCCATAGTCCAGTAGCTATGTAAGCAGAGAAATTTGTTTCTCTTCTTTTGGTAGTGGGCTCCGACTTAATATATTCAGAGTACCAAGAACCATCTGTAAGCTGATTATCCCTTAACCATTTATAGGCTCTTTCTGTTTCATCTTTTTTTCCAGCTATTGCCAAACCCATGGCAGCTTCTATATGGTCCCATGGATCAAGCTTCTTTCCAATTTCCCAAGGAATAGATCCATCATTGTTTTGAACATCTAGTATGTAATCTACTGAGCTCTTATAAAACTCAAGACTAGAGTAGTCCATTTATATCGGTTTCCTAAAATACATTACCAGACTTTTTCCTATAAGAGGTTGCAGAATCGATTCTAATATCTCTGTAAATAAAGGTTTTTTCATTAAATCCCAAACTAAAAGTTTATGGTATTGCTTAACTAGAAAAGAATCCTCTTTAGTTTTCCAAAAAAGACATTGCAACCACCAATATGGGGAATGCAATCCATGAGCCCAATGGAAAGACTGATATTCAAGACCATTAGATACAGCCAAATTCTTTAGTTCCTTATGTTTGAATATTCTCACGTGTCCGCCTGGTGTTTTCGAATATTCTTTACTTAGTTTCCAGCATATCAACTCAGGTAAATATCTCGGCACGCTTAATGCCATTACTCCTCCCGGCTTTAGAACTCTTACAAGCTCTCTTACTGATTCATTCGGTGAATCTACATGCTCGAGAACTTCACTACAAATAACTGCATCAAGAGAAGAATCTTTAAGAGGAATATCATCAATATTACCAAGTCCAAAAGTACAAGATGTACTAAGTTCAGAAGTATCAAAATCTTTCAGTCTGGACTGAGCAATTTTTAAATCCTCAAAAGAAAGATCCATACCCACTATACTCGCTGGTGTTTCCAACAATGCACCAATTGAATGCCTTCCTTCTCCACAACCCATATCCAACATTAGCTGTCCTTCTCTAAGATTAAGGTTGTTATATTTAATTGTATTCATTGATGAAAGATTCTATTACTGCCTTAAAAGAAGATTCATAAGAACTCGCTGCAATTTTCCAATCAAAAATTTCTTCCATTCTTTGCCTTCCTTTTATGGACAGTTTTCTCATATCTTCTGGATTATTGAATAATTTTATCACTGCCTTCTCAATTTCTTCTGCAGAGGATGGCATTATTTTTAAGGCAGCATCGCCAACTACTTCCTCTAGTCCTCCAGAATGAGTGCTGATTAAAGGAACTCCGCAGGCCATTGCTTCACCTGCTCCAAAACCAAAACCTTCATAAAGAGAGGGTATAACAGCTAATTCAGAAGAGTGGTATAAATCAACAATCTCTTTCTCAGATATACCTGATCTAAAAGTTATTACATTGATTAGATTCAACTCCTCTATGAGTTTACTGACCTCACTATTATTGGGAGATTTACCTATCACGGTTAAGGTAGTTTTAGGAAATGAGTGCAATATCTTAGGTAAAGCTTTAACTAAATACTTTAGACCTTTCAATGGTATATCTGCACTAGCCGTTGTAATGATTTTGTTTTCTTCTCTCTTATCAAAAGAACACGGACTAAATGTATTTATATCAATACCATTTAAAATAACCTCGATTCTATTCGGGTCAACATGAAACTCTTCGACAACATCTTTTTTTGAAGGTTTACTAACGCAAATAATTTTTTTTAGCTTTGGAGCAACTCTTTTCTGCATAGGAAGAAAGTTATGCCATCGCTTTGAAGATAGTTTCTCTTTCCAATTAGTAGCATTTTGCATTTCTAGTTTATGATCTTTTGTAATTGGATGATGAATAGTAACCACCAAAGGAAGAATCTCTTGGATTCTTAATAAAGATCCAGATAAAGATTGGTTGTCCAAAATAATCTCGAAATCACTTTTATTATGTTTAATATAATTGAGTACTCTCTTTCCAAAAGTATAAGGCTCAGGAAAGCCACCGGTCATCACAGTGAGCCATTCGTAAAGATCTAGGGGACGAAATAATAAATTCAAACCGAACGAGCTCATTCTATTTTGAGTCTCAAATAATCCTAAACTAGGAATTTTTATTAATTCTACTGATTCATCTAACTCGGGATAAGGCGGTCCAGATAAGACAGAAACTTGATGACCACGATCACTTAGAGCTTTACTCAAGTGCTTAATATAAATACCTTGCCCTCCTGAATAAGGATGACTTCTATAACTTATGATTCCAATTCTCAATATTGTTTTCCCTTTAATCTCCTGGACAAAAGGTCATATATAGATCTATGCCCTTTCAAGCTTCTTAAAATTCTCTTTTTATCTTTTTTTATAAACTTATTAAAAAAATAAGTGTTATGTAACTTTCTGGAAGAATCTAGATCAAAAACAACAAGCCCATTTCCGTCCAAGAAAAAATTCGAACTTTTAGCATCTCCGTGAATGAATTTTATCCAATCCATTCTTTTGAAGAAGGACACTATATGACCAATTAATCTCAATTGATCAAGGTCTTCTCCTATTGCATCATCAAGTCTCTGGCCGCTAACTTCTTCTGTTACAAAAAATGACTCTCTAGCCCCTAAAATGCCTGATCCTTCATACAAAAGAACAGGTTTCGCTGTCTTGATGCCAACGGCGTTCATCCAATACGTTGATAAAAAAGAGTTATGAGCTCTGGTTTTCTTGAACAATCTTGAAAAGAAGTGCAAGGGGCCTTTAATTCTATATTTTTTTATGTAGAAGTTTTTACCTTGAATATTGGTTTTGGTAATCAAGTGACCCTTTTCATTTTTTATTATTTCTCCGCTCTTAATGAGTAAATCTTCATCTCTAAAGAGATTTAGAAATTGTTTTGTATCTGCGTCTTTTCTTGCAAGGTATCTTGAAGAGTTACTTATGTGTTTTGCAAAAATACCGTCTTCAGAAGTTAATGACGAGTTTTTTATAAATACTTTGAGGTGAGGCTTTAAATACATAGAAAAAGCCCTTCTTAAAATGGCTTTGGTAGTGCCTGAATAATTTGAAGTAAATTCTCTAAACGTACAATCATAATAGGTCATCATAAATCTATAGAAATCTCTTTCTGAGAGATCAAACTGCAAAATAGAATGTATGAAACCTCCCAAATCTTTGACAATCCATCTATGAGGAACTTTTGATCTTATTTGAGCTCTGTGCAAATCAATAAGATAGATTTGTATATTGTTAAAATCAATTTCCTTATTTATGTGAAGATGACAAAGATATAAGTCTCTATGATTTAACCCGCTAAGATGCATTTCTCTGATGATAGAAGCAGCCGCTTTCAAGAGTTTATGTTTCTGATTAAAAGTAAGTTTCTTATGCAAGCCCTCTAAAAAAAAGTCTTCTAAAGATATGGTTTCATACAACTCTTCGGTGATAAGAAAAGAAGAAGAGTTTGCTGGATTTAATCCGCGAGCAGCAAAACCTTTAACTTGAGGGCAATTAATGCCACATTCATACAAATGATTCAAAGCCTCGTATTCTCTTCGGGCACCAACTACAGGAATTTTTAATTGTAGAATATTTTTTAAAATCTCTTTCCAGCCTACACCTCCATGAAATTTTATGAAATAGCTTCTGCCCTCTTTCACAAATTTCTTTGTGATTCTATTTTCATATTTTCTATAAATTTCTCCTTCAAAGTTTTTTGCAACTGTGAAAGTATCTTTAGTATGAAATAAATGCTCTAAATGCTTATCTAAAATTTTAACGTTACTCATTAGAAAGTTTCTTCTATAAAATCAGCAATAAATTTAAACCTAGAAAAAAAGTATTTGTTATCATACAAGTTGCTAATCGAGCTTCTAATGTAAAATAAATTTTTATCTGAAACACTCTCTTCTAGAAGTAAATTAAATCTATTTTGGTTAAATTCTCCTTCCAGTACAGTTCCGGATCTAAATTTTAGAACCTCACTAGAGAATCCAACTTCGCTAGTTACTAAAGAAGGCAAACCTGATACCAAAGCTTCAATTATTATATTCCCAGCAGCCTCTTCTCTTGCTGGGTGTATTAGTAAGTCTGCAGACTTCATAAATGATGCAACATCTTTTCTTGGACCTAAAAAATGGACCTTCTTAGACAGAGAAGCATCGGTAAGAAGATTTTCATAGGGTTTTGACTTATCGTCACCTATCACTACCAAATTAGAGGATATGTTCTTTTCATTAAGGTGACGCAATCCAAGTATTGCACGATCTAACCCTTTTCGTGAAAAATCTGAACCAACAAAAAGCAATATCTTTTCACCAAGTGAAATATTTAAAGCTTCATAAATATTCACTGGTTCATAATTAGACCAATCCTTATCAATACCTGGAGGAGCGATGATTATTCTCTCAGCTTGAGTTGAGTAAAATTCTCTGAATTCATTTGACTGCTTATCATTAAGAGAAAGTATCTTGGTATTAGATTTTTGGGAAAATACATCTTCTTCAAACTGCATAGATTGCCTATATCTTCTTGTAAATTTTTGAACTATATTTTTTTTTAGAGCTTGCTTAGCAAAGCAAGTATCTGCAGCAAAGTACAAATCTAAGCCAGGCATTTTATTGAATCCAAAAATAATATCAGGAGAAAAGTCTTGCATAGAAAGATAAACATCTTTCACGAAATTCCTATTCTTTGCATAATTAAACTTTCCTCTTTCTCCAAGAACAACGACATCTAAACCTTCCGGTATTGGACCTTCCCAACTGCGCGTAAAAGCTTTCAGTACATGACCTCTCAAAATTAACTCATTTGCAACTCCAAGAAAGTCTTTTTGTAGGCCTCCATATGGAAAATATTTAAATAATAATAAGGCTAATTTCTTTTTCACACGCTCTATTACAATGTCTCAAGGGCTTCCATCACTTCTTCAGGGCTAATAGACAAAAGTGAAGCATCATAGCCGGCAGGTAAATTACCTTCTCTTATTTTTTTATAACCATCCATTTTTCTAATGATTACCTTTTGATTAATTAAAGGTGGAGTATATTCGGGAGAGGAAGGACCATAAACTGCTACTAGAGGAGTTTCAACTGCTGCAGCTATATGCATCAGACCTGAGTCATTTGATACAACCTTCTTGCAGTAAGATAAGAGGTCCACAGCATCAACTAAAGAGGTCTTGCCAATTAAATTATAGAAAAGATCTTCTTCTTGTAAGTTTTCAAAATTAGAAATTTTCTTTCCAGTTTCATGATCATTTGCAGACCCGAAACATAAAACATTCCAACCTTTTTTTAGATAATTTTTTGCAACTATAGAATAATTGTCTTCAGGCCATTTCTTCGCAGGTCCAAACTCCGCTCCAGGACAAATAGCTAAACAGGGTAAATCTTGATTAATACCAAATTTAACCAAGGAAGATTGTTGATTTTCAAAATCAATGCTTAGTTTCGGAAAAGATAAGCTTTCAAGACAATAATTACTGTCTTGCTTTGAAAGAGCTGCAAATTTTTCAACCATCAAATGATTCTTATTCTTATCAAGGTATCTTATATCATTCAATAGCCCATACCTCATTTCTCCTAACCAGCCAGTTCGAGTGGGTATTCTTGCAAAGAAAGGTATCAGTGAGGATTTCAAAGAATTAGTCAAAATTATTGCCTGATCATAGTTATATTTCTTTAAATTTTTACCAAAGTGACGTCTGGAAAAAAATTTAAGTTCTCCATGTAAGTACGGAGATTTAATTGTTTTGGAGACCTCGGGCATTCTTTGCATAAGCTCTGAAGACCACTCTGGAGATATGACATCAATCTTGCAGTTTGAAGATTCTTCTTTCAGTCTTTTATAAAGAGTTTGAGCCATGACAGAATCTCCAACCCAAGATGGTCCAATTATTAAAATTTTCATGGGATCTATTTGACGTAGGTATGCCAAGAGGAGTTTTTTTCTCTAACTCCTCTAACTTGGTCAAAGTATACGCTTTGTAATTTCTCTGTTATGGGTCCTCTCAAGCCAGATCCTATGGGTTTATGATCGAGAGAGTTTATTGGTACAACTTCTGCTGCTGTACCTGAAAAGAACGATTCATCCGCTTCTAGGACATCCTCCACTTTAAGTTTCTTAATTTCAAAGGGGATATCAAGTTCGGAAGCTAAATCTAAAATTGTTCTTCTTGTTATGCCATCTAAACAGGAATCAAGGTCCGGTGAGTAAAGCGTCCCTTCTTTAACTATAAAAAAGTTCTCTCCACTGCCTTCCGCTACGTAACCTTCTGCATCTAGCATTAAGGCTTCATCAAATCCTCTCTCAAGAGCTTCATTTAAAGCAACAATTGAATGCACATAGTTTCCATTAACCTTAGAGTTAGAAACTGGATTTCTTACTTGTCTGGTATAAGATGAGAGTTTTACTTTAATACCTTTCTCTCTTGCCTCTGGTTCCATATAGGAAGGCCACTCCCAAGCAGCGACCATACTATGTACTTTTAAATTATCAGCTCGCAGTCCCATCCCTTCTGAGCCATAAAAACACATTGGTCTTATATAGGCCTCATCAAGATTATTAGACCTAATGACCTCTTGATGAGCTTCATTGATAATATCTTTGGAATAAGGTATTTCTATATTGACAGTAGAAGCTGATTTATAAAGCCTATCAGTATGATCATGCAGTCTAAAGATTGATGGACCTTTATTTGTTTTATAGGCTCTAACACCTTCAAAAACACCCAGTCCATAATGAAGAGTATGAGTCAAAAGGTGAGTATTAGCATCTTGCCAATCTATCATTTCGCCATCAAACCAAATTTCACCAGTTAATTTTGAGAGATCCAAATCAAATTCCTTTATTTTTTTTATATTCTATCGATATAAATTATTTTATGTAGAGTAAATGGATTATTCAGAATATATAATTACAAAGTGGAGATAAACCAAAATATATTTAGGGCTAATGATATTAGAGGTATAGCCTATGATGACCTAACCCCAGAAGTAGTTCAAAGTCTTGGCAGAGCTTTAGGCTCAGAAGCAATTGATAGAAATATCCAAGAATTCATCGTTGGAAGAGATGCAAGACTTTCAAGTCCTGAAATTTACGATTGGCTCTCTTCAGGAATAATATCTACTGGCTGTAATGTGATTGATATTGGCATAGTTACAAGTCCAATGTTCTATCACTCGACTTATGAATTAAACACGTCAAGTGGCGTCGTAATAACAGGCAGTCATAATCCTGGAAACTACAATGGATTCAAAATTGTTTTTAATAATCATTCGACATCTAGCGAAGAAATCTTGAATCTTAAGCAAAGGATCTTAGAAGAAAATTTTATAGGGGGAAAAGGGATAACAAAGAAAGAAGATATTAAGGAGACCTATATAAAAAGTATATTGGAAAGCATTAAACTTAATAAAAATCTAAATATCTCAATAGATTGTGGGAATGGTGCAGCCGGTGTTGTGGCGAAGGATGTATATGAAAGATTAGGATGCAATGTAATAGAGTTACATGGAGAACCAGATGGTTCATTCCCAAATCATCATCCTGATCCGTCCAAATTAGAAAATATGGAGGATCTCATAAAAAGTGTAAAAGAGAATAAATGTTCGGTGGGGCTGGCTTTTGATGGAGATGCCGACAGATTAGGTGTAATTTCTCCAATAGGAGAAATGATCTTCCCTGATAGACAGATGATAATGTTTTCGAGACAAGTCATTCAATCTAGTCCGAATGCTAAGATTGTTTTTGATGTTAAGTGCTCCAAACTGCTTTCAGATGAAATTGAAAAGCTGAAAGGAAAGCCCTTGATATGCAAAACTGGTCATACTTTTATAAAACAGAAAATAAGGGAAACAGATGCCTTACTGGGAGGTGAAATGAGTGGTCATATTTTCTTTAATGATAGATGGCCAGGATTTGATGATGGGATATATGCTGGCGCCAGAATGCTAGAAATAATTGCAAATTCTGAACAAGAGGATCCATTTGTAACTGTTCCTAACATGCTTTCAACTCCAGAGATAAATATACCTGCTGCTGACGAAGAAAAATTTCAAATAGTAAAAACATTTATAGAAAATTCTAATTTTAGTGACGCTAAAATAGTAAGCATAGATGGTATAAGAGTTGAATTTGAAAAAGGTTGGGGATTGTTGAGGCCTTCAAATACTTCACCTTGTCTTGTATTGAGATTCGAAGCTGAAACAAATGATGATTTAAAAAAGATAAAAGAGATTTTTTACTTAGGATTAAAGAGCATAAAACCAAATATAAATAAATTTTAATAATGACCATTACTAGAAAACAGGCAGAAAATATTGCTTCAGTTTTAACTGAAGGCCTTCCCTATATAAGAAAGTTTAAAGATAAAGTAATCGTTATTAAGTATGGCGGCGCTGCCATGATAGATGAGTCGCTTAAAGAGAGCTTTACAAGAGATATAGCACTTATGAAATTAGTAGGAATGAAACCCGTAATTGTGCATGGAGGGGGTCCTCAAATTGGTAATGAGCTGGCTATGGCTGGAGTTGAATCAGAGTTCATTGATGGACTCAGGGTCACAACTAAATCTGCCATGACTGTTGTGAAAAAAGTCCTCGGGACAAATATTAATAATGAGATTGTGAAATTGATAAAAAAGTTTGGTGGAAATGCAATATCTTTTAACCATAGTAAGTATCAAATTATCAGAGCATCAAAGGAAGTGAGCCAAGGCAGTATTGATTTAGGTTATGTTGGAAAAGTAGATAAGATAAAAACTCGTGATCTCAAAAAAATAATAGAAAAAGGCTTTATCCCAGTCATAGCACCTATTGGGGTATCAAGGGATAATAATTACTTAAATATAAATGCTGATGTTGTTGCGGGTGAGGTTGCAGAAGCTCTTGATGCAGAAAAACTTATACTCTTAACGGATGTTAAAGGTATTGGAGACTCTAAAAATAAACTTATTTCTAAAATCTCTTTACAAAAAGGTCAAAGATTACTCAAAGAAGAATACATAAAGGGTGGAATGACTCCGAAACTTAAGGCTGCCCTTAATGCCAAGAAGAGAGGTGTAAAAACTTGTCATATAATTGATGGAAGAGTTCCGCATGCAGTTTTACTAGAAGTGCTCACTGAAGAGGGCGTAGGAACTATGATAAGCTAAATCTAAATTATGAGTCAGCTAAAACCACGCCAATTAGATATCATGCAAAGCCTTGCCAAAATGCTTGGTGAAAAAGGTCCCGTAAAAATCACAACATCCCTTCTTGCGGCTGAATGTGAAATCACTGAAGCAGCAATCTACAGGCATTTTCCTAGTAAGAAGAAGATTTATTCAGGCTTAGTAGACTTTTGTGAACAAAATATTTTTGATCTCATCAACAGCATTAATTCTGCCGAAGGAGATGAACTGGAAAAAGTAAAAAAAATCCTTATTTTATTGGTGACCTTCAGTGAAAAGAACCCCGGCTTAGCCAGACTACTAACAAGAGAAGCATTTTCAGTAGATGAGACAAGTCTGGACGAGAGAATAAAGCAAATGATGGCTAAAGTAGAGTTACTGATAAAACAAAACCTACAAAAATACGAACAAGAAACAAAAAAGAAACTCGGACTACCCACTGCGTCTGCTGCAAATCTTTTATTAGCTTGTTCTGAAGGGATAATTCAACAGTTTGTAAGATCTGGCTTTACTGAATCGCCCTCAAAGAAGATCAATGATCAATTTGAATTTCTAATCGCATCTTTAGATGCTAATTAGGGATGCTCTCTTCTAGAAAGAATTCAAACATTGGTTGATTGGTTTGTTCATCTGCTAATTTACCTGAATCCCTATCAATTTTAACTATCGATAGACCCTTAGGAGGAAGTACAGAAGACATCGGTATTTCATCTATTATTTGTTTTTTATAATTTAGCCAAATAGGTAGGGCTATGGATGAGCCGAACTCTCGGTCTCCTAAACTTTTAGGTTGATCAAACCCAACCCAAACAGATGTGACAATTTGATCATTATATCCGGTAAACCATGTACTCTCAGCTTCGTTTGTTGTGCCAGTTTTACCAGCAAAATCTTTTCTTTGTAGTTCAGAGATTTTTCTAGCTGTCCCTCTAACTGCAGCTTCTTTTAAGATATCATTGATCAAAAAAGCTATCCTTGGGTCAATAACTTGTTGCGGATCTTGTATTATTTTTTCAAACAGAACCTCGCCTGATCTATCTAAGATCTTAGAGATCAAATAAGGTTCGACCTTTTTTCCTTCATTTGCAAATACTGAATAAGCAACTGCATTAGATAAAGGATTTAATGATGCCGTTCCTAAAGATAAAGAAAGATCTGCTGGCAATCTTTGCTTATCAAATCCAAATTTTTCGGCAAAACTTCTTACTTTATCAACCCCCAACTCCCTTAATAATCTTACCGATACAAGGTTTCTGCTTTGCAGTAAACCTTCACGAAGTCTTGTCGGTCCATAGAACTTACCACTAGCATTCCTTGGTCTCCATTTTTCTTCCAAAGCCTCATCTTCAAATATAATCGGCGCATCATTGATAAGCGAAGAAGGTGTAAATCCATTTGAAAAAGCAGCTGCGTACAAAAATGGCTTGAAATTTGAACCCAGCAATGGAGAAGCTTGCTCTACCCTATTAAATTTACTTAAGAAAAAATCATATCCTCCAACTGAGGCAAGAATTGAACCTGATTTTGGATCAATCGAAATTAATGCACTTTGTGCCTCAGGAATCTGAGTAAGAGAAATAGTTTTAGTAGTAATATCTTTAGAGAGCCAAACTAAATCACCTGGTTTTATTATGTCTAAAAAGGATCTAGGTCTTGCACCTCTTCTATTTTCGGAAATATAAGGTCGGGCCCACTTTAAATCATCATTCCACTTAATATCAATTAAATTGCCATATTTTGTAAGAACTTCTAAGTTCTTTGAATTATCAGTTACAACTCCTATGAAACGTTCTTTATTTTCAGTAAATGTGTCTAGGTATTGGAATACATTAGATAGATCTGATTTCTCTTTTAAATCCCTTGACTGTATGTTTAAAGTTTCTTCCACTTCATAAATCTTTTCTGCTTTCGAATACTGAAAAAAATTTACAGGAAAGAGGTTAAATATATTTTCTGGTTCACGAAAACCGTGCCTTTTATCATAATCTTCTAAACCTGCCTGTAAAGCATTTGCCGCATGGTTTTGGAATTTTGAATTAATAGTAGTATAAACCTCAAGTCCCTCAGAATATGCTTTTAAACCATATTCCTGAATCATATAGCGTCTAACTTCTTCAGCGACATAAGGTGCTTCGACTTCTGAAACTAGTCCATAATAATTGGCACTTATTGGGGCTTCAATTGCTATATTGAACTGCTCTTTATGAATGTATTTTAAATCGAGCATTCTTTGTAAAATCCAATTACGTCTTATCAATGCCCTTTTTGGGTTCACAAGAGGATTTATGGAAGAAGGCGCCTTAGGAAGTGCAGCAATCATTGCCCATTGCGCTAAATTTAAATCTAATAAAGGCCTGCCATAGTAAACTTCACTGGCTGCAGCAATTCCGTAGGCCCGATTTCCAAAGAAAATTCTATTCACATAAAACTCAAAAATTTCTTCTTTTGAATATGTCTTTTCTAATCTATAGGCTAGAAATATATCTTTTACTTTTCGGAAAAGACTTATATCTCTGCTGGTTAAATAATTCCCAGCAACCTGCATCGTTATAGTGCTTCCTCCTCCCTGGATTTGCCCTGAAACTGCAAGCCTATAAAGAGACCTAAGAAGTCCGGTATAACTCACTCCGGAATGCGAAAAAAAATTATCATCCTCTGCTGCCAATACAGCATTTACATAATGAGTTGGTATTTCATTAAAATTTAAAGCCGTTCTTCTTTGTTCTCCAAACTCACCTATTAATTTCCCATCTGAAGAAAAAATTTTGAGAGGTATCTGAAGTTCTATATCTCTAATGGTTTGTTCATTTGGCAACTTGCTATCAATGTATATATTCAAACTAGATAAGAACATTAAAGAAACACAAAGGAATATAACAAAGACCTTTCCATATAAGCTATATGAGAACGAAATGAAGTATGTTTTCAATTTAAGCCACATCTAGGAGTTATAATAACCCAATGAGGCTAATAATTATCGGCTCTATGGCTTCTGGGAAGTCTACTGTAGGAAAAAAACTTTCTAAAAAGTTAGGTCTAGATTTTTTTGATATAGATAATGAAATTGAGAAAAGAGCTGGAGCTAAAATATCTTGGATTTTTGATGTTGAAGGTGAAGAGAAATTTAGAGATAGGGAGTATGAAGCTTTTAGTAATCTTACTACTAATGGAAATTGTGTGATTTCAACAGGCGGTGGTGTAGTTTTAAGAGAAGAAAATAGAGAATTATTGAATAAAGGTACAGTAATATACTTGGAAATAAGTATTCAAACCCAATTAGAAAGAACTATTAATGATCAAGACAGGCCACTTCTTTATGGGGTTGATAAAGAAAAGACACTCAGAAAAATCGCTGAGGTACGCAATCCAATATATGAAACTTATAGCGATATAACTATAAAAGAAACAAATGATCCAAATGAAGCGGTAGATCTGATCGTTGCAAAGTTAAAAAAATGAAAGAGATAAAGATAAATACAGATTCTAGAAATTATCCGGTTTTAGTAGGAACAGATATTCTTATTGAAAATAATTTAAAAGAGTTTTCAAATAAAGAAATCCTATTAGTAATTGATTCAAAGATTGAAGAATCAGTAAAAAAGGAGGTTCAGATAACTCTATCAAATATATCATCAAAGTATTCTGAATTAACCATAGAAGCAAGTGAAGAAAATAAGTCTAGTGAAACATTATCTATCATTCATGATCTGCTTATTGAGAAAAGCTATAGCAGAGACTGCATCCTTTTTGCTCTCGGAGGAGGTATTATTTGTGATATGACAGGATTTGCAGCTGCTACCTACCTTAGGGGAGTCGACTTTGTTCTTATTCCCTCAACCCTACTATCTCAAGTAGATGCTTCGGTTGGTGGGAAAACAGCCATAAACCATCCTAAAGGAAAGAATATGATTGGAGCTTTTCATCAGCCTTCAAAGGTATTAACCGATACTAAACTTTTAAAAAGTTTAGAAAAAGTACAAATCAGAGAAGGTCTGGCAGAGATTATTAAACATGCATTAATCAAAGATGAAGCCTTTTTCAAATGGTTAGAAGAAAATATAAAAAACCTTTTAGAGGCTAATGATGTAAAGCTATTAGAAGCTATCTCTAAATCCATCGAGATAAAAGCGGAAGTAGTCTCAAAGGATGAAACCGAGCAAGGAATAAGAAAATGGCTTAACTTTGGTCATACTTTTGGACATGCTATTGAAGTTTACGGTAACTATGAGAGATTTTCTCATGGCGAGGCTGTTGCAATAGGAATGATTATGGCTACAAATTTATCTCAAAAAATCCTGAATCTCGAAAAAAAAGAAGTAGATAAGATTAAGCAGCTTATTTATTCGATTATGTCTGAGGAACTATTAAAAAGTGAATTTCAACCAAATGATTTGGTTAAGCTGATGTCAGCAGATAAAAAAAAGAAAGGTGATAGTCTTAATTTTATTTTGCTTAGCTCTATCGGAGAAGCACAGATTTTATCAGATATTCAAGAATCCGATATTATTGAGTCTATTAAATTAACCTAGGCAAACTTCCCAGATTGCTCAACAAAAGGTACAATTACGCACCTGCGCAACTCTCAGAACTAACTATTTTGCTAAATAGTAAACTGAGGGTCCACAACCCACTAAATATGAAAAATTTTAGACTTAAAGATAAGTACAGGTTTGGCTTCCCCGAAAAAAGGGGATTATATGACCCACAATTTGAGAAAGATTCTTGCGGTGTCGGATTAGTCGCCAATATTAAGGGTATTCCATCAAGAGAAATAATGGATGATGCTTTTCATGTGAATTCTCAAATGGATCATAGGGGTGGATGTGGGTTTGAAGAAAATACAGGCGATGGAGCTGGAATACTTATGGCATTACCAGATAGTTTTTTTAGAGCAGAAGCCAAAAAAATTGAAATAAAGCTCCCTGAAATAGGTCAATACGCAGTTGGGAATATATTTTTACCAACTGATCAAATTGAAAGAGAATTCTGTATTAAAAAAACAGAATCAATCATAAAAGATGAAAATCAAATCTGCTTAGGTTGGAGAGAGGTTCCTGTAAATCCGGAAGGAGCCAATGTAGGTCCCGCTGCTAGAGGTGCACAACCACATATCAAACAACTTCTCATTCAATGTTCACAGGGCATTAGCCAGGACGAATTTGATAGAAAACTCTATTTAATTAGGAAAAGAATCAGTAACTTAATTCGAAACTCAGAAGAACTTAAAGAAGCAAAACTTTTTTATATATGTAGCTTGTCAACTACAGTATTGGTTTATAAGGGAATGCTAACACCCTCTCAACTTTTTCCTTTCTATCCTGATTTAGAAAATAAAAGTTTTGAAACTCATTTAGCTATGGTGCACTCAAGGTTCAGCACAAATACTTTTCCTTCATGGGATAGAGCTCAGCCCAATAGATACATGTGTCATAACGGTGAAATCAATACTCTCAGAGGTAATATGAATGCCATGAAAGCAAGGCAAGGAACTGTTGAGAGTGACTTATTTGGCAAAGAAATAGAAAAACTTTTCCCTATTACAGAACTAGACTGCACTGATTCAGGTAGCTTTGACAATGTCTTAGAGTTCCTGCTGCTGTCTGGAAGAAGTCTACAAGAATCCGTCATGATGATGATCCCGGAAGCATGGCAATCAGATGTGAATATGTCAGATCAAAAGAAAGCTTTCTACCAATTTAGTTCATCTATGATTGAACCTTGGGATGGGCCTGCCTCTATCGTCTTTACTGATGGAAAAAAAGTTGGAGCAGTTTTAGACAGAAATGGTTTAAGACCGAGCAGATTTTATCTGACCGATGATGATAAAGTCATAATGGCATCAGAGGTTGGGGTATTACCTGTTGATCCAAAAAATGTAGTTAGAAAAGGTAGGTTGCAACCAGGTAAGATGTTTCTTATTGATTTTGAAAAGGGTGAGATGATTCCTGATGAAACTATTAAGAAAGACATTGCAAATCAACATGACTACATAGATTGGAATCAGTCCATAGTTAAGCTGGAAAACCTCAATGGCCAATCGGAGGAAGATAGTGTAGAAAATAATCTCATCGAGAGGATGAGAGCTTTTGGCTATACCACGGAGACCATGCAATTCATGCTTTTACCCCTTGTTTCAGAATTAAGAGATCCTCTAGGGTCAATGGGTAATGATGCTGCATTGGCTTGCCTTTCTGATAAACCTAGACTGCTATTCGATTACTTTAAACAGCTGTTTGCACAGGTTACTAATCCAGCGATAGATTCAATTAGAGAAGAAGTAATAATGTCTCTCGAGTGCTTAATTGGCCCTGAAGGTAATCTTCTAGAAAACGATAAAAATAATGTAAAAAGATTAAGAGTTGTAAATCCAATTCTGTCTAATAAAGAATTGAGTTCTATCAAGGAAATCTCTGTTGGTAATTGGAAAACTAAAACTATAGATCTAACCTATCAAAAAAAGGATGGCTTAAAAGGTATGCTATCGAGGCTTGATGAGGTGTGTCAGGAAGCAGAGAGTGCCATTGAGCAAGGCTATTCTTTTTTAGTGTTATCCGACAAGGGAGTGTCCAAATCAAGAATATCTCTTAGCTCACTGTTGTCATGCTCTTCAGTTCATCATCACCTTATAAAAAACCAACTTAGAACGAAAATAGGTATTGTTATAGAAACTGGTGAAGCAAGAGAGGTGCATCACCATTGTTTGCTTTTTGGATATGGAGCAGATGCTATAAATCCATACCTAGCATTTGAGGCAATATTTCAATCCTTGGCGGACGGTACTCTAAAAGATGCAACTTTGAAAAACAACGAACAAATAGTAAATGCCTACAAGAAAGGAACAAAAAAAGGAATCCTTAAAGTAATGGCAAAAATGGGGATCTCTACTCTTCATTCTTATAAAGGTGCACAAATATTTGAAGCTGTTGGTTTATCTAATGTAATCATAGATAAATCATTTCCTGGAACGGCAAGCAGGGTCGGAGGTATAAGTTTTGAAGCATTATTCGACGAACAGAAAAGAAGGCATGATCTAGGGTACCCAGAAGAAAAAATTAATGTTACTACACTTCCCAACCCTGGAGACTTTCATTGGAGAAATGGTGGAGATGCTCATATGTGGGACCCGAAAACCATCTCATCCTTGCAACTAGCTGCTCGAACTAATGATGAAGATGCTTATTGGGCTTTCGCAAAACATGCTAATGAAGTTTCTACAAAACAAAGCTCACTAAGAGGTCTCTTAAAATTCAAAAGTACTCAAAATCCAATCAATATAGATGAAGTTGAGAGTGAAAAGGAAATAGTAAAAAGGTTTGCAACTGGTGCAATGAGCTTAGGTTCGATTTCTACTGAATCTCATGAGTCATTGGCAATAGCTATGAATAAATTAGGCGGAAAGTCTAACACTGGCGAAGGTGGTGAAGATCCTATCAGGTTCACGCCCGATGAATCAGGTGTTTCTAAAAGATCAGCAATTAAGCAAGTAGCTTCAGGTAGGTTTGGTGTAACGATGAGATATCTAACCAATTCAGATGAGTTACAAATAAAAATATCACAAGGGGCCAAACCTGGTGAAGGTGGAGAATTACCAGGCAAAAAAGTTGATGAATACATAGCCAAGATTAGACATTCAACTCCTGGAGTAGGTTTAATCAGCCCTCCTCCACATCATGATATTTATTCTATAGAAGACATAGCCCAATTAATCCATGATTTAAAAAATGCTAATAGAAGTTCCAGAATAAGCGTGAAGTTAGTTTCAGAAGTTGGAGTTGGAACTATTGCCTCTGGTGTAGTGAAAGCTAAAACTGATCATCTTGTCATAGCAGGTCATGATGGAGGAACGGGTGCTTCTCCTCTTACATCCATAAAGCACGCAGGACTTCCTTGGGAATTAGGTGTAGCTGAAACTCATCAAACCTTGGTTATGAACAACTTACGCTCAAGAGTTGTTCTCCAAACAGATGGGCAAATAAAAACTGGAAGAGATGTAGCCATTGCCGCACTTTTAGGAGCCGAAGAATTCGGATTTGCAACTGCTCCTTTAGTTACTTTAGGTTGCATAATGATGAGAAAATGTCACCTCAATACTTGTCCAGTTGGTATAGCAACACAAGACGAGGAATTAAGAAAAAAATTTAAAGGCAAGCCTGAACATGTAGTAAATTATCTTTTCATGGTGGCCAAAGATTTACGGATGATAATGGCAGAAATGGGTTTCAAAACTGTCAATGAAATGATTGGTAGAGTTGATTGTTTGGAAACTGACATAGCAATAGATCACTGGAAAAGAAATGGTCTTGATTTTAGTGGTATCCTTGAGCCTGCTCAAAAGATATTCGAAAATACCGAAGTCTATAATACTCAAAGTCAAGATCATGGTCTTGATAAAGCCTTAGATAATCTTTTGATAGATAAATGTAAAAATGCAATCACACAAGGTGAAAAGACTGTATTTAATAGCAAAATTAATAATATTAATAGAACAGTTGGAACTATGCTTTCAAACGAAGTTGCTAAAGTTTGGGAGACCAATAATCTGTCTGAAGATACGATAGAAATAAATTTCAATGGGTCCGCTGGACAAAGCTTTGCGGCTTGGTTAGTTAAAGGAATTACGTTCAAGCTAGAAGGCGATGCTAATGACTATGTTGGCAAAGGGCTCTCCGGAGGTAAACTCATCATATATCCTCCTAAAAATAGTAAATTCAAAGCCGAAGAGAATATTCTTCTCGGCAATGTAGCCCTTTATGGAGCAACCGAAGGTGAAGCTTATTTTAGAGGTATAGCTGCGGAAAGATTCTGTGTAAGAAATAGTGGTGCTTCAGTAGTTGTAGAGGGAATTGGAGATCATGGATGTGAGTATATGACAGGAGGAAAAGCTGTTATTTTAGGTCCAACTGGAAGGAATTTTGGTGCCGGAATGAGCGGAGGAATAGCTTATATTTTTGATGATGAAGGTGACTTTGAGAAAAAATGTAATAACGAAACTTTTGAATTAGAGCCTCTATTGGAAGAAGACTTATCTGACCTCAAAGGTTTAATTCTAAAACATAATAAATATACCGAATCGACTGTTGCAGAAAATATCCTTAAAAATTGGGAAAATGCCTCTAAAAAATTCGTAAAAGTTATGCCAACGGATTACAAACGTGTTCTAAATGAAATGAAAACAAAACAACAAAGCAATGGGTAAAACTACTGGATTTAAAGAATTTTCTAGGGCAGTAGAGCCTTACCGTCCAGCAAAAGAAAGGGTCTTAGATTTTAAAGAAATCTATACCGATCATGATGATGAAAAACTTGCCGTTCAAGGTGCTAGATGCATGGATTGTGGAGTTCCTTTTTGCCAATCCGGTGAAGGGTGTCCTGTTTATAACCTCATTCCAGAGTGGAATGACCTTGTCTATCAAAACAAATGGGAAGAAGCTTTTGATAAATTAATGTTAACAAACAATTTTCCCGAAGTTACTGGAAGAGTTTGTCCAGCTGTTTGCGAAGGGGCATGTGTTCTAGGCATTACAGAAAGTCCCGTAGCAATTAAGAATTTAGAATTTGCTATAGCAGATAAGGGCTTTCAAAACGGCTGGCTAAAACCACAAATTCCCCAAAATAGAACTGGAAAGTCAGTTGCTATAGTTGGTTCAGGCCCCGCAGGGCTATCTGCGGCTCAACAACTTAATAGTGTTGGTCATAATGTAAAAGTTTATGAAAGAGCAGATCGTATAGGCGGTCTCATGATGTATGGCATTCCCAATATGAAGCTTGATAAATCTATAATCGATCAAAGACTAGAAATAATGGAAAAGGAAGGTATAGAGTTCTTTACAAATGCAGATGTGGGAGGAAAAGGAGAAAACTCTGTCAGTGTTAAGGAGCTTGATGAGTCAAATGACATCGTCTTAATGGCAACTGGAGCTACTAATCCAAGAGACTTGCCTATCCCAGAAAGAGAAGGTACGGGAGTTCACTTTGCCATGGATTTCTTGCGAAAAAATACTAAGAGTTTGTTAGACTCCGAACATGATGATGGGAATTTCATATCTGCGAAAGATAAAAATGTCATTGTAATCGGCGGTGGAGACACAGGCACGGACTGTATAGGGACTTCTTTGAGACATGGATGTAAATCTTTAATAAATTTTGAAATCATGCCCGAACCTCCGAAAGAACGAGCAGATAATAATCCTTGGCCTTTGTTTCCAAGAATATATAAGGTTGATTACGGTCATGAAGAATCTAAAGAGATATATGGTGATGATCCCCGAGTCTATTCAATATCAGGGAAAGAATTCTTAAGGAATAAAGATGGAACACTAAGAGGAATCAAGACTATTGAAGTTGATAAAAATTTTCAGGAAATCTCTGGTACTGAAAAGGTGTGGGAAGCGGATCTGATTTTGCTTGCTATGGGGTTCCTAGGTCCAGAGGAATATTCGGTACACAATTTAGATATCCAGCTAGATGAAAGGTCTAATTACAAAGCTGAACACAATGTTCACCAAACATCTAATCCAAAAGTGTTTGCTGCCGGCGACTGTAGAAGAGGACAATCTCTCGTAGTCTGGGCAATAAATGAAGGCAGGGCCGCAGCTCGAGAAATTGATCGACATTTGATGGGGTCTACAACACTTAAATAAAAGTCTTTTCTTTCGGAGTAATACTACTTCTTCATAACTCGCATTAAACCCTCTTGGACTGCTGAAGCAACCAAAACACCTTTCTCAGTGTAAACACTACCTCTATTGAAACCTCTTGCATTGCTTGCGCTTGGGCTGTCAGTAGAATACAACATCCATTCATCAGCTCTAAAAGGTCGGTGAAACCACATAGCATGGTCTAAGCTTGCGCTCATTACATTACCTTTAGCAAAGCTTAATTTATGAGGATTCATCGAAGTGCTAAGAAGTCCCATGTCAGATGCATATGCCAATATAGCTTGGTGTTGCAAAGCATCGTCTGGTAGTTTTCCAACAGCTTTCATCCAAACATGCTTATAGGGAAGTTTATTTTTTGGTTCATCAAACATGCTTTCACCAGGCAAATGTCTCATTTCAATTGGCTTTTCCCTTAGAAAGAAATCTCTATATTTAGCTGGCACCTTATCGATCATTTTCTTTTTGATCTCTAATTCGCTGACACATTCATTTGGACCAGGAATATCTTCCATGTTTATTTGATGAGATGGACCCTTCTCTTTTTTATGAAAAGACAATGCCATATCAAATATAGGTTCACCTTTCTGAATAGCTACTACCCGTCGTGTAGTAAAACTTCCTCCATCACGTGTTCTTTCCACATCATAGATTATTGGATACTCCATATCACCCGGACGAAGAAAATATGCATGTAAAGAGTGAGTATATCTCTTCACAGGAACTGTTCTGGCTGCTGCCGTCAGTGCCTGTCCGATTACTTGGCCACCAAAAACTCTGGGGCCGCCTATATTCTCACTTTGTCCCCTAAAAAGATTCTCCTCTAAGGTCTCAAGATCTAATAACTTTATTAATTTTTTTAGGGCTTTTTTTTGCATACTAAGTAAATTTCTTTTCTTCCCACCAAGGGTAATGTTCTGGCATATCTTTAGAGACTTTGTTGGGGAAATTAGGTGATCTCTTTTCCAGAAAAGAGTTAACACCTTCTTTGGCATCATCTCCTCTACCTAATTCATATATAAACCTTGAATCAACTTTGTGAGCCTCCATAGGATGGTCGGCTCCTAACATCTTCCATAACATCTGTCTTGTTAGAGAAACTGATATTGATGAAGTATTTTGAATAATTTCATAAGCTATAGACCTCGCCTCTTCTAGAAGTTCATCCGGTTTATGGATAGAACGGATTAAGCCTCCTTCTTTAGCCTCTAAAGCGCTAAAAACCTTACCAGAGTAAGTCCATTCTAATGCTTTGCTTATGCCTACTAAACGTGGCAGAAACCAACTTGAAGCAGCCTCAGGCACTAAACCTCTTCTAGCAAAAACAAATCCAAACTTAGCATCCTCACTAGCAAGCCTAATATCCATTGGTAAAGTCATAGTCACACCTACTCCAACAGCGGGGCCATTAATAGCGGCTATGATAGGTTTTGGACAGTCAAATATTGATAAAGTGGTCCTTCCACCACCATCCCTCATCCATTCTGGATTTTTTTTGTGATCGATCTCATCACCCTTATTATTTCTAACATCTCTGTTAAAAGTATTAGATCCAGAAGATAGATCAGCTCCTGCACAAAATCCCCTACCTTCACCTGTAACAATTATCACTCTTACATCATCATCTCTCCCCGCTTCATCAAATGCAGATATTAATTCATCCATCATCTGGCCTGTAAAAGCATTTAGTTTTTCAGGACGGTTTAAGGTTAGAGTTAAAATGTTGCTCTCTACTTCATATTTTATAGTTTCATATTTCATATAGGTTTCCTATTCGATTAAATGATCGATGTCATCTGCAGGTACATTATCTGCCGTTTGACTGACCTCTTTTGCCGGAACACCCGCAACTGTTGTGCCCTCCTTCACGTCCTGGAGGACAACACTCCCAGCAGCTATTTTAGCATTACGCCCAATCTGTACATTTCCAAGCACTGTAGAAGATGCACTCAGAAGAACACCCTCCATTACCTTGGGATGTCTATCTCCTGTTTCTTTACCAGTACCGCCTAAAGTTACCCCTTGAAAGATTGAGACATTATCCTTTATAACAGAGGTTTCTCCTATAACAACTCCAGTACCATGATCAATCATTATTCCCTTACCTAATATTGCTGCTGGGTGTATATCTACTCCATAAACTTCAGATGTTCTGCTCTGAAAATAATGAGCTAGAGTGTGTCGCGAATTTTTCCATAACCAGCTAGCTACTCTATGGGATTGCAAGGACTTAAATCCTTTAAAAAACAGCAGAGGCTCAGACAGATATTTGCAGGAAGGATCTTTTTCCTTCGCTGCAATAAGATCCGTCATTGTTCCTTCAAGAATTTCTTCACTTGAATTAATTGCTTCCTTAATGACGCTTCTAAGCATCATAGGTTGGACCGAACTGCTACCAAGATCATTTGCAATTAGATCTGCAATCGCTGCAGAAAAAGAGCTATGCTCCAATATGGTCGTATGAAAAAAACTTGCCAGTACAGGTTCTGCTTTAACTCTCTTTTGAGTCTCGTCTTGAATCGTATTCCAAATATTTTCTATAGATTCCTTATCTTTCATATGACTATTGTACTTCAGCCTAAGTATTGCTGAAACGGTTCAAATCAGGATAATGGGCGCCTCCCTATAATGAATTAAACATGAATAATAAAACCGATAAAGAAATCCCAGATCTTGAGATAGATGTAAGAAAAACATTTGATATAGATATTGACCTTAAGGTAATGGCCTTTAAAGAACCAAATGAATATGTACCTAGTATCGATGAATCTTATAAATTCGATAAAAATACCACTCTAGCCATACTTGCTGGGTTTTCTCATAACCGAAGAGTAATGATCCAAGGTTATCATGGGTCAGGTAAATCAACTCACATTGAACAAGTAGCTGCCAGACTGAATTGGCCATGCATCAGAGTTAATTTAGATAGCCACATAAGTAGAATAGATTTACTAGGCAAAGATGCAATAACCTTAAAAGATGGAAAACAAATAACTGAATTTAAAGAAGGTATTCTTCCATGGGCTCTTCAGACTCCAACTGCACTAGTTTTTGATGAATATGATGCAGGACGACCTGATGTGATGTTTGTTATTCAAAGAGTGCTTGAAGTTGAGGGTAAATTAACTTTACTAGATCAAAATAAAGTTATCTCTCCCCATCCAGGATTTAGATTATTTGCAACAGCAAATACAGTAGGTTTAGGTGATACATCAGGCCTTTATCACGGAACACAGCAGATAAATCAGGGGCAGATGGATAGATGGCACATCGTCTCAACCCTAAATTACCTTGATCCAGAACTAGAATTAAAGGTTGTTCTTTCAAAAGTACCGAGTCTGGATAACAAAGAAGGTCTAGAGGTTGCAAGAAACATGATTTCTGTAGCTAATCTGTCTAGGCAAGGTTTTGCAAATGGAGATATATCAACTTTAATGTCTCCAAGAACAGTAATTAGTTGGGCAGAAAATTTTAGAATCTTTAGTGACCTTAATAAGTCCTTTGAAATAACCTTTCTAAATAAATGTGATGAAACCGAGAGGGTTATAATCGCAGAGTACTACCAAAGGTGTTTTGATTCTGAAATCGCAGATTCTATTGCTGAAGAAGTAGAAAAGGTTTAAGTAGCCAAAATGGCATCAAAAAACTCTCAGTCAGAGAACATAAAAGAAGCGGTTACAGCAGCAACTAGAGCAATATCAGGCAACAAAGAATTAGAAATTAATTTTGGAGGAATGGGCTCATCACTTCCTCATCCACCTAAAACGCTTAAAGAGTTAACAGCTTACAGAGGAAAAGCTGATTCTCTTGCATGTGTAGAAAAATATAGAGATAAATCGGTCAGGATTAACGCGAACAACGAAAAAGTTAATTCTCTAATTAAAGTTATGGAGGATTCACGGGTAGAAATACTTGGATCGATGAACTATCCAGGTATAGCAACAAATATCAAATCCAAATTTGATGATAAATGTAAATTATATGAAAGCTTTGAAGATTACGAAGATCATCTAGAAATTGCTTTAGAAACTTGGCTAAGAAATTTATGCCTTCCAAACATTGAATCAAATAATTCCAGTTTATTTCTGAAATATTGGGGCAAGGTTTTTGATAATCAAGAAACAGAGTTCAAAGAAAGATTAAAAGAATCACTGAATGACCAAACTAAATTTCAAGAGATTGCTGAAGACTTTTTAAAGAGTCTAAATATTGATCAAGAAGAAAGTGAACAAGAAGAAAGTGATTTAGAAGATGAGAATGAACAAGAAGAAGAATCAGCTTCTGAAAGCGGAGAAGATGAAGAATCTCAAGAATCTGAAAGTTCACCAGAACAAGATAATCAAGAAGGCGATGAAGAGACTGATGCGGATTCGGGAGACATAGATGAAGATGCAATTGTAGACGAAAATCAGGAGATCATGACTAATCAATCATGGCTTGAATCTCTTGTAGGTCAGACTTCAACATTCTCATATAAAGTCTATACAAGAAATTTTGACGAGGAAATCAAAGCGGAGGATTTATGTAGCCCCGAAGAGCTTCAGAGGCTTAGAAAACATCTTGATCAACTTATGGGTCCCAGTAAGGCTACAATCTCTAAATTAGCTCACAGATTACAAAGATTTTTAATGGCCCAACAAAATAGATCTTGGGAATATAATAAAGAAGAAGGAATGTTAGACTCAGCGCGTTTACATAAAATCATAATCGATCCTCTTACCCCCTTAACTTACAAAATAGAGAAGGATACTGAATTCCGAGATACGAGCGTTTCTCTTCTGGTAGACAGCTCGGGGTCAATGAGAGGTAGGTCTATGACAGTAGCGGCAATTTGTGCCGACATAATAAGCACTACTCTAGAGCGTTGTAATGTAAAGACTGAGGTTTTGGGCTTCACGACTAAGCAATGGAAGGGAGGAGAGAGTAGAAAATTGTGGATGGAAAATGGTAAGCCAGAAAATCCAGGAAGGTTAAATGATATAAGACATATTATTTTCAAATCGGCTGATACACCTTGGAGAAGAGGACAAAAAAACTTTGGATTAATGCTTAGGGAAGGTTTGCTAAAAGAAAATGTTGATGGAGAGGCTCTAATTTGGGCTCATGATAGACTCGCAAGAAGAACTGAACAGAGAAAGATACTCATGGTAATTTCTGATGGAGCTCCGGTAGACGATAGCACCTTATCAACTAATCCAACTAATTTCTTAGATCTTCATTTAAGACAAGTAATACATTCAATCGAAACACAATCAGATATTAATCTAATAGCAATTGGTATTGGTCATGATGTAACTCGCTACTATAAAAATGCTGTTACCATTCATAGGGCTGAAGAGCTTGGCGGAGCAATGTTAGAACAGTTAACAGATCTTTTTAAAGTAGATTAAAGAATTTTGCTTTTAATGTGTTGCAATAAAAGCAGTTTTGACTGATTTAATGTAAACTATAAAAAATTTTAGGGAATATAAATGCGAATAACAAAAGTTGAAAACTGTCCATCAGATATCAAGTACTTTGATGATCATGATGACGATCTAGAAAATAAACTGGAACCAAAAGACGTTGAAGACATTGTCGAGATCTTCCAAACGCCTTTAACAGGGACTTATAATTGGGACTATACGCATGCAGATAATCGTCTCAAAAAGCTTTATGAACTTGGTAAAAAATTAAATTGGAATGCAACTTTAGATCTAGATTGGTCAAAAGATCCATATCCACACACTCAATGGGCAACTAATCCTGAATTTCAACAGCTCAAAGGCTTCAAACCTTATGATGACCTCCCTGAAGAGAAGAAAATTGAGTGTTCATGGCATTTATTGGCAAGTGGGTTGAGTCAAATCGTCCATGGTGAACAAGGAGCATTGCTAGTAGCTTCCCAGCTGGTCTCATGCGCACCTACGTATAATGCGAAGCTTTATGCAGCTTCCCAAACTTTTGATGAGGCACGCCATGTTGAAGTCTTTAATAAGTATCTTCAAGAGAGAATTGGATGGAGTTATCCAGTTATGCCAGGACTTAAATTGCTTTTAGACAAAATACTTTCTGATCCAAGATGGGATCTCAAATTCATCGGAATGCAAATTATTATTGAGGGACTTGCTCTCGCAGCTTTTGAAAGACAAAGAGCCGCTGCCATGGACCCATTACTGAAAGACCTTTTTTACCTTGTAATAAGAGATGAAGCTAGACATGTAACATTTGGTGTGAATTATTTAGAAGAGTTTGTAGATACATTATCTGATGAAGAAAAAGAAGATAGAGCTGATTTTGCTTATGAAGCATGTGTGGTAATGAGAAATAGATTTGGATCTGATAACGTCATGAAACATTACGGATGGAATGTTGAAGAGGCACAGCAAGTCCTGAATCAATCTGAGACATCAAGACTTTTTAATAATCTATTATTTTCTAAGATCATGCCAAATCTCAAAAGAATAGGTTTATTAACAGATAAGACCTTAGAAAAATACGAAGAGATGGATATTCTCCAATTCCAAGATCTAGAAGATAATGGAAGCATTGATTGGGATGAACTATCTCAACCACTAGATTATTCCTCCAAAACTGCTTAATTACGATATGAAGATAAAAGTTGTTGAAAATCCCCCTGTAGATCCCAGGGAATTTGATCTTCCAGAAGGTTTCAGTGAAGAAAATATTGAGGACGTCGTCGAAATATTCAATACACCCTTAATTGGACATTACAATTGGGATTATACTGATGCTGACACTCGTATAAAGAAATTATATGAATTAGGTAAGAAACTAAATTGGGATGGCTCTATAGACCTAGACTGGTCTAAAGCTATAAAAAAAGATGAACCTCCAGTGAAAGCGGAGTTGATAGCTAGAATGGAAGGTCCTCTTAATGCATTACCTGAAGATGAGCGAATAGAGTATATGCGACATGATAGTGCCTGGTCATTGAGTCAATTTCTTCATGGTGAGCAAGGCGCATTATTAGTTGCCTCACAACTAGTATCTTGTGCCCCAACCTACCAAGCTAAACTTTATGCAGCTTCGCAAACTTTTGATGAAGCGAGACATGTTGAAGTTTTTGCTAGATATTTAAAAGAAGTAAGTGGAATTGAATATCCAATTAACAAAAATCTAAAATCCTTGATCGATAAAATACTTTCGGATCCAAGATGGGACCTTAAATTCATTGGCATGCAAATAATAATCGAAGGATTAGCGCTGGCAGCTTTTCAAACAACTAAAGAAACTTCAAACTGCCCCTTGCTAAGACAACTGGTGCATTACGTCATTAGAGATGAAGCTAGACATGTTACCTTTGGAGTGAATTATCTTGAAGATTTCTTAAGCACCCTTTCAGAAGAAGAGGTTGAAGATAGAGCAATGTTTGCTTATGAAGCCTGTGTAGTTATGAGAGACCGAATAATCAATACTGAATTGCCTGCAAGGTGGTTTAATATAAGTGAAGAAGAAATTAGAGAAATGCTGGTCAATGATGAAACACAAGACATGTTTACAAATCTCTTGTTCAGCAGAGTTATGCCAAACCTGAAAAGAATTGGTCTTCTCACAGATAAAGTACTTCCACTTTACGAAAAGCTTAATCTCACTTCATATATGGATGCAGATAGTGAATTCGAAATTGATTGGGCAGAACTCAATAAGCCACTAGAGTCATCCAAGGAAATAGACCAACAATCTGAGAAAGAATTGGCTGCTCATGCAGCTCAAGGATTATTCTAGGCTTAATTCAAAATCGAACTGAAAGTATGGCTTCACTCTACTTTCTTTTTGGTGAAATTCGTTAGACACTAAACCTATCTTTCCAAAGAAAGAGAGGTTACGACTTTTCGTGTTATAAACTAATTGAGAATTTATTTGTCTTCCAGAAGGAGTTAAATCTAGATTAAGGTTTTGAAAGACTATCTGTCTATCCTTTGTTCGGCCAACAGGAAGAGAGAAATTAATATTAGCTCGTTCTGACCTTAGAGGTTGATACACTTCCACTCCTAATGAATCTGAGTAAGTGAATATATTATCTTTGTAAATTCCTATATCAAAAGATGAGAAGTATGTATCCTCTATATCTTCTATCATTCTCATTTGATTGAAAGTTGAAGAAGTCATACCTACATGAAATGAACTTTTAAAAAAAGTATCTTTTACTCTATTTAAGAAGTCTACACCAATAAAAGAAGTTAGAGATTTGTCAGCCTGTCCGAAACTTCCTTCTGAAGATATACCTAATAAATTGGTATTATTTGTTGTGAACCCTACTTGATATGAGATTGAAAACATTTCTTTATAATCTCTGACCTCTAAAAGAATACCTTTGCTATCTCCTATTTGATTTACGAACCTTTTACCATCTCGATGAGAGCCTTGAAAAAATGAAAAAAGCATAGATTTTTTCGAAGGCATATCGATATCCATGCCAACATAAGATCCATCAGATGAATACTCCAGAAAAGGGATTCCTTTATATTTGAAGCCTTTTTTTGATGAAAGATAGGTGTTAGGACTTGTTCCACTGCCAAAAAATAATTTACTATTTTGGGTAAGACTTTGTTCAAATGAAAAATAGGTTAATTTATTCTCAGTATCAGCCCACAAAGACAGAAGATTATGTTCTTGAGGGTAACCATCATTAATGCCTAATTGAATGAAACCATTTTTCATTGCAATTGATCTCTCATAAACCCGTTTACTTGGATTGAGTTGAAAAGATGTCAGCCAACTTATATTAGGTATGTTATTCAATATGCGATCATTGAAAGATCTCTTAAAAGGAGCACCTAATTCATCAAAAACTACATAAGATAACTTGCTTAATTTCTTAGAGATAACATTACCAAATGCTGGACCTACTATTCCTATATAACTTCCCTCTTCTTTGAGATTTAAGGCAGAAAGAGATGTACCAGCCGTTGCGATCATTGCAGTACCTACTGGTTTTGTTGCAGCATCCAAATCCATTAGACCTTGACCATAAATTTCAGAGTCTGAATAGATACCTGATTTATTTGCTGTAATAAAAAGTCTTTGCAGTATTTCTGTATTACCTAACTGTCCATCAAAATAATCAGCTAGAAGAGCTACTCCTCCTGAAACATGAGGTGCTGCCATTGAAGTACCGCTAGCCCTTCCATAAGAATCAATTGTTGGTTCATCTTGAACATATACACTCAAGATGGAATTTCCAGGAGCTGCCAAACAATAATCTTGTGCAACACCACATCTATTAGAAAAGCTACTTATAGAGCCATCCTCATCGACTGAAACAACAGCAGCAGTATTTCCTCTTAGTTCTGGTAGAAGGTACGCCAAACCTCCAAATACCTCTGGACTTGAATAATCAACTCCTTGATCTGCATAGCCGCCACCATTACCAGCCGCCCAAACAAAAATTGTTTTATTTTCATCTGCTTTTTGTGATTGTGCTAGTACTTCAATAGTCTTTGGAAATGCTTGCCTTATATTCTCTTCGGTATAGTCATTTATATTCCCTTGATAGCCAAAACTTCCGTTAACAACTGTAACCTCCTTGGAAACAAACTCAGCTTCAAGTTGAGACCAACTATTATCGATTCCAGTATAGTCTATTGATGAATCAATAGTTGCAGGGTCATAAGTATCACCCGCAGTTCCTAGTTCTATGGAGATAAAAAATAACTGAGCGTCAAATGCAACTCCATGTATTCCAGATCCATCCCTTTCGCCTAAGGCGATACCTGCAACATGAGAACCATGACGTTTTTCATCAGTTGTTGGTGATCTATCTGGATAGACTAAATAACTTTCCGGTAATAGTTTATTGGGGCTGTTTAACTCTTGGTGAGAAGTATCAACGCCGGAATCCATGATACCTATAATTGCACCTCTTCCTGTAGCTCCCCTCGCATAAGCAGATGAAGCCTTGATTAAACCTAAACCATATTGATCACTATATTCTGAGGAATCTTCATAGGTCATTTTGTCGGCATCAAAATTGCCTGTAAGCGAAATTGAACCTGAAGTAGGTAGATTAGGATTATAAGAACTAGTAGTTGTTGTTGTGGAAGTTGAAGAGGAGGATGTATTTGTACTTTGAGTACTTTCGCTTCCAGTGGAAGTTTGGGGAATAGGAGAACTCGAACTGCCTCCGCCGCCACCCCCACAAGACAAGAGAAAAATCGTTAAAAAGCATAGAATACTTTTCTTCATACTAGATAGAATTTTAATCCGCCTAAACAAATTATACCTTCATTTATAAAGCCTAACTCTGCAGCTCTTTTATTAATAATATCGTGATCTTTTGCCTTGAGGCTAAAAGCTGAAATCCCAGGACCTCTTCCATCACTATCCAAAATAAATTCTAACCAGGTGTCATCTAAAAATATTTTTAACTTTTCTTTACTTGATTTGGGATTACCTAAAACTTTAAGCCAGTCTTGAAACATAACCTCAGGATTGTCAGACTGAATTTGGACTCCATCTATACCTGTTATAGGTCCAAATATATGACTTGTCCACTCAGGTCCAGCCCATTTCCAACTTTCCTTAGGATTCATCCAGTCAAGAGAAAGTATTGCCCCTCCCATTTGTTTAGGATGAAGATGAATAGCTTTTGCTTCGGGTAGATCTGTTTCCCAAACAATCTCTATATTATTCTTTTCTGCCAAGCCTTTTGAATCCTTAAAGTCATCTACTTGAATTATGATCATGTAACCGCCATCACCATTTCTCTTTTCCAAGAACCTCCCGGCTGTTGTATTTTCTTCTTTCGGACTAACTACTTCTAAAAAATCTGTTCCTATAGGGATAACGGCATTTTCAAGACCAAAATGGCCAACTCCGGGATCATTAAAAGCGACTTCGCATTCAAACAACTCACATAGATTGTTAACAATTGGATCTCTTAGAGTTGAGACCATAACTATCTGTCTTATATCCATTTACAAACCTATCATATTCCCCTTTATAATAATAACCTCGCTTATACTAACTCATTATTAATAGAATACCCCATGAATATATCGGCTGATTTTGGTATTACAGTAACAGATACTCTGAGAAGAAATGGTGACGAGCTAGCCCATAGTATGGAGCTAAGCTCTAAAAATTTGAATCATCAAAGAATTAGGGAACTCTTTCCTGATGTAGACTTTACTTCAAATCAGGGTTTTTTGGCTGTTACTGGTGGCAGACATTTAGAGTTAGGCGATGAAATAGATTCAACTCCAATTATCCATATCAATGAAATAGAAGCGATAGGAGAGGGCTCAATGAATCTTTCTGGATTAAATAAAGAAGACTCAGTAATTATAGTTAGTGCTGGATCAGGTACCGCTTGTATTCATGCACAAAATGGAACATTCACACATTGCTCTGGCACAGGAGTTGGTGGAGGAACTGTTCTAGGTTTAAGTAAACTGCTATTAAATACCAGTGACCCTTTTGAAATCGCATCTCTGGCAGAAAAAGGTAATAAAAGTCAGGTTGATTTAATATTGGAAGATGTCGTATCAGGTCCCATAGGTCAATTACCTCCCTCTACAACAGCAGTTAATTTTGGGAAGATAACTAAAATTGAAGATGGATACTCTAAGGAAGATATTGCAGCTGGTATTATTAATTTAGTAGGTCAGACCGCCGCTAGGATAGCAACATCAGTAGCAATGATGTTCGAGGCTAAACAAATTGTAGTTGTTGGAAGAGCTCCTTCTTTTAATGGTCTTAAAGAGTCACTTGAAGAAGCCGCTTCTATCACAGGATTTACACCACATTTCCCGCAAAATGGTGAATATGCCTCCGCTCTTGGAGCCTTATTATTGGCAGAAAAAAACCCTCCTAATTAAAAATTAGAAGGGTTATTTAAAAAAAAGTCTGACGATGTCCTACTCTCACATGGTCGCAACCACACTACCATCGGCGCTAAAAGGTTTCACTTCTGAGTTCGAAAAGGTATCAGGTGGTTCACTCTTGCTATAGTCATCAGACATAAACTTATAAATTCAATCTATTTAGCAACTTGGTTATATCAAGAAATTACTTGATGTAATACGGTCAAGCCGATCGAGCAATTAGTACAGGTTAGCTCAATGCCTTACAGCACTTACACATCCTGCCTATCAACGTCCTAGTCTTGAACGGCTCTTTAGGACCCGAAGGTCCAGGGAAAACTAGTCTTGAAGGAGGCTTCCCGCTTATATGCTTTCAGCGGTTATCCTTTCCGAACATAGCTACCGGGCAATGCCACTGGCATGACAACCCGAACACCAGAGGTTCGTTCACTCCGGTCCTCTCGTACTAGGAGCAACTCTTCTCAATTTTCCAACGCGCACGGCAGATAGGGACCGAACTGTCTCACGACGTTCTAAACCCAGCTCGCGTACCACTTTAAATGGCGAACAGCCATACCCTTGGGACCTGCTTCAGCCCCAGGATGTGATGAGCCGACATCGAGGTGCCAAACACCCCCGTCGATGTGAACTCTTGGGGGGTATTAGCCTGTTATCCCCGGCGTACCTTTTATCCGTTGAGCGATGGCCCTTCCATTCAGAACCACCGGATCACTATGACCTACTTTCGTATCTGCTCGACGTGTCAGTCTCGCAGTTAAGCAACCTTATGCCATTGCACTCATTGCACGATGTCCGACCGTGCTGAGGTTACCTTCGCACTCCTCCGTTACTCTTTGGGAGGAGACCGCCCCAGTCAAACTACCCAGCACACACTGTCCTCGACCCGGATTACGGGCCTAAGTTAGAACTTCAAATTTAATAGGGTGGTATTTCAAGGACGACTCCACAAGAGCTGGCGCTCCTGCTTCAAAGTCTCCCACCTATCCTACACAAATAAACTCAAAGTCCAGTGTGAACCTATAGTAAAGGTGCACGGGGTCTTTCCGTCTAGCCGCGCGTATACGGCATCTTCACCGCAAATTCAATTTCACTGAGTCTCTGGTGGAGACAGCGTGGCCATCGTTACGCCATTCGTGCAGGTCGGAACTTACCCGACAAGGAATTTCGCTACCTTAGGACCGTTATAGTTACGGCCGCCGTTCACCGGGGCTTCGATCACGAGCTTCGCCCACAAGGGGCTAACCCGATCAATTAACCTTCCGGCACCGGGCAGGCGTCACACCCTATACGTCCACTTTCGTGTTAGCAGAGTGCTATGTTTTTAGTAAACAGTCGCAGCCACCTGGTATCTTCGACCCTCTTCCGCTCAGAGAGCAAGTCTCGTCACGTAATGAGGGCGTACCTTCTCCCGAAGTTACGGTACCATTTTGCCTAGTTCCTTCACCAGAGTTCTCTCAAGCGCCTTAGTATTCTCTACCTGACCACCTGTGTCGGTTTACGGTACGATTCCTTGCTACCTATAGCTTAGAAGTTTTTCCTGGAAGCATGGCATCAACCACTTCTTATCTCCTAAGAGATAATCGTCATCAGCTCTCGGCCTTAGAAATCCGGATTTACCTAGATCTCCAGCCTACAACCTTAAACACAGACAACCATCGCTGTGCTGGCCTAGCCTTCTCCGTCACTCCATCGCAGTAACAAGAAGTATAGGAATATTAACCTATTTCCCATCGACTACGGCTTTCGCCCTCGCCTTAGGGGTCGACTCACCCTGTCCCGATTAACGTTGGACAGGAAACCTTGGTCTTTCGGCGGAGAGGTTTTTCACCCCTCTTATCGTTACTTATGTCAGCATTCTCACTTCTGATACCTCCAGCAAACCTCTCGATTCACCTTCAGTGGCATACAGAACGCTCCCCTACCATGAATATAAATATTCATTCGCAGCTTCGGTGTATTATTTAGCCCCGTTACATCTTCCGCGCAGGCCGACTCGACTAGTGAGCTGTTACGCTTTCTTTAAAGGATGGCTGCTTCTAAGCCAACCTCCTAGCTGTTTGGGCCTTCCTACAACGTTTCCCACTTAATAATACTTTGGGACCTTAGCTGGCGATCTGGGTTGTTTCCCTCTTGACTACGGACGTTAGCACCCGCAGTCTGTCTCCCTCACTGTACTTGCTGGTATTCGGAGTTTGCATCGGTTTGGTAAGTCGGGATGACCCCCTAGCCGAAACAGTGCTCTACCCCCAGCAGTAATATGAGAGGCTCTACCTAAATAGATTTCGGGGAGAACGAGATATCTCCGAACTTGATTAGCCTTTCACTCCTATCCACAGCTCATCCCCCCATTTTTCAACATAGGTGGGTTCGGGCCTCCAGTGAGTGTTACCTCACCTTCACCCTGGCCATGGATAGATCGTCCGGTTTCGCGTCTAATACCTGAGACTAAGTCGCCCTATTAAGACTCGGTTTCCCTGCGCCTTCCTTAAAAAAGTTAAGCTTGCCACAGAAATTAACTCGCTGACCCATTATACAAAAGGTACGCCGTCACTATTAGTAAACTAATAGCTCCGACAGCTTGTATGCAAACGGTTTCAGGTTCTATTTCACTCCCCTCTCCGGGGTTCTTTTCGCCTTTCCCTCACGGTACTGGTTCACTATCGGTCAGCTAGGAGTATTTAGCCTTGGAGGATGGTCCCCCCATTTTCAGTCAAGATTTCTCGTGTCCCGACCTACTCGATTTCACTTTAAATTAGTTTTCGTGTACAGGGCTATCACCTTCTACGACTGGTCTTTCCAAACCATTCCACTAACCAATATAAAGCTTAAGGGCTGTTCCGCTTTCGCTCGCCGCTACTCACAGAATCTCAATTGATTTCTTTTCCTGCGGTTACTAAGATGTTTCAATTCTCCGCGTTTGCCTCTTTATCCTATGAATTCAGATAAAAATACCTAGGTTATCCTAGGTGGGTTTTCCCATTCGGAAATCTCCGGATCAAAGCCTGTTACCGACTCCCCGAAGCTTATCGCAAGTTACTACGTCCTTCATCGCCTCTAGCTGCCAAGGCATCCACCGTTTGCACTTCATTACTTGACCATATTACATCAATTAACTTAATGATATTTTCAAGTATTTCTATCTACTATATGTGTTTTTAAAAAAACACAAAAACGCCAAATTACTTTGCAGTTATTCAAATAAGGTTTCGGATTAAAAGAATAATAAAACCTTTAATGAATAATTAATTTGCATATCCAGAACATAAATGCTCTTGATATGACTTGATTGAACTTATAAAAATGTTAAAAAACGCATCTGAAATCTATAAAGAGATTAAAGATAAATAAGTAATTCGTGTGAACGCCTACAAAAAAACGATTTTATTTTAAGGAGGTGATCCAGCCCCAGGTTCCCCTAGGGCTACCTTGTTACGACTTCATCCCAGTCATGAATCACACCGTGGTGATCGTCATCCCGAAGGTTAGACTAACCACTTCTGGTGCAACCCACTTCCATGATGTGACGGGCGGTGTGTACAAGGCCCGAGAACGTATTCACCGCGACATTCTGATTCGCGATTACTAGTGATTCCGACTTCATGGAGTCGAGTTGCAGACTCCAATCCGGACTAAGAAAAGTTTTAAGGGTTTGGCTTCAGCTCGCGCTTTCGCATCCCTCTGTACTTCCCATTGTAGCACGTGTGTAGCCCAATCCATAAGGGCCATGATGACTTGACCTCGTCCCCGCCTTCCTCCGGGTTTCACCCGGCAGTCTCCCTATAGTTCCCGCCATTACGCGCTGGCAAATAAGGATAGGGGTTGCGCTCGTTACTGGACTTAACCATACATCTCACGACACGAGCTGACGACAGCCATGCAACACCTGTCATAGCGTTCCCGAAGGCACATTCACATCTCTGCGAACTTCGCTAGATTTCAAGGATTGGTAAGGTTCTTCGCGTTGCATCGAATTAAACCACATGCTCCACCACTTGTGCGGGCCCCCGTCAATTCATTTGAGTTTTAGCCTTGCGGCCGTACTCCCCAGGCGGACAACTTAATGCGTTAGCTGTGCCACTGAACAGTTAAATCTGCCCAACGGCTAGTTGTCATCGTTTACGGCGTGGACTACCAGGGTATCTAATCCTGTTTGCTACCCACGCTTTCGCACCTCAGCGTCAGTGACGAGCCAGAGAGCTGCCTTCGCCATTGGTATTCCTTCTGATATCTACGCATTTCACCGCTACACCAGAAATTCTACTCTCCTCTCTCGTACTCTAGCTTAGTAGTTTTGGATGCAGTTCCTAGGTTGAGCCCAGGGCTTTCACATACAACTTGCTAAACCGCCTACGCGCGCTTTACGCCCAGTAATTCCGATTAACGCTTGGACCCTCCGTATTACCGCGGCTGCTGGCACGGAGTTAGCCGGTCCTTATTCTTCAGGTAACGTCAACATAATAAGGTATTAACTTAAAATGCTTCTTCTCTGATTAAAGTGCTTTACAACCCTAGGGCCTTCTTCACACACGCGGTATACCTGGATCAGGGTTGCCCCCATTGTCCAATATTCTTAACTGCTGCCATCCGTAGATGTCTGGGCCGTGTCTCAGTCCCAATGTGGCTGATCGTCCTCTCAGACCAGCTAAAGATCGTCGCCTTGGTAGGCCATTACCCTACCAACAAGCTAATCTTACGCAGGCTCATCCAATAGTGAGAGCAGTAAACTGCCCCCTTTCCCCCTCGGGGCGTATGCGGTATTAATCCGAGTTTCCTCGGGCTATCCCCCGCTACTGGGTAGATTCCTACGCGTTACTCACCCGTTCGCCGCTCGTCAGCACCGGATTCAGCAAGCTGAATCTTTATGTCTGTTACCGCTCGACTTGCATGTTTAAAAGTTACCGCCAGCGTTCAATCTGAGCCATGATCAAACTCTTCAATTGAATTTTGAATTAAGTGCCAAAATGACACTAAATCAGCTTATTAATCTATATAAATATGAATTAATTACTGACTTTGGTAAGTTGCGCTTAATTATAAGCGCCCACACGAATTACTTATTAAAACTTTTAAAAAACTCCCCTTCACGTAAGAAGGCAGCGCAGTATACAACATAATATGGTGTTTCAAAGAAGTTTTTCTCTATTATTTGATATTAATTTTTGCAGCTTTCTTTTTACCTACTAACACCAAATTCGAAGAGCCTTTTTTTAATGAGAATTTAGGATCTGAAACTCTTTCATCATTAACTTTAATTGCGCCTTGCTTTATCATCCGGATGGCATCAGAGGTGCTCTTTAGCAACTCTGATTCTTTTAAAACTCTGGTTAAAAGCTCTGAATTTTCTATGATTTCAAGATTTATTTCGTCAAGGTCCTGTGAAATATTTCCTTTTTGGAATCTGTTTATAAAATTCTCTTTTGATTTGCTACCCCAACCATTATTGAATCTTTCAACTATTTCTTCAGCAAGTAAAAACTTAATATCTCTTGGATTAGCTCCTTCTTTAATCTCTTTTTTCAGGTTAGAAATCTCGCCAGAAGATTTAAAACTCAAAAGAGAAAAATATCGCCACATTAAATTGTCGGAAATAGACATAATTTTTCCAAACATGTCATCAGGGCTATCTTCCAGAGCTACATAATTACCTAAAGATTTGGACATCTTCTTAACACCATCTAAACCTTCAAGAAGAGGAACAGTCATAATGGATTGTTGATTACATCCATAGTGTTTT
The DNA here is from genome assembly GCA_902574355.1 of uncultured SAR86 cluster bacterium. Lineage (GTDB taxonomy): Bacteria > Pseudomonadota > Gammaproteobacteria > Magnimaribacterales > Magnimaribacteraceae > Magnimaribacter. The sequence goes on along the minus strand of CACGNN010000002.1, from coordinate 24,784 downwards.
TGAACTTCGCGACCTAAAAGTAAATTAAACTTTTGATCTGTTCCACCCAATTCAACGTCTGCTTCCAATTTTACAGAATCAAACCCTTGTAAAATAGGATACAAAAATTCATGAATAGAAATCGGCTGTTGAGATTTATATCTTTTCGAGAAATCATCCCGCTCTAACATTCTTGCAACTGTATAAGACGAGAGCATTTTAATAAATTCAGATGGATCAACTTGGTTCATCCATTCAGAATTGAATCTGATCTCTGTTTTTTTAGGATCTAAGATTTTGAAAACCTGTTCTTTGTAAGTCTCTGCATTTTTATCAAGCTGGTCTTGGGTTAAAACTGGGCGTGTTTCATTTACTCCCGAAGGATCTCCAACTAGACCAGTAAAATCTCCAATCAAAAAAATTACTTCATGACCTAAATCTTGGAAGATTTTCATCTTATTCAAAAGTACAGTATGGCCTAAATGTAAATCAGGCGAGGTAGGATCGAATCCCGCTTTAATTCTTAACTTTCTCTTTGATTTTATCTGCTCTAAAAAGCTCTCTTGAGGGATAATTTCTTCAGTCCCTCTAGTAAGTAATTCTAGGTTCTCTTTGCTCATTGTTATTCTATTATATGTCCTTTTTTAAGGTATCATTCGACTTTATGCTGGTTAGAGAATTAATCAATGTTTTAAAAAACTTTCCGAGAAAGCATATCTTTACTCTTTTGATTGGCTTGATTTTGATAATTTCTATCAGCCTACTAGGCAATATAAAATTTACTGAAAAAAATCAATACTCCGAACTCACAAAATCACTTTCTCTTAGTTCCCTTACTGATGGCTATCAAATTGATATACCCCCAATAGAAAAAGAGGCTTTAATTAAAAGAAATGATTCACTCTTTACAATTTTGAATAAACTTGGAGTTTTGCAAGAAGACATAATCAAGTTAATTAATAGCAAAGAAAGTAGTCTTTTATCGAAAATTGAAGTTGGAGATAAGATCAAGATCTTAATGAATGACAAAGGAGAGCTGCTAAAATTGTTTTATATTGATGACATAAAGAGTGGCATACAAGCTGAAAGAAATGAGGATAGTTACTCCATTTCAAAATACGTATCAAAAATAGAAAAAGTTAAAGTCTTTAAAAACGTGATCATTGAAGATTCAATGTATGTGTCCGGTCTAAAGGAAAATGTCCCGGACAGTGTATTAATGGACTTGGCTTACATTAACGGTTGGGATATAGATTTTACTCATGACATAAGAAAAGGTGACAGTTACAGCATAATCTATGAGGAAATAATTATTAATGGAGAGAAAGTAATAGACGGGGATATCCTTATTTCAGAGTTTAATAATAGGGATAAAAAATTTATTGCAGTTAGATATGACTTGGATTCTAACACTTCTGAGTATTTTAATCTTGATGGCCAAAATGTAAAAAAGGCATTTCTTAGATCTCCTGTGAAATTAAGTTACATAAGTTCAAAGTATAATCTTAATAGAAGGCATCCTGTTTTACACACAATAAGAGCACACAAAGGAGTAGATTATGCAGCCAACAAGGGCTCTCCAATTAGAGCAACTGGTGATGGAACAATATTATTTGCTGAATATAATGGAGGATGTGGTAACGAAATTAAGATTAAGCACTCTGAAGATTATGTTACTCGTTACTGTCATCTGGATAAATTTAGCTCCAGAACAAAAGTCGGTCGTAAGGTCAAACAAGGTCAAACAATTGGGTATGTAGGTAGCACTGGTCTAGCAACAGGCCCTCATTTACATTATGAATTCCATGTTAATGGAAAGCACACGGACCCTCTTAAAGTAAAATTTCCAAATGCCTCACCCATTAATTCTTCTGAAATCAATAACTATAGAAAAGTATCTCAAAATCTCCTGAATGAACTAAGTAATTATAAATATCTCATTAATAAGAGAGAAGTTTATGGCGGGTAAAATCTACATTGGCTTAATGACTGGAACTAGTGCAGATTCTTTAGATTGTGCAGCAGTTGAGTTTTCTGATAATGAGTTGAACATAATTGGACTAAATAATTACGAAATACCAAGTAACATAAAAGAAGAAATTACTGAAAATACAAGATCAAAGCAGCTTAACGAAACACTAATCAAAGATTTAGATTTAAGACTAGGCGAATTTTTCTGCGATAAAGTAGAAGAATTTATTGCATCTCTCAGTTTGAAAAAAGAAAAAATTGAGGCAATAGGTTCTCATGGGCAAACTATAAAACATGAACCTAATTCTATACCTCCTTTTTCACTTCAAATTGGTAATCCTCAGTTAATGAGTAATCAGCTCGGTATAAAAACTATTGCCAATTTCAGGGATGATGACATTACAAAAGGAGGACAAGGCGCACCTTTATCTCCTGTTTTTCATAAAGAAGTATTCGCTAAAGATGATAAAAGGAGATTAATAATAAATATAGGAGGTATTACTAATGTTTCGTTATTAGGTACCGGAGAGCTAACAGGTTTTGATACTGGTCCAGGGAATTGTCTTTTAGATATTTGGACAAAAAAGAATAGAAAGGAAAACTACGACAACGAAGGTAGATGGGCAAAATCAGGTACTGTAGATCAAGACTTACTAAATATAATGATGAAGGACAATTATTTTTCGCTTGAGCCGCCTAAAAGTACTGGCCCAGATTACTTCAATTTAACTTGGCTTCAAGATTGTCTAATGAAACTAAACCGAGAAGTAAATCCTTCTGATACCCAAGCAACCTTGGTAGAACTTACTGCAAGTAGTCTCTCGAATTCTTTGGAGAAATTTAAAATCGCTAGTGAAAAAATATATATATGTGGTGGTGGAGTTCACAATAAATTTTTGATGAGCAGGATATCATTCCTTTTGGGAGAAAAATGTTACACGACAGCTAAACTCGGGCTAGATCCAGATTATATAGAAGCTATTTGTTTTGCTTGGTTGGCATACAAAAGAATGAGTAATATCAAATTTGATATGAGTGCAATTACAGGAAGCAATGAAAAAGTCTTCTTGGGTAAAGTGTATTTACCTACTAAATAGAGAAGGACTCCCCACATCCGCAAGTCGTAGTGGCATTCGGGTTAGAAATTATAAATTTTGAACCCGTTAAATCTTCCACGTAATCTACTGTTGATCCCTGAAGATACTGCAAGCTTAATGAGTCAATAACCAGATTAGCTCCTTCTTTTTCTATACAGGTGTCGTCTTCATCTATCGTATTGTCAAAAGAAAATCCATACTGAAAACCCGAACACCCTCCGCCGGTAACATATACCCTGAGATTTAAAATTTCAGATTCTGACTCTTTATTTTTAAGAGATAAGATCTTATGAACAGCTCCGTCAGTCAGTTGCATTAAAGAGGGTGTATAAGTTTCAACCATTATTTATACCTTTCAATTGATAATTGCCAGTGATTAGATTGTAACATTCTATCGCTTGACCTGCGGCTCCCTTAACTAAATTATCAATAGCTGAAATGATTACAATTTGATTCTCAATGGCTGATTGATAAATACCTATCTGACAATTATTTGTCTCAGCAACTTTTAGAATTTCAGGAACCTGATCATCTAACATTAATTCAATATTAAGTGAGTCTTGATAAAAATCTCTATAAATATCTTCTATAGATTGATACTGAGTATCCTCGAAATTAACATACATAGTTGAGTAAATTCCTCTCATCGCAGGAATAAGGTGGGGCAAAAAATTAATCTTTAAAGATGATCCATGAATTCCTTCAAGGACTTCAATTATTTCGGGGAGATGTCGATGTCCTCCAGTAGCATAAGCTCTAAAATTTTCTTGAATGTCATCTTTTAAACTTTCGTTAACTGTAGTCCTACCTGCCCCACTAATTCCTGACTTTGCATCAATGATAATTGAATCTATTGGAAGCTTGTTGCTAACTAAAGGAAGCAAACCGAGAATAGATGCAGTTGGATAACAACCAGGCACAGCTATAAGATTACCTGTTTCGATCAACTCAGCGTTAAGCTCAGTTAGACCGTAAATAGAATTTTTTAAGTTTTCTAAATCTTTATGGTTCGAGCCGTACCATTCTTTCCAGATTGAAGGATCTTTTAGTCGAAAATCTGCAGATAGATCAATGACTTTTATTCCTTTCTGAATAAAAGAGTTTGCTTTATTCATTGCAGTTCCATGAGGAGTTGCAAAGAAAACGACATCACACTGAAAAAAAATCTGATCTTCCGGATCTACAAAATTTAAATCAGTACCTTGAAATAAGTCTGACACAGGAGTGTTTTTGAGCTCTCTTGAGCTAATAGCTACTATAGAGCTTGAGTCATGCAGAGATAAGAGTTTTATTAGCTCTTCACCAGCAAAACCTGATCCTCCTATAATTCCAACTTTGGTCATCAATAAGCTTCAATATTTAAGGGGAGCGGATTATATATACTTGCAATCAGACTATCTAGGCTTAGTTTTTAAGATAAACATTTAGAAGCAATCTTTCCCAAGATGAAATATCTGTTAACAACAATCCTTTAGAGGCAAAAGATTCAGATTCCTTCAATAATCCTTGTTTATACCTTAAGTGTGCTAATCTCAGATATAGAGCAGCATCATTTTTAGTTATTCTATAAGCCCTTTCGAGTTCAGAGTTAGTTTTAATATAGTTTTCTTGTTTCAAGTCGAAGTCAGCAGCTAAAAGTATCCTTTGAACAGAAGGATTTTGCGAATTTATTTTCATAATTTCTTCTTCCAAGAACTCTTGGTTAGAAATCAAAAGTTCAACAGTTCTGGAGAAATCATTTACTGGAATTTTATAGTTACTGACATCCCTCATTTTTTGATTAGATGCACATGATAATAGGCCGATAACAATTAAGAGTATTGTTGATAATTTAATTAACTTCACCCCTGGCCCACCTCAAAAACTTCTTTTAACTTATCCATTACAGTATTTCTTGAACTTGCAATCTTACTTGAACACTCTTTTCTGACATCTGGTATTTTATTCGGTTCAGTTCCTTCTATAAAAGGTATAAGTATAGAATTTTTACATTTTTTACCACTTCTTAATCCATCTCCAATATCTGTCCAAACGTAATTAATTCGTGGCAATGAAGATTGGGTGGTTTTAACGGGTTTAATATCATTTATGAAATTCTTCCAGACCTGAAATGCACCTGTTCGTCCAGTCAAGGGGGTTTGTCTATTGTCATCAAATCCCAGCCATACAAGAACCAAAAGTTCGCCTGCAAAACCAACAAACCAACTGTCTCTCTGATCATCTGAGGTACCTGTTTTCCCTCCAGCATTCCATAATTGAATCTGCCTCTTTGAATATCCTCTTGCAGTACCGCGTTCAAAGGTTTGTTGCATCGCAAATTTCAATAATGCTACCGGCTCAGGTCTAATTGTTTGATCTATACTGTAAGGGTAAGTGAATTCTATCTTACCCGTAGTATCTTTAATTTGCCTAATTGATCTCAAAGGCGAGTAAAAACCATCACTTGCTATAGTCTGATAAGCTTGAATAGCCTGATAAGGAGAAAGTTCAAATGACCCTATAAAAATGGAAGGATAATTAGGAACATCCTTTTTTATGCCAAGGTTAAGAAACATATTTTCTACAGCTTCATATCCCAAATCTAATCCAAGCCTGGCTGAAGCTATATTATAAGATTGCCATAGAGCCACATGTAATGGTATTTCGCCGTGAAATTTCTTATCAAAGTTATCAGGCTCCCAAAGCTGACCGCCACTCATAAGACTTAACTTAGAATCATCTAATAAAGTTGTAAGATTGTAATCATTATATTGATCTAATGCAGTTAGATAGATGAAAGGTTTCACTAGAGATCCTATTGGTCTTATAGCATTTATAGATCTATTGAAACCATAACTAGAGGGTTCAGTACTTCCCGCAACAGCTTTGATTTCACCGCTGGAAATATCAACTGCAATAGCAGCGCCTTCAAGCTCCTCTAATCTAGATCCATATTTTTTTATTAACTGTACTTTAGTTTTTTGAAGATTATTCTCTAAAGAATCTTGTAATACAGGGTCCAAATTAGTTTCGACAGCCAAGCCTTTAGTTCGAAGTTCTTTCTCATTAAAATTCTTCTGGAGTTCTAGCCTAACTATGTCATGAAATGCGGGATATCGCGTCTCACTTCTATAATTAGGTAAGGAGACTCCAAGCTCTTTATTTCTCAATGTCTCGAATGATGAGTCTGATATTTTATTGCTAGTATTTAAAACTCTTAAAACTAAGTTCCTTCTTTTGGTAGCGTTATTAGGATTTCTTCTTGGGTTGTAAAAAGAGGGTCCCTTGAGCATTCCTACCAAAAGAGCCACTTGATCCGTAGAAAGATTTTGAACTGAAGTGCCAAAAAAATGTTGTGCACCCATCCCAAATCCATGAATTGCTCTCTTCCCTGATTGTGCAAGGAATACATCATTAATGTATGCCAAAAGAATTTCTTCTTTTGAATAACGAAATTCTATTATCAAAGAAGCTATTGCTTCTAAAACCTTTCTTCTGATGGTCTGCTCAGATGAAAAGAAAAGGCTTTTAGCTAATTGTTGTGTGATGGTACTTCCACCTTGCTCTACCTCTCCGGCTTGGACATTTCTCAGAAATGCTCGTGAAATAGATTTCAATGATATTCCATAGTGGTTAAAAAAGTCTTGATCCTCAACTGCAAGAATAGTATCCACTAGAATAGGTGGCACTTCTGGCCAATTAAGCAGTACCCTATCCTCCATATGGGAAGGGTACATGCCACCAATAACGGTTGGTTCAAGTTTTATTAAATCTTCGGCTATACCCAACTGATTGGTAATTCCCTTAATCTCAGAAGCATCAAAATTGATATTAAATATACCTGATCGCTGATCTAAATAACCTCTTAAAAATATTTTTAAATCATCTTTAGAAAATTTAAACTCACCAGGCTGCACAGGATTTTTAACCCTTTCATACGAGAGCATTTCTAGTTCTTTAATCAAATTATCCTTATTAAGGTTAATGCCTTCTGCTAACTCTAAAGGACGTGAATATATTTTTGCGGGTATGGTCCACAATACGCCGTCTAGTTTAGATGTAACTCGATAGTCGAGAACGGCAACAGTTGCGGCAGTAAAAATAATGACTATTATCGAAATAAAGCCTATAAAAAATCCTATTGTTAGCTTAAATTTCATTTAATACTTGATTACTTGCTCCATTTGGCACAGTCTACGTTTTTTAAAAAATTTTGTGTAAAAAAATGAAATATGATCTTTGTTGTCTTGGTAGCGCTTTAGTTGATATAACCTTTCAAATTGATGATGATTTCGTTAAAGCGAATGAAGAAAGAGGTATAGCCAAGGGAGGGATGACATTAATTGAAAAAGATGATCAGCTTAATTTAATTCAAGAGCTCATGGATCTCGGGAAATCACCTGACAAGGCTTGTGGTGGTTCTGCCACCAATTCGGTTGTAGCTGCTTCTCTTTTTGGATCTTCTTGTCATATGTCTTGTATTGTTTCTGATGATGACAACGGAAGATTTTACCTGGAAGATTTATCGTCTAATGGAATAGGTCATACTTCTGAATTGATTGATTCAGAAATACCTTCTGGGCAATGTCTAGTAATGATCTCAGATGATGCAGAAAGAACCATGTGCACAAACCTTGGAATAAATTCTAATATTTCTACCAGAAATGTGGATGAAGAAGTTATCAAAAATTCTAATTACATATTTTTAGAAGGCTATCTAGTTGCTTCTCCAGAAGGTTATGACACTTTTAAAGAGGCAATAACACAAGCAAAAAAACACAACACTAAAGTAGCTCTATCTTTATCTGATGCTTTTATAGTGAAATCATTTAAAAAAGAGCTTGTAGAACTCATAGAAATTAATTGCGATCTAATTTTCTGCAATGAATCGGAAGCGCAGGAGTTCGCCGGTAGTGTTATTGAAAAGGAAATTTTTAGTTATTTCAAAAATTACGCTCGTAACCTTATTATTACAAAAGGGTCGGATGGTTGCATCGGTTATGATGAAAATTATGAATTTTCTGTTTCTGGACAAGAGGTTAAGGCTATAGACACAAATGGTGCTGGCGATATGTTTGCTGGTGCTGTTTTAAATGGTCTAAATAATCAAAAAAATCTTGAAGAATCCTCAAAATTTGGATGCTATGCTGCTTCTAAAATTGTTCAAAAAAATGGGCCTAGACTGTCAAAAAAAGAATACGAAGAAATTAAAAGAACTTTTACTAGCAATTGAAAAATTATTCTGCTAAATTGCTGCGCCTTCAGCATTAAACAATTAGAGAATTCACGAAATGCCTGCAAAAAAAACTGTAAAAAAAGCGACTATAAAAAAGACTCCTGCTAAGAAAATATCGGCAAAAAAAGCCCCTACTAAAACAAAGCCTGCTAAGAAAACAACTGCTAAAAAAAGTTCAGCAAAGACGGTATCAACTAAAAAAGTAACATCTAAGAAAAATAACAAAGTAGATCGTTATGAAGAGTCTCAATTCCTGGCTTCAATTAAGCCCTATGCGCTTAAGAAAAATGAAAAATATATGAACGCCAAACAAAAACAGCATTTTCAAGAAATACTAGCGAGTTGGAAAAAACAATTACAACTAGAACAAGACAGAACTGCAGACAAAATACAAAAAAATGCTAGTCACTTTCCAGATGAATCTGATAGAGCTACACATGAGGAAGAATTTACACTAGAGCTTAGAACTAGAGAAAGAGAAAGAAGACTTTTATCAAAAATTAGCGAATCTATTGAAGATCTAAAATCCGATGATTATGGATATTGTGCATCCTGTGGGATAGAAATTGGAATAAGAAGGCTAGAGGCTAGGCCTACCGCAACTAGATGTATTGATTGCAAAACCATTGAAGAGATTCATGAAAGGCAACAATATGGCTAAAATGTTTTGGTGCTAAACCAAAATACCAACTCCCCCAAGGTCATCAAGGCCTCTAAGCATGGTATAAAAATTAAGCATCTTGATAAGGATGCTAAATCCATCATCGCAAAACTAAATAATTCAGGGTTCGATGCGTTTATAGTTGGCGGTTTTGTAAGAGATTCAATTCTGGGACTAAAACCAAAAGATTGTGATGTAGTAACAAATGCCACGCCAGAAGAAATAAAAAAGGCTATTCCAAAAACAAGAATCATTGGAAGAAGATTTAAAATAGTTCATGCAAGATCCGGTAGAAATATTACAGAAATATCTACGTTTAGATCATCTAGTAATAGTCATACTAGAAAATCTCAAAAAGGAATTATTCTCAGAGATAATAGCTATGGCAGCATAGAAGATGATGCCTTCAGAAGAGACTTTACAATTAATTCTTTATATTTAGATATCAGAAATATGGATGTAATTGATTTCGTTGGTGGCTACGAAGATATACAAAATGGAGTGCTCAGATCAATTGGAGATAGTTCAAAAAGATTCAGAGAAGATCCTGTAAGAATAATTAGAGCCATCAGATTCAGGTCTAAGCTAGATCTGACTTTTGAGCTCAAACTTGAGAAAGAAATTCTCAAACTTTCGCACTTACTCAATGAAATATCACCAGGAAGAATTTACGAAGAAACACTAAAATTGTTCCTAACGGGAAATGCGGAATCGATAATGCAAGATATGCAAAAGTATCAAATTACTAAATATATCCTACCTATAACGCGAGGCTATCTGGATGCCAAGAAAGACAGAAGATTTATATTTAATGCTTTAAGAAACACAGATAAAAGATTTCATGAGGATAAAACACTAACTCCATCCTTTTTATTTTCAGTATTCTTATGGCCTGCCTTAATAAGTAAGGTAGGTGAACTCAATTCAAAGAAAATAAAGGTTCCAAAGATTACAAGAGCAGCAAACATAATACTTAAACGACATAATGAACATTGCTTTATCCCGGGTAGAATTCAAAAATCCATAAAAGAGACATGGGAGATGCAAGTGATGTTATTAAGAATACCTGAAAAATCCAAAATTTTAATTAAACATCCTAGATTTAGAGCTTCTTATGATTTTCTTTTGTTGAGAGAAAAATCAGGAGAAGATCTTAGCGGCGTTGGTGCTTGGTGGACTAAAAAAATTGCAGATTAAAGCCATTTAAACCTAAAAATACTTAAATGCTTTGAAGTTAGGATAAGATATATTTTGTAATAACCTAGCAAATGGAAAAAGGTAAAGTAGATATAAAAAAGTATGATAAGTTGCCTACATTTATAGCTGTAGAAGGACCTATTGGCGCCGGAAAAACAACTTTAACAAAACTTCTTGCAGACTCTTTTAGTTATGATACTTTTTTGGAGCGACCATCCGAAAATCCTTTTTTACCTGATTTTTATATCAATCAATCACAAGCTGCTCTAGCAACTCAACTTTTTTTTCTTTTTCAAAGAGTAAAACAAATCCAAGAGCTTAAACAAGAAGACATCTTCTCATCTAATAGGGTTTCAGATTTTCTTTTAGATAAAGACAAACTGTTTGCTAAGGCAACCCTTTCAGCAGAAGAATTAAAGCTTTACGAACAAATCTATCAGTATCTTGCTATAGATCTTCCGTCTCCTGATTTGGTTATATATCTTCAAGCTGAGACAAAAACTCTATATGAAAGAGTTATGCATAGAGGGATTGAAATGGAAAAAACAATCAGTTTTGACTACCTAGAATTATTGAATGAGACATACAAAGAATTTTTCTTTGAATACGATAGATCGCCAGTTTTGATAGTAAATTCGGATTATTTAGACTTGCAAGCCAATAAAAGCGATTACAACCTTCTTTTGGAAAAGTTACTTGAGTACTTTAATAAACCAGAAGGTTCCAAAATGTACTTTAATCCCTCACCTGCATTAATATAAATTTCATGACTAAAGATAAAATCTATAACCCTCCCCTATCAGTTCTGGAGAATTCGAATATAAAAGAATCTGAATTTGAAGAACTATACCAATGGTCTTTAAGCAAACCAGAAGAGTTTTGGGCTTCCCAGGCTGAGAATTATCTAAGTTGGAATAATAAATGGTCTACAGTAAAAGAGACTAATTTAGAGAAAGGCGAAATCATATGGTTTAAAGATGCAAAATTAAATGCTTCTGTGAACTGCATTGATAGACATCTTCCTGAAAATGCTAAAAAAACTGCTTTCATATGGGAAGGAGATAATCCTGAAGAAACAAAAAATATCAGCTATCAGAAACTTCACGATGAAGTATGTAAATTCGCGAATGTCCTTAAAGCTAGAAATGTAAAAAAAGGCGATAGAGTTTGTATATATATGCCTATGATCCCCGAAGCAACATATGCGATGTTGGCTTGTGCGAGAATTGGGGCGATTCACTCTGTTGTTTTTGGAGGCTTTTCCCCTGAGTCCTTAAAAGACCGTATCCTGGACTCTGATTGCCAAACTGTTGTGACTGCTGATGAGGGCTTAAGAGGAGGAAAAACAGTTCCTCTTAAAGAGAATGTCGATGAGGCTCTTCAAGGATGTCCAAATGTCCATACTGTTTTAGTCATCACCAGAACAGGAGCAGAGATTTCATGGAATGAGAACTGCGATGTTAGATTTGAAGAAATTTCAAAGGGTGTTCCTTCCAATTGCGAGCCTGAAATAATGGACTCCGAAGATCCTCTTTTTATTCTCTACACATCTGGATCAACAGGTAAGCCAAAAGGAGTTTTGCACACTACAGGTGGATATCTTCTTCAAGCTGCGATGTCTCACAAGCTCGTATTTGACTATAAGGATGATGAGATCTATTGGTGTACTGCAGATGTTGGCTGGGTTACGGGGCATTCTTATATTGTTTATGGGCCTCTAGCAAATGGTGCAACATCATTAATCTTCGAAGGAATACCTACTTTTCCTTCGCCTTCAAGATTTTGGGAAGTTATTGATAAACACAAAGTAAATATTTTTTATACAGCACCAACTGCACTAAGAGCTCTTATGGCACAAGGTGATGAATTTGTTAAATCATCGAGCAGAGATTCACTGAGAATCTTAGGGACAGTGGGAGAGCCTATTAATCCTGAAGCCTGGGAATGGTATTTTAAAGTTGTTGGAGATTCTTCTTGTCCCATAGTCGATACTTGGTGGCAGACTGAAACTGGAGCCATGATGATTACCCCTGTAGCAGGATTTACTTCGATGAAGCCAGGAAGTGCTACAAAACCTTTTCTTGGAATTGAGCCAGCTCTACTGGACGAAAGTGGAGAAGAAATTATAGGCGAGGGTTCTGGAAATCTTGTCATTAAATCTAGCTGGCCCTCACAAATCAGAACGGTATATGGTGACCATCAGAGATGCATAGATACTTACTACTCAATGTATCCTGGGTACTACACAACTGGAGATGGAGCGAGAAGGGATTCAGATGGATATTATTGGATAACTGGAAGAGTAGATGATGTACTAAACGTATCTGGCCATAGATTAGGGACAGCAGAAGTTGAAAGTGCTTTAGTTCTTCATCAAGATGTAGCTGAAGCGGCAGTAGTTGGTTATGAACATGATATCAAGGGACAAGGTATCTATTGCTACGTAACCTTGATGTCTGGTATTTTGCCAGAAGAAGGCCTCAAATCTGATTTAGTTAAACTAGTTGCAAAAGAAATAGGTCCTATTGCTAAACCAGATATTATTCAATGGGCTCCTGGATTACCAAAGACAAGATCTGGTAAAATTATGAGGAGAATATTGAGAAAAATTGCTACCAACGAAATTGATAACTTAGGTGATACCACAACTTTAGCAGATCCATCTGTAGTTGATGAACTCATTGCAAATAGAGAGAATAAATAATGTCGCTAATAGATTTACTGAATAAAAAAAGCATCCTACCTCTTGAATCTGAAGCTTTGATTGGCAGAGAGGAGGAAGTTGAAGTTCCAGAGCACCACTTTGTAAAGGGAACGCCATTAAAAGGTCCTTTTCCAGATCACCTAAAACAAGCCATATTTGGAATGGGATGTTTTTGGGGTGTCGAGAGAAGGTTTTGGGAATTAGATGGCGTCTATACTACTTCAGCAGGATACGCTGGTGGATATACAAAAAATCCATCTTATAAAGAAGTTTGTACAGGTTTTACAGGGCATAATGAAGTTGTGCTTGTTGTTTATGATCCTACAATCGTAAGTTATGAATCATTACTAAAAACATTTTGGGAAGATCATGATCCTACTCAAGGCATGAGACAAGGTAATGATATGGGTACCCAATATAGATCAGGCATTTATTACTCCTCAGAGGAAGAGAAAGAAATCATTGCCGAGACAAAACAAAAATATCAATCTGAATTAGACCTAAATGGATTTGGCTCAATTACGACTGAAGTTAAGGAAGCTGGTATCTTTTATTATGCAGAACATTATCATCAGCAATATCTAGCTAAAAATCCTGATGGTTATTGTGCTCTAGCCGGCACAGGGGTAAAAATTAATTAAGCTCTTCCCAAATATATTCTTCGCCTTCTTTTGCAATAACCTTATCTTCTTCAAGTTTTATTAAATGGGCTAAAAGCGAAGCTTTTGCGATAGGAAATAAAGAGGAATCTACATCATCATAAACCCGTTCTACCAAAGATTCGGGCGTTCCTCGAGAAGCCTCTTTGAGGGCTGAAAATACCTTCTTCTCTCTTTCTAATCTATGACTGATTATCCAGTCAGCTACTTCATGAGGGTTTTCTAATATATCACCGTGACCAGGTGCGATCTTTTTAATATCATAGTTCTTAAGTTTTTCTAATGACTTTATATACTGATTCATATTCCCATCTGGCGGTCCTATAACGACAGTAGAGCCACTCATAATATGATCTCCTGTGAAAATAAATTTCTCTTCCTTCAGAATAAAGCAGAGATGATTAGAGGCATGACCGGGCGTATGAACCACTTCTAAAGAAAATTCATTTTCTTCAAGCAATTCCCCATCTTCTAAAATTCTTTCCGGACTAAAAGTTGTATCTTGATTTTTCGTAGAGTTCGTAAGCATGCCATAAGCTGGAATATCTAACTTGTTCTTAAGTAAACGAACTCCAGGAGAATGATCTGGATGTGTATGAGTGACGAGTATTTGTTTGATATTTTTAGAGGCAGCTAAAATAGCATCGATATGATCTTGCATAGCAGGTCCGGGATCAATAACTGTTACATCTTCATTACCTACTAAGTAGGTATTTGTACCAGGGCCGGTAAAAACACTTCCATTGCCAGCAGTAATCCTTCTTATTAAAGGGGAGATTTGTACAACCTTTTCCGCTTCCATTAATGGTCCTCGTAACCTTCATCTCCAGGAAGAAGTCCTACCATTTTTCCATCTTCCATAAAAAATTTAGGTTCAATGGCAGGAATTGTTGATGGGTCTATTGAGGATTTATCCTCTAGGAGTGTTTCGACATTTGAGTAACCACAAATACTCTCAAGATTTTTAATAGTGGGCATTATCAACAAAAGTTTTCCATCTTTTTGTTGTTGCAGAGCATCTTCAGGTCTAATCCATAAACTATTTACACTCTCTGAGCCATCATGAAGACCTTCTTGACCTTGAGGTGCAATAGCTACAAAGAAACGAGTTGTATATCTTCTCTTTTCTATTTTAGGAGTTATCCAATGGGCCAAATAGGCAAGTCTTTCAGTAGCAAGGGTTAGTTTTTCATTTTTACACATCTCTTCCAATACAGCTTCTCCAGCATTCAGTCTATTTCTATACTCCATAAACCTATTCCTTTCATTAGAATCTGAGGGATCAAATGGAGAGCCGTCTTCCCTAAATGCAATTAATATTCCCGCTTCCTCAAAACATTCCCTAATACAGGCCACCCAGTATGCTAGCCCTCCTTTTTCTTCACCTAGAATATTAGAAAGGTACTGATCAGATGAGCCAGTTGTTATTGCCTCCATATTATCCAAGCCATCTTCTGGATCTACTTTTCCACCAGGAAAAACAAAAGCACCTCCAAAATTTGCTTTAGAGGCCCTTTCAACTAAAAAGACTTCTATTCCTTCGTCTTTAGAATCTCTAACCAATAAAACTGTTGCAGCAGCCTGAGGAACAGTCGGTTCTTCATTCGGGTCTGCCATCTGAGTATTTGCACCTTGTAATGGATTTTTCATAAATCGTCCTTATTGTCTAAGATTATAATAGACTAGCATCTTCAAAAACTTAATTAACTATAAATTTATTTCAAAGGAATGTCTAAATGATGAATTCTCATCCTCAATGGTTTAAAGAAGCCTTGTCCATACCAAAGGAACAAAGGAGTATAGATGTTGATGATGGAACTGTTCACTATCAACATTGGGGCGACGTAACTAAACCTGGCATGGTTCTAGTTCATGGCAGCGGAAGTCATTCTCATTGGTGGGACTTCATAGCTCCATTATTATTGGAAGATTTTCAAATTAGTGCAATAGATATGTCCGGAATGGGTGATAGTGATCATAGAGAAGACTACTCTGCTCAACTTTATGCTAAAGAAATCTTATCAGTAGCTGAAGACAGTGGCTTTTTTGAGATATCTGATCCAATAATTTGTGGACACAGCATGGGAGGTTTTATGAGTGCTTTTGCTGGCACTATATCTGATAAAAAGCTTGGGGGAATAATAATGATAGATTCACCCATCAGACCACCAACCTATGACTATTCAACTCATGTAAGAAGTGGACCTATAAGAAGAATAAAAACCTATCCAACAAGAGATGCGATTTTGGAGAGATTTAGGCTAACCCCAGAGCAGGAATGTGAAAATGAATTTTTAGTTAAATACATAGCTGAATGGTCTATCAGAGAAGTTGAAGATGGATACCAATGGAAATTTGACGATACAATATTTGATAAATTAGGTTTTTCTCATATGACAAAGAATCAAGCTTTTGAACTTAAATGTAATCTTGGAATTATTTACGGAACTGAAAGCAATATGATGACAGATGAAATTCTAAATTTTATGAAAGAGAATATTCCTGAGAATACTCCAATGTTGGCGATAGAAAAAGCAGCTCATCATGTTCTGTTGGACCAGCCATTAGATTTAGCAGCAGCCATAAAGGATATTGCAAAAAAATGGGTTTGATTCAGTGATAAAATTTTTTTTCCTTCTTGTTTTTTTATACTTTTCCTTCTCAATCCATAAATCATTACACAAAGAAGAAATATCTTATGGCTGTACATCAATCAGTGTGCTGATGTTTGTTGATGTGATGCTGCTTCTTTTGATTTACTTCACTTTTTTTGAATAAATCAGGATCTTGGAGGTAAGCCTTTTATGAGACTTAATGAACGTAATGGAGCACCTTCT
This sequence comes from uncultured SAR86 cluster bacterium, assembly GCA_902574355.1. Classification (GTDB taxonomy): domain Bacteria; phylum Pseudomonadota; class Gammaproteobacteria; order Magnimaribacterales; family Magnimaribacteraceae; genus Magnimaribacter. The sequence continues at coordinate 8,464 of CACGNN010000002.1, read as the reverse complement.
TTTCTAAACTTAGATAGCTCTTGATACTCGGGATCGTTATACCATCCGTCTGCTGCAGCTTCAGATGGAAAAGAAAATATTATTACTCGACCTCCAGATAGAGGTTCTGGCCCCTCCAGATGTCTAAATGAGTCATCAAATGTTAAAAACTCACCACCATGTTTTTTTAGGATGGGGAAAAAACCTTTTTCATATTTAAGATAAGTATCTTTATCTTCAATTTCCAGATTTACAACCATATATACTTTCACATCTTCCATTGATATCTCCTTAAGCCTTAACTGATTGCAGTCTTCCGTCTATGATCTCCTCTGCCTCTGAAATTAACCTAGCAACCATTTCTTTACAAGTTGGCACGTCTTTAACTCTCGCTACTGATATTCCGGCCGACCATATGCCATGCTCTAGATCTCCCTCTTCAAAAACGACTCTTCCCCTTTGTCCGGCTACAAGGTCCTTAACATCCTCAAAGGTAGCAGAACCTGTAGACTCTATCTCAACTACTTGATCAGATATTGAATTTTTAAAAACTCTTGCTGTATTGTGCATTGTTCTAAACATTAAGTTTGTAGAGAGTTCATCTGCTTCTGTCATTTTTTCTTTAACATTTTGATGTATACCAGCTTCCTGAGTAGCCATAAATCGAGTGCCCATGACTATTGCTTCTCCGCCTAGAGCTAATGCTGCAACCATGCTTTTAGCATCACTAAATCCTCCACAGCCCGCTACAGGTACATCTAAAGCTTCTGCTGCTTGTGGTAATAGAACTAAGGAAGGAATGTCATCTTCACCAGGATGACCGGCACACTCAAAACCATCAATTGTTATTGCACTTACACCCACAGATTGAGCTTTTAAAGCATGTCTTACAGAAGTGCATTTATGGATGACTTTCACGTCATACTCTTTAAATAATTCCATAAAGGGTTCTGGACTGCGTCCCGCAGTTTCAATGATCTTTACCCCTGACCCAACAATAGCTTGAGCATATTCTTCATAAGGAGGAGGATTGATAGTAGGCAGTACAGTGAGGTTTACCCCAAAAGGGTTGTCAGTCATTTCTCTAGTCCTGTCTATCTCTTTCGCTAAATCTTCAGGTGTAGGTTGGGTTAACGCAGTTAAAATTCCTAGCGCTCCTGCATTGGATACCGCCGATACCAACTCGGCATATCCAACCCATTGCATTCCACCTTGTATCACCGGATGTTCTATTCCAAATAAATCTGTAATTCTTGTTTTTAGCATCTTTTTCTCCCCGCGATTTAATTCAATTTATATCAGTTTCTAAGAAAGATAGTAAGATACTTCAGATAAATTAAGAAGAAATACTTTATGACTGAAAAATTGAATCTCTTTATAGGCGGCAGCTCAGTTAAGAGTACTACAAAAAAATGGATTGAAGTTCTAAACCCAGCCACACAAGAAGTTCTTTGCGAGGCTCCATGCGCTACCGATGAAGAAATCGAGAGTGCCATAGCTTCTGCTAAAGAAGCTTTTTTCTCTTGGAGGGAAACTCCTCCTCCTGAAAGATCTAGAGTCATGATGAAATATCAAGATCTTCTTAAGATTAATCTAGATGAAATAGCTGAAATTCTTAGTAAAGAGAATGGAAAAACTTTTGAAGATGCTAAAGGTGATGTATGGAGAGGTATAGAGGTTGTTGAGCAAGCAGCGAATATAACTCCTTTATTAATGGGTGAAACTGTTGAAAATGTTGCAAGAGAAATAGATTCTTATAGTTATACTCAGTCTCTAGGTGTTTGTTTAGGTATAACTCCTTTCAATTTTCCTGCCATGATACCTCTGTGGATGTTCCCGATGGCGATAGCCTGTGGCAACACTTTTATTCTAAAGCCTTCTGAGCAAGATCCTATGACCTCCAATAAACTTGCAGAACTTTTTACAGAAGCTGGTGCACCTCCAAATCTCCTGCAGGTAATCCATGGCGGCAAAGATCAAGTAGACCAGCTTATTAGACATCCTGATATAAGAGCTATTTCATTTGTTGGATCAGTTCCCGTTGGCCAATATATTTATAAAACAGGAACTGAACATCTAAAAAGAGTTCAATCTTTCGCTGGGGCTAAGAATCATATGGTTGTAATGCCAGATGCGAATAGAAATAAAACTATCGATAGTTTAGTGGGAGCCTCAGTTGGAGCCGCAGGTCAAAGATGCATGGCGATTAGTGTAGCTGTTTTCGTGGGTTCTTCGAAAGAATGGATCGAAGACCTTAAGAAAGAAATGGAAATCGTGAAACCAGGTCCATGGGACTCAGAAGAATCTGGATTTGGCCCTGTCATTAGCGCTCAAGCTAAAGAAAAGATTATTGGTTTGATAGAAAAAGGAAAAAGCGAAGCAACATGCCTAATAGATGGAAGCAAATGTGAGGTTGAAGGGTTTCCTGATGGAAACTGGATTGGTACTACCTTATTTTCTGGTGTAAAAACTGAATCTGAAATATATAAAACAGAGATATTTGGGCCGGTTTTACTCTGCATCGAAGTTGACACTTTAGAAGGGGCAATAGAATTAATAAACGCAAATCCATTCGGTAATGGGACATCTATATTTACAGCATCTGGCAGGTCTGCAAGAAAATTCAGACATGAAATTGAAGTTGGCCAAGTAGGCATAAATGTACCTATACCTGTTCCACTGCCTTTCTTTTCATTTACTGGTTGGAAAAAATCCTTTTATGGAGATCTTCATGCCTATGGCAAACAGGCAGTTAGGTTTTACACAGAGACCAAGACCGTAACTGAAAGATGGTTTGAAGAAGATGAAAAAAGCACAAAAAACTTAACCATCAATCTGGAGTAGTTCATGGATTTCGATTTAAATTCTGATCAAAAACATTACAGGGACTTAGCAAAAAGCTTTTCTGATAAAGAACTGAAACCTAATGCTGCTGAATGGGATAAAGAAGCTTTTTTTCCAAAGGAAACTCTTATGAAAGCTGGAGAGTTAGGTTTCTTATCACTTTATGTTGATACTAATCTAGGAGGAATGGGTTTAGGTAGACTTGATGCTTCGATAATTTTTGAACAGCTAGCCCAAGGATGCACAAGTACTACGGCTTTTATGACAATTCATAATATGGCGATCTGGATGGTCAGTAAATTTGGTTCGGAAGAATTAAAAAGAGAATGGTTTCCTCAACTCAGCTCAGGTGAGAAGCTTGCCTCTTATTGTTTGACTGAACCTGGTTCAGGTTCAGATTCCGCTTCTCTGCGCACTATAGCTAAGAAAGACGGTGATAATTTTATTCTAAATGGCTCAAAGGCTTTCATATCAGGATCTGGAGCTACAGATTGTCTTGTGTTAATGGCCAGAACAGGTGATTCAGGTGCGAAAGGTATTTCATGTTTTCTAATTCCAGCTGATTTACCAGGCATAGAGTATGGGAAGAATGAGCCCAAGATGGGTTGGAAAAATCAACCAACAAGATTGGTATCTTTGACCGATGTTAAGGTTTCTAAAAAGAATTTAGTAGGAGAAGAAGGTAATGGTTTCAAAATCGCTATGCAAGGATTGGATGGAGGCAGAATAAATATAGCAACATGCTCTATAGGAACAGCTCAATCTGCATTAGAAGAAGCCCAGAACTATATGAATCAAAGAGAACAATTTGGGCAAAAGATATCTGAATTTCAGACGATGCAATTCAAGATTGCTGATATGGTAACTGAACTTATTGCAGCCAGAACCATGATAAGACTTGCAGCTTCAAAAGTTGATAAAAATGATTCTGAAGCAACCATCTATTCAGCAATGGCAAAAAGATTTGCCACTGATGTAGGTTTTAATGTTTGCAATGAAGCTCTTCAAATATTTGGAGGTTACGGATATATTCAAGAGTATCCTTTAGAAAGATATGTAAGAGATGTAAGGGTCCATCAAATACTAGAAGGAACTAACGAAATTATGAAAATGATAATTGGGCGAAGAATGATAATGGAAGATGCGGCCTCAATAATCCAATGAAAATTATGACTGAAAAATTAATACTCGAAAAAATAGATAACATTGCCAAGATTACCATTAATAATCCTAACGCTAATACATGGGATCTTGAGAGCCTAGCAGGATTAGAAGAAATTATTGAGCATCTCAATCAAGATGATGAAATCTTTTCTTTAGTTATCACTGGACAGGGAGAAAAGTTCTTTTCGGCAGGTGCTGACCTTAAAGTATTCCAAGAAGGAGGGAAAAATGCAGCTATGGAAATGAGTAATGCATTTTCAAATGCCTTCAACTCGCTCAGTAAATTTAGAGGTGTATCTATAGCTGCTATAAATGGATTTGCCATGGGAGGGGGACTTGAGTGTGCATTAGCTTGTGATATAAGAGTCGCTGAAGAAAAAGCTGTACTTGCCCTGCCTGAACCTAAAGTAGGTTTATTGCCGTGCGGAGGTGGAACTCAAGTACTACCAAGATTAGTTGGGGAAGGCTGGGCTAAAAGAATTATTTTAACCGGTGAGCAGATTAAACCTGATCAGGCTCTTCGAATCGGTTTAATAGAAGAAAAAGTGGAAGATGGAAAGGCTCTAGAAACCGCTTTGCTGATAGCCACTTCCGTTGCAAACCAAAGTCCTATTAGCATTGCACAGTGCAAGAAGTTAATTCATAAAGCACGTCTATCTAATGAACCTTATCAAGAAGAACTTGAGCCTTTTGTAAATTTATTTGATACAAAAGATCAAAAAGAAGGTGTTGATGCATTCTTAGATAAAAGAAAACCAAATTGGCAAAATGCCTAATGATGAATTATTAGTAGAGATATTAGAGTGTCAGAATGACACTAAAATTGGTCATATAACTCTTAACGCTCCTGAGACATTAAACTCATTAACTTTAAATATGGTTAATGAGATCTCTAACCTATTAGACAAATGGGAAGTTGATCCCAAAATAAAGATGATCATAATAGGTGGTTCAGGAGATAAGGCCTTTTGTGCTGGAGGAGATATCAGAGCATTATATGAGTCAATGTGTTCTCCAGATGGTCCAATTTTTGCAGAAACGTTTTTTGAGTTTGAATATAGACTAGACTATAAGCTGCATAATTTTACCAAACCTATAATTTCTATCATAGATGGTATTGTTATGGGTGGTGGCGCGGGCTTGATGTTTGGAAGTAGTTATAGGATTTCTACAGAAAGAACGAAATTTGCCATGCCAGAAATTGGTGTTGGATTATTCCCAGATGTAGGATTTACATCTGTAATAAAAGATTTACCTGAAGGCCTTGGTCTTTATATTATGCTAACTTCAACTCAATTGAATGCTGCCGATACCCTATTTTGTAATTTGACGGATTGTTCATTAAGCTCAGAAGATCTAGAAAAATTTTTCAGAGAGGTCCAGGAAACCGAATGGAAAGATGAGAAAAAAGATAACTTAAAAATACTTAATGCAATTGTTCAACAAGATGGTTACATAAAAAAATTAAATAATTTTCCTAAGAGCAAGCTCAAAGATGAATTGAGCAATATTCAGTCACTTACCAATGCTTCAAATCTAATTGAAGTTTCTGAAAATATTTTGTCGAATCCAAGTAAAGACGAGTGGTATTTGAAAGGTAAAGAATCATTGAAGAAAGGGAGTCCAACATCTGCACATCTGATTTGGCTGCAATGTCAAAATTCATCACATTTAGATCTCAAGGAAGTATTTCAGTTTGAACTCAACCTCGCGATTCAAATAACTAGGATGGGAGACTTTAAAGAAGGTATACGCGCATTAATAATAGATAAAGATAATGAAGCTAAATGGAAATATGATTCAATATCAAATACACCATCAGTATGGCTTGAGAGGCATACTGATTTAGCCTGGGATACAAACCCTTTGGAGGATCTCTGAGATGAAAAAAATAGGTTTTATAGGGTTAGGCAATATGGGTCTACCAATGGCTAATAATATTTTAAAAGCAGGAATTGAAGTTAATGCTTTTGACTTATCTGAAAAAGCTTTAAATCAGGCTGAAAATTTAGGAATGTCAATCAAGCAAAATTCTGAAAGCGTTTTAGAAGATATAGATGCTCTCATTACAATGCTGCCAAATGGAAGCTCAGTAGAAAAAATCTTTTTAGATGACAATTTGCTCGAAGGGATTAATAAGCAAACGCTTATTATTGAATCGTCCACTATCAGTCCTGAAATAAGTAAGAAGGTTTCCAAGATGGCTAAAAATTATGGCATTTCAATGCTTGATGCTCCTGTGTCTGGAGGCGTAAAAGGAGCTGAATTGGGAAATCTTACATTTATGGTAGGCGGGAGCAAGGCTGATCTCCAGAAAGCTTCAAGTCTTTTCAAAATTATGGGAGACAAAATATTTTATGCAGGTGAATCTGGTTCCGGTCAGATTGCTAAGCTCTGTAATAATATGTTGCTGGCTGTTCATATGTGTGGAACTGCAGAAACTCTCGCTTTAGGTGTAAATAACGGATTAGATCCAGTAGTTCTCTCTGAAATTATGAAAAATAGTTCAGGAGGAAATTGGTCTCTAGAGAAATATAATCCTTATCCAGGAGTGATGAAGACAGCCCCCGCTAGCGAAGATTATTCTGGTGGATTCTTAAATACCTTAATGCTTAAAGATCTAATCTTAGTGTCAGAATTAGCTCTTCAATCTGAATCAAGTACCCCAATGGGTAGGCTTGCTTTGCAGCTTTATGAGGAGATGAAAGATCAAGGTTTTGGTACACTAGATTTCTCAAGTATTCAAAAAAAGTACCTCTAGTAATTAAGGGAGAAAGATGTCTTTACTAAATGTAGGAATAAAGTTTTTTATATTCTGTATATTAACCAGCTCCATTTCTTATCATATCTCGGCTAATAAAGCCTTAGAGATTGCCATACTGAATGACCAAAACAATATTGGCTTTATAGATAGTTCATCAGATATGACTATGAACTTAGTTAATAGAAAAGGCGATGTAGTCTCAAGAAAATTAAGATTTAAAAGACTAGAAGTTCCGGAAGACGGAGATAAGTCTATAGCGGTATTTGAAAGTCCTAGAGATGTTAAGGGTGTAGCAATTTTATCTTATGCACATAAAGTTAAATCAGATGATCAGTGGCTTTATTTGCCTGCATTGAAAAGAGTAAAAAGGATCGCCTCAAAAAATAAATCTGGGCCATTTTTAGGAAGTGAATTCTCCTTTGAAGATTTTTCATTCCAAGAAGTGGAGAAATATGAATATAAATTAATTGGTGAAGAAGATTATTTGAACCTCAAGTGCTTTGTTATTGAAAGAACACCTTTAGATCCCTATTCAGGATATACAAAACAGCTAGTATGGATTGACAAAGAAAATTACCTAATACAAAAGATACACCTCTTTGATAGAAAATCTTTTCATCTGAAAACTCAAAAATTTGAAGAATATAAACTATATGAAGGTTTTTTTTGGCAACCACATAAAATAGAAATGATTAATCATCAAAATGGAAAAAGTTCCATCCTATTGTTTGAGAATGTGAAGCTTAATAGTGGCTTTACAGACAGAGATTTCACTCAAAACAGTCTTAAAAGATCTAGATAAATGTCTTACAAATATCTTGGAGTATTTATTGCTTTCTTGTGTCCTACGCTTATCGGAGAGATTATTGGAGAGTATTCTCTTGATAATAGATATTTTTTTAATTCGGGCGTGCAAGGACAAGAAAGAAATCATTCCTCATTCACTTTATCACCAGAAATATTTCTTGAAGAAGAAAATTCAATTCTGCACTTTAAACCCAAGTTAAGAAAAGATAATGAAGACAATGAAAGAAATTTGCTAGATATACAAGAACTATACTTAATTAACCTACTCGAAGATAAAGAAATTAAGTATGGAGTAAGTAAGGAATTTTGGGGTGTTACAGAAACTACTCATAGAGTGGATATAATCAATCAAACAGATACCGCCGAAAGTTTCGATGGTGAAGATAAGCTTGGTCAGCCGATGGTCAAGGTATCATTCGAAGAAAATTGGGGCCTCTTAGATTTTTATGCTTTGCTTGGTTTTCGTGAAAGAACTTTTCCAGGAAACGATGGAAGACTCAGACAGCCAATGATCATCGATACCGATAATCCTCAATATTTATCCTCTGCAAAAAATAAAAGAGTAGATTTTGCTTTTAGATGGAGCAATTACTTTGATCAACTTGAAATAGCGATTTCTCACTTTTCTGGCACTTCCAGAGAGCCGAGATTCGTAGTATCTAACGAAAATTTGAAAGAGATAATTCCACTTTATGAGGTGATAGACCAAACAGGATTTGAATTTCAATATTTATTAGGTAGCTTGGCTATTAAGTCAGAGATTGTCTCAAGATCAGGACAGAGAGATAGATTTACAGCCGCGACATATGGTTTTGAATACACGCAAGTGGGCGTCCTCAGTTCTAGACTTGATCTCGGATGGATTTTAGAGGCAAATCATGACGATCGACTCCCAAGCTCGCCGAC
>CACGNN010000001.1 GCA_902574355.1 uncultured SAR86 cluster bacterium | reverse complement strand
TAAAGAACTAAGATCTTGAGATCCATCTTTTTCATAAATCTCTGACAGAAGTCCTCTAATCTCATTTGCTTTCACTTCGGAATCGATCATCTCTCCAATCTTGGTTCCTAATTCTTTTGCAGCCCAACCAAGATGAGTTTCTAAAACCTGACCAACATTCATTCTAGATGGTACTCCTAATGGATTGAGAACTATATCTACAGGCTGTCCATTTTCATCAAAAGGCATGTCCTCCTCTGGCATAATTACAGAGATAACACCTTTATTTCCGTGTCTTCCTGCGAGCTTATCTCCTGGCTGAATTCTTCTCTTGATTGCTAAATAAACTTTAACAATTTTAAGAACACCAGGTGCTAAATCATCACCATCTGTAACTTTGGATTTTCTTTTTCCAAATGCTATATCCAAATCTTCTTTATATTCCTTTAAGCTCTTAGCGATGTTCTCAATTTGTTTATTTGCATTTTCATTATCAAGTCTAACTTTGAACCAATCGTCATTGGGAATTTCTTCTAGGTCAGCAATCTTAATAGTTGAGCCTTTTTTTAATCCTTTGCCTGATGCAACTTTTTTCCCAACTAAAATAGATTCCAGTCGAGATAGTGCAGCTTGTTCAAGAATTTTTAATTCATCATCTATATCTTTCTGAATTTCAGCTAGCTGAGATTCTTCTATAGATTCTGCACGACCGTCTTTTTCTATTCCATCCCTTGTAAACACGTGAACATCTATGACAGTGCCATCAGCACCAGAAGAAACTCTCAAAGAACTATCCTTTACATCAGAAGCTTTCTCTCCAAAAATTGCTCTTAGTAGTTTTTCTTCAGGGCTTAATTGTGTTTCACCTTTTGGTGTAACTTTACCAACTAAAATATCACCTGACTTAACCTCTGCTCCAATATGTACAATTCCATACTCATCTAACTTCGAAAGGGCACTGTCTCCAACATTTGGAATATCACCTGAGATTTCTTCCGGTCCTAATTTGGTGTCTCTGGCCACACATGTTAATTCTTGTATGTGGATGCTAGTAAATTTATCATCTCTAACAAGTTTATCTGAAATAAGAATTGAGTCTTCAAAGTTATAACCATGCCAAGGCATAAAAGCAATTCTTACGTTCTGACCTAAAGACAATTCCCCGAGGTCAATTGAAGGGCCATCAGCCAAGATATCATTTTTATGAATCTTATCTCCCAAAGAGACAATCGGTCTCTGATTTATACAAGTATTTTGATTAGAACGTGTATATTTGATTAAGTTATATATATCAACTCCGGAATCACCGGCTTGGATTTCTTTTTCATTCACTCTTACCACAATTCTACTTGCATCTATACTTTCTATAGTTCCTCCTCTTGACGCTGTAACACATGAACCAGAATCTCTAGCAACAAGCCTTTCAACACCTGTACCAACAAGAGGCTTTTCGGCTTGTAAAGTAGGAACTGCCTGTCTCATCATATTAGAACCCATTAATGCTCTATTAGCATCATCATGCTCTAAGAAAGGAATGAGGGAAGCAGCAACTGAAAAGGCTTGTTGGGGAGATACATCCATGTAATCTACCCTTTCAGGAGGCATGAATGAAAATTCATTCTTGTATCTTACTGGTACCAATTCTTCTGTAAATTTATTAGAAGAATCCAATAAAGCGCTTGCTTGTGCTATTACGTAATCTCCTTCCTCTATTGCTGAAAGATAATGGAAACTATCATAGACTTTTCCATTCTCAGCCTTTCTGAAAGGACTTTCCAAAAACCCATACTCATTCGTTCTTGCATATGCGGCTAAAGAATTTATCAAACCTATATTAGGGCCTTCAGGTGTCTCTATAGGACAAACCCTGCCATAGTGAGTTGGATGAACATCTCTGACTTCAAATCCTGCTCTTTCTCGCGTGAGACCTCCTGGACCTAATGCGGAAACCCTTCTTTTGTGTGTTACTTCAGATAAAGGATTATTTTGATCCATAAATTGTGATAATTGACTTGATCCAAAAAATTCTTTGACTGCTGCAGATACTGGCTTAGCATTTATCAAATCTTGTGGGCCTAAATCATCAGCTTCGGCAGTTGCCAACCTTTCTCTCACAGCTCTTTCAACTCTCACAAGTCCTATTCTGTATTGATTTGAAACCATTTCACCTACGGACCTTATTCTTCTATTTCCCAGATGATCTATATCATCAACATTACCTTGTCCATTTCTGATCGATACCAAAGTCTTTAAAGTATTTAAAATATCTTCGTCACTTAAAATACTACTCCCTTCAAGATCTTCAATCCCTAACCTTTTATTGAATTTCATTCTACCAACGGCGGATAGATCGTACCTTTCGGCATTAAAAAATAGGTTATTGAATAAGGTAGTGGCAGCTTCTTTAGTCGGGGGTTCTCCTGGTCTCATCATCCTATAAATTTCCACCAAAGCTTCAATTTCATTGGTAGTTGAGTCCGCTCTTAGGGTATCAGCAATATAGGGTCCTGATTCAATATCGTTAATGTAGAGTGTCTCGAGTTCAGGCAGATTTAATTCATCGAGAACAGGCATAGTGTCTTCATCAATAACCGTATTAGCTTCTATGATGATTTCTCCAGTAGATTTATCTAAAATATCTTTAGCAATGACTTGACCATAAAGTGCCTCTTTAGGCATATCGAGAAGTTTTATTTTTGCACTTTCAATTTTTCTTATATGTCTAGCACTAATCCTATCTCCCTTTTTGACAATGACTTCACCCTTTGACTCAATTTCTACTGGCGAAACTCTTCCCATAAGCCTTCTAGGTATAACTTGTAATTGGAATACATCATTCTTTTTATTTTTATAAATTTCCGTCTCATAAAACCTTTCAAGGATCTCTTGATTAGTAAGTTTCAGAGCCTTTAAAAGAATTGTAGCTAATAGCTTTCTTCGCCTATCTATCCGAACATATACCAAGTCTTTAGCATCAAACTCAAAATCCAGCCATGAGCCCCTGTAAGGAATGACTCTCGCACCATACAAAACTTTTCCAGATGAGTGACCTTTTCCTTTATCGTGATCAAAGAATAAACCAGGAGATCTATGGAGCTGTGAAACAACAACTCTTTCAGTTCCGTTAATTATGAAAGTTCCATGATCGGTCATAAGAGGAACAGTCCCCATATAAACGCTTTGAGACTTTCCTTCCTTAAGTTTTCCTGAGTCTTTATCTATAAAAAAGAGATCGCAGTTGATATGCAAAGAAATTTCATAAGTTATACCTTTTAGCTTGCACTCTCTTTCATTAAAAATAGGTTCGCCTAAAGTGTAACCAGAGTACTCCATCCTAGCAAAACCATTATGGCTCTCGATGGGAAAGATTGAATTTAGGACTTGTTCCAGACCAGCATTCAATCTTTTTTCACTATCAACGTATCTTTGTAAAAAAGCGTCATAAGACTGGATTTGAGTTGCAAGAAGATTTGGAAGCTCCATAACGCTGGAGATTTTTTCAAAACTCCTTCTAACTCTTTTTTTCTCAGTATATGAAAAACTCATAAAGACCTCTTTTTAATTTATTTATATTTATAGAAAATTTGTTATTTTAATTCAACAGTTGCACCAGCATCTTGTAAGGCCTTTGCATGCTCATCGGCTTCAGCTTTATTTACGCCTTCTTTTATAACTGAAGGAGCATCATCGACCATAGCTTTTGCATCTTTAAGGCCTAAACCAGTAATTGCTCTCACTGCTTTAATAACATCTACTTTCTTATCACCAACTTCTGATAGGTGAATATCAACAGGAGCATCATCTGCTTCCGCTTCTCCACCTGCATCACCACCACCAGCTGCTGCTGGAGCTGCGGCTGCTACGGGAGCTGCAGCAGATACTCCAAATTTCTCTTCCATTGCTTCTATTAGATCAACAATGTCTATGACGCTCATTTCTGCTATAGCGTCCAATATTTCTTCTTTACTTAGTGCCATTTTTATTCTCCAAATGTTAGTTAATTAAGGTTATGCCGATTCTTTTTGTTCTTTCACCGCTTGTAAGGTTCTAACAAGTTTAGAAGGTACTTGATTAAGAATATTTACGAATTGATTCATAGGTGCATTCAATAAACCTGCTAGTTGGCTTATGGCCTGTTCTCTAGAGGGCATATTTGCTAGTGCAGAGAGCTTTGAAAGCTCTAGTAAGGTGTCTCCTAAAGAAATTCCTTTTACCGCAAATTTACTATTGATCTTTGTGAAGTCATTGACTAGTTTAGCTGCACTTGTGGGATCCTCTAATGAGAAAGCCAACATAGTTGGGCCTACTAGTAGGTCTTCAAAACAAGAATACTTAGTATCATTTAAAGCCCTCTTCGCAAGAGTATTTCTAATAATCTTCAGGTGAACTGAGTTGTCTCGGGCATCTTTTCTAAGTTTAGTTAACTCAGTAACGGATGCACCATGATAATCAGCAGCTACAGCTGAAGTTGCTTTATTAGCTATGTCTTTGAGCTCGTCAACAGCAACTTTCTTGTCATCAATGCGCATTGGCATCTTCCTATCCTCCAAATACCAATAACTGGTATTATCATTTTTGGCTATGACTGCAAGCAGTCAATTACCATCTGCGTAGGTCAAAATAATTAAGCAAGGAACCTTTCCCCGCACCTACGGTCTTCGATGGGCGAATAATCGCACCATACTGAAGAAACCATTTATCTTTAGTAGTCTTTAAAAGACTAACGAAGATAAATCAATTTCAACTCCAGCTCCCATAGTGGAAGATAGAGTTGCTTTTTTAATAAAAACTCCTTTAGCTGAAGGGGGCTTATTCCTCTTCAAGTCATCTAAAAGCGTTTCTAAGTTCTGTTTAATCTGTTCAGGTGTATAGCTTATATCCCCTATTCTTCCATGGATAATTGCACCTTTATCTGTTCTATATCTAATTTGTCCTGCTTTCGCATTTTTCACTGCAGAAGCTACATCTTTCGTGACCGTACCTGTCTTAGGATTGGGCATAGTTCCTTTTGGACCCAAGACCTTTCCTAGAGGACTAACAATTTTCATTGTATCCGGCGTAGCTATGATGACATCATATTCAACTTCACCTTTTTTAATTTCTTCTGCAAGGTCTTCCATGCCAACAGCATCAGCACCGGCTTCTTTAGCAGCAGAAGCTTGATCGCCTTCTACAAAAACAGCTACTCTACAAGGCTTTCCTGAACCTGCTGGCAAAGTTGTAGCACCTCTAACATTTTGATCTGACTTAGTAGGATCGACGCCCAAATTAATGGCTACATCGATTGATTCATTGAACTTAACTTTTGGAGAAGCTTGGATAAATTCCATTGCTTCTGAAACATTATATTTTTTTTCTTCTAAAGTGTTGATGTATTGTTTTCTTTTACTCTGAGTCATTTTAACCTTCTACTTCTATTCCAGCGCTTCTGGCACTTCCAGATAATGTTCTTACAGCGGCATCCATATCAGCAGCAGTAAGATCAGGATCTTTTATTTTTGCAATTTCTTCTAATTGAGCTCTCGTTACCTTTCCAACTTTTACACTATTGGGAGTTCCGCTTCCTGATTTAATACCTGCAGCTTTTTTGATAAGTACTGATGCTGGTGTAGTCTTGATGACAAAGTCGAAACTCTTATCTTCATAAACTGTTATGACTACAGGGCAAGGTAATCCTTGTTCTAAGTCTTTTGTTCTTGCATTAAATGCATTGCAGAAATCCATTAAAGGTAAGCCATGTTGGCCTAACGCAGGGCCGACAGGGGGACTTGGTGAAGCTTGACCAGCGGGGACTTGGAGTTTTACATACGTTTCTATTTCTTTTGCCATTATCCTTTCTCGATTTGATTGAATTGCAATTCAACAGGTGTTGATCTACCAAAAATCAATACAGCGACTCTAACCTTACTTTTCTCGTAATTAACTTCTTCTACGACTCCACTGAAGTCGTTAAAAGGTCCATCGACTACTCTTACCATTTCACCTGGTTCAAAAGAAACTTTCGGTTTTGTGATGTCTGATCCCTGTTCAAGTTGTTGCATAATTCCTTGCGCTTCTACATTTGAAAGAGGAGATGGTTTTTCTTTCGTACCTCCTATGAATCCCATGACACGAGGAGTGTCTTTGACAAGGTGCCAGCTATCATCGTTTAGTTCCATATTTACCAAAACGTAGCCAGGGAAGAATTTCCTTTGGGTTTTCCTCTCTTGACCGCCTTTCATTTCAACGACTTCTTCAGATGGAACCATAATCTCTCCAAATAAATCATCCATTCCCAGTCTTTCTATTCTCTCAATTAAAGCTTCTCTAACTTTAGTCTCATATCCAGAATAAGCATGTATTACGTACCACTGTTTTTCCATGTTTATCCTAATAAAGCTGCTGTTGCCCATCCGAACAGGGAATCAAGTCCCCACAGGATAAGAGCTGCTATTGTTATTGCCACCAAAACAATGAGAGTAGTTTGAGTTGTTTCTGTCCTAGTAGGCCAAACTACTCTTCGAATCTCAGTTCTTGAATCTATTACAGTTTTAAGGGCCTCTTTACCTTCTTGAGTTGTAGTTAAAATAAAGAGACCTAAACTAGATATAACGATCACTCCTATTACTCTATAAAGAAGTGGTTCTTGAAAATAATAAGAATTACCGTATACAGCTAGTCCCACAACAGTAAGTCCAACAATCCAACGGATATAATTTTGCATTCTTATACTATTTCCCATTTTATAAGGCTAAGCTTTTTGGCTGAGTGGCAGGCCAGGAGGGAATCGAACCCCCAACCTACGGTTTTGGAGACCGTCGCTCTGCCAATTGAGCTACTGGCCTACTAATCAATAATCTTAGTAACTACTCCAGAACCAACTGTTCTTCCACCTTCTCTTATTGCGAAGTTCATTCCATCTTCCATTGCAATAGGAGAGATTAGTTCAACAGTCATGTCTATATTGTCTCCAGGCATAACCATTTCAACACCATCTGGAAGCTCTACAGCTCCTGTTACGTCAGTAGTTCTTACATAGAATTGTGGCCTATATCCTTTGAAGAAAGGTGTGTGTCGTCCGCCTTCTTCTTTAGATAAAACATAGACTGTAGCTTCGAACTTAGTATGAGGATTAATAGCTCCCGGCTTAGTGAGCACCTGTCCTCTTTCAACAGCATCTCTCTCAGTTCCCCTTAAAAGGATACCGACATTTTCTCCTGCCTTCCCTTCATCGAGAAGTTTTCTGAACATCTCCACGCCAGTACAAACAGTTTTAGTAGTCTCTCTAATACCAACTATTTCTATCTCTTCATTTACTTTAATTTCGCCCCTTTCAATTCTACCTGTTACAACTGTTCCACGACCTTGGATTGTAAATATGTCTTCAATAGGCATTAAGAAAGGTTTGTCAGTGTCTCTTACAGGCTCTGGGACAAAATCATCCAATGCTTGAACTAGCTCTTGTATTTTTGCAGCGTACTCTGCATCTCCTTCAAGAGCTTTCAATGCAGATCCTACAATCACAGGAGTATCATCACCAGGGAAGTCATACTCTGTTAATAGTTCTCTTACTTCCATTTCAACTAATTCAATTAATTCAGCATCATCGACCATATCGGCTTTGTTTAGAAATACTACTATATGGGGTACTCCGACCTGCCTTGCTAAAAGTATGTGCTCTCTTGTTTGAGGCATCGGACCATCTGCAGCATTCACTACTAGTATCGCGCCATCCATTTGAGCGGCACCTGTGATCATATTTTTAATATAGTCAGCGTGACCAGGACAGTCTACGTGAGCATAATGTCTTGATTCAGAATCATATTCAACATGAGAGGTAGATATCGTGATACCACGTTCTTTTTCTTCTGGTGCATTATCAATACCATCAAAGGCAATTGCTTCTCCACCTAGAGCTTCAGCTTGAACTTTCGTTATCGCAGCAGTTAAAGTTGTTTTACCATGATCGACGTGTCCAATTGTTCCTACATTGACATGGGGTTTGGTTCTTTCAAATTTTTCTTTAGCCATTTTTTTTCCCTAAATTTAAATTACTATTACCTGGAGCTCATAACCGGAGTTGAACCGGTGACCTCTTCCTTACCAAGGAAGTGCTCTACCTCCTGAGCTATATGAGCAAAAATCTTAATTTTTGCTGCTTTTTTAGGGTGTAGAGTATTTTTTCTGATAAACAGAGAAACAAAATAATCTATAAAATCTATTGAAATAAAACCTACAACCCAAAGCTCGGAGCGCTTTTATAGTATTTTTAGGCCTCTAATGCAAGTGTTTTCGCATCTTTTGGAGAGATTTTTTAATGGTGGAGGGGGAAGGATTCGAACCTTCGAAGCACGAGGCGGCAGATTTACAGTCTGCTGGGTTTGACCGCTCCCCAACCCCTCCTATAAATTAGGTTAAAAAACAGCGCGCAATTCTGTAACTGCAAGCTTACTATGTCAACTTAAATTACTTAAATTTCCAAAAATTTTAGGTTATGAAAGACAATTACATTTCTCTAGATATAGATTTATTAAAAGATTTCTTAGATAGTGATCTATTAGATACGAGTATTGAAATATTTATATCGCAATCTACAGGGTCCACTAATAATGATGCAAAGAATTTCTTATCAGAGCAATCATCTTTATTGTCAATCCACACATCAGAACAACAAATTGCAGGAAGAGGAAGAAATGGCAAGAAATGGATTAGCCCAAAAGGAAAAAACATATACCTCTCTATTGGATGGCTGTCTAAACTGAAGTACTCACATCTAGATGGATTAAGCCTAGCTATTGGTTCTATTGTTGCGTCTACCCTAAATAAATTTACTCAAAATCAAGTTGGCATTAAGTGGCCTAATGATTTGTTGATTGAAAAAAAGAAGATATCAGGAATCCTGATAGAAACTATTGATATAAACAATCAAGTAGGAGTTGTAATAGGCATAGGCATAAATGTACATATGTCTGATGATGAAGGGAAAGAGATTGATCAGTCATGGATTTCTTTAGATCAAGTAACTGACTCAATAAATGATAGAAATGAAATTATAGGAGATATTGTAAATAAGGTTTTTCAACTCACTACAGTATTTCCCGATAAAGGTTTTAAACCCTATAAATCAGACTATGAATCATTGGATTTACTCACAGGGAGAAAATGTAGCGTTAACATTGAAGGTATTGATAAAACTGTAGAGGTCGTAGGTGTGAACGACAAAGGAGAAATGCTTGTTAAAGAAGGTTCACAATATCTTACTCTTCGTTATGGCGAAGTTTCAATAAGAGAACTATAATGCTCACCGCGCTGGCGTAGCTCAGTTGGTAGAGCAGCTGATTTGTAATCAGCAGGTCGTAGGTTCAAATCCTATCGCCAGCTCCATATTAAACCCTTACAAAAAATTCTATTTGAGCTTCTTGTAAGGGTTATTTTTTAGAAGGAGATTGTTAATCCAACTCCACTGGCATCACCACTCTTACTGGCTTGAAGCTTAAAGAGTGTTCCGTTTTTAAATTCACCTCCGTAACCCAATCCAAAAGCAGTTTCATCTTCATCGTTGTAAGAACCTCTTCCTATTCCAACCGAGAAACCTTCTTGAGCTAAATTAAATTGGCTCATTGCAATAGCAGAAGCAATACCTGAACTGTAATCAGATTTCATATAGTTCATTTGAGAATTTGTTGAAGCCTTGAATGCACTCAAATCAGAGCCTAAAGCAGCAATAGCGGTGGTATTACTAGCAATAGAAGTGCTGTGAGTAGCTATCTCTGCCGTATTAGCAGCTATATTAGTTGCGTTTGTAGCTATGTCTGTCGTATTAGTAGCTATGTTAGTTTTATTGGTAGCTATATTTGTTGAATTAGTAGCTATATTTGTAGCATTTGTATTAAGAGAACCCGAAACACTAACCCCATCAATCAATAAGTCTGTACCCTTCTTTATATTGATGTTTATCATGTCACCATTAGCATCTGTAGCATATAGCTGCTGAACGCCATTCTCTTCGACAGTTACTAAAGAATTTTCTCCTATGTGTATAGAGCTTCCATCATCTGAACGTATTAAAGAATCTATTTTAAGCACATCACTAAAGACCTTTTGGTAACCTTCGTGATAACCTTCTTTGACTCCCGTTGTAAGGGTATTGGTTGCTGGGTCATAAACTACCCAGCCCTTTTCTTCTTCTGTTAAACCTAAACCTGAATCTTTCAGATAAATCTTTCCAGTTTTATTGCTAGCATAGGAGGTTGCGGGTGTCCAATAACCAGAAGGAAATTCAAAATCAATTAACTTTACATTTGTTCCATCAGATTTTACTTCCCAAATCTCGTTCTTTTTTATTTCACTATTAAATTTAACGGCATAGGTTTTAGCCTCGCCAACTGTGCTAGCAGACTCTGTACTAGAACTACTTTCTTCAGAACTAGAACTACTTTCTTCAGAACTAGAGCTGCTTTCATCTGCATATACATTGCCCACTCCGAAAATAAAAGACAAACAGAAAATCGTTAATAATTTTTTCATTTTTCTCTCCAAAAATTTAATTTCAAATTAACCTTTTGCCGACAGAATGTCTATAAGGACACTGCATGCGTCTTCAAAAATTGAGTATAGATTTTAAATTTGCAAACCATATGCAAACCAAGTTACACAGTTCGTTTTCGTGCAAACCATGTGCAAACCATCAAGATTGTTGATTTAGTAACACTTTGAAGAGATTAAGATAGCAAAACAACTGATTTGTAATCAGCAGGTCGTAGGTTCAAATCCTATCGCCAGCTCCATATACGATGGAGAAAAAATATTTTATTCTTGAACTAAGTTTTCTGCTTGAAGCAGAACTTCTTCTGGAAGACTAAAACTTCCTCTTTTTATATTCCAACTTTCAAATATTTGGTCAGTCGTTAATTGAGAGTAAAGATGAGGAAAAGCACTTTTTCTTTTTCCTGCATTAGGGTGAGGAGATTCATAGATTAATTTAGTTTCATCTATCTTATTTAAATTTAGTTGCAGGAGTAGAAGAGAGTCTGATTCCTTGAAGAAAAAAGCTAATGTGCCAGCCAGTTGAGATGCAGTTGATAAATGGACGAATCCATCTTGCTTATCTAAAGCTGTAGTAATTTGACCTGTTTCTTTAGCCTCTTCCCATTCATATTCTCTTAATATTTTGTACAAATTATTCATGAAATCTGTCTCGAATCTAGTTACATCAATTTCGCTTTCAATGAGCGAAAAGCTTAAAATTGCAATTGAATAATAAAAGTTTCTTAATTAGCATCATTAGCCAAGTCTATAATCATATTCGTCATAAAAGAATTTAGTTTGATCAACTTTTCCATATCTATAGAGTCTGGCCATATATCTTTTGGATGATGAAAAAGAGGATTGCTTCCAAGTAATGAAATAAATTTTCCACCCCCATCATAGATATTTCTTGCTTCTCCTAGCGGCCTAGATGATACAGGCGATGATATGATTTCATGTAAGTTTAAAGCCTTAAGTTGCTCCAAGCCTTTTTCCATATATTCATCTGAAGATGCTTGCCATAATACCTGACCTGATTTTGCAGCGAAATTAGCTCCCAGATGAACCCAGGCAAAAGCATCTTTAACTAAGGACGAATTTTTTTCTAAGAAATGATCCAGACCTAGATGACTTAATTCGTGCCCTGTATTTGCAGTAAATATTACATTCCGGTTAGGTTGGATTTTGGATAAATATCTCATTGCGTTTAACCAAATAGCTATTCCACCTCCTCTTTCTGAAGTAGATGTCCACCAGCCACTCTTTGGTGTCATGACCACTAAAGGACTAAGAGATTGATCTTTACCTTCTATTCTAGTTTGAACATTTAAAGCATGAGATTCTTCATCGATTAATTCAACAGATACACTTATCTTTTCATCTGCTTTTAATTTCATAAGCCACTCTCCCTCTTGTGTTGCTACCTGAAGAACAGGTGGTCCAAAGGGTTTTCGATAAGACTCTGCATTTAGTACAGCAAGTCCTGGAATATTGGGAGAAACGTCTGCTACAGTAACAATTGCAGGATGTTTATTTTCTGCCCTTGCTTTATTTAGATTTATAGAAGACTCATCATTTGCTGAGGAGCCATATTGAGTTATTGCAATAACATCATCAGTATTCAAGGAACCATGTTGGCCTTTAATTCCATCGAAACCAGTGCTTCCTCCATCAAACAAGGGTAATCCAATTGCAGTATGAGTATCATTAGTAACCTCGCATTTACCCGGAGTTCTCTTAGTAAAATCAAATTTAACTACTTCTGCTGTAAGGCCACATTTTTTTATCTCATGAGCTAGCCAATACGCGGTTTCATTATCACCCTCAGTACCTGTTCTATGAAGTTTTATAGAATCCCACTTTATGAGATCCTTTCTTATATTTTTTTTTAAATTACTCAATTTAAATTTATTCTCATTGGAGCCTAAATTAAAAATCAATCCTGCAGATAATAAGCTATAAATTTTAAGAAATTTCTTTTATTTAAAAGAATCTTGTTCTTCATTCAGATATTCTTCTGGCTCTTCATTTAAGCCGCCATAATCTAAAATCGGTGCAGCATCTATTTCTTCTGCATCTATAAATCTTGCTACCCTTTGTAAGCAGGATACGATCATGCTCTGCTCCCAGTCATTTAAGCTAGAAAATTGTTCTTTAAATTTATCTTGTAAAACATCTGGCGATGATTCAAGTATCTTCAGTCCTTCCTCAGTTATATTTAAATATTGAATCCTTTTATCATTTATACCCTTCTCTCTTGTGATTAGATCTCTAGATAGAAGTTTATTGATGACCGTTGCAATGGTTGTATGTCTCAACGTAGTAATATATGAAATATGGCTTGGTGTTGTGTGTTTCTTGTTAGCAATGATCTGCAGAACAATATGTTGCGTTGGTGTAAGCTGAGATTTTTTTGCTAAAGACAATGAATTTATTTCAGTAGCTCTCATTACTCGTCTAATTGCGACTAGCGCTTCCTCTAAATGATTATCTTCCATGTAAATCTTCCATTTTTTTTGAGTCGTATACTTCTATATAGACTCCTCGAAGTAAACTCAATGTTGCAGCTATTAATATAAATACAAATGGCAATGCCATTGATATTGCACCCGACTGAATTGCCGATAATGCATAAGAGCCTCCACCTACCAATAACACTATCGCTATTAAGCCCTGAATTATTGCCCAGATTACTCTTTGTTTACTAGAATTATTATCTTGTCCTCCTGAAGTTATCGTATCAATGACCAGCGAGCCTGAATCAGACGAGGTCACAAAAAAGAGAACCAACATAAAAAGAGCAAATAAGCTTGTGAAAGTGGGTAAGAGTAAATTATCGAGCATATAAAATAGTACAAGAGAAATATCACTAACAGGTTCACTTAATTTACCTAATCCTTCTTCAAACTGAAAAATTGCTGCTCCACCAAATGAAGAAAACCAAATTAAATTGAATATTAGAGGTACAAACATGACTACAGTTAAAAATTCCCTAATCGTTCTTCCTTTAGAAATACGAGCAATAAACATTCCTACAAAAGGAGACCAAGATATCCACCAGGCCCAATAAAATATTGTCCAATCTTGATACCAATCTCTATCTTCAGGTCTATCCCAATTGCTAAGAAATACTATATCCTGAAAATATGCCATTAAATTTACTCCGTAAGAAGAGATTATTTGATAGGTTGGTCCTGCAAGAACTACAAAAAGTAGTAACAGTATAGCCAAGGCTATATTTAAATTGCTTAAAATACGCACTCCTTTATCGAGGCCTCTATAAACAGAAAAAATTGCTACTGAGGAAATAAAAATAATGACCAAAGACTGACTGACTAAATTATTAGGTAAATTGAATAAATAAAATAAACCTGAAGATGCTTGCTGTGCACCCAATCCTAGGGAAGTAGCTAAACCAAATAAAGTAGCCAAAACAGCTATTATGTCTATAAAGTCTCCTTGCCATCCCCAAATTTTATTACCAAGAAGGGGGAAGAATATTGAACGAATAGTTAAAGGTAATTTCCAGTTATAACAAAAGAACGCAAGTGACAGTCCTATGATTGCATAAACAGACCAACCATTTATTCCCCAGTGAAAAATTGTTGCGCTAAAAGCTAATCTCCGCGCTTCTTCAGTCTCTGGAGTAATATTTAATGGCGTTCCAAAGACTCCAGTGTAGTAAGAAAGAGGTTCAGCAGCTCCATAAAAAGTCATTCCTATACCCACACCCGCCGCGAATAACATGCAAATCCATGATAAAAAACTAAATTCTGGAGATGTATCTTTTCCACCGAGTTTAATCTTTCCGAAAGGGGATACAATTAAAAAGAAAATTATGAAGGTAAAAGACAACATTGAAACTGTAAATAAAGTATCAAACTGACTGACAACAAATTGTCTGCTATTTGAAAGAAAGGTATTTGAAGCTTCTGGGAAAATTAATACCAAACAAGAAAAAAGAATTGCCAACCCAGAGCTGATCAAGAAAACAGGAAAATTGACATCTAAACCTAAAAATTTTTCCTTCTTAGGTCCTATTATAGAAGTTGAGGCATTATTTAAATTTTGATTCATATAATCCTCTATTGAGTGATATGTGCAATATCTTCTGACTTAAGAAGATCTTGATCTAGAGTTTTAACTAGGGGCTTTAAATATTTAGCATAAGGCTTCCATCTACCCATACCTTCTTTGTTTACAGGTTTTCTGACTTGCTCGGAACTAGCAGTCCTTACTGATCTCTCAGTTTCATAAAAGGAAATACATTCCTCTTCAAAAGGTAACTCAAGAAATTCAAGGATGTTGGAAACTTGTCCCTCAAGATCTTCGACTACATCTTCATTATTTACTCTCAGTATCTTACCCGGAAGAACAGAATCCCAATGATTCATAAGTTTGATATAACTATTATAGTAGCTTCCAGCTTCCTCAAGTCCGTATGTAAACTCTTGTCCCTGTGCAAAAAGTTGTTTAAACATACTGAAACAACAGTCGAGAGGATATCTTCTTGCATCAATAATTTTTGCATTAGGCATAATCAAATGAATTAATCCAATGTGCCTGAAATTATTGGGCATTTTATCTGTAAAAAAAGGAGCATCTTTTCTGTGCATCCTTGTATCTTCAATGAAGTTTCTACCTAATTCTTTTCTTTGATTAAGATTAAGGGATTTCATACTTTTTGGATAATTGCCAAATTTTCCATAAATATCATCACCTCTTAGACTTTGTGCAATTGAGAGGATATTTGGAAGTTCTAATGTACCATCTATCATCGAGTGTGATGCTAAGATCTGCTCTATCAAGGTGGATCCCGCTCTAGGCAACCCCAGTATAAATATCGGATCTTTAGTTTGATATCCTCCGTCGCCTAAATCTTTGAAAAAGGAATCATCACAAACATCTATTTGAGCATTTAATTCATTGTCCATTCTTTCAATGGAATATTGACTTTGATCTCTCTTAATTTGATTGCCTCTTACTAAATGATGAAAGGCTTCTTCAAATTCACCATTTACTTCGCATCCTTGAGCTAGAGCGAAATGAAAATAAGCTTTATCTCTCAATGATAAATCTACTCTCATAACTTGACTCCTCATTTCATCTAATTCTTTTTTAGTGAATGCATAAGTCTTTAGATTCGATAAGGAAAAATAAGCTTCACCATGATCTGGTTTAACTTTATAGGAAGACTTGTAACTTTTAATTGCTTGCTCAGTCCTACCCAGAGTTTTTTGAGCATGCCCTCTGGAAGTCAAAACACTAAAGTTAAAAGGGTTTTTATCTAATATATCATTTAGCAAGCTAATAGCTTCTTCGTGGCCACCATTTTGCATTATTTCACTAGCCTTTTGTGCTTGATAATTTAAATTATCAGGATATTGATCACATAAAATATCGACCTGTTCTATGGTTTTAGAAAACTTTTGTTTTTTTCTTAGGATGCCGGCATATTTAAGCCTTAAATCGCCATCATCTGGTTTAAATTCAACAGCCTTCTCAAGCAAGAATTCAGCATCATCAAAATAACCTAGTCTATTAGCTATTTCAGCAAGCAAAGACATTGCATAAGTATGAGTTGGATTTTGTTTAAGGAAAGCTCTGCATTTTGTTTCAGCTAACCCTAATCTTCCTTCATTAAGAATCTGGTCTATATATAAGAGTGGACCTGGTAATGATTTTAATTTTTCTATCTGGCTAGAAGCGTGATCAGCTGCTGGTTGATTATTATTTTTTAGGAAGTATTGATAAAGAAAATTCCATGAAGCAAGTAGTGCAGGATTGAGCTCGCATGCCTGCCTATAGTGGTTAACCGCCTTCTCTTCATTGCCCATGTCTCTATAAAGATGGGCAAGTTCTTGATAAGCGCGGCCCATATCGGGAGCATTAACTAGCAGATGCTCAATATATTTTTTGGATTCCTCAAATTTTCTTAAATATCTTGCTGAAACACTTGCGAGATACAAGCAATCAATATTTTTGGGATGTTCTTTAAGAACTATAGATAATAAATTATAAGCATCCTGAAAACGGCTTTCTTTAACTGCCTGAGTTGCATCGTTCAAATCAATTGCAAAAGAAGTATCGTCAGTACTGAATTTAGGTTCATCCATATTTTTTTATGATTTCAAATTCCATTATTTTAATTTGATTAAGAAACAAAAAGGGAGCATTTGCTCCCTTTCATTATAGGTATATAAGATACTAATAATTAAGCTTAAATCTTAAACCAACCGTCATAGGCCTAATCACTGCAACTCTTTGTCGATCAAAAACATAATTATTGCTTATTTCAGCTCTTTCATCCGAAATATTATCAACATAAATCTCAGCTACCCAAGAATCATTACTGATGCCTGCCCTTAGGTTTGCATAACTATAACTATCCTGTTTAGCTTTGTTAGGTTCAATAATATCTGAATAACTTTTGTCAGAGGCAACAACTTGACCTTGTAAGTGACCCTGCAAGCCCGAAGACATTCCCCACTCGTATCTTGCAGCAACATTGGCTTGCATGCCTGGAGCAAAAGCTAATTCTTCTCCAGCCTGAACATCACTAGTAGTCAATGATTTCTTTATTTCAGTATCTAAGAACGAGAAAGCTCCTGAGATTATGAGACCATCTGTATTTGTATAATAAAGGAAGTCTCCTTCCAGACCGGTAATATCAGCATCTGCGGCATTATCTGAGAAAAATAAATTTGCAATACTTGGATCAAAAATTGTTGTTTGAAGTCCTGAAATATCCACCAAAAATACACTTCCATTAAATCTCAATCGACCGTCTTGTAAAACTGTCTTCCAACCAAATTCGTAATTTGTAACTTCATCTGAGTCAGTAACTGGTCTAACAGTGTATGACCCATCTGGTGTTGATTGGCCAGCTGGTCGATTTAACAAGCCTGGCCTAAAACCTTCTGACCACGTCACATAGTACATTACATCATTAGAAACATTCCAAGAGAGTGTAGCCTTACCTATAACCCCATCAGATTCGGCTTTATCAGGATAATTCAATTCATCAATAAATGGATTACCTGTAACAACCCCCGGCTCATTAAATGCTGCAGATAGATTAGTGCCAAACCTTTGTTGGTCACCTCCGCCAAATCCGGTACTGAATGATGCATTTGCACTTCCTTCCAAATCAACCTCTATATCATACCAACGAGCTCCAAGAGTAAGCTCAATAGAATCAGATAGATCAATGGCTAGTTCACCAAAGACACCCTTCTGTTTATCAGTTCTCTTTATATCATTGATAAACATAACAGGCGGCATATAAGGTCCTCTTCCGGAGTTCCAACCAGCAGCTGCGTATTGTTTTGACTTGAGGGCTCCATTTGATAGAAGAGCTTGATAACCGTAGACCGATGTATCGGTAAGGGCATAATTCACTCCCCAACCTATATCACTTTCGACTGCACCAGGATAAGTGAACATGTTATGTTCTAGCAATTCAAGATCGCTCATAAATGCACCAGCAGTTAAACTCATATTATCGCTTATAGGTGCGTTTATTCTTATTTCATGAGTTTGTACCTCTGTATCTGTTACAGAATCCACAAACATATCTGGTGCCGGGCAAGAACCAGTAGGCACATTTCCGGGAGCATATGTAGTATAAGTAACATAGTAATCACAAATGTAATAAGGTAGATATTGGCCTACAAAAAGATAATCAGTGTAGTCAATTATTTGATCTGAGTGACGATCTGTGTAAGCTCCAGCATAGACAACTTCAAGATCGCCAATAGAACCTTCGATTGTCAAACTCGTATTATCATATTTATCTTCAAGATGATCATCGTGATATCTTTGAATCTCAAGATCTCCTAAAGTTGGATCAGTAAAAAACACTCCATCAGATTCAATTGATTGATGAGAACGCGAAACAAGAGCATCCCAATTCTCATTTAACTCTTGAGCAAAGCTCAATCTAAAACCTTCATACTCAACATCATTAATATCTTCTTCAACTATTGAATTTGCTTTAGCAAAAGTCACACTGGATAGATCAGCTCCAGCTTGAAAACCGTTTCTAGCAGCAGAAACCGGCAATCCATTACTTCTTACGGTCCCTGATGCCCTAAAACGAGCGGATTCACTTGCATCAACAGAGCCAGCTACTTGATCAATATAACCACCTCTCCTGTCTCTATATGCAACTAGTCTTGCTGCGGAAGTGTCTCCAATCGGCATATTAGTAACGAATTCAAGTTTTCCTCCATTAGCTCCCTCTGACATATACCTAGATTCAACTTCAATATTTGTTTCACTTTCACCGATCACGGGTTTGTTTGTAATCATTCTAACTACACCTGCTTGTGAACTAGCGCCAAAAAGTGTTCCTTGTGGTCCTTTTAACACTTCTATACGGCTTATATCTGCTGCATAAACATCTAGATTTCTACCGGGTTGAGCCAGTGGTTGCTCATCAAGATAAAATGATACGTTTGGAGCCAAACCACCGACACCTGCTGTTGTAAGATTAGGGGTTGTAGATGCAAGACCTCTGATATAGATAGTACTTGTTCCTGGACCGGCTCCACCAGCTGTAACGCTAGGAAGCTGGAGTAAGTAATCTTCAAAAACATTTACGCCAAGTTCTTCAAGAGAGCTTTCTCTAAGAGCTGAAACAGACAAAGGCACGTCTTGTAAACTTTCTGCTTTTTTTCTTGCAGTAACTACAATTTCTTCTAAAGCATCTTGAGCTAAAACATAGCCACCGAATGCAGAAGCATTTAATAAAATAAAAGTTGATAAATAAAAGCTTAACTTTTCACGAATTTTTGTAAACATCTTTGGTCTCCCCACTAAGCGCGCATTCTTGAATAATTTAAATTACTACGTAAAGTGTAGTATATGGTCAAATTTAATCAAGTATGTGTTTGATCCTTCTTTTTAAATGTCAACCTTTTCGTTTATTTTCCGTAATGATGACTCTCTGTAACCTTAGTCACTGATAGATAATGAAAAGTAGTAGAGGGATAATTAAAACTGCGCCTAGAATTGTGATAATTTTACTCGGCTTTAATGAAACTATTAGGCAGATAAGAAATATGAAAATAGCAGCGACGAAAGATGAAAATTCCATGGTTATTTCTTTTCTACAAGCCTAGTAAGTAAGTTGCCTTTCATGCATGAATCAATATAAGCCGTTTTCTTATCATCAGATACTTTTAGTATCTTAGCGCCTTTAATTTTAAGTAAATCTATTTCTTTTTTCAGATTGGAAACCTTAAATATCATTTCTGCCACGCCATCACCTCGTTGTGCTAATGAATTTTTATAAATGCTGTCTTTTTCGGCCTGTATCAATTCAAAAAGTACATTACTTACATAAAATTCTTCAGAGGTTATTTGCCATTCTTTTCTGACCTGCTTTTCTTCAATTTTCTTATAACCTAGTTTCGAGTAATAACCAGAAGCAGACTCTAAATCATTAACACATATTCCTATGCCTAAAAATTCCCACTTATTGACTAGAGGATGCGATTCATTATTTTTTCGCCAAGATTTTTCCCAGTTATCTGCCGGTGGCCTTAAAGAAATCATCAAATCTCCATGTAATCTAGTATCTATATAGTTTTCTACAATTTTGCCATTAGTTGTAACATTAAAAACTAATTCGCAGCCTCTATCTAAAAAAAATTGAGTATCTCTTTCAATATCTGTCGTATTAAAAGCTATGTGATTAATTCCATCACCCTTCTTCTCTAGATATCTGCTAATGAACATGCCGGGTCCGGGTCGCATGGGATAAACTTCCAACTGACAATTTCCAATTTGTGACTGGCCATCTTTAAAATTATGCGCTCCCCCGGTCACAAATCTATGAGAGATAGGTTCACCATAAAGCTCTTTAAAAAAAGTTATCTCTCCTTCACCCTCCATGTATGGCAATAAAGGTTGCGGTCCTACGCTTACTCCAAGTCCAATAGATTGATAGTAGTTCAATATTTCATCTCGATCTGTGACCATCATCCCGAGATGGTTAAATTCCCAGTTATGTATCATGCCATGTATCCGCCATCAACATTTAAGATAGTGCCGTTTACATAACTAGATGCATCAGAAGCAAGGAAAACAGCCGCATTTGCCATTTCATTAAAGGTAGCAACACGTCCTAAAGGAATATTTTCTGGTCCAGTAGACCATGCTTCAAATT
Source organism: uncultured SAR86 cluster bacterium (assembly GCA_902574355.1). Classification (GTDB taxonomy): domain Bacteria; phylum Pseudomonadota; class Gammaproteobacteria; order Magnimaribacterales; family Magnimaribacteraceae; genus Magnimaribacter. The sequence goes on along the minus strand of CACGNN010000001.1, from coordinate 278,505 downwards.
TCTCTTTTTCAGATATTTCTTTTTTTACTTCTCCCTTAGTTATAGTTTTATTTTCTCTATTTTCTTGACCCGGAAATTCTTCCCACTCGACTAAAGAAGGTGCAATGGCATTGACTCTTATATTATGAGGTCCGAGATATCTTGCATACTGTCTTGTCATCATTGCTATACCTGATTTAACTATTGCGTAGTTTCCCATAGCTTTATCAGCATGTGCCTTAAGTCCACCTCTCGAAGTAAGGTTTATTATGCTTCCACTTTTTTGCTTCTTCATTATTGGGGCCACTTCCTGAATAGTGAGCCAGTAACCCTTCAAATTTACATTACTGAGCATATCCCAACTTTCTTCATCCAGATCCACTACTGATTTCATGTGGTACATGACAGCCACATTCATCAAAATATCGATACCTCCAAATTCCTGCATAACTTGATCAACCATGCTTTTTACATCTGGCTGAGAAGAAATATCTGTCTTGATGCAGATAGACTGCCTGTTCATAGCCTTAATTTCTTTACAAACTGCATCAAGCTGACCAGATTCGATGTTTAGATCTGTGACAGCAACATCGGCCCCTGCTTCAGCAAGTCCAAGGGCAAAACCCTTCCCCATATTTCTTCTTGCACCAATGACTAAAGCCTTTTTACCTTTTAATGAAAATTCTGATAGAGACATAAAATAATTAAATTGCTATATATTGATACTAAGAAATAGCTGGAGCATCTGACCCAAGAAGATCATCTCTTAAGTTTCTTTTTAAGACTTTACCAGTAGCATTTCGGGGCAAGGCATCTATAAATTTCACTGAATTTGGAACTTTAAATTTTGCGAGGTTTTTTAGGCAATGTTCTATGATATCTTTTTCTTCTAGGGTTTGTTCTGATTTGAGGCTGATAAACGCTATACCTGTCTCACCCCATCTATTGTCTGGTACACCAATAATTGCTGCCTCGGCAATTTCAGGAAGTTGGTAAAGAACATTTTCAACTTCAGCTGGATAAACATTTTCTCCGCCGGATATATACATATCTTTCCAACGATCTACGATATATATAAACCCTTCATCATCGAATCTTGCAGCATCACCAGTTTTCAGCCAATCGCCTTCGAAAGAATTCTGTGTTGCTTCTTCATTATTCCAGTAACCTGGAGTGATATTTGGACCTCTTATATATAGCTCCCCTACCTCCCCCCAAGGAAGCTCTTGACCTTCATCGTCAACTACTTTGACTTCTGTATGCAAAAGTGGCTTTCCTGCTGAGCCTAACTTTCTTTCAGCATCTTCGGCGGGAAGTCCTATACCTCCAGGACTTGTCTCAGTCATACCCCAACCCTGAATCATAGAAACGCCTCTATCTGACCAGGTTCTGAGTATTGCCTCAGCACATGGAGCACCACCTACTCCTGCAACTTTCAGACTTGATAAATCAGTGCTATCAAAATCAGGATGATTCATCATGAATTGATAAGGGGCTGGAACTGCAAAAAAATGAGATACCTGAAATTCAGGATTTCCAAGAATTGACAATGCTAAGCCAGGATCAAAATCTCTAATAAGAATTAATTCCCCACCAGCATGCAAAACAGGATTTGCATAGCAGTTCATACCCCCGGTATGAAAAAGCGGTAAAACTACTAACTGAACAGTATCCGTAGATACAAATGCAGGTGAGGCAAGATTGATCACATTATACAGTTGCATTTGATGATTAATCATCGCCCCTTTTGGGTGACCAGTTGTACCAGATGTATACATAATCATTATCAAATCTTCTTGTGTAATTTCCGGTTGATCATATTCAAAACTAGATTCCTTTAGAGTAATTTCATACTCGCTTTCTAAATCTTCCTTATTTATCTCCAAAGAGCTGGAAATATTACAGTCCTTTACTAATTCGTTTGAGATATCAGAAAAAGATACATCATAGATAAGAACTTTAGGCGTGCTGTCATTAAGAATATATTCCAGTTCGGGTTTTGTTAATCGCCAATTTAAGGGGAGCTCAATAGCTCCTATTTTTGCACATGCAAATTCTAGTTCGAAAAATTCAGCACAATTCTGAGATAAAATTGCTACCCTATCACCCTTTTCTACACCCTTTCTTTGTAGCCAATTTGCTAAAAGACAAGCTCTATCATCAAGCTCTTTGTAAGTAAGACTTTGTTTTGCACTCAAATCACGAATCGCTATCTTAGTTGGCCTCACGTAAGCATGATAAGCTGACCAATCATAATGTTTGACAGACATAAATTTCCCCAGTTATAAAAAAACAACCATGAATAAGTAGAATACTATTACTGCTCCCCAAATATTTAATAAGAAACCAATTCTTCTTCCAACTTGCTCTCCTTTCGAATATTGCCAAAGAAAGAATAAAAGGCTAATAAATATTAAAGAAATAATAATTCCAATATGCATAACACAACTTTAATAGCTAAGTTATTAGCAAGCAACCTTGTGCTAATACAAAAATCACTCTTAGAGAACTTAATGATTTAAAATACTCCAGCAAGTTACCGGAAAAATACTTTATAAAATCCATCTATTGAAAAAATCATATAAACAAACCTCTAAAGCACTTAGAGGGATTGTAAAAAAATCTAATAAATCTAGAGGATTTTATGTAGATGATTCCAAATATGATTCTCAATTTAAACTTGGAAAGAAAGAACTGTTTAAAGCAATGCCTGGAGACTTAGTTCAATTTTCTCTTACTCCAAAAGGTTGGGCAAAAATAGATAAAGTCATCACAGAAAATACAAGCGAATTTATTGGGAAGATATTTAAAAGAGGTAAAAGGTTATACACAAGTCCAATGGGCTACGAAAATGATTTAAGGGTTTTAATCAAAGAGCCGTATCCTAAAATGATTAAAGATGGTGGCATCGGTAAATTTTTGTTGCATAAACAACCCAGTCTAGAAGCCCTGCCTGAAGCAAATCTTATTTCTTTATTCGATTTAGATAATGAATTTAGTTTGGCATATGAGATGGCTGTAACTAATCATAATCTTAAACGTGAATGGCCTAAGGCGGTAATTAATGAATCAAGAAAGCTAAAAGATAAGAATTTCGATATTGAATCCGTAATAGATCTCAGGGGTAAAACTTTTGTGACTATAGATGGAAAAAGCGCAAAAGACTTTGATGACGCTGTGCTAGGAGAAAAGGATGAGGATGGAAATCTAATTTTATACGTAGCAATAGCCGATGTTGCACGTTATGTAGATGAAGGTAGTCATCTAGATAATGAAGCTTTTGATAGAGGAACCTCAGTTTATTTTTCGCAGAGAGTAATTCCTATGTTGCCAGAGGAATTAAGTAATGACTTGTGTTCATTAAAACCTAATGAGGATAGATTCTGTATAGTTTGTAAGACTACTGTCAGTGAAGATGGAAGTCTCACAGATACTTCTTTTTTTGAAGCAATAATCAATTCTAAGTCTAGATTGACTTACCCTACAGTTACGCGGGAAATAGAAAAAAAACAATTTAAAAAGCCCTACGCAGATTCTTTAAGAGTTCTGTTAAAAATCTATAAAAGATTAAAGAAAAATAGAGTTAAAAGGGGTTCACTAGAGCTCGAAGTACCAACATACATTCCTAAGTTAGAAAATCAGAAAATTGTAAAATTTATTGATTCACCAAGAGAGATTTCTCATATGATGATCGAAGAATTCATGCTAGCTGCAAATATATCAGCTGCTGAATTATGTTTGAAACATAAAATGCCATCCGTTTTCAGGGTTCACCCAAAGCCAGATATATTAAAAATTAAAACTCTTGAAAAATTTTTAAGGAGTAGAAAAATTAATGCTTCTTTGGATGACGGTAGCGATATAAAAAAATTAACATCTCTTGCAGAAGCAGCTAAGGATAGAAAAGATAAGAGCATCATTCACTCGCAAATTTTATATTCTATGAGCCTGGCTACTTACGAAGCTGATGCTGCCATCCACTATGCCCTAAATTACTCAAACTACTCTCACTTCACTTCTCCAATAAGAAGATATCCTGATTTACTTGTTCATAGAGCAATAAAATCTCTAATAAAGTCTAATCATGGAAATATAAAAATAGCTGAAAATCCCATAAAAACTAAACCTGTTTATAGCCATGACCAGTTAATAGAGTCGTCAAAAAGTTGTTCTACAAAGGAAAGGATTGCTGAAAAAGCTGAAAGAGAAGCCCTAAATCACCTGAAGTGTGCTTTTGCTTCTGAGAATATTGGGAATACTTTTAATGGTCAGATAATTGGTGTTACTAATTTTGGTATATTTATTCACTTAAAAGAGATAAATATTGAAGGTCTCTGCCATATAAAGTATTTACCGCGTAATGAGTATTATGTCTTCGATGAAGATAGTAAAATGTTACAAAGTAATAGCTCAAGACACTCATACTCTCTTGGAGACGAGGTTAAAGCAACAATTGAAAAAGTGGAAGTCTTCGCTCAGAAAGTAGACCTTAGATTAGTTAAATGAGTTCAAATTCAGATCAGGAATTGGTGTGTGGCTTAAATATAGTCAACCAAATAATCAACTCGAGACCTAAATCGGTTCAATCTCTGTATGTTGGCGAAGTGCTGAATAGAAGGATCGAGTCTGTTGTTGGTCAAGCTGAAAAAAATAAAATAAAAATCACTAAAAAAGATCCTGAGTTTTTTGAAAAGGAATTTCAAGATATTAATCATCAAAGTATTGCGGTGACATGTAATAAGAGATTAGAAGAATCTGAAGCGTTCATCCAATCAATAATTGAAAGACCTAACCTTACATTTCTTATTTTAGATGGCCTCTTGGATCCTCATAATGTCGGAGCATGCTTAAGAAGTGCGGCTGCAGCAGATGTCGATGCAGTAATAGTCCCAAAGAATAGATCTTGTCATCTTACCTCTACAGTTAGAAAAATATCCTGCGGAGCTTCAGAACTTATTCCATTTGTTATTGTCACTAACATAGTGAGGACAATTAATAATCTGCAAGAAATGGGAGTAGCAGTATATGGAAGTGATCTGAAAGCCTCATTAGGTCATAACGAAATTAATTACCCTAAGAAGATGGCGTTGATAATTGGATCTGAAAATAAAGGCATTAGAAGACTAACTAGAGAAAATTGTGATGAACTCATAAAGATAAAGATGTCGGAAAAAATGGATAGTTTAAATGCATCAGTGAGTGCCGGGATAATGCTGTTTGAGATCAAAAAACAAAATAATTCTTTTAATTAAACTTTATCTATAGAATAACTAAATGCTCACTCAAAGAACCCTGCAAAATCCTATTAAGGCATTTGGTGTAGGTTTACATACGGGAAATCCGATTATATTAAAGATTCTTCCTGCACCTACAGATACAGGGATTATTTTTAAAAGAGTTGATTTAGATCCTGTTGTTGAAATAAAGGCTTCGGCAGAGAATGTTGGCGATACTTCATTATCGACTTGCCTAACTTCAGGAGAGACAAGAATTTCGACCATTGAGCATCTCATGTCTGCTATAGCAGGACTAGGTATTGATAACGCATATGTAGAAGTAAATGGACCTGAAATTCCTATAATGGATGGAAGCGCTGCACCATTTGTATTCTTACTAGAATCTGCAGGTTTACTTGAACAAGACCAAATAAAAAAATTCATAAGGATAAAAGATACAGTGAAAGTATCCCATGATGATGCTTGGGCTCAAGTATCACCTTTTGATGGATTCAAAGTCGATTTTACAATGTTATATGACCACCCAGTTCACAAGGATCATGCGACAAAAGCCTCAGTTAACTTTAATAGCACTTCATTTGTAAGAGAAGTAAGCAGAGCAAGGACTTTTGGATTTATGAGTGAGCTAGAAACTTTAAATGAAAATAATCTTGCCCTAGGAGCAAGTGTAAAAAACACAATAGCCATAGGTGATGATTGCATATTAAATGAAGATGGATTGAGGGTTGAGAACGAAATGATCAAGCATAAAATCCTAGATGCTATTGGGGACTTATACTTACTTGGTCATAATTTGGTAGGCTCTTTCGAAGGCTATAAGTCAGGTCATAAAGTAAACAATGCACTCCTAAGAGAACTCATTGCTAGACCAGATACATGGGAAGTTAAAACTTATGATGATCCAGTGAATTCTCCCATCAAATACCTCGAACCCATCATTGATCCTAGTTCGGGATAATTTTTTATCTGATATTCGTTAGCAACTGTTAGAATTGCGCCTAACAAATTTTTATGGGTTTATTAGATAAAATATTTGGTTCAAAAAACCAGAAAGTATTAAAAAAAATTCAACCTTTGGTGAATTCTATAAATTCCCTTGAGGAAGAGTATTCAAAGCTCACCAACGAAGATCTTAAGAAAAAAAGAGAAGATTTCATTGACCGCCACAAGAATGGAGAATCTTTAGATGATCTACTCCCTGAAGCTTTTGCTGTCGTCAGAGAAGTAAGCAAAAGACAGCTTGGTTTAAGACACTATGATTGTCAGCTCATAGGTGGAATAGCCCTTCACAATTGTCAAATAGCTGAAATGGCTACTGGAGAAGGTAAAACACTTGTAGCTACCTTGCCTTCTTACCTCAATTCCATAACAGAAAGAAAAGTTGTTTTAGTAACAGTGAATGATTACTTAGCAAAAAGAGATGCAGAATGGATGGGCCCAATATATGAAAATCTTGGTATGTCTGTATCTTTTATCATTCCAGGACAGCAACTAGAAGAAAGAAAAGCTTCTTATGAAGCAGATGTTATATACGCAACCAATAATGAGCTTGGGTTTGATTTTCTTAGAAATAATATGGTTGTGAATACAAATGATAGGATGATGAATGACTATTATTTTGCAATCATTGATGAAGTAGATTCTATTCTTATAGATGAGGCAAGGACTCCTCTTGTTATTTCTGGACCAGCAGAAAATACAGCTCAGATCTACCAAAAAATTAGCAAGTTTATTCCTAAATTAGAAGAACAAACTATTTTAGAGACTGATGAAGAGGATGACCAAGATCAAAATAAGGAAGATGTGGGTCATTTTGTTATAGATGAGAAATCAAAGCAGGTTGAGCTTACCGATTTTGGACATGATTTCATCGAGCAGCTATTAAAAGATGATAATCTTCTTGAAGAAGATCAGAGTCTTTACTCTTCAGGAAATTTAAGACTTCTTCACTATATTCAATCCTCATTAAGAGCTCACTTTCTTTTCAATAAAGATGTTGACTACATGGTCCAAAATAACCAAGTAGTATTAATTGATGAAAACACAGGCAGAGCCATGCCGGGAAGAAGACTGGCTGATGGTTTGCATCAAGCAATAGAGCAAAAGGAAAATGTACCCATACAAATGGAAAGTCAGACTCTGGCATCTTGTACTTTCCAAAATTATTTCAGGCAATATGAAAAATTATCTGGAATGACTGGTACAGCAAGTACAGAAGCTGAGGAGTTTGCTGAAATCTATGGTCTCAATGTTCTGGAAGTTCCAACAAATGAACCTATGATTCGTGACGACAAAAATGATCTTGTGTATTTAACCCAAGCTGAAAAATATAAAGCTGTAATAAATGAAATTAAAGAGTATAAAAATAAAGGTAATCCCATACTCGTTGGTACAGCATCTTTAGAAAGTTCAGAGCTTTTATCTAGCCTTTTAAAAAAGGAAAATATTGAACATCAAGTTCTCAATGCAAAAAATCATGCAAAAGAAGCTGAAATAATTTCACAGGCTGGTAAACCAGGTGTTATTACTATAGCTACCAATATGGCAGGTAGGGGAACAGATATAGTTCTCGGCGGAAACTGGGAAGCAGAGCTTGAAAAGCATAAGGATGATTCGAAAAAAGAAGAATTGGAATCTAAATGGAAAAATCTAAATTCAGAGGTTATTAATTCTGGAGGTTTACATGTCATTGGGACCGAAAGAAATGAATCTAGAAGAATGGATAATCAACTCAGAGGACGTTCAGGCAGACAAGGTGATCCAGGTTCCTCAAGATTTTATATTTCTCTTGAAGATAATCTGATGAGAATATTTGCATCCGATCAATTCAAAAATATTATGCAAAGAGTAGGTTTGGAGGAAGGAGAATCTATCGAACATAGGATGTTAAGCGGGGCGATAGAGAGAGCGCAAAAAAGAGTTGAAGGAAGAAATTTCGATATTAGGAAAATGCTACTTGAATATGATGATATGGCAAACGAGCAAAGACAAATTATCTACTCACAAAGAAATAATATTCTTGAGGCTGACGTTATAACTGAACTACTTGACTCAATGAGAGAGACCATAATTTCAGATGAATTAGATTCTGTTTCTCTTGGAGATTTAGAGCCTCACGAATGGAATACTGATGTTTTGGAAGGTTCTTTATCAAATATATTTGGACTACAAATCCCAATCAAACAATGGATTGCGTCAGAGAGTAATATGACGCGAGAAGATGTAGAGCAAAAAATACTCATGTCTGCAAATCAGGCTTATAGTGAAAAAAGCAATAGCATAGGTCCAGTCATGAGAGATTTCGAGAAGCAAATACTCCTTCAGATAATTGATAATGCTTGGAAAGATCATCTGGCAGAGGTAGATGCCTTAAGACAGGGTATTGGCCTTAGAAGTTATGCCAGTAAAAATCCCAAGCTTGAATTTAGAAGAGAATCATTTGAACTATTTGAGAGCCTTTTGAATAAGATAAGATTAGAGGGCATAAGATTCTTATCAAGAGTGGAAATTGAATTAGAGGATTCTGGAGACTTGAACCTTCCGAAACAAAATCAAGCTCAGAATCTAGACCATCCTAGTCCTGAATCTGCATTGACTCCAGCCAGGCAAGAAGAAGCAACTTCTAAAGAGCAGGGCAACAGAAGGCTGAGAAGAGCTGAAGCAAAAATGGCTAGGAAAAATGCTAGAAAAAAATAATGCCAAAAAGAATATATAAGATTCAAGGTATAAGCCTTGGCACAGCTTCAAGTAATACGCGATATGGGAGAAAAGAAGATAGCCTGCTAGTTACCATTCCTCAAGAATCAATACTTAGCGGAAAATTTACCTCCAATAAACTAAAAGCTGCGCCAGTTAAATTAGCAATTGAAAATTTATCTAATTCTAAAAAAGCCAAAAAGGTTTTATTGATTAATGCTGGAAATGCAAATGCTGCAACTGGGCCAAAAGGTTTAAAGGATGTTAGAAAATACTGTAAAGAGATCGCACTAGATTTTAAAATTAGTCAAGAAAACGTTATACCCTTTTCAACTGGTGTCATCGGTGAACCATTAGCTACAGAAAATTATCTAAGTGCCTTTAGAGAAGCATCAAAAGGTTTAAGTGAGAATAAATGGAAAAAAGCTGCTGAGGCCATTTTAACTACTGACACAAAGCCGAAGATAATTTCTAAAGAAGTCAAAGTTGGCAAGACTTCTTATTTTATAACTGGATTTGCGAAAGGTTCAGGAATGATCAGACCGGACTTTGCTACATTGCTGAGTTTTGTATTCATAGATGCAAAATTAACTCAAAAGTCTCTAAACAATATCCATGCTAATGCTCTCAAAGTTAGTTTTGAAGCTATTACTGTTGATGGCGATACTTCTCCAAATGATTCTTCTTTATTGGTTGCAAATGGTAATAAAGAAAAAAGTATAAAAGCCGGTTCTCTTGAAGAAAAAAGACTTTCTAATGCAATTACAGAAATTTTTAAAGATCTTGCTGAACTACTCGTAGAAGATGCAGAAGGCGCTACAAAAAAAATTAAAATCAAGGTAGATAAAGCCAAGAATACTGATCAAGCTAAATCTGTAGCGTTCACAATAGCTGAATCACCTCTAGTTAAGACAGCTATGTTTGGGAGTGATGCTAATTGGGGAAGAATACTTTCCGCAATTGGTAGAAATAAAAATATTGATAGAATCGATAAAGTTAAGATTCAATTAAATGGACAACCACTGGTTAAACAGGGCTATATTGATTCTAAATATTCAGAAAAACGCGCATCAAAGGAAATGAAAAAAAAAGAAATTCTAATCGAAGTGAGTCTCGGATTGGGTAAAAAGAACTTTGAGGTGATGACTTCTGACTTATCTGAAGATTATGTTCTAATCAATAGCGATTACAGGAGTTAATGACGCGTTTCAAAATCTTCTTCTGGTTCAAAAATTTTTTCTCCTGCTATCTTTCTATCTTCACTTGCCCAAGCTCCTAAATCAAGAAGTTGGCAGCGCCGGCTGCAAAAAGGTCTATGCTCATTTTTATCAGAATATTCTGCTTGCTGTCCACATTCTGGGCATTTGACATATTTCATAGTTCAGCAATAAATTGTTGATGAAGTTTTTTCACGGCTAATTGCAAAGCCTCGAGAGTATTATCATTGATGATAACTTCATCTGCATGCTCCAATCTCTTTTGTCGAGAAATCTGAGCTTTGATAATAGAATGAACTTGCTCTTCAGATACGCCATCTCTTTTCAAAGTTCTTTCAACCTGAGTTTCGACAGGAACATCTACCACTAAAACTTTATCGCAATAATCTTTTTGACCTGTCTCAAGTAAAAGGGGTGAAACTAAAATAGAATAAGGGCTTGTTGAAGCTTTGAGTTCGTCTTGTATTTGTCTTGCTATGGCTGGATGCAATAAAGATTCTAGCCAATCTTTCTCTTCATCAGAGTTAAAGATTATTTCTCTCAATTTTGCTCTATCTAACTCCCCTGCTTCATTTAGGATATCTTGACCGAAGCGTTCAGATATTTGTTCTAAGCATGGTTTACCTTTTTCGACTACTACTCTTGAAGCTAAATCAGCATCTACTATAACTATCCCTAGCTCTTCAAAGCAGTCTGAAACTGCAGTCTTACCGCTTCCTATTCCACCAGTTAAACCAACTATCATGTGATTGATATTATCAAAAGGTTCTCTAAATTACTCTGAATTTAAGGTCTTTTGTAGAAATGAAATAGCAGCATTAGCAAAAATATCATTTCTATCTCCAGCTATCATGTGAGCAGCATGATCTATCTCAATGAAATCAGCATGATCTATAGTTTCCAAGAAATCATCGACCTCATCCTGAGTTACAACGTTACTTAAAGCTCCCTTAATAAGCAAAGTGGGAATATTGACTGATTCAGCATATATTTTCTGTCTTAATTTATAATCACTTTTGTTGCTTGTTCTAGATTCTATGAATCTGGGATCCCAATGCCAATAATATCTTCCATCTTCTTTCAATCTTAGATTCTTTTTTAAACCTGAGATATCTTTAGGTTTTTCTCGATGCGGGAGATAAGAAGCTATTGAATCAGATGCTTCTTCTAATGAACTAAAACCTTTAGAACCTGAACTCATAAAGTTAAGAATTTCATTTGATCCATCTTCATTTGGATAAATCCCAATATCAACCATTACCAGAGCATTACATAGATCTCTACATTCTTTATCACCTGCGGTGCACAAAGAAACCATCCCGCCTAGAGATGCACCGATCAAGGAGGCAGACTTGCCTAATTGATGGATAATACTTATCAGATCTTCTTTATAGCTCTCAATTGCATAATCTCCTTCGTGGCTCCAATCACTATCTCCATGACCTCTTAAGTCAATAGCTACAGCATAGAATCCTGCTCGTGATAATTTTTCAGCTGTACCACCCCATGCATGTCTTGTTTGACCGCCTCCATGAAGCAAAATTACAAGAGGATCGTCAGGATTACCTAGGGCAGTTGCTTCAATATTTAGGCCTGAACTAACTTTAAATTTCATTGGTATTAATTTTTCTGAAAAGAATTAAGGAATTGTTCCATATTTAGTGAGAAAATCTATACAAGAATGCAAGAAGCACCTAAAACCTTTTTTGAAAGATTAAAATTTATTGGCCCTAGTGTGGTTGTCACTGGGAGTGTTGTAGGCAGTGGATCGATAGTGATGACACCCTTACTGGGAGCAGCCGCAGGGTTCATGCTTTTATGGTGGTTGCTATTAAGCATGTGGAGTAAACCTATCATCCAAGCTGAAATAGCTCGATATATAGTTGTTACGAAAAAAACATTTTTAGAAGCTTTTGCCGATATGCCTGGCTTCAAGACAACCATCCAGGGAAAAACTACATCCTGGTTAGTCTGGTTCATGTTCATTGGAGTCATACCTTCAATTGCGGGTATGGGCGGATTAGCAGGTGCTGTGGCAGAAGCTGGCAATACAATGTTTCCCTTTCTGACAGTAGAGATATGGGTTGTAATCTCTTGTTTAGTTACTTGGATATTGTTGTATTTTGGGTCCTATAAAAGCTTAGAGAAGACCTTGCTTGTGATGGTATTATTCTTCTCCTTCATGACCATGATTATCGCAATTGCAATGCAATCTACTGATTATCAAGTCAGTGCTGCGCAAGTCTCTTCTGGTCTTAGCTTTTCTTTTCCATCAGGTTACTTACCTCTAGCTCTAGCTGTTTTTGGTTTTACCGGAATAAGCTATGGAGAAATAATGGCTTATACGTATTGGTGTTTAGAAAAAGGCTATGCAGAAAATAGTGGAAATAATGTTGAGGAAACAAAACATTGGATAAAGACCATGCAAACTGATGTTTGGGTAACGGTCTTTTTTATTACTCTTGGAACACTGCCCTTTTTCTTTTTAGGCGCAGGCGTTCTTTACAACATCCCTGAATTACAACAAGCTTTAGCAACAAGCTCTTTTTGGGATATAGATGTTATAAGTTCGCTTCAAAATATGTTCTCTCTCGTGTTGGGCGGTTGGGCTAAATGGCTTTTTATCATTCTGGCATTCTTTGTTTTGTTCTCTACCCTCTTATCAGGAACAGCTGCATTCACAAGGACCATATCTGACTATTTAATTTCTATGGGTCTAGTAAAAGAGCAAGCAAATACAAGAAAAAAGTTAATCAAGCTGATAGCTTTCCTTATCCCATTTCTATCAGGTTTATTCTATTTTGTTTTACCAAATCCCTTCACCTTACTTCTCATAGCAGGCATATGGGCCGCCATGGGGTTACCAATAGTTAATATAGGGGCGCTTTATTTAGTCAATAAGCTTGAGCCAGAGTTACAACCCAGATTTACAACTAAATTTATTTTATGGGCAAGTTTAGTATTACAATTGAGTATGGCAGTTTTAATCATAGACGACATACTTTTAGCGTTCTAAGGTGGATTGATGGAACAGATAAAATGGCCCTTCCTTAAACAAACATGGGGAACAGAATTTGAAAGTTCTAAGGGAGCATACTTATATACTAAAGACGGAAGAAAAATTCTGGATGCAGCCGGCGGAGCGATAGTCAATAATATCGGATATGGAAGGGAAGAAGTCGCTGAGGCTATTTCAAAAGCAGTAATAAATAATTCTTATATACTCCCTCCTTTTCTTACTCCTGAAAGAGAAGCTTTACTAGACGAGTTGAGGAATCACTGGCTTCCACCACATTTAACTAGAATACATCTCTCGTCAGGTGGATCGGAAGCAAATGAATCTGCAGTTAAACTGGCTATACAATATCAAGCGAGCAGAGGTAAGCCCGAAAAGAATATCATTCTTACAAGAAGTCTCTCTTATCACGGTACTACATTAAATATGTCAGGTATTTCGGGTCATCAAGCTCGAAAAAGAGGACTGGAAAGTTATGTCCCTTCGCCTACCACAATAGAAACGCCTTACCCACTTAGATGTCCTTTAGGTAGTTTTCATCCTGACTCAAAAGATTATTATTTAGATAATCTGAGAGATACGATTAAGAGATTAGATCCAAAAAATATAGCCGCCCTTTTAATGGAACCTATAAATGGATCTAGCGGCGGAGCAATTACTCCTCCAGACGGATATTGGGAAGAAGCTGAGAAAATACTTAAGGAAAATGATATTTTGCTAATTGCTGATGAGGTTATGACAGGCTTTGGTAGAGTTGGAATAGACTTCGCTAGCAATCTTTACAACACTCAACCAGATATCCTTGTGGCAGGCAAAGGAATGGGTGGAGGATATGCAGCTATTGGTGGAACCTACAGCACTGAAGTGATAGCTGACTCTATTCAATCAGCAGGGTATGAGGTTATGTTTCATACATTTGCAGCACTACCTCAATCATGCGCAGCTTCCGCTGAAGTCCTAAAGACCCTTAGAGAGGAAAAATTATGTGAGAGAGTTCAGCCTCTTGGTGAAAAGTTACTACAAAAACTCAATTCTGAAGTAGGACAACATCCAAATATAGCCGAGATAAGAGGAAAAGGACTTCTTATAGGGATCGAAATTGTTGAGGATAAATCTAACCTAAAACCATTTGATGAATCTAAGAAAATTACCAGCAAAGTCATGCAAAAAGGTCTGGAGGAAGGCGTCTTTTTGTACCCAGGAGGTACTGGCCAATATCGAGATATCATTTGTCTAGGCCCAGCATTTATTATTGGAGATCAAGAAATTGATTTAATGGTAGAAGTGCTAAAACAATCGGTTAATTTTGCCGTAGAAAATCACAACACCATCTAGATTTTCAAATTTCTTCAACATATTTTGAGATCACTGGAGCAACTTCATTGATGGACTCTAAATTTCCTTTCGCATATGAATCTGCGAGCCCAAATAACTCAGCAAATAGAGGTTTTTCTTGATTTGCCTTTAGAACTTGTACCTGATCAGATTTTTCTAAAGTCTTCTTCCAGTAGTTTCGAACCTCAAGCCAAAAAAGCTTTGTTTTGTCCCAGTATTCCTCTCCAGCACTCCAATCAAAATCGCTTACCATTTGATATCTGGCAAGACCTATTTCTTTAGCAAGTACTTTGCCATTTAATAAAACCTTTGAATTATTCTGCTCGTGAACCCATCCAGAAGGAGTAATAGTGTGGAGATTAGTACCTGAAAGTAAATCATAGTCTTCTCTAATGGTAGTTTCTCTCCTTGGCAGAGGTCTGTTTGTTTCTTCACTAACCCAACTAGAGGTATTTTTATAATGTTTCCATTCTCCATATCCTTGATATCTAGGAGAGTCATCGACCTGATAAACAGACTGAGACCATTTACCCTGAATTTCCTTGTCTGAAAGAGTTTGTTTTTTCCAAATATTATCTCCTACATAAACATTTATAGTTTTATCTTCATAATGCCAGTCCTGTCTCCAATGTTTCACCACGATTGGATCAGAAATAGAACCGTCATCTTGTTCAAAAAACATCACCATGATGTGTTGAAGGCTGATGAAATCTTCTCTATCTTCAATGACTTTCACGAATTCTGTTCCCCAAGATTGATACGGTCTTGAAGGTGAGTAAGTTTCAAAGAAACCCATCGTTTCCATAAAATCAAAATTTGCTTTATACCGTCCCTGCATGGCAAGAATGGCCAACCTATCCTTTTCATATTTTGACAGGCCTGGACTTTGAAGTTCAAGCCAATAAGGGTTAGGATTTTCATCTATCTCGATCTCAGGACCTGTGGTTGATCCTCCTATTGGCGCTTGCAGATCTGGGTCAGCTAAGTGTGTCCAGCCAAAAACATAGCCAGGTTCTTCAGTACTTACAATGCCAAAGAAAAGGATTGAAATGAGTATTACTGATAATTTCATTTTAATATGGACTATTCATTTAATCCGCACAACAAATGATAATTCTTGTAATAACTAGCATAATTAGTTGAACCCACTATAGGCATAGAATCTCTGCTAGATTTTAAACTGCTGTAGTAATCAGAAATTGCCCCTATAGTTCCTACTGCTCTAATAGATTTCTCTATTTTTGGCCTGCCCTCTAATATTTTATCCATACTTGGAAAAACTGCTGCGCCCCACCACGAGATAGCGGCAAAAAGAAGAACATCCGCACACGAAGGATTAGAGCCTAGTAAGAATGGACCTTCATCGCTAATGGCATTTTCTAAAAAATCAAATAGAGTTGCGAGTTCCCCACTTCCTTTTTCCATTCTAGGATTTAGAAAGTCATCTAAAGTACCTTGACCTAACATTGTTGAGTACAAGGGCGCCGTTTCCATAGAATCTGTTCCATTTAGACCAATCAAAATAGGCCAGATGTCTTCCATCATATCCATAAATCCATCCACTCTTGCCGAAGCTTCGGGCTCTTCTGGATAAAGGTAATTGCCTTCAAACTTTATCAATTTACCTAGATATCTAAGAATTGCTCTTTGTTGACCAATAATTTCACCTGAGGGCAAGAGTAAAGTTGGCAGTGTTCCCCAAGGAGTTTGTGGTTTGAGTTCACCCCAAGTACCGTCATCAAAAGGGGGAGGATTTTGATTCTCAGGATTTTCTAAAGGTAAAGGCAAAGGAACAAAATTATTTTCAAAATTGATTCCGCCAAGGGCTAAAATTACTCTTATGCTCTCTCCACGACCAGGCACATTCCAATAATTTAAAGTGTACGAACCTTTACTCATCTTATTTGCTCCAAAAATTTAAACAAATTAAGTATACCAATAAAGGTATTGAGAAGTGCTTCAGAAAGATTCAAATTTTCTACAAGTCTAACAAAGACAAAATCTTTTTAATGCAGTCTTGTATTGAACCGTTATTAGTTACGGAATAATCAGCATATTTTTCATATAAGGCTAATCTTTCCATATAAGCTTCTTCAACTGATTGATGTGATTCTTTTATAAAACCTCTTTCTTTAAAATCCAAAACTCTCTCAGAAATATTTTCAAAGCTAACTTCTAAATACATGACATCAGAATTATCTCTTAAGTACTCCATAGCCAAAGGAGAAAAAACTGCACTACCTCCAGTAGCTAGTAAAGTATTCTTAAAGTTTATTGAAAGCAGAACTTCTTCCTCTATAACCCTAAATCTATCTTTACCTTCAGAATCAATAATATCCTTAGATTTTCCATATGAGGTTTCTATCATTTTATCTGTGTCTAGAAATTCATAACCAAGCTCAAGGGATAAAGCCTTGCCTACGGTCGTCTTACCTGCACCGGCCATTCCTATTAATGTGATTGAATTTTTCAAAATAGAGGTAGAGAATTAATCAATGGTGGAGCCAGTCGGGATCGAACCGACGACCTCATCCGTGCAAGGGATGCGCTCTCCCAGCTGAGCTATGGCCCCACTTAGGGATGCGTAGATTACCAAAAACTTAGAACTAAGTAAGTCTTTTTTTAAATTTAGAAAGGATTAGCCATCTCTGCGATAGAGTCATTTATTCTTTTAACTACATCTTTTTGATCAAGATCTTTTGTGAGTTTGTAGTGAGGATGACTCAAAGTTGCTAAGTCTTTAGCAACTTCAAGAGCTTTTGTCATGAGTTCTTCAGGCTCGACAACTTCATCTAGATACCCAGCATTTACAGAATCAGATATGGGGTAAGCTTCAGCATTTAAGATTGCTCTATACCAATGATTCTTGAGAATCCTAGACTTTGAAATCTCTAAAATTGGAGTTGGAATCGACATACCATTTCGAGTCTCATTCGCTTGCACTATGAATTGACCTGATGCTCCAACTCTGTAATCAGCACAGCACAAAAGGAAAGCACCTAAGGCGATTGCATGACCACTAGACGCCGCAATTACAGGCCTTGGAAAGTTGTAAATTCTGCATAAAAGCTTAAAACCCGCTTGTGTCATTTCGAGTGCAGCCTTGGGATCTCCTCCAGAAATAGTTTTCAAATCAAAACCAGCGGAAAATAAACCTTCTCGACCTGTAATTAATAAAGAACCTTTGTCATCAGGAACTGAATCTAAAAGAGAATTGATTGTATTACTCATATTGGTTGAAAAAACATTGGCCTTTCCATCATCTAAAGTAATAATTGAAACATCTCCATCCTGCGTTAAAGTTGCTGTTTGATCCGTCATAGTTTTTCCTTTTAATTTATCTGGGAACGTATAATCTTATAAGTAGTCAAATAACTCAAATATTTTAAATATGAAAATCTTCAAAAAACTTTCTAGATCAGTTAAAGGAAGAGTTGCAATCATTACAGGTGCAGGAAGCGGTATGGGAGAAGCAACAGCTAAAGTTTTTGCAGTAGAGGGAGTTAAGGTTGTTGCTACCGATGTTAATCAAGAGGAAGTAAATAGAGTTTCATCAGAAATAATAAAAAGTGGTGGAGAATGTATGCCCTTTCTATTAGATGTAACCGATAATACTTCAATAAAAAATTGTATAGATGCAACCATCAACACATATAAAACTATTGATTTCGTAATTAATAACGCAGGGATATCTTCTGTTACTTCTGTAGATGATGAAAATTTTGAAAATTACTGGGATGATACTTTAAATGTAGTTCTTACAGGTCAAGTAAGATTAATTAGAGCCTCACTTCCATACCTTCTTGAATCTGACAATGGAAGAATAGTAAACATATCCTCTACCGAAGGTTTTGGTGCATCACCATTTCATAGTCCTTATACGGCAGCAAAACATGGGGTAATAGGTTTAACTCGCTCCCTAGCACTTGAATTAGGTCCAAAAGGTATAACAGTAAACTGTATTTGTCCTGGTCCTATCAATACGAACATGACCGCAGCTATAGATACTAAAGATAAAGAAACCTATGCCAGAAGAAGAGTTGGTCTAAAAAGATATGGTGAACCTGAAGAGGTTGCACATGCTACTCTAAATCTTTGCCTACCCTCTTCATCCTATATTAACGGCGTTTATTTGCCTGTGGATGGTGGTCTTTCTATAAGACGGGCTTAGATACCCTTGAATTCAAAATCTTGAAGTAAATCGTAGATCTCTATCCTATCTATATCTTTTTTTCCTACTTCAGATCCCAGTACCTGCCACTTATTTTCACCAGGTAATAATTTTTCCCATTCGGGTAGCTCTTCTGAATTAGGATTTCCCGATTCAGCAAAATTAGTCCAATAAGAAAGCATAATATCTGATAGCTCTTGATTTTCTATAATGCCCAAGCCTCCAACTCCGAAGACATAGCTTATTTCGTAGGCATGGAAGGATCCTAATATTTCTCCAGCTTTACCTGAGGGTTTCTGATTAAAATGATAAAAATAAATATCTTCAGATCGTTCAGCCATAAATTTAGAGGCAAAAAAAGATGGTGCTCCAAACAAAGAGTCTCCCAATAATCTCTTGCTTGATTTGATCATCTCTTCTTTATCAGAGGCAGGATAGATAGAAAGAATTTTTTCAGCTTTTTCTTCAAATTTATCCAAAATAACTAGCTTATATTTTTCGATTGAATTAACAGGAGGTGCGACATCTGCCAAAGGACTTCCCCAGTAAAGTGCCGTCCCTTCATCCGCATTGGTCCCAATAATTGTTGGGACTTTATGATTTAAACCTTCTTCAAAACTCTTCATCACGGGAGCGAGAATGGTTTTATCATCAACGAAAAATGAAGAAGAAAATCCAATTTTTCCCACCTCAATTATCTTGTCTATAGTTAATTCTCTCATCAGCTTTAACTGATTATCATTATTTGGAATTCCACAAAATTCTCCGAATCTTGATCCAAGATCAGCAGCAGAAAAGCCATTACTCGATTTATTAGACGAATGGAGAGCCATTCTTGAAAAACCACCACTTTGGACAATTGCTTTGTGAAAAAGACCTTTTGAGAGAGGAGATACTAAAAGTGCGGCAACTGAAAATCCTCCAGCAGATTCCCCGAATATTGTGATATTGGATGGATCACCACCAAAATTTTCTATATTTTCTTTTACCCAATGCAAAGCCTTAATTTGATCCAGCAAGCCAAAATTAGTTTTAAATTCTTCTTCACTGTCATTTATTGATGGATGAGCAAAAAAACCTAATTCTCCTAATCTATAATTTATAGTTACGAGTATTTTTCCTTTCGAGAGTATTCCATCTGGTAAATAATTATCTCCAGATCCAAATCTTAAAGCACCGCCATGAATCCAAAACATAACTGGTAACTTTTCTTTCGGAGCTATATCTCCTGAATAGATATTCAGTCTTAAACAATCTTCTGATTCTTGCGGCGGTTCCTCTTCAGGTATTTCAATTTCGTATGCATTCGCAATCGAATCTCTAAATCCCCCCTCTCCTCTTCTAAATTGAGGACATTGTGGTCCAAATGAACTAGCATCAAAATTTTCCTGCCATGATTCAACATCCTGAGGAGCACGCCATCTGTTGTTACCTGAAGTATCAGCAGCGTAAGGTATACCTCTGAAACTGTAGCCCTTAATTCCATTAAATTCTTCAATTAAACCTTCTACTGGTCCGCTTTTAGTTTCAACAACTGGTCTCATAAGCATTTCTCCCTATTACTTATCTAAAGAGTTAACATATCACGAAATATGAAAAAGAAAATAATAATTGATACTGATCCAGCAATGGGAACAAAGGGTGGTGATCCAGAAGATTGTTTTGCAATTATGCTTGCGATGAATTCGCCAGAACTTGAAATACTTGGCATCACGACCGTGCAAGGAAATGTACCTGTAGAGAGAGGTTTTAGCAATGCTACCTATTTAGTTGAGCAGCTTGGAAGAGATATACCTGTTCATACTGGAAAACCTGGAACATATAGTCAGGATAGAAATGAAAAAAGAAAATGGCTTGGCCAACGGGAGGAAATGGAACAATTGACTCCAATACTACCAATTGAAAACGATAAGAAAGGTGCACCAGCTTTTATTGCCGAAACAGCAAAAGAAAATTCTGGTGATATTGAGCTTGTGACTATAGGCCCTCTAACTAACATCGCTCAAGCTTTAGACTTAGACCCTGAATTGCCAAATCACATAAATAAAGTAACCATGATGGCAGGAGCATCTACTGTGCAAGGAAATGTTACGCCAGCTGCAGAGTTTAATGTATGGGCTGATCCTGAATCAGCCGCTCGAGTCTTTGGCTCTGGCATTCCAATAAGAATGGTTCCACTAGACGTATGTCATAAAACTAGATTTGGCAGAGAACAGTTGAATTTAATTGGAGAAAATGGACATCCTTTTTGTCAATTTGTGCAGAAATCAGTAGACCCGTGGTTAAAAATAAATCCAAATAAAGAAATAATTGATCAAGGACTTCATTTGTATGACTCGTTAGCAGTAGCTCTCTCGTTTATGCCTGAAATTGCAGATTTCAAAGAGGCCTATGTATCTATAGAAACTAAAGGTGAATTTACTGATGGACAAACAGTTAGCGAATTTAATGAATCTATCATGGGACAGATCTTCAAACCGAAGCCCAACTCTGAAATTGCTTTAGATTTGGATGTTGAAGCTTTTAATTCCTTATTTAGGGAGAGGGTGATAGATTTTTTGATAGAACTATAATTTATCCAAACTTTAAGACTTCTTGAGTAGTTGGCATAGAAGCCGATGCACCTTTCTTTGTCACAGAAATAGCGGCAGCTTTATTGGCAAAGATAGCAGCCTCTGATAAATCATGCTTCTCAAGTAAGGAGCTTGCTAATGCTCCGATAAAACAATCCCCCGATCCAGTTGTATCAATGGCATCAACTTTATGACTCTCGATAAACTCATATTTATTATTTTGATGGATATAAACACCTTTAGATCCAAGAGTTACGACTATAGATTGTTGATTATTTAAACCCATGGATTCAATACTTTCTTTGATAGAATCCAAGGAATCTATTTGAATTGATTTTTTTGTTAGAGACTCTAACTCAATTTCGTTAACTACAAATAAATCAGTGTTAGAAAAAAGCGATTTACTTAATGTCAAAGCTGGCGCTGCATTTAATATACGATAGCAATTTCTATCTTTAGCCCTTAAGAACAGTTTCTCAATTTCTTTGGATTCAACTTCCATTTGAGAAATAAGGATATCCGTAGATGAAAGCACCTGATCACTCATCTGTTCGGATCGTGTATGAAAATTCGCTCCTGGGACAACTATTATTTGATTTTGAGAGGTACTTTCGACGACATTAATCAAAGCTACGCCAGATTCTCCATCGTGACATCCCAATAATTCTGTATCAATATTTTCTGAGTCAAGTCTTTCTCTGAGTAATTCGCCATAGAGATCATTGCCGACTTTTCCGACAAACGACACATTTGAACCTGTCCTTGAGGAAGCTACTGCTTGGTTGGCACCCTTACCTCCAAGAAAAGTTTCAAAGTTTTTTCCAAAAATTGTTTCACCGTCTTTTGGTTTGGCAGAGCTATAAACCACTAAATCCATATTGATGCTGCCAAAGACTGCAATCGGATTTGTCATGAATTTAACCTAGGTCAGCTACAGAGGAAAATTTATCGACAAGGGTGCATGTTCTTTTAACTAAGATATCTAGATCGAGTTCTCCAACTCCGGCAATCGCAGTTTGTACTCTGCCTTGCCAAGGAGATGTCCATGATTCCGGTATAGCTCCCATATCTAAGCCAAGTAATCCTCCTACCGTTGCACCTGTGCAATCTGTATCCCACCCACAACAGATGGTTTCTCCGATTGCTTCATCAAATGAATCCTGAAATGATAAAAATGCCCATACTACTACCGCTAAATTATTTAAGCTATGAACGGGTGACATATCTCCATAATGTTGATGAAGATTAGAGGCAGGTTCATTTTTATATTTAATACCTACTTCAACGGCCTCATAAGCCAAGGAATCTTTTTCTATTAAATCTAATGCTGCTTTAACAGCCTCTTCTCTTGAAGAAGAAACTGGAACCAATGCACACAATGCAGCGATATAAGCTGAGGCCTCTACAGCACAGGACCTATGCGATAGCATTGCATCTCTTCTTGCTAAGTCTGCAGCTAATTTTGGTTTTCCGGGTAACAACCATCCATACATATCAATCCGGATCTGAGCTCCTATCCAGTCGTTGTATTCTCCATCATTTATTTCCTCTAGATCAAAGCTGCGAGGGCCACCAAATTGATATGCCATATTTGATTTTTCTATGAGCTTTAAATATGAGTCTCTTTCTGCAGTAAATGTGGCTCCGACTGGCAATAAGTTAATCCATGATCTTGCAACATCATCTGTACTTAAATCTAAGCCATACTGCTCCATCATCATCAAGGCCAGAACGAGATAGGTTATGTCATCATCAACTTCAGCCCGTTCCATCATTCCTAAGCAACATCGTTTATTAGCACCCCTCAGTAATTCATGCTCCATATAGTTGACGTAGTTGCGAAGAGGAAGTGATCCTGAATCCTGTAAAAAGGTATTTAATCCTTGTGGACCTTCTCTCATAGAAATCATTTCTACAGGTTTTCCTAACAAGCAACCGGATATTCTCCCCTGCCAAGCTGCCCTAATTCGTTCTTCATTTGTCATAATTTTTCCTCTATCAATCCAAGACTTCTTCTTTTATTTCATCAAACACCATTTCTTCCTCAAACATTAAAGTCTTTATATCTTTCATTCTATCTACATAAAGTTTTCCAACTAAATGATCCAACTCATGTTGAAAAACCGTAGCTAGAAAATCTTCAGCCTCAATAGTTCTTGGTTCCGCATTTTCATCTAAAAAATCTACTCTAATACTCCTCGGTCTTTCAACAAAACCTCTTAATCCAGGAACACTAAGACAACCTTCCCAAAAACCTTGTTCAGTTTTATCCACCACAGAAACTTTTGGATTAAAGATGACATAAGGCTCACTATCCTCCATGTCTGGATATCTATCTGATTCTTCAGATAACTTTATTACAGCTAGTTTTTTTAAAATGCCAATTTGAGGAGCTGCTAATCCAATTCCACCAGCAACTTCTAGAGAGTCCCACATATCTTCAAGTAATAATTTTGTTTCTGGACTTTTGATTTCTTCAATAGTGAAATCTTCAGCCTCTTTTCTTAAAAGAGGGTTACCCATTTTTAATATTTCTTTAACGCTCATAAGAATCTACTTTACAGAGTATCTGAGAATAAATCTCATTAGTAATTTTATCTGGAATTTATGTTACTTTTTTTTTATGAATAATCCAAAAGTAGTTCAAAAGTTTCCTTACAAAGTTACCGTTGAGTCTGAAAAAAATTACTGGTGGTGCAGTTGTGGAAAAAGTTCTAAACAACCTTTCTGCGATGGCTCCCATGAAGGCACTGAATTCTTACCATTGAAAGTAAAACTCGATGAGGAAAAGGATGTTTTTTTCTGCGGATGCAAGATGAGTAAAAACGGCGCTTTTTGTGACGGAACTCATAAAGATCTTTAAACTTATTCGGGATCAGCTATTTTAAGAAGTTGCTTGCCTTTATTTTGGCCTGTGTAAAGCCTCAATAAAGTATCAGGGGCATTCTCGATACCCTCCTGTATATCTTCTTGATAAATAATTTTTCCTTCTTGGACCCATTGCATCAATTCTCCAATTGCCTCAGGGAACCGATCCATATAATCCAACACTATAAATCCTTCCATCCTAGCTCGCTGTATTAATAGAGCAGTATAGTTTGATGGTCCAGGAGCAGGAGTCTCATTGTTATAGCCTGAGATGGCACCACAAATCGCCACTCGAGCATTTTGGTTTATGCTTATAAGTGATGTGTTTAGGAATTCTCCACCAACATTATCAAAAATTACATCTATGCCTTCTGGACACAATTCAGGAATAACTTCCTCTAAATTTGCTGTTTTGTAATCTATTGCTGCATCAATTTTTACTTCTTCAGTTAGCCATTTACATTTCTCAACTCCGCCAGCAACACCTATAACACGACAGCCTTTTATTTTGGCAATTTGTGCAGCAATAGATCCTGTGGATCCCGCTGCTCCAGATATGAGAACTGTATCTCCTTCTTTAGGCTGTCCAACATCTAATAAACCAAAATATGCAGTGAGTCCTGTAATGCCAAAGACGCTTAAAGGTGCTGTGAGAGATGCTCCTTCTGGAATGACAGTAGCGTTTAAAATACCCTTTCCATCTGAAATGGCGTACTCTTGCCATCCAAAAGTGCCTTGAACTTTATCACCTACAGAATAATTAGGATTATTTGATTCAATGACTTGGCCTACAGAGCCAGCTCTCATTACCTCTCCAATTCCAACTGGTGGTACATAGCTTTTTCTATCTTCCATCCAACCTCTTTGAGCAGGATCAAAACTAAGATACAAGTTCTTTATAAGAAACTCTCCGTCTTCAATATCTCTTACTTCCTCCTCTTCATAGGAAAAATTATGTTCCCCAACCATCCCGACTGGTCTGCTAGCTAAGGTCCATTTTCGGTTTCTTAAATTTTTCATATTACTCACTTAACATTGAAGACGTGTCTCAGTCCTCTGTTAAATAATGCTCCAGTGATGGTGAAGTGCGTCTCGTCTTCTAAAATCAAACCCTTTAACTTAAGGCTTGGATAATTTCTGCTATTGAGCCTTTCTATCATTTGTTCGGTATAGTCAGCGGTTTTGGCTTTGGAGAAGATCTCAACCATTACTGGATTCATTTTTTCTAGATAAGGTCCAATAACATCTTCTTCTGCTCCGGATGCTATGTATACAATAGCTTCCATATCCTCATTATTTTCAGAGTATCTTTCTTCAAGATCAAAAGTATTGGGATGGCTCCACTCTTGCCAAGGACTACCAATCACATATCTCTTAAAGGCTTTTGGCTGATGAAACAAAGTGTAGAGTCCAAATAAGCCGCCCATAGAGTCTCCAATATATGTCGTGTCATCAGAAACATTAAATCTTTCTGAAACCCAATCCCTTAATTCAGTTGTTAAAAACTTTAAGAACTTATCCGCACCGCCTCCCTTTACTTCCCTGAGAGTCATTTGTTCCATTAGTTTTTGATTTTCAATATCCTCAACAGGCGTGAATTCGCGAGTTCTATTAGTTACAAACTGCATGAAGTCTGGCTCATCACCTAGCTTGTATTGTATGCCTATAAAAAGAGCCGGCGGAATTTCTCCACCAAGGTATAATCCATCGATAGTATTGATGTAGCCTCCGGCTGAAATATTACAATCTGTCCCATAAATTACTGGCAAAGGACCGTCGCCAAATAAAGAAATAATATTGGGATCCGGTTGTTTTACTAGTATCTCGAAAGTTTCTCCAATTATCTCTGATTTAAGTTCATGTATCTCTACATCGTGAAATTCTAAATGTCTCATAATCTACCTCGGGTATCTAATCATGGGGTGAGCTGGGGGTGAATCTCCAATTTCTATCCTCTTTATAGTTTCAAATCCATGTCTTTCATAAAGACTCATATTCATGGGATTGGAAGATTCAAGATATGCAATTTTTCCTTGCTCATCTGCCTGTTTTAAAGATTCCTTAAGAATTAAAGAACCAATGCCCTGACCTTGTTTTGAAGGATCTAAGCCTATAAAAGGTAAATACCAGTGATCTTCTTTAGGGTGACAATCATCAAATTCATCGAACATTTGTAAGGCACTTTCCAGCCTATTAGAGGGAATATCTTCAAGCGTTGGTCCGAGCACCTCGGGATCTAAATGGATTCCAGGAGGGTGCCAAATTGCCCCTCCATAATAATTTTCATCTGTAAAAATAGAATCTGACTCGAGTGCTGGTTTAGAAAAAGCATCCATCCAAAATGCAAAATTCTTTAAAAATTTATGTGGATCGGGAAAAAACCATCTCAGTAAAGGATCGGCAGCAAACCCTAGAGTGATTGCACTCTTTACCTCTTCAACATTGGATGAATCTGCTTTTATAATTTTTGGCGTATCCATTCTCTTCTCCCCATATCTAATTCAAACTTACAATGAGTGTATATAATAAAACTATACCAATCCAGCCCACCCAGAATGTTCTCGCTAATTGCCTAAGTGGAGAAAGATCCATATATTTATCATCATCTCTATCCTTCGGTCTCTTTGCAAAATCATAAATAATGGCAACCCAAAATAAGAGAAATACAGAATATAAAATTACTGAATACAATTTCCTACCTCCCTAAACAGCTTCCCTTTTTATCATCCAAGTCCAAAGCAGCTAGCATGGCATAATATATATCAGTGTTATCAAGCGTTCCTGTGAAGTTTACTGAGCCTGGTCCGTAAGCATAGACTGGAACCGGAACACCAGTATGAGTTCCAGTTCCTACAGCAGTATTAAAAGAAAACTTAACATCATCTAATGAATTATCTATTGGATTTGCAGGTTCTATCAATAGACCACCGACCTCATGATCTGAAGTGACTAAAACTAAAGTATCTTGTCTTTCCTTTGCAATTTCTAAGGCTAAGTCTACTGCTTCGTCAAAATCTTCCATTTCCCTTATGAGATAATCGAAATCATTGACATGGCCTGCCCAATCTACTTGAGATCCCTCTGCCATGATGAAAAAACCCTCACATCCTTGATTCATTAATAAGTCAGAGCGTGTTATTGAGTACTGAAGCATTTCTGCTAAAGAGGGTTCAAGATCATGATTATCCTTTTTATCTTCATCCCTTAAATGCTCATCAGCAAAAAGTCCTAATACTTGCTTATCAAGAGAATTAGAAATTTCGGATAATTGATTTTTTTCAATCAGCAGAATATGAGATTCCTTAATCTCATCTAAAAGATTTCTTCCATCCTCTCTTTTTCCGCCCTGTTCTTCTGGTGTAAAGAAATAACGTCCTCCACCCAGAATAGTTGCGACTCTAGAATCAATCATTTGTGAGCTGATAATATCTGTCTTACTCCTTAAATCTACGTGAGCAGCAAATGCAGCTGGTGTAGCATGGGTAACCTCGGAAGTGCTGATTAAGGAGCTCACAAATCCGAACTTATCGATTGTTTCGGTTAAATTTTCAAGTTCATTGAGATCTTGATCTAATCCTAGTGCACCATTATTTGTTTTGAACCCTGTGCTATAGGCAGTGGCGGAAGAAGCGGAGTCAGTGACCGCTGCATTATAGGAATGAGTTAAAACAATACCGGAATATGGAAATTTATCCATTGAGATGCGCTCATTAAGACTACCTTTCATCATGCGGTATGCTGTTATTTGACTGAGACTCATGCCATCTGCAATAAGCAAAATGATATTTTTTGCTTTATTGTCTACATAAGATAGTTCTTTCGGGGAGGCAAATACACCGTCTTTAATTTCGGTCACGTACACATCTTTCTCGTCGAGCGTAGCGGTGCCAATTGGAAGGTTTTCCATAATATATTTGATAGCAAAAGTTTCCGTTAATTTGAAACCAATAAAAGAACCTATAAATAGAGCAACTATTACTAAAAAATATCTATTCTTTAAAATCATATTATTTTCCTTGGTACCTTAAAAGGGTTCTCCATGCGGTTTCTTGTAACTTTCTTTGATTCTCAATTCCAATCCCGTAATCATAAGAATTACTAATTGGCGATACATTATATATTGAGGAATAAATCACTGCTGCCATCAAGTATGTACCTGCTTTGCTCGGATGCCTCTTATCTGGTGTAAAAAGTTCTATTGAAGGATTTTCTTTTTGAGAAAGCTCAAATGCAAGACCCACAGGAAAAACAGCTATATTATTTTTATTTCCTGCTGCGATATAAGCTGAAGCAAGTCCTTCTAGCATATCCGGCTTATCTTTATAGGCCCATGTCATCAAAAGAGAAGGCTCTACATTATGCTTGCGTAGTGTTTTGCTGTGTTGGTCGACATAAAAATTAAATAAATCTTTTCTATCTGGGTGAACCGGACATTGACTGCAATCCATCATAATTGCTAAATCATAATTTTCTGGCTCGTACTTTTTATATTTATTTTTTGAAGTGATGGAAAAAGAACCGATCTTGTCATTAGTCACATAAGATTCGACATCATGCCATTCTAAAGAAGAGCTGTTTATTGTGATATTTCTAAATCGATGCCCTTTACCAAGATCTGAATTTGCTTTAACCATACCAAGAGTAGGTTTATGAACTCCATTGTTATAGTAAAAAAAGCTATTTCCAATGAAAACTACAGATTTAGGATTTTCTACTAATGGACTGGTCAGCAGCGGTTTCTCTTCAGCAAATAATCTCTCTTGTGAGATCAGGAAAATAGTGCAAAAAAGTAAGCCTAATTGATAAATTTTCGCTTGCATCTTGCATATAGAATAGCAAAGATATAGTTAAGGGGAGAAAAACTATGGAAAAAATTGATACAGGTACTGATCACCTCATTTTTGAAAAGGCAAATGGCGTTGCATTGCTGACAATGAACAGACCGGAGGCTAGAAACGCGATGTCCGGAGAAATGAATCAGGCCATGCAAGAAGTTCTGGCTGAGGTCGAGTTAGATAAAGAAATAAGATGTGTTGTTCTGACTGGTGCTGGAAAAGGTTTCTGCGCTGGAGGAGATGTAAAAGGAATGGCATCTTCAGGAGATGGGACAGTTGGGGACAATACGATTGACTCGGCTATTCATAAGCAAAGGGTTCATCAAAGAGCGACATCGGGCAAGTTATTTAAAATGCCAAAACCAACTATTGCTGCTCTTCCAGGAGCCGCAGCAGGAGCAGGACTGTCTTATGCTTTAGCATGTGATTTAAGAATCATGTCTAGTTCAGCAATCATGACTACTGCGTTTGCTAAAGTTGGTTTTTCTGGAGACTATGGAGGTTCCTACTTCATGACTCAACTCTTAGGATCGGCTAAAGCAAGAGAGCTTTATTACCTGTCAGATCGGATTACTGCAGATGAAGCTCTAAATCTTGGATTAACAAACTGGGTTTGTGAGCCAGAAGCGCTAATGGAAAAAACTTTGGAAATTGCTAATAGGCTTGCTTCTGGTCCTTCAGTTGCATATCGATATATGAAAGAAAATTTGAATAGAGCTATGCATGGAGAAGTGGATGATTGCCTTGATTTAGAAGCAACTCATCATATACATTGCGGTCAAACTGAAGATCATAGAAATGCGACTAAGGCTTTTGTTGAAAAAAAAGAACCAGTTTTTAAAGGCAGATAAAGGGTGAGAATAAATGGAAAACAAAATTAAAAATAATTTAAAAATAGATAAAAGAATACGTGCAGTCTTTGGAGAAATAGAATTTGCCTCTGTCACATCAAGCCCTGCCTCAACTCGTGAAGGTATAATGGCTGATCAGGAGAGTGAGGAAGCCAAACAAGGTCGAGCCATTTTGGAAATGGTTAATAATGCTTCACATTATAAAGAAGTTGTTCCTGATACAGGCTTATTAACATCCACAAAAGAATTTATTTCAGATCCAGACGGTAATACCATCAAAATCCAGTATATTCGACCAGATACAGAGGAAGAATTGCCCTGTGTTTACTATATCCATGGTGGCGGCATGATGGTTAGTTCTTGCTTTGACGAGTTATATGCAGCTTGGGGAAGATGTATTGCCAGGCAAGGAGTTGCAGTAGCAATGGTAGATTTTAGAAATGCTATGTGGGCTTCGTCTGCTCCTGAAGTGGAGCCTTATCCAGCAGGACTAAATGACTGTGTTTCTGGTCTTAAGTGGGTGCATGCTAATGCAAAAGATTTAAATATAGACAATAGCAAAATCATCATCGCTGGTGAGAGCGGAGGAGGAAATTTAACCATAGCCACTAGTTTGAAACTCAAACAAGATGGAGATATTGGATTGATAAAAGGTCTATATGCTTTATGTCCTTATATTGCAGGGCAATGGCCTTTACCAGAAAACCCCTCGTCTGAAGAAAATGAAGGTATTTTACTTTCGCTTCATAGTGAACATGAATACTCTCAAGGCGCAATTATTTATGGAGTAGATGCTTATATAAATAAAGATCCACTAGCTTGGCCAAGCTTTGCAACTGAAGATGATGTTAAAGGTCTTCCAAAAACTTATATCTTAGTCAATGAAATGGATCCTCTAAGAGATGAAGGAGTAAATTTTTATCGTTTACTAAGAGAAGCAGATGTAGAGGCACAATGTCGACAAGTCATGGGTTCAGTCCATGGAACAGATATTTTTCTTGGATGCCCCGAGATCAGCGATGAAACCGCTTTATCGATAGCAAACTTTGTAAAAAATTAACTCTAATTTGCCTAAAGAGATCCTTTCCCTTTTAGGTGAGTTATAAGTTGTTTATCGTGCGTTGTAACGGCAGAGAATCCTTCTTTGAGGGCCGGACTCCATCTTGGATTTGATGATCCTACCACTTCATCTCCCATGATGGTTACTCTCTGAATAATCCGCTCACCTACGAAATCATTTACAACATAATGTTGGGTACTTCTGTTGTCCCACATAGCAATAGTGCCTGGAGTCCATTGATAACGGACGGTGAACTGAGGTCTTGTCACCCACTTTGTTAAGTAAGAAAGTAACATATCGCTTTCTTCAATGTTCATTTCTACAATTCTTCTAGTAAAGTGCTCATTTACATATAAGACTTTCTTTCCCGATATGGGATGCAACCTCACAACCGGATGTATAGCAGTTTTTTCAGGTTTTCCGTGAGGTCTAGCATCATGAAGGGCAGTTATTCCTTCACATAAATCTTTGATTGGATCAGATAAAGCTTCGTAGGCCGCATTTAGATTACTCCACATTGTATCTCCACCCAATTCAGGGCACTTGACCATATGAAGTACAGACATAATAGCTGGGGAGTCTTGAAAAGTTATATCTGTATGCCACTCATCAGCTATTCCACCGGAGCTAGCAGCAAGTTCAAAGATTTTTGGATGGGTCACTGTTTTATTTTTTAGGTTTGGATGACCTTCAAGTTCACCAAACTTAGCACCATATTCAACATGCTCATCTTGACTTAACTTCTGACCAGGGAAAAATATTACTTTGTGCTCGATTAAAAGAGATTTAATCTCTTCCACTTGATCATCAGATACTTGTGCTAAATCGACATTCGTTATCTCAGCACCAAGAGCAGCTGAAATCTGTTTAACTTCCATTCTCACTATTTATGACTCTACATGGAACAATTTATTATAAATCTTCCATTCACCATCTTTTTCTAAGAAAGAAAGAGTATCTAAAAAGACATGGCCAATGTAGCCATCTCTCACTGAAACAGAGGCTGTGGAGCCTGCAATATCACAAGAGACAATTTCAAGAAGGATTTCGTCTCCCTTTTCCTTCGGAGATGGATTTTGATTTTCTACAAATTCTGCGAATTCGTCTACAGTCATTTCGGCAAGACCTGTTTCTAAATATCCGGTAATCATTGCATTTGAATGAAAGGCTTGTCTTACTTTTTTGGGATCTGACTCATACATAGAATCAAAATATAACTGTACACCTTCTTTAATTTTCTCTTTAGCGTCCATAGTAAACCTCTTTAATATAAGTTACGGGATTCCATCTCAACTTATCAGGGATATGTTCAGCTCCCGGTATACCCCTTTCAATCATATAAGGCTTTAAAGCCTGTATTGCTTTGGCTTCATCGTAGTGACAAATTCTTGGATACATATGGTGCATTGAGTGTATTTGCATTGAATGATTTAAAAACCTTGGAATTTTATTAGTCCAAAATCTGGTATCTTTATAGCGCCCGCTATCCAAACCTGAATGAGGCAAGTAGGAGAACACAACGCCTAAGTAGGATGTTGCTACTCTTTTTGGTATCCACCATAGTAGTAATGTTTCGATCGGGTAGAGTATAGCGACAAATATTTGCGCAAAGTAAAAAAGGAGAGTCCAAGCTCCTCCTTTTTCTAAAGCAGCTTTGAATTTCGGATCCTCTTCCATGTGTTTTTCTATGCACTTCATCGCCGGACCTTCATCGTTGAAAGAGACATTTACATTTTTAACCGCTCCGAGCCAGCTTTTAGCATTACCATGGAAAAAATCTGGATCATTATCTGGATCGTTAGTATGAGCATGATGTTTTAAATGAGTGACCTTCAGTGCATCATGAGACTGAGCCAAGGGTATTACGCTTATTTGCCCTACCCAAAAATCTAACCATTGAAGATTCTTCCTACCACCTGACAAATGACCATGCTGACCAGCGTGAGATGGAAGATAGGCATTACAAGCGGTAAAAAGGGCTATCACAAATCCCACAAAGAGCGGAATTATTCCTTTTACCACAAGAACCCAGGTAACAATCCAGGTTGTAAATTGTCCAAGCCCTATAAGAATCATCTCCCATTCAATCCGTCCCATGAATGTTCTAGCAACTTCTCTCTCTGCTTCTATAGACAAATCCATTGAATCATTGCCTAAGTAATCCATGTCCAACCTTTATTTTTTGCTAGAAGACCAAAAAGAAATCCAAGAGCGTAGCCAACTAAAGAAATAAGAAGACTTACTTCAAAAACATATAGAAGAGTAGCTCCAAAAATACTACCCCAAAATAAAAGGCCGAACCAAACTAACGCCCATTGTTCAAGATGTTGACTTAACCACTCCATGCATACATTCTAGCCTTTATATTCGTTAGCTTCAATTTAAGGAGCATTTCTCTTGGCACCAATAAATTCTTTAGCTTTCTCGAATCCACCAATATTTATTACCCTAGTATAGCCTTCTGCTTCAAGTATTTTCTTAGCTTTACCAGACCTATTGCCGCTTCTGCAAAACAGAAAGATTTCCTCATCTTTTGAAATAAATGTCTGAATATCTGAAATATTTTGCCATTCAATATTTTGTGTATTCACTATCGATTCGTTTTCAAACTCTGCATTTGTCCTGACATCGATAAATACAGCGCAAAAAATTAAATTTGGCCAAAAAAATATTAAAAGTAGTAAGCGATACATTCCTATTCGTCGAATCCAATAAAAGTAGCCACTTCTGAAACAGGCCTCCTTTTTGAAACTACCTTATTAGCTGGAAAATTATCATCTGGATAACCCATCGCCACACAAATCATAATGACTTGATCATCCGGAATCTTGGCATATTCTCTTACAACTGGAGACTGCATTATGCCCTGACTATTAATGACAGATCCAAGTCCTTTAGACCAACCAGCATTTACTAATCCGTTTACAGCCGCACCACAATCAAACTTTGAGATATCTTCATCTTTTAATTCTTTATCAAAAGTCACGATTATGGCTACTGGTGCATCAAATTGTCTAAAACCTCTTAACACCCAATCTTGTCTGGCTTCTTTATCATCTCTTTCTATGCCCATTTCTTTGAAAAGCTGAATGGCGATCTCTATTTGTCTTTCTCTATGCACGCCCTCATAACCCATGGGCGGTCTAATTTCTCTGGATGGCGGGACACCCTCCACATTTCTTTTTGTATTCTCTTTTCTTATATTATCCAAGGCAGGTCCAGTAATAACATGAAAATGCCAAGGTTGTGTGTTCATTGAAGACGGGGCTCTAGTAGCCAACTTTATGACTTCTTCTAAAACTGCTTTTGGTACAGGTTTATCTAAATAACCTCTTGCACTTCTTCTGTCATTTATGACTTCTTCGTATCTCATGATTCATCCTATTTTGTGACTTTATACTAAAAAAACTATTTTTTATCTTGAAAAAAATGTAATTGCCCTTAAATAATTACTTGAGCCGCTTTGCTAATAATCTTGGAAATTTCGGGCACGCACTTCCTTATACATTGTAGACGCTCGGCTCCAATCTCACCTAAGATCTCATCGCTCATGGATGAGCGAGTTATGAGAAATCATAATCTTGAGAAAAGTGGCTGGTCAATTTAATCGTATCATTGGCCATCCACTTTTTCTTAAGTTTCTATTGAATGAAGGCTTACTTCGAAAATTAATAAGGAGTTAGAAGGAATACCTGGTCTGCCTGCCGTTCCATACGCAAGGTCAGGATGTATAAATAATTTCCAACTATCCCCGACTTCCATTAAAGATATTGCTTTCTGGCATCCCGGAATAAGCTGAGCAAGAGTTACCACTAATGGTTCTCCATTTTCAATGGAGCTCCAGAAAACCGATCCATCTAATAAAGTACCATGGAAGTCTGCATTAATTACATCTTCTAGGCTTGGACTTATCCCGCTACCACTCGTCTTTAATTTTTCATACTGAAGACCAGCCTCAATTTCAAAAACTCCAGGATTACTTAAATTATTCTTTAGGAAATTATCACTCTCTAACAAGTTATCCAAATTATCATCTCCTCCTGAGCAAGAAATGATGACTAAAGCTGACATCATCACCAAAAATATATTTCTCATAGTGATAGTTTACACTTAAAAAAACCTATAAATGTTAGGTAATTAACTTCCTGATAACCATATTGGAGAAGACCAGGCTCTTTCCTGTATTGTCGCGGGTATATCTTGTCTTGGTTTCTCTCCTGCTCTGATCGCATCCCAAGTTGACCACCTGCAAGTAGGATTTTCTAGGACTCTTGCATAATAAAAAGTATTTTGGTCTTTTTTAAATTGAGGGTCTTTCCAAAAGGTTTTTATCTCTGGATCCCCTTTTTTAAGGTCTATGGAGCAATCATCTAAATTAATATTAGTATCATGGTCTTCGCACCTATGGGTTGTTGGATTTATATTTGCATTGTCAGAGCAAGCTATGTCAAAAACCTTTTCTCTATGCTCTCCTTCTTCCAGCCATCCTTTGATTATTTGAACTCTCTGTAAGGGCGCTCCAAGAGGATCAGAAATTGCCCAAACAAGAAATCTAGGACTTTCATCACCCACTTGATTGATTGTTCCTCCCATAGGAATATTTTTGGCATAGGCATCTTTTATGAGACCAAGGTCACTTAGCTCAGCATCCTCTAGGTTATAACCAGCAAAAAAACGTACTTTTATTCTTGGTCCACTGGTGCCAAATGTTTCCTTGCGTCTAAAAGCATCATAAATCGACTCACGAGTATTTTCCTCAGCCCATACACCTGCTAGTCCTGAAGATCCAAATCTAATAAGGCGTGTTCCAATATTTAAATAACTCTCGCCCCCTATCTCACTTACTGTTTGAGGTCTAAAAACTTTTGATATAAATCCATAAAAACCTCTAAAAGGAACCGAACCTCGTAAATATGGCTCTCCATCTAAAAGTCCGATTTTGGAAAAATGCGTTTCCTCGGTATAGGAGCCACCTGCAACATGAGTATCACTCGATCCAATTACTCCAAATTTATATGGATTAGATAAACTCATTTCCTCAAACATTAATCCTCTTAAGTATGCATCTCTTACATAACTTCCCTTTAAATTGCTAATAAGGTTCTCACCTTCAACATTTGTTTTTGCTTCGAAGTTTGCCCATTCATCATTCTTGGATAAAAATGGATGAGTCTCAGAAGTTCCTTTTGCCTGGGTTATCTCAGTTAGAGGTTCATTCCGAAGTCGCTGATTTACATAAGCTTCATCTATCGGACCTCCGTTATAATCATTCATAGAGAAGGCAGATCCTCCTGAGATATTTGAATTATGAGGAATGGCCAAGCTTTCTACACCGCTTTCCCTTAATCCATCCATCCAGTCCCACAGTTTTTCAGGATTGAGGCTATCTGCTCTTGAGAAAATTCGCTCAGGAAGGTTCTTTGTATTCTTGAAGATCACATTCCGATGAAGATAGTTATCATATAGCTCTACACTTGAAGTAAATTCATAACCAGCGAATGTAGTAAATATTCCTGGTTTGTATGCATCATTGGCTGCCTTAATAGTTTTTTTCCAAACCGAGTTGCCTACATTCTGAATCATATCTCTATCAATACTTCCATCTTCTACACCTGCAGCAAGTTCAGAACCAAAGGCTCTAAAAAGACCATTCCTCTTAAGAATTGAAAATATACTATTACTTACTGTTTTATTAAGGTCATGCATAGGCTTTGAGAGTTCATACTTAGAGAACTCAGTACTTGTATCTGCTGATTCTTTTAATAGTCCTAAAAAAACTGCATGATCAGTTACAGCGTAGAAATCCAAAGGCTTTTTTAGTTTTATTTTGTATCCCGTAGGATGCGGTATTGCTTCACCTTGAGCGAATCTATATGCATCTGCAGGTGTGCTTATAGTCCCAAAAGTGTATGCATCAAATGAGTTTGCAGTATGAACATGTAAATCACCAAAATAAGCATTCTTATCTGGATTAGGTTTTGGTCTAGGATATATATCCTGCTTTATTTCTTCTGCATATTGCTCAGTAGATATCTTTTGTCCTGATTCTGAACAAGCATTGAGTATAAAAAAAATTAGAATCCAGAAACTTTTAAAGTTAGGCATATTTTTCCCCAGTTTTTATAAGCCATTTTTAAGAATTACATCCTGATTTCTCAAAATATTAGCTAATTAAGCTAAACGCCTATTTATCTCTTCTTTGAGAAGCCACATCCTATCTTGACCCCAGACATAAAATGGATCAGTCCCATCTGAGTTTGTAATTTTAAAGCTCGGCACTCCCCAACAGTTTCCTGCGTACATATCCTTAAGATTATCATCCAAAACTTTATTCCATGTCTTAGTATTTAAATCTTTCTTAATTATAGACCAGTCAAGTTCAAGTCTTTCGACTAGAGATTCTAAATATTCGTCTTCACCTATGTTTATGCCGTCATAAAAGGAGGCCTTCAGTAATTCATCGATATACTCAAAGCCCTTACCTGCCTCATCGATGATGGGAAATAAAGAATAAGCCTTTCTTGCAGGTTTACCGATTGGTGAATAAATGGAACCCATAGGATATCCATGCTTTCTTGCCTCACGAGCCGCATCAGAAATAATGTACTTAGCTTTAAGATCAATAATTTTCATATTTCGCATCAACATTGGCAGAACTGGTTTTGTAACTAAATTAATTGGATAGTCATCTCTCATTTCTCCAACTCTTTTTGCACTGGCATAGGTATATGGGCTGTTCAGGGAGGGATAGTAATATAAATTGACTTGTTTATCTGATTCCAAAGATGGGGGAGAATTTAAAATAGGAGCACAAATTGGTTCATTATTTGTATCCTTCTTTAGACCAAGTTCCGATAATCTATCTTCTAAGTGATCGATCCTATCTACACCCCAATAAAGTTCTTTTTCATAATAAAAGGCTGATCCAAAATAATAACCTTTTGCATTTCTTATCGCGTTGCCTGAAGCTAATTTCTCTGCTACTTCTGTCTCACTAGAACTATAAACCTTAGATAAAGAACTCAAGGTATCTTTATCACCTTTCCATAATGCATTACTTACTTCTTGAGAAATTTCTACAAACTTATCATTTTCAACGGATGTCAAAATAGCATTGGATAAATCAACTAATTCCTTTTGTGGATAAGATATTGGTTGAAAATCAATACCATAAAATGGAGCAATGCGTTTTGCATCTTCCAAACAATAAGCATTATATAAATTAGGTTCATGAATGGTTTCAGGATTTTCAGCTCCAACTAAGATGGGATTTAAGACTACGTCATAAGATGCCTTAATTTTCTCTATATATTGAATGGTTAAATGGGAATAAGGATCATCTACCTTATGAAAATATGTTACTTCGTGTGGCCTATTTTCCAAATCCCTTTTAGCCTCAGCATCTGTTCTTATCTTTTTAAATAGATCATAGCTAGAAAAAGTATTCATACTGTAATTTCTAAGCTTGCTACCTATGGTGCGTTTCGCCAAGAAATTCCTAAGTGCTTTTTTTATCATATAAATCCTTTGCGATTGGAAGGAGCCAGAGCCCTAACCATGTATTTACGATCAGTTTCACTGTAACCATTATGCTTGCTGGGAGACTCCAGACAAAATTTAAGAAACCATTCCAAAACCAAGAATACATCCAAACTTTTACGGGCTTGAGGAATGTAAGTTCCAGGAAATCAGAAGTACTAAAAGTCATTAAGCTATGCTCTGGAGAAAAAAGAAAAGAGTAAGTCCATATGCAAAATGCAATCTGTATCGGTGTAGTGAGTACCAAAAAGTAAGCAAACCATAGTAATGTTCTACTCACTAGAATTTCTCTTATAAAAGGATTCTTCATTCTTAAGAATCTCTTTGAGTGCTGACTCACTAAGCTCAGATAACTTAGGATTGTCATAACCCCTACTGACCAATACCTTTAGGTATGCTTCTTTTCTTGTCTCCACATCGTGAAATATATCTTAAGTATGAAATATTGACCAATCGAAGAGCCCTTAAGAATAGTTATTTTCTATTTTCTTCAGGAAGAGCTTCCAGTAAAAGGTTAGGCAATCCTTTTCTTTTTTGAAGTGTAAATTGATCATAAAGTTTTCCAGTTGCCTCATAAGCTTTATAAGTTAAGTTTTTATCATCAATATTGATAATTTGATAAAGCTGAGTATTTTCAGCTACTCGCTTAGCATAATTGCCTTTAGTAATGCCATACATCTTCGGTCCACTTACAGATACAACATAAACTGTTCCAATATCAGGATCATAGGCTTGTTGATAGCCAGAGGGTACATTTTCCAGATTTTCGGTGTCTACCTGACCGGTACGAGCATAGGTATGATCATGACCACTTAGCACTAAATCTACTTTAAACTCATCCAAGA
Source organism: uncultured SAR86 cluster bacterium (assembly GCA_902574355.1). Lineage (GTDB taxonomy): Bacteria > Pseudomonadota > Gammaproteobacteria > Magnimaribacterales > Magnimaribacteraceae > Magnimaribacter. The sequence continues at coordinate 239,283 of CACGNN010000001.1, read as the reverse complement.
GAGGCTTCCACAGTTCACGAAGCTCTTTATTATCTCGATCTGATCCAGGAGAAAAGACTGGATGATGAAAAGTAACAACAGTCCAACGATTAGGATTATCTTCCAGTACTTTCCTAAACCAAGGGATCTGTATTTCTTTTGCCTTATTTGAATCCAATGAAATAAAACGAACACCCTGATAATCAATGTAATAAACAGTCTCTTTTAGAGTTTCATCAGGAACATCTTGAACAGGAAAAGCAAATTGTGGACGCCAATGATTACTAACGGCTGGGGTTCCTCGATCTCTTTGTCGATCGTATAAGGGCTTGGAGTAAAAACTTGAACCAACTAATTCGCTTTTTTTGAATCCTGTAATGGATTCAACTTGATCATCGACAAAAATGATATTACCTCCATCATTAAACTCAAAGGAGGCACTATTGCCTTCTGGTCCAGTAAATGAAACTTTATAGGTCGTTCCTTTATCAGATGGCACAGGTTCAAATGCGGTCATCATGATTTCAATAGTCTTTCCATCTTTTGTCTGCCAATAACGCTCTGATTCAGGACCTTGATTAATCCGATAGTATTCATGGTTACCAGGAGTTGCTATAACAGGAATCGTGCCATTCACCCAGTCAGGGCCTTGATGCCAATCTCCCCACTCAGCATCCCAATTAGGATTATCGATTAAATCACCAGCATGTAACGTAAATGCAGCTCTTGGTGCATCTCTAAATGCCTCCCTAAAAACTCTTGACCAATGTGTACGCACTTCATTTTGAGCATCACCAAAATAGATGAAGCTAAAAGGTCTAGGTCTGTCACTAGCTGTTTTGAAATGGTAATACTCAGTCCAATTTACTCCATCGCCCACACGATAAGTATAGAGAGTATCTGGATCAAGATTTTTGAAAGTTACACTGTGATAATTAGCCTCATTAATATCGCTCTTGAAGAAAGAAGTTTCAGCAATAAACTCCTCTATTTCTAAAGCTCTTCCATTTGCATTTGCTAGTGCCAAATGAGCCATTCCTTTTTTTGTTGAGACGTCTGTACGCCAAGTAACAGATTGAGTTGTTGCTGGATCATCTTCCCAAGTTAACACTACCCTATCCGGAAGTGGTGAAGGTGCATGAGCCAACTCCGAAGAATATTTAGCGACCTTACTTTCATCATGAGAGGAAACACCGTAGCTCAAAACAAATAATAAGAGAAAGGTAAATTTGGATAAATATTTTGTAAAGTTCATAAAAACATTATGTGTGAGTAAATTTAAAAATTGAATAACTTTTTGTAAATTTCTAGTGAAGTTAGTTAAGAGTAGACATTAAATTTCTGAATCGATAACAAGAACTCTACCTTCATATTTGGGTTCATAAACTTCCATATCTTGAAGAAAATACTCAGCAGCATCAACTATCAAAACTCCTGTATCAATATACTCAATTGAGTTCTGAAATTCCCAATATCCGTCTCCCCCCTGTGTAACAAAATTAGGAGCGGCTACCCAATATTCATCATCATTTTTTAATGGCTTTCCTTTGATCCAAATTTCATGTGCCTTATTTCTAGGACTAAATGAATATTTAGCATTTTTTGAAACTTGCAGAATCCCATTTGTCATACCTGCAGCATGATTAAATATTTTTACAACTTGAGAGCCTTTTAATTTTGTCATGACCACAGTATTAGGAAACGGAAATGCAGAAATTAAATCTCCTTTAGTTACTGTTCCTGGTTTTATGTCTTGTCTAAGAGCGCCACTGTTTACAACGGCTATATCTATTCTAGGATCAAAAGCTTCTATTGCATCTGCAAATAAGTTGCCCATGTTGGATTCTTTTCCGTATGCTCTTACAAGTTTTTTTGTAGAGGAAACAATTGGTACTTTTGCAACCTGGTCCACTTCTTTTTGCCAAAAGGTAATTTCACGAAGCATATCTGCATCATCTTCTAGCTCATCATCATAAATAGTTATGAGTTCATTGGAATGAGAAACTATTTTCTTTTTTTCAGTATCAAATATAACTTGAAGCTTTCCAAGTTCAGTTGCATTTGCATTGGTTGAAACAATAATTGTGCCATTTGAAACTAGGGCCTTTTCTGTTCCCTGGTGGGCATGTCCAGTAACAATAATATCCACACCGGGAACATTTTGGGCGAGGAGAATATCCTTATAAAGATTTCTCTCAACATCGGTTAAACCAATAGTAGATTGTCTCCCAGGCATTCCTTGATGTACTGCAAGAATAATGAGATCTGTTATGGGTTCTAACTCTTTTATGTATTGTCTCAGATACTCTTCTTCATCTCTGGCTTCAATACCTTCAGTCATTTTAAAATTGATGGTGTCATAGAAAGCAAACTTTCCATGAAGACCAATAATTCCTATTTTTAATCCTGCTCTTTCCAAAATTAAATAAGGGTTATCCCAAACTAAATCATCAGTTCCTTCAAAAAAAAGATTGCCATTCAGAATTGGAAAATTAGCTTTCTTGATTTGTTCCAACATATTGTCCCATCCATGATCAAATTCATGATTGCCAATGCAAGCTGCATCAATCCCCAAGAAGTTCATCGACTTAATAACTGCCTCACCTTTAGTTAAAGTGCTTATGTAGGGACCTGAGAAGTAATCTCCAGCATCAATAAGAATATTATTAGGATTAGATGCCTTTTCTTGTTTTACCAAGGTGGCCAAATTGGCGAAACCACCAATCTTTCTAGATTCACTTACCCAAGGTGCTATTCTTGGGAAAAGGTGCGCATGTAAATCATTAGTATGCAAAATAGTTAACTCTTTTACTTCTGCAAAAGTCTGCAAAGAGAAAAGAAAAATAAGAAGACTTTCTGTTATTTTTTTTAACATACGATTTTTTGAAAAGGCATTAATTAAATCTCATCTTAGTTTAGTTAACCAAAGGATAGAAGTTAATAGAAATTTAAAATGGTGGGTCTGGGAAGACTTGAACTTCCGACCTCACCCTTATCAGGGGTGCGCTCTAACCAAGCTGAGCTACAGACCCACTTACGTGGATCGCGCATCTTACTAGAAATTAACTATTTACGTAAGGTTTTTACTGCCCAGTTGATCGGCCCCGAAATGACATAAGCAAAGGCACATAATGCGAGTACGATTGGTGGATCAATAGAAATGAGAACAAATATGAAAACAACAAACAACATACTAAAGAAAGGCACTCTCTTTTTAAGTTCAATCTCTTTAAAACTATAATAAGGAATGTTGACCACCATCAAAAGAGAGACGGATCCAGTCAAAAGAGCAGTAAAGATTGCTAAGATTCTTCCAACTTCTTCTCCTTGAATACCGAAAGAACTCATTGCCCATACAAAATAGACGACTGTAGCGCTAGCAACAGGACTGGGCAATCCTTTGAAGTAAGTATCCTCTGAACCTATGAAGGTATTGAATCTAGCTAGCCTTAATGCGGCAGCAGCAACATAGAAAAACGAAAAGACCCAGCCAGTTTGACCGATGGAGTCTAAGCCCCATAGAAAAACAATAATAGCCGGTGCAAGGCCAAAAGAGATAACATCGCAAAGACTGTCATATTGAGCACCAAATAAACTCTGAGAATTAGTTAATCTCGCAACTCTACCATCCAAACCATCTAGCATTTGAGCGGCAAATAGGGCCATTCCTGAAGCAATGAAATTTCCATTTATGGCAGAAACAATTGAGAAAAATCCTGAAAAAAGTGAAGCGGTTGTGAGCAGATTCGGGAGTAGATATATTCCTTTTCGAGTAACCTTCTTACCATCCTCGGAGACGACCTCTTCATGATCATCAAAGAGATCTAGACTTTCTTGATGGTCATCAGACATGAGTTTAATTTTTGGCTTTATCTACAATTTTGTTTTGAGCTATCCAAGGCATCATAGCTCTAAGTTCAGATCCTACTTTTTCTATCGAGTGTTCTGAAGTTTGTTGACGATATTCCTTCATCCTTGGTCCGCCCTTTCCATCATTACTCTCTCTGCAATCGCTCATAAATTCTTGAGCAAATTCACCTGATTGAATTCTCTTCAATACAGCTCTCATCTCTTCTTTGGCATCTGAATTTACAACTTTTGGTCCACTAACATAATCACCAAACTCTGCTGTATTAGAAATACTATATCTCATATTTTCTAGTCCACCTTCGTATATAAGATCTACTATAAGTTTCACTTCATGCAAGCATTCGAAATACGCCATTTCAGGTGGATAACCATCTTCAACTAATACCTCATAACCATTTTGGATTAATTGTGTAAGCCCGCCACAGAGAACTGCCTGTTCTCCAAATAAATCAGTCTCTGTTTCGTCCTTAAAATTGGTTTCAATAATACCAGCTCTCCCAGAACCTATAGCTGAAGCATATGAAAGCCCTATTTCTTTCGCATTACCAGAGATATCTTTGTGAATAGCAATAAGGCATGGAACTCCAGCACCTATTTCATATTGAGATCTAACAGTATGGCCAGGACCTTTAGGAGCAACCATTATCACATCAAGATCTTCCCTGGGCTCTATCATGTCAAAATGGATATTAAATCCATGTGCGAAAGCCAAAACAGCACCTTGTTTAATATTATTTTCTATCTCACTCTTATAAGTAGCAGATTGCAATTCGTCAGGCATTAAAATCATTACCATGTCAGCATCTTTTACAGCCTCTGCAACCTCTTGAACATTCAATCCAGCAGCTTCAGCTTTTGACCAAGAGGCAGATTCTTTTCTGAGTGCAACGGTTACATTTCCACCCGAATCTTTGAGATTATTTGCATGTGCATGACCTTGTGAACCATAACCAACTATGACTACTTTTTTATTTTTAATAATATCTAGATCAGCATCTTTATCATAATAAACTTGCATAACTCGCTCCTGTTAATTTTCTATAGTTAAGGTTTTTTCATCAGATGATATTCCTAAAGAACCTGACCTGACAATTTCAAGGGGATTATTTGCATCAATCTCTGAAATCAATTTATCCAATTCCGATGAAGTACCTACAACCTGTACATTTATAATTTTGTTATCCTTAGATACTATATTGGATTCATCAAAGACATTCTCGGGAAAAGAATCTTTTGTAAACTTTATCAACATCAACTCTCTTTCAACAAATTCGGATTCACTCAAATTTGTAACCATTACAACATCAATTAATTTATCCAGTTGCTTGGTTATTTGTTCAACCACTTTTTCATCGCCCTCAGTAGACATAGTTAATCTGGACAAGGTTGCATCATTAGTGGGAGCCACAACTAGCGTCTCAATGTTGTAACCTCTTTGAGAAAAAAGGCCAACTACTCTAGAAAGAGCCCCTGGTTGGTTTTCCATCAATAAAGCAATTACTCTTTTCATTACCAAGTCTTTTCGTCTTTGCTAAGACGCATGTGATCCATTGCATTGCCAGCCTCAAGCATAGGATAAACATGTTCATTTGGATCAACATCCACATCCAAAAATACCAGTTTATCTTTAAGGGATATGCACTCTTTCATAGCTGACTCCAGCTCATCGAATTTAGATACTTTTATACCAACATGTCCGTATGACTCAGTAAGTGCTACAAAATCTGGTAATGAATTTTCATACGTACTAGATGAATGCCTACCTCCATATTGCATATCTTGCCATTGTTTTACCATTCCCAATGCGGCGTTATTAAGATTAATTATTTTTATAGGCAACCCATATTGAAGACATGTTGAAAGTTCTTGGATACACATCTGTATGCTTCCTTCACCAGTAACACATGAGACTATAGACTCGGGGTATGCCAGTTGAACGCCCATTGCCGATGGAAGCCCAAAGCCCATCGTGCCAAGACCTCCAGAATTTATCCATTGTCTTGGTTTATCAAAATGATAATACTGAGCAGCAAACATCTGATGTTGACCCACATCTGATGTAACGAAAGCCTCTCCATTTGTTTCTTTATAGAGAGATTGTATAACTTGCTGAGGAAGTATCTTTCCATTTTGCGCTCCCATCTCTAATAGAGAATGGTTTAAGCCATGTGCATCTCGCCAATTTTTAATCTGTTCGTTCCACTCAGAAATATCTGATTCATTAGTTTTCAAATCTCTAGATTTAAGTTCTTCAATAAGTGCAGTTAATGATTCTTTTGCAGAACCAACGATTGGTATATCTGCATGAATAATTTTTGAGACGGACGCAGGATCCACGTCAATATGGATTTTCTTGGCACTGAGAGCAAATTGATTAGGATCATTTGTAATTCGATCATCAAACCTAGCGCCTACTGCAATGATTAAATCTGCATTATGCATAGCCATATTTGCCTGATAAGTTCCATGCATACCCAACATACCCATAAATTGTGGGTCAGAACCTGGGAATGCACCTAAACCCATCAAAGTATTGGTAACTGGAAAATTTAAAAGTTTTGCTAGAGCGGTTAATTCTTCAGAAGCATTATTTTGATTTACCCCGCCGCCAGAATAAATGACAGGTCTTTTAGCTGTTGCAATCAAATCAGCCGCTTCTTTTATTCTCGACGTATCTGCTCCTTCTGGAGGATTATACGAACGCATGTTAACTTCCGTTGGGTAATTGAATTCGAATTTATATTCTGGATCGGTAAAGTCTTTAGGAATATCAATAACAACCGGACCTTTTCTACCTGTTGTAGCTATATGAAAAGCTTTTTTTACAATATCAGGTATATCTTCTGCTCTTTGAACAAGAAAACTATGCTTAACGATAGGTCGCGATACGCCAATCATGTCGGTTTCTTGAAAAGAATCTGTTCCAATTAAATTGGATTTAACTTGTCCTGAAATAACTACGATGGGCGTGGAATCCATATAAGCAGTGGCTAAACCTGTAATGGCATTAGTGGCTCCTGGCCCTGAGGTGACTAATGCGACGCCTGGTTTTCCAGTTGCTCTCGCGTATCCATCAGCAGCATGAACAGCTCCTTGTTCATGTCTAACAAGAATATGATCAACATAGTTTTGATTAAATATTGCATCATAGATATGCAGTGCTGCTCCGCCTGGGTACCCAAACATAAGATCTACCCCCTCAAGATGAAGAGAATGGATTAATGCTTCAGCACCAGATTTATTACTTTTGTCCATTTAATATTTGTATAAAGTTCCTCCAAATCTAAGGAGGTTGAGCATTGTGACATTTGATATGTCTAAGTCAAGAAAACCTTATATTAACTGCATTTAGGGGGTTTTTGAAATAAAGAATTTAAAATTGCCATCTCTTGTTAATACAATGTCAGATAATCTGGGTAGTTCTTCTAAAATATAGTGCGTTAAACGCTCATAATGCATTACAAAACGATATACCTCTGCTTTTGTCATTATCTTACCTTTTAGATCTTTATCTTTAACGGTCTTTGCTAAAGTCTGCTCTTGTATCCACCTACTTTCATAAACGAAATCCATATTAGGCACTTTTATCATTAGCAATAGATCGAACAAAGAAAACATCGTCTGATAATCCTTTGATAGCTCATGATTACTCCATTTAGACCAAATTCCCTTAGGATCCTCTTCCTTTTCTAGCTGATTTAAAGGTGGCAACCAATTCTCTTCAGGTAATGGCTTAGCCCCACCACACCAAGCATCAAAAAAAATAAAATCAGGTTTTCCTTTGTATCTAGGCCATTCTTCTGAAGGGTAATGTCGATCTTCAGGTTTGCAAAAGGCAGGAATCTTCGTCTCTGTCTCAGAACTTGCATTGGATAATTCATTGATTAGATCCAAACCCATTTTAATATCATGGGTTCCTGGCACTCCTCTTACGTAACAAAGTGGATGGATTTCCTTTGCAAGAGATCTTCTTTCTTCTTGGGACTTATAAATATCGTCAATAGAAAAACCCATAGCAGGTCGTTTTATTGTTTCACTTAGTACTTTTTGTATAAAAAAAGAAAGTGTTGTCTTTCCAGAACCTTGTCCCCCCGTAAAACAAATAAAATATGGTTGGTTTCTTTTAGGAAATGTCTGATTTAAGTATAGAGAGATTGGAGTGACTATTTCAGCTAAAAATTCTTCACTCAAATTCTCTATTTTCATTTGCTCAGCCAAATTAAATAAATTATCTCTGGATTGATCCAATAAGCTTCTAACTGCTTCATCGCTAGCATTTGGGAAGTTAGTCATTATTTTGTAATCTTTTCAATAAGCTGGAAGTATCCCACCTGCTGCCACCCATTTTTTGGATATCTTCGTAAAATCCGTCTATGAGTTTCGTAATTTCAAGGCTAATACCTTGTTTTTCTGCTTCTTGCATTGCTATTTTTAGATCTTTACGCATATGATCAACCGCGAAACCGTGATCATAATGATCTTGAGACATAGATTCCCAGCGGTTATCCATTTGCCATGATTGTGCTGCTCCTTTTGATATAACTTCTATTACTTCTTCAGTTACTAAACCTGCTTTTTCTGAAAAATTGATACCTTCAGCAAGTCCTTGAACTAGTCCAGCTATACATATTTGATTCACCATTTTTGTAAGCTGGCCCGCTCCGGAGGACCCCATTAATTTTGTAAATTTTGCATAACAGTTCATAGTGATATTTGCCTTTTCAAATGCATCTTTATCTCCACCTGCCATAATCGTGAGGGAACCATTCTCCGCGCCCGATTGGCCGCCCGAAACAGGAGCATCTATGTAATGAACTCCCTTTTTTAAACACATCTCACTCATTTCATTTGAAAGAATAGAAGATGTTGTGGTGTGATCAACGATGATAACTCCCGGTGATATGGAACTTAAAATACCATTTTCTCCTGATATAACTTCTCTCACATCATTGTCATTTCCGATACACATATAAATCTCCTCACAGACATTGCCAAGTTCTGCTAGACTTTTAGCAATCTCACCTTTATATGTTTTAACCCAATTTTCTGCCTTGGCAACAGAGCGATTGAAGACTAAAGTTGGATATTTCTTTGATATGTATCCAGCCATTGGAAATCCCATTACTCCTAATCCAATAAATCCTCTAGTTTTCATTTATTTCTCCAAATGATAGAAAGTATTCTATTTTCGGTATGATCTCTTCTATAAGAAAATAATGATTCTGATTCGAATGTGCAAATCGAAGAGAGATCTACATTAATATTATATTTTCCCAAAATTCTTTTCGCCTCTCCATGGAGGCTAAATAGCCATTTGTCATAGCCTTTCTCTTTAAAGTTGGATTCTGATTCATCATCCTTCTTTACAAAAGATTCATATAGATCATTGCCAACTTCATAGTTTTTCTGGGATATTGAAGGCCCTATCCATGCAGATACATCAGAACAGCCTTTAGTGAATGAGGTCAATGTAGATTCAATTACTCCGGATAAAAGGCCTTTCCAGCCTGCATGCAGAATAGCAAACTCACTACCATCATTTTTTGACAATGCGATTGGTAGACAGTCGGCAGTCAAAACACCCAAAGCAAGATTGCTAGTTGAAGAAAATAGAGAATCTGTTTCATCTATAGGAAATGCTGAATGAGAAAATATTGTTTCTAATCTGTTTCCGTGAACCTGGTTCATATATTGAATAGGGATATCCTCGAATTTAGTAAAAACTTTTAGTATTCGAGATTTTTCAGGGCTTATATTATTTTTGTAAAAATAATCTTTAGTGAATGATAGGCACTGAATTTTATCTCCAAGGGGTGCTCTGGGTTTTAAGAAATCAGTACCCATTTATTTTTATTTGATTTAGCAGAGTTTGCATATCTGAGGGCATTGGAGCTTTAAATGATAACAACTCTCCACTAGAGGGATGATTTAATTGAAGTTCTTCTGCATGCAGGGCTTGTCTTTTAAAGTTGGAAATTATTTTTTTTTGCTCTTCACTTGATCCTCGAGAAAATTTATTTCTACTGCCATAAAGAGGGTCACCAATTATAGGGAAGCCTATATGAGATAAATGAACTCTTATCTGGTGAGTACGTCCAGTCTCCAGATTTACCTTTAATAGAGAATACCCATCTAGGTTTTCGAGAATGCTAAACCTTGTAATTGCTTCCTTTCCATTTTGATTAACAGCTTGCTTTGTCCTTATTTTTGGATGTCGTCCAATGGGTTCATTTATCGTTTTGTTGATAACCGGCACTCCTACGACCATAGCTAAATATGTTCTAGTTACTGATCTTTCCTTGAGTTGCTCCACTAAATTAAGATAAGAGCTTTCTGTTTTAGATATAACCATCAAACCAGATGTATCTTTATCTAGTCTATGAACTATTCCTGCTCGGGGCAGGAAGCTGAGATTCTCATCATGAGCTAATAAAGCATTCACCAAGGTGCCCGTTCTATTTCCTGAGCCCGGATGAACAACCAAGCCTGCAGGCTTATTTATTATTAGTATTTCTGTATCCTCAAAAATTACCTCAAGAGCAATATCTTCAGGAAGATCAATTAATTGAGATTCTTCCAAAAAATTTACTGAGACAGCATCATCTGTTTGCATAATATATTTGGATTTAACTTCCTTACTATTAACAAGTAAGTCACCATCTTTGATCCACCTCTGAATATGTGCTCTTGAATAATCAGGGAATTGTTTTGCAGTTATTTGATCAACCCTTTGTCCCTGGTCAGCAGGAAGAGCGATGTAATTCAGTGATATCTTTTTTTTATTTTCCATTAAACCAAATTGGAACCCATCTAACGTTTTTCTGTCCAAGAACTAGTCTGATCTGTAGAATTCGTAACTTAAATGACAATCCTTCACAATTTTATTAATTCTAGCAAGAGAAATTTCAGTATTTTAGGGATTTTTATGCTTTTGCTTTTAGTTTCTTCTTGTTCATCAAATGAAGAAATGCCTGATGAGCGACTAGTAGAAAAAGAACTTTATGATCAAGCCCAAACTCGATTAAAAAATGGAAGCTTTTCAACTGCTATCTTAAGCTTAGAAGCCCTAGAATCGAGATTCCCCTTTGGAAGATATGCAGAGCAAGCGCAAGCAGAACTCATTTATGCTTATTATATGAACTCCCAATTTGAAGCCAGTCAATCAGCTGCTGAAAGATTTATAAATCTTCATCCAAGGCATTCCCACACTGGTTATGCTTTTTATATGAAAGGCCTCGCAGCCTTCACAGATGATTCAGGCTTATTTTCAAGATATTTTCAATCTGACTTAGCAAAAAGAGAAGTTGTTATGGCTCAAACCTCCTTTGGTGAACTATCAGAATTCATTTCGAGATATCCAGAGAGTAAATATGTTCCTCATGCAAAACAAAGAATGATTTATCTAAGAAATCTTTTAGCTGAGCATGAAATATATGTTGCTGACTTTTATATGAAAAGAGGTGCCTATCTAGCTGCGATAGGTAGAGCAAAATATGTAATAGAAAATTTACCCAACACTCCTCAGACCCCTTTTGCACTATCAATCCTGGTTGAGGCCTATGAGATACTTGAGTATGAAGAGTTAAGAAAAACAAGCTTAGAGATACTCAATGCTAATTATCCAAACTTTGATTTTCAAGGAAATGAATCAGTTAAAGAAAGGTCATGGGCTAATATTCTTACCTTAGGCTTAATTGGCAAAGAAGATATAAAAAGACCTACTGCCGAGACTCCTTAAAATGTGGCAATTGATTATCCTGATTGCGGTAATCCTATTGGTTTACATTACATCAAGACTGACAAGTAATAAAAAAATAAAATTAACAACAAACAAAATAGAAATTGTTAAGTGTTGCGTATGTGATCTAAATACTCCCTCTTCGGAATCAATCAGGAAAGGTGAATATTGGTTTTGTTCTGAGGAGTGTGTGGTTAAAAACGATATCTAACCTTTACAGTAAAGGTATCTGCCTGAGGATCATTCCAGGGCCTTTTATAAATCTCACTTAAACTATCCTCTTCATCGAACTCAACTATCCTTCCGCCTCGAGAATAGACAACATATAAATAAGCTAAGGGTAATATTTCATATCGATATCGAATTTGAAACGCTAAATCACTTAATGTAAAAGGGTCTATCTGAGTATCTAATGAATTCAGATTACCTTCTATATCGCTTAGATAGGGTTTTGGATCCCGAGCCGTAAACCCCACCATTTGTGCCTTGAGTCTCAATTCATGCTTATCTCCCCCAAACCAATTTATAGAAGCTATAGTTGTCTTTTGCTTCTTTTGGTAAATGCCAAAGAAATTGTCCTGAATCCAATTTAACCAGTCATCCTCTTCAGCATAGTTGTACATTAGAGAAAAATTTAAGTTGTCTCTTGGAGCGAAATCTAATTTTGCTATATAAATATCAGAAAATCCAAGAGCAGATCCTCCAAATTGCTCGCCCATCTGGCGTTTGTATTCAACATAGTAATTGAAGAAATCTTGAGAGGCACCTTTATACTGAAGTGCACCGCCATAATTCTTGGGCTTATTAACATACCAATATATTGGGTTTCCTCTGGTGATCCAAAAGTCTTTAGTTTTTGTTCTATAAAAGATCGAGCTTTCTAGATATGAAGTATCACGAAAAGTTGTCTTATTGTTAAGGTATAAAAAATCATTTGATTTTATAAGATCCCCATTAGCTTCGTGCCCTATTCCGAATTCAAAAGTATTAGAAAGAAAGATAGAAGACTCATTGAAATCATTCTTTTTATATCCATTTTGAACACCACCAAAGAAATAATCATCAATAATTTGATAACCCATATCGTTTATGTCTGTATCCTCATCAAAAAAGAATAAAAAGGCATCCGTGTATCGTTGAGAACTGGGTGAAGACGTTAGTCTAAACCGAAATGCCTCTCCTGATTTTTCAGAATTATCAATTCCTTGTTCTGTATCTGAAGTAATGTAAATTGCATCTATTCGTGTCTTATCTGAGTACCGATAAACTAAGTCCATAGAATGAACATCAGCTGTTCTGTCTAATACAGGCCGATCAGTATGAGTACCTAAGTATCCTAATGAAAAATCTTCAAAATTCTTTCTTGCCCTTAAAGAATAAAAGTCTCTACCCTCACTGAAAGTTTCATCTGCCTCAGAAGCACCTAAAAAACCAAAATCTAAAGTCTCGCCCTGCTGAGTGTATCGGACCGCATAGTCAATATCATTTATACCGAGCTGACTTGACTCACAATAATCTTTTAAAGAACCTTGAAAACGAGAGCAATTATAGTCGGGTGCGGCTCCTATTCTCCTAGTATTGATTAAATAGAAATAGGTAAATCCCTTAACATCAAAAAGAGAATGATTTTCTGAAAAGAATGGCCTTTTATCAGAATAAAAAGTTTCTGAAGAAGAAAAGTTTACAACCAGTTCATCACTCTCAACTTGTCCAAAATCTGGATTAATTGCTACGTTCAATTGCTTGCCAGAGTCTATCTTCCAGAAAATTTCAGCCCCAACCTTTTCATTAGTTTCATTGAGAACCCTATCATCTAAAGCAGTAATGTAGGGAAAGAAATCAATTTTTGATACGCTATAGTTTTTAAATTTGTAAGGGTGAAAAAGAGAAATGAATTTTTCTTGCCTTGGATTGCCCTTGATGGTTGTATTCACCCTCCATTCAGCTGCTAGTAACCTCCAGAAGGAAAGTTTTACTTCCCTAAAATCTCCATTTACAGCTTTCATTGGTGCAATAGACCAAGGTATAAACATTTCGGCATACCAATAGTCTTGATCTATAAAAACTCCGGACTTCCAGTCCGCATCCCAATCATAATTAACTTCATTTTCATTTCTGTAGATTCCATCCGCTATAGACCCTCCTGCCGAAACTGTAAAGGCATATGCAGCCAATCCATCGCCATCAAAATCAATTGCGAGGCCGGCTTTATCTGCATTAGCCATCTCATCATCTCTTTCGTGTCTATTGGCTCGAATGGTTTCTTTATCTTGTTTATTTATAAAACCAAGATAAATTCCTTTTTCATCCTCGAGGATTAAAACCTTTTGAAAATCCTTAGGTTCATTTAATGTGAAAGGAAGAGACTCATAATACTTTGTATATTCATCTGCACTTTTCCATGCGGAATCATCCAACTTTCCGTCAATATTAATTTCATGAGATAAAACTGATGAGGTAAAAAAACAAATATAGAGAAAGGCCAAATACGCTTTTAGCCTCCAATGCACCGATACTCCCCATTTCAAGATGAAGGTATTCTAGTTGCAGAGCGATTTAAAATCTATATCTAACTTTAACTGTAAAAGTATCTGCTTGAGGATGATTCCAGGGTCTTTTGTAAATCTCCTGAATATTATTTTCTTCATCAAATTCAACAATCCTTCCTCCTCGAGAATATACTACGTATAGATAAGCAAGCGGCAGAATCTCATAACGATACCTTACTTGAAAAGCTAAATCACTTAATGTGAAAGGATCGAGTGATGAATCTGCTGAGATTAGATTTCCGTCAAAATCACTCTGGTATGATTGCGGATCTCTCGCAGTGAATCCAACCATCTGTGCTTTCAATCGCAGTTCATGTTTATCCCCTCCAAACCAATTTATAGCAGCAACTGTGGTTTTTTGCTTTTTCTTGTAAATTCCAAAAAAATTATCATTCAGCCAATTCAACCAGTCATCTTCATCCGCTAAGTTAAACATCAAACTAAGATTTAAATTATCCCTTGGTGCGAAGTCTAGCCTAGCTGTATAAACATCTGATAGACCCAATGCTGTGCCATTGAATCTTTGTCCTTTTTGTCTTTTGTATTCTAAATAATAATTGAAGAAATCACCGGAAGGTCCGGAGAATTTTATCTCCGCACCATAGTTTTCAGGTTTTTTAACATACCAATATTTAGGATTTCCTCTTGTGATCCAGTAATCCTTTGAGGATTGTCGAAAAAAAACTATATTTTCTAATGAACTAGAATTCTTGAAAGAAGCTTTATTGGTAATGTAGAGAAAATCACTGGCTTTATTAAAGTCTGCGTTTGCTTCACGACCTAGTCCAAATTCCATTTGATTGAATAAGAAAATCGAAGAATCATTGAATTGATTAGTCTTAAGGCCTTTTTTTGCGCCCATAAAGAAATAATCGTCCGTTCTCTGATAACCCATATCATTTAGATCTGAGGCTTCGTCAAAGAAATTGATAAAAATATCATAATATGTTTTTTGCGATGGAGAATTAACGTATTTGAATCTAAAAATTTCTCCCTTTTTATTCAAAAGATTATTCTGTGAAACATCTGAAAAGGCATAAATTGTATCTATTCGAGTTTTGTCATTTGGAAGATATGTAAAATCTAATGAGTGAACATCTGCTTTTCTATCTAAAATTGGCCTATCCGTTTTAGTTCCTAGATATCCAAGGGTGAGATCTTTAAAGTTTTTTCTTACTCTAAAAGAATAAAAATCTCGACCTTTACTGAAGTTCTCATCAGCTTCTGAAGCCCCTAGAAATCCAAAATCAAAACTTTCATTTTGTAATGTATACCTTATCGCATAATCAATATCATTAATTCCAACTTCAGATTTTTTGCAATATTCTTCTATGACAGAAGTATATTTTGAACAACTGTAGTCCGGCGCTCCACCTATCCGCCTTGTATTAACTATATAGAAAAAGCTCATCCCTTTTACATCAAAGAGGGAATGATTTTCAGAAAAGAAAGGCCTTTTATCTGAATAGAATGTTTCAGATGAAGAGAAATTTACTACAAGCTCATCACTCTCAACTTGTCCAAAATCTGGGTTTATAGCAACATTGAGTTGTTGACCAGAATTAATTTTCCAAAAGATTTCTGCACCAACTTTTTCTGAACTTTCATTTCGGACTCTATCGTCCGATAGAGTCAAGTAAGGAAAAAAATCGATTTTCGAAATACTATAATTATTGAATTCATATACATGAAATAAAGACATGTACTTCTCTTGTCGTGCGTTACCTTTGATAGATGAATTAACTTTCCACTCAGCTGCTAGAAGTCTCCAAAAATTGAGTTTTACTTCTCTTTTAGGACCCACTAAAGATTTCATGGGAGCGATAGTCCAAGGTATAAAAATTTCTGCGTACCAAAAATCTTCATCTACATAGACACCTGATTTCCAATCAGCATCCCAATCGTAATTTATTTCATTCTCATTTCTGTAAATACCATCGCTGATTGATCCTCCCGCGGAAACAGAAAAACTATATGCGACAAGACCATTGCCATCAAAATCAATTGAAACACCAACTTTATCTGCGTTTGACATCTCATCATCTCGTTCATGTTTATTGGCTCTTACTTGATCCTTCTTTTGTTGGTTTATAAATCCGAAGTAGATTCCATCTGAATCTTCATGTATCAAGACCTTTTGGAAATTACTGGGAGAATTAAGTGTAAAAGGAAAGGTCTCGTAAAACTTTGTATATTCTTCAGCAGATTCCCAAGAGGGATCATCCAGCTTTCCGTCAATGCTTATCTCATTTGAATAAGATAAAGTTGATATGCTGCAAAAACAAAAAAAGGCTATAGAAAATCTTAGCCTTTCAAGGAAAAGTATAGCTCTAATCAAGATTCAGCTATTTTAGATGTCTGGGGTCTTAAAATCTATATCTAAGTTTGACAGTAAAATTCTCACTTTGAGGGTCATTCCACGGTGCTTTGTAAAGCTTTCCTAAATCATCCTCTTCATCATCAAAGATAAATCTCCCTCCTTTTGTGTACACAACGTAAAGATAAGCGAGAGGCATAAATTCATACCTATATCTAATTTGAAAAGCTAACTCACTCAAAGTAATAGGATTTAAGGCTTGTAAGTCAGGTATAAGATCTCCATTTAGATTTCCCAGGTACGCCTTCGGATCAGATGCATTAAAAGCTACCATTTGAGATTTCAATCTCAGTTCATGCTTGGTTCCTTGAAACCATTGAATCCCAAAAATGGTTGTTCTCTGTTTTCTTTGATAAGTACCGAGCAGGTTGTCTTGAAGCCAGTTTAGCCAATTGTTTTCATCAGTTCTTTTGTGAAATAGTGAGAAAGCTAAATTACTTCTTGGTGAAATTTTTACAAATCCACTATATGAGGTTTGCCAGTCTAGAGCCTTACTATGCTCTCCGCCTTTTTTTCTATCAATCTCAAATTTATATGTAAAAAATTCATCAAAAGGACCCACATATTCAAGTTCAAGTCCATGACCCTTTGGCATTTTTATATAAGGAGAAAGTGCTGAATTTCTAGTTATTCTATGATCTCTACCGCTAGATCTATAAAAAACCTCGCCCTTGATTTCAGATGTATTGCGAAAAGAATTTTCTAATTTAAAGGCTAGATTTATAGGCTCTCTGTCAAGAGATGAATTAGCCTTTATGCCGTAACCTATTTCATAAACTCTTGATCTATGTAAAGAGTCAGTTTTGAAATCGGTAGATTTAAACTGTGTTCTGCCTCCTATCATAAAAAAATTGTTTCTAGGTTGATACCCCATATCATTAATATCAAAGCTTTCATCAAAATAGTTAATACTCAAACCAGAATGCAAAGTTTGATCTGGGTCATACCCATAACCGAGGCTAAATCCATACCCTTTTTTTTGACCTGAATCCGTCACAATTAAGTTGTTTGTCAAACGATGTAAAGAAGATGGCCTGTATTCTAAATCTATAGAATGAACTGTAGCGGATTCACCAAATACTGGTTGTTCAACATATGTTCCCAAATAACCAATAGATAAGTTATTCTTTTTTGTTCTTAGTCTTAATGCATAGAAGTCTTTGCCTTGACTAAATTTTTCATTAGCTTCAAATGCTCCCAAAAAACCAATATCAATATTTTCTAGTTGTTGTGTATATCTAACCGCAGCATCGATATCATTAGATGACTTTTGATTTTCGTTGCAATAAGTTTTTTGACTACCTTCAAATTGCGAGCACTCATAATCTGGCGAAGCTCCTATTCTTCTTGTATTTATTATCCGAAACATAGATCCTCGTACATTGAAAAGACTCTGATTCTCAGAAAAGAAAGGCCTCTTATCTGAATAAAATGTTTCTGTTGCTGAGAAATTTACAACGATATCATCACTTTCAACTTGTCCGAAATCGGGATTAATTGCGACATTGAGTTGTTTACTCGAGTCAATTTTCCAAAATATTTCTGCACCACTTTTATGGTCTAAATCATTCTCTAATCTGTTGTCATTGAGAGTGATGTACGGAAAAAAATCAATCTTTGAAGTGCTATAGTTATCAAACTCAAGATCATCGAATGCTGACATATAGATGTTTTGATAAGGACTTCCTTTTATAGTCGCAATAACACGGCTATATCCTGCTAACATTCGGTAAAACCCAATTTTTACTTTCCTTTTATCTCCTAATTGTTTTTTCATCGGTGCTATAGACCAAGGTATGAAGAACTCTGTAAACCATACATCCTCTCCAATTGTAGTTGCAGATAGCCAATCTCCATCCCAATCATTACTTTTTTCAGTTTCATTTGTATAAGTTGCATCACCAATAGATCCTCCAGATGAAACAAAAAATTGATATGCAATCAATCCATCGGCATCAAAATCAATAGAAACACCATTCTTATCAGCTAAGGACATTTCATCATCTCTCTCATGATTTTGAGATCTCATAGACTCATTAGATTGGTAGTTCTTAAAACCGATATATATCCCATCTGGATTTTCAAAAATCAGTATATCGGTCTTATAATCGGAAATCTCTTTGAGGGAATAAGGAAAAACTTCATAAAAAGTATCAATCTTCCTTGCAGTTTCCCATTCTCTTTCGTCTAACACTCCATCGATGCTGATCTCTGCTTTTAAATTTACGCAAAAAACTAAACCCAGAAAAAGACCTGGTAAAAGGTGGCTTTTCATTTACTCAGTTACTATTACTTGAATTTTATTCGAGACGAGTGGCGGCTGATGGGGAACGTGATATTTATCACCTAAAATTAATTGAAGTTGGTGCTCGCCTGGAGGCAAATTTAGTTCGGTTTCTGTCTGACCTAAACCAAAATGAATGTGCTGATTAGATGAAGGTATGGGTAAATAGTAATCTATTGAATCTACATTAATTAGTAAATGATGATGGCCCGTATTATCTACATCAACACCAGCTGGTGCTATACCTTTTCCTTTGAGGCCAAATTGAACCAGAAATGGAGACTGCACCTCATCCCCATCTTCAAGGTTAATGAAATAAACCTTACTTTCGGAATAAATAATCAAAGGGAACAATAAAAAGATAGTAGCAAGTAATTTCATATTATTAATTTAAGTATTTTCCAGAACCATATATTAAAGGACAATCTTCATCACTATTTAGAACACTGATTACATTTCCTATAAATATTGTATGGCTTGTATGTTCAACAAGGTTAGAGCACTCACAAAAGATATTTGATAAAGAGCGTTTCGCATAAATAAAGCTATCATTCTCTTTCCAATGTTGACCTTCAAATCTAGCTTCCCCTTCTTCGCTTTTACTGCACACTTCGGCGAGTTCCTTCTGTCTACTAGATAATATATTTATGCAAAATGAGGACCCATAATTGATAATGTTATGTATAGAAGCGTCTTTGTTTACACAAACCAACATGGCAGGTGGGTCTAACGATAAAGAAGTTACCGACGTTGCAGTCATTGCATGTCTCTCACCATCTGCTTTGGCTGAGATAATACTCACAGTTGAGGTAACACCTCGCATAGCATTGATATAGCTTTTCTTTAAATCTTCCATCTTGGAAAACCACGGATCAAATTTAGTTACTAGTGGTTTGAAAAAGCATAATATTGTTCATATGGCCAAAAGACAAGCAACAACAAGAATTATTGCCGGTAAATTTAGAGGTACAAAGATAACTTTTAAGCCTAACAAAAGTTTAAGGCCTACTGAGAGTAAGACAAAAGAAACACTATTTAATTGGTTATTAAACGATCTCGATAACAAGAATTGTCTCGACATGTTTGCTGGAACAGGATCCTTAGGTTTTGAAGCACTTTCTAGAGGAGCAAAAGAGGTTCTCTTTATCGAAAAACAAAAGAGTCTTTGTAACTCAATTGAAGAGATTGCAAAGCAACTCGGAATAAAAAAGAAATGCAGAATTATTAATGCAAACTCAACTTCGATTAATTTTATTAACTTAAAAGATAAATTTGATTTAATTTTTTTAGATCCTCCATTTCATGAAAACCTCATTCAAAGATCATTGGATATAATTGATAAAAATGCCTTATTAGCAAAAAATGGATTGGTTTATATTGAGTGCGAAAAGGACTTTGATATAAATTCACTCAAAACCAAATTAAGTCAAATTAAACTATCAAAAGGTGGACAAACAAAATTTTATCTCTATGAAAGCTAGATTGTTCCTCATTCTTATTTTTTTATGTATAACTTTGGTTATTACTTTCAATGATTCTCTCAATCTTTTTCCTCCTTCGAAAATACAGTTTTTAAATAAGGAAATAATCGTGAACTCAGAAATGATGATCTCTTTTATAGCTTTTTTTACTTTGATTTTTGTGCTTTGTATTGGGATAGTTGAAAAGTTATTTTTCTCAAGAAGAGCTGATAAAAAGAAAGGAAAAGAGAAGTAATATTACTTTCTTTTCATAGATTCAAAGAATTCTGCGTTGGTCTTATAATCTTTAAGTTTGTCCAGTACCCACTCCATTGCAGCTGTATCGTCCATCTCATTAAGAAGTTTTCTAAGAACTGTGATGTTTCTTAGTTCAAGATTAGAAGTTAGTAGATCCTCTCTTCTTGTTCCAGTTTTACGGACGTTGATCGCAGGAAAAACTCTTTTTTCTGCTATTTTACGATCAAGATTGATTTCTGAATTTCCTGTTCCTTTAAATTCTTCAAAGATAACTTCATCCATTCTTGATCCTGTATCAATAAGTGCAGTTGCAATTATTGACAAGCTTCCACCGCCTTCTATATTTCTTGCCGCTCCAAAAAATCTTTTAGGTTTTTGCAATGCATTTGCATCAACTCCACCTGTTAGAATCTTACCAGAAGCTGCTTGAGTAGAATTGTATGCTCTGGCTAGACGAGTTATAGAATCAAGCAAAATAACTACATCATGTTTATGTTCAACTAGCCTTCGAGCCTTATTGATTGCCATTTCTGCGACCTGAACGTGTCTAGTTGGAGCTTCATCAAAAGTACTTGCAATTACTTCGCCCTTAACAGAACGTTTCATCTCAGTGACCTCCTCAGGTCTTTCGTCAACAAGGAGAACCATAATTTTACATTCAGGATTATTTCTTTCTATAGAGTGAGCTATACTCTGAAGAAGTAGGGTCTTGCCAGCTTTGGGTGGGGAGACTATGAGAGACCTCTGACCTTTACCAGTTGGAGCTGTAAGATCAATAACCCTTGAAGATAAATCTTCTGTACTTCCAGTCCCTAATTCAAAAAGCATCCTCTCATCTGGGAAAAGAGGTGTTAGATTTTCAAATGAGGGTTTATTTTTTGTTTTGTCCGGTTGTTCAAAGTTTATTTCTTCAATCTTAAGAATTGCAAAATATCTTTCGCCGTCTTTAGGAGATCTAATTTTACCTTTTATTGTGTCTCCAGTTCTTAATCCAAATCTTCTAATTTGACTTGGAGATACATAAATATCATCTGGTCCAGCTAAGTAAGAAGAATCTGGAGATCTTAAAAAACCAAAACCATCTTGAAGAATTTCAAGAACACCTTCACCTTCTATATCTTCGCCATTCTTTGCTTTGCTCTTAAGTATGCCAAATACAATATCTTGTCTTTTTGCTCGCGAAGCATTTTCTATGCCGCACTCTTCACCCAGCTCAATTAGCTGCTCAACCGGCATTTTTTTTAATTCTGTTAATTGCATAAAATAAAGTTATTGCTTGAGAAAAGGGGTTGACCAAAGAAACTTTGATACATTTATACTAACCTTCTTAGTATTGAGAGTCTAGTTTTTTCTATAGATTTGATTCTATGAATTCTGTTAATTGGGTTTTGCTTAGTGCACCGACCTGTTGAGCAACCAGCTCACCACCTTTAAATATAGCAAGTGTAGGTATACTCATAACATTTTGTTGAGCGGCAGAGGTTTGATTTGTATCAACATCTAATTTTCCTACTTTAATTTTGTCTGAAAACTCGATAGCTATTTCCTCAACTATTGGACCTACCATCTTGCAAGGACCACACCAGGTTGCCCAGTAATCAACTAGCACAGGTTTATCAGATGCATTAACTTCGGTTTCGAAATTGTCATCCGTCAGTGTGACAACATTCATATTTCCTCCTTAGGATATTTTTGATTGGAATTTACAAAGAATCATTTGAAAAACTATTATTGGACTAAATTGTCAATTTATCAAGATTCTAAAAGAATTATTTTTTTGTAGTAACTGCTCCTTCAGAAGCAGAAGTCACAAGAGACCTGTACTTATCTAGTACCCCTCCTTCCTCTTCTTGCACAGGGCATAGCCATGACTCTTTTCGCTTAGCTAATTCTTCATCAGATAAATCAATATTTACCTGATTTGTTGTTGCGTCGATGGAGATAAGATCACCTTCATTAATTAAAGCTATAGGACCTCCGTCATATGCTTCAGGAGTGATATGTCCCACAACAAAACCATGTGTTCCACCTGAAAACCTGCCGTCAGTTAAGAAAGCTACTTTGTCACCAAGTCCTTTGCCCATTATTGCAGATGTTGGACTTAACATCTCTCTCATGCCTGGAGCTCCTCTTGGTCCTTCATATCTAATAACTAGGACATCGCCTTCTGATATTTGATTAGATAGGATGCCTTCCATTGCATCTTCTTCAGAGTTATAGACTTTTGCTTTACCTTGGAAACTTAAGCCTTCTTTACCTGAAATTTTGGCAACTGCACCAGAGGGTGCTAAGTTTCCATACAGAATTCTTAGATGACTATCTATTTTTATTGGTTTATCTGTTGATGTAATTATTTTTTGATCTTTTGGGTAATGATCATAGTCTGAAAGATTTTCTTCAAGTGTTTTTCCTGTAACTGTCATTTGATTTCCATCAATTAAACCTTTTTCAAGCATACTCTTCATCAGAGGAACAATACCGCCAATTTCGATCAACTCGGACATCAGATACTTACCGCTTGGTCTTAAATCTGCCAAGACTGGTGTTCTTTTTCCAATTCTTTCAAAATCATTTAAAGATAGATTTATTTTTGCTTCATGGGCAATCGCCAATAAATGTAATACAGCATTAGTGGATCCTCCAAGGGCTATTACAACTGCAATTGCGTTTTCAAATGCCTGCTTAGTCATAATATCGCGAGGCTTTAAATCTAAAGAAATTAAATTCATGATTGATTCACCCGCATCAGAAGAATCTTTTAGTTTACTTGAAGAAACTGCCTCTTGAGCTGAGCTATTAGGAAGGCTCATACCCAAAGCTTCAATAGCTGAAGCCATGGTATTTGCTGTATACATTCCTCCGCAAGAACCAGGACCAGGAATTGCAGTTGACTCAATATCTAATAATTCAATATCAGAAATAGCTCCTTCAGAGTGTTTTCCTACCGCCTCAAAAACTGACACAACATCAGTACGATTAGATCCTGGTTTGATACTACCTCCGTAAACAAAAATCGATGGTCTATTTAACCGTGCCATAGCCATTACACATGCTGGCATATTCTTGTCACATCCACCAATCGTAATTAATCCATCGAATCCTTGACCACCAACTACTGTTTCTATGGAATCTGCTATAACTTCTCTTGAAATGAGTGAATACCTCATGCCCTTAGTACCCATTGATATGCCATCAGAGACAGTGATTGTATTAAATATTACTGATTTAGATCCAACTGAGTCAGCTCCACTCGCGGCAGATTCAGCTAGTTGATTGATATGCATATTGCAAGGTGTAACCATACTCCAAGTTGAAGCAATACCAACCTGCGGTTTATTGAAATCTTCAGATTCAAAACCTACTGCTCTTAGCATAGCTCTTGAAGGGGCTTGTTCTACGCCGTCGACAATCTCCGATGAATATTTTCTTTTATCTTTAGACATAAGGGGAATTATAAATTAGAAACAACAGAACTTATAAATTAAGCTAATGATGCAGCTAATAGTTCTTTTGTGTAGGCTTGTTTTGGAGACTCAAACAAATCTTCTGAAGTGCCATCCTCAACTATAATGCCGTCTTTCATCACATACACATAATCAGATAAAAATCTAATAACCTTCAAGTCATGACTAATACAAAGGAAGGCCAACCCCAGTCTTGATTGAAGATCTTTCAAAAGATGTAATATTTGCATCTGAATAGAAACATCTAAAGCGGAAGTGGGCTCGTCTAATAATATAAGTTTAGGCTCCAAAATAATTGCCCTTGCAATAGCAACTCTTTGTCTTTGTCCTCCGGATAATTCATGCGGAAATCTTGAAAAAGAAGAATGGTCTAATTCGACATCCTCAAGAGCCTTAATGATTTTTTTTTCTCTCTCATCCTTGCTTAAACTCGGTTCATGAACTCTCAGCCCTTCTCCCACTATTTCTCCAATTGTCATCCTTGGAGACAAAGAGCCAAAAGGATCTTGGAACACTATTTGAAAATCTTTTTTAAATGTCCTGGTTTCACTGGAGTTCAAATGATGTATATTTCTTCCGTTAAAAATGATGTTACCTTCTGCCTTTTCAATACCTAACAAAGCTCTTGCCAAGGATGACTTACCTGAACCAGATTCACCAACTAAGCCTGTAGTGGAGCCACTATGTATTGTTATATCAACTTTCTTTACAGCATTCAAAAAATCTACTGTTTTGCCAAATATATTCTTTGTTATTGGATATTTTATATCCACTTTTCGACCAGTAAGTAACTGCTCATTCTCAAGATTTAATTCCGCTTTCTTGCCAGGTATGGAATTAAGTAACTTGACGGTATAGGAATGCTGAGGATTATCAAAGATATGCTTAACCTTCCCTGATTCAACTATTTTTCCTTCTTTCATGACACAAACTTCATCAGAAAATCTTCTTACAATATTCAAATCATGAGTAATGAATAATATAGACATACCAAACTCTTTCTGTAAGTCAGATAATAATTCTAATAGTGCTTTCTCAACAGTTACATCAAGGGCAGTTGTTGGTTCGTCAGCAATTAATAGTTCTGGTTCATTTGCTAGAGCCATAGCAATCATTATTCTTTGCCTTTGACCTCCTGATAGCTGATGAGGATAAGAATCAACTTTTGTTTCTGGTTCAGGAATTTTTACTTTTTTTAGTAGGTCAATCGTCTTTTCTCTAGCTTGTTTTGATGTTAATTTTTTATGTACTATTAGTGTTTCATCTATCTGGAAGCCTACTTTTTGATAAGGATTAAGCGATGTCATTGGTTCCTGAAATATCATAGAGATTTTATTACCTCTCAAAGCGGATAAGGTTTTTTTGGGACAAGCGATAATTTCATCATTTTCAAATTTGATTGATGATTCAGAAGAATACTGAACCGTTCCTTCAGGTAGTAACTGAAGGATGGATAATGCTGTCACAGATTTACCTGATCCAGACTCACCTACTATAGATAATGTTTTGCCCTTTTCAATGGTAAAGGAAATACCATCTACGGCTCTAAAAATTGAGTCGTTTGATTCAAAATCAATGACTAAATTATTAATTTCTAATATTTTATCCACGCTTTTGTACCGTAAATTTAAAATTTATAGGATCTTCATCGAAGACATTAAATGAACAGTCTAAATATTTCTCAGTAGGGTCACTCAATCCCCAAAGCATAATATGTTTCCCGCCAGGGACAAAAATTATTTTTTCAAAAGGAGTTAAAACAAATCTATTCCTTTTTTCCATTGTCATAATTCCTGCAGCATTTATTTTTGTTTCATGAATTTCAGCTCTGGATGACGAACATGATATTCCTGTTATCTCAAAAAATTTATTGGAAGTATTTTCTATACTTAGGTATCCACTAGTCATCATCGAACCTTTTAAGGGAACATAAACATGTGCATCCTTTATAATGACTTCTTGAGGAGTTTGTTTAGAGCAGCCAATGATTATAAAAGTAAAAAAACTTATAAAAATAACTTTGAAAAAATGTTTTGTCATTGTTCCTATCTTTGCATTCGCTTCTTACTCTTATCCTACTGAATCTTTTCTAGAAAAAATTACAAACGATAAGGTTCTTTCTGGCGATGAAGCTTTTATCTTTAGCGCTCATATACAAGATGATGAAAGCATCATACTTACATGGACTATTAAAGAAAACTGCTTTTTGTATAAAGATAAATTTAAAACTTATTTAGATAACGATCTTGTCGAAAACCAAAAAATAGAGGGTAAGGCGATAAGGATCAATGATATTTACTTTGGGAATGTCAATGTCTTCTACAACAAGGTTAAACAGACTATAGATAAGACTAAAGATCTTGAGTCTGTAAAGGTAGTTTATCAAGGGTGTAATGAGAAAGGTTTCTGTTACCCACCAATAAGCAAAAAGATTCAGGTTGACAATTTAGAAAATTTCTAAAACCCTGATACCTTTTTCTTATAAATTCATTTAAAATCGTCGAAAATACCTTTATAAAACCCTAATGACAAACTACATGCTTCTAAATGGTCCTAATTTAAATTTATTGGGAACCAGAGAACCTGATTTATATGGATCTGAAACATTAGAAGATATAGAAGCACATCTTGTTGAAATCTCTAAAGATAAAAAATGTAATTTAATATGCCATCAAAGCAACGCTGAACATGAGTTAGTAGATCTGATTCATTCAGCAAAGGATAATCAAGTGAAATGCATCATAATTAATCCAGGCGCTTTAACTCATAGCAGTATAGCCTTAAGAGATGCATTGACAGGTGTCAACATTCCTTTTATCGAAGTTCATATTTCAAATATATACGCACGAGAGGATTTTAGACAGAAATCTTACCTATCAGACATAGCTGAGGGAGTGATTTCAGGTTTAGGTGTAGAAGGTTACGAACTAGCTTTAGTTAAAGCTATGAAAAAATTTAATTGATAATTTAGGAGACAGAATGGACATAAGAAAAGTAAAAAAACTAATCGAAATGCTGGAGAATTCAAACCTTGAAGAAATAGAAATACAAGAAGGAGAAGAGTCAGTTAGATTGGTTAAGAGTCATGGTAATCTCCAAAATATTACACCTCAATCTATAGTGATACCCCAAGAGAATAAACAGGAAATTATCACTGAAGAAACTCAATCTAATGAAGAGACTAAAGAAGATAGTAATTCAATAAATTCTCCAATGGTTGGAACATTTTATGCCTCAGCTTCGCCTGGTGCTAAACCCTTTGTATCAGTCGGAGATATCGTTGCAGAAGGTGATGTGGTTTGTATAGTTGAAGCAATGAAAATGATGAATGAAATTAAGTCTGAGTTCTCTGGTAAAGTTTTATCTATAAATGTTGAAAATGCTGAGCCGGTTGAATATGGTCAATCACTTTTTGAACTGTCTAAATAATGCTTAGTAAACTTTTAATCGCCAATAGAGGCGAAATAGCACTTCGTATCCTAAGGGCTGCAAAAGAATTAAAAATTCCAACTGTTGCAGCCTATTCAGAAGCAGATAAAGATCTGATGCATGTGAAAATGGCTGATGAATCAATTTGTATAGGACCTGCAGATTCTTCTCAAAGCTATCTAAACATACCAGCAATAATAAGTGCCATGGAGCTGTCAGGATCGGATGGTGTACATCCAGGTTATGGCTTTCTTTCAGAAAATCCTGATTTTGCAGAAAAAGTAGAAAAAAGTGGTTTTGATTTTGTAGGACCTTCAGCTTCAGTTATTAGAATGATGGGGAATAAAGTTTCTGCAAAAGAATTTGCATTAAAATCTGGCCTACCCATTGTTCCAGGTTCTTCCGGAGCAGTAGATGAGAATGCCCACGAGGAAGCAGAAAAACTTGGTTATCCAGTAATAATTAAAGCTGCTTCAGGTGGTGGTGGTAGAGGAATGAAGATAGTTTACTCACCAGAAGAATTAGATAGTGCAATTGAATTAACTCAACAGGAGTCTGCAGTAGCTTTTGGGGATTCAACAGTTTATCTAGAGAAGTTTTTAGAAAATCCTAGGCATATTGAAGTTCAAGTCCTAGCTGACAGACATGGAAATATAATTCACCTTGGAGATAGAGATTGCTCTTTGCAAAGAAGGCATCAGAAAGTGATTGAAGAAGCTCCCGCCCCTGGAATTAAAGAGGAAAAAAGACAAGAAATATATGAGCAGTGCATAGAAGCATGTCGTCAATTAGACTACGTAAGTGCGGGTACTTTTGAGTTTCTCTATGAAAATGATAATTTTTATTTTATTGAGATGAATACAAGAATCCAAGTAGAGCATCCAGTTACAGAAAGTGTCACAGGAATTGACTTAGTTAAACTCCAGCTAAGGATAGCAAGAGATGAAGAAATTAAAATTAAACAAGAAGATATTATCTTAAAAGGTCATGCCATAGAGTGTAGAATTAATGCAGAAAACTCTGAAACATTTTTGCCCTCCCCTGGTAAAATTCTTGAATATCATGCACCTGGAGGAATCGGAGTTAGAATGGATTCTCATTTGTACAAAGATTATGTAGTGCCTCCATATTATGACTCTCTTATTGCAAAAGTAATCTGTCGAGCCAATGACCGTGAAGACGCAAGAGCCAGATTAGAAAGAGCTCTAGATGAAATGTATGTTCTAGGTATAGATACAAATTTAGAAATGCATAGAAAATTAATAAATGATCCTAATTTTATTAATGGTACTTTCAATATAAATTATCTAGAAAATCTTAATAAGGAAAATTAATGCCTGATAAAGATCTTCCTTATGAACCGGGAGACATAGAGCATCAGGTTCAAGAGTATTGGAAAGAAAATGAATCATTTTCTGTAACCGAAGACCATAGTAAAGAGAAGTACTTTTGCTTGAGTATGTTTCCTTATCCCAGTGGATCAATTCATATGGGCCATGTCAGAAACTACACCATTGGCGATGCAATAAGTAGATTTCAAAGGATGCTTGGAAAAAATGTACTTCAACCTATGGGTTGGGATGCATTTGGTCTACCTGCTGAAAATGCTGCAATAGATAATAAGGTCCAACCATCAGATTGGACTTCAGAAAATATAGAAAGTATGAAAAAACAGCTTACAAGGTTGGGATTTGCATATGACTGGAAAAGAGAATTTGCAACATCAGAATCAGATTACTATAAATGGGAACAATGGTTCTTCCTGCAAATGCTTGAAAAAGGCATAGCTTATCAAGAAGAAGCTGAAGTTAATTGGGACCCTGTAGATCAGACTGTACTCGCAAACGAACAAGTTATAGATGGAAAGGGCTGGAGATCAGGAGCAGAAGTAGAAAAAAAGATTTTGAAGCAATGGTTTTTAAAAATTACAGATTACGCAGAAGAACTCCTACAAGGAACAGATAAATTAGATGGTTGGCCAGAACAAGTAAAAATCCAACAAAAAAATTGGATAGGTAAATCTGAAGGTATGAATTTCAGTTTTGGTATTGAAGACAGAGAAGCAGTGATTGATGTCTTCACAACAAGACCTGACACCATAATGGGTGTCTCCTTCATAGCTATATCATCATCTCATTTTCTAGTTTCAGATCTTTCAGCAAAAAGAGATGATATAAAAAAATTTGTTGAAAAGCAGAGCAAGATAAAAGTATCAGAAGCTGAATTTGCCAAACAAGAAAAAGAGGGTATTTTTACAAATTTGTTTGCAATTCATCCATTCACAAAAGAAAAAATACCTATTTGGATTGCTAACTTTGTTCTGAGTGACTATGGCTCTGGTGCCTTGATGGCAGTTCCAGCTCATGATCAAAGGGATTTTGAATTTGCCACTAAGTATAAGCTACCCATCTTGCCGGTTATAAAAAATAGTCATGATGAAGTTAAAATTCAAGAGGCAACTATTGAGAAAAATGTTCTTATTAATTCAGGAGAGTTTGACGGATTAAACTTTGATAAAGCATTCCAAGCTATAGAAAAAAAGGCAACAGCACTTAACTGTGGTTACAAAGAGACTAACTTTCGTTTGAGGGATTGGGGAGTTTCAAGACAAAGATATTGGGGCGCACCGATTCCAATTCTGAGTGATGGTGAAGAAAATTTTCATGCCAAAGATTTACCTGTTGAATTACCTTCCAAGGTTGAATTCAAGGGTGTCAGTTCTCCATTGAAGGATATGCCTGAATTCTTAAACGTCGATCAAGAAGGTAAAGCTCTTATAAGAGAAACTGATACTTTTGATACATTCTTTGAATCATCTTGGTATTACGCAAGGTTTGCTAGTTTTGATAGTCATGATTCTATGCTTGATGATAGAGCTAACTACTGGCTTCCAGTAGACCAGTATATAGGTGGCATAGAACACGCCGTATTACATCTTCTATATTCACGTTTTTACTTTAGATGTATGAGAGACCTTGGTCTCGTTGAAGGAGATGAACCTTTCACAAATTTACTTTGCCAAGGTATGGTTTTGAAAGACGGTACCAAAATGTCTAAATCAAAAGGAAATACGGTTGACCCACAGGGTTTGATTGAAAAATATGGAGCAGATACTGTAAGACTTTTTGTGTTATTTGCTGCACCTCCGGAACAATCTCTAGAATGGTCTGATCAAGGAGTACAAGGTGCTCATAGGTTTATTAACAGAATATGGAAACTTGTTAATAAGCATATAGATGCAGGCCTACCCGAAGATATTGATGCAAATCATTCAATTAAAGATTTGAAATTAATGCGATCAAAGATTCATAAGACTTTATCTAAAGTAAAAGATGATTATTTAAGAAGACATAGTTTCAATACTGCTATAGCAGCTGTAATGGAGCTCTCTAATGATATTCCACAAGAATGGCTTGACTCAAGTGCGAGTCCTGAGATGAGAAAAGTTGCCAATGAAGCTATTGAATCAATTCTATTAATGCTAAATCCAATTACGCCTCATTTATGTCAGCATCTGTGGTGGCAACTTTATCCTCAAGAGTCGATTATTGATAAGTCTTGGCCAAAAATTGAAGAATCTTTGCTGATAGATGACAAATTAAAAATTGCTATTCAAGTAAATGGAAAGCTGCGATCTGAGATTGAAATAGATAAAGAAACTAAAGATGATTCTGTGAAATCTATGGCTCTAAATGATGAAAAAATTATAAAGCATTTAGATGGTGCTGCAGTTAAAAAAATAATCTATGTTCCAGGAAAGATACTGAATATAGTTATATGAAAATAACGTAGACAATGGATATTAAATTACTTTTGACTTTAGTTCTCATAGTTAATTCGTGTGGCTATGAACTTAGAAATTACTCAACAAGTTTATCTAATCAAGTCATAAATTTTGATGCCAAAAAGTCGGAACTGAATCTAGAATTAGAAACTCAGCTTAATTCAAAGAATTATGTTTTATCTAGAAATGTAGATTCTGAATCGCGACTCAAAATCATTAGTCATTCAATAGAAAAATTTGTTGGTTCTACGGGACAAGGTGCAAGAACAACACAAGTAAGATTAGATTATAAATTGAAATATCAAATAGGAAATGATGGTAATAATTTGATAATGCATATTTTCGAAGACTCATCTTTTATTGATTTTAACCAGTCAAATCTTCTGGCATTTGAAGAAGAGATTCAATCAGTAACCAAAACTTTTATCGCAAAAGCGATAAGGAATATAGAATTTATTGCATCTACTCAACTCTATGAAATTAAGTAAAGCTCACTTTATCAAAGACTTAGAAACTAAATTAGGTCCTATTTATTCTTTCTTTGCAGAAGAATCAATTCAAATTTCTGAATTAACTGATGAGGTTATAAAGAAAGCAAAATCAGCTGGTTTTGAGGATAAACAAACTCATATAATTACTAAAGATACAGATTGGAGCTTCCTAAGTTCTAAAAATGAAAATTTTGATTTATTTGGTTCAAAGAAAATAGTTGAAATTAAACTTATTGGAACTGGTCCAGGAAACAAAGGTTCAAAAGCAATCAAGGATTATTGTCTTGATGCAGATGAAAATAGACTGCTGATCATTTCAGCTGAAAGGCTTGAAAAAAAGCAACAAAACAGTGCCTGGGCTAAGGCCTTAGATGAAAGTGGCATTTTTGTAGTTGAACCAACTGTTAATAAAAGTTCTATGCCCAGCTGGATTAAAACTAAGGCCTCGAGCTTAAACCTTAATTTAGATGTTCAGGCCATTCAACTTTTATCGGAAAAAACAGAGGGAAATCTGCTGGCTGCATCCCATGAGTTAATGAAACTATCTCTTTTATTTTCAGAGCAAGAAATTACATTGGAAAATATGGAAAAATCTATATCTAATTCTTCAAAATTTGGAATATTCGATCTTTCTAATTCCTTTCTTGAAGGAAATAGAAGAAGAACAGTTAGAATCATTGAAACTTTAAGAGCAGAAGGAACGCAACCTCCCCTAGTATTGTGGGCACTTTCCAAAGAAATAAACAATCTATATAAAGTCTTGGAACAAGGGACTACAAAAAATATTTGGGGTCCTAGATATTACTTAGATTTACTATCTAAACGTTCTAATAGTCTTTCTTATTCTAAAATAAAAAATTCACTTAAAGATATCGCAGAAATAGATGCCGCAATAAAAGGTTTGTCAGATAAGAATCCTTGGCAGTCTATTAGAGATCTGGCATTAAATTTTTAATATAGAGTGAAAAACTTCAGAGCTTTATTCCAAATTAATTGTTCGGTTTTTTTTGTAGGAATTTTATAGTCATCAATAAAAGCAACAGGTTGAATTTCTTTAGTTGAACTTGTCAACCAAAGTTCTTCACATTCATAAATTGAATCTACAGGAATTTCTTCCTCAAAGACCTCTATATTATTTTTTTTGAGAAGATTGATTATAAAATTTCTAGTTACACCAGGGAGAATATTCTGATTCAAAGATGGGGTATAAACCTTACCTTGCTTTACCAAGAAGATATTAGACTTAGACCCTTCGTTTAGTATTCCATCTTTATGAAAAAGTATTTCATCTACTATTTCTAAAGAGGGATCATGCATAGACAATATATTGCCAATGAGGGCGGTTGTTTTGATATCGCACCTTTGCCATCTAATATCGTCTTCTAAACGAACTCTTAGACCTTCTTTATTGGCATTGCCTCTATAGGGGTTAATATCCAAATTTTGCGAATTAATGAATAAAGTTGGAACAATATTTTCACTTGCAGTATGTGATCTTGATTCTTGAACTCCTCGAGTGATTTGTACGTAGAAAGACTGATTGTGATATTCATTCTTAACATGTAACTTCTTCAAAATATCCTCAAGATTATCAAGTGCAGATGGAGCAGGTATAAAGGTTTTAGCTAAGGATATCTTGAATCTTTGTAAATGTTCCTCAAACAAGAATAACTCTTGGTTGTATGAAGGAATAACCTCATAAACGCCATCGCCAAAAGTGAAACTTCTATCGAGAGGAGAAACCTTTGCTTCATCAGCAGGAATTATTTCTCCGTTTAAATAAACCCACATCTAACTTGTTACTCTTCCATAAGAAATTGATATGTAAGTAACTTAATATTTGACCATGCTCTGCCAAAGAAACCTAGAGCAGGAACATCTTTCATAGCCACAAGATCAACAGATGCAAGGGAATCTCCATCAAGAATTAGATCTACCTTACCAACCACCTGACCTCTTTGAATTGGTGCTTGAAGATAGTCATTTAACTTAATCTGAGGTTCGACTCTTGGAAAGTCTCTGGGTGAAAGGGTTAGATACAATTCTTCGGCGGAAGATAAATTAACCGAATCCGCTTCTCCGCCCCACACTTGCTCATTGACAAGAGACAAATCAGCTTCAAGGATCCGTTTTGTTCTGTAGTATCTGAAACCATAATCTAACAAACGTCTATTATCAGTTAATCTAGATTTTTCCGAGGCGCTTCTAATGGTAACCGCAATTAACCTTGTGTCATTTCTAACGCCCGAGGAAACTAAACAATATCCAGCGCTTTCGGTATGGCCTGTTTTGACTCCATCAATAGATTCATCTTGCCATAGAAGGCTATTTCTATTTCTTTGTTTGATTTCATTGAAAGTAAAGTACTTCTCTTTATAAAGAGCATAGTGATCAGGAAATTTGTCTATTAGATTTTTTGTTAAAATTGCTAAGTCTTTCGCTGAAGAATAATGTTCGGGGTCTGGCCAACCACTGACATTTTTAAATTGGGTATTCTCCATGCCCATCTCTTCAATGTAGAGCTGCATAAGCTCAACAAAACCTTCTTCAGAAATAGCCACGTGCTCTGCAATAGCACAACTAGCATCATTACCAGACTGTATGACCATTCCTTTAATTAGATCTGAAAGAAGAACTCTTGTTCCTTCTCTAATAAACATCTTAGAACCGCCTTTCCTCCAGCAATTCTCACTAATAAATACTTCATCTTCTAAACTTACAAATCCTTTAGCTATTTGATCTGCAGCAACATAGCCCGTCATTATTTTAGTAATGCTTGCAGGTTCAATCCTTTCATCAGAATCATTTTCAGCAAGTATTCTTCCTGATACTGAATCCATCAAAATATAATTTGAGGCATTTAAGGAGGGAGGCTTTGGAATAAAACTCTCCTCAGAAAAAAGCGAAACTGTTGAAATAGCGCTTAGTAAAGCTATACAAAAAGGTAATTTCTTTAATTTTTTCATTTTATAAAAATTTGGATAGTGAATTGCTAAATTCAAAGACCGCCATCACATATAATTTACTTCTATTGTATCTGGAAATAGATTGATAGTTATCAAAACCAAGCCAGTATTCGTAACCATCTTCAAGATTAAGTGAGATAGGCACAAATTTAAGATTACTAGGAATAATTTTGGTAGCTTCTAGCCCAAAATTTTCTAGCTCAATTTCTGTCATATAGGGCTTGAATGAGGATGTAATTTCTTTTACTTCGCTTATGGCTCTTGCTCTCATGGCTATAGGCACATTCGGTTTCCATTTACCTTTCTTATTTAGAAAATTAGCAACACTTCCTATAGCATCTATAGGATTATTCAAAATATCTCTCACTCCATCATTATCAAAATCTACAGCATAATCCCTATAGCTATCGGGCATAAATTGACCATACCCCATAGCACCAGCTATTGAACCTTCTATTTCTTCTAGATTAAAGTTCTCTTCTCTGCTTAGTAAAAGGAATTCTTCTAGTTGGACTTTAAAAAATTTAGATCTGCGAGGATAATCAAAAGCTAAGGTGGATAGCGAATCTATTACTCTGATATTTCCTTTAATTCTCCCATATCTAGTTTCGATTCCAATGATAGATGCAATAATTTCAGCTGGAACACCATATATTTTTTCAGCCCTTTTTAGATCCTGTTTATGCGAATTAATAAATTCTTTACCTGCGGAAATTCTTGATTCATTAACCATAATCCCTCTATACCTTTCCCATGTCATAGTGCCTTCAGGTTGTTTATTCATTATCCTAACAACCCTTTCTTGATATTTTGCTCGTTGAAAAATAGCCTCTAGGTAAGATTTTTCATATCCATGCTTTTGCGCCATATAATCTATGAATTCCAAAGTTTCATCGTTTTCAGAATAATCGGAATACAAGCTTTGCGAAGTAAAAAAGGCAATTACTAAGATTTTGTAATATTTTTTTATATTCATAACTGAGGTCTCTTGGCAGAAAGAATAACTCCAAAAGCCAATAAATGCACAACTATTGAAGTTCCCCCTTGGCTAATCAAGGGCAAAGGCACTCCAACAACAGGAATTATACCGATAACCATAGAAACATTGATTAGAATAAATAAAAGGAAGATGAATCCCAAAGAGCAGCAGGCAAGTCTTTCGAATGCAGATTGTGCTGATAAACCAATCTTAAAAATTCGCCATATGATCATTGCATAAACAAGAAATAGGCAAGTTATTCCCATTAAGCCAAACTCCTCTCCGATAACAGAAAAAATGAAATCAGAATGACTTTCGGGGATAAAATTGAGCTGACTTTGGGTACCCTCCAAGTAGCCCTTACCAAAAAAACCTCCAGAACCTATTGCAGTTTGTGACTGAGCGATATTCCAGCCATCTCCGAGAGGATCAACATTACTATCAAAATAAGTGAGGACCCTTTGTTTTTGGTAATCTAATAAGCTAGACCAAATAAAAGGAGAAACAATAGCCAACATACCTAGATAAGCAGCTATAACCCTGTAAGGTAAACCGGCTAAATATATTGGAATAATTCCAGACGTAAAAACTATTATAGATGTTCCTAAATCAGGCTGTTCAAAAACCAAGTATGAACACATAAGGGCAGCTAAAGTTGTATATAGCCAATCTTCTAATCTTATTTTTGATTCCTTCCTGTGCAAATAAGCAACAATTGATAATGGCAAGATCAATCTTATGACTTCAGAAGGTTGAAACTGAAAAAATCCTATATCTATCCATCTACTAGTTGTATAGCCTTCAGCTGGATTAAACAGAACATAAATTAGAAGTAAAAGACCGATCCAATAAGAATGCATCAAAATATTTTTATAAGAGTCAGGTTTTAAATGAGAAATGAAGATCATCATTATTAAACCTACAAAAACATAAATCGACTGACGAATGACCATCGAAAAGGATTGACCACTTGAGCTGTACAACATTGCCAAGCCAAAGAGAAGGACGGCGATAAGGGCTAGTACCAATGTTATGTCCTTGAATAAATATCTAAATGGGTTAAAGCTTGTAACTAAAGGTTTATTTATAGAATAATCAAGAGGATTCCTATTGCTCATGATTCATTAATGTTTATTTGATATTGCTCAATAAGGCGCTTTGCAATGGGTGCAGCTACGGCACTTCCAGATTCACCATTTTCTACTATAACGACAACAACTAAATTAGGATCAGGAACAGGGCCATAACTTGCAAAAAGAGCGTGATCTCTATTTTCTATATCTTTTCTTATTCCCTCGTATTCTTCTCTTACAGTAAGATCTTGATCAGTAAGACTTTTGATTTGAGCGGTTCCAGTTTTGCCAGCTATAGTGATTCCTCCTTCTTCGTATAAATTATGAGCTGTACCATTCCACGAATTGATTACAGAGATCATTGATTTCTCAATAATATTCCAATGTCTTGGGTTTTCAATTTGTACTTCCATCAAAAGATCAGGCTCATAATCATCAAGCTGATTATTTCTTATTAGTTTAGGCTGAAAAATCTTCCCTCTATTTGCTATTGCAGAGAGTGAAACTGCTAATTGGAGTGGTGTAGAGCTTATGTATCCCTGCCCTATTCCGATATTTATCGTGTCTCCTACGAACCAGGCTTCACCGATATTACCTAACTTCCAATTTCTAGTTGGTAAAATACTTTTAGATTCATTGATCAAATCTATACCGCTGATTTCTCCAAAACCAAATCTCAACAAGAATGATGAAATCCTATCAATGGTAAGTTTTGAAGCAAGTTCATAAAAATAAACATCTGATGACTCAACGATTGCCTTCTTAAGATCTACTTTTCCATGCCCATCCTCTTTCCATCCACGATACTTTCTTCCTTCTTCTTTTAGCTGAAAAAAGCCTTTATCTTCTACAATAGTTGACTCAGTAATTAGCTTTTCTTCAAGGCCAAGCAAACCAATAAAGGGTTTTATAGTTGAAGCTGGCGGGTACAAACCAGATATTGCTCGATTAAAGAAAGGTGAGTTTTCCATGGAAGATTTTGAAACAGACGAACCACTTTCTGAACCATTTAAAATATTGGGGTTATAGTCTGGTGAACTTACTAGAGCTTTAATAAATCCAGTCTTTGGATCTAAAGCCACTACAGCTCCTCTTCTATTCGCAAGTTCTTCCTGAGCAATTTTCTGTAATCTTAGGTCAAGAGTTAGTGTTAGGTTGAAAGGCTTATCGGGTAAAACTCTATTTATTTCTCTAATCTTATTTCCGTATACATCTACCTCCATCAGGCTAATTCCAGCCTTACCTCTAAGAGTTTTTTCATATGACTTCTCTAGCCCTACTTTACCAATGAAGGAATCATCAGGATATTCTGCTCTTGATAGAGAAAGTCTTTCATCCATGTTTATGAGACCTAAATGACCGATAACGTGTGAAAAGAGATTTTTATGCGGAAGATATCTTCTTAATTTGGCTTCAAGTTGAATATTAGGTATTGAATTTTTTTGCACTTCATACTTAGCTAATTCCTGTTCACTTAGGTTTCGTGCAAGCCAAATCTTTTCTTCATCTTGAATTGGAACCTGTAACTGAGTAATTTTTCTATTTTCATCCAAAACTTTGTCATTTAATTGTTCAACTTGGTCTATGGAGGTCTCGTATAATTTAGTTTTGATATAGAGATCTTTCGTAACTATATTTTCAGCAATAAGAGTTCCATCTTCCAACTTTATAAGACCCCTAGCTGGATAGATAGGTATGTTGATTATTCTATTTTTTTCTGATTCAGTCTCATAATTAACTCTATCTAATATAGTTAATTGAAGTATTTTAAATACTCCTGAGATAATCAGAATCAGTAGAAAAAAAAATATTACACCCGATCTGCTTCTCAATGATTGAGTATCTTTTTCATCTCTTCTTAAATCCTGGATAGTTCTCATTACTTTTACTTATGATAAGGATGATTTTGGGTCATAGACCAAACTCTATAAATTTGTTCTAAGACCAAAACCGGAACTATAGAATGGGGGAAAGTTAATTGAGATAAGGACCAGCAAAAGTCGCATTGCTTAATAAGCTTTTGACTTAAACCGTCAGGGCCACCAATAATAATAGATATATCTTTTGAGCTGCTGATCCAATTATCAAACTGAAATCTTAATTTCTCAGTACTCATGCTCAGTCCTTCTTTGTCTAGGGCAATCACAAATTCATTCTTCTTAACTTTTGATTGTAATAAATTGCTCTCTTTTTCGACAACCTCTAGAACATTATAGTTCCCAATACGGTTCACTGGTTTCAATCCATGCCAATCAATGTTTATTGATTTGTTAAATTTTGATTCATAAGTACTATAGGCTTTTTTTGCCCAGTCAGGGCGGCTAGATTCTATTGAGATTAACTTAATTTTCATTAAAGTTCAGGATCCCATAAACTCTCTAGATCATAAAACTCTCTTGCATCTGCTGACATAAGGTGAATGACTACATCTCCAGCATCAACGAGGACCCAATCATCTCCACCCTGTCCTTCAATCTTTATTCCAGAAATATTTGTTTCTTTTAGGCCCTCCAAGATATGTTCACTTATCGCCGCTATATGTCTGTTTGATGTACCTGATGCAATGACCATAAAATCTGTCAGAGAACTAATCTTTGTTACATCTATTGCGACAGGATTTACTGCCTTGATATCTTCTAAAGAATTGATAATTTTATTTTTTAGTTTTTGAGTCATTGCTCTTTATATAAATTTTGATCTTTTATGAATTGATAAACATTGCTATCTAATAAAGCAGATACATCTTCATTATTTGATATCAGCTCTCGAATCTTAGTAGAAGTAACTTCAATAGGATCTATTTGCAAAATGAAAATTTTGCCTTTCGAATTCTTAAACTCCTGAAAATTTAA
The DNA here is from genome assembly GCA_902574355.1 of uncultured SAR86 cluster bacterium. Taxonomy (GTDB): domain Bacteria; phylum Pseudomonadota; class Gammaproteobacteria; order Magnimaribacterales; family Magnimaribacteraceae; genus Magnimaribacter. The sequence continues at coordinate 199,730 of CACGNN010000001.1, read as the reverse complement.
AATTCTTTTAGCTTCTAATAGATTTTCTACAAATGAAGTTTCAACTAATTTATATCCCGGTCTTTCCAATATTAGTAAATTAACTTCTTCTAAGAAATTCTTGTACTCATACCAGGTTTCTATCTCCAAAAAAGAGTCCATCCCCATTATCCATATTAAAGTGTCATGTGGATTCTCTTTCTGAATCTCTTTTAAAGTTAAGTAAGCATATGAGGGACTTCTTTTTAAAATCTCTCTTTCATCAATTATTAAATTATTTATGTGACTTAGCGCAAGATTAACTAGCTTAATTTTATCGAGTTCATTAATTCTTTTCTCTTTGTGAGGTGGAGTACCATTTGGCAAAACAATGAGTTCATCTATATCGATTAAATTAAGAAAGTTCTCTATTACTTGGACATGTCCTTTATGGATAGGATCAAAAGTGCCACCAAATATACCAATAAGTTTTTTGTTGGCTATTTTAAACTCCTCGTAAGTTTGAATTACCTTTCACAATAAACTTTTGTGAAGTTAATCCCTCTAAGCCCACGGGGCCTCTTGCATGAATCTTATCAGTAGAAATTCCAACTTCAGCTCCTAGTCCATACTCAAACCCATCAGCCCAGCAGGTCGGCAAGTTATGCATAACAGAACTTGAGTCCACATTTTTAAAAAAGTATTCAGCTTTATTTTTGTCTTCAGTGACTATTGAGTCTGTATGTTGTGATCCATACTTTTGAATATGATCTATGGCTTCGCTCATATCTTCAACAATTTTTATGGAGAGTATGGGAGCAAGATATTCAGTTAACCAGTCATCTTCGTTAGCTTCAATTGCATTTATAACTTGAAGTGTTTTTTGACAGCCTCTAACCTCTACTCCTTCGGAAGAAAATCTATCTTCTAAGTTAGGTAAAAGTAAAGGTGCTACTGACGAATGCACCAAAAGCGTTTCCATTGCGCCGCATATTCCATATCTGTAGGTCTTTGCATTAAAAGCAATATTTTCAGCCTTCTTTATATCTGCTGCCTCGTCTATATATACATGACAAATTCCATCTAAATGTTTTATTACAGGCACCTTTGATTCATCAGAAATGAGCTGCACCAGTCCTTTGCCTCCTCTGGGAATGACTACATCCAAATAATCATCTAAATGCAATAGAGTTCTTACAGCTGCTCTATCAGTGGTCTCTACGAGCTGAATACATTCCTTCGGTAAATTGGCTTTTTTAAGGCCTTCTTGCAAGCAGTTCCAGATAATCTTATTTGATAGAATAGCTTCTGATCCTCCTCTTAATAAACAGGCATTTCCAGATTTAAGGCAGAGTGCTGCAGCATCAGCAGTAACATTTGGCCTGGATTCATATATTATTCCAACAACTCCTAAGGGCACTCTCATTTTACTAACTTCAATTCCCGAAGGCGTAGGATCTAAATCTGTAATTTCTCCTACGGGATCAGGTAACTCAGAAACAACCTGCAATCCAGATATCATAGAATTAATTCTACTGTCATTTAGTTCCAATCTGTCTATAAGAGCCGATCCTATAGATTTTTGTTTAGCTAAATCTAAATCTTTTTTATTTATGCTTAATATTTCATCCCTATCTGATTCTATTTGTTCTGAAATGTAGCTTAGTGCCTCATTTTTTTGCTCTAGTGAAGCTTGGGCTAAGATCAAAGAGGCTTCTTTTGCTTCAGATCCTAACTGATTCATATAAGTATTTATTTCTTTACTCTGAGTCATTGTTGAATATTCTACCTAACTATCTATGCTTTCAAAGACTTAAGATGTTCGAATTTAACGAAATAATAATTTGGCTTGAAGAAAATCCCCAATGGATTGGCCTAGGAATTATAGGAGCTTCATTTATAGAATCCTTTGCTTTAATAGGAATTATTATTCCTGGTGTTGTTTTACTTGCTTTGATATCTGGACTAGCTTCTTCTTCTATAAGTATTTATGAAGTAGTTTTATTAGCATATGTATCTAGCTTTCTTTCAGATATTGCAAGTTTCTTCTTGGGCTATAGCCTTAGAAATTCTCTTAGAAAAATCTGGCCGTTTACAAAATATCCGCATTTTCTTGAAAATGGTCAGGCATTCTTTAGAAAGTATGGGGTGGTTGGTCTTTTTGTAGGAAAGTTTATAGGACCAATTAGACCTCTTCTTCCCATCACAGCAGGATCATTAAACATGAATATAAATAAATTCGTCTTAGTTGAGATTCTTTCCTGTTTTTTATGGGCATTGGTTTATACAGTACCTGGCTATTATGCTGCACAAGCCCTAATCTCAGAAAGTATGAATCTAGTTGACTCACTTTGGATTTTGATTGGAGTTGTTGTTTTATTCATATTAATAAGATACTTTAGTAAAAAATATACATAACTATGACAAATTTATACCCAGATCATCCAAATTTAAGAGGTAATTACGCTCCTTTAAGAATGGAGTGCAATATTCAAGATCTCATCATTGAGGGAGAAGTTCCCAGAGATTTATTTGGTAGTTACTACAGGAATGGTCCAGATCCGCAATTTCCTCCTATGGGAGGAGATTACCACTGGTTTGCAGGCGACGGTATGATCCATGCGTTCCATTTTGAAAATGGTAGGATTTCTTATTTAAACCGATGGGCCCAAACCTCTAAGTGGAAACAGGAGAGGAAAGCTGGTAGATCACTCATAAATGCTCTTAATCCCATGAACCCTGATCCCGAATTTAATTTTGAAGGTGAAGATGGAACTGCAAATACCAATATAGTTTTCCACTCAGGCAAACTATTAGCCCTTGAAGAAGGCCATAAACCTTTTGAACTTGATCCTTTAACCTTAGAATCAAAAGGTGCCTGGAACTATAAAGGAAAACTGGACTCAGCTATGACTGCACATCCAAAGATCGATCCAAAAACTGGGGAGATGATAGGTTTTAGCTATGGTTTTGGGGTAAATAAAATGAGCTACTTTGTAGTCAACTCCGAAGGAATAATGACTACATACAAAGAGTTTAAAACGCCTTACTCAAGTATGGTGCATGACTTTGTTGTTACAACCAAACATGTTATTTTCCCGATATTTCCTTTAATTATTGACTTTAATTTAGCAGCAGCCGGTAAATCACCTATTGCTTGGGATGTTAATCGGCCGAGTCAAATAGGGATAATGCCCAGAGACGGTTCAACTGAAGATATAAAGTGGATAGAGAGCGATCCATGTTTTGTCTTCCACCCAATGAATGCCTATGAGGATGGAGATAAAATAATTGCTGATATGATGCAATTTGAAGAAGCACCTATGTTTCCTCATTTAGATGGATCAAGACCTGATCTTAAAAAAGGTGAAGCCAGACTGAATAGATGGGAAATTGATCTAAGTTCGAACTCGGGTTCAATAAAAAAGCAGTATCTTGACGAAAGTATTGGTGAATTTCCAAGGCTAGATGAAAGAAAAACAATGTCTAAGTATAGATATGGATATTATGCTTCAAATAAAGGAGATTCTCCTAAAGGGGTAAGCTTCAATACTATAACAAGTTATGACTATGATACAGGCTGCAAAGACAGTTTTACTCTATCTGAGCTTGATGCTGTAGGTGAACCTATATTTGTTCCAAAAAATCAGGATTCTAGAGAAGGAGAAGGTTATCTCATTGCACTATCCTACCTGGGCATCGAGAATCGTTCAGATTTATTGATCTTTGATGCAGAAAATGTTTCCAGTGGACCACTTGCAAAGGCTATGTTACCCCATAGAATTCCTTATGGTTTCCATGGAAACTGGAGGGAAGGCTAACCGCCTAATCTTTTAATCAAAGCCTTTAAATAATCTAGCTTATCTCGGTTATTTTCGAATTCTAAAATTGTTTGTTTCTCTTGAGGCCTCAGAGGAAGTACACTCGCTAGGATATAACAAACACTTATAGAGCTTTTAAGATCTAGGTCCAGGTTAAGCTTCTTAATTTCAGGGTGATTTGTGATTTCTTTGACCATATTCCATAAATCTAGGTATTCAGGATCATTTGAAAGATTATCATCTTCTTCGTTGATTTTTTCTATTTTTCCAAGCAGTAATTCATCTTCTTGTTTCCATACATCCTCAATCCTGATCTTGTGCTTACCCTGAACTGTTATGCCTAGTAAACCATTATCAAGTTTATTGAAATCAACAATTTCAACATAGGTAGCAATATCATGATAAGGAACATACTCATTATTTTCTTCGTTCTCGTCATCTTTAAAGAGGACGATACAAAAACCTTCAGAATTAGCTAAACATTCGCTCACCATATCAATATATCTAGGTTCAAATATCTGCAAGGGTAGATAAGCACCCGGTAAAACATTCACGGATAAAGGGAACAATGCAGAAGAAGATAATTTTTCCATTAAATATATTTTTTCAAAAGTTTTTTAGAGAGGTTATCAAAATTTCCATTAGACATAATAAGTAAAACATCACCAGCAACAGATAACGAATCGATATCATCTACAAAATTATCTATATTACAAATGTCAGAAAATTTAGATGGATTCTTATCAATAAGCCCTTTGACTTGTTTAGAATCATCTCCTTTCCAGAAGATGAGGTCAGCTTCGGAAACTGAATGAAGTAATTGCTCATCATGAAAACCTGATTTCATTGTATTTGATCTCAATTCAATTGCTGCGAGTAAACGTTTTTTGGGAAATTTCTTCCTTAGACCATCTAGGGTTGTTTTTATAGCTGTTGGGTGGTGAGCAAAGTCCTCTATAATTATAAGGTCTTCTGTATCCAAAAGAATATCTTGTCTCTTTGAAACACCTTGAAACTTTTCTAGTGAAGACAGTGAATCTTTCAGCGAAATCCCGTATTGTTTTACAGCTAAAGCTGCTGCCATAGCATTTCTTGCATTATGTTCACCAAACATTTCCCAATCTATTTGACCCTCTTCTTGATCAATCTTATAGGTAGTTTGCTTTGAGTCATCATTAAACATTACTGAATTTTTATTATTACTATTCACGTCATAACTTATTAATTTACTCCACGTACCCATCTCGAGAACTTTTGAGATATTTGAATCATCATTTGGAAAAATAATCTGAGCTTCCTTATTTAAAGTCCTTATTAAGTTATGAAATTCTCTAAAGATATAAGTTATATCAGGAAATATATCTGCATGATCAAATTCTAGGTTATTTAAGACCAAAGTATCTGGTTTGTAGTGAATGAATTTTGACCTTTTGTCAAAGAATGCTGTGTCATATTCATCCGCCTCTATGACGAATATATCTTCACTTCCGAGTCTTGCAGACTTTTCAAAGTCTTTCGGTTTTCCTGCTATCAAGTAGCCAACATCAACATTATTATCTTCAAATATCCAAGCGACCATTGCTGTGGTAGTAGTTTTGCCATGAGTTCCCGATACTGCGATAACTCTCTTATCTTTTATAACCGAATCATAAAGCCATTCGGGACCCGAAATAAGATTAGACTTTTTAGAGAGTAAATATTCCAATGCTGGATTGCCTCTGGAGATTGAATTCCCAATTACATAGTAATCAGCGACAGGGAGTTCAGAGGAGTCATAGCCTTCAATTATTTCTATGCCCATGTCCTGCAGATGATCTGACATAGGAGGATATATATTTTCGTCACATCCAGAAATCTCTATACCCTTCTCTTTCCCCATCAAGGCAAGACCGCCCATAAAAGTTCCACAAATACCCAGTATGTGAACTCTTTCTTTAGACATAACTTCATTATAACTATCAAGAATGATTACAAGATAGATTTGTTTTAAAGTATTATTCTCACGATGAAATCTCAGAATGCAATCTATGCTCAATCAGGAGGGGTAACTTCTGTTATTAATGCAACTGCTTCTGCGGTAATAGAGGCTTCTAGAAAGTCAAAAAAAATTAATAAACTTTATGCTGGCAAGGATGGAATCATTGGGATACTCAATGAAGAACTAATTGATACCAGTCTTGAAAATTTTTCCGATATCAAAAAATTAATGCATACTCCGGGAGGTGCTTTTGGTTCTTGTAGACATAAACTTAAAGACGTCAATCAAAGCAAAAGAGAATATGAAAGACTCATTGATGTTTTTAAGGCTCATAATATTGGTTACTTTTTTTACAATGGTGGAGGTGATTCTCAAGATACCTCAAATAAAATTGCCCAATACACAAAAGATGCAGGATTTCCCGTCACCTGTATTGGTATACCAAAAACAATAGATAATGATTTACCCTATACAGATAACTGTCCTGGTTTTGGATCTGTTGCAAAGTATATTGCCACATCAACTAAAGAGGCGGCTTTAGATGTAAAAAGTATGTCTAAGAGCTCAACCAAAGTTTTCATCTTTGAGGTTATGGGCAGGCATGCAGGATGGTTGGCTGCTTCTGCAGGTCTTGCTAAATCAAAAAATAACTCTGCGCCTCACATTATCTTGCTCCCAGAAGTAACCTTTAATGAAAAATTATTTCTAAAAAAAGTAAAAGAAGTAGTAAAAAAAGAGGATTATTGCGTCATTGTCGTTTCTGAAGGAACTAAATACAAGAATGGAAAGTTTCTTGCGGATGCAGGGACTGTAGACTCATTTGGTCATAAACAACTTGGCGGTGTTGCGCCTCGTATTGCTGAAATGATAAGCAACAAATTAGGTTTTAAATATCATTGGGCAGTCTCTGATTACTTACAACGCTCAGCTAGACATATTTCATCTCAGGTAGATTTAGATCATGCATATGCAGTGGGTAAAGCAGCTGTTGAATACGCTTCTTCGGGAGAAAACGCGATTATGCCAATAATAGTTAGAAAAAAAACTAAGCCATATTCCTGGGAGGTTGGAAAAGTTGCATTGAGCAAAGTGGCGAACATAGAGAAGAAGATGCCTAGAAATTTCATCTCAAAAGATGGTTTTGGCATTACTCGGTCTTGTAAAAATTATCTTAGCCCATTAATTCAAGGTGAAGCTTGGGCACCATTTGAAAATGGTGTAATACAAACTGCTTCTTTGAAAAATAAACTTATCAAAAAAAAGCTTAGAAATTTTAAATTTTAAGTTAAAACTTTAAATTCAATTTCTGCATTTTTTAATCTATCAACTAATACCTCTCCTAATCCAACAGCAGAGGTCAGAACCCCTCCATACTCCGGACCGCCTGGCAGGCTATCAGAACGTGCGAGAGCCATTGCAGATTCACAAACTAATTTAGCCGTAGATTTATAACCCGGATCTCCAGACCCATACATTGAACAAATCTTCTTTTCATTATCTTCAGAAAGAGCTACGAAAGTGGCTCTAAACCAACCATTATCTTGTGTTTCTTGACTGGGCCCTTCTCCTGGTTTGGGAAGAAAAGGTCTTACTAGGCGCTTTATTGGAGTACTTAAAACTATAAAACCGATTAGGAGCCCTATCGAGGCTAATCTTGCATTTCTTTTTGAAGAAAATAAACCATGTTCTCCAAAAGTAAAGTTGTTTCCATAGGGTTTTTGATTCTGCTCCATTAGAGCTGCAGATCGTCTTACAACTCTAGTATTGGCTACAGCCATTACGCCTACACCGGCCCATCCTTCTAGGCCATCAACTTTCTCTACCTTAAATCCATCTTTAGAATTTTCCCTCTGCTCATCTGATATTGTGTCTTTAGGATTCAAAACAAAAGGGTCTCTCATTTCTTTTCCAACGCCATCCATAGTAAATATTGTCTCAGTTGTTCCGCCTGAGGCACCGCCTTGAGCTTCGTGATAGACGTCTACTCTTGATACAGGTTTGTCAAATTGAGAAATAGTAAAAAAAGCTCCGATATCAGAAGGAATAGAATCATAACCGCACGACGGAATAATTCTTATGCCTTTAGAAGCAGCTTCTTCATGATGCTTATCAATTAAACCTTTTACCCAATGATTCTCTCCCGTTATATCAGTATAATGAGAGCCTTCTTCAACACATGCTTGAACCAGCAAAGAGCCATATCTTGCAAATGGTCCAGCAGTAGATAACACAACTTTAGTTTGACGTGTCATTAGTTTTAAAGCATCTATGTCTGCTCCATCAGCTATAACTATGTCACAATTGAGATTAAAATCTGATTTAATTTGCTGAAGTTTCTCTTTATTTCTTCCTCCAATTGCCCAAAGCAAATCAGGATAATTATCTCGAATATATTTACAACAAATCTGACCTGTAAAACCGGTAGCCCCATAAAGAATTATTTCGTACTTTTTATCCATTATTTTTAATTATTCTTCCTACTCCTCCAAAAGTAATTATAGTCTCTCCATCCACGGTTATATCGCCTTCTGAAAATCCTAATGATTTACCAATTTTTTTTGGTTTACAGCGGATTAAGAGCTTGCTGCCTATAGGTGCAGGAGCTAAAAACTCTGAATGAAAGCTAACCGTTGTCACTAAACTGTTTCTGTCTTTCATCATAGAAGATGTCAAACAAAAATCAGCTAATGCCATGAGTGCCCCACCATGTGCTGAGTTGTAAAAATTACTATGCTCCTCTTTAGCAAAGAAGATCATAAATAATTGATCATCTTCTTTTTTGTAATATCCCGGACCTAAATTTTCTATATGAGGTTGGGGAATTTTTAACTCCTTGAAGCCATCTGGTATTTCTTGATCTGTCATAGCTTGATTATAATCCTAGTATGCATGAAATAAATGGGGAAGTTTAATTTAAAGGAAACAAGTTTTATGAGTGGAATTTTAGAGGGCGTAAAAGTTTTAGATTTTGGAAGATATATTGCAGGACCATTTTGTGGTGCTCTGCTTGCAGATTATGGCGCAGAGGTTATTAGAATAGAAAGAGTAAGTGGAAGTGAAGATAGATATGTAACACCTGTAACAAAAGATGGACAAGGTGCAATGTTCCTACAGCTTAATCGAAATAAAATGGGTTTAACATTAAATCCAACTAAAGATAAAGGTAGGGAGATAGTAAGAAGACTTGTAGAAAATTCTGATATTGTCATTGCAAACTTACCAGAACAAACACTCAAATCAATGGGTCTAGATTATGATGATCTTAAATTAATAAATCCAGGAATAATACTGACTTCAAACACAGCTTTTGGAACAACCGGTCCTTACGCAGAAAGGGTTGGATTTGATGGCGTCGCTCAAGCTATGTCAGGAGCTATGGATATGACCGGGCAGCCGGATCAACCAACAAAAGCATATGCACCTTATGTAGATTTTTGTAGTGCCTCGCTTGCGGCCTTTGGAACTCTATTAGCTTATTTAGAAAAACAAAAAACTGGTAAAGGTCAGAGAGTTCAAACATCCTTATTACAAACAGCACTTACAACAACTAATAGTCTTTTAATTGAACAAGAAATACTAAATGTTAATAGGGTTGCATCTATGAATAGAGCCCAGACATCAGGTCCATCAGATACATTCAAAACAAAAGATGGATGGATCCTTGTTCAGACCGTAGGAGGCCCACTTTTTGAAAGATGGGTCAACCTGATGGGAGAAGATGATTGGTTAACTGATGAGAGGTTTAAAGATGACTTAAGTAGAGGCGAAAACGGAGAACTCATAAGTGCAAGAATGTCAGATTGGTGTGCAGAAAGAACATCTCAAGAAGCTATAGTTGCTCTAGAGAGTTCAAGAATCCCAGTGGGAGAAGTACTTAAGGCAAAACAGACACTTAATGAAGAACATATTCTCGAAAAGGGTTCTTTTATTAAGATGAGTTACCCAACCATGGATGAAGAATACTCGGTAGTTGGTCCTCCAATAGAATTATCAGAAAATCCAGGACAAATAAAAACTAGATCACCTGAATTAGGTGAACATAATGTAGAAATTCTTTCTAGCCTTGGCTACACTCAAGAAGATATAGAACAATTTAAAGTAGATAGAATTATCTAGGAGAGCAATATGGACTTTAAACTATCTGAACAACAAAAAGAACTTCAAGATACTGCAAGATCATTTGCTCAAAATGAAATGGTTGAAGTGGCCGACTCAATGGAACAGACCAGCGAGCCACTTTCTAAGGAATGGCTAAAAAAATACTCAGAAATGGGTTTCTTAGGCATCAATGTTTCTGAAGATTATGGTGGACTAGGTTTATCTAATTTAGATGCGTTACTTGTCATGGAAGAATTCGCTAAAGTTTCTTCAGCAGTTGCATTTCCAATATTTGAAAGTTGTGTTGGTCCTGTTAAGGCAATAGAACATTTTGCTTCTGAAGAATTGAAGCAAAAGGTCATTCCTGAAGTTTGTGCAGGAAATATAGTAGTTGCTGTTTCAATGTCAGAACCAAATGCAGGTTCAGCCTTGACTGATCTGACTACAAAAGCTGAAATCAAAGACAATAAATTTATTCTAAATGGCACTAAAAGATGGTGTTCTGGTGGAGGTCATTCTGAGGGTTATGTTGTTTACTGCAGAATGTCAGATGATCCAGGTGCAAATGGTATTGGAGCAGTTTATATCGAGAAAGATACTCCTGGAGTAAGCTTTGGTCAGCAAGAAAAGCTTATGGGTTGGAATGGTATACCCTCAGCAGATATTTATTTTGATAACGTAGAAGTTCCAGTTGAAAATATAATTGTTGAAGCTAATGGTGGTTTTAAAAAACTGATGGAAGCCTTCGATCTTGAGAGATGTGGCAATGCGATAATGTGTTTAGGACAAGCTTCTGGAGCATTAGAGAGTGCAATTGACTATGTTCAAGAGAGAGAACAATTTGGTAAACCCATTGTTGAATTTCAAGCTGTCCAAATGAAATTAGCAGAAATGGCAATGAAAGTTGAGGCATCAAGGCTTCTCATCCACCGAGCAGCTCATAATGCCCAAGAAGGTTTTCCAAGCATTTTCGAGTCGAGTGTTGGAAAATGTTTTTCAAATGAGACTGCTCGAGAAGTAGTTGCGTCGGCAATGCAGCTAATGGGTGGTTACGGATTTAATAAAGAATATTCCATGGAAAGAAAATACAGAGATGTTTGGGGCTGGGGAATAGCTGGTGGGACTATAGATATTCAGAAGATAAATATCACTTCAGCAATGGTGGGGAAAAGATTTAACCAAAGAAAGTAGTTACTTTAATTCCAGAATTATTCTCTCAAGATTTTCGACTAATTCTTCTTTTTCATCTTCAGTAAGAAAATCGCCTATTGGTACGCGCTCTCCTTTTGAAGAAACTACTATATGCGCTGGATACCAGGGATGCTCTGGTCGCTCAACTGAAACAAAAGACCACATCCTAAAATATTCCCAAACTTGGTCTCGTCTTCCTTGTCCTTTTTCAATCTTTAATGTCTCTTTTGTAAGGGTTATCACTTCTTGCTTATAAGTATTTTTCATAACTAAATAAACGCAAACACCAACAAAAAGTATTTCTAACCCTGCAAACGGAAGAATCATAGTTGCACCAGCTAAGGCAAAACCAATCCCAATGGATAAACATGTGAATGCTATTATGAGAATAAAAATCAAACTAGATTTCCAATCAGATGATTGATTGGGACGAAGCAATATCCTGTATATTTTATCTTCTAAGTTATTTTCAATTTTGACCATATAAAAAGGGTATCTATAATACTACTCTCTCGCCCAATAAACTTCAGTGAATGAAACAAAATAGTAAAAATAATAAATTAAGAGGGGTATATGACAACGTCATGTTGCCGAATTATTCTCCTGCAAATTTTGTGCCGAAAAAGGCAGAGGGATCTCTTGTTTGGGACCAAGATGATAAAGAATACATAGATTTTGGAGGAGGAATAGCCGTCAATTCCTTAGGTCATTCTCACCCTTCTCTTGTCAAGGCACTGACAGATCAGTCAAAAAAAATATGGCATCTTAGTAATTACTTAACAAATGAGCCAGCGATTAAATTAGCTAATAAGCTAACTGAGTTAACTTTTGCAGAAAATATTTTTTTTAGTAATTCGGGATCAGAGGCTAACGAAGCTGCTATAAAAATAGCTAGAAAATATCACTCTTCGAGAAATGAAAATAGAAATGAAATAGTTTCTTTTCAAAACTCTTTTCATGGAAGATCCCTTTTAAATATATCTCTAGGTAGTTCTGAAATGCATAGGAATGGATTCGAACCCCTAATGCCTGGGATCAAGCACGGATTATTTAATGACTTGTCATGTTTAGATGAGCTTATTACGGATAAAACTGCAGCTGTTATTCTTGAACCAGTTCAAGGAGAGGCTGGAGTCTTCAAAGCGACGAATGACTTTATGACAAAACTACATGAGGTGACGTCTGAAAAAGGTGCTCTTCTTATAATTGACGAAGTACAAAGTGGAGTTGGTAGAATGGGAAGCCTCTATGGATACATGAACTATGACATTCAACCGGACATAGTGACATCTGCCAAGGGATTAGGTGGTGGAATACCTATTGGAGCCACACTAACGACAAAAGTAATTGGTGAGAGTATGAAGCCAGGCACTCATGGCTCAACTTTTGGAGGCAATCCAATTGCCTGTGCAGTCGCTCATGAAGTATTAAATATAGTGAGTGATGAAAAATTTCTTAGTGATGTCAGTGAAAAGGAGAAATTATTTTTAAATCTCTTATCTGAGTTAGAAACTCAGGGAATCTTCTCAGATATAAGGTCGGCGGGATTATGGATTGGTTGCGATTTAGTAGATAAAAGTGCTAATGAAGTTTTAGATCAAGCATATGAACAAGGCTTAATCTTGGTTTCCGCAGGTTCAAATTGCCTTAGATTAGCTCCTGCTCTAAATATCTCGAATTCGGAAATAGAAAAAGGTGTTGAGATATTAAAACAAGTTTTATTAGAGGAATAATATGAAATATAGAAATTTAGGCAAATCAGGTCTGAAAGTTTCAGAACTTTCATTTGGATCATGGGTAACTTTCAATAAACAAGTAGATACTAAACTTGCTGAGTCTATGTTTGGAACTTGCTTAGACGCAGGTATTAACTTCTTTGATAATGCCGAAGGATACGAAAGAGGAGAGTCTGAGATTGTAATGGGTAAGGCATTAAAAGCCCTAACAAATCCTAGAGATTCTTATTGCGTCTCTTCAAAGGTATTCTTTGGAGCTAAAGAAAATCCGTTACCAACTCAAATCGGCCTTAGCAGAAAGCATATAACCGAAGCCTGTCATCAAGCACTGGAAAGACTACAAGTAGATTATCTAGATCTCTTTTTCTGTCACAGGGCTGACCCTGATACACCCATAGGCGAAACTGTTTGGGCTATGCATAATCTAGTTACTCAGGGTAAAGTTTTGTATTGGGGAACTTCAGAATGGACTGCTGAAGAAATTACAGAAGCATATGAATTTGCCTTTACGAATCACTTAACTCCTCCTTCTATGGAGCAACCACAATATAACCTGCTCGATAGAAATAGATTTGAGAACGAATACGGACCACTCTATGAGAAGTATGGTCTCGGTACTACTATCTGGTCTCCTTTAGCTTCCGGTGCTTTAACAGGAAAATATCTTGATGGTATTCCAGAGGGCTCTAGAGCAACCTTGTCTGGTTATGAATGGCTGAAAAAAAGTATGGTGGAGTCTGATCGAGGTCAGGAGAGGATGGGAAGAGTTACAAAGTTAGCGCCAATTGCAGAAAAGTTAAATATCAGCATGTCAAAACTTGCTATAGCCTGGTGTCTACTAAATAAAAACGTCTCGACAGTAATCTTAGGAGCCTCCAAACTTGAGCAATTAAAAGAAAATCTAGAGAGTACCGAAGTTATTCCTTTAATTGATGAGAATATACAAAAAGAATTATTATCTATTTAAATCTTTAGTCTTAACTCAAAGTCTACATCTCCTGTAGCCGAGTGTTCATCCAGCATTCCATTAAGATGCTGAATCATTTCATCTTTCATCTCACAGGATCTTCGTGTACTCATATCAACATTGACCAAAATATTTTCTGTTATTGCAGAAACTTCACCGGACTCATTAAGAATAACCCCTCCGTAATGGATTAATTTTGGTTTGATCGCAAAGTATCTAAAACAAGGCAAAGCAATTTCGCCTTTTTTCATCTCTTTCAAATATCTTATATTCATTTCAAGAGTAAAGAATGAATAACCTTCCTTAAAGTAATCGGAGTTAAACCCTAAATTAGAATAAAAAGGAAACTCATCTTCAAAAATTTGAGCATAATAGATTACATTCATATGACCGTTAAGATCACACATTTCTTCGGTTATAGTTACCTCATTACCTAAAGATGGAAATTTTTCTTTCATTAATTTCTCCAATTAAAAGTATATTGTCCTTAAAATTAAGACTGTAAGTTCTCTGGAGTGACTACCTCAACTTTATCGACTTTTCTAAAGCCTTTTGGTAAGAAGTTTCCTCTTCGTCCTCTGTTGCCATAAAAATTTTCTAAATCCTTAAACTTAATTGTGAAATGTCTTTTTCCACTTATCAACTTTAACTCTCTGCCTTCACTTATTACAGCCAACTCTTGTAAAAATTCTTCACCAGATTCAAAGTTTGCTTTTGGAATTCCAATAATTTTATTACCTTTACCTCTGGCTAATTGAGGTAATTCAGAATGAGGAAAGACTAACATACGACCTTGATTTGATATGGCAGCTAGAACATCTTTTTCATCTTCGATTAGTTTGGGAATCAAAACTTTTGCATTCTCTTGAACCCTTATTGCAGCTTTTCCTGATTTATTTTTGGTTTGCAAGTCTCCGAGATTTGCTAAGAATCCATATCCTGACGAGGTTGCTAAGACAATCTTTTCTTCGGTTGTTCCAGAAATTACTCCCATGAAAGTTTCACCAGATTCTGCATTTAATCTTCCTGAAAGGGGCTCCCCTTGTCCTCTTGCAGATGGAAGTGAATGACAAGGTAAAGTGTATGCTTTGCCTTTTGAATCAAAGAATACAGCATTCTGATTGTTTCTTGATAAAGCTGATGAAAAATAACTATCCCCTTCCCTATAATTCAATGATTCTGGGTCAATATCATGTCCTTTTGCAGCCCTTATCCACCCTCTTTCTGATAAAACAACCGTAACTGGATCAGACGAAATTAATTCTGTTTCATCAAAAGCAGAAGCTTCTTCTCTTGTGACTATAGGACTATTCCTTTGATCTCCATAAATCTCTGCATCAGCTTTCAACTCTTTTTTTATAAGAGTTTTGAGGCGATTTTTGGAACCTAATAACTTTTCTAAATCTTTCCTCTCAGAGTCAAGATTACCTTGTTCTTCTTTTATTTTTATTTCTTCAAGCTTCGCTAATTGTCTTAGCCTTATCTCTAAAATAGCATCAACTTGAACTACGCTTAATTTAAATTTTTTCTGTAATACTTTCTTGGGGTCATCTTCATTTCTGATGATATTAATAACCTCATCGATATTTAGATAAATAACTAGAAGACCTTCCAGTATATGAAGTCTATCTAAAACCCAGTCCAGCCTAAACTGCAGTCGTCTCGTTACTGTTTGAGATCTAAATGTCAGCCATTCTTTTAGAACGAGCTTAATATCTCTAGTCTGAGGTTTACCATTAAGGCCAATGAGATTCATATTTACCCTGTAGTTCTTTTGAAGATCTGTCGTGGCAAATAAATGGTTCATAACTGCATCTTTATCAACTCTGTTAGATTTTGGAACTAATACTAATCTCGTAGGGTTCTCTTCATCGCTCTCATCTCTTAAATCTACTATCATGGGAAGCTTCTTTGCGTCCATTTGAAGTGCTATTTGTTCCAATATCTTGGAACTTGATGTTTGATGAGGTAAGGCAGTGATGACAATTTCACCATTTTCAATATTATAAGTAGATCTCATTCTTACTGATCCTCTACCTGATTGATAAATTTCCTTGAGATCTTCTTCAGATGAAATTATCTCGGCTTGAGTCGGGAAATCAGGTCCTGGAATAATTTTATATAGCTCTTCAACAGTAACTTTAGGTTCATCTAGGATTTTAATACATGCGTTTACAACTTCATTTAGGTTATGAGGAGGTATGTCAGTGGCCATTCCGACAGCTATGCCCGTAGCACCATTCAATAATAGATTTGGTAACCTCGCTGGCAATACAGTGGGTTCTAGAAGTGTTCCATCGAAATTACTATCCCAATCTACAGTACCTTGCCCAAGCTCTTCTAAAAGACTTTTTGCATATGGCGAGAGACGGCACTCTGTATATCTCATTGCAGCAAAAGATTTTGGATCATCTATGGAGCCCCAATTACCTTGACCATCAATAAGAGGATATCTGGTTGAGAAAGATTGAGATAGAAGGACCATTGCTTCGTAAGCGGCTGTATCACCATGAGGATGAAATTTACCTATTACATCTCCTACCGTCCTGGCACTCTTTTTATATTTAGCTGCTGAACTTAGCCCTAATTCAGACATGGCATAGATAATTCTCCTTTGTACCGGTTTAAGTCCGTCACCTATATGGGGTAAAGCTCGATCAAGGATTACGTACATTGAGTAATCAAGGTATGCCTTTTCGCTAAAAAGACTTAAAGATTGCTGTTCAAGTTTTTCAGACATTAGCTAAGTTTCCCTTATCTTCAAGCCATTCTTTTCTATCTTGAGACCTCTTTTTTGACAGCAACATATCAACCATTTGAGATGATTTATCTCCATTTTTAACTGTAAGTTGAACCAGTCTTCTAGCTCCAGGCAACATAGTAGTCTCTCTCAGTTGGGAAGCATTCATTTCTCCTAGACCTTTAAATCTTTGAACTTCTATTTTTGTTCTTTTATTTTTCTTCCGTAATTCATCCACCAATTTATCTTTTTCTGGATCATCCAAAGCGTAATAAACATCTTTCCCTTGATCAATTCTATAGAGAGGTGGCATCGAAACATAAACTCTTCCTGCTTCCACTAGAGGTCGGAAATGTTTCAAGAAAAGAGCACATAATAAGGTGGCAATATGAAGCCCATCTGAATCTGCATCAGCTAAAATGCAAACTTTGCCATATCTGAGTCCGTCTAAATTATTGCTTCCAGGTTCAACGCCAAGAGCTATTGCAATGTTATTTACCTCTTGAGAAGCTAATACTTCACTAACATCTACTTCCCAAGTATTCATAATTTTTCCTTTGAGTGGAAGAATAGCTTGGAAGTTTCTATCTCTTGCCCTTTTGGCAGATCCGCCAGCTGACTCCCCCTCCACTAAGAATAATTCTCCTTGTTCTGGATCGTCACTAGTACAGTCTGTTAATTTTCCTGGTAAAGCGGGTCCTGATACTATTTTTTTTCTATCAACTTTCTTGTTGCTCTTTTGTCTGGCCTGGGCATTAGCAATACATATTTCAGCAATAGTTTCACCTTCTTCTGTATGTTGATTGAGCCAAAGGCTGAAAGAGTCTTTTATGATTTGTGAAGAAATATTTGAGAATTCCTTAGATGATAATCTTTCCTTAGTCTGACCAGTAAATTGAGGGTCTTTTACTTTTGCCGAGATTATAGAGCTGCAGTTTAGCCAAATGTCGTCAGCTGTTAATTTAACACCTCTGGGAATTAAACTCCTAAAATCACAAAACTCTTTTAGAGCTTCAGTAAGTCCTGATCTTGTACCATTAACATGCGTACCTCCCTGAGAAGTAGGAATTAAGTTTACATAACTCTCAGATATAGGATCAGCTATTCCTTGTACCCATTGAAGTGCCCATGTAAGACCTCCGTCATCTGAAAGATACTCACCTTCAAAGGGATCTGAAGGAACTACTTCCCCTCCTTGATTTGAAGCAGATAGATAAGAGGCGAGCCCATCTACAAAACACCAACTTTCTGAATTTCCAGTATTTTCATCAGAAAAGGAAATTTTTAAACCTGGTGATAGAACTGCTTTAGCTTTTAAGGCAGCAGTTAGTTGAGATACAGATATTTTCGCATTATCAAAATACTGTGGGTCAGCTAAAAAAGTCACCTTAGTGCCAGTATTCTTTTGCCCAACGCTATCGATAGTTCTAAGATCTATCTTCTTTTCACTATCTTCAAATCTTATTGAATACTTTTTTCCATCTCTTTTTATCTCTGCTTCAAGATGGAGAGACAGAGCATTAACAACAGAGACACCAACTCCATGAAGACCTCCTGAAAATTTATAATCTTCATTAGAAAACTTTGCTCCAGCATGTAATCTAGTAAATATCAATTCAACCGCAGGTATCCCCTCATCGGGATGAATATCAACAGGCATGCCTCTGCCATCATCCTCTACACTCAAAGATCCATCTTTAAACAAACAAACACTAATCTTAGATGCAAAACCTCCAAGAGCTTCATCAATACTATTATCTATTACTTCAAGAGCTAGGTGATTTGGACGAGATGTCTCGGTGTACATGCCCGGCCTTTTTTTGACAGGATCAAGTCCCGAAAGGACTTCAATTGACTTTGCAGTATATTCTCTTGCCATTTGGTTTTGGCATATTATAACCTCTGGGTAGCAAACTGAGTGACTAGAAATTAAATATTATTTAGAGATGAAGAATTATTTATTACTATCAATCATAGGATTATTATTAAGCTTCACTGATAAAGAATAATGTGAAAATAAAAATTACTCGTTTTGTTGATCAACCAATAATACCTCCATTTCTTGAGCAGGAGATCGGCTCTAATATAAATGGTCCTTCCTTGATAAAAGTACCTGATTGGATTGAAGACTCATTAGGAAAATACTATTTGTACTTTGCAGATCATAAAGGAGATAGGATAAAACTTGCATATTCGGATAAGCTGGAAGGTCAATGGAAAATTCTGAGCGGTGGTACTTTAAAACTTGAAAATTCCTATTTTTTGAATGAGAAACCTTCAATGCCTGATGATTTCAACATAAATGAGTTGAGAGAAAGAGATGCTCATGTTGATCATATCAAACATATACCCAAAAAAATTGATGATTTGACCATTCCCCATATTGCTTCACCAGATGCACATGTTGATGAAGTCAATCAAAGAATAGTTCTATATTTTCACGGTCTAGACGAATTTGGTCTTCAAAAGACGAGAGTAGCTACATCCTGTGATGGTATAAATTTTAAAGCTAAAAAGAAAATAGTAGGATGGCCTTATTTTAGGAAATTTACCTATAAAGCTGATGATTACGCAATATCTATGCCTGGTTTTATATATAAAAATAATGGAGATATTGAGGATTTCACTATTATTAATCAAGTCATGGAAGAAGATACAAGGCACAGCGCTGTGATGGTTTATGAAGATCAATTACTTGTATTTCACACCAGAAAAGGAGACAAGCCAGAACGTATACTTCTTTCAATAGTTGACCTTTCATTACCATCAAATAAGTGGAATGCTTCAAAACCTATTGAGGTTCTAAAGCCTGAAAAGGATTGGGAGGGTGCTTTTTTACCAAATTATGAATCTGTTGAAAGTGCAATCAATATACCGGTTAATCAGCTTAGAGATCCAGCAATTTTTTTTGAAGATGATAAAAATTATCTTCTTTACTCATTAAGGGGAGAAAACGGGATTGGTATAGTTGAATTTTCTATTGAACATTCTTAAAAATAGGCATTTCACAGGTTTTTCACAATATATTCACAATACTTATATACATATATCATTATAAATGATAAGATGTATTTTTAATTAATTGTAACGAATGAAAAAAATAGAAAAAACTGCAAGAAAGGTATCTGAGGTGATACTACCGACTCTTTACTTAGCACCAATGATAATTGGCGCTTATGGGTTCATATCTTTTGTGCAATGGACAAGTTAATCAGTGTTCTGCTGCAGTAAACCTACCAGATCACTTACTTTCCTTCTTTGATGCATAGACCTAAATAGTTTGTAAGCACTTAAAACTTTATCTCTCTGCCCATTACTCTCTAAAGACTCTACTTCATCAGTTAATATTCGTCTTAGTTTCTGATTATTTTTATCAAGAAAACTTATATTGTTATCATCTGAGTTAGCTGATTTCAGTGCTTCCAATTCATTTTCTTTAATTCTTGAATTTGATAATAACCATTCAATAATATCTCGATTTTCTTTATCTAAAGAATCACCAGCTTCATCAAGTTTCATAGCGGATATTAAGATCAGAGCGCCCCAAGAACTCAAACGAGATCTCTCATATTCATCTTCAATTAGTGGGCTAAATCTACTAATTATTTCTTGAGCTGCATTTAAAAGAGCTATATTAAGATCTGGTTTCATATTTTACTTTCCAACGTATTCAAAATTACTTCTAAATGGATATCGCCAGGTATCCAAGCTGAAAATAAATTTATAGGATCAATATTTTTTCCAGATTTAAACTCATTTCCAGCTGAGATCCAGATAGCCATGCCTTTGATGGCTGCGAAAAGTTCCCACCACTCCAGATCTTTTTTATCAACTTTGCTATTGCTGGAATTCTCCCAAACCTCTATGGCCTCATCTCTAGGTATCAAATATGCTGGACGGTCTCTATCTTGCCAGCTCCAAATTGGAGATAATGCCCAACCTAGGTCTTCTAAGGGATCACCTAAATGTGCCATTTCCCAGTCAAGAATCCCCGTTATTTTATTCTTAAAATAAAGAAAATTACCGCTTCTATAATCTCCATGAACCATGCATATATTTTTAGATTCTTTAGGAGGGTACTTATATAAATATCTTATACCAGCATCTAATATTGGTTCTACTCCTATTGAATCTTCTTCTATCACTTTTACCCATTTATCTAATTCAGTTTTCCAAAAAGGTTTTTCCAAATCTTGAGCGAAAGTTTTAAAAATTTCGTTATCTATTTTCCTTTTAGCTATTTCACCAAGAATTGACCAGAATTGAATGCCTATATCTTGTTCGTAAGGAGAGTAGCCATTTGGTGTAAAAGGATTTGCAGCTTTGCCATTCAACTCTCTCATCAACATGAATGGAGCATTGAAAGTGGAATCATCTTCTGACATGTCAATCAAGATTGGTACTGGAACATCGGATTTTTGAAAAGCGGAATAAGCTAAATATTCTATTCTTTGTTCCGTTTCTATAAGAGAGCTTTCTTGAGAAAGTCTTAAAATTAATCGCTCTTCACTACCCAAACTATCTTTGAGTCTAATCTTGTAGGTTTCTCGACTTGCTCCTCCAAAAATTCTTTCAAAACTTATTAAAGAAAATTCCTTATTAGATAGGTTGGAATAATAAGAGATGAAAGATTTAGAGAGTTCTTCAGACATGTACCTAGGTATCTAAAAGACTCTCAAAGCCACTAGTTAGATGAGGACCTATAAGAAGTTGTTCTAATGCGCCTATTCCCTTCTGAGATGATTTTCCTTCCTGCAACTCTACATCACAAATAGCTTGAATATGAAGGAATGGTGGATCATGTGGATCTTCACTTAAATCATAGAAATCATAAAGTGATTGATTTTCTCCATGGAACTGACCATGACCCCATTCGGGATGCATATAGCCTAATCCACACATGAAAATATGATATTTGGGAGTTAAAGACCAAGTTAATTCAGTGCCATCTTTTTTTAAAGCTGAGAATCGGGCTTTAGAGATCCTCCTTGTTCCCCCTTTATATTCAACTTCCTTTTTTAATTCATATAGTTTTAAACTCTCACTCTTATTTTGAAGGACAGAATGACAATTTGTAGCATACCCCTCCTCATCATCAACAAAATACAGATGAGAAGATTGATCTATAAAATTTACAGGAGCCCATAACCAGTAAAATTGGGGTAATTTGATTGGTGGCACAATTTGTGAATCTTGAGATCCAACAGGTCTTATGCCCCAGGATCTATCACGGGTACCTACATATTTTTTTTTAGACAAATCAACTTTACTGCTTTTGAAATTTATAAAGCCACTCCAATTACCGTGTTGTGTCATACGGGTTGAATCCATATAAATTCGAGGGCCATTCTTAATGGTCATTCTTGGCTCTTCCATAGGTTCAAATCTACCTACAAAAGTTAAATTTGCTGATATTTCTTTGTCTTTATCGTCTATAACTATTTTTAATTTCTTGAGTGGCTCTAATATTTCTATCTCAAAAGAACCCACCTCTATTTCCATTCTCTCGTAGTTCAATACGTCTGAATATCTGAAGTTGTGCTGAATGCCATCTAGCACCAAAATGAAACTAGCATCTTTTATATTAAGATTTGGATAGACACAAAACGCTGCTCCAAAAAATATATTCCCATCTTCGCTATAACCATTGAAAAAATATCTATCATAGAAGTTTCTTTCGGTTCCAACTTCGGCAATTGGTGAAGGTAACTGATGAATTGGAAAATCGTCCCCTTTAGAGATCATTTTTATATCCTAACTTTTAGTTCTGAAATTCCAGCTAAAAAATTAGAAGGTATTCTTACCGGATCAGATGTTGAGTGAATATTAGGAAAACGATCTAGGAGCTCCTCAAATAAAATCCTTATCTGCATATGGCCTAATCTATTGCCTAAACAAAGATGTTCTCCTGCACCGAAGGCAAGATGCTTTTTAGCATTCTCTCTATCTATTCTGAATAAATGTCCATCTTTAAATATATCTTCATCTCTATTCGCTGAACCGTACCACATTACTACTTTATCTCCAGCTTTTATATCTTGACCTCTAATGTTCGTATCTTTTGTTGCAGTTCTTCTGAAATAGATAACAGAAGTCACCCATCTCAACATTTCATCAGTAGCATTTGAAATTAAAGCTGGATCTTTCAAAAGCTTTTCTCTTTCTTCAGGATTATCAGTTAATGCCATCAAACCTCCAGTAAGTGTATTCCTAGTAGTTTCATTTCCAGCAATAACCATTAATAGAAAGAAACCGTCTAATAACTCTGAGGGAAGTTCTCCTCCCTCAATCTTAGTATTGGCAACCACGCTCATGAGATCATCTGTCGGGTTTTTCCTTCTTTCTTCAATCATGTCCCTTCCCATCTTGAAAAGTTCCATGTAATTTACCCATATCTGAAAAGCATTATTAGGATCTTGCTGTATTGAAGCATCAGTAAGATTATTTACTAGATCTCTTATTTTAGGTCTCTCAGATTCCGGAATTCCCATCATTTCACAAAGAACCCACAGAGGTAATTGTTCAGATATTTCAGTGACGAAATTAAATTCTCCCTTGTCTTCAACATTTTCAAGAAGCTCACGTATCTTTAGCCTCATATCACCTTCAAGTGTTCTAATGGCTTTTGGTGTAAAGCTTGGAGCTACCATCTTTCTGTAAATTTGATGATCTGGAGGATCCATTCCTATCATATTCCCAATTATTGCAGCTACGGCAGATGGATCTACCACCTCAGGATCACCCATTGTCATTAAGTGTCCGCCAACTGCTGATGAAAAAGTCATAGGATCCTTAGAAACTCTTACTATATCTTCGTGTTTAGTGAGAGCCCAAAAACCAGGTTCAAAATCTAGACTTTCCTCGTGCCAATATATTGGCGCTTCCTCACGTAGTCTTTTGAAGATATCAAATGGTTGACCATTGATAAAAGTCTCCCATTTATCTAACTCACAGATTTGTCCTATGTCATAAATAGGCTTGGTCATCTTTAAAGTTGTTCTAGTATCGTTTCAGCTGAACTAACATCTAAACCAGGACCAGATTCCACGTTTAAAATTGAGACTACTCCATCATCTATCACCATTGCATATCTTTGGGATCTTGTTCCCAGACCAAATCCACTCCCGTCCATTTCAAGGCCTATCGCAGCGGTAAATTCTCCATTTCCATCTGATAACATCAAAACATCGTCTCCTACTTTTCTGTCTTCACCCCACGCGTGCATTACAAAAGGGTCATTGACAGAAATACATGCAACAATATCAGCACCTTTATCTTTCAAATCGCTATTCTTTTCAAGAAATCCAGGCAAATGTTGCACACTGCATGTTGGAGTGAAAGCTCCAGGAACTGCAAATAAAACAACTTTTTTTCCTGCAGAAAGCTCTGTCAAAGAAACTGGTTTAGGGCCTTCAGAGGTCATAGTTGTTAAATTAATTGAGGGTAATGTATCTCCAACTTGTATTGTCATTTTTTCTCCTTAGTAAAATATCATTATAGGCTAAGAATTAATTTTGTTGCGAATCTAAGAGGTGTTATAGTAGACTAATACACCTGACGTTTATAAAAAAATGCGCTTTAAAAACATAATAGTTCCTTTCTTTTGCTTGATCTTCGCTACTATGACAAGCCCAATCAGAGGAGAAAATCTTTCTGAAGTTTATGAATTAGCACTTAAGAATGACCCTTTGTTGAGAGCTGCTGAAGCTTCTTACCGATCGGGAAAAGAGAATAAAACTCAAGGGATAGCAGGTCTCCTTCCAACACTTAGTGTGTCCGGAAGCACTAATTGGAATGAGTACAGAGTTGAAGAACAGCTTATAGACCAATATAACTCTAATGCTTACTTTGCGAATTTGAATCAACCAATTTTTAGATTAGATAAATGGTTTCAATTTGAGAGAGGTACAGCTTTGTCAGAAGCAGCAGCTGCAGAATTTGCTTACCAACAACAAGAAACTATGATCAGAGTAGCTTCAGCTTATTTCAATGTACTTAACTCAATTGATAGCTTAAATGCTGCTAAAGCAGAAGAAAAGGCAATAGGTAGACAAAGAGATTTAGCTAAAAAGAGATTTGATGTTGGTCTAGCGGCAATTACTGAAGTTCAAGAAACTCAGGCAGCATTCGACTTAACAGTCGTGTCGAGAATTGCTCAAGAATCACAATTAGATACTGCAAAAGAAACTCTAACTTCAATAGTCGGAAGAGATATAAGTCTGCTTTCTCCATTAATAGACGAATTTGAAATATCACTGCCCGATCCATTAGATCGAGAAAGTTGGGTATCTTTAGGCATAAAAAATAATTATCAACTCAAAGCTGCTAAACTTCAAAGAGACGCCGCGCAAGCAACAGCTAGAGCTTCTGCTTCTAATCATCTTCCCCAAATAGACCTAGTTGGAAGAATCTCGACAAGTACAACAAAACAGGGCAAATTCGGTGGCTTTATTCAAAATCCATTATTTGGAGTTGAACAAGACACCAGACAGTATTCTATTCAGTTTAACTTACCATTGTTTGCCGGAGGAGCCATCAGCTCAGCAAGAAGACAGGCTTACGCCAATTACGATCGATCTAAAGAACAAGCCATTTATTCTGAAAGATCAACGATCAGAGATATTAGGTCCAATCACTTTGGTGTGCAAACACAAGTAGCTAATGTCACTGCTAGAAAGCAAGCCCTCGCGTCTGCAGAATCTGCTCTTGAAGCTACACAAGTGGGCTATGAGGTTGGTACAAGAAATACCGTAGATCTGCTGGATGCTCAAAAAAGAGTCTTTCAAGCGCAAAGAGATTACGCTAGCTCAAGATATAATTACATTATTTCTATGCTGAGACTGAAGGCTTCTGTCGGAACACTAAGCCCTGATGATCTCATAAAAATAAGTAATCAAATGAACTGACGATTCTATGAAAACTTTTCTAAGAATTCTGATTCTCATTGCTTTTAGTTTAATTATCCTAAGTTTCTTTGTAACTCGTGATGGATATGTGGTTACTCCAATTGGTGATGGCCAAGTAGTTTTGGATTCTGGAACTTATGAGGCTTTTCCTCTACCAAGTTATGCTGCAAATATGGTTGATTCAAACTATAAAAGTTACTTTATAGAAGTCGAGCCAGGATTAAAGGTTCATGTTTTAGAGGCAGGAGAAGGATTCCCTGTTTTTTTAATGCACGGTAATCCTACTTCAGGGTTTTTATATAGAAAAGTATTAGAAAAATTACCTCTAAATAAAGTAAGGGTTATTATGCCAACTAGTCTGGGGTTGGGATTCTCTTCTAAAATACCAGCTAGTGAGCACACTGCAGAGAATCATATTTACTGGATCAATAAGGTCTTGAAGGAGCTTGAACTTAAAGAATTAATCTACGCAGGACAAGATTGGGGAGGACCTATCGGTATGGGTGCATTATCCCTTTCTCCTGAATTACTTAAAGGAGCTGTTTTACTAAACACGGGATTTAATGCCCCTAAAGCAAATGCTGATCTGTCTCCTGCACATGCAATAGTCAAAACTCCAGTACTTGGTGAAATTTTGCTAGAAGTGGTCTTTTCGATATTCGAGAGATTGAAAAGTGTTCAAGGAAATCCTGATTCATGGACAACAGAAGTTGCTGAACTTTATGGAAGACCTGTTTATGAAAGTGGAAATTCTAAGGCACCTCTTGCAATGATGAGAATGGTGCCCGATGGACCAAATCATCAAAGTGCTCCTTCGATGCGCAGAATAGAAGAATACGTAAATACTTTAGAAATTCCTGCTGAAATAGTTTGGGGTGAGAATGATCCAATTTTGGGAAGGGCACTTCCCATCATGCAACAAAATTTTCCAAATGCACGTCTTACAAAAACTACTGCTGGTCATTTTCTTCAAGAAGAGGTTCCAAATGAGATAGCTGAGGCATTGATAAGAGTAATTGAAGAAGTAACTGATTCACAAACTCAGAAAAATTAGCTTGAGCGCAAGTGCCTGAATTACCTGAAGTAGAAACAACCTTGAGAGGGATTGAACCTCACATAATCAATAAGACAATAAGTTCGGTGATAATTCGCCAACCATCCTTAAGATGGCCTGTACCTAAATGTTTAATCAAAAGAAAATTGGAGAAGAAAAAAATTGAAAGCATAAAAAGAAGAGGAAAATATCTTTTACTTGAGAGTTCAAATGAAAATCTTATCATTCATTTGGGGATGTCTGGAAGTCTTAGGATAGCCAAAGAAGAGAATCTCAAAAAACATGACCATATCGACATTTGCTTTGAAGATGGGACCATTCTGAGATATTGCGATCCTAGAAGGTTCGGTTGCTTTTTATGGTCAAAGGACATCGATACACATTTTCTTTTAAAAAACTTAGGACCAGAGCCACTGGGTAATAGCTTTAGTGGCGACTATCTCTTTTATAAATCTAGAAAAAGAAAAGTTCCCATCAAGAATTTTATAATGAATTCTAAAGTTGTAGTTGGAGTTGGAAACATCTACGCAAGCGAGGCTTTATTCTCAGCCGGGATTAGGCCTTCATGCATGGCAGGTAAGGTACCAAGGAAAAAATATAATTTACTTGCCAAAGAAATTGTACATATTCTTAGAAAATCAATTGAGGAAGGAGGCACTACATTGCGTGACTTTGTTGGTGGA
Source organism: uncultured SAR86 cluster bacterium (assembly GCA_902574355.1). Lineage (GTDB taxonomy): Bacteria > Pseudomonadota > Gammaproteobacteria > Magnimaribacterales > Magnimaribacteraceae > Magnimaribacter. Next base: position 172,598 of record CACGNN010000001.1, on the reverse strand, counting down.
GATAGTAAACCAGGTTATTTCAAACAAAGTCTGAGGGTTTATGGCAGAGAAGGAGAAGAATGTTATGAATGTTTTTCTACTATTAAAGGGAAAAGAATAGGACAAAGAGCCAGTGCATATTGTCCTAAATGCCAATCTATTTTTTAAACCTTTCCTGCAAAGCTTGCTTGACGATAGGGTCAACAAATGAATCAATTTTTCCGCCCATAGAAGCAATTTCTCTTACTAAGGTAGATGATAGAAATGAAAATTTAGCCTTTGGGGTCAAGAAAATACTCTCCAAATCAGGAGACATTGCCCTATTCATATTTGCTAGTTGAAATTCGTACTCGAAATCAGAAACAGCCCTTAAACCTCTAATGAGAATATTAGATTCTTGCTCCTTTGCAAGATCTACCACAAGGCCAGTAAACCCAATTGCCTTAACCTTTTTATTTCCTTCAAATATTTTATCAATGTGTTCAATTCTCTCTTCGAGAGTAAAAATAGGTTTTTTTGCAGCACTAGTTGCAATTGCTATTGTGACTTCATCGAAAAGGTGTAAAGCCCTCTCAATGATATCAATATGACCCAAAGTTATTGGATCGAATGTGCCTGGGTATAATGCTTTTGCCATAATTTACTCCCTTAAAGAATTATTCTCTCATATAAATGAATTGTTCGCTTAAACCTTATTAATTCGTTAGGTTAAAACGTTGAAAACTCCAGCTTCACTTTATATACTATACCCTTTAAATATAAGAATATTTAACTACTGCGCGCTTCCTAGGTACATTTAATTAAAAGGGCAAATTAATGAGCAATAATGACGAAAATAAATGTCCGGTTATCCATGGTTCTCTATCGAGCTATAAGGATGCCGGTACTACTAACCAAGATTGGTGGCCAAATGCATTAAATTTAAGTTTACTGCATCAGCATGATAAGAAATCTGATCCAATGGATGAAGATTTTGACTATGCAGAAGCATTTAAAAAACTGGATTATGATGCTCTCAAGAAAGATCTAACTGATTTAATGACTGATTCACAAGAATGGTGGCCTGCAGATTATGGACACTATGGGGGTTTCTTTGTGCGCATGACTTGGCACGCAGCTGGAACTTACAGAATAGCCGATGGTCGTGGTGGTGGAGGAACTGGCGCTCAGCGTTTTGCACCCCTTAACAGCTGGCCAGACAATGGTAATCTAGATAAAGCCAGAAGGCTTCTTTGGCCGGTAAAACAGAAATACGGAAAAAGTATAAGCTGGGCTGACTTATTGATCCTAGCAGGAAATGTCGCTATCGAATCAATGGGAGGTAAAACTTTTGGATTTGGTGGAGGAAGGCCTGACATATGGGCTCCAGAAGAGGAGATTAATTGGGGCTTAGAAACTGAATGGTTGACCAATGAACGATATAGTGGAGAAAGAGATCTTGCTAATCCACTAGGCGCTGTACAGATGGGTTTAATCTACGTAAATCCACAAGGTCCGGATGGAAATCCTGACCCAGTTGCAAGCGGAAGAGATATTAGAGAAACCTTTGGCAGAATGGCCATGAATGACGAGGAAACTGTAGCATTAGTTGCTGGTGGTCATACATTTGGAAAAGGTCATGGAGCCGGTCCAGATGATAATGTTGGTGTTGAGCCGGAAGGTGCTTCATTAGAAGAGATGGGTTTTGGGTGGACTAGTTCTTACGGTTCTGGAAAAGGAGCGGATACTATAACGAGCGGATTTGAAGGTGCTTGGACCTCTAATCCAACACAATGGGATAACGGCTACTTTGATTTACTTTTTGGTTATGAATGGAAACAAGTTACAACTCCAGCTGGAGCTATAGTTTGGCATGCTATTGATCAAAAAGAGGAAGATATGGCGCCTGATGCTCACGATCCTTCTAAAAAAGTCCCTACAATGATGACGACTGCTGATATGGCACTCAGAGAAGACCCAATTTACAGAGATATTTCTAAACGCTTCCATGAAAATCCTGATGAATTGGCTGATGCTTTTGCTAGAGCATGGTTCAAGTTGCTTCATAGAGATATGGGGCCAAAATCAAGATATTTAGGACCCGAAGTACCTGAAGAAGATTTGATTTGGCAGGATCCTGTTCCCGAAGGAAATACGACATATGATGTTGAAAGCGTAAAAACTAAAATTGCTGAAAGTCATCTAACTATACAAGAGATGGTTGAAACAGCTTGGGCAAGTGCATCTACTTATAGAGGCTCAGATATGAGAGGTGGTGCAAACGGCTCAAGAATTCGATTAGCTCCCCAGAAAGACTGGGAAGCTAACAAGCCAGAGCAACTTTCAAAAGTATTAAAAGTATATGAATCAATTTCTACCGAAACCGGTGCTTCAATTGCAGATGTAATTGTTTTAGCCGGAAATGTAGGTATAGAGAAAGCTTCTGGAGAGAGTGTACCCTTTACCCCTGGTAGAGGTGATGCTTCAGATGAACAAACAGATGCTGAATCTTTTGCCGTTTTAGAGCCTGTTTCGGATGCTTTCAGAAATTATCATAAGTCTGGAACCAATATACCTTCTGAAGAAATGATGTTGGATAAGGCACAATTACTTGGGCTTACGGCTCCTGAAATGACTGTCCTTATAGGCGGCATGAGATCTTTAGGTATAAGCAATGATGGTCTTGGAGTTTTTACAGAGAACCCAGATAAACTGTCTAATGATTTCTTTCAAACATTGTTAGACATGTCGGTTAAGTGGAAACCAAATGGTACTGGAAATTCTTACGAAGCTACTGATAGAGTTTCTGGAGATAAAGTAAGAATTGCATCGAGATCTGATTTAGTTTTTGGCTCTAACTCTCAATTGAGAGCCATAGCAGAGGTTTATGCTAGTTCGGATGCAGAGGCGAAATTCACTTCTGACTTTATATCAGCTTGGGATAAAGTCATGACAGCTGATCTAGTCTAGTAAAGACTTAAAAACTAAAAGGGATTAACTATTAATTGTTAATCCCTTTTTTTGTTTTCAGCATAGATAGTTTCCAGGCCCTGTAGCCAAAAATAATAATTACTAAATAACCGGCGAAGAGTAAAGCTGTAAGAAATAAGTCTCTCGACAAAAATAAGAAGACAGATATAAAGTCAATTACAAACCAATAGATCCAGTTCTCAATAAGTTTCTTGGCTACCATGTAAGTTGCCACCACAGCACCCCAAGTTGTTAAAGCATCAAAAAAAGGTAGGGCTGCATCTGTGTAATTATCTAATATATAGCCGGATGTTAGAGATAAGAATAAGATGATTCCTAAGGCTTTTAAATGACTGCTTAGCTGCCAAGTGCCAACAACAAGAGGTAATTCCTTTGCTCTCCATTGAGACCACCCATATACGGCCATCAATATATAAAATATTTGTAAATAAGCTTCCATGTATAGTCCTGCTGAATACATAATAAAGAAAAATATTGATGAACTTAGTATGGCAGCTAGCCAGCATAGAATATTTTGCTTAACTGCCAATAAGAGGTAAATAATTGCTAAAGAAACTGCAATAATTTCCATAGATGTTAACTAGAAGTCATAGCGGAATGTAACTCCATAGTTACGCGGATCTCCATGACGTTCATATAAAGTATCTTCAAAACTTGGCGGCTCATTGCCAAAATAAAACCCTCTTAGAGAATAATATTCGTCAAATATATTTCTTACCCAGAAGTTCAAGTTTATATTTTCTTTCTCATATACCAGATTCATATTTGTAAGAATGTAATCATCAGAAGAATTATTATGTGAGTCTGAGTAATAAAAGTCACTCTTGCCATTGATGTCCAATAAAAACTCTACATTATTTGATATTTCCCAACTTAATCCTGCAGAAAAACTATAGTCGGGTGCGTGTGCTTGCTCCCTTCCCTCTAGATCTGGTCTTGATTGATATTTTCTTATTTCTGTTTCAAGTATTCCTAAGTTAAGGAACATATTGAATCTATCTGAAATTTCAGAATCTAGACTTATCTCAGCTCCATAATTTAAACCTTCAGCTGCATTCTTAGTCAAAAACAAGAATGTATTTGGATCTTGTGGGTCAACTTGAGTTGATGACAATACTTGTTGATCTCTTCTGTCTGAATAAAAAATTACTAAATCAAAAAATGTTTTTGAAGAGATAAAGTATTTATTTATTCCAAACTCGTAATTAGTTAGGTATTCAGGTGAATAAGATATTGCTTGCACTAATGAAGAGCTGCTTACCCCAGTTCCTAAATTAAAACCACCCTGCTTATAACCCTTTGCAACACTTACATAATATTTAAGATCATTTTCTAAAGAATTAATAAGGGATATTTTTCCTCCATTCATTGAATCATCGGGTGTGAATAATTCATTATTTGAGTCTATATAATCTGCTTCCCAATCCTCCCATCTAAAGCCTAACGATAACTTTAAAGCGTCGCTTATAGGGTAGTCTAAGTTACCAAACATAGATTTACTCTCTGAAGAGTAATCACTCGAGAAAAACGATTCACTATAGAAAGTTCCAAAACCATCATTTGGATCTCCATAAGCTCCGTCATCTCTTCTATTATTTAATTCATCAATTTCATAAAATGAAAATCCAACTATCCATTGGAATTGATCTCCAAAAGTTGTTACAGATTCGTTAGATAGAAGTCTTAGTTCGAAATTAGATGTTTCCCTTTTTCTCAGGGTTTCAGAAAAATAATCATAAATGTAAGGAAAGTGTGACTGCGCATTGCCCCAGTCAGCATCGTAACTGAAAACTACATCTGTATCAGTTTCAGAATATAAAACCTTTAGACTATTAAATTGATTAATGAACTCTAGATTGATACCCAAAGCATTAGAATCTTGAGAATCCATTCCGGGTCTATCTGAAAGAGTATTTAATGACCCATCAATTGTCCATATGTCTGCAGGATCATCAAAATCATTATCAAAATATACCAAAGCAAGAGAAGCGGTTTCATTAATTAACCAATTGGTTTTGAACCTAAGGGATTGCTCGTCTTTTCTAGATGTATTATCTCTTTTTAAAAATAAATTCTCTCTGAAACCATCGAAATCTTCTTTCCTTATACTCACTCTTGATTTTAAATTCTTAGAGAAAGGAATATTAATTGAAGCACTCAAGTCATTCCTTCCATAGTTACCTAGGGTTATTTCTCCGTTTGCTTCAAATAAATCCTGAGGATCTTTGGTCTTGATATAAATCATTCCGGCAAGTGAGCTGGCTCCCATTCTGGAACCTTGAGGGCCTCTATAAACTTCGATTTGATCGATATCGTATACGGAAGCGATACCTGCCTGACCTGAAAAATCTATGTCATCAATCAAGAATCCTACTGAAGAATTCGGGGTTCCTTCATAGCCAGAGCGTTCTCCAATTCCCCTGATCTGAAAATACCTCGGTCTTGAATCACTAGCAGCAAAATTAAGATTTGGTACTAGATAAGTTATATCCTCAAAATGCTTATGTTGTTTTTTTCTTATATCTTCATCATTTATAAGAATAAGACTACTGTCAACCTCACTTAATATTGTGTCCCGCCAATCTCCATTTACGACAATTTCGTCAATTGCTTCGGTGTGAGCAGGTAGAATAAAAAGAACTGGAAAAAATAAAAATATACGTTTTAGCATGCAATTCCTCCGCCATTATTGTATGGATCAGGTTCAAAGGGTTTCAATGATCTCAGGCCGAAGCCACCCCTTTGCAATATAAGAATTTTAGCAAAACCTCGTAATTTAACCAGAGTCTTATTAACAAATAGTCTTCTCTTATAAAAGAATATAAAATGTGAGTATCCATCAATTTAATTCATAAATTAGTAGATATAAAGAATGTCGAGTTCTATAAAAAATCGTGATGTCAGGTCTATTTCAATAGGTTCTAAAATTTCAATACTTTTTAAAGATAGTGAAATAATTGAAGAGCAACCTGCTCTCGTTGGAATAATAGAAATTGTTAAAACTCCAGAAGATGAGGATTCTCATTTTCCAGAATTAATGGATTTACTTGATAAGATATGGATTCAAATTGGTGAAAATGAAAGAATATATGGAGATAAAAAAAGGAGTAACGACGCAATCAAGGAAGAAATAGTTTTTAGTTTGAACAAACAGGTGATTGAAGATTTCAAGGAAACAGAAATGATGTACGCTGGCGTTAATCATCATAAATATAATATCAAAACTAAAGAAATAGCTTTATCTACAGTGAAAAGTCTTGCAGAAGGTTTTAAATAAAATATCTAATCTCTTCTAGCTCTTAGAATAATTTTATGAAATTAAAAGAACTTAAAAAGTTAATTGAAGGATGTCATCCTGAAGATCTTAATAATGATGTTGAGGCTGTTGTCATATCAAAAAAAAATAAGGTGTTTAAGACGGATAGTATTCGCCTAGATACAGACTCAGGCAGAATTATCATTGCTACTCAGGACTCAGAGCAATATAAGTTGAATAAAATAAATGCAGACAAAGAAATGGGATTTGCAAAGAAAATGCTATCTATAAAATCAAAGAAAAAGACAATAGCGGATATTTTGAATCAAAAGCAGTAAAAGGGAGGTTAATCTAAGTACTTTTTGAGCTCTTCTTTCGCTATTGTCCTCATATGTACCTCATCCGGCCCATCACCTATACGCAGATATCTAATTGAACTGTAAAGACTAGCCAAAGGTGTATCTTGAGAAACTCCAGCTCCTCCATGAATTTGCACTGCCCTTTCAATTACCCTAACTGCCATTGATGGAACTTCAACTTTTGGTTGTGCTATTTCACTTTTAGCTTCTTTATTGCCTAAAGTATCCATCATGTATGCCGCTTTAAGTGTTAATAATCTGCACATCTCAATTTCATTACGGCATTTAGCTATGACATCAAAGTTACCACCTAACTCTGCAATTGCCTTACCGAAGGCTTTCCGTGTTGAAGCCCTTCTGCAAAGGAGTTCTAGGGCAAGTTCTGCTGCACCAATTATTTTCATGCAATGATGTATACGTCCAGGACCCAGACGACCTTGAGCAATTTCGAAACCTTTTCCTTCACCTAAAATAATATTTTCTTTTGGTATCCTCACATTATCAAATTTCAAATGGGCATGACCATTAGGTGCATGGTCTGAACCATAAACAGTAAGCATTCTTTGCAAAGTAATACCTGGAGTATTTTTTGGAATAATTATCTGAGATTGCCTTTGATGCTTTGGTGCATCAGGATTTGATACTCCCATAAAAATCATAAACTCACAGTCAGGTCTTCCATAACCGGATGTCCACCATTTTTCTCCATTGATTACATAATCATCACCATCTTTAGATATAGTGCTAGCAATATTAGTTGCATCTGAAGAGGCTACATTGGGCTCAGTCATGGCAAACGCCGATCGAATTCGACCCTCTAATAAAGGTTTAAGCCATTTTTCTTTCTGATAATCGCTGCCGTACTTATCTAAAACTTCCATATTTCCAGCATCAGGTGCAGAAGAATTAAAAACTTCTGAAGTCCACCCAACACCCATCACCTCAGCAAGAGGTGCAAATTCAAGATTGGTAAGCCCATAACCTTCATTGCCTGTTAAGGAAAAATTCCACAAACCCTCTGCTCGTGCATCACTCTTGAGTTCATATAATACTTCTGGAACTTGCCATGGGTTACCTGACTCTCTAAAAGAATTCATTGACTTAACATATTCTGCCTCTCGAGGTTTTATTTTTTGATCGATAAAGTTTGAGACTAGCCCTATAAGTTCTTTAGTTTTTTTCGTGTGTTCGAAGTTCATAATTAATTTAAAATTTAAGTATTAAAAAAATGATAACATCATTTCAAATACTGGAGAGAATACTATGGACTTTAGAGATTATTCATTGAAAGAGTTAGTCAGCAATGTTCAAGGAAAGAAAATATCTGCTAAGGAGTTAACGCAATCAGCTTTAGATAATATTGATAAGTTCGATGATGAGATAAATGCTTTTTGCTCCGTAAATCCTGAGGATGCTCTTTTGCAAGCAGAACAAATTGATTCTGCAATTATAAAAGGTGAAGAGGTTGGAATACTTGCCGGAATTCCCATCGGAGTGAAAGATCTAGAAGATGCAAAAGGATTTATAACCAGTTTCGGTTCAGAATTGCATATTAATGACGCTCCAGCGAATGAAGACTCAGTTCTAGTTAAAAGAATGAGAGACCAAGGGTGTGTAATTCTTGGTAAAACTAATACACCTGAGTTTGGTCATAAAGGAAAAACAGACAATGTACCTTTTGGGAGCACAAAAAATCCTTGGAATCTTAAATATTCTGCAGGTGGTTCTTCTGGTGGAACTTCGGCAGCATTGGCATCCGGCATGATACCTCTTGGAACAGGATCTGATGGAGGTGGTTCCATAAGGATACCTGCGGCATTAGGTGGATTATCAGGTTTAAAAACCTCTCAAGGTAGAATTCCTATAGGAGGAAAAACACCTCCTGGATCAGGATTATTAACTGTAAAAGGCCCTATGGCTAATACTACTCAAGATAATACTTTAGCTTTAGACGCAACGGTAGGACCAGATCCAACAGATATTTTTTCTTTAGAATCAGATAACCTTAATTGGTCAAGAGAATTACTCAATGATGCACCGAAAACTGCAATATGGTCTCCTACGATGGGCTTTTCAACCGTAGATAAAGAAATTTTATCGAAATGTGAAAAGGCCATAAATTCTCTTGCGGAGGCAGGTATTGAAATAATAGAAAAAGAAACTATATGGAACGAAAATCCTGTTGATGATTGGATGATATTTTGGGCGTGTGCTTGTGCGAGAAGACAGCAACATTTAATAGATACGAAAGACTTTGAGAAAATAGATCCTCTACTTAGATTCTTCATTGAAATGGGAACTAATATGGATGGAGCTTCATATGCTTCTGCAATAGACGCATGTCATAAATTAGGCTATCAATTAGAAAAATTCTTCGAAGAAGCCCCCCTAATAATTACTCCTGCGACTTGTGGACAGGCACCTAAACTTGAAGGAGACGGTTTTGTTAATGGCAATGAAACTCCATCATGGGTTGATTTCACTATGGGTATTAATATGACAAGAAATCCAGCTGGGGTGATACCAATCTCTTTATTGGACTCAGGTATACCTGCTTCCCTTCAAATTATAGGAGGACAAAGACAAGACTTAAATGTTCTTAAAGCAATGAACTCTTTTGAAGAAATAATAGCCTTTGATGAAAAAGCAGGTTTTCCTTTAAATGTTTAAATATTTTTATTTGTCGTCATCAAGCATAGTGGCATGATTCCACCACGCGAGATCAGAAAAAGCTCTTAAGTCTAATTCATGCGTCCAAGCCGAGCGATGTTGTTGAGACAAATGATAATAGGTTTTTGCTATTTCTTTAGGAAGCAGCAATCCATCATGTTCCATCCCTTTTGTTTCTCTTAGCTGCTGATACATTTCAGGCCCTAACATCTTTCCAAGTGTATCAGGAGCATCTACAGCGCCGTCCACAATAATGTGTGCTACGTGCACCCCTTTAGATGAAAACTCAGCATTTAGAGACTGACAAAGCATTCTTCTTGCAGCCATGGCTGCTGCGTGGGAATGCTGAGTTGCATTTCCTCTCATTGCAGCGGTAGCTGAAGTTACTAATATTGTCCCTTTGCCTCTTTCTACCATCAACGGACAGAGCATCTTGGCAACTCTAAATAGCCCAAAGCTTGCCATTTTCCATCCCCATTCAAATTCTTTATAAGTTGTTTGGCTTAGCAGCTTCATACCTGTTTGAGCTCCTAAGTTATAAATTACCACTTCTATTGGACCAACTTCAGATTCAACCTTATTTATAACCTCTTCAATTGCATCCTCTTCTATAGCATTAAGAAGTTGTCCTGAGGCAGAGCCACCAGAGGCTTCTATATCTCCAATTAATTTATCTAAACCTTCTTGATCCGAACGCCTGCATAAAAAAGAGTGATAGCCTTCTTCAGCAAATTTAGCTGCCACTGTTCCACCGATTCCTGCTCCTGCTCCAAATACTAAACATACTGGTTTCATATATCTCTCCTTTACTTTCTAACTGACATCTACAGGTTGAGCTGTATGCATCAATGTTGCAACCAACTTACCCTCCAGATTAAATATTCTACCCTCCGAGGTAGCACTTCGGGTTCCCAATTTAATTAAATTTACTTTCATTCTGGCCTTCCCAAGTGCGAGAGGTCGATGAAATGAAATATTTAAATTGGTACTCATAGGGGCCTTCTTTTCTTGATAAGCGGCAATCATTGCTGCAGAGGTAGCGTCATCTAAAGCTGCGGAAATCATTCCGCCCTGAACAAAACCCATTGGATTTGCAGACATGTTGTTGAACTCACAAGAAAAACAAATTTGCTCTCCTTCAATGGAGTCATATTTCAAGTTAAAGAATTCCATAGATGGTCCACGAAACTCCTCGTTGAATTTTTCTAAAAATTCTTCCATGATTTGTCTATCTTAATAGGAAAATGTAAAAAATATTAAATTATCTTTAAAAGCCCGTTTTTCCTAGCTTTCAATGTCAAAAAACATTAGTATTTACGCTCATTTTCAACTATTTCAGTAAATAATATGGATATAAATCTAAGCAGTGAAGATCTGGCATTTAGGGACGAAGTAAGATCTTTTTTCGAAGAGAATAAAATTAAATCAGGAGAAGACTACTTCTCTTGGAGATTAGGATGGTTTGAAAAAGCCAGAGAAAAAGGCGGATGGGACGTACCTAAATGGCCTGAAAAATTTGGTGGCCCAGGATGGTCGCCTACTCAACATTATATTTGGGAGCAGGAGACTGCAAAAGCGAATATCCCTTTTGATCTTCCGTTTGGTCTAGGTATGTTGGCTCCTATATTAATGAATTATGGAAACCAAGAACAACAGGACAGATTCTTGCCAGATATTAGAGATCGAAAGGTAAATTGGTGCCAAGGTTACTCTGAGCCCGGAGCTGGTTCAGATTTAGCAAATCTCAAAACAAAAGCTGTGTTATCAGATGATGGAACATATTACACAGTAAATGGTTCCAAAATCTGGACAACTCTAGCTCATGTCGCAGATTGGATATTTTGTCTTACGAGAACAGACGACTCTGGAATTAAACAGCAAGGAATTACCTTTTTATTATTTCCCATGAAACAAGAAGGTATAGAAGTCAAACCAATTATCACATTAGGAGGCTCGCATACTGTAAATACGGTTCATTTTACAGATGTAAAAGTACCTGTTGAAAATAGAATAGGTGAAGAAGGTAAAGGTTGGACTTATGCAAAAGGCTTACTTGAGCATGAAAGAACTGGATTAGCTGGACTATCTAAGTCTTTAGTAGAGTTAGAGCAATTAAAAGATAATGCTAGATCCATACAAAGAGGAAATGGAAACCTCATGGATAATTCGAGTTATAGATCTAAGGTAGGTGAATTAGAAATAGATTTATTAGCAACAGAGTTTACTGAGCTAAGAAGCTTAGCCTCAGCAGCAGCTGGTGGAGAACCTGGACCTGAATCTTCTATCCTAAAACTTAAAGGAACAGAAATTAAGCAACGAATACAAAAACTTACAGTTGAAGCCAGCGGAATATACTCTTCTGCTTGGGGTGATAAAGGTGTTGGTCCTTCTTTTGCAAAAGGAGGAACAGCTGGATATTTAAATAGCCGATATTTCACAATCTATGGTGGAGCAAGCGAAGTACAAAAAGATATTGTTGCTAAAAAAGTTCTAGGTCTCACAAAAGGTAGCTCAAAATGAATTTTGAACTTTCTGAAGAACAGAAAATGATTCAACAAAGCGTTGAACGTTTTGTTCAGGAAAACTATGACCTTTCTAACAGAATAAAAATAAGCTCAGAAGATCCAGGCTTTAGTAAAGAATACTGGTCTTCTATGGCTGAATTAGGTTGGCTTGGACTGGTATTTAGTGAAGAGGATGGAGGATTTGGTGGAAATCAGATTGATACATTAGTTCTCATGGAGCAATTCGGTAAAGGATTAGTGCTTGAGCCTTTTTTAGCGAATGTTGTCTTGGGGGGAGGATCCATAAAAAGAGGAGCTTCTAAAGAGATCAAAGACTCAATCATTCCAAGCCTAATAGATGGTAGTTTACAGATTACACTAGCTTATGCAGAAGAACAGAGTAGATTTGATATAGAGGATGTGGCAACGGCAGCCAGAGAGGAAAATAGTGGTTTTATCATTAATGGTAAAAAATCTATGGTACTGAATGCAGAATCGGCAGATAAAATTGTAGTTGTTGCCAGAACGAGTGGTAGTCAGGTAGATGAAGAAGGAATCACTTTATTTGTTGTAGATGCAGATGCAGAAGGAATAGAGAAAGAGAATTTCCCTACTGTTGATGGTCTAAGAGCTTCTGAAATTATATTTAAAGACGTAAAAGTAGAATCTACATCTTTGATAGGGGAAAAGGATAAAGGGTTTTCCATCCTTCAAGCAGTAGTAAATGATGCTATCTTAGCTTTAGCAGCTGAGGCTGTCGGTGCAATGGAAGTTCTATATAAAGATACAGTGGAATACACTCAACAGAGAGAGCAGTTCGACCATCCATTATCTGACTTTCAAGTGCTTCAACATCGCATGGTGGATATGTTCATGGAGTATGAACAGTGCAAATCTCTATTATTTCGTGCCACCATGGAAACTGTACAAGATCCATCGCTTTCCCAAAGAACTGTGCATGCACTAAAACACTTAATCGGTAAATCTGGAATATTTGTAGGAGAAAGTGCAGTTCAACTTCATGGAGGAATGGGAGTTACTGAAGAGCTAAGGATTGGTCATTTCTTTAAAAGATTACTAGTTATTGACTCTCAATTTGGAAATGCTGATTTCCACTTAGATAAGTTCACTAGTCTTTAAAATGCAAATAGATTCTCCAAAAATAGATAATGTTTTAGAGAATGCTGCTCAGCAGAAAGTTCCAGCTGTATCGGCTGCAGTCATATCAAAGGACGAGGACTTATACAAAGGTCACTTTGGTTTTAAAGATCTAGAAAATAAAGATCCAGTCGATGACAATACACTCTTTAGGATTGCTTCTATGACAAAAGCAATAACCTCAACATGTATTTACCAGTTGATAGATAAAGATATTCTTTCTTTAGATACAAACCTTAAAGATTTTTTTCCAGAAATTACTGATAAAAAAGTTATTCGAGGCTTTGATGATAATGGTGATCCAATATTATCGGATGTGTCAAATGATATAAATATCGGACATCTATTAACACATACATCTGGTTTTGCTTACGAAATATGGAACGAATCTATAGCTAAACTAGTTGAGAAAGGTGATTTACAGAGTGCCTTCGCAAATAATGATGAATTTCTAAAAGCTCCTTTGGTTTTTGAACCCGGATCAGATTGGGAATATGGTATTGGAATTGATTGGCTAGGCGTATTAATAGAAAAAATTAACGAATGTTCGCTCCAAGAATACATGCATACTCATATTTTTGAACCATTAGAAATGTCTAATACATCTTATGATCTCGATAAAAATAAACTCTCAAGAGTAGCAAAAGTTTACGGAAGAAATGATGATGAATATATAGAAATGCCTTTCGAAGTGCCTGAAAAATCTTCTTTTTATTCTGGAGGTGGAAACCTGATATCAAGTCTTGATGATTATTCTAAGTTTCTCAGAATCTTCTTAAATTTAGGTAAAGGCTCTCAAGAACAGATAATATCTGAGTCTTCAATAAGCTCAATGCTAAGTAGCCTGAATGAAGAGTTGGTAATGAAAAAAATGCTAACTCAAGTCCCCATGCTCTCCAATGATGTAGATTTTTTTCCTACATCCACTAAATCATGGAGTCCGGGCTTTATGGTTAATCATGAAGACATTAGGTCTGGACGACCTAAGAATAGTTCTGGATGGGCAGGATTATTTAACTCTTTCTTTTGGATTGATCCAAAAAATGAAATTGCTGCATTAATCTTAATGCAAATGCTTCCGTTTTCTGAAGAAGGCTGTTTCACAACACTTCAAGAATTTGAAGGTTCCATTTATAGCTAAGAGAAAAAATGAAAAAAATCATATCGTTAGCAACACTCATCTGTCTTTTTACTAGTTGCGCCAATTCTTCTTTAAAACCGGATACCTACGATCGTGATTCAGTACAAAAAGTTTCAAATGTACTTTATGGAGAAATAGTTTCTCTAAAAAAAGTAACAATAGAAGGAGAAACTAAGTCGGGAACGATCGTCGGTGGTTTGGTGGGTGCTGCAGCAGGAAGTCAGGTAAGTGACTCTAAACCTGAGTCTGAAATTGGAGCCGTAATTGGAGGAGCTATAGGAGCTACTCTGGGTGGTAATGTGTCTAAAAATATTCAGTCAGTTGAAGGAATACAACTGACCATCAATATGGATGATGGAAGAACCATATCAGTTGTGCAAGAGACCTCTCAATATAACTTTTCCATCGGTGACTTGGTCGAAGTTATTTCAACGAAAGGTAAAACTCGAGTCTCTCCATCGGGAATCAAGTAGTTCTTTTCAAATTATTTATCTTTACCTATTAAATAAGAGGTAAATATAATATTCATGATGCGTAATCTTGTATTACTAACAATTTGTATAATATTGTGTTCATGTCAATCTCTTGATAGAACTGCAGTGAGCTTCTATCTCGAAGAGTCAAAATCGTACGGTGCAGAAATTTCAAGGGATATATGGGGAGTTCCTCATGTCTATGGGAAGACAGATGCGGATGCTGCTTTTGGTTTAGCATATGCTCATGCTGAGGATGATTTTAAAAATATTGCTGAAAATATGTATCTATACAGGGCAGAGATGGGTCTCAAAGATGGCATTGACGGTGCTATACAAGATTATCTGATTAAGGTCCTTAAAATAAGAGAACAAATAGATGAAAACTATACAAATGATTTAAATGCAGAAGTACGAAAAGTTATTGAGGCGTATGCAGCAGGTATAAATTATTGGATGATAAATAATCCAAATAATGGTTATAACCATTTCTTTCCAGTTACAGAAAAAGATATTGTTGCAGGATTCTCGATACAGAATCTTTTCTTTTCTGGTGTAGTAAGTTCTATAGAGAAACTTCAGAGAGAATCTGACTTAAAAGAGGAATATACAACCTTGTATCGAAATCAAGAATTTGTAACCGGTTCAAATGTATTAGCTGTTAACTCTCGCAAGACATCCGATCAATCTACAAGAATTATTATTAATTCTCATCAACCACTTGATGGACCTTTGGCTTGGTATGAAGCGCATGTGAGAAGTGATGAAGGATGGAATATGATGGGTGGCCTTTTTCCTGGATCACCTTTTGTATTTGTAGGTTTTAATGAAAATATAGCTTGGGGATTTACAGTCAATAAACCCGATCTTTCTGATAGTTACTTACTCGAAGTTAATCCAGAAAATGAAAATCAATATTTGCTTGATGGAGAATGGGTTGATTTCAAAATTGAGATGGTAAGACTTCCAATCAAACTATTCGGACCAATCAAATGGACGGTTGAGAGAGAGGCAAAGTATTCAGTTCATGGCCCTGTATTGGAAGTAGCTGATAAAAGTTATGCCCTTAGGTTTTCAGGAATGAGTGATATCAAGCAAGTCAATCAATGGTATGCAATGAATAAATCAAATTCTCTAGAAGAATGGCTAGAGGCCATGAAAATGAGATCTATAATATCTTTTAATGGTGTCTATGCTGATAGAGAAGGCAATATATATTTCCTTCATAATTCTTCTTCACCGCTAAGGAAAGAGGGAATAAATTGGAAAAATGTCATCGATGGTTCGAGGTCTGATCTGGTTTGGGACAAATATGTAAACTTTGAGTCAATTCCACAGCTACAAAACCCTTCCTCAGGTTGGATTGCAAGTACAAATCAAGATCCATTCAAGGTAACGGGTGAAAAAGACAACTTGTTATCAAAAAATTATTCCCCTACTTTGGGTCTGCAAACAAGGATGACTAATAGAGCATACAGATCTATTGAACTTTTCAGCCAAGATAAAAAAATCAGCGGTAAGGATTTTGATGATATAAAGTTTGATAATAAATACTCAAAGCAATCTAGATCTTACAAGTATATAGCAGAGTTATTCGATAAAGACTTCGAGTCTAGTGAATTAAATAATGCACGAGATATTTTAAGAAAGTGGGACCTGGCAACAGATTTTAAAAATACTTCTGCCGCTCTCGGGGTATGTGTTCTATCGAGTGAATGGATTTCTGAACAGGGGCAAAGAATCCCTCAAGATCCTGAGATATCCTTTAGAGAATGCGTGAAAGAATTAAACCAAACTTACGGAAGAGTTGATCCTCCTTGGTCAGAAAGAAATTTTATTATCAGGGGAAGTAAAAAAGAATCAGTACAAGGCGGTCCTGATGTTCTAAGGGCTATTTATGGAAGAAACGATGAAGAAGGAGATTTAAAAGCTGCGGGAGGAGATGGACTTTACATACATGTAAGTTGGGATAAGAATGGTGAGCAAGAATCTAAAAGCATTCACCAGTATGGAAGTGCCACTCAAGATATAAACTCAATTCATTTTGCTGACCAAATGGATTTGTATATTCAAGAAGAATACAAACCTACTTTCTTCGACAAAGAAGATTTATCAAAAAATATCTCAAAAATTTATAATGTTCCTTATTAAAATATATAAAAGTTAAAAGTTATGTTATTTGCTCAAATCTTAATTTCAGGTTTAGTTTGTGGTTTGATTATATTTCAGTCCGCCTTTGTTGCACCTACAGTTTTTCGAGACTTACCTGAAGAAAGCAGACCAATAATATTAAGATCCCTCTTCCCAAAGCTTTTTAAGTCGATATCTGTTGCTGGAATTTTATTCACTCTATTAGCTCTTATAGAAGGTTCTAATTTAATAATCGCATATTGCGTTGGAGTTTTTACCTTCTTAGCAGGTTTAATCTGCAATTCCATGATAGGAGCAACAAATAGGGCTAGAGATGATGGAAATGATAAACTTTTTTCTACTCTTCATCGAATTAGTGTGTTACTGACAATATCAGTTTTACTGACAAATCTCATTTGGGTATTTATAGTTCAATTATGAAAGAAAGATTTAATAAAATTCTTAACACCGGCATGAATAAAGGCTTGAGTTGGACCACCATAGCAAGTGAAAAATTACTTCTAGCACTAATTGGAATATCAACATGTATAGCTTCGGCCATGTATCTCTATGAGATGATCTTGCAAAGAGAAATCTTACTAGGTGATCTATTCATGCTTTTTATTTATGCAGAAATCCTCGCCATGGTTGGGGCTTTCTATAGCACTAACAGGATACCTGTTACTCTTCCAATCATTGTTGCAATCACTGCTCTGTGTCGTTTGATTATAATGCAAACGAAAGAAATGGATGCGATTATGGTCATGTGGGAGGCAGGTGCAATTTTTATTCTTGCAGGTTCAGCCTATCTAATGAGCCTCAAAGACAAAATAAGTCTAGAGAAATTAAAACAGTCGGAAGAATAACTTATAAATAAGAACTAAACCTTTCCGATCTCCAAGAATTAATGAGGTCTTTAGAAGATTCATCTCTGGAAAACCAAACCTTGTCTGATTCATTATTTATCTGATGAACCTTGAGTTCTTCTAGTCCTGAAGGTGATGAATCATTAAAAAACTCCAACATGAATTTTTCATATAAATTTCGTTGGTTTAACTCCAACAAATAGTTGGACACTCTTTTGATCTCTTGTAATTCTCTGTAGTGATAAATATACAGAAAAGAATCCTCAGCTTGATTTTCCTCTGTAAAGATTGGATCATCTTTGAGAACAAGTTCCTTAAATTTATCGCGTACCTCAGACATATCTAATTTCTTTAAATCAAGATTTAACTCCTCTTTAAAAAATACCTCAAAGTCTTTATAGGTTTTTTCTATTTGTTCGCTTATTTTCAAAATAAACACACCCCGACTAAGTTTTTCATACAACCATGAGATACTTAAAACTTTTAAAAAAACTTTAATGCTTTAAAATTGTCTATCTCGCTGCTTGCCTTTCTGAATTTATATTCTTAGATATTATATGAAAAAATTTTTAAAAGTTGGTCTGATTATATTTGTACTTTCTTCACTAGTAGCCATGCCAATAAAAGCAGCAAAATATGACAAAAAAAAGCCATCAGATCTATATACAAAAGCGATAGAACATCTGGACAAAAACCAATATGGTAAAGCTCAAAAAGTACTCCGAATCTATACTAGAAAAAAGAAAGATGATGCTGACGGATGGACTCTTCTAGCTTTCTCTTCAAGAAAACTTGGAAGTTATGCTAATGCCGAAAAGTATTATGAAAAAGCCCTAGAATTAGATCCCGAAAATAAAGCCGCACTCGAATACCAGGGAGAGCTTTATGTTGTAACAAATAGGTCTGAATTGGCAAATGAGAATTTAATAAAGTTAGAATCTCTGTGCCCTAAGTCATGTGATGAATTAGAGAAGTTGCAAGATTTCATTTCCAGCAAAATAGAAAAAGAGAAAGTAAATATGTAATTTTACTTTCTCTTTTTGAAAGTCTCTGGATTATGTAAAGCCTATCACGACATAAGTTACATAGAAGAATTATGTGTATGTGCTATTTTCCAATTTCCATCTTCTTCAACTAATACGAGAGTAATGTAAGTGAAATTTGGTGGACTCATCTCACCCATACCTGGAATAAAATCATATCGCCTTACAAAATCTGCAATAGCTACCTCACCATAAATTCTAACTTCTGGAGACGATATCGTAGCAATTATCTTTAAATCAGGATCTCGTGAAAGATTTGCAGCCCTTCTCTCTTTCTGAACCATTAAATTATCTGCCTGATTAGGCCATCTTTTAGAGGTTATCATTACTCTGTCGTCCCTAATTAATTCAGACTGAGCATCAAGGTCAGACTCCAAGGCAGCCCATTTATATATAATTTCCAATACTTCTTTTTCTGAGCTAAAGCTTAAAAAAGACATACTGGATAACAAGAAGGTTGCTACTATTTTTGTTATTAAAGCTTTCATATTGCACTCCTTTGCATTTTATTTATTAGCAATCTGATTAAAACTGTCAAAAAAAATTAAATCAAGAGCTTTTAATCTTTTAGACACCGATGATCACTGTGGTGCCCCCTGTAGGACTCGAACCTACGACCAAGTGATTAAGAGTCACCTGCTCTACCAACTGAGCTAAGGAGGCAATAATAGTTTTTTCTACCAAGTGTAAGTTGCCAGACAAACGATATAAGAAATAGTTACCAATATGGTCAAATTTGCTCTTAGGTTTCTATATTTCACTTGCTTCATCTTCTCTGAGACTCTCAATTCAAATAGATAGAATAAAATAAATGTAAGAAGACTTAGGCATAGACTGTAATAAAGAAACATATTGGAGAGTGCAATTATCAAAAAACCGGCCAGTGAAACTAGAATGCCAACTATTAAAGAAAGATTATTTTCATCCTCTCCTTCCCAGCCCCATGTCATACCTCCCAAGAAAGATAGTATTACACCTCCGTAAAATGATAAAAGTAGATTGAATACATAACCCTCAGGAAAATCTAAGAAGAGCGGATAAAAGGATAAAAAAATAAAGGGAATTACTCCAAGATATCCTAATACTTGTCTAGTTCTAATGTTCATTTTTAACTTCTTTTTCTACTGCCATGTTTATAGTAAACGGATCTAGCAATCTGCTTAAACTCATCTCCTTTTCTTATTGACCAAATAGTATCTCTTGCATATTTTGCTGATTGTTTCAGATCTACTACTGGAGAAATGTAACCTGTCTGTAAATCTGCGGAATGTATTTTTTTTGGATCAATATCATTGAGACTTGGGATTATTTGTTTTATCCATTTTGCTTCAGGATCTTGATCTAAGCTCTGTTTATTGACTGAATAAATTCTAGGTAGATTTATTCCAGTAACTCCACTTTGCATCTGTACTTGGGGAATGTGTATACCTGGTTCGTAGTCGACAAACAGTTCTCCAAGCAAAGGAGATGTGGATTGCCATGGTTGCCATAAATTATAAGATGCAAATGACATGATCATCGCTCTCATTCTAAAATTGATCCAACCCTTTTCTCTAAGATAAAGCATACATGCATCCATAAAAGGAAATCCTGTTTCACCATTAATCCATCTATCAATAAATTCTTTATTCTCGGATTCTCTGAGGTTATCACACATTCTATGCATGGAATTAAATTCCAACTCGGGCTCTGTTTCCAATTTTTGTATGAAATGACAATGCCAATATAGTCTTTTCCTGAACGAATAGAGATCTCTCTTGAATTGTGATTGAGGATAATAAGACTCAAGTTTTTGATATATTTCCCTAATTGATATTGTACCGAATGCTATGTGAGGAGAAAGTCTTGAGCATGATTCTTCAGCTTCATGAGGGCTGGACATTTTTTTTGAATACCCTTCAGATCTCATCTCAAAGAAAGATTCAAGTAACACATTTGCTTCTTTTGTACCTCCTTTCTGAAAACTTTTTTGAATGATATTCTGGGAATCTAAAAAGTCATCGAGAGTCATTAAATCTGTAGGTTCATGGTTAAGATTAGATTTTGGTAGATCAAGTCGTTCTTTTCTCATTTGCTTATTCCAATCATAAGACCACCTGTCTCTATTAAATTCCTGAGTTTGTATTCCAAAATCTTCATATACTTTTAGTCTTTGAGATTCCTTAAAAATATTCTTGAATTTGCTCATTTGATCTCTGAAATAGGATGTATCAGTAGAATGATTAAGATGAATCCTTGACTGGGGATAGTTTGTCTCAATATAAGTTGTTAAATCAGAATAACTACCCTGAAAAATCTCAATACATGAATTAAGTTTAGTAAGGCCTATTTGAAGTTCTTTCAAACAATCTACAAAAAATGAAAATTGTCTTGGAGATCGCCCATCTGACGACCAGTAATGCTTGTCATAAACATAGAGAACTCGATAATTCTGCTTATGGGAACCGTGGAAAAGAGCTGAATTGTCCTCTAATCTCAGATTTCTATGTAGTATGATAATATCCACTTTGAACAAGTGAGCGCGGACGTATTTTACTTGATTGCGTAGTAATTAATAGTCCTGAAATATTCATCAAAGTTATAGACTTTATGATGTAAATATAATCTTTAAAGGAGTTTTTTTTGTGAATAAAGTATCAAGAGATTTTCCTCTTCATCCTGAAGAGGTTACGAACGAGTTTCTCTCGAAGTGTTTTAACGGAAAAGTCATATCATTTGAATTAGATACGAGCATGACAGCTGGCGGAGTTTTAGCGGATGCATTTAGAGTCTTTAATATTTCTTATGATGGAATTAATGATCTTCCAAAAAGTTGTTTTCTTAAATGTACAAAAGAAATTCCGGAAGTTGTTGAAATGTGTTTATCTACTCAAGTATATGCAAAAGAAGTTTATTTTTACTCGACTCTCATTCATAAAGTAAAAGATGTCATTAGAGTTCCGGAATGTTATGGAATCTTCAAAGCAGATGATGATATTGAATGTAAGGAATTTTGCTTAGTTCTAGAAGATTTTGATGAAGATAATTGGGTTCCATTTGATCAGTTTGATAATCCCATGACTTATGACGATACAATTCAATTCATGAAGGACCTTGGGTACTTTCATGCAGCTTGCTGGGGGGAACCTGTATCGAATGATGCTGGATTGGGACCCTTTAGAGCCCACTGGCAAAATTTAAATGATGATTATTGGGAAGACGGAGAAACAACGTGGGACAGAGCTGTCCCTAAATGGGAAGACGTTTATGGGGAATCACTGCTTTCAATGGTTAGTGATGAGGTAGGTGAAACAATAAAAAAACTTGTGGATATTTATGCCTCCAAAAACGGAAAAAAAATACAAGAAGAATTACTCAAGGAACTGCAAAAGAGGCCACGAACGATTACTCATGGTGATGCACGAGGGAATAATATCTTTAAATCTAAGAATGATGGCAGCATGGGAATAATAGATTGGCAGATGTGGGTAGCTGGCCCAGCAAGTAATGAATTCGGACAAGTTTGGTTTAATTCATTTTCATTGGATAGCGGAATGATACACAGGCTTGATGAAATGACATCGATATATTATGAGGCCATGATTTCTAAGAAACCTGAAATTAAAGACGAATATCCTTATGAAGTTCTCCTTGATGATCTTAAGCTTCTTTTTATTAATATATGGCCTGAATACTTGGGCTTCACAGTTGGATCTATTGATGGATATAAGGATCCCGAACAACTCAAATCAAAAGAAAACTGGAGAGAGATGATGAAGCGAAATATGGAAACTGTTCATTATTCAGGATGCCTTGAGTCTTTTGAGAATTTTATTTCCAAACTTGATCTCGCTAATTGAGCTTAATAAAGCTTTTCACAGGTATTAAGAGTTAACGATATGAAAGAAAATATGTCTTTAGATGGACTTACAAGAAAAAGAATTTATTTATTTAGGCATGGAGAAGTAAATTATATGCCCTCAGGTAAAGTTGTTGCAGATCCAAATTTAGTTGACTTAACTGACAAAGGTCTTTTGCAAGCGAAGTTAATTGATGAGAATACAAAGGATATATATTTTGAAAGAATTCTTAGTTCAGGCTTACCGAGAACTCTTCAGACTGGAGCCCACATGGCAGAAAGGAGAGGAATCGAGATAGAGGCCTATCCAGAACTTAGAGAATATCAATGGGACCCTAAGTCTTTTAGAGATAATGATGTAAAAAAATTTGGATATCTATTTGAAAGTTCTAAGTCAAAAAATGCAATAGGTGGAATTGAAGAAGCAGACGAATTTTATAATAGAGTAACAAATCAATTAGAAAAAATCTTACAAGAAGATTGGAGTCAAATAGCCATTGTTTTGCATGGTGCAGTTAATGCTGCAATCATGTGTTGGTTAAATGACATTGATATAAGTCTAGCATCGAAATTTGATCAGGATCATGCCGCTTTAAATATTATTGATATCGATACAAATGAAGATGGGGAGATTGTAAGGAAATCAATAAGGCGATATAACATTCCTCCAGACTTATCTAATATAGACTCCGACATTAGGTCTTCTTGGGAATCTACAGCAAGTAAGATAATTAGCTTTAATGAGTCAGCCAGTTAATTATGTCCTGGAAGGCATTGGTATCCTGCATTAGAAATAAATGACCCCCTTCATAGAACTCTAACTTACTGTTACGAATTTTTTGATGCATCTTCTCCATATTTAATACAGGAGCTATTCCATCATATTTACCTCCCAGTAAAAAAGTGGGAATGTTGATATCATCTAAATCTAAGTAAGTATTATGGTCCTTTCTTGCCAGGAGTTGTTTAAGGAGGTTTCTTGGCTTTGGTTTAAATGCGTTCCTATTTTTTGCGTGTTCTTTAATAGATCGCCATGAATCCTTATTTTGCTCTATCCATTCATCAGTAATTCTAAGATCATTTATTTTGATACTTTTCTCTAGTTTCTCCTCTTCATTCAACTCTTCTAATATGTGTAAAGGATATGAAGAGCCACCATCTCCACCTGAGGAAGTGCAAGCCAAGACTAGTTTACTTACTCTAGATGAATGCCTTTTTATAAATTCTTGAGCAACCATGCCACCAAAAGAAACACCCATAACCGGAATAGTATTTATTTGAAGGACATCTAGAAGATGAGCAGCATCATCAGCATATTGTTGCATTGAATAAGCTCCAGATGGGCTAGATGTCTGACCTAAGCCTCTTTGATCATAACTAATAATTTCAAAATGATCTGAAAGAGGTGAATGAAGCTGATTGGGCTTATTGCGTAAGTCTCCACCTGTTCCGCCTATAAACAATAATGTTCCATTAGGGCGTGGTGCACTCCTTTCAAAATATATATCTAACTCTTTTGTGCTTATAATGGCCATACTCAGTCAGTATGAATTATAGAATAAAAAAATTATGAAAAAGGCTTTTATACTAACCGTGTTTATCACTTTATTCGTTTATCCATCAACTTCATTTGCAAATGAGTTTAGTCTCTTTATTAAACCCTGTAAAAGTTGTGAATGGCTAACCTATCCCACTCCTTTTCGTCTTAAAGAGCATTGTGAAATAGCAAGACAAGGTATTTTTATACAAGGCATGACTAAATGTCTAAAGACTGACTAAATTATGACTAAATGGACAGAGTCAGAAGCCTTTACATGGTATAAAGACCAAGATTGGATAGTAGGATGCAACTATCTACCCAGTAATGCAATAAATCAGCTGGAAATGTTTCAACCAGAAACATTTGATATTGAAATAAATAAAAGGGAATTATCTTGGGCAAATAATTTAGGCTTTAACTCAGTAAGAGTTTATCTGCATGACTTGCTTTGGAGTGATCCAGAAACTTTTAAAAATATCTTAGATCAATTTCTAGATATTTGTGCCCAAAATAAGATAAGGCCAATGTTAGTTTTATTTGATGACTGTCACAGACCTTATCCAAAACTTGGTGTCCAACCCAAACCAGTTAAAGGTGTTCATAATTCAGGTTGGAAGCAAAGCCCAGGTATGGCCCTTGTAAGTGAAATTCATGATAACGATAGTCATCCAGGAATACCTAGACTTAAGAGTTTTGTTCAAGAAATACTCGAGCACTACGGCGATGATCAGAGAATTCTTCTTTGGGATATTTACAATGAACCTGGTCAATTTGGAATAGGTGACAAATCTTTAGCTTTATTAAAATTAGTTTGGGAATGGGCACTGGAAGTAAGGCCCTCCCAACCATTAACAGCCTGTTTAGATGGCTCCGTAGGTGAAGAGATTATTCAATTAAATCAAAAAAACTCTGATGTAATTACTTTTCACACTTACGAGGGCGAAAAACTTCAAGAGACAATCGATAGACTAAAAAATTTCAATAGACCTTTAATATGTACTGAGTATATGGCTAGAGAATTTGGGTCAACTTTTGAATTTAGCTTACCTATTTTTAAAAAAAATAATATTGGATGTATTAACTGGGGGCTCGTAGCTGGAAAAAGCCAAACACATTTTGGCTGGTCTACAATCTTAGACCTAAAAAAGAAAAAGGAAGAAGGTGATTTTTTAAATGAAGGTGATGATATACCTGAGCCTGAAGTATGGTTTCATGATATTTTAAGAGCTGATGGTAGCCCTTACTCTTCGGAAGAGGAAATTTTTATAAAAGAAATGACTGCTTCTAAGACCCTTGTTTGGAAGTAAATTTCAATCGATATCAATATACTTTGTCCATTCCTCATCTTTAAAGTTATAAGACGAATCTAAATAAGATCTCATCATATGCTTTAAGTTTGGCTTCTTAGGCGGCGTCAATGGCTTCAAATCAGAATTCCCTTTTTTGTTATTACAAACTTTGCATGAAGTAGTGACATTTTCCCAAGACGTATCCCCTCCTTTCGAAATTGGAATTACATGATCTAAAGTAAGGTCATTTCTCGGAAATTTTTTTTCACAGTACTGGCATACATAGTTATCCCTAAAAAAAACATTAGATCTCGAAAACTTTACCTCTTTCTTTAGATGATGATAATTTGAGAGCATGATTATGCTTGGAACATTGAAGGCCATGCTTGGAGACCTGACAACCCAATCACTGTGATCTTTCACAACGAAGACTTTTCGGTTTAAAGTGAGTTTAATAGCAGAGTGCCAGTCGACTACTGAAAGTGGAAAAAAGCTCAGAGGCCTTCCATCTCTATTCAATATCAAACAATCAGCAGACACTGAGATAATATAATATTTTTTTTTAAACTTTTCTAGATCAATAAAGTTACTTTCTAGT
Organism: uncultured SAR86 cluster bacterium; assembly: GCA_902574355.1. Classification (GTDB taxonomy): domain Bacteria; phylum Pseudomonadota; class Gammaproteobacteria; order Magnimaribacterales; family Magnimaribacteraceae; genus Magnimaribacter. The sequence goes on along the minus strand of CACGNN010000001.1, from coordinate 146,784 downwards.
TACTTTTTTTGTATGTAAAATTTATCTTAGGATGAATAAATTATTTACCTTGATGACAGTACTTTTTATTGCTGATTCGTCATATTCTGAAGAACCTAAGAAAGTTTTATGTGAATTGGAAGGCAATTATTCCATTACTTATGATGACTTCAGAAGAAATTACTTTAATGAAGCTGTAGAGATTGCAAAAAATGTAGCCGTTACCACAACTCAATCAATATTTTTTTTAAATAGAGCAAAACAAACGCTTAATAAAGATGCATGGGATAAAAATAAAATTGATGTAATCCAATATTGGATCTTGGACGAAAATTCAGATGATCTCCTAAAACTAGACTATGTTGTAGAACCAGCTCCGGTCTGGGTTACGCAAAGTGATTGGGTAAAGGAGAAAAAAGAGACCGGCATTATGGTAACTCATTTCATTGAGAATGGAGCAATGCATCCAAATTATCCTGAATATAAAGTTGATATTTATAAAATAAATAATGAGATAAATTGGTTTACTGGTAAAGCGAGAATTAAGGGAGATATTTGGCTAAAAAGAGTAGATGGAAAAAAGGGTAAAGACCCAAAAATAGAAATTCTTGCAAAAGGAAAATGCGAAAAACAAAAGAAAAAGTTCTAATTAAAGGCCTTGCACTAACAGTAAAGAAGTAGGAATAATTATCGACCAAATTAAGCATGCTAAGGCTATTGGCTTGAATTGAAGCTTGCTTAAGCCATCTCTATTTATCTGAGTTCCAATACAAAAAAGACCTGTCAAAAGGCAAATTCGATTAATTTCCTTGAGGTAGCCTGTAATAATCTCGTCAGGTTGGAGAAAAGAATTTAATAAAGCGGCAATCAAGAAGAAAATGACAAAAAGAGGCAACCCTAGTCCTTCATTCTTATTTCTATAAAGCCAAGCCGCAAAAATTACTAAGGGGACTATCCAGATTGTCCTTGCTACTTTAAGTGTTGCTGCAACTTCAACTGATAATTCACCTACACTTGAAGCAGCGCCAACAACAGATGCCGTATCGTGTATTGCAAGTGCAACCCATGCACCAAACTGAACTTCGTTTAGTTGAATGAAGTTATTTAAGGTGGGAAATAATAAAACAGCTACAGCATTTAATAAAAAAACTATCGTAATAGCCATCGTTAAGTCTTCTGGTTTAGCTTTAATTGAAGGTGCAACTGAAGCGATAGCAGTTCCGCCACAAACTGCTGTTCCAGAAGCCAAAAGAAAGGATAGCTTTTGAGAAACACCCAATATTTTGCCTAGCAATATAACTGCACCGAATGCCAAAACCACGTAGAGCGAAATCCAAAAGAAATAAACTGAATTGGTCTCGTAAAATGAATCTAAACTCAAACTGCCTCCTAAAAAAACGATGCCTGTTTGTAAAATTCTGGATCCATACTTTTGAGTAAGAAAATCTTTGGGTAATTTATAAAAGAGCGCTAGAGATATACCCAAAAATAGTGAGACTGCTGAATTACCAATCCATAAGCTTATTGCAATGATAATTATCGTAATAAAATAAAGCATTATTGAAGTTTGGTGAGTCACAAATGAAGTTGATCTATAACGAATCAATTATGAGAGTATTAATAGTATAAATCAATCTTACAAAAGACTTTTCAAGTGGCAATTAAGTCAAAAATTCCCTTTTATTATCAATCTTCAAAGGGGGGGGGTTGACAACTATGCTATGTTATTTGGATATAACTATTTTTTAAGGGTAAAAATGGAAAATCTTCTAAGTAATAAACTCCCAGTTACTGTGCTTTCAGGTTTTTTAGGCGCAGGTAAAACTACCGTACTAAGTCACATCTTAAATAACAGAGAAAATAAACGAGTAGCTGTAATAGTGAATGATATGAGTGAAATTAATATAGACGCTGCTATCGTTCAAAATGAAGTTTCTCTAAATCGTAGTGAGGAGAAACTGATCGAAATGAGTAATGGTTGTATCTGCTGCACACTTAGAGAAGATCTTCTAGAAGAGGTTAATAAACTTGCGCAAGAAGGTAGATTTGATTATTTAGTCATCGAATCTACTGGAATATCTGAACCACTTCCTGTAGCAGAAACATTTACTTTTGCAGATGAAAATGGAGTTTCTTTGTCCGATGTCGCTAATTTAGACACAATGGTGACGGTAGTTGATTCCATCAATTTCCTAAAGGATTATGATGAAGCAAAGTATCTACAAGATACTGGTGAATCTTTAGGTGAAGAGGATGAGCGGAGTGTAGCTGATCTTCTCGTTGATCAGGTTGAATTTGCCGATATTATTTTATTAAGTAAAACTGATTTAGCTAGTCCACAAGAAATAGAACGTTTACAAGCTATTTTAAAAACACTTAATACTGAGGCCAAAATAGTACCTATTGCGAATGGGAAAGTTGATATAAATGAGGTATTGGATACCGGTCTTTTTGACTTTGAGCGCGCTCAACAAGCTCCAGGTTGGTTAAAAGAAATGCGCGGTGAACATGTTCCGGAAACTGAGGAATATGGAATTGGTAGTTTCACATATGAAGCAAGAAGACCTTTTCATCCTGACAAATTTTTCAAATTTCTTCATGGCACTAAACAGTTTGGAAAGCTTATCCGCTCAAAAGGCTATTTTTGGTTGGCAACTCGACCTGAGTTTGCAGGACAATGGAGTCAAGCTGGTGGTATTGCTCATTATGGATTTGCAGGAATGTTCTGGAAATCTGTTCCGAAGAAGGATTGGCCTTTAGACGAAGAATACCTAAACGCAATTAGAAAGATGTGGGTAGAACCTTTCGGTGATATGCGTCAAGAATTGGTCTTTATCGGCCAAGGGTTAGATAAAGAAAAGATGATAGAAAGACTTGATGAGTGCCTTTTGAGCGAAGATGAAGTTCTAAAAGGTAAAGCATACTGGAAAACATTAAACGATCCTTTCCCGGCATGGCAATAAAATTCATAAACTCTGATTGATAATGAATGCAGTTATAGGAGATCAATTAAGTTGCTTTTCAGATATACATTTAGATGATGTCGAATTAGTCAGTGTTAAAAGGCAAAAATTTGACAGCATAAAAGATTTATCAACAAATTTTATTAAATCTAGAGAGGTCTTAAAACTTCAATGGCATCAAGATTTAGACGACTCTTGGACTATTCAAGAAAACCTACCCGAGTCATTAGATACATCTTTCAGGTCAATGTTAGTTGATTTGATTTTAGAAAGTGGTGAAATGCTAGGAAGTCTTGTAGATTGTAAAAAAATTGGAGTAAGAATCGCCACTCTAAGATCACCTATGTGCCCGCTCTTTCATGTAGATAATATTAGATGCAGAATGCTCATTACTTTGTGCGGAGAGGGAACGCAATGGATCTCAAATCAAGACGTTGATTGGGAAATCCTTTTAAATAGAGATAATAAAGACATACCCATTAAGGAAAATGCCGATATCAAACAAATGGTAACAGGTCACTTGTCTTTACTTAAAGGCGGTGCTTGGAATGATAAATTTAATGGCATCGTGCACCGATCACCTCCTGATGAGAAAGATAGATTGATTTTGTCAATCGACCCCATTTTTAACCTATGAAGTAGGATATAACATTCCTGAAATAGACGTTCATTTTCAAAGAAGTTTAGAAAGTATAAAATTAATATATGAAAAAAATATATCTTGGTTTTCTGCTGTTTCTATCAATCTCATTCGTAGGAGCTACTAGCATCAGTAAACAAAATAGTGATTCCAATTTTGAACTACTAGTTCACAAAACTCCAACCTGTGGTTGTTGCAAAATGTGGGTTAAGCATATGGAAGAAAATGGGTTTACAATAAATACAAAAGATCACCAAAGCCTTGTAAAAATAAAAGAAGAACTAAAAATAGAGCCTAAGCATAGGTCATGTCATACAGGGGTTTCCTCACAAGGACATTTTTTTGAAGGTCATATACCAAGTGAATATGTCTCACAATTTCTTGCAGAAGGTAATCCAGATGCAATTGGCCTATCAGTTCCTGGAATGCCTTTGGGTTCACCGGGTATGGAAGTTGATGATCGTTTTACGCCATATGATGTGCTTGTGCATTACAAAGATGGGTCAACTAAAGTTTATGCAGAAATAAGAAAATAAAATCCTTATTCAAGGATGTTTCTAAATCTAGTAAATACCTTAAATTAAACAGGATAACGAATCATCATCAAAATTAGAGTATGAGTGCAAAAGTATATGGTTTTACTCACTCTCCTTGGGTACAAGCAGTCTTACTTGCCCTATATGATAAAGATCTGGAATACGATCTATATGTGAGACCGCCTTATGAAGTCTTCAAGAAGTGGGGTGTTTATATGCCTGCAGTTTCACTAAATGAAGTACCTTGGGAAATTGAGTCAACACAGATACTTACTAAATTAGGTTACAAACCTATACTCCCTGATGAACTTAAAGCAGCAAATAATGCTTGGCAAGGTGTTTTACATCGTACAGATAATCCCTTGAAGTTCTTTTTGCACTTTGCACAAGGAGGACAGATTTCTGGATCTTTAATCAATAATACAATAAATAACTTTCTTTTAAGCTTTGTTGCCTTTTATATGTTCATGTTAATAAATATTGGAAAATGGACATTAAAACAGAAGGAACCTGAAAATTTTGGAGATCAATTCATGTATTGGGAGAATATACTTGATTCGTCTGAAGGTCCATTCATGGATGGTATGAAACCAGGTTCAAAAGACTTTGTAATGTTTGGAATAATACAGTGTCATGCAAGTATTCCTGTACCGGCATTGCAATCCCTTCTCAAGGATCAAAGGCTTATAAACCTTAGAAAATGGGTTAATACTATGCAGAACTACTTTAAAGAATATCCTTATCTATATACGGCTAGGTTTTTTAAATCTGATATCCCAGAAGCAAATTCAGCAAACCTTTTTCAAATAATTTCTTTTTTCTGTGGACTTATAGTAATGGTCTTTGCTTTCCCAATCACAATTCCATTGGTTTTGATATTAATGAGTCGAGTGGAAAAGAATAGAATAAAAAGATTTTAGATGGTGGGCCCGGGAGGACTCGAACCTCCGACCAATGGATTATGAGTCCACTGCTCTAACCAACTGAGCTACAGGCCCTTATTCGTCTAGGAAACCTTTCAAGTGAGAGGATCTAGTTGGGTGTCTTAATTTTCTTAAAGCTTTAGCTTCTATTTGTCTTATTCTCTCTCGAGTTACATCAAACTGCTTACCAACTTCTTCCAGAGTATGATCAGTATTCATCCCAATACCAAATCTCATCCTCAAAACCTTAGCTTCTCTTGCTGTAAGACTGCCTAATATGTCATCAGTAGCACCCTCGAGGTTTTCTTCTATGGCGGCAATATCGGGTGCATCGATAGAAGTATCTTCAATAAAGTCACCTAAGGTTGTATCTTCTTCATCTCCGATTGGAGTCTCTGTTGAAATTGGCTCTTTAGCTATTTTTAATACCCTTCTAACCTTATCTTCTGGAAGATCCATACGCTCCCCTAATTCTTCAGGAGTAGGTTCTCTTCCCATTTCTTGAACCATTTGGCGTGATACACGATTAAGTTTATTAATAGTTTCTATCATATGGACTGGTATACGAATCGTTCTTGCTTGGTCAGCGATCGAACGTGTGATTGCCTGACGTATCCACCAAGTGGCATAAGTAGAAAATTTATAACCCCTTCTATACTCAAATTTATCCACAGCTTTCATCAGACCAATATTGCCTTCCTGAATAAGATCTAAAAACTGAAGTCCTCTATTTGTATATTTTTTGGCTATAGAGATAACTAATCTGAGATTCGCTTCTACCATATCTTTTTTAGCTCTTCGAATTTTCGCTTCACCTATGGACATCTTTCTATTTATATCTTTAATTTCACTGACAGGTAATTGAATAATTTTTTCAAGTTTAGAAAGTTTATTTTGCAATCTAACGATCTCGGACAGATTTTCTTTTACTTCTTTTGCCCACGGTTTTCTTGATTTAGCTATCTTTTCAGACCAAGAAGCGTCAGCTTCATTTCCAGCATATTCTTGGATGAATTCTTTTCTTGGCATCTTCCCCCTCTTAACATAGATGGTAAAAAGATATTTTTCAACTTCTCTAATAATTTCAAGGGCGTCTCTTGCGGGATCAGCTATTATTTCGAATTGAGTGGGAGATAATTTAAGAAATTGAAAGATCTCACCTAATTTTTCTTGCTCTTGAATAGCGGCTTTACTTGTTCTTGTTCTTGCACAAGCTTTATTCGATTTATTGAATTGCCTTTTGAGTGAACTAAAGCGTTTCTTAACTTCAACTGGATCTGGTCCCGAGGGTTCTTCATCATCAGATTCACCTTTCTCCTCTTTCTCTTTCTTTTGAGCTAAGGCAGGCGGCGGAATACCTTCCTCTATATCCATGAATCCAACTAATACTTCCGATAACCTTCTATCGCCTGCTACAACCTCTTGATATTCTTCTAAAATTCTATCGACAATACCTGGGTAAAAACAACAAGCATGCAATAGTTCTCTTGCGCCTTCCTCAATTCTTTTTGCTATTGCTATTTCACCTTCTCTTGTAAGAAGATCTACTGTTCCCATTTCTCTCATGTAGAGACGAACTGGATCAGTTGTCCTTCCTACCTCAGATTCAACAGTAGTCAAAGTGGTTCTTGTATCTGCAATAGTTTCTGGGGCTGCCTCAGAATTGTCATCATTAGCAGAATTATTTGATTCAAGAACCTCAATACCAATGTCCATCAACATCTGAATAGTCTCTTCAACCTGATCAGGATCAGATATATCTTCAGGTAGCATAGAGTTTATGTCCTCATAAGTAAGAAAACCTTGATCTTTTCCCTTATCTACAAGCTCTCTAAGCCCTGAGTTTTCTAGGTCTTCCTCTCCAAAAAGGGCTTCTTCAGAGGCTTCAACGGCTTCTATTTCTTTTTCTTTTGACTCAACGGGTGAATTTTTTGCTTTTCTTGCCATAACGAATTTTCAGGGTGGGCAATTATATTAGTTTTTTCCACAAAATGCCTAACTTTTAATTTAATTAGCCTTTTTGACTAAGTTCTCTTAATAGATTCTTCTCCGGCTCTTCAAGTCGATGAAGATTAGTCAACAAATGTTGTTGAAGCTCAAAAGTTTCATCCTCGGATAATTTTCCTGTTTCAAATATTTCTTTTAGCTCGATTATTCTTGTTACGGAATCTGATTTCTTCAATTTAGATATACAGTCATTCAAATAATCAAAGGCATTTTGCTCGTCTACGGCATCGTGTACTGAAAGCAAAGCACCTATGAAAGAAGCTGATTCCTTATCTAGTGTGCTTAAGAGATCAGAAATACCTGCATCAGGATTTTCTTTAAAAAATGATACTATTGTTATCATTAGCTTAACTTCAGGCTCATGAAAATCACTAAATTTTTCATGATCATTGATCTCATTAGCCAAGTACGGATAGGTTAGAACTAAAGATAAAATTTTAGATCCTAATAAGGTAGAGTCATAACTTACTATATTTTCTCCAAGATCGGATGTAGGATTTTTGATTTCACGCCTAGGATAACTTATTTTTTTGCTATGAGTTTTGATATCTTCAATTTCTAAACCTGTAACCTTAGAAACCTCACCTTCCAATAATTTCTTAATCGAACTTTCTTGCATACCAGAAAGTAATTCCATAGCTTTAGACGCCAGTGAAGCTTTCTGTTCTAATGAAGTAACTTCAGAAGCCATAGTTAATCTATCTATGAAATATTCAGATAATAATGTTGCATTTTTAGATTTTACTTTAAATTCCTCCACAGAATTTTTCTCTAACAAACTAGCGGGATCCTCTCCTTCAGGTAGAAAGAGAAATTTTATCGTCTTGCCATCGGTTACAGCTGGTAAAACATTTTTTAGAGCACCCCATGCAGCTCCTCTTCCAGCATCATCACCGTCAAAGCAAAAGATTATTTCGTTTACTACTTGCAGTAGCTTTTGAATGTGGAATCTGTTCGTTGCAATTCCCAGTGTAGCGACTGAGTTTGTCATGCCATGTTCATACATAGCTATAGAATCCATATAACCTTCAACTACAAAAATTTCTTTGAAATCCTTTCTAAATTCTAAGGCCTCATATAATCCATAAAGTTCTCGATTTTTCTGAAAAACTGGCGTTTCTCCGGTATTTAAATATTTAGGTTGATCATCAGGATTCATAACTCTGCCACCAAAACCAACCACTCTCCCTTTCCGATCTTTTATTGGAAACATTAACCTATCTCTAAAGAAATCAAATAACTTATCGTCTTTATTCTTTTTTGCTAAACCTGCTTTAATTAATACTTCTTCTTTTATGCCTTTTTTTAGCATCTCTTTAGAAAGAGCATCCCAAGAATTAGTAGCATACCCTAGAGAGAATTTTCTACAGACTTCACTCGAAATCTTTCTATTGTTCAGTATGTAATTTCGAACATGCTCCGAATCCATGGACTTTGATAAGTTCTTTTCAAATATCTCCATTGCCATTTTTAATGCAGTGTATAGAGGATCTTTTTCACTTGTAAAAGACTGGTTATTTTCATAGGGGACTTCTATACCAGCTCTTGCTGCGAGCGCCTCTACAGATTCGATAAAATCATATCCTTGATGAGATTGTAAGAAACCAATCACGTTCCCTGTAGCTCTACATTTAAAACAATAATAAAATTGTTTCTGGTCACTGACACTAAAGGATGGATTTTTTCCATCATCACAAAAAGGGCATTGACCAAAATGGTCTTTACCTTTCTTTTTCAGAGGTAAATAAGATTCCACTAAAGAGACAATGTCAGTCATATCTACGATTTCTGTAATGAAATCTTTAGGTATAGAACCTGACATTAATACTTACTCCTAAACCAATCTTCCAAAATAATTTGTGCAGAAATACTATGTTTATTTCTTGAATCTTTTATTCCCATCTGGATATTTTCTAACCTCTCTTTAGCCTCTCTGCTGGACAATCTCTCATCGGTTTTTTCTATACCTATATCATATCTTTTATTCAGAGCAGTAGAAAATTTATCGGATGAATCTTGAATCTTACTCCTAGTTCCATCCATGTTTAATGGATCGCCTACAATAAATAAGTTGGGGTTCCATTCTTTGACGATCATATCTAATTCTACCCAGTCAGGTAAGCCATCATTTGCACGAATCGAGTAAAAAGTAGAAGCTGTCTTAGTGATTTCTTGTCCTATCGCAATACCAATATTCTTGGTACCAAAATCAAAAGCCATTATCACTCTAGGAGAATCCTTGCTCATTAAGAAAATTCTTCGACCGATTCAATAAAAATTTCAGCTACGTCGATATCGCAAAGCTCTTTATATTCCTTAAAGCAAGTCGGACTTGTTACATTTATCTCCGTTAGATAATCTCCAATAATATCAAGACCTACTAATAAAAGTCCTTTTTCAACTAATGATGGGCCAACTTCTTCACATATCCACAAGTCTCTATCTGATAGAGACTTTGCAACCGCAGAGGCACCTGCAGCTAAGTTACCGCGAAGCTCACCTTCCGCAGGCACTCTAGCAATGGAAGCACTCATGGGTTTCCCATCCACAATCAGAATACGTTTATCTCCTTCGGTTATTTCAGGTATGAATTCTTGGATCATGACCTTTTCAGTGAAATGATCAGTGATTGTTTCTAATATGACATTTAAATTTGGATCATTAGCCTTCACTCTAAAGATAGAAGTTCCACCCATTCCATCTAGTGGCTTAATTACAGTATCTTTATTTTCCAGTACAAAATCGGTTAGAAAGTCTTTGCGGCTAGTAACAAGGTGCTTAGTACAACATTGAGGAAATTCGGTGGCATAAACCTTTTCATTACAGTCTCTCAAGCTTCTAGGATTATTAAAGATATTAACTCCTTGTCTCGCAGCCATTTCTAAAACGTAAGTGTTGTAAATATATCCGGAATTAAAAGGAGGATCTTGCCTCATTAAAATTGTATCGAGTTCGCTGAGTTCAATTATTTTTTCCTCTTCTTTGGTGAACCAGTCCGATGGATCATTTCTAACCTCCATTTTATTTGAACTTGCATAGGGAATACCCGATTTAATGAATAAAGAATCAGGAGTGATATAAATGATTTCATGACCTTTTCTTTGAGCTTCGATCATCATCGCTAAAGTGCTATCTTTTTTAAAATTGATAGTCTCGATGGGATCCATAACAACACCTAGCTTCATCTTTAGTCTGACTCCTGAATTAAAATTCCTTTGCACCATATCTTAAAGCACTTATAACTGATATTGCTGCAGTTTCTGCTCTTAAAATACGCGGTCCTATAGTAACAGGTATAAAGCCATCTTCTTTCAAACCCCTAATCTCCTCCTCAGTGAAATCACCCTCAGGTCCAATAGCGATTGAAATAGAATCTTTAATTTCAATTTCTGACAACATTATTTCTGCCTCTGGATAGAGAACTATCTTGATATCGGAATTGATTGCCTTAGACCAATCCTCAATCTTGAGAGGCTCTGTTATTTCGGGAATCCAATTCTCGCCACATTGTGCGCATGCTCCTTTAGCTATTTGATTCCATTTTTCTATTCTTTTTTCTAAATTAACATTTGCTCTATTTACTGTGACTCTTTCAGTCAACAAGGGTGAAAAGCTCCCAACACCTAATTCTGTAGCCTTTTGGATTGTTAAGTTAAAAGGATCATTCTTTATAAGAGACTGACCTAAATTAATTTGAATTCCGTGTCTATTGGATAGTGGATAATTTTCTATGATTAAAATCTTAAGAATTTTCTTATCAATATTTAAAATCTCAGCTAAAGCCGAGTTCCCCTTCCCATCGAAAACAGTCAACCTATCCCCGACTCTTTTCCTAAGAACATTAAGTTCATGATGAAAATCTTTTTTATATAGAGACATAACTTCCTCTTTAATATAGGGAACATCGAGAAATGTTCTTGTGTAGTCAGTATTACTCATCAAAGGATATATTAAATCATCAAATCTATTTTTAGGGCATCGTAAAAAATAACTGTTCAGTATTTCACTAAACTCCTTGAAAGAAAAAATATGTTGGGTATTATTCGTAGTCCCTTCAGTAAATAAAGATGACGAAAATTTAGTAAAGTGATAGAGAAAAAGAAAAAGAAATTCAACGGTGAAGGCAAGCAGTTAGGTCATCAAGTTTCCAAAAGTATGCGCAAGTATTTCGAGCAGTTAGATGGCGAGAATCCTACTGATATTTATAATATGGTTCTAAAAGAAGTTGAACTTCCTCTGCTAAAGATCGTGATGAAGCAGTGTGATGATAATCAATCAAAGGCCAGTAAGATATTAGGCATAAATAGAGGTACCCTTAGAACTAAACTAAAGGAATACAATCTACTCTAAACTATAGATGGCTAAAACTGCCAACCCAAAGATTAAAAGAGCTTTAGTAAGTGTGTCTGATAAAGATGGCATTGTTGATTTTTGTTCATCGTTATCTAATGATTTGGGGATAGAAATCATTTCTACAGGAGGTACTCTAAAAACCCTTTTAGATGCAGGAATCAATGCTATAGATATTTCAAAGCATACCGGATTTCCTGAAATGATGGATGGGAGAGTTAAAACCCTTCATCCAAAAGTGCACGGAGGCATACTTGCCAGAAGAGATATCGATCAGCAGGTCATGTTAGAGAATGGGATAAAAGAAATAGACTTAGTAATTGTGAATCTTTATCCATTTATTGAAACCATCGCAAAAGAAAATACTACGCTTGAGACTGCAATCGAAAATATTGATATCGGTGGACCTAGTATGGTGAGGTCAGCCGCAAAAAATAATTTATATGTGGGTGTGGTAGTGGAGCCAACTGATTATGATGAAATCCTTCAAGAGATTAAGGATAACAACGGCTCACTTACTTTAGATACTAGAAGAAATTTAGCGGCCAAAGCATTTAGCCATACAGCAAATTATGATTCGGCAATCTCGGATTACCTAAACCGTAAACATACAACAAAACCTAAGTATTTATTTGGTAGATATCAGCTTAAACAAGAACTGAGATATGGTGAAAATCCTCACCAATCAGCTGCTTTCTACGTCAATAAAAGCCATTACGAGGGAAACAATGTCTCATCTGCCGAACAGATACAAGGTAAAGAGCTTTCCTATAATAATATTGCGGATACAGATGCTGCCTACGAGTGTGTGAAAGTTTTTTCTGAACCAGCTTGCGTAATAGTAAAACATGCCAATCCTTGTGGAATAGCACTTGGGTCTAATATTAAAGAAGCATATGAAAAAGCTTTTGCTTCAGATGAAACATCAGCATTTGGCGGAATAATAGCTTTTAATCGATCACTCGATCAATCTACTACTGATAAAATTATTGAAAATCAATTTGTGGAGGTAATTATTGCTCCAGGTATAGACCATCAAGCACGTGAAATACTATCTAAAAAAGAAAATGTCAGACTTTTAGATACTAAGGAATTAGGAGAACCTGCAAATGAACCAAAAATATTGAGTGTTAATGGTGGATTATTAATCCAAGATAATGACTTAGCAGTCATCTCAAATCAAGATCTAGAGGTGGTATCTGAGCGGAAACCAAGTAATGATGAAATAGAAAACTGTCTTTTCGCTTGGAAAGTATGTAAGTTTGTTAAGTCAAATGCCATTGTGTATACAAAAGATAATCAAACGATTGGTATAGGTGCCGGACAGATGAGTAGGATTGATAGTGCACGAATAGCAGCATCTAAAGCAGTTGAAAGAGGCTTCGAAACAAAAGGATGTTCTATGGCATCGGATGCTTTCTTTCCTTTCAGAGATGGAATTGATGCTGCGGCTAAAATAGGAATCACCTCTGTTATCCAACCCGGAGGTTCGATGCGCGATCAAGAAGTAATAGATGCAGCTGATGAAGCGGGTATGGCCATGCTATTCACTGCCGTGAGACACTTTAGACATTGATAAATGAAGGTCTTGATAGTTGGGTCAGGTGGAAGAGAACACGCCCTATCGTGGAAAATATCTAAAAGCCCCTTAGTGAAAGAAATTTTTGTTGCTCCTGGAAATGGGGGAACAGAGTTGGAAAATTCTATTATCAATGTTGATATACAAGCTGATGATATTGAGGGATTGGTACAGTTTGCCATCAATAAGAAAATTGACTTAACTGTCATTGGACCTGAAAATCCTTTGGTCAATGGCATAACTGATAAATTCGAAGAATCAGGATTAAGGTGTTTTGGGCCATCAAAAGGAGCCGCACAACTTGAAGGGTCTAAGGAGTTCATGAAGGATTTCCTTAAAAAATATAATATCCCTACGGCGGAATATTCCGTGTTCACCGACCCCGTTAAAGCGATAGACTATGTTAGAGAAAGAGGATGCCCTATTGTAATCAAAGCTGATGGTCTAGCTGCCGGAAAAGGTGTAATAATTGCAAATAATATTGATGAAGCCAAAGAGGCAATAGATCTGGTGCTGGAATCTGAAATTTTTGGAGAAGCCGGAAGAAAAATTGTAATAGAGGAGTTCCTGAACGGAGAAGAAGCAAGTTTTATCGTAATGACCGATGGGATTAATGCTATCCCATTTCCAACTTCACAAGACCACAAAGCAAGAGATGAAAAGGACAAAGGACCCAATACCGGTGGTATGGGTGCATATTCTCCAGCGCCGGTAGTTGATAGCATTGTCCATAAGAAAATCATGCAAGATGTAATTTATCCTACCCTAGAAGGATTAAGAGAAGAAGGATATAAGTATGTTGGCTTTTTATATGCTGGGATGATGATAGATCAAGACAAAAATCTAAAAGTACTCGAATTTAATTGCCGTTTTGGTGATCCTGAGACACAACCCATAATGATGAGACTCAAATCGGATCTAGCTGACCTTTGTTTTAAAGCATGTGAAAGTGATCTTAGTAATCAAATGCTTGATTGGGATGAAAAAAAATCTCTAGGGGTGGTGATTGCTGCAGAAGGATATCCTTCTAAGTATGAAATAAATAAAAAGATTCAAAACATCCCGTCAGAAAAAAATGATCTAAAGGTTTTCCATGCCGGTACAAGATTCCAAGAAGATAGCTTAACTTCAAATGGAGGCAGGGTAATGTGCGTCACTGCACTGGGCTCTTCGATTCAATCTGCTCAAAAAAAAGTTTATAATGCAATATCTGAAATTACTTATGAAGATGCTTTTTACAGAAAAGATATAGGTTACAGAGCAATCGATAGAGAAGAAGAAAAATGAGCTTAATAGACAAATTTATCACTGAGATCGATAAAGGTTTGAAGTTTTCTACACACAACTACCAGAAAGAATCAAGGCAGTATCCTGCACAAAACATCGATAAAGACTCTTTGAATGAACTTGATAGAAGTATTTCTGCAAGCCTGATGAGAATAAATCATGCTGGTGAAGTTTCTGCTCAAGGCTTATATAGAGGCCAGGCCTTAACGGCTAGACTTGATGGCACAAGAGAAAAAATGGATGAAGCGGCTGAAGAAGAACTTGATCATTTGGCATGGTGCAATAAAAGACTTGAAGAACTTGATGAGAAGCCAAGTATTTTCAATCCTATCTGGTATGGACTATCTTTCACTATGGGGGCAATTGCTGGCATGGCTGGAGATAAATGGAGTTTAGGTTTTGTCCATGAAACAGAAGAGCAAGTTGTAAAGCACCTGAAAAGTCATATGGATAAGATTCCAGCTAGCGACGCAAGGACTGCTTCTATTCTGGAACAAATGGCCATTGATGAAGCACATCATAGCGAAGAAGCTCTGCAATCAGGTGCTGTTGAGTTGCCTGATAATGTGAAAAAACTAATGGCTGGCATTGCTAAAATAATGACTAAATCCAGTTATTATGTTTAGTAAAAAATTATTTTTAAATTACCCATTGCTAATTAAATCTACACAGGTATAGTTGCGCGCGTAGCAATTATGCTATGTTTTTTTGAAAAGGATAATATGAATATATACGTTGGAAACATTCCCTGGAGCACATCTGAGGAAGAATTAGAAGCTCATTTTGCTCAATACGGAAACGTCAACGCAGTCAGGATAATCACTGAAGGTCACTCAGGTAGATCGAAAGGTTTCGGATTTGTAGAGATGGAATCAAAAGAAGCTGGTCAAGCAGCTATTGAAGCGCTTGATGGAAATGATTTTGGTGGTAGAGATTTAAGAGTAAACGAAGCCAAACCTAGAGACTAACTCTCTCACTAGAAGAATTAATCTTTTCTTCTAATATACAGAAACAAAGTTCAAAGCTCAGATATTATCTTGGCTTTACTTTGTTATGTATTTCCAGTTTATTCTGGGGAGAAAAAAAGCTTTCTAAGTTCAGTTCCTGGATTTTCTGCTCGCATAAAAGACTCACCGACCAGAAAGTTTAAAACATCGTAATTGAGTATTTGATCTATATCTTCTCTTGTCTTTATTCCACTTTCAGAGACGACTAGTTTGTCTTTTAAGTTTAGAGATAATTCTTTGGTAGTTTTAAGGTCAACTTCAAAGGTGCTCAAATTCCGATTGTTAATACCAATAAATGGAAAATCCATTGGTTGAATACGTTCCAGTTCAGCTTGGTTATGAATCTCCACCAAAACATCTAGATCTAGGCTTTCAGCAATAGTCTTAAACTCCTTAAGTTGATTGTCTGATAAAGCAGATACAATCAATAAAATACAATCTGCACCATATAATTTACTCTGATAAATCTGATACTCATTAATAATAAAATCTTTTCTTAAGAGGGGAATCTCTACTTTAGACCTTATCTTCTTGAGATATTCCAAAGAGCCATGAAAGAATTTTTTGTCAGTCAATATGCTCAGACAAGTAGCATTATTTTCCTCATATTGTTTAGCGATAGTTTCAGGTGAGAAATTCTCTCTAATCACTCCTTTGCTAGGAGAAGCCTTTTTTATCTCTGCAATTACAGATACAAGTCCTTTATTATTTCTTTGCTGGATAGATTGAATAAATCCTCGTCTTGGAGGCAAGTCTAAAATCTTAGATTTGATATCTTCTAAGCTTTCTCTTCTCTCTTCCTCAGTTACTACTGAGCGTTTATCTTTTATAATTTCGTCAAGGTAGCTTGCCATTAGAATTTAGAGGAGTATTCAACTAATTGATTAAGTTTTTCAATTCCACCACCATCTTTTACACATTCACTAGCTAATCTAATACCCGCCTCTAATGAGCTTGATACTTCAGAAACATATAGTGCAGCACCAGCTGCCATCGAGATCATAGAAGAAGCTTCTTGATGTTCACCAGCTAGCCCTAATTTTACGAGATTAAGACTTTCTTCTGGAGAATTCACTTGTAATCCATTAAGCGAAGAAGTTGTGAAATTAAAATCTTCGGGGTTAATAGTATACTCAGAGATGTCTCCATCTTTCATCTCTATAACTAACGTTGGAGAGGCGATACTTATCTCATCCAAGCCGTCTTTAGAGTGAACAATCATCGTATGTTCACTTCCCAATTCTTTTAATACATTAGTAATCGGCTTCATCCACTTCTTATCATAAACACCCATAACTTGTCTTTTAGCAGATGCGGGATTAGTCAACGGTCCAAGGACATTGAAAATACTCTTTTGAGCGATTTCTTTTCTAGGACCAACAACATGCTTCATGGCACTATGATGGGCTGGAGCAAACATGAATCCTAAACCGATATTTTTTATACAATCTGCCACTTCAGAGGGTTTAAGTGTAAGAGGAACACCTGCTTGTTCAAGAAGATCTGCGCTACCGCTGCTCCTCGTTGCTGACCTATTGCCATGTTTTGCGACTTTTGCTCCGCATTGACTTGCAACAAATGCAGAAGCTGTTGATACATTAAAAATACCAATTCCTGATCCTCCTGTACCACAAGTATCTACCAGGTGAGTTAAATCAGTTTTGACTTTTTCAGAAAGTTCTCTCATTACTTCAACTGCGCCAATTACTTCTTCAACCGTTTCTCCTTTCATCGATAAAGCTATTAAAAAAGCACCGATTTGAGCATCAGTAGCCTTACCTTCTAATATCTCAAACATAACAGAAGACATTTCTTGTTTTCGAAGATCTTGATTTGAGACTACTTTGCTTATTCCTTCTTGTATATTCATATCTAGTAAATATCCAAAAAGTTTCTAAGAAGAGATTTGCCGTGTTCAGTCGCGATGGATTCCGGATGAAACTGTATTCCGGTGACTGGTTCTGAATTATGTTGAATAGCCATTATTGTCCCGTCTTCAGATCTAGCCGTGATATCAAATTCCTTTGAAAGAGATGACTCTTCAATAACAAGGGAATGGTATCTTGTGGCGAGAAATTCTTTTTCTACTGAAGAGAATATACCTTCTCCATTATGGCTAATTTTCGAAAGTTTTCCGTGCATAATCTCATTAGCTTTTATTATATTTGCACCATTTGCAGAACCAATAGATTGATGGCCTAGGCAAACACCTAAAATGGGGACTTTACCTGAAAATTCTTTAATCACATCAACGGATATTCCAGCTTCTTTTGGTGTACAAGGGCCAGGCGATATAACAATATAATTTGGAGATTTCTTTTTAATTTCCTGGACGCTTATCTCATCATTCCTATATACCTCTACTTCTTGTGACATTTCGTAAAAGTATTGAACAAGGTTGTACGTAAAAGAATCATAGTTATCGATCATTAGTAACATATCTCAACCTTCTAGTTTTTCCTGCACCATTTCTGCAGCTTTGAAAATAGCTCGACCTTTATTTAGTGATTCTTTCCATTCTAGATCCGGAACTGAGTCTGCAACCCAGCCTCCTCCTGCCTGAATATAAAGTACTTCGTCTTTAATAACTGCTGTCCTGATTGCAATTGCCATATCCATATTACCCTGCCAAGAAAGGTATCCTATTGCTCCACCATAAATACCTCTTTTTACAGGCTCAAATTCATCAATTATTTCCATAGCTCTTATCTTAGGAGCACCTGAGACGGTTCCTGCAGGAAAAGTAGCCTTAAATAAATCAATGGCAGACAAGCCATCTTCCAATTCAGCTTCAACATTAGAGACCATATGCATGACGTGACTATATCTTTCTATCCCAAATTGTTCAGTAACATTTACAGTACCAGGTTTGGCAACTCGTCCTACATCGTTCCTTCCTAAATCAATTAACATGAGATGCTCCGCAATTTCTTTAGGGTCATTAATCATATCTTCTTCCATAGCTATATCATCTGCATCATCTTTACCTCTTCTTCTAGTACCAGCTATTGGTCTTACCGTAACCTTATTATCTTCAAGTCTTGCTAAGATTTCTGGAGAGGATCCCACTATATGAAAATCATGTAAGTTTAAGTAATACATATAAGGCGATGGATTTAATTGCCTAATAGATCTATATAAAGCTACCGGATCGGCCGTAAAAGGAAGAGACATACGCTGCGAGCAAACAACTTGCATGATGTCTCCCTCTTCGATATATTTTTTTGCTTTCTCTACTGAATTCTTAAATTCATCTTCGCCAAATCCAGATGTGAAATCAGATTCATTTATAGTTTTTTCAGGTTTCTTGAAATCTTGAAATTTAAGAGGCTCTTTAAGTTTTTCTTCTAACTCATCTAATCGTCTCTCTGCAATATCTCGATCATCTTCACTATCAATTAATATAATTAAATGAAGTTTATTCTTTAGATTATCGAACACAGCAACTTCTTCAGAGACCATGAATAAGGCATCCGGTGTCCCTAAAGAATCTGGAGGAACAGATTCGATCAATTTCTTTTCAATGTATCTGACACAATCATATGAAAAATAACCTACAAGACCACCATTAAACTTTGGTAAATTTCTATCTTCTTCAAGAGTATAGCTTTTCTGTAGCTGATCTAAATAATCTAAGGGATCATCTGTAGGTATAGTGTCAATTTGTTTACCATCCTGAAGAATTACAACTTCATTTTTTATAACCTTTATTAGTCGCCTGGCTTTTAAGCCTATAAGAGAGTATCTAGCCCATTTATCTCCACCCTCAACCGACTCAAATAAGTAACTATAGGAACAATTGGCTAATTTTCTGTAAACACTGAGAGGAGTCTCCATATCGGCTAAGATTTCGCGAGAAATTGGAATTTTTTTTTGTATATCCACTATTTTTAGAGAGCTTCTAAAGAGGATCTCATTTGTTTAATTATCTTAGAATAGTCTTCTTGATTAAAAATAGCTGATCCAGCAACAAAAGTATCGGCACCTGCATCAGCTACTGTAGCAATATTTTCTAAGTTAATTCCACCATCGACCTCAAGTCTTATATCTAGATTTTTCTTATCAATCGTATCTCTTACTTTTGTGACTTTCGTAAGTACCGAATCAATAAATTTTTGTCCTCCAAAACCGGGGTTAACGGACATTAGTAAAATCATATCTAATTTATCGATTGACTCCTCAATTAAACTCAGCGGTGTTGCAGGATTGAGGACTAAGCCAGCTTTACAATCATGGCTTTTGATAAGTTCTATTGATCTATCTATATGATCAGTAGCTTCAGGGTGAAAAGTAATATAAGTTGATCCTGCTTTTGCAAAACTCTCTATTAAACTATCCACTGGTTTGACCATCAAATGAGTGTCTATAGGTGCTTTGATTCCATAATCTCGCAGTGCCTTACATACCATAGGCCCTATAGTTAGATTGGGCACATAGTGGTTGTCCATAACATCGAAATGAATCCAGTCAGCACCAGAATTTAAGACACTCTTAGATTCTTCACCCAGGCGAGCAAAGTCTGCTGACAAGATAGAAGGCGCAATTATGTATTCTTTAGTTGTCATTAGAATGCAAGTTTACTCCTCGCTCAGTAAACCGTCTAATCTTTCAACATCTTCTAGGGTATTGAGATTCTCGTACCTGCCCTCAAAGATCTCACCTGAAATAAGATTATTTAAAGAAGCTGGTTTTAGAATATCATTCCAAAGCTGCAGAGGTCCTATCTTAGACAAACTAAACAAGTCTGGTGAAATAATCATTATTCCGGAGAAAGTATATTTATTTTCTTCTAGGTCAGGCCTAACATAACCATCGATAAGTGAAACATCTCCTTTTGGATTGCTCTCAGGATTAGGAATAAGAATCATATGCGCCAAGAAATCATCCTTAAGCTCTAAATTATTAAAATTAAAATCTGTCCATATATCTGAACTAAGAACAAAAAAAGGTTCCTCGAAGTGATGTATAGCATTTTGTATTCCGCCCCCCGTGCCCAATAGTTCTTTTTCCAGGGAATAGGAAATCTTAAGGCCATAATCTGAGCCATCTCCAAGTAAGTTCACTATCTTTTCACCTCGATGGTGAAGATTAATAACAATTTCTTCAATATTGATATTTTTTAAGGTCTTAATTATCCTTTCAATCAAGGAAACTCCGCCAACTTTTACCAATGGCTTAGGATTATCCTCTGTAAATGGAAGAAGTCTTTTGCCCTTCCCTGCTGCAAGTAAAAATGCTTTCATTGAATATTTCTTAAAGTTTTAATGAGTTTCGGTTCAACTTTTTCTGTTAAAAAGTTAGCCAATTCTTTCAGAGAAGAATATTTTTCTAGGTCTTCTTGAAGAAATCTGAGAGTCTGTTTTAAATCCTTAAGTCTAAAAGATTTTTTATCTCTAAGGTGTAATCTTGATAGTGTTCCTAAAATCCTAAACTGGCGTTGGAAACCAGCAAAATCTAAATCCTTTTCAAGGTCTGAGAGTTTTAACCCTTCTAATTTGTTACCCTTGATACCCTCCATATAGAATTTAAGATAATTTAGTAAGTCTTCATAACTCAATGGATTTTCTATATCTTTTAAAATAGATACAAGATCTATGGCATAAGGTCCTAAGCATAAATCTTGGAAATCTAATATTCCAATTTCATTTTTTTCTAAAAGCATAAGGTTTCGGAATTCGAAATCAAAATGACACATTACATGGGATTGTTGTGAACACTCTCTAGCTATTAGGTCCCAACTATCATCTAGCGTTTTTTTATCATTAGTAGAATAGTCTAATTCTAAAAAACCCACAAAAAACCACTCCTCAAAAAGACACATTTGCTGTTTCAACATCTTCGGCGTAAGCTTGAGGAGATCAGCAGGTGGTTTAATTTCTTGAAGTTGATGGATTTTTTGTAATGATTTTTTAAAAAGGAACTCTTTATTTTCTTCATTTATTTCCAGTTGAACGACTTTGTCACCGAAATCCTCTAAAATCATAAAACCTTTAAGATGATCAGAAGCTTCTACTTTGGGTACTTTAATGCCATTTTTTCTCAGAAAATTTGAATGAATCTCAAATAATTCATTTTGTTTAGAATTGGGCTCAGATATCACGCCTATTTTTGTTCCTGTATCGGTCTGAATCCTGGAATAATGCCTCAGACTTGCTTGCTCTCTTAGAGGCTGCAAGCTTTCAATATTTTTAAATCCTAAACTTGATCCTTGCAATAAGGCCCAATTTAACAAGTCATCTTTCATCTCTGTCATAATATTATAGTAATCTGAAGAGGTCTTCCTTTATGATCTCAACAAGTTTATGGAACAATCACTACCAAAAATACTCTAATTTGTACTATGTCTAAAAAGTGCTCCTTTATTTTATTAATAATCGTTTCATCTATGATTATTTTTTCAAACCTCTTGAAGGGAAATGAGGACAAAACTCTTAAGATAAATTCTATTGATGCAGAAGTTATAGAATCCTTAGATAAGGAAATTCTTAGTTTAACGGGCAATGTTGTTATTAAAACTGATATTGTTCAATTATGGTCAGATAAAGCAATTTACGACCGCGAAAACCAAACCATACAGCTTGAAGGAAATATCAAGGCCTTATCTAAAAACCTTTCTATTGAAGCTCAAAATATGGAAGCTGATTTTATTGATAATGAGTTCTACCTCTCAAGCTCTAGCTTTAACTTTATGGAAAGAGGATTTGGCGAAGCTCAGTTTATAAATCTCAAGTTTAATGGCGATATAGAATTATTAAATATTTCAATTACAAGTTGTAAAAAGGAAGATCTATCTTGGAATTTAAATTCTAAGAGAATAACAATTCTTGAAGATAGAAAGAATGCTGTTATTAATGACGTGACAATTGAAGTTAATGAGACGCCAATCTTTTATTTGCCTTATGCGAGGACAGCAATAGGAAAAGAAAAATTCTCTGGATTTTTAGCACCTTCTATCAAACAAGGCAAAGATGGGCTAGATCTATCAGTGCCTTACTTTTTTAGTTTAGCTCCAAATTACGATCTAACAATCTCACCACGATATATAGAAAAAAGAGGATCCGGGATCAGTTCCGAAGGAAGGTTTCTTTCTCAAGATTCTGAGGGTCTTATAGCATTTTCATATTTTATAAATGATAGAAAGTTTCTAGATCAAACTGGAGAAAATAAAAAAAGATGGGCAACAAAAGTAAACAGTCAAACAAATTTAGGCTCTAACCTATACCTCAGCATTAGTACCGAACACGTAAGCGATAATCTATACTTTGAAGACTTAAATGATGATATCTTAGGAACCCAACAAAAGGATTTCTTGAAGAGAAATCTCAACGTCGGCCTCAATACAAAAAATTTGAAAATAATAGGTAGATTGAGGCAATTTCATAATTTAAATCCTTTTTCTTCCAATGAATATAAAACTCAACCTCGCTTGAATATTGAGTATCAAGGAAATGTCTTCGGTATGTCCGCAAGGTTAGTAACCGACTATGCGAAATTTTCATTTGATGAAAAATTTAATCCATTAAATAAAGAGACAGACGTAAAGAGAATATACATCGAACCCTCATTATCATTTGAAAAAGGTAATAGATCTTCTCTAACTTCATTCAAAGCCGGAAGAAGAGAAACAGAGTACCAAACTAAATTGGATCCTATTGACAACTCATACAACTGGGCTGAACTTAGTTATAGAATTTATATGGAAAAGAAATCGAAAAATATATTCCATAGTCTTACTCCGATATTTAAGTATGTTTACATTGATGGAGAAAATAATTACGAGAAAGGGATAGATTCAAAACTTCAAAATTTAAACTTTGATACTTTATTTAATAGGAACTGGTACTCTGGTTCAGACTTTTTTTTAGAGCAGAATAGATTAATTCTTGGTTTTGAACATAATTTTTATAATGCCAGTAATAGTAATGAAAGATATTTCTCTTTAGGAAGAGCATTCTTTCGTGATAATGAAAATAGTCTTAATAATAAGGGTTCAAAAAAATCCTCTATTGTTACTGAGTTCAAAGCCGACATATCAAGTCATCTGAAAATCAATAGTTCATTAGAGTTTGATTCTGACTTGGAAAAAATATCTAGAGGAAGTTTAGGAATCGTTTATGAAAAAGAAGAAAGAAAAAACATACAATTAAGATCTACATATAAGAGAGACCCAAAATATCTTAATTTAATAAGTGGTTGGTCTGATGACGGATTGCCTATCAATCAAATTGAACTAATTTCTCAGTGGGAACTTTCAAGTAAATTTTTAGCCTTTGGAAAAATCTCTAGAGATTATGAAAAAAATTATTCAAGAGATCTATCCTATGGCATAGAGTATGCCAATTGTTGTTTAAAATTAGGCTTAATGAAAAGAAAATGGCTCGATCAAAATTACTATCCTTTTTTTGGAATGAATAAAGAAGATATTAATTTAATTGAAAATAGTCCTTTTACCGAAAGAGAAAGGGATAATATTTATTTATTCTTTGAGCTAACTGAATTAGGTAGATTTGGAAAGAGGTTATCAGAAGTTTTAAGTTCTAGACGATTTCAGTAATTGCAACAACTGGAAAAAAGAAGACAATAGTAAATATGGATCTAACAAAAAAACTTTTAATCAAGATTTCAATTAAGAAAAGGATAGTCTTTATCCTGCTAGGTTTTCTGATATCTACAAATACTTATACGAAAATTGAGTTGATCGATAGAGTCGTAGCTGTTGTAGATTCAGGCGTAATTATGGAATCTCAACTAAATTCTAGAGTTGAAGAAATACTTATAAGATTAAAAAATGATAAAGCCGAACTGCCTCCTTTAAACCTCTTGGAAGAGCAAGTTTTAGATAGATTAATCATTGAAGAAATACAGCTTCAGCTAGCGGACAGGGCCGGCATAAAAATTAGTGATTCAGAGCTCAATCAAACTCTTTCCAGGGTTTCATCACAAAATAATCTCAGTTTGGAAGAATTCAGACTGAAGCTAGAGGCAGAAGGAACTTCTTACAAATCCTTCAGGGATACTATAAAGAAAGAACTAATAATCCAAAGAGTGCAAAGAGGTAAGGTTGGAGCAAAGATAGATATCTCTGAACAGGAACTCGAAAATTTTATTAATTCCGAAGAAGGCAGAACTCAGCTAGCCGAGCAATACAATGTTCAACATATCCTCCTATCTGTTAAAAGTGGTTTATCGGAAATAGAAATAGAAGCGATAGAAAATGAAGCAGTTTCATTATTAGAAAGACTTGAAAATGGAGAAAGTTTTGAAAAGCTTGCCGCATCTTACTCTGCAGGACAAAAGGCTCTGGAGGGTGGTTTCCTTGGCTGGAGAACATCCGCAGAATTACCAAGTCTTTTTGCTGAAGTAGTATCAGGACTAACAGTTGGAGAAGTAGCGCAACCAGTAAGGAGTGGAGCTGGGTTCCACATACTTAAATTAACTGATAAAAGAGGAAATACTGTTAAATTCCTTGATCAAACTCTAGCAAGGCATATTCTTGTCCAGCCCTCTGAAATAAGAACAGAGAATCAAGCTGAAGTGCTTATCAATGATATCTACAAGAGATTAAAAGAAGGAGAAGATTTTAAACAACTTGCCCGACAATTCTCTGAGGATCCTGGGTCAAAAATGGACGGGGGTGAGTTGGGTTGGAGTAATCCTGGAGATTATGATCCTGCATTTGAAATGACTTTAAATGCAACTGAAATAGGTCAGCTATCCGAACCTATTAAGTCTTCTTTTGGATGGCATATCATTGAGGTCATGGATCGAAGAAATGAGGACGTAAGTCAAGAAGAACAAAAAAATAGAGCCTATCAAATAATTTTTAAAAGAAAATTTGATCAAGAACTACAAAGTACTCTTATAGAACTAAGAGCAGAGGCTTATGTAGATATAAAACTAACCTCATGACCAAAATTGCTGTCTCTTCTGGAGATCCAGCTGGTATAGGTCCCGATATCTGCATTAAAGCTTTTGGTCAGAAGAAATCCCTAGCCTATAAACCAGTAATTTTTGGAAATATAGATCTCTTGAAAGAAAGAGCTGAAGAAATCAAGATTAAGGTTGATGTAAAGGAATACAGCGGTGAAGATTCAAACTCTCTAACTCATGAATCTTTATGGGTAGTAGATAGACCTATGAGCTCGGAAGTAAAATCAGGTAGTCCTGAACCAAGCACAGCTAAATACATAATGTCTATTTTCAAAGAGTCAGTTAAAAAAACTATAGCAAAGGAATTCAATGCGGTAGTAACGTGTCCAATAAATAAAGAATTAATGAATGAAGGAGGCGTATCATTTACTGGCCACACTGAAGAACTAGCAAGTCTTGGTGATACCAAGGACGTTGTAATGATGTTAGCTAATGAGAAAATCAAGATAGCATTAGCTACAACTCATCTACCTCTCAGTGAAGTTCCCTCTCATATAAATGAAGATCTTCTTATCAACACGATATCTATAATTAATCAGTCTCTGAAAAATCACTGGAAATTGGAAAATCCAATCATCAAAGTGCTCGGTTTGAATCCTCATGCCGGAGATGGAGGTTATTTAGGTAGGGAAGAAAAAGATATTATTGGCCCAACTTTGGACAAATTAAGAGAGCAAGGTCTAGAAATAATAGGCCCAGTTTCTGCAGATACAGCCTTCGTTGAGTTAGATAAAACTGAAAAGGCAGATGCTTTTCTTGCAATGTTCCATGATCAAGGACTTCCAGTAATTAAAACTATGGGTTTCGGTGAGACTGTTAATATCACTTTAGGACTACCATTCATTCGCACTTCTGTGGATCATGGTACTGCATATGATAAGACTGGAACTGGTCAGGCTGATGAATCAAGTCTTCTTGCAGCAACAGAAATGGCATGTTCAATGAGCAAAAGATCTGAGAATGCCAAAAGCTAAAAAAAGTTTAGGGCAGAATTTTCTAATTGATCCAGCTGTTACAAACCAAATACTTCAGTTTATCAATCCAGATTCCAAAGATATTTTTTTAGAAATAGGACCAGGCAAAGGGGCAATTACTAAACAGCTTACGAGTAGAGTAGATACTACTCATGCAGTTGAAATAGATGAGGAATTATCTTACAAACTAACGAAATTAGAAGATAAAAAAAATTTCTATGTTCATAATAAAAGCATATTAGATTTTGATCCTACAGAAATTTTTACGAATAAAGTTAGAGTCATTGGAAACTTACCATACAACCTATCTACGCCTATTATGTTTTGGGGTTTTAAATATTTAGCTAATTTTTGTGATATGCACTTTATGTTACAAAAGGAATTTGGAGAGAGGCTTATTGCTAAAAATGACAATAAAGACTTTGGGAGAATCACAGTTATTACTCAATACCTAACAGAGCCAGAGTATTGTTTTTTAATCTCGCCTGAAAGCTTTTCACCAAAACCGAAAGTAGAGAGTGTCTTTATAAAATTTAATCCTATAGCGGGAAGAAGTATAAATGATCCAATTGCAATAAGATTGCAAGAAGTAACACGAATTGCTTTTATGCATAAAAGAAAGATGGTTGGAAAATCTCTTGAAAAAATTATATCTTCTGAAAAATTAGATGACTTAGGTATAGATAGAAAATGTAGACCAGAAAATATATCAGTTGAAGATTATGTAAAAATTTCTGGAGCACTCATCTAATGTCAAATTATGCTATCGGAGATTTGCAAGGTTGTTATAGCGAGTTGCAATGCCTGTTAAAAAAAATCTCATTTGATAAAGATGAAGATAAATTATGGTTTTGTGGTGATTTGGTAAACAGAGGTTCTGAATCTCTGAACTGTCTAGATTTTCTATATTCTATTAGGGAAAATTGCCATATTGTCTTGGGAAACCACGATCTCCACTTAATTGCAGTTCGAAACTCAATCAGAGATATAAGCAAAAATGATACATTCCATGATATTTTACATAGCTCAAAAGATGATTTCTTAATTGATTGGTTAAGATCGCTTCCCTTTCATTTCATTAAGACAATTGATACAAAAGAAGGTAAAAAAGAATTTGTTATGACACATGCTGGTATTCCACCTCATTGGACAAAAAAAGATCTGGTTGGTCATTCAAATAAGCTTAGCTCAAGCCTTGTAGGTAATGACTACCGTAAATTTCTTAAAAAAATATTTGGTAATAAACCCGATCATCCAGATAAATGTAAAAAAGATGAAGAAGTCTCAAGATTAAATATTAATTTTTTAACGAGAATGAGATTTTGCAATCCCGATGGATCTCTTGAATTGGATTACAAAGGGAAGGTTGAAACAGCTCCCAATAATTTAAAACCTTGGTTTGAATATAAGCTGAAAATTTTAGAAGAAAATACACATATACTGTTTGGTCATTGGGCAGCATTAAATGGTATTACTGGGAAAGATAACATTACGGCCCTAGATACTGGTTGTGCATGGGGCAACAAGTTAACTGCGATAAGGCTAGAAGATAAAGCAACCTTTAGCTGTGATAAGCTAAATTAGATATATGAATATTTTTTTAGTTGGTGGTGCAGTTAGAGATGCCTTATTGAATATAGAGGTTCAAGAAAGAGACTGGGTTGTTGTAGGTGCCTCTGAAAGTGAGCTAATCGATAAAGGATATAAAAAAATTGGTAAAGATTTTCCTGTTTTCTTACATCCCGAAACTAAGGAAGAATATGCCCTTGCAAGGCAAGAACGAAAGACGGCTCTAGGACATAAAGGTTTTGAATTTAAATTTGATTCTTCTGTAACGTTAGAAGAAGATTTGCTTAGACGAGACCTGACAATTAACGCAATAGCAGAGGATAAAGATGGTAATTTAATTGATCCTTATGGCGGGATGGAGGATATTAGAAATAAATTACTTAAAAGTGTCTCTGCTTCCTTTGATGAAGATCCTTTGAGAGTCCTAAGAGTTGCAAGATTTGCTTCTAAGCTCAAATTCTTAGATTTTAAAATAGAAAATAAAACACTAGAACAAATGAAAAAAATTAGCTCTTCTGGAGAAATAGAGACTCTAAGCAAAGAGAGAGTCTGGGTGGAAACATATAAAGCTCTCTCTACTAGCAATCCTGAGGAATATTTTTCTATTCTTTTAAAGGTAGGTGCCCTAGAAAAAATTTGCCAACCTATAGATCTCAATCTTAATGCTCTTGAAAAGACATCATCAGACAATCAAGATCACACTATAAAGTGGTCCGTTTCGATTTCAGAAAATGAGAATATAGAGAAAATAAATAACTCTTTTAATGCTCCCAAAGAGTTCAGCGAGATATCTGAAATCTGTAGTCAGATAAATTTATTTTCTAGTAAAGAGATATCCCCTGAGTCTTTGATGGATCTAGTAAATAAATGTGACTTGTTAAGAAAGCCCGAGAGATTCTATAAAGCTTCAAAAGCTTCCTCATATATAATTGAGTCATTATTAAAGCCCGAAAAATGGATAGAAATTTATGATCTACTCAGTGATGTCAGTGTTGATAAAACATTAAGAGAAGGTAAGTTAATTGCAAAAAAATTAAATACAGATAGATTAGCTGCCATCAAAAATTATCTAGAAAAATTATGAAACAAAAATTTATCTTCCTTACTGGTGGTGCAAAAAGAATTGGGAAGACTACTTGTAAACATTTCCACAACGAAGGTTTCAATATCATATTTCACTACAATTCTTCTGAATCAGACGCGAATGAGATAAAGAAAACTTTAAACGAAATTAGAAAAGACTCTTGTTTCACTTTACAGGCAGATTTTGATGATGAATCTTCAATTAAAAAATTGACTCAAGGCTTGTCTGAAATAACTGACGAGCTATCAGTTTTAATAAATAATGCATCTAGTTTCTACCCTACTCCAATAGAAGATGCATCAATGGATGAGTGGAATAACTTGATGGCCACTAACGCAACAACTCCGTTATTCTTAACCCAAGCCCTTCTGCCCTTCTTAAAAAAAGGTAAGGGATGCATCATAAATATTTCTGATACATTAGCTCCAAGTGGTATAAAAAATTTCAGTCTGTACTCGGGTGCCAAATCTGCTTTGGAAGGTATTACTAAGTCTTTAGCAAAGGAGTTAGCCCCAGATATAAGGGTAAATGCAATCTCTCCCGGAGCGATACTATGGCCTGAGGATGAAGACTTAAGTGATGATCAACAAAAGCAAAGATTAACAAAAGTACCCTTAGGGAGGATTGGCTGTCCAGAGGATATTTCATCTTTGGCAGTATTTTTATCCGAGGCAGAATATATAACGGGTCAAGTGATAAAAGTAGATGGTGGTCGATCCATAAACTAGATAATTTTTTTCTTTTATCATTTTTACATCTATCTTATTATTGAGTCATGGGGAACGAATTGCACGAGACTGATGAAAATACTGGAACTATGGAAGTTCTGGAGAGACATCAATTTGATGTCTCTAAACTTCAAGATTTCATGTATGAAAATGTAGATGGTTTTGAAGGAGATATTAAATTAGAAGAATTTAAAGGTGGTCAATCTAATCCAACTTACAAAGTTATAACACCGAATCAATCCTACGTTCTAAGACGTAAACCTCCTGGTAAGTTATTAAAATCTGCCCATGCAGTGGATAGAGAGTATAAGGTTATTACTGGTCTCAATAAAACTGATGTTCCTGTACCGAAGAGTTACGCGCTTTGTGAAGATGATGATGTTATTGGTACCGCTTTCTATCTAATGGAATTTAAAGATGGAAGAGTTTTATGGGATGCAGCAATGGAGTCTAGTGATAAGGAGGAGGCTTCAGGTGTATATGAATCAATGAATGATTCTATGGCTAAGCTACATTTAGTTAACCCAAGTGAAATAGGTCTGGAAGACTTTGGAAAACCAGGAAATTATGTTGGTCGACAAGTTTCAAGATGGTCAAAGCAGTATATTGATTCTGAAACAGAGACTATTGATTCAATGAATAATCTAATAGATTGGCTACCTAAAAACTTACCATCAGAAAAAATAACGGGGATAGTCCATGGAGATTACAGTTTAACTAACGTGATGATTGGGAAAAATGATCCTAATGTCATTGCCATACTAGATTGGGAGCTCTCCACTTTGGGTGATCCATGCGCAGATTTTAATTATCACTGCCTTCAATACACAATGAACCCAAAGCTAGCAGATAAAGCCTATTGTAAAAATCAAGGCATTCCAGTCATTGATGATTACGTAAAAATGTATACCGAAAAAATCAATATAGATTTGACTGAAGAATGGGATCTGTATTCTGCCTATAATTTGTTTAAATTAGCTGGTATTTTACAAGGCATATTAGGTAGAGTAAGAGATGGGACAGCCGCTCACGAAAATGCCGCGGAAAGAGCAAGTGGTGTCAGGAACTTATCTGATAAAGCATGGGATTTAGTAAAAAAGAATTTTTTATAGGAGAGGAATATGGCAATTGATAAATTTTTAGTAGAGGCTAGTCATATCATGATGTTTGCAAGATCGGTAGGAGATGCAAATCCAATTTATCATGATGAGGACTACGCTAAAAAAACAGACTTAGGAGGAATAATAGCTCCACCTACATTTGCACAGTCAAGTGCTCAATTTGATCCTGATTACTTTCTAAGGCCTAAAATAGGGGGCGAAGGATGGTTTGGTTCAGGAAAAGAAGCATCAGGCGCTAAACCATCTAAAGATTCAGGTGGAAGTGGAGGGGGTGCAGCTATGGGGCTTCATGCTGAGCAGCATTTTGAATATCACAAACCTGTAAAAGCTGGAGATATTCTGACAGCTACAACAAAACCAGGGAATTCATGGGAAAAAGAGAGCAAAAGAGCGGGTAAATTAAAATTTAATGAAAGTGTAACTGAATATAGAAATCAAGATGGTGAGTTAGTTATAACTGCAACAGGTGTAGGTGTTCAAACAGAAAGGGCTGTAGATAGCTAGGAGAGAAAAATGCTTAAAGAAAATGAAATTAAAGTTGGAGATACTCATACAGCAGTATTAGTTGAAGATCTGAAAAGAACTCAAATAGTTCAATATGCTGGAGCCTCTGGGGACTATAACCCTCTACATACCGATGAAATATTCACAACACAGGTAGCAGGATATCCAAGTGTGTTTGCACATGGGATGTTATCCATGGGGCTTACCGGTACTATGCTTACAGACTACGTTGGTGATGGGGCATTGAAGAAATACGGAGTTAGATTCACGAATCAAGTTTGGCCGGGAGATACACTCACTGGAAAAGCTACTATCATTGAAATACGTGAAGAGGATGGATCTAAGGTAATTGATCTTATGATTGAAACAACAAATCAAAATGATATTGCTGTGATAACTGGTAGTGCTACTGCAACCATAGAAGCTTAATCATCTAATTTAAAAAAAGGAAAAACTTTGTCAGAAGAAAAAAATTCTGAGGTTGGAGGCTATCACGCAAAAATTGCTTTGAGCCTTTTGGTATTGGTATACATTTTTAATTTCATTGATAGGCAAATACTTTCTATATTAGCTGAAGATATAAAAGCTGATTTAGGAATATCTAATAGCGATATAGGTTTCTTATTTGGAACAGCATTTGGTGTCTTTTACTCAGTAGTAGGAATACCTATGGGTAAATTAGCTGATTCTTGGAATAGGAAAAATTTAATAAGTATCGGTCTGGCTTTTTGGAGTTTGATGACATTCCTTTCAGGGACAGCAAAGTCTTTTCTCAGTCTATCGATTTATAGATTTGGTGTAGGAATTGGCGAATCAAGTGCATCCCCCTCAGCATACTCATTACTCTCAGATTATTTCTCTCCAAAAGTAAGAGCCACAGTGTTGTCCATCTATTCAAGTGGACTTTACATAGGTGCAGGAATAGGTTTGTTCTTGGGAGGCGCAATTCTTGATACATGGAATTCTGCTTACCCTGATTATACGCATGCTCCCTTTGGTCTAAAAGGATGGCAAGCAGCGTTTATGGGAGTTGGGCTTCCAGGAATCTTATTATCGGTAATCACCTTTTTCTTTATAAAAGAGCCAGTAAGAGGACTCAGTGAAGGGATTGTCACTGAGCCAAGCAAAGAACCCTTTAAAGACACGTTCAAAGAATTCATTGGATTAACTCCTATTTCTCTCCTCAGCGAAAAAGAGTCATTAAAGTCTATAGGCATAAATGCCCTGATGGGTTTTATAATCTTTGTTTTATGCTTTGCTCTATATAATCTCACAGGGGATTTCCTTCAATGGACCGCTTGGGGAATTGGGACTTACTTAGTCTCAACTTGGATTCAAAGTTTGAGCAAAAGAGATGTTGTCGCCTTTATGCTGATGTTTAAAAGCAAAGCAGCTATATATTCTTTCATCGCTTTCCCTTGTATACCTTTTGTAGGTTATGCCTATTCAGCTTTTACCCCATCTTTTTATATCAATAATCATGGAATGTCTGCTTTAGAAATAGGAACACTAATTGGTCTTATCACAGCAATTGGGTCTTTTATAGGTGTCATTGGAGGAGGTTATTTTGGAGATAAGCTTCGCGAGAGATATGTAGGGGGAAGGCTATATGTAATTTTTGCAGGCGGTGTGCTCATTACTCTTGTGGGCTGTTTTGGCATGATTTATGCTGAATCAAAAAATATTTCTCTCATTTTTAATTTCATATATCACATTGGTAGTTCGGTCTATGTTGGTTGTGCTGCAACTACTGTTACAAATTTAGTATTGCCTAGAATGAGGGCAATGGCTGGAGCTTTCTTCATTCTTACATTAAGCATGATAGGTCTAGCACTCGGACCTTACACTTTAGGAAGGATTAGTGATGCTTTTGAGAGTCAAGGTTATGCAGCTGGTGACGCAATGCAAACATCCATGGCATTGATATTAATCATATTAATAATACCAAGCATAGCTCTATTCTTAGCCGCAAAAAACTTAAAGGAAGATGAAGAATCTGTTACCGAACGAGCTAGAGCCTTAGGAGAGATCATTTAAAAAGACAAATAACTTAAGGTAAGTTATTTTTTATTTCTCTGTAAGAGATTTTGAGTACTGGATGAATAGAATCGGCTGCTAATTCACATAGAGGCTCAAGAACGAAGTTATACTTTTCAATATCTTCACTAGGTATATCCAATTGCTCTGTTTTAGCTATTAGGTTTCCATAAAGAATTAGATCTAAATCTATAACTCTACTCGACATGCCCTTTTGGTCTATTGTACGGCCCATTTTCTCTTCAATCTCTTTTAAAAATGCTCTTAATTCAAGGGGATCCAAACTAGTCTCAAATGAACAAACTAAATTCAAAAAATCTTCTCCAGAGAAGCCTTCTGCCGGTGTTTTATAGATACTTGAATAGCTCACCTTAAAATTGCTATCGAGATAGATCTTAACCTGATCAATATTCTTTTCAGGATTAAGGTTTGAACCAATGCTTAGAAATACTTTTTCAGTCAAGGTCGTTCAATAATTATACCTACAGAGTCTGAACCTCTGAGGGCTCCTGGCTTGCTTAAAGTTACTTTGACTTTTTCTATAGGAAATTCTTTGAGAATTATTTTAGCGATATTCTCGGCAAGTGATTCGACAAGTTTGAATTTAGATTTCTGTATGAAAGCGGTTACTCTCTTTCCTACTTTCTTATAATTTAATGCATCTTCTATTGAATCTGACTCAGCAGCTTTTTTGTTATCAAATTCCATTTCTATATCAACAGATATAACTTGTCTTACTTCCCTCTCCCACTGAAAAATACCAATAATACCTTCGACTTCTAAACCTTTTATGAAAACTTTATCCATTTACTAACTCCGATAAAGGCCATCTAGGTCTAATATTTAAATCAAGGTCATCTTGAATATCCTGCATATAAAAACTGCCAGCATAAGCAATCATGGCTCCATTATCTGTACATCTTCTGATAGGTGGAAAATAGATTTTTTTATCCTTCAACCCTTCGATCAACTTGTTACGAATATATTTATTAGATGCTACGCCTCCACCAATAACCAATTCTTCTAAGCCAGTTGAATCCATTGCTTCTTTAGTTTTTATTAAAAGAGTATCCGCTACAGCGGCTTGAAAGGAGGCCGCTAAATCTGCTTTCTTGGAATCATCTATTTCATGTATTTTTTTAAATTCATAATAAACAGCTGTTTTTAAGCCACTGAAGCTAAAATCAAAGTTTTTCTTATTTGTCATCGGTCTTGGAAAATTAAATGATTTGGGATTTCCTTCCTTTGCTAAAGACTCTATCTTAGGTCCACCCGGATAGCCTAAGTCTAAAATCTTAGCAACCTTATCAAAAGCTTCTCCAACAGCATCATCTAAAGTTTGTCCTAAAATCTCATAATCTCCTATAGCCTTTGCGTTGATCAATAAACAGTGCCCGCCAGAAATTAAAAGAGTTAAAAAAGGGAAAGAAGGAGCGGGATTTTCTAATAAATTAATTAATAAATGCGCTTCCATATGATGTATTCCTATAGAAGGCTTGTTTATAGTCATGGAAATTGCTTTAGCCATAGAAGCTCCGATCAAAAGAGGTCCTCTCAAGCCAGGTCCAGCAGTATAAGCAATGGCATCAATAGATTGAAGATCGTAGCCCGACTTATTAATAGTAAGATCTATTAAAGGAACTAGTTTCTTAAGGTGGTCTCTTGAAGCCAGCTCTGGAACTACTCCTCCGTATTCAGCGTGTTTAGAAGCTTGACTATATAGTTGTTCAGAAATAATACTATTTGTATCGGTGTCGAATATGGCCACGCCTGTTTCATCACAAGAAGTTTCTATTCCAAGTATTTTCATTATCTTAAGGATAGCTATTTTCGTTGAAAATAAAAAAAAAGAAACACTTTCCAAATTAAAAATGGTTCTATAGAATTGCGGCCTCTTAAGAGATTATTTATGCCATCAATAAAAATAAGACCAAATGAATCTTTTGATGTAGGGCTCAGGAAGTTCAAGAGAGCTTGTGAAAAAGCAGGTATTATCCCAGAAGTAAGGAAAAGAGAATTCTACGAAAAGCCGACGTCCGTTTTAAAGAGGAAGAAAGCTGCTGCTGTCAAAAGAGAACAAAAAAATCAACGAAAAAATAGATTAGGAAGACCTCCTAGATTTTAATCAATAGCCTCATGGCAGACTCAATCAGGCATCTCATAGAAGAGGCAGTCAAATCCTCAATGAGAGAAAGAAACAAAGATAGGACATCTACATTAAGGATGGCCCTGTCTGAGTTAAAAAAAGAAGAAATAGATAACAAAATTGAATTATCTAATGAGGACTCAATTAAGATTCTTCAGAGAATGATAAAGCAAAGAAAGGAATCAATGTCACAATTTTTAAATGCGCAAAGAAATGATCTTGCAGAAAAAGAAGAGTCGGAAATTGTTATATTGCAAGACTTTCTTCCGGATCAAATGAG
This sequence comes from uncultured SAR86 cluster bacterium, assembly GCA_902574355.1. Taxonomy (GTDB): domain Bacteria; phylum Pseudomonadota; class Gammaproteobacteria; order Magnimaribacterales; family Magnimaribacteraceae; genus Magnimaribacter. Next base: position 111,140 of record CACGNN010000001.1, on the reverse strand, counting down.
CGACGATGACATCAATAAACTAGTCATTGAGGCGATTAATGAAACAGCTGCAAAAGAACCTCAGGACATAGGAAAAGTGATGAGCTTTTTAAAAACTAAAATTCAAGGAAATGCTGATATGGGAGTGGTCAGCAAACTAGTTAAAGAGAATCTACAAGACTAGTTTTCTTCAAATCTTGCCTCAGCAGCTTTCACAGCGGCATAAGTCGTTTGATCTACTTCAATATTAAGTGAATCACCATCTTTAATATCAGAAAGGTTGGTTGCGTTTAATGTCTCTGGAATTAAATAAACAGAGAAAGAATCTTCTGTTTTATTGGCAACAGTAAGGCTAGCGCCATTTATCGCAATATACCCCTTATGAAATATATAATGTATCCACTCTTTGGGGCACTGAACTCTGAGCTCAATTTCATCATCCGAACTAATTAGCTGTGAAGGCGCTCTGCATGAAATGTGCCCAGATAAAATATGACCTCCCACTTCATCGCCAAACTTTAGAGACCTTTCAAGATTAACTTTTGAGTCAATAGATAGAAATTCTATGTTTGTGACCCTCAAGGTTTCAGGTATTACATCAAAAGAAACGATATCATTTTTAAATTCGATTACTGTTAAACAAACACCATTGACGGAAATGCTAGCTCCCTTCTCTAGTTTATTAAGAAAAGTTTTTGAGACTTTAACTTCAAGCCTTATACCTGATTCAGTTTCTTCTTTATTTGAAATAATACCGATTTCTTGAACAATTCCTGTAAACATTTAAGTACCTAAAAGATAGTTTTTTATAATTTTAGCTTCATCTTGACGTTCACAGTCTTCTAAAAATTCTATAAGTTGTGAAATTTTGGCTATAGAAGTTACAGAGATTTTAAAATCTTGAAATATTTTATCTCTTGCCAATAAATCATCTAGGATTTCTTCTCTATCTAATGCAACTAAACAACCTATTGCACTACCGCCTTCTTGAAAAATTATTTCTAGTGACTGTTTAAGAGCAGTGCCCGCAGTAAGCACATCATCAACCACTAAAACTTTCTTATCCTTTAACTCCCCTACTATACTGCCGCCTTCTCCGTGAACTTTCGCTTCTTTTCTGTTGAAAGCAAAGGGAATTGGTTTAGAAATCTTAGTACTTAAAGAAGCTGATATGGCTGCAGCCAGAGGTATGCCTTTATATGCAGGACCAAAAATTACGTCGAACTCTAATTCGCTAGAAATGATTTCTTCGGCGTATAAATTTGATAACTCAGCCAAGAAGCCTTTATTAAAAAAAGATCCAACATTAAAGAAATATGGACTTTTTTTTCCAGACTTTAAAGTGAAATCACCTAACAAGAGTGCATCTGACTTTAGAGCCAGTTCAAAGAAAAGAGTTTCATTTTTTAACATAAATTCTAAAAACTTAAATATTTTAAATGTATTTCACCTACAATAAACTTTTTTTAATCATGGGCAAATTATTTGTTATTTCTGCACCGTCTGGAACCGGCAAGACTTCTCTTATACAGGCTATTCTTGAAGATATGGTTGCCTCCAATACCTATCTGGGCATTTCTTGTACAACTAGAAAAGCAAGACCGAAAGAAGAGGATGGTGTTTCGTATTTTTTCATATCACAAATGAGTTTCATGGAAAAAGTAAAAAATAATGATTTTCTGGAATATGCAGAAGTATATGGTAATTTCTATGGCACTCCTAAAGACTGGGTACTTTCAGTGCTTTCAAAAAAAGAAAATGTGCTGCTCGAACTTGATATTCAAGGTGCATTACAAGTCAAAAAAGCTTTTCCTGGAGCAAAGACTGTATTCATCATTCCTCCTTCTTATGAGGATTTGACCAGAAGACTTGAAACTAGAGATCAAGATTCAAAAACGGAGATAGCTAAAAGACTTAAAGAGGCTAGAAATGAAGTCAATATTGGGAAAGATTTTGATCAGGTAATAGTAAATGATGATTTTGATGCAGCTTTAGAAGATTTGAAACAATTTATGTTCACATCAGAGGGGGTAACTAGTGAAAGAAGTGAAATTATCAAAAATTCTCTTGATCTATTACTGGATTGAAGCTTAAGTTTGCATTAGAATGCGCATCCGCACATTAAAACACTAAGATTATGGCTAGAATTACAGTAGAAGAAGCTTTAGAAAAAGTCAGTACAAGATACGAGTTAATTATACTTGCTGCTAAGAGAGCCAGACAGCTTGCTACCGGTGGTAGACGCCCTACTCTTGAGTGGGAAGACGATAAACCTACAGTAATGGCATTAAGAGAGATTGAAGCTGGAACTGTTACAACAGATAATATTAATGAGCTAAAAGTTGATATTGCTGATTTAGAACAAGAGTTCTCTGATGAGCTCTCAGCTGAAGATCTTCCTCAATCTTAAAAAACCTAAAAATATTCGCAATAAGCTCTAAAAACAGGGATACTAAATCTCTGTATTAACATTATTATGGAATCAATTGGAGCCTTATCAAAGAAACTGTCAGACTATTTAGATCCAAAAAAGGTTAGACAAGTCAATAAAGCATATAACTTTGCTTGTGAAGCTCACTCAGGTCAATTTAGATCCAGTGGAGATCCGTATGTTACTCATCCAATAGCTGTTGCTTCGATATTGAGCTCCTTCAGGATGGACGAAGATAGTCTATCTGCTGCTATGCTTCATGACGTCATTGAAGATACAGGTATCCCTAAAGCCATCATAGAAAAAAAATTTAATAGGGATGTTGCTAACCTTGTAGATGGAGTCAGCAAACTAGATAAGCTTTCAATATCTAATCGGACTGAGGCTGAAGCAGAAAATCTCCAAAAAATGGTTTTAGCAATGTCTAAAGACATCAGGGTAATCGTCGTAAAGCTTGCAGACAGGCTTCACAATATGAGAACTTTGATGTACCTCAATAGAGAGAAGCAAATAAAAATAGCAAAAGAAACACTAGAAATTTATGCCCCAATTGCCCATAGGATTGGCATGAATAATTTGTATCGTGAACTTGAAGACTTAGCATTCAAGGTTATTTATCCAAAGCGCTATGAAAGGCTCACCTCCGCCGTTAAAAAGAATAGAGGCGGTCAAAAAAGAATACTAAATAAAATACAAAAAGAACTCAGTAAGAGACTTCTTGATCAAGGTATCCCTGCTTTAGTGGAAGGGAGAGAAAAGCATACCTATAGTATTTATAGAAAAATGAAAGAAAGGCACAGATCCTTTGAAGAGATTATGGATGTATATGCCATAAAAATTATTGTAGATACTCCAGAAAACTGTTATCGCACTATTGGTCATATTCATAACTTATACAAACCTGTGGAAGGTCGTTTTAAAGACTACATAGCTATTCCCAAATCGAATGGATATCAGTCCCTTCATACGGGTGTAGTCGGATTGAAAGGATTTCCTGTGGAAGTTCAAATAAAAACACAAGAAATGAACGATATGGCAGAAAATGGGATAGCTTCTCACTGGCTATATAAATCAGGTGATAAGTCAGATTTTAATCCTCAGATAAGGGCAAGGAGATGGGTAGCTGGTCTTCTTGAGATGAGAGAAAATTATGATTCTACCGAAGAGTTCATTGATTCAATAAAGACTGATATTTTTCCTGATGAAATATATGTATTTACGCCACAAGGTAAAATTATTGAAATGTCTAGCGGCTCGACTGCCATAGATTTTGCATATGCAGTCCATACAGACATTGGCCATCATTGCAGAGCATGCAGAATAAATAAAAGACTCGCTCCTCTAAGTGTCCCTTTAGAAAGTGGTCAAACAATTGAAATTCTTACCGAGAAGGTTCCTCAAACTTCACCTGCTTGGTTAAATTTTGCAGTAACCCCGAGAGCCAGAAATGGTATTCGTCACTATCTAAGTAACTTAAAGACTTCCGAAGCAAGAAAATTTGGAAAGAAACTACTCGATCAATCATTGACGAATATGGGAATTAAGTTAAGAGAAATAGAAAAGAATGAACTTCGTAAAGTATTAAAAAATATTGGAGTAAGAAGTCTCAACAAACTACTAGAGGAAATAGGATTAGGTCAGAGAGTAGGTAATATAGTGGCTCAACAAATAACAGGGTTCTTAAAAGATGATGATATTGAGCACAAGGAAGTTGTGCCTCTTGAGATTACCGGATCGGAGGGTCTGATTGTAAATTATGCGATCTGCTGTAAACCTATCCCGGGGGATTCTGTTATTGGTCATTTCACTGCTGAAAGAGGTCTTGTCATACACCAAGAAAGGTGTAAAAACATCCTATCTGTCAGAGAAGATCCTCAACAGTGCTTCCCTGTAAATTGGGGTAAACCCTCCGGAAGGTCCTTCCTAGTTCAAATAAAGGTAATTGCAAGAGATGAGCCAGGCCTTCTTGCAAATTTAGCTGCTGTAATTACAGGCCTCGAGACTAACATAGCTTCTATTCAAACAATGGACACAAACACTGAGATACATGAATTTATTCTTGATCTTGAAGTATCAGATAGAACACATCTCTCCAAGATATTAAGAAAAATAAGAACAGTAAACAATGTCGTTTCTGTAAGCAGAATACATGATTGGGAGATGAGGCAAGCAGCAGCATTACACTAATATGAAAAAAAAAATTAGCTCTAAAAAAGCACCAGCAGCAATTGGACCATATTCACAAGGAGTAGAGACTGAGCATTTGATATTTCTATCCGGGCAAATACCCTTAGATCCTGAGACCATGAAATTAGTGGAAGGAGATGAAAATCAGATTCGACAAGTTTTTAAAAATATCGATGCTCTATGTACTGAAGCTGGTCTAAATATGAATCATATAGTTAAACTCAATGTCTCTCTTCATGATCTGTCACTCTTCAGTTTGGTAAATGAAATTATGAAAGAATTATTTACAGAGCCTTATCCTGCAAGAGCTGCGCTTCAGGTAGCGAGACTACCTTTGGACTCTTCTATTGAGGTAGAAGCCATTCTAGCCAAGACCATATGAATAAATGACTGAAGAATCTAAAGATCTTCATTCAATCCAGGAACTGAAGGGCGTAGGTCCAAAAAGTGTAACTTCTCTCAATAATTTAGGAATATTTAATATTCCAGATGCCGCGTTTCATCTTCCCTTTCGTTATGAAGATAGGAGTTTTATAACTCCAATAAATTCAGCGAATTATCAAACACCAGTTTTGATAGAAGGTGAGATTATGAAATCCACAGTAGTCTTTAGAGGACGAAGGATGCTCTTTTCGGAGATTTATGACGGTACCGGAAAACTGACTATGAGAATGTTCAATTTTGCAATGGCTCAACATAAAGCCTTAGAAAAAGGGAAGATGATTAGGTGTTATGGAAATATTACTCCAGGGCCTAATGGTAAACAAATGATTCATCCTCAATATCAAGTATTCAGCAAGGAAGATTCAATAGAAGTTGAAAAAAATCTTACGCCAATATATCCAACAACTTCTGGGATGCAACAAAATAAACTCAAAAAGATAATTGAGAGCTCACTGATTTACTGTGATGAAAACAATCTACTGAAGGAAGAATCAGAAAATAAGGATTACTCTGAATTTGGTAATCTTCTAGAAACTTTAAAGTTTCTTCATAAGCCACCTGCAGAAACTAATCTTTACGAATTAATTGAAGGTAAGCATCCAGCTCAACAAAAACTAATAAAAGAGGAACTAGTTGCACATATGCTATGTGCAGGTATTTTAAAGAATGAACTTGAAGGAAGAAAAGGACCATCAATGGTAAAAAATTCAATCTATGAAAAAGATTTTTTTGACTCTCTACCTTTCAATTTAACAAATTCGCAAAGAAAAGTTTGGGATGAGATTAAGGATGATATGTTTGCCATGGTTCCAATGAGAAGATTATTACAAGGTGATGTAGGATCAGGTAAGACAATCATAGGAGCATTAGCTGCCCTTCATGCTAAATCTAATGACTGGCAAACCGCAATTTTATGCCCTACTGAAATATTAGCTGAACAACACTTTACCTCTTTTTCAGGTTGGTTTGAGTCTCTAGGCATAAAAGTTAGTCTGCTGACAGGATCTACAAGAGCTAAAGATAAAGTACCATTAATTAGAGAACTAGCTGAAGGTAATATAGACATTCTTATCGGAACTCATGCCATATTCCAAGAAGGAATTGAATTTAAAAATCTTGGCTTAACAGTTATAGATGAGCAGCACAGGTTTGGAGTTCATCAGAGATTTTCAATGTTAGAAAAGGGAGGAGGAGAAAATCAGAGTCCGCATCAATTAATTATGACCGCTACCCCAATTCCTAGAACTCTGGCAATGACGGTTTACGGCTCGCTGGAAACATCCACAATAGATGAGCTCCCACCCGGTAGAAATCCAGTTCAAACGTCATCGAGGCCTGATTCGCTTAGAGAAAAGGTCATCAAAAGAGTAGAAGAAGTTTGTTTAACCGGTAAAAGAGCTTATTGGGTTTGTACGTTAATCGAAGATTCTGAAGAGTTAGAAGCTCAATCAGCAGAAGAACTGTACAAAGAGATCTCAAATTCATTACCAAAAGTTAAGGTTGGGCTTGTGCATGGCAGGCTTAAGAAAGATCAAAAAGATTCAGTCATAGAAAAATTTAGGAATGGAGATATACAACTTTTAGTTTGCACTACAGTTATTGAAGTAGGTGTAGACGTACCAGAGGCTACGCTAATGATTATAGAAAATCCGGAGAGATTAGGATTATCTCAGTTACATCAATTAAGAGGTCGAGTAGGAAGAAAAGCTAATACTGATTCTCATTGTCTGCTTCTTTATAAAGAACCTCTTTCTGGTCTTGCTGAAGAAAGAATAAAGACTATGGAACATACCAATGATGGTTTCAAAATAGCAGAGAAAGATTTGGAATTAAGAGGAGCTGGGGATATTTATGGTATTAGACAATCTGGTCTAATGGATCTGAAGATTGCAAACCCGATTAGAGACTCAAATCTATTATTAGCTGCTCAAGAAGAAGCTATTGAACTCAGCAAAAATGAACAAGGCTTCGCTAAGACGCTTGTTGACAGATGGATTGGTAATAGAGTCGATTATTCTGATTCTTAAGAAGCTTTTCCTAATAAATAAAATTTCCTTTTTGGTGCAGGGTATCCCTCTATAGTGATAGATTTGTTTTGCAAATTTAGTGCAGATTCAAATGATTTAAATGGCATCCACTTGGTACTTCTTTGCTCATTGTCATTTGTTACTGATAAATCGCTCTCAGCGTGAACTTGTAGACTAAGATTTCTAAAAATCGACTTGCACCCATTATCAGTATGGACAAAATGCACATTTGGCATTGAAGCATATTTTCCATTAGAAGGTTCAAGGGCTATACCGTATTCTTTTGGCGAAATAATTGTTTCAAGAACTAACTTTCCATTATCTGCTAGTAAATCTTTTAAGTTATTCAAGTGCTCAAAAGGATTTCTTTGGTGATACAAGAGACCCATACTAAATATTACATCGAATTTTGAATTTGCTAACCCAGACTCTTCTAAGCGCTCAGGTATCATCCTGATCTTTTCAGAGTTAACAAAATGATTAATAGCAGAGAATTGTGAAACATGTACCAGGTTAGGTTCTAAACAAAGAACTTTGTCTGCACCCATACCCACCATTCGAAAAGCATAGTATCCATTACCAGATCCAACATCAAGAATGGACTTACCATCCAAGTCAAGATTAAGTTTTTGAAATCTTTTCCATTTTTTTGCGGAGTCCCATTCACTATCAATAAATATATCATTTATTCTAAAAGGCCCCTTCCGCCATGGGATTAGTTGCAAAAGTAAGCGCTCTATTTCGTCATTGTCTTTAATATCAAAATCTATATTAACCCCATTAATTAATTCCACTTCTTCATTTAGAGTAGAAGGTAATCTACTTAATATTTCTAACCAACTTTCAATTCTTCGGTCTTTCTTATTACCAAATGGATTATCTTTATATTGGTTATACAATGCGTCTACTTCTTTAGAAACAAACATGCTCACTTTGAAAATACAAAGGTCCTGAAATTTAAATTAGATAAAATTTTCTCAGCCTTAAGAAAACCAGCTTTTCTTGCTCTTAAAATATGCTCTTCTTCACATTCCGTCTTTAGAATCCCTTCCAAAGAATCTCGTTTTCCAGAAATTTCTAAATCAGAATAACCATTTGCTGATTTAAATAGATGATGTGTATTGATAATTCTTTGATTCTCAAATTTATTTTCATAATGAACTTTCTCTGACAAAATTAAAACTCCATTCGGAATTAAGGCTTTAAACATTTTTTTGAATAGAATATCTCTTTCTTCCAAGTCCAAAAATTGTATGAGATAGTTTACGACTATTAGAGAAGCGTTCTGTAAATCACTTTCCATAATATCTTCATTCAAGAAAATTAATGAGCCAGGATCTTTATAGTTTTTAAATATACGCTCGCACTCATCTATCATAGCCTCTGATTTATCAATCGCGATTATTTTAGCTTTGTTTGCGCCTTGAAGAATTGAAAAGCTAGAGGCTCCTAGAGAGCAACCAATGTCATAACAATTTGTATCATCCTTATAAAAATTTTTAGCATAATGGGTAATGATATTTAAACTAGTTTTATAGCCAGGAACAGATCTTTGTATCATATCTTCAAAAACTTCTGCTACCTCTTCATTAAAGGTAAAGGGCAAACCACTTAAATTGCCTTTTTCATAAATATTATCCTGCTTTCCCATATCAGCTATTGTAGAATCTAACGACTTAATATGCCTAATTACTCTATTAAATCCCCTAAAAGCAATGAAGAATGGGAAAGCTATCTCTTATTTAGATGGGAAGTACTTAGAAAACCTCTAGGTATGTCAAAAGAATCTTTAGCAGACTCCATAGAAGATAAAAGTTTTCATTTGATGGGGATAGATGAAAAGGAAAATGTGATCGCTTCAGGCAGAGTGCATTTCAACTCTGAGAATGAAGCTCAAATAAGATATATGGCCGTAGATAGTCGGTTTAAAAGAAGGGGTATAGGTTCAGAGATTGTTGATAAATTAGAAAGATATGCAACTTCTAAAGGAGCAGGAATTATGGTTTTGAATGCAAGAGAAGAGGCAATAAGTTTCTATTCAAGTCTTGGTTACAAAGAGGTATGTCCATATCATTCTGATACAGGCATACCTCATAAAACTATGAAAAAAAGTCTTCTTATTTAAAGCAAAGGAGCAATTACTAAACTTACAATTGCCATTACATTAATTAGAATGTTCATTGATGGTCCTGATGTGTCCTTGAAAGGATCTCCAACAGTATCACCAACAACAGCTGCTGAATGAGTATCAGTACCTTTACCGCCAAGGTTTCCTTTTTCAATATACTTCTTAGCGTTATCCCAAGCACCCCCAGCATTTGCCATGAATAATGCCATAAGCACGCAAACTAGGAGACCTCCCGCAAGCATTCCACCCAAAGCTTCAGCTCCAATTCCTAGTCCAACTAAAGGTGGTGCCGAAACAGCAATGACTCCAGGTAGGAGCATTTTCTTAAGTGCTGCTGCTGTTGCAATATCTACACATTTTGCAGTATCTGGCTCTGCATTACCTTCTAAAAGTCCTGGGATTTCTTTGAATTGTCTTCTTATTTCATTAATCATTTCAAAGGCGGCATCTCCAACAGCTGTCATAGTAATTGAAGCTATTAAGAAAGGTATTGCTCCTCCAATAAATATACCTATAAGTACTGTAGGGTTAGATAAAATAAGTTGAAGTGGCTCGGCTCTATTAGCAGAAACTGTTTCAACAAAAGCCGAGATTATTGCTAGCGCTGCTAAAGCAGCAGCTCCGATAGCGAAACCCTTACCAATAGCAGCGGTAGTGTTACCTTGCTCATCTAATTCGTCTGTGATTACTCTAGTCTCAGAAGGCATACCTGCCATTTCTGCTATCCCTCCAGCATTATCTGCTACAGGTCCATAAGCATCTATGGCCATGGTTATACCTACAGTCGACAACATACCAACTGCGGCAATACCAACACCATAAAGACCTGTTAATTCAGTTGAAATATAAATAATTAGAATAATACAAGCTATAGGTAGCACCACAGATTGCATACCTACTGAAAGTCCTGTGATCATTACGGTCGCAGAGCCAGTTTGGCCAGCTTCAGCGATCTTTATTACTGGGCTAGAGCCAGTATAGAATTCCGTAATTAACCCAATAGCTATTCCACCTACTGAACCACAGACAACAGCCAACCAAACATCAAAACCATTAGTTCCAACTAGAGCATTAGTTAAAAAATAAGCCGCTATGATAAAAATAAATGGCGCACCCATTGTGCCCCATCTCATTGCATTTGCAGGTGAAGACTTCGAAAACAGTCTAACAATTACAATTCCTAGAATAGACGCTATCAAACCTATTGAAGCTAATGCCAAAGGTAAGAACATCATTCCATCTTTGTCTGCTTGAGAAAATTCAGAGGTTATGAGATAAGTTGACGCTATTGCTATACAAGCCACCATTGAACCACAATAAGATTCAAAAATATCTGAGCCCATCCCAGCTATATCACCTACATTATCTCCGACATTATCAGCTATCACTCCAGGATTTCTTGGATCATCTTCCGGAATCCCAGCCTCTACTTTGCCCACTAGATCTGCGCCTACATCAGCACTTTTGGTATAGATACCTCCACCAACTCTTGAAAATAGAGCCACGATAGAAGCACCCATCGCAAATCCTTCAATTGAATGTGCATCACCACTTAATATATAAAAGAGCGTTCCCAGGCCAATCAAACCCAGTGAAGCTACACAAAGACCCATGATCGAACCGCCATAAAAAGCTACGGATAAAGCTGCTTCAGCACCAGAGTCAGAAGCAGCTGTTGCTGTTCTTACATTTGCTTTAGTAGCAGAATACATACCTATCCAACCGGCCACAGAGGAAGATAAGGCCCCTGCGAAAACAGCTATTGCTGTTCCTTCGCCCAAGGAAAACCATACTAAAACTATAACTATTAATGCAAAAATGCTTAAGTAGGTATATTCGGTCTTCATAAAGGTCATTGCACCAAGATGTATTTGGTCACCAATTTTCTTTACACTCTCATCTCCTTCAGGAAATCTAGTAACAACAAGATATATACCCAAAGCAACTAATAAGCCCAAAACACCAAGCATTGGTGGTACTGCAAGATAACTTTCTAACATTATTTCTCCTCAAAAATATTGGAATTTCTAATCCAAGCGCGTAGTCTAACGGTATAGAGGTTTAATTAAAATATTATTTTTCAGAATGAAACGTTTCTAAATCAAATTCATCCTCAGAGACTGCAACTACACTAGAAACCATAGCGTCTCCAGTAACATTGACAGCAGTTCTCGTCATGTCCAACAACCTATCAACCCCTATAATTAATGCAATACCTTCTACTGGTAAACCAACCTGTTCGAGAACCATTGCAAGCATAATTAAACCAACTCCGGGAACGCCAGCAGTTCCTATAGATGCCAGAGTTGCAGTAAGAATGACCATCAAGTAATCGACCATAGAAAGTTCAATGTTGTAAGCCTGAGAAATAAAGACTGTAGCTATGCCTTGCATGATAGCTGTTCCATCCATATTAATTGTTGCTCCAAGTGGCACCGTAAAAGATCCAATTGAAGAGTTCACACCTATTTTATTTTTTACTGTATCCAAAGTTATAGGCATTGTTGCGCTGCTTGAAGAGGTGCTAAAAGCAAAGACAGCAAGCGATCTTACTTTCATGAAAAACTTAATAGGATTTAATCGTGCTAAAAGAGTCAATAAACTGCCGTAAGTTATGAATGCATGGAAGATTAAAACAAAAACAAGTAAAAAGAAGTACTTTGCTAAATCCCCAATCATACCGAATCCTTGAACAGCAAATAGTGAGAAAAGTAACGCAAAGATTCCATAAGGCGCAAGTTCGATAAGCATCCTTACCAAACTCAAGATAACATCATTTATTAACTCAAAAGCATTCTTCAATGGTTCACCTGCAGAGCCAAGACTCTTTAAAGCAATTCCAAATAAAAGCGAGAAAACAATGATTTGAAGCATATTTCCTTCAGCCATGGCAGCAATGGGATTTGTTGGAAAAATATTGATTAAAACTTCTTTTATGGATGGTGCCTCAGTTGAGGCGAAAGTTGTTGGTAAAGCTAGATCAATTCCTATACCAGGTTGAAATAAAAGTGCAAAGGAAAGTGCTATCGTTATAGCTATTGCTGTTGTTAATAAATATAGAGATAAAGTTTTGATACTTATAGTGCCTATTCTAGAAGTAGAAGAAATTGAAACAACGCCACAAACAAGAGAGAAAAATACAAGTGGAACAATTACTAACCTTAAAGAGGCTATGAAAATTTGTCCTACAACATCCAATAAACCTTCGGTGAAAAAATCTATCAAAATTAATTGGCCTATACTCCCTAATAAACCTCCATCATTAACGAATTTAAGCACGATACCACCAGCCATGGCCAAAAGCATGGAAAGAATAATTCTAGAAGTTAGAGTCATTAGTTAACCTATTTCAACCATCTCAAAATCTTCTTTTCCTACTCCGCAATCAGGACAAATCCAATCTTCGGGTACATCTTCCCATTTTGTTCCAGGCTCAATGCCATCATCCGGCCAGCCTTCCTCTTCATCATAAATCAGACCACAAACAATGCATTCCCACTTTTTCAAAGCTTACTCCTTTTTCAAAAAAAGATATTCTAACTCAACTTTATTAGCAACTTAGACTAAAGTATCAATCTTCTCGACAAGTATTGTTTGCCGATGTACAAAACAAAGAAAATTTTAAGCTTTATTAAATTAATGAGAGCAGATAAACCAATTGGTACTGCACTTCTATTATGGCCTACCCTTAGTGCTTTTTTTATTCTGACAAATGGTAATCCAAACTTACTCTTAATATTCTTATTTATGCTTGGAACATTTTTAATGAGATCAGCAGGCTGCGTGATAAATGATTATTTTGACAGAGATTTTGATGGAAAAGTAGAAAGAACAAAAAATAGACCTATGATTACTGGTGAAATTAGACCCGTTGAAGCCCTGAGTCTTTTTACTTTATTGGTATTCCTTTCTGCTTCTCTACTATTCTTCATGAATCTATTAACCACTTATATGGCTATAGTTGGTCTAGCCCTGGCGACTATTTATCCCTTAAGTAAAAGATTTTTTTCTGTACCTCAGATTTTTTTAGGACTCGCTTTTTCCTGGGGGATAATTATGGTATCCGCAGCTGAAACAAATAACATAAGCAACATAAGTCTCTTATTATTTTTTTCATGTTTTTTTTGGATTATTGCTTATGACACTGCTTATGCACTATGTGATAAGAAAGATGATTTAAATTTAGGGATAAATTCTTCAGCAATTACTTTTGGAAGTATCGTAGTTCCTCTCTTCTTTTTGTTTCATCTCACTTCTATTTTGATATTAGTTTATGCAGCGGTTCTTCTTAATTTACATATTAGTTTTTACCTTTTCGCACTATTCAGTTTCTTACTAGCTATTTACCAAACCTATCTGATTAAAGATCAAATAAGTAGTCAGTGCCTTAAAGCTTTCAAAAATAATAATTGGTTAGGGCTTTCTATCTTTCTAGGTTCCATTTTGGGTGTTTCGCTATGAAGATAGAATTCATAGACTCAATAGAAAAAATTAATAAAGAAGACTGGGATGCTGTTTTAAGTAGCAAATACCCTTTCTTGAAATATGAATTCTTAAAAGCTCTAGAAATAACAAATTGTGTCTCTCCAGAGCAAGGATGGACGCCGTTGCATTTGATTGCTTCAGAAAATGAAAAAATTATGGCCATTATGCCTCTGTATATAAAAACAGATTCGCAAGGTGAATTCATTTTTGATTGGTCATGGGCTGATGCCTATTACCGAAACGGACTCAACTACTATCCAAAGCTAGTAAGCTCGATTCCTTTTACTCCTGCAAGTGGTCCCAGAATACTCATTACCGATGAAACAAGAAGTGGGGAAGTTATCGAAGAAATATCCAGAGCTCTTAAGAAAATCACTGAAGAGAGTGATTTCTCAAGCGTACATATTCTTTTGGCCAATAAAAACGAAATTAAAGATTTCTCGCAAGAAGATTTTAGCTTAAGAACAAGTTACTCTTTTCATTGGTTTAATAATCACTACTTAAGTTTTGAAAATTTTCTACAGGATATGACTTCACGGCAAAGGAAAAATATTAAGAAAGAAAGAAAGAAGATTAATGATCAAGGCGTAACGGTATCGAGAATAAGTGGCAGAGAAATCACTCTAGAAATGCTTGAGACTTTTTATCAGTTCTATCAAGTCACCTACTTAAAAAGAGGCATGCGCGGATATTTGAATTTTGAATTCTTTAAAAAAATTGTAGATTCCATTCCTGAGACTATTATGTTGGTGCTTGCCAAAAATAATTCAGGGGAATATGTGGCGGGTGCTTTAAACTTTTTTGACGATGAAAAGCTTTATGGCCGTTACTGGGGATGTCTAAAAGAATACGATTCTCTTCATTTTGAAACATGCTATTACCAAGGTATTGAGTTCTGTATTGAAGAAAAACTTAAGTCTTTTGATCCAGGTGTTCAAGGTGAACACAAGATTAAAAGAGGCTTCTGCCCTATTGAGACCTTCTCTGTTCATTGGATAAAGGATTTAAGATTTAAAGAGGCCATCGATGATTTTTTAGAAAGAGAAAGAGAGCATATTCTAGAATATAACCAAGATCGAAGAGCCCTATTGCCTTTCAAAAAAGAAGTGACTATCGACTTATATGACAAAATTTAAATTGCTCAATGAAGAAACTTTAAAAGAAGGTTTTGATTTCCTTGCAAAAAGAGAGCCAGGTTTTAAGAAAGTACTAGAAGAAAAAAATTATGAGATAAACCCCTTCAGTAAGAAAGAAGGTTTTGAAGGACTGATAAGTTTGATTGTCGAACAGCAACTCTCAGTTGCTTCCGCAAAAGCTATCTTTGGAAGGATGAAAATTTTAGTGAAGCCGTTTACACCAGAGAAGTTTCTATCTGTAAATCCTAAGAAATTTAAAGAGGCAGGCTTGAGCAAACAGAAGATAGATTATTGTTCCGGTATCGCTAATAAGATTATTGATAAGGAATTAGATCTTAATGCTCTCAAAAATAAAGAAGATTCACAGGTAATTAAGCAGCTAATTGAAATAAGAGGAATTGGAGAATGGACTGCGCAATGCTATCTAATGGCATGCTTAAAAAGGCTCGATGCTTGGCCTTATTCAGATTTAGGATTAATTGTTGCTGCCCAACGAATGAAGGGGCTCAAAGATAGACCTGACTATTTGACAATGGAAAAAATCTCTGAACCTTGGTCTCCCTTCAGAAGTCTAGCTGCGTTAATATTATGGTCTACTTATGATAAAGAATAAGATTATTAAATATAAACATAGCAAGAGAGGCTTAAATCAACTTCTACGTTTATATGAAAGAAATTATTTAAAACTCGTTCACCTCTTTCCTATTGCAGATCATGAGAACAGTATGGTCTATTTGATCCCTGAAGGTGCATTAAATAAAGAAATAAAAATTTCCTGTAAAAAGTTGTCTAGTCATACATCAGTGATACAGATCTATAAATCTAAGTCTCTATCTTTGTTACAAAATACAGAGATTGAAATATATATCTATCACGATGCAAAAATGGCTGAGGTTAGAAAATTCAATGGTAAAAGGCAATTCTGGTTAAGAAATAAATATCCTAATAAGAATATGCTCAGCAAAGATGAAAAATTCCAATGGAATTTATTCTTGGAAGAGTTCTTAACTCATACAAAAACACACGGATTAAGCATTCTAAAGAATGCACTATAAAAGTGCTTCTGCACATTTTGAGAACTTTTCAATGGAAATTTATCTACTTTTTGCACAAAAATTGTTCTTTTATGCTTTTTGACGTGCTACTATTCGTCGGCTTTTAATTACGAATGGAGAAATTAATGACAAAATATGAATATATATGGCTCGATGGTTATGAGCCTGAAGCTAACTTGAGAAGTAAAGTTAAAGTAACAGATGGAGAGCCACCTGCGTGGTCTTTCGATGGTTCCTCCACTTTACAAGCAGAAGGCGGAAGTTCCGATTGTATACTTTTACCAGTTCAACAATACGAGAATCCTACAAATGAGGGTTCCTTAGTTTTGTGTGAAGTTGAAACTGGCGAACATGAAACTCACCCATCAAATTTCAGAGCAGCAGCAGCCTCTGTTGTTACTGACGAATGGTGGTTTGGATTTGAACAAGAATATTTCTTGACTAACCCAGACGGTACAATTCTAGGTTGGGAAGATGGAACTCCTACTAGACCACAAGGTGAATACTACTGTGCCGTTGGAGCGGCCAATGTCAAAGGAAGGGAAATAAGCGATGCACATTTGGATGCTTGTCTAGATGCAGGTATTGAGCTTACCGGTACAAATGCCGAGGTTGCTTTAGGTCAGTGGGAATATCAATGCTTCGGTAAGGGTATAAAAGCAGCTGATGACTTGTGGATGAGCAGATATATACTTTATAAAGTAGCTGAAGAATTCGGCGTATCAGTAAACATCCACCCCAAGCCAAAAACTGGAGACTGGAATGGATCAGGGATGCACTCTAACTTTTCTAATGAAGAAATGAGAACTTCAGGTAGTGAAGAGCTATTCAGTTCTATGTGCGATAAATTGGGCGAAGTGCACAAAGAAGGCATAGCATTATACGGTTCTGATAATGATATGCGCTTAACAGGATTGCATGAAACTCAAAGCATAGATCAGTTCTCTTACGGAGTTAGTGACAGAGGAGCTAGTATCAGAATTCCTATCTATACTGTTGAACATGATTGGAATGGATACTTAGAAGACAGAAGGCCTGCTTCTAATGCAGATCCTTACAAAATTGTAGCGCATATAGTCGGAACATTAACTTCTTAAGTTCGTAAATTTAATATCCGGAGACTAGCTCTCCGGATATACTTTTAGGGTGAATATATCTTTTCTCTCAGAGCTCAGCACTGGTATTGTTATTCTTGACGATAATCTAGAGATAATTTTTATCAACTCCTCAGCCCTTTCAATTCTCGATACAACAGAGAAGAACTCTATAGGCAACACCATTGATCAAATTTTTTATGAAGAACCTGAAAGCATTAATGATTTTGTTGGTGCTTTAGAACTCAATAGAAATTTCACCAAAACAGATACCGTCCTAAATCTGAAGAAAGGCAAAAAGGTTTTTTGTACTTATTTAGTTCATTCAATAGAAAACAATAATGAAAAAGGCCTAATGCTTGAAATAATAGATAAAGAAAGTTCTTCTGAATTAATCGAAAGATACAGAATGAAAACAAATCAACAAATATCCCAAGATTTTGTTAGAGGCCTAGCACATGAAATAAAAAATCCTTTAAGCGGCATTAGAGGTTCGGCTCAACTTCTTAGCAATAAACTGAATAATCAAGATTTGCAGGAATACACAGATATAATAATAAAGCAGACGGATAGACTGACTTCCCTCGTAGATAATATTTTGGGACCGAATAAAAAACCCGATTTTCAGTTTCAAAATATTCACTATCCTATAGAGAATGTTCTTAAGCTTATAGATAACGAATCTGGATATGAAGATATCAAGATAATTAAAGATTTTGATCCGAGCATTCCAGATCTATTTATTGATAGTTATTTGATAGAAAATAGCATACTCAATCTTGCAAAGAATGCACGGGATGCGCTCATTGACTCGAACACCTCCAATCCTGAAATAAATATCGTTACAAGGATTTCTCATGGAGAAATGATTGATGGCGAAAAAAATGCAATGGTTTGTAAGATATCAATAATCGATAATGGACCAGGTATTCATGAGGAAATTAAAGACTCTATTTTCTTTCCAATGATAACAGGCAAAGACAAAGGGACTGGACTAGGACTTTCTATTACACAAGGGATCATTTCTCAACATAAAGGCAATATACACTTTACAAGTGAGCCTAACAGAACAGAATTCTTTATTAATATTCCAGTAAATACTCAAAAAGATATAGACTTAAAGACTAGCAATGGATAAAAATGTTTGGGTAGTCGATGATGATGAATCGATCAGATGGGTTCTTGAAAAAGGTCTTTCTGATGGAGGAATGGATGTGCAAACTTTTGATTCAGCCAATAAGGTTATTAAAAAACTTGAAACAGAAAACCCGCATCTCATACTTACAGACATTAGAATGCCTGGCCCTAGTGGAATAGACCTACTCGATAAAGTAAAAGAACTTCGACCAGACATCCCTGTAATAATTATGACTGCTCATTCAGATCTAGACAGTGCTGTTGAATCTTATGAACATGGTGCGTGGGAATATTTACCTAAACCATTTGATATTGAGGAAGCATTATCAATGGTTAAAAGGGCTACATCAGCTGATGAAATTAATAAGGAGGAACCAACAGAAACTCAGGCTGAGGTTATTGGAGAAGCCCCAGCAATGCAAGAAGTCTTTAGGGCTATAGGTAAGTTATCAAATTCAAATTCTACTGTTCTGCTTAATGGCGAATCAGGCACTGGAAAAGAGCTTGTTGCCAGAGCGCTTTACCAGCATAGTCCTAGAAAAGATAAAACCTTCATTGCCTTAAATATGGCAGATATTCCGAAGGAACTCCTAGAAGCAGAACTCTTTGGACATGAGAAAGGTGCTTTTACTGGTGCAGATGAAAGAAGAATAGGAAGATTTGAACAGGCAGATGGAGGTACCTTATTTCTTGACGAAATTGGAGATATGCAACTGGAAACTCAAACTAGACTTTTGAGAGTGCTTTCTAATGGAGAATTTTATAGGGTTGGTGGCAGAGAGCCGATAAAAGTTGATGTCAGGATCATTACGGCAACTCACCAAAATATCGAAGATTTAGTTAAAGAAGGAAATTTTAGAGAAGACCTTTTTCATAGACTTAATGTAATTAAACTATCCTTACCGAAGTTAAATGAAAGAAAAGAAGATATTCCAACTTTAGTAAAACATTTCTTTCAGAAATCTTCTGATGAACTTGTTGAAGAGAAAAAATATCTGTCTGCAGAAGTAGAAGACTATTTTATGACTCTTTCTTGGCCAGGTAACGTCAGACAACTAGAAAATACTTGTAGATGGCTCACAGTCATGTCTCCAACTAGAGAAGTAAAACTGGAAGATCTACCAGATGATCTGAAAGTAGAAAATATAGAAAATATGAATGACTGGACTAAGGTCTTACAGACTTGGTCAGAGAATTATTTAGCAAAAGGTAATAACAATTTACTTGAAGAAGCTATACCAGACTTTGAAAGAACCATCATTAAAGTCGCGCTAAATAAAACTATGGGAAGAAAAAAAGAAGCTGCGGAATTACTAGGTTGGGGAAGGAATACTTTAACTAGAAAGATTAAAGAGCTTGGCTTAGATAACTAATTATTTTGCTTTTACAAGGGGCATTCCACTCTGTGTCCAGTTCATTATCCCGCCAGAAAGAACATTTACATTTATATAACCCTGCTTTTTTAACTCTCCTGAGGCTTTGGAGGAAATAGTGCCATTTTTACAAATCAGAATGATGCAATCTTCTTCACCCGCCTTAAAGAGTGCATCTTCTTTTATAAGATTACTAGGTTGAATATTCATAGCGCCAGCTACAGTACCTCCTCCAAACTCAGCAGAGCTCCTTAGGTCGTAAATAAAAGGATTTTCCTTATTGATTAGCCTTGTCATCTCTGAATTGTCTACTTTATTGCCACCTTTTCTTCTTTCATAAATAATCAAAGCGAATATGAGTGTTAATAGGACTAAGACAGCCAAAAAATTGTCACTGATAAATACTAGGAATTTATTCATGTAGGGACAGGATTATATAGATTACTAAGTTAAAATATAAAAAACTTTTAATAAAAATATGAATTCAAAACTTATTCTGGTCAGACATGGTCAAAGTGAATGGAATGCAAAAAATCTATTTACAGGCTGGAAGGACCCAAAATTAACTGATCTAGGAATCCAAGAAGCAAGAAAAGCTGGAGATTTATTAGAAAATAGAAATCTGAAGTTTGATCTTATGTTCACTTCAGAGTTATTTAGGGCTCAAGAGACTGGTCGCTTGATCTTAGAGCAAATGAATCATGCCGATATAGAAGTTATAAAAGACCAGTCTCTTAATGAAAGAAATTATGGAGACTTAGCAGGACTTAATAAAGATGAAGCGAGAGAGAAGTGGGGAGAAGAACAAGTACATATTTGGAGACGATCTTTCGATATTCCCCCGCCAGGTGGAGAGAGCCTAAAAAATACTGCTGAAAGAGTACTTCCTTACTTTGAACTTGAAATCATGCCAAAGGTAAAGGAAGGATTAAATATCTTAGTTGCAGCTCACGGAAATTCTTTAAGAGCTTTAGTAATGGAATTAGAAAAGATTAGTTCAGAAGAGATTGTTCAATTAGAAATAGCTACTGGTGATCCTTTGACTTATGAATATTCGAACGGAGAATTTGTTAGGATTGATTAAAACCTAACAGTAATACCGGAAGCCTTCATGGCCTCTTTTGCTTCTTTGATAGAGAACTCTGAAAAATGAAAGATACTTGCTGCTAAAACTGCTTCAGCTCCTCCAATTTTTACTCCGTCTATTAAATGATCAAGATTTCCAACTCCACCGGAGGCTATAACAGGAATAGATATTCCAGAGGAGACTTTAGAAACTAAGTTATTATCAAAACCTTCTTTTGTTCCGTCTCTGTCCATGCTGGTAAGTAGAATTTCACCTGCACCATATTCAGTAACTTGTTCGGTCCACTCTAAAACATCTATGCTAGTTCTTTTCCTGCCTCCGTAGGTAACAACTTCCCAGGAATTTTCTTTATCAGTCTTTGCTTTAGCATCAACGGCAACAACAATACATTGTGATCCAAATTTATCAGCCGCTTCCTTCACGAAGCTAGGATTCTCTACTGCTGAAGTATTGATGCTTACCTTATCTGCACCAGATCTTAAAAGTTTCTTAATATCTTCTATCTTCCTTACTCCACCCCCAACGGTAAGAGGGATAAAAACCTGACTTGCTATACTTTCAACAGTCTTATACGTCGTGTCTCTTGTCTCATGACTGGCAGTAATATCTAACATGGTGATTTCGTCAGCTCCTTCGGTATCATATCGTTTTGCAATTTCGACTGGATCACCAGCATCACGGATATTTAAGAAATTTACTCCCTTCACTACTCTACCCTTATCTACATCAAGACAAGGAATAATACGCTTTGCAACTGACATAGTTACTTTCCTAGTACCTCGAGAACATCGGCATAAGTAAAAGCTTTCTCATATAGTGCTCTTCCACATATTACACCTGAGATATTCTTTCTATCTTCAAGTTGGATAATATGATCTAGAGAGGAAACACCTCCAGAAGCAATTACAGGAATTTTTGTTTGGTTAGCTAAGTCCGATGTAGCTTCGATATTGGGTCCCATCATCATTCCATCCTTTGATATATCAGTGAATATAATAGCTGCGATAGGATCATCCTCAAATTTTTTGATTAACTCGGCAGGAGAGATTCCAGAACCCTTTAGCCAACCCTGAGTTTTTACAACACCATCAAGGGCGTCAATGCCCAGAACCAAGCGATTTGGGTACTTAACGCAAAAGTCTTTTAACATATCGGGCTCTTCAACAGCAGAAGTGCCCATAATAACCCTCTCGATCCCAGCTTTTAAATATTCCGATGCCGACTCAAAACTTCTAATACCTCCTCCTATTTGTATTCTTTCTTCTGGAAACTCTGAAATGATAGAAAATATGATTTCTTGATTCATAGGTTTACCTTTAACAGCACCATCTAAATCAACTATATGTAGAATTTCTGCTCCCTGAGAAAACCAAAAGCCAGCTGTTGTGATTGGATCTTCAGAGAATATAGTTTCTTCATCCATTTTCCCTTCTCGTAGCCTAACGCATTTCCCATTTTTTAAGTCTATTGCTGGAATTACTATCATCTAAACACTCCAATCCAAGAAGTTTTTATATAACTGTAATCCTGCACTTTGGCTCTTTTCAGGATGAAACTGGACAGCAAAAATATTATCTTTCGCAAAGGACGATACAAACTTTTCACCATGAATTGTTTCGGTAAGAGCATCTTTAGATGAAGGACAGCAATAACTGTGAACAAAATAAAAATAACTGCAATCTATAATATTCTTCAGTAGAAAGTGCTCTTTTAGATAATTAACCTGATTCCATCCCATATGAGGTACTTTGATATCTTTATTAGACTGAATCTTACATACTTTTCCATTCAACAAGCCCAATCCTTCAACTCCACCATTTTCTTCACTTGATTCTAAAAGCATTTGCATACCTACACAGATAGCGAGAGTAGGTTTCTTTTTAACCTCTTCAAGTACTGTCTCTTTTAAATCGTTAGAAAAGGCCTCCATGCAATCCTTAATGGCACCTACTCCTGGAAAAACTAATTTATCAGAAGTTTTTATCACTTCCTGATCAGAAGTTATGACTATACTTTCTTTCTGCGAGACAGCCTCTAGGGCCTTGCTCACTGAGTGCAGATTACCCATGCCATAATCGATAACAGCAATTTGTGTCATCTATTAATGTCCTACAAAGCTCCTTTTGTTGAAGGGATAATATCGGCCTGTTTTGAATCTATTTCCAGAGCCATCCTTAATGCTCTTCCAAAAGCTTTAAAAATGGTTTCAATTTGGTGATGAGTGTTTTCACCATAGAAGTTCTCAATGTGAAGAGTCATAAATGCGTGATTACTGAGTGATTGAAAGAAGTGTTCAAACATGTTGACATCAATACCGCCAACCTCTTCTTTGACAAAATCGACTTTCATGAATAATCCAGGTCTTCCAGAAAAATCTAATACCACTCTTGAAAGAGCTTCATCTAGTGGGATATAGGACTGACCATATCTTCTTATGCCCTTCTTATCTCCTATTGCTTTATTAAAAGCTTCTCCTAATGAAATACCTATATCTTCGATGGTGTGGTGATCATCAATATGTAAATCGCCCTTAGCTTTAATACTAAGATCAATCATTCCATGTCTGCCAATCTGATCAAGCATATGTTCAAGAAAAGGTAATCCGGTGTCAAACTCTGTTTTACCTGTACCGTCTAGATTTAGCTCAATAGCTATCTGGGTCTCCGAAGTATCTCTATTTACAACTACCTTTCTCATAATAAATTCCAATAAGGGCGCGCATTATATCTAATATGTTCAAGTTCTTCATTACTAGTACAATTAAGGTAATATTTTTATGTCTGAACTAAGTAAAAAACTGATCAAATGGCACAAGAAATCTGGTCGTAAAGATTTGCCTTGGCAGATTCAAACTAATCCTTATAAAGTTTGGATATCTGAAGTCATGCTTCAGCAGACTCAAGTACAAACGGTAACACCTTATTACCTGAGATTTATAGACAGGTTCCCTGATATTAATTCACTTGCCGAATCCAATGAAAATGAAGTTTTAAGTTACTGGTCCGGGTTGGGCTATTACTCAAGGGGAAGGAATTTACTTAAGACTGCAAAGATTCTTCAAGATAATTTCAATTCCATAATGCCTCAATGTTCAGAAAAATTAGAATCATTGCCTGGAATTGGAAAATCTACTGCTGGGGCCATTCTTTCATTAGGCTTTAAACTAAAAGCTCCTATTCTAGATGGAAATGCAAAGCGACTATTAGTCCGTTATTTTAAAGTGGAGGAACCTATTGATTCTACTCAGACAGTTAAGAATCTTTGGGAAATAGCCACTGAGAATTTGCCTCTTAAAGAATGCGATATTTACACACAGGCAATTATGGATGTGGGCTCCTTGATTTGTAAAAGAAAGGATCCTGACTGTGAAAATTGTCCATTAAATAAAACTTGCCTCTCATTCAAAGCAGGTATTCAAGATTTACTGCCTCTGAAATCTCCAACAAAAAACAAACCAAGCAAACAGCTCTATTGGCTTCTTTTGCAAAATAAAGAAGGTGAAATTCTCTTGGAAAATAGAACCTCAAAAGGTGTATGGAAAGGTTTATGGACCTTTTTAAGTTTTGAAGAAATAGAATCAAGAAAAGAGTTTATTAAAACACTCCCGAAAGGGTATGAATTTATAGAACAAGATTTGAAGCTCAAACACACCTTCACTCACTATAAATTAGATATAAATACTAGTTTAGTAAGATTAAATGAAGATTTTCAAAATCTCGATAACAATAAAGTATGGTTTAATAACAAAGAATTATCAGGGATTGGATTGCCAATGCCTGTAACCAAAATTTTAAAAGATCATATTAAGGATGCGCAAAGTTTTTTGTAGAAAATACGGTGAAGAGTTAGAAGGCTTGGATAAACCTCCCTATCCAGGACAAAAAGGTGAAGATATATTTGATAATGTGTCAAAAAAAGCTTGGGAGGAATGGTTGGAACATCAAAAAATGCTCATTAATGAAGGTCAAATAAACCTTGCAGATAGAGACTCTCGAAAATGGTTAAATGAGCAAATGGATCTTTTTCTATCTGGAAAAGATTATGCAAAGCCAATGGGTTTCAAGCCAGTTGAGTAAAACCTACTTTTTTAGAGTCAATTAATTGTATACAATCGCAACACCTTAAATGCCCAGATAGCTCAGTCGGTAGAGCAAAGGACTGAAAATCCTTGTGTCGGTGGTTCGATTCCACCTCTGGGCACCACTTCCTAAGCATGTTTCAGCTTTCTAGTATTACAACAATGTGCAATGGGTCATCACTAGGTCATCACAAACATATCAAAAGCTTTCGCATTCGATAAATCTGTTCGAGTTAGTTTCATCTTATGTTTAATGGGTACGCAGGATGCCCATGGCCCCTATATATACTCAAGCTCAAATATTTTTGGCCAAAAAGGTTTGTAAAGTAGTAGAGTAAGAATCATGTCCGAACTACCTAATCCAAGAGACCTTGTCCTAGATAAAGAGGTTAAAGTTTCTAATGGGATTAAAGGACATCAACATAGAGAAAAGAATCAATTAAGAAGAAAGTATTTCCAGATACATAACTTAGAGGAGTTTGATTGATGATTTCGGCAAATACACTTATATTCATGTTAGGCGGACTAACGTTTCTATTTGTTTTTTCTTGGTTCAAAAAAGCAGCTATTTCAGTCTTTAAAAAAGAACTTGCCTCTAATGTTGATGAGAAAAGTGTTTGGTCAAAACTCTTTCAGGTATTTCTAGTTGATTGGTTTGTGTGCATACTAGGTGTCTTTGGCACAGGAGTCGTATTTGTTGCTATTTTTAATCAGCTCTACTAATGATTTCCATATTATCTTGAGGTATGCAAGTTGAAAATGAAACACCTAATCAATTACTGAAATTTAATATGTATTATCCCGCTTTAATTGTTTTTGTTTTAACCCTAATCCCTTTATTTTTCACAAAGTTACTTTTTATTGCAAATTGGGAAAGACCTAAAGATTTAAATGGGATAGATGCGAGAGTGATTATCTTCTGGGGCTATGTGTTTGGCATGGTTCTACCGATAGGTCTTGTGGCATTCAGAGGTTATATTATTTAGAAATATGAAGGCTCCATTGATATTTTTATTATGCGTAGTGATATTTGTAATCTCTATGGTGTGGCTTTCTATGTAATTGGCATGAAAAACTTAACCATCATCCCTCTTGTCATACTAGTGCTTAGTGGTTGTTCATCCGAATATAATCAATGTGTTGAAATTGAATCTAAAGAATTTTTTATAACAGACGAAGTTGCTGAAATGAGAGCACAAAATATATGCCACAGAGAGCCTGTGAATTTTCAAAATCAAGAAGAGGCTATTCAAGCTTATCTTGAAGAAGAAACTTGTATCGAAATGAATATGCTGAAAATACTACAATCCAATAAAATTGCCTCAAGAAATGCTCATGATGTGTGCACAATGAGAATTTTTAACGAGGATTTTGGAACTTAATAATTTTAGGAAGTCCCAGATGAAAAAATTACTGCTTATATTTGGTCTAATAATTTCCTCTAATTCTTGGGCCGAAAAGATTACAGAACAAGAAGTAATTGCAAAGGTAAATCAATTTTTTGAACTATTAGATATAGAGGTTTATAAGAAGGAAAAAGTATTAACTATTCTCACTAATGACTTCCTAATATTTGAAATGGGAAAATCCTGGGATATGAATGAATTTGATGAGTTTCTTCAAGAAGCCTCTAAAACAACAATAACAACTGATTGGGTTCTTACTGACTTCGTTGTATCCATAGATGAAAACTCTGCTCATGTTTCTTATGTAAATGATGGTATTTTCAAAACAATTGATAATGAATTAGTGATTTCAAATTGGCTTGAAAGTGTTTATCTGATTAAAGAAAAGGGAGAATTGAAATTAAAGTTCCTTCAATCAGATTTAGTGAGTAGAGAAACTAAATGAAATATCTAGAACTAGAATTAGAACTCCAAACTCTTCTATAATTGGTACATAAATGTTCATTAAAACTATATCTTTTTTACTTTTCTTTTTTTGTACCTTCTTTTTGCTTATAGGGGTTTATTTAATAAGTGTCTCATTGACTAATTTCCAAGGCGAACTGCTAATAGTAAATCTCTTATCTTCTTTGATGTGTTTTGCAATTTCTGGAGCTTTATACTTACTTAGAAAAAAATTGAATGAAAAAAATATTGATTAGTTATTTCAATATTCAAATGAAAAAATTACTAGTCTTATACCTGATTTCATTCGCTTCTTTTAGCGTTTATTCAAACTATACATTAGATCAAGAAACGACAATTGCGGAGATTAATGGAATCTCGCTTGCCTACAAAAGTATTGGCATGGAGGAAGATCCACCTGTACTAATGGTAATGGGCCTACTGGCATCACATAAAGTTTGGGGAGAATCCATTGTCAATGGGCTTGTCGATTCCGGATATAGGGTCATCCTCTTTGATAATAGAGATACAGGAGATAGTGAGAAGCTAGATAGGCTAGGAAGACCCAACCTTTATTGGAAGTACTTTCTTTATTCCTTGGGTATTGGTTTTAATGCACCATATACACTTGAAGATATGGCATATGATGGTGTTGCATTATTAGACCACCTCGATATTGAAGAGGCTCATATAATTGGAGCTTCTATGGGGGGCATGATAGCTCAAATAATAGCCTCTAAATTTCCAGATAAGACGACCAGCTTAGTATCACTTATGTCATCTCCAAGAATTCCAAAGACCTCTGAGATTTCGCAAGGAAATCAAGAAAATCTGAGAAATATGGAAGATGTTGATACAGAAGGAGCGCGAGAATATGGCTTTTATCCGAGAGCAATGCCAAGGCAATTGACTGCAATTTTTAAAGCTGGAGATAGATCTGATATTGTAAGAAATATCTCTGTACCAACGCTGGTGCTTCATGGAGAAGATGATGCACTATTGCCCGTGAGCTACGGAAGGCTTACCGCAGAACTGATTAAGAATTCAAAATTTAAAGTTTACAAAGATATGGGTCATAATTTACCCAAAGAAGTTATACCTATTTTGATCGAGGATATTGTAAATTTTTATAAAAAAGTAGATGAAGTTCTTTAATAAAGAAAATAAATTATATCCACCAATCGAACCTTATGATTCTGGCTATATAAAGCAAGGAATCCATGAAATTTATTATGAACAATGCGGGAATCCCAAAGGTAAACCTGCAGTATTCCTTCATGGTGGGCCTGGTGGAGGTGCTGGAAGCTTTTCTAGAAGATTTTTTAATCCTAAGAAATATCGCATAGTTCTTTTCGATCAGAGAGGATGTGGAAAAAGCAAACCCCACACTTGTCTTGAAAATAATACTACTTGGCACCTAGTTGAAGACATTGAGTCAATAAGAAAAAAATTAAGCATAGATAAGTGGCTTGTTTTTGGTGGTTCTTGGGGTAGTACTCTTGCATTGGCTTATGCGCAGAGTCATCCTCAAAACGTAACAGAGCTTGTTTTAAGGGGTATCTTTATGTTGAGACATAAAGAAATCCAATGGTTCTATCAATATGGAGCAAGCGAATTATATCCGGAAGCATGGCAAGGGTTTTTGAACGAAATTCCAAAAGAAAAGAGAAGCGATCTGGTTGATGCCTACAGGGAAATCTTTAATGGAGATGATGAAGAAAAAAAATTATCAGCAGCAAAAGCCTGGTCTAAATGGGAAGCATCTACCAGTTTCATTAATCATAATCCCGAAGCTGTAAAAGATTCTGTGGACAGCAAATTTGCGTTAGCTTTTGCTCTTATTGAAAACCATTACTTTGTGAATAACGGTTTCTTGGAAAATGAAAATCAACTTCTCGATAATATCGATAAAATCAGAGATATCCCGGCTGTAATAATTCAAGGAAGATACGATGTTGTATGTCCGCCTACGACTGCTTATGAGCTTCATTCAAGATGGCCGGAATCTGAACTAAAAATAGCTCCTTTTTCAGGCCATTCAGCATTCGAAAAGGAAATAACACATCTACTAATAGAAACCACAGATAGATTTTCCAAAACCTAATATTCAAAAATGACAAAAATTTTAAAATTCCCTATTCTGATAACTTTAATCCTGTCTAGCCCACTATTTTACGCTGAGGGCAATCACAAAGTCTTCAATCTAGGAGATTTTGATCTAGAGAGTGGAATCACATTACCAAATGCTAAGTTATCTTATGTAACTCATGGAAAATTAAATAAGGAAAAGGATAATTTAATAGTTGTTCCTTCTGCATACCTTGGCGATCATCATGGATTTGATTTTTTAATTGAACCTGGTAAAGCTCTAGATCCTGAAAAATATTTCATAGTTGCTACAGATATGTTTCAAAATGGTTTATCTAGCTCACCAAGCAATACCCTGCCTCCTTTTGATGGGCCGAATTTCCCTTTAATTTCAATAAGAGACAATGTGAAGGCAGGATATAAATTAGTTACTGAAATCTTTAAAGTTAAAAAGATAAAAGGTGTAGTAGGATTCTCTATGGGAGCTCAACAGGCCTTTCAGTGGGCTGTAAGTTATCCAGATTTTGTTGAGAAAATAGTGGGTATAGCAGGCTCAGCGGTAGAGTATCCCCATGGAATAGTAAGACTGGAAGGTTTTATATCTGCAATAAAAGCAGATGCATCTTTTGCAAATGGTCAGTACATGTCCCCACCTGAGGTAGGACTTAGAGCAGGAGGAGCGCACTGGGCCAGTTGGGGCTGGTCTCAAGAATGGTATCGACTAGGCCTCTACGAAGAAATGGGATTGAAAGATACTGATGAAGTTATAAATTGGTTTGAAGAATTTGTATTATCTTGGGATGCCAATAATCTAATAGCTCTAGCTAGAACGTGGCAAAATAATAATATTGGTAATACACCAGGATTTAATGGAAATTATTCAGAGGCATTAGGATCTATAAAAGCTGATGTCTTATATATGCCGAGCGAAACGGACATGTACTTTCATATTGATGCCTTAACCAGAGAAGCTAATATGATTCCTGGAGTAAAACTTAGAGTAATACCTTCGCTTTGGGGTCATATAGCTGGAGCAGGCTTTACAACTGAAGATATAGAATTCATGAATAATGAAATAATAGAGTTTTACAAATAATTTCTATTTTTTATCCTGAATTACATATAAGTTCTTTTTGGTTTAAACTTTATCTATGGGGAATATAAAGCACGTAACAACCGCCACTCCGGTTGATGAAATATTAAATATTTTAGATGAGGATGCGGGTGTTATTATTGATGACTTTCTTGAATCAGCAGACTTAGCTCAAATTAAAAAAGATCTTCGACCCTTCCTGACTGTTACTAACAATGGTCAAGATGAATTCACTGGTTTCGAGACTAAAAGAGTTGGCGCTCTATTGGCCAGATCAGAAACATGTCAAAATTTAGCGCTGGATCCATTAATTAATAAACTAGCAGACGGATTTTTGGGACCTCACTGCGAAAATTATCAACTGCATTTCTCTTCTGCTATCCAAATTGGACCGGGAGAATCAAGTCAAATTCTTCACAGAGATCGGGGAGTTTGGGGAGGGTATATTCCAAGAAAGATTGAAACACAATTCAGTACCGTCTGGGCAATTAATGATTTCACTAAAGAAAATGGAGCAACACAAGTAGTTCCTGGATCGCATAAATGGGATAAAAATAGACAACCACAGATTGAAGAAATTGCTTATGCAGAAATGAGAGCAGGGTCTGTATTTATTTATACTGGATCGGTATTACATGGTGGTGGAACTAACACAACTGAGGAAACTAGATTAGGAATTTTCTTGCACTATGCACCTAGCTGGTTGAGGCAACAAGAGAATCAATATCTCTCATATCCTCCAGAAGTCGCTAAAAAATTTACTCCTGAACTTCGTTCTTTGATTGGCTACTCAAAGGGGGGGTATGTTCTTGGATTCTTTACCGATCCAAATGACAAAGAAGGTAGATTGGAGTCAGTATCTCCTGAAAAGTTATTTGGTGATTCAAAAGACAAATATGCAACTTTAGCCACACCTGAAAAGCTAGTAAAAGAATCTTCAAGAAAATAAGCTAAAGGATTAGTGGATAACAGAACTCAAGAGTTTCTAACAAAACCTATCGTGCCATTGCTGATAAGAATGTCAGCTCCAAATACCATAGCTTTTTTTATCCAATCAATAGTTGTACTAACTGAAGTCTGGTTTATTAGTAAGTTGGGAACAAAGTCACTTGCTGCAGTAGCGCTTGCTTTTCCATTATTGATGCTTACACAAACTATGTCCGGTGGCGCACTCGGAGGAGCTATCAGCTCAGCTATAGCTCGAAGTATGGGGGCTAATGATATAGATCGCGCAGAAAAATTAATTTGGCATTCAATAGTTATCTCGATTTCTGGAGCATTTACCTTTTTAATTTTATTTTTATTATTTGGGAAAGGTCTTCTTTATTTACTGGGAGGTAGAGGAGAAATTCTTGAAGAATCCTATTTGTATTGCTCAGTTCTCTTCTTCGGAGGAATACTTATATGGTTATCAGGAAGTTTAAGTGCCGTCTTAAGAGGGATGGGAAATATGCGCTTTCCTGCAACACTCATGATCATTGCTTCTCTTCTACAAGTACTTCTCTCTGGAGGATTTATTTTGGGGTGGTATGGATTTCCTAAACTAGGAGTCGCTGGTGCCGCTGTTGCAGCCTTAATCAGCAGTATGATTATGGTATCGATAATAATCATGAAGCTCTCATCTACCTCAGTTCCGGCGATGCTGAAACGAGAAAAATTAATTTTGAGCAAACCTCTATTCTCTAATATCTTTGAGGTAGCTATTCCAGCATCGGCCTCTCCAATTCTAACTGTAGGCACAATATTAGTGTTGACGGGTTTAGTTGGAACCTTCGGAACAGAAGCTCTTGCAGGATATGGCATTGGTTCGAGGGTAGAATTTCTTATGATTCCACTTATTTTTGGGATTGGCACGGCCATGACATCTATTGTGGGTGCGAATATAGGCGCTAGTAACATAGTGAGGGCAGAGAGAGTTGGTATTTATGGTGGATCAACGGCGGGTTTAGTTTCAGTGCTTATAGGCTTTTCTTTAGCCTTATTTCCTGACTTGTGGATCCATTATTTTACTGATGATCCAAAAGCCTACGAAATTACAAAAAAATATATTCAAATTGTCGGCCCTTTTTATGTCTTTCAAGGGATAGGTCTTTCTCTATATTTTGCCTCTCAAGGTGCTAATGCAATGTTTTGGCCGACAGTGGCGACGATTGCAAGATTTTTGATAGCAGGCTTAGGGGGAAGTATTTCAATTTATATCTTAGGATTTGGTATAGAGTCGATTTTCTTATCCTCTTCGATAGCAATGATGATTTTCGGCATCATGATTTTTGTCTCACTAAAAAGAGGAGCCTGGAGAAAGCATGGCCCTAAATATTCTTAACCTTTCCAGATTTGAGCATGGCTCTATTTTTTGGTTGATAGGTCACGATGTATGCCCTCCTCTCTTGATTAGATTGATTAGGCTTCGAGCCGTGAACTATATGTTGATTAAAAAAGATTAAAGATCCTGCAGAGGCTATTAAATCAACTGCATCATCGATATTGAATGTATCTTGGTCCGTAAAAAACCCACCTAATTGAGTATTATCAAATGTTCCAGGTAAACAACCTTTCTTATGACTACCTTTAATAACACTGAAACATCCATTTGATTCGTCAGCATCATCTAAACAGATATAAACATTAGGCAAAGTATCGACATCTTCACTATCATGAATCCAGTATGGTGAATCTTGATGCCAGCCAAACCCTGACCCAATTTTTGGTCTCTTAAGGTTCAGCTTATCCGTCCATAAACTAACTTCATCTAGAGACAAGATAGATCTTATTGGATCAGTTAATTTTCTATCTGCAATAATCTTTTCAAGATCTGAATTGAGAGAATGAGCTGGTTCGATAACTTTTAAGAACTCTTGATGAGGCTCTGGTTCAAATTGAAGAGTCAAGTAATCAATATCAACAAATCTCTTTGCATCTATGAAATACTCTTTGCCTTCTCCGGCTATTGAGTGAGCTTTTGAAACAGTAGTCTCAAAGAAGTCCCTGAAAATATCTATTTCAGTTGAAGAAAACTGATTTTCTCTAAGGATATAACCATCATTCTTATATTGAAGTGTCTCGTGATCTGATAGGAAATACGACACCTCTTTTCAAATCAACGATATAGCCATCATTACCAGACAAACAATAGAGACTCCCCAAACGAGTGTTCTAAGATACAAAATACCAAACATATAAGTGAAGTAATAAAGCACCCTTGAGCCTAACCAAAACATCGCTAGATTATAATTATCAATTTCCAAAACTATAGACAGAATTGCTAGTGCTAAAAATGCAGGTAGACTCTCTAAGATATTAGACCCTGCTCTTCTGGTTCGACCAACAACTGGGGCCTCTTCAACAGACCCTTCTCTATTTGAGATGAGAAAATCTAAGTTTTTGCTATTCAGTACTGCTGGAGTTAAAAGTTGAATTAAGGTTAGTAATAAAGAGAGAATAATTAATGTGATCATTGCAAATTTCCTGTGTTAATCTCCTGGAGAGATTAAACTAGATTCAGCTGATTTCAAAACATAATTTAGAGGTTACATGAGATTTCTGAGAAGAATTTTCACCATCAAAGAAGTGCCGTCTGTGAGTTGGAGTTCTGACTTTCCACTCAATACTAAGCCGAGATCTTATACAGTCATTATGTTGATTACTGGACTATTTTTCTTTGGTTTAGGTGAGGCAATTATCATAGGAAGCGGATCTGGCGTAAGTCCTTGGACTGTTTTGGCACAAGGTATTTCCATAAAGACTGATCTTTCTGTGGGTACAACAACTTTCCTAATAAGTATTGCAATCCTTATCTTCTGGATACCTCTTAAGCAAGTTCCTGGAATTGGAACGATTCTTAATGCAATTATTATTGCCTCTACCATAGACTTAACCTTGCCTTATCTACCCCAACCAAATGATACTTACTTAAAGCTATTACAAGCATGCATGGGGATATTTGTTGTAGGTTTGGGAAGTGGAATCTACCTGATCAGTAATCTTGGACCCGGACCGAGAGATGGCTTGATGATAGGGCTACAAAAGCAGACTGGTACTTCAATACCGCTAATAAGAACCATTTTAGAATTGTCAGCTGTAATTTCGGGATGGTTCCTTGGCGGAGTTGTAGGCATTGGAACGGTTCTATTTGTTTTTGGTATTGGCCCTTGTGTAGGGATAGGACTCACACTTGTAGAAAAGATTTCAAAGAAACCTTAAATTAAAGACTTGAAAAGAAGGTTATTGTTCCTTCTAATGACCTAATAACTAATAGAGATACACATGAAAAGAACTGTAACCATACCAGCAACATTTATAAGTATAGCCTTAGGAGTCCTAATTGCTCTAGCGGGCAGTCAAGGGTCAGAGCTCTACAACGGAGTAGCACTATTTGCTCTATGTGCAAGTGTTAGCTATTTGCTGCACTGGATAATATTCATACCCTCCTATATTTATCAAACAGAACATTATTTTGATCTAACAGGTTCAATTTCTTATCTTAGTGCTATAGGTTTGGGTTTTTATCTCAATCCATCTATGGACCCTAGGGACTTACTCATTGGTGTTTTGATAGTGATTTGGGCTGTAAGACTTGGGACATTTCTTTTCTCAAGAGTTAAACAAGATGGGAAAGATGGAAGATTCACAATTATGAAAACTCAATTCCATTGGTACATCATGACTTGGACTTTGGGAGGTCTATGGGTCTTTCTAACAATGGCAGCAGGATTAGCTGCAATTACATCTAATGTAAATATTCCTCTTGGAGTGATGGCTTATCTGGGATTAGCCTTATGGATTCTAGGCTTTTCGATTGAGGTTATTGCTGATAAGCAAAAAAGGGATTTCAAGAAACAACTAAATAAAGAAAAAGAATATATAACTTCTGGTCTTTGGGCCTGGTCTAGACATCCCAACTATTTTGGAGAAATCACCTTATGGGCTGGACTGACTTTAATAGCCCTTCCAGTATTGAGTGGGTGGCAGTTAGTCACCCTCATCTCTCCAATTTTTGTCTATGTTCTCTTAACAAGAATAAGCGGCATTCCAATGCTTGAAAATAGAGGAATGAAAAAATGGGGCTCTGATCCAGAATATATCGACTATTTGGAAAGGACGCCTTCATTACTTCTAAAAAAACCCAATAAATAGATCATTTCTCACATTGAAGCCCACCGATCTTTATTCCAACTTGATTGCAGATGGGCAACTAAGCTTTGATAAAGAACAAAAGTCTCTCTTAAACAAGCTAGATAAATTAAATGGGGATCTAATAAAGCGCTCTAAGTCTTGGTTTAAACGTAAAAGTATAAAAGGGTTATACATCAGAGGAGAAGTCGGAAGAGGCAAAACTCAAATGATGGATATCTTCTTTGAAACTTTAGATTTAAAAAAGAAGAAAAGAATTCATTTCCATAGGTTTATGAAATTACTGCATGAAGATCTAGATGAGCTTTCAGGAAAGAAAGATCCACTTAAGATTGCAGCCGACAATATATCTAAAGATACTGAAGTGTTATGTTTTGATGAGTTTTATGTTGAGGATATTGGTGATGCTATGCTTCTTGGTAGATTCATTAACGAACTATTTGAAAAAAAAGTAACTCTAGTTACTACTTCTAATACTCATCCCAATAATCTTTATAAAGATGGTCTTCACAGAAGTAGATTCCTGCCTGCAATTGAATCAATCAAGAAAAATTGTGAGATTTACGAATTAGACTCTGCACAAGATTATCGTCTTAGAACTCTAGAACAACTAGAAATATTTGTCATTGGGAAAAAAGAGGAAGGGACAAGTGAACTTGAATCAAATTTTTCAGAACTTACAAATGATGACTATCTTGAAGGAGAAAATATTGAAGTTCTTGGAAGAAAGATTAAGACAATAAAGCTTTCACAAGGTTCCGTTTGGTTATCTTTCAGCGAGATTTGCGAAGGTCCAAGAAGTGCTAAGGATTACATTGAAATTTGCAGTGAATTTCATACTCTCTTTGTATCTGATGTTCCGATCTTTCAATCATCTAATGATGATTCAGCACGAAGGTTTATCGCTTTAGTAGACGAATGTTACGAGAGAAATGTAAACCTAATCCTTTCTATGGAGACGGGGTTGAGTGAATTGTATACAGGAGGAAGGTTATCTGAACCTTTCAAGAGAACTATTAGTCGTCTTGAAGAAATGAGGTCAAAAGAATATCTCTCGAGACCTCACATCATGTAATTAGACTGATTGAAGCATTTTTATTTCAGGCGCCCCTGCCATGAATGCACCCATTTTTGCACCAAGCTCTCTGAAATAATCAGTTTTCCCGTGAGCATCTTGTGCCTCTTGGTCTTTATATCTTTCAAGAAAAACATAAGTTGTGTCATCTTCTTTATATAAATCGTAATAGACCACACCATCTTCATTTGCATTCACTTTCTCAACCAATTGAGATGCTACAGCTTCGAAATCTGCTCCAGAACCTTCTTTAATTTTTAAAGTAGCAACTACTCCTATCATTTTTTTCTCCCTTATTTATAAATTAGATGTAGACTTTAGATAGTTTCAAACAAATAATCGAGAACTTTTTTTAGCATGGAAAACTTACTTATTATTGGAGCGGGACAATCCGCTATCCAATGCATTTCGACTTTAAAGAAAGAAGGTTACTCTGGTTCAATCACTTTAGTTGGAGAAGAGGAACACCTTCCATATCAAAGACCGCCTTTGTCGAAAGGGTTTCTAGAAGATAGTCTCAACAAAGAAAGACTATATTTTAAGAAACTTGAATTTTTTACAGAAAATAAAGTTCAACTCTATCTTGGGTTATCTGCTGAAAAATTGGAAATCGATAATCAAAAAGTTTACCTCTCAGATAATTCAGTACTTGAATTTGATAAATTAGTTTTTGCTACTGGCAGTAGAGTTAGATTTCTAGATTTTCCGGGCAGTGAACTTAAATCAATATTCTATTTGAGAGATCTAGATGATGCCGAGGCAATAAAAAAAGATTTAGAAACTAGTGAAAATTTAGTAATCATAGGTGCTGGTTATATCGGACTTGAAGCGGCAGCAATCGCGGCAAAAAAGAATAAAAAAGTCACTATTATTGAAATGGCTGATCGAGTGATGAATCGAACAGTTGATCCTCAGATATCTGAATATTATTTAAATCTGCATAAAAGCTATGGGGTTAAATTCCATTTCAATACCAGCTTAGAAACTATTAATGAAGTATCTGATTCGTTGGAGGTAGTTTGCTCTGATGGTACTGAAGTGAAGGCAGATTCTGTACTTATTGGTGCTGGCGTTGTTCCTAATATAGAGCTTGCAGAAGAAGCTGGTATCCATTGTGATAATGGAATAATCGTAGATGAGTTTGGTCAAACTAACTTTAAAAATATTTATGCTTGTGGTGATTGCACAAATCATCCTAATAAAATTCTAAATAAGAATCTTAGATTAGAGTCAGTTCATAATGCTATGGAACAAGCAAAAACTGTAGCCTCCTCCGTGATGAATAATCCGATGGAATATTGTCAGGTACCGTGGTTTTGGTCAGATCAATATGATCATAAACTTCAGATTGTTGGACTTTCTGGCGATCATGACTTGGTTACCATGAGAGGTAACACTAATGATGCCAAATTCATGCTTTTTTATACTAAAGATGACGAATTAATAGCTGTTGACGCAATAAATAACCCAAAAGAGTTCTTAATTAGTAGAAAGCTAGTAGCAAAAAAAGTTAAAATAAAACCCAATGTGATTTCCGATCCAAATACAAACTTAAATGATTTAATTTGATGAAAAAAACTATCGAGACCGAATACGCACTTGGACAAGTTGTTAAGCACAAATACCTCGACTTTAGAGGAGTGATTTATGATGTCGATCCAGAATTCAATAATACTGAAGAATGGTATCAATCAATTCCAGTGGCTATTAGACCTAAAAAAGATCAGCCCTTCTACCACGTATTCGCCGAAAATGACCAAGTATTTTATTCTGCATATGTTTCTCAGCAGAATCTATTAGTTGATGACAGTCATATTCCTGTTGAACATCCTGATGTACCAATTTTCTTTGGGGGATTTGATGGAGAGTCTTACGAGATATTGGAGAATAGTAAAAACTAGACTTTTACTGAGCCTGTTCATAGGCTAAACCTATACAACATAAGAAAACATCCATTGCAGTATCTAGTTCATCCAAAGAACAGGCTGTGGGAGCTATTCTGATAAATTTGTCTTCTTCGTCTAGGCCATAAGGATGAGTGGCTCCGGCTGGAGTTAGTTTCAACCCAAGCTCGGAAGCCAAGCTAATAATTTTTTTTGCTAAACCTTTGTCGGCTTCAAAAAGTAGAAAATAGCCACCTTCGGGTCTAGTCCATTTACCATAATTTTGTGACTCTAATTTAGTGATAACAAGATCAAACTTAGGCTTGATTATGTCTGCATGTCTTTTCATATGATCCTTTAAACCAATCTGACTAAAAAACCTTACATGTCTAGCCTGATTTAGTTTATCGGGACCTATCATTAAGGAAGAATAGAATGGTAGAAACTTATTTTGATTATTAAGCGACATAGCAATGAATGCTATACCGGCACCAGCAAAAGTTATCTTAGAACTAGAACCAAACTGTATAACCACATCTTCACAACCTTTAGTTTTTGCCATATCAAATATGTCATCAAAGGACGAATCGTCATAAAAATCATGAACAGCATAGGCATTATCCCAGAATATCAATGTTTTATTTTTTGTTTTGCTAAAGATTTCAAGCAAACCATCTATTGTCTGATGACTATAAATTTCTCCAGTTGGATTTGAATATTTTGGTACACACCACATCCCTCTAATAGAGTCATCTGAATCAATTAATCTTTTGACTTCCTCTAAATCAGGTCCACTGCCTGTCAAAGAAACTGGGATCATATTAATACCAAATTTTTCACAGAGATTAAAATGTCTATCATAACCAGGGACGGGACATAATACTGATACCCTTTTTTTACTATTCCAAGGCCCCTCTCCAATTCCCTCTACAAATAGAAAAGACAAAAATTGGGACATTAAAGATAAGCTACTGTTGCCTCCAGCCCATACATATTCTTTGGAACATCCTAAAATCTCTGCTCCTAACTCACGACAAGAATCTAAGCCTTTAATTTCACCATAATTTCTTATATCGACACCATCATACAAAAAGTCATTTTCAGAAGAATTTATCAATTCATTTGATAAATCAAGCTGATCTGACGATGGTTTGCCTCGAGTAAGATCTAGAGAAAGTTCTTTAGATTTGAGCTCTTCAAACTTTGAAAAATAGTCCATTTATTTGAGTTAGATATAAAAAAGTGATTTTAACATTGGCTTCAGTCTATAGATATATAAAAGACTTATGATCAAATTTCATACAATCACTTTTCTAGCTGATAGCAATTGACTATCAAGAATCCGTTAACAAGCTTATCCACATTAATGGTGGATAAAGATCAGATTCCCTGAGACTTATTTTAGAGGAAATAGTACAATCTTCATTTAGCAAAGACCTTTGAATAAGAAAACTTCTCTATATCAAAACCACCTGGAAGCCAAGGCTAAAATGGTAGACTTCCATGGCTGGGACATGCCAATAAATTATGGCTCTCAAATCGAAGAGCACCACGCAGTGAGACAAGGTTGTGGTATTTTTGATGTATCTCACATGACAATTCTTGACTTCGAAGGCAGCGAATCCGAACTTTTTATCAGAAAACTGATTGCAAATGACGTAAGAAAACTTTCAGAGAATTATTCTGGTCTTTATTCTGC
The DNA here is from genome assembly GCA_902574355.1 of uncultured SAR86 cluster bacterium. Lineage (GTDB taxonomy): Bacteria > Pseudomonadota > Gammaproteobacteria > Magnimaribacterales > Magnimaribacteraceae > Magnimaribacter. The sequence goes on along the minus strand of CACGNN010000001.1, from coordinate 71,681 downwards.
TATGTTAAATGATAAAGGCTATGTTATAGATGACCTAATAGCTTATCGCATGGACAAGGGGTTTAGACTAGTTGTTAACTGTGCAACTAGAGGTGAGGACTTAAGATGGATATCGGCGAGAGCTAAAGAATATGATGTAAACATGCTAGAAAGAGAGGATCTGTCAATGGTCGCTATTCAAGGCCCGCAATCTCCAAATGTACTAAAGAACTTTCCTGCACCAATAGATTTTCTTAAAGAGAAAAAGAGACAGCAAGGAATTTTTCAAGATGATATCTTTGCAGCAAAAACTGGTTACACCGGGGAATTAGGCTTTGAAGTAATACTGCCTAATGAAAAAGCCATAGATCTATGGAATATAGCCATCAGTGAAGGAGCAAAACCGATTGGCCTTGCAGCTAGAGATACACTTAGACTTGAGGCTGGAATGAATTTGTATGGTTTTGAGATGGATGAGACTATTTCGCCCTTTGAATGTAATATGGGTTGGACAGTTTGTTGGCAAGATGACCAAAGAGATTTTTTTGGTAAAGAAAGCTTAATTAAACAAAAAGAATCAAATGATCTTAAAGAACTTGTTGGTATAATTACAGAAGAAAAGGCGATACTAAGGCAAGGACAGAAAATACACCTTGAGGAAGAGAATCATGCACGAGGAGTTGTCACCAGCGGAACCTATTCACCTAGCCTAAAGAAGCCTATTGCATTAGCTAGATTACCAAAAAGTGAAAGTACTTTTTGTTTTGCTGAAATTAGAGGTAAAAGGGTAAAGGCTAAAATAGGTTCGCCAAAATTTATTAAAGAAGGAAAACTTATTTTCAAGGAAAAAGTATGAGTTTAGATAACGAAGTAAGATATTTATCAAGTCATGAATGGGGCAGAATAGATGAAGACGGAATTCTTACTGTAGGTATCAGCGAACACGCACAAGATCTTCTTGGAGATATAGTATTTGTTGAGTTGCCAGATGTTGGTGATATGTTAGAAGCTGAGGGAGAGTCAGCAATAGTGGAATCTGTTAAAGCAGCCTCTGATGTGTATTCACCTCTTACTGGTGAAGTTGTTGAGATCAATGAAAAGCTACTTGATGAACCGGAAATAATAAATAATTCTCCATTAGAAGATGGTTGGTTTTTCAAAATTAAAATTGATGATGATCTTCAATTTGCTGACTTACTAACACAAGAAGAATATAACGATACTTGCGAAGACTAAAATTATTGGAAAATTTAAATAAAATAAATCTCTTTTCAAAACGCCATCTAGGCTCTGGTGAAACCGAAATTAATCATATGCTTCAGGAGCTTGGATACAACTCTGTTAGCTCTTTTATTGACTCAGTAGTTCCTGGATCAATCCTCAAAAGAAATGCTGTTCAAATAGGTGAAGAAAAGACTGAAGAAGAAGTTCTGGAAGAGTTGAGAGCAATAGCTTCTAAGAATAAGGTATTCAAAAGTTTTATTGGTCAAGGTCATTATAATAATTTCACACCATCTGTAATACTTAGAAATGTTTTTGAAAATCCTGGGTGGTACACCTCGTATACACCCTATCAACCAGAAATATCTCAAGGAAGATTAGAAGCTCTAATTAACTTTCAAACAATGGTTAGTGATCTTACCGCAATGGAATTATCTAATGCCTCTTTACTTGATGAAGCAACTGCAGCAGCAGAAGCGATGACTTTAGCGAAGCGCTCATCTAAATCAAAATCTGACTGTTTTTTCGTAGATGAGAATAGTTTTGAGAATACAATAAATGTTCTCAAAACTCGAGCCGAGCCTTTGGGTATAAAACTTATATTTGGGAACCCTATTGATCTTTCAAGCTATGAGGTCTTTGGTGCATTCCTTCAGTATCCAGGTTCAAACGGAAAAATTACTGATATGAGCCAACATATTAAATCATGCCATGACCAATCTGCTTTAGCAGTTATAGGTTCTGATCTTTTGGCATTAACAATCCTGAAACCCCCCGGGGAAATGGGGGCAGATATTGTCATTGGGTCCTCACAGAGATTTGGCGTACCTTTAGGATGCGGAGGACCGCATGCAGCTTTTATGGCAGTTAGCGATAAATTGAAAAGATCCATGCCAGGCAGAATAGTTGGAGCATCAGTAGATTCCAATGGAGATGTTGCCTACAGATTAGCTCTCCAAACTAGAGAACAACACATTAGACGAGAAAAGGCTACAAGTAACATCTGTACTGCTCAGGCATTATTGGCCATTATGGCAAGTTTTTATTCGATCTATCATGGCAAAGAAGGACTGATTGAGATAGCAAATAAAGTTAATTACCTCACTTCTTTGTTAAAAAAGAATCTCGAAGTGAAGGGTATAGACTGTCTTGAAGATAACTTCTTCGATACCTTAATAATTAGATCTGGCCAACAAACAAAAGAGATACATAAGCGCTCCTTAAATAAGAATATAAATCTTAGAAAAATAGATGAAGAACATATAGGTATCTCATTAGATGAGACTTCTTCTATGAAGGATATAGAAGATGTCATAGAAATATTCACAAATCAAAAAATAGATTTAGATTTAAATTTTGAATCTTCAATCCCTGAGGATCTAAAAAGAACTTCTTCCTTCTTAGATCATGAGGTTTTTAAAAAGTATAGGACAGAAACAGAACTTGTAAGATACATTAGAAAATTAAGCGACAAAGATATAGCACTCGATCGAGCTATGATTCCTCTTGGGTCTTGTACTATGAAACTAAATGCTACTTCTGAAATGATTCCAGTAAGCTGGCCAGAGTTTTCAAAAATTCATCCATTCGCTCCTAAAGATCAACTCCAAGGGTACGCAGAGTTAATAGAGGATATGGAAAAGATGCTTGTTGACCTTACTGGATATTCTAAAATTTCTTTGCAACCTAATGCGGGATCACAAGGAGAGTATGCCGGTCTTTTAGCGATAGATGCATTTCATAAAAAAAATAATGAATCTCATAGAAATATTTGCTTAATACCTAAGTCTGCACATGGTACTAACCCTGCATCAGCTCAAATGGTAGGCCTTGAAGTCATACCGGTTGAGTGTGATGAAGAAGGAAATATCGATATTAATGATTTAAAACAAAAAGCAGAGATTCATGAGAAAAATCTTTCTTCTCTTATGATAACTTATCCTTCAACACATGGCGTTTTTGAAACAAATGTTAGTGAGGTTTGTGATGTCATTCATTCAAAAGGTGCCTTTGTCTACATTGATGGAGCAAACTTTAATGCAATGGTTGGAATTTGCTATCCGGGATCCTTTGGTGGAGATGTTTCTCATCTGAATCTTCATAAAACCTTTTGCATTCCACATGGAGGCGGTGGCCCAGGTATTGGACCAATTGGTGTTGTCGAAAAACTTAGTGATTTTGTCCCTGCGCATCATGATGAAAATAACCCAGCTGTAGGACCGGTCTCTGGTACAGATTGGGGAAGCGCAAGTATACTGCCAATAAGTTGGATGTATATGAAGATGATGGGTTCGGAAGGATTGACTCAAGCAACTCAACTGGCAATTCTAAACACAAATTACATAGCTAACAGGCTAAAAGATCATTACAAAATCTTATACAAAGGTTCTAATGATTTAGTAGCTCATGAATGTATTATTGATGTTCGTCCATTAAAGGAAACAGCAGAAGTTGAAGTAGAGGATATTGCTAAAAGATTGATTGATTATGGATTCCATGCTCCAACAATGTCCTGGCCTGTAGCGGGCACTTTAATGATTGAACCAACAGAAAGTGAATCTCTGAGTGAAATAGATAGATTCTGTGATGCAATGATTTCAATTAGAAATGAGATAAAAGATATAGAAGATGGAAAAGTTTCTAAACAAGATAATCTATTAAAAAATTCTCCTCATTGTGCAAAAACACTTATACAAGAAGAATGGGGGCATCCCTATACAAGAGCTGAAGCTGCCCTACCTGTGAAGGGTTTACATGAAAATAAATACTGGCCACCTATAGGGAGAGTTGATAATGTTTATGGAGATAGAAATTTGATATGTAGTTGCCCCTCTATGGAAGACTATGAGTAGCATTTCTTCTGCCTTCAACCATCCACTTTCTTTCCTCTGCAATTTTACGTAATTTCTTATCAGGGCTTATAGCGGAGGGTATATCTGAAAATTCAAGCAACGGTAAATCGTGAATAGAATCTGAATAAGCAAATACCTTCTCAAAATGGTTAGACTTCATCCAAATCTTGATTCTTCTAACTTTCTCCTCAGAAAAGTTAGGACTTCCTTCAACCTTGCCTGTAAAAACATTATTTTTATACTCAGGATCCGTACCAAAACAAGTTTCAATACCCATTTTTTGGCCGATAACTCTCACAAGAAAGGTTAAAGAGCCAGATGTAAGGATTTTTGTATCGTCCCGGTGTTTTAATAATAATTCTTCAGTTAACTCATCAGTAAGCCTTTTTGTAACATCGGAGGTAAATATATCGATTTTATCCTCTAATTCTTTAAGACTTTTTCCTACTAAAGGGCTGAGTAAGAACTCTGAATACTCGTTCACATTTAAATCACCCTGCCTGTAACTTTTTCCAAAACTCTCCATTTTATTAAAAAATTGAGGGTCTTGGATCAGTCCAGCCTTATCCATATATTTCACCCACTCACCTTCTGTATCTCCATCAAAAAGAGTGTCATCTAAATCAAATAAGGCTAAATTCTTTTTTTTCATTATTATATGCAGAACAAAACTGCAGTATGGAAGCGACATTATACAGACCTAATGCTGGCATTATTATTTTTAATAAAGAAGGTCAGTTGCTATGGTGTAAAAGAAAAACTGGAGATGGATGGCAATTTCCTCAAGGAGGAATAGATGAAGGAGAGACTCCAAAAAATGCTATCTACAGAGAAGCTTATGAGGAAGTAGGACTTGGAAAAGATAAGATCAAGATAATCAAAGAAAATGAAAAGTGGATAAAGTACGACGTCCCTAAAGAAAAAATACCTCGATATTTTTCTTTTAAAAACAGAAAATTTAAAGGTCAATCTCAGAAATGGTTTCTAGCTCAATTTCTAGGTCAAGATAATGATATTGATCTAACTATCCACGATCAAATTGAATTTACAGATTGGACATGGGCGAGTTACTGGCATCCGGTATCGGCAGGTGTGGAATTTAAGAAAAATGCTTACAGACAAGTGCTAACTGATTTCCTTCCCTTCTATAAAGATCACATGAGAGCTTATTAGTCTTTTACTTTGAAAGAGAAATCGACACGAGTCCCTTCTATACCCTCTTTCTGATAAGTGAGTTCTGAAATATTGATTAAACCAGATGGATCAGACATAAATACTGTAGTGCATCTAGTTCCATATATAGGTGATCTTATGAATCTAAAAGGAATTTCTTCTCCGTCCCTAACTTGCAGTTCTTTTTTAGTTTTTTCATGAAGATTTCCATACTCTTTTCTCATAATATGAAGGCCCTTATCTATTGTAAAACCCTCATGAAGAATTTGATTAAAATCACTCTTAATTGACTCAATTTTTTTTGTTGAAGAGTTTAAAGTTAAATTACCTAGGGCATGGATTCCTTCAGAAATAAAAAATATACCTTCCAATCGATTGCACAAATAAAATAATCCACTTTTATCTCCAACAATTAAATTAAACCCAGCGTAATTCTCTTTGTTAGCTTCTAGTGCTTCAAGGTAAGATTTTGCAGACAGTTGAGACTCTAAAAATTCCGTTACAAGTGATCCACGTGAATTTGAGTACTTGATATCAGTTTCTTCTTTAAGGTTCGTAATTGCACCAAACTTGCCTTCTTTACTTACACCAAGCCATGTTCCTCCAGCCTCTTCATCTCTTCCTGCAAGTACAATATTATTTGACCACCATTTCATTCCACTAGTTGGTCTCTCATGATATTCATCGCGGTTTGCAATTATCTTGTAAAAATAGGAATCTTTACCACTCCAATCTCTACTTTTTTCAACAGATAAGGCGATTAAGCACATAAATTAGAGAGTGTAATTACACTTGATGTTAAAATAGATATTTGGAAATTCTATTATACTTTTTACTTGGAACATTCTCTGGCATCTTGGCTGGTTTATTCGGTATTGGTGGAGGGATAATTATAATTCCAACTTTCTTCTATATATTCTCTTATCTGCAATTTGCTGACCAAATTCTATCACATATGGTTCTTGGCAGTTCGCTTGGAGTAATAGTCTTTAGCTCCTTATCTTCTACTTTCTCTCACAACTTTAGAGGGGCTGTAGATTGGGGTCTCATAAAATTAGTAGCGCCAAGTATAGTAGTTGGATCAGCACTTGGAGGAATCACAGCTGGTGCCTTAGATAGTTATACACTTCAGGGATTGGTTGCCTTATTTCTTGTAGTTGCATCCATTCAATTAATCTTTGAGTTCCCTCCACCGCCCCAGAATCCAAGAACTAACTTAATTGGCCCAGTATTAGCTGGAGGAGGAATAGGATGGCTATCGGGAGTGTTTGGAATCGGAGGAGGTATATTTTCAGTACCGTATTTCTATCACAGAGGTTTGCTGATGATGAAAGCCATAGGCACCTCAGCAGCGTGCGGCATACCTATTGCTTTGGCCGGATCCTTATCTTATATGATCATAGGGTATGAAAATATAAATCTCCCTAAAAATAGCATAGGATACGTATATTTACCTGCCACTATAATTGTTGGATTAGTCAGCTCACTAACAGCAAAATATGGTGTAAAAATAGCTCACAGAATGAAACAAAAGAAACTTAGGATTGGGTTTGCCGTTTTAGTTATGCTAATGGCATTGAACCTCTTGATGCGTTAGATGAAAGATAAAACTCAACAGTATTGGAAGGCAAATTTAAAAATTGTTCTTTCACTTCTAGTAATCTGGTTTATTGCTTCCTTTGGATTTGGAATCATCTTCTCCGATACTTTGGATCAAATAAGATTAGGTGGATTTAAACTAGGGTTTTGGTTTGCTCAACAAGGTAGCATTTATATATTTGTAATAATCATATTTCTTTATGTGTGGTTGATGAAGAGGCTTGATAAAAAACTTTCAGAAGAAGAAAAATGACTACCCAGCTTCTTACGTATATTTTTGTAGGTGCTACCTTTGCTCTTTATATAGGAATTGCTTTATGGTCGAGAGCAAGATCAACAAATGACTTTTATGTAGCTGGTAAAGATGTTCATCCACTGGCAAATGGAATGGCTACTGCCGCAGATTGGATGTCTGCGGCTTCCTTTCTTTCTATGGCTGGTTTGATTGCATTCCTGGGTAAAGATGGCTCAGTATATCTAATGGGCTGGACTGGGGGTTATGTTTTACTAGCACTTCTTCTTGCACCGTACTTAAGAAAGTTTGGAAAATTTACTGTCCCCGATTTTATAGGTGAACGTTATTATTCCAAGACAGCAAGAAAATTAGCTGTTGTATGTTTAATATTCATCTCTTTTACCTATATCGCCGGACAGATGAGAGGAGTAGGAATAGTTTTCTCTAGATTTTTGGAGGTTGATATTAATACAGGTGTCATAGTCGGAATGGCCATAGTTTTCTTTTATGCGGTTTTAGGAGGCATGAAAGGCATTACATACACTCAAGTAGCTCAATACTGCGTACTAATTTTTGCCTACTTAGTGCCTGCTATATTTATTTCAATATTGATGACCGGCGAAGTTATTCCACAAATTGGCTTTGGAAGCACTCTAGTCGATAGTCAAGTATACCTTCTTGATAAACTAGATCAGGTTACAAAGGATCTAGGTTTCATTGCTTATACTGAAAATGTTAAAAGTAATATTGATATTTTTTGTATAACAGCAGCCCTAATGTTTGGTACTGCAGGATTGCCGCATGTCATAGTGAGGTTCTTTACAGTTCCTAGTGTCGGTGCAGCAAGACAATCAGCTGGTTACGCATTAATTTTTATAGCACTTTTATACACAACAGCTCCCGCTGTTTCTGCTTTTGCAAGAATGAATTTAATAGATTCGATTCAAGATCAACCCTATAGCACTTCACCGTCCTGGTTTAAGAACTGGGAAGAAATAGGCCTAATTGCATGGATGGATAAAAATCAAGACGGAAAAATTCAGTACTCCTCTGGGGATGCTCTGGAAAATGTAAAACCCTCATATCAAGAACTTAGAGGGTCTAATGGACAGAGACTTCTTGAAAATGAACCCAATTTATCTAATGAAAATGAGATTTATATAGACAGAGATATAATCGTTTTAGCAAACCCTGAAATAGCTCAACTTCCTGGCTGGGTTATAGCTTTAGTAGCTGCTGGAGGCCTCGCGGCAGCTCTTTCAACGGCAGCTGGGCTCCTATTAGTTATATCTTCATCGGTTTCGCATGATCTTTTAAAGAAAACCTATATGCCTCAAATTACCGAAAAACAGGAACTCAACTATGCAAGAATCGCAGCTGCTGTTGCAATAGGCATAGCTGGCATTTTTGGCATTTATCCTCCGGCATTTGTAGCACAGGTTGTGGCATTTGCCTTTGGACTCGCTGCAGCAACATTCTTTCCAGCACTTTTTCTGGGAATATTCTATAAAAGGCTAAATAAGGAAGGTGCGATTACCGGCATGCTTGGAGGTCTACTATTTACTGCTTCTTATATTATTTATTTCAAATTCATTAATCCAGATATAAATAATTCAGACTCATGGTTCTTAGGTATCTCGCCTGAGGGAATTGGCTGTATTGGAATGATCTTGAACTTTACACTCTCATTAAGTATTTCAATTTTTACCAGACCTCCGCCAAAAGAAGTTTTTGATATGGTGGATGAAATAAGGCAGCCATAATGTTAATTCCTGAATTAGACCCTATCGCAATACAATTAGGACCATTAGCAATTAGATGGTATGGCCTGACATGGCTAGCTGCCTTTTCAACCATCTACTTCTTAATCAAAAGATATCAAAAGGATTTAAATACAGATCAAATCAGTGACCTAATGTTTTATAGCCTTCTAGGAGCCATATTAGGTGGAAGAGCAGGTTATGTTTTCTTCTACTCTATAGAACAATTTATATCTAATCCTTTATCTATTTTCTTTATTTGGCAAGGAGGATTGTCATTTCATGGAGGGCTTCTGGGAGTTTTAATTGCTTGCTTCTGGCTATCAAGAAGTTGGGGAGTTCAATTCTTTTGGTTGATGGACAGAGTGGCTCCATTTGTGCCTCCAGGCCTAGGATTTGTAAGATTGGGAAACTTTATGAATTCAGAACTTCTAGGCAGGCCAACTGATATAAGTTGGGGAGTTATATTTCCTTCCGATCCATTAGGACTTACAAGACATCCATCTCAGTTATACCAAGCTTTTGGAGAAGGCATAGTGCTTTTTATTTATATGCTTCTTATCTCAAGGAATTCAAAACCTAGAATGAACATTTCTGGACATTTCCTTTTAGGATACGGAGTCATTAGATTCTTCTCTGAATTCTTTAGAACACCGGATCAACATATAGGATTTATTTTTGAAATTCTTACAAGAGGGCAACTTCTTTGTCTGCCAATGATAGTAATTGGTGTCCTTCTAATTTATTATTCATACAGAAAAATTACATGAATTAATGGAACAATATTTAAATCTACTTACAGAAATAAAATCTAAAGGAACTAAAAAAGAGGATAGAACTGGAACAGGAACAATCAGCATATTTGGACATCAAATGAGATTTGATTTGAATGATGGGTTTCCATTAGTAACCACCAAAAAAGTAAATTTCAATGCCATCTTGCATGAACTTTTATGGTTTATAAAAGGCGATACAAATATCGAATATTTAGTAAAAAATAATGTAAATATATGGAATGAATGGCCATTTCAAAGCTGGTTGGAGAGAACAAATCAAAATGAAGGTCTGACCATGCATTCAAAGGAGTGGAAGGATAAATTACAAGAATTTATTAATCTAATAAAAAAAGACAATTCCTTCGCAAAAGAATATGGAGATCTCGGGCCAGTATACGGTAAGCAGTGGAGAGATTTTGAGGGAGTAGATCAACTAGCTCAGGTAATAGAGGATCTAAAGAAAAATCCTAATTCCAGACGTCATATTGTCTCAGCTTGGAATCCTAAGGAAATTCCAACAATGATTAAATCAGGCTTACCACCTTGTCATACACTCTTTCAGTTCTATGTAGCTGATGGGAAACTCTCTTGTCAGTTATATCAAAGAAGTGCCGATGTGTTTCTTGGTGTTCCATACAATATTGCGTCTTACGCCCTTCTTACTTACATGATAGCTTCGGTCACAGATCTAGAGGTTGGAGATTTTGTTCACTCTCTAGGTGATACACATATTTATCTGAATCATCTTGTTCAGGTTGATGAGCAGCTTTCTCGAGAGCCGCATCAGCTTCCTAAAATCGAGATAAATAAAAAAGATAATCTGTTCGATTATAAATTTGAAGATTTCAAGCTTATAGATTACAACTCACACCCTTTTATTAGTGCTCCTATTGCTGTTTGATGGAAATCATATTAATTGCAGCTGTAGATAAAAATCTAGCAATAGGTAAAGATGGAAAAATCCCTTGGGAAATAAAAGAAGATCTAAAGTTCTTTAGAGAAAAAACAGAAGATACAGCCATCATAATGGGTCGTGCAACTTACGATTCTATAGGCCAACCCTTGCCAAAAAGAATGAATATCGTGATGACCAAAACATTTAAGAAAAGAGAGGGAATAATTGAAGTAGACTCCAGTAAGGATGCTTTAAAACACGCAAAAAGTTACTCTGAAAAGATTAATATCATTGGCGGAGAATATATCTATAGGGAATTCCTACCATTAGCAACAAAACTTCTCATAACTGAAATAGATATTGAAGTGATTTCACCAGATGCTTTTTTTCCTGAGTGGGATACAAGTCAATGGAAAGAGATTTCAAGAAAGAGAAGCACTGAAAACGGGCTTAATTTTAGTTTTGTGGAATACCAGAGGTACTAGACGCCTAGAGCTTTTCTTTTCAGCTTAAGAGCTTCGACCCTTTCTTCCTCACCTTCAGTATATGTCACCCATTTCCTGGCCTGGTCTTGTACTCTTTTCTTCTTCTCTTTTTGCTTTTCTTTTTTATCATCAAATTGTCTTTCGGCAACATCTATGCATTTTCTAAAAGATTCAATCGCAGATTCCCATTTTTGATTTTCAAAATTTATCTGTCCCAAGAGCATATAGGCAGCAGCTTCATCTTTAAGCTTACCTTTGTTTAAACCGTCCTCAATGGCTTTTTCAGCTTTATCAAATTCATCTAAACTAAAATGAACTTGTCCTAAAAATATAAACAGCTCCCCTTCCTTGGACTTTGTTGCTGCTTGAAGGTAATAAGGTTTTGCTCTTTCAAGCTCCTTGGCTGCATGCCAATATTGAGCAGCAGCTTTTAGTGTCTTCTCTTCTTTTTTAACTATTCCACTATTTAAGCCGTCTTCTATGACTTTGGCAGCTTTACGAGGATTTTCAAACATAAATAGAAGTTGCGATAAAGCGGTAAATTCTCTTTGTTTGTCTAAAAGATTATCATCATAAGCTGCTTCAAGGGCACCCATTTGATCCATTTGTCTATCTCTTTGCCCATATAGACCTGACAAGTTAGTCCAGTATCTCTTTTTTGGATAGTATTGAACAAGAATCTCATAAATTGGTAAGACTTCAAGATCTTTCTTTAATTCGGAGTAAAGAGCCATTTTGAGTAAATAGTGATTTTCTTTAGCTACTCCTTTTCTTGTTTCTCCCGTCTCAATCATCTCACCTGTTTCATTGCCTTCGGCGTCAAGAACTGCAACCTTTATAGGTATATCTCTAGATTCTTGAATTTCTATTGCAGTATCTATAGCTTCAACAGATTTTTGAAAGTTTTCTACTTGATAGTACGCTTGTGCAAGAAGTCCATACCCATCAGAGCTTGGCTCTTCTTCATTATCAAGCCATTCCAATAAGTAGTTTATTGATCCTTTGTAATCTTCTGCAATATATCTGAGTTGAGATAAAGAATATATTGCTCCCTGTCTTTCTTGATCACTAGAGTCTTCTTCAGCAATCAAATTTTTATATGCTCTTTCTGCAAGACCATATTTTTCTTGTGAAAAATAGATATATCCCCTGTAATAAAACATCTTGGCCCTATCTGTACTAGTGAATTTTGAATCTACTACTGCTACAGGCTCAAGTGTAAGAAGAGCTTCTTCCCATTGTTCGTTTTCAATGAAAGGAACAAGGCCCTGTAAGATTCTTTGCATTTTCTTACTAGGCAATTTGGTACGTCTTCTTTTCTTTTTCTTCTTTTTATCATCTTCAGCTGCTTCCAGGGAGGCGCCTTTGTAATCAAGAGGTGATACTCCTAAAGTAACTGGCAATAAACTTATCACTGTTGCAATTAGAAATATTTTTAAAGGGTAATTTAATTTTAATTTTTTCATAACTATTTATGCACAGCCTTCAGGAACATAATCCGCCGGCTTGCTAGGATCTTCAATCTTAAATACGATAATTGTTCGGACATTCGGTACTTCTATAGCTTCACCATCTCTTATCTGAGGTTTATATTTATATTTTAATGCAGACCTCATTGCTGCTCTATCAAAAATTCCTGGAGGCACAGACCATTCAACTTCCGGCTCTTTCGTAGAACCAACTTTCGTGACCGTGAATTTGAGCATTACACATCCTTCTATTCCTCTTTCTAGAGCCCTCCTAGGATATACGGGTGGAACTTGGAAAATTGGAACATATGAACCATCAGCAAATACCCCTGCCTTCTTTCCTTTGAAGCCTAAATTTGGTCTAGCTGCAGATGTATCTAGGTCAGCTGGAGGGGTCATATCGAATTCAGGTGGCATTGTTTCAGGTGGAGGCTCCTCTTCTTGAGGGCGCTCCATGTCCATCATAAGTTCAAGCTCTCTTTCAGGCATAGTGACATCGGCTATTTTTATTGACTTGTCATTTAGCTCAACGTCACCAACGTCTATTAACCATTGCATAGCATAAAAAATAGCAACTGTGAGGAACAAAGATCCACTTAAAGTGGCTCCTAGCATTTTAAGATTTTGTTCCGCAAAAAATCCCATAGAATTTAAAATTTTGGTTCAGATGCTAAAGAAATTGCATATACCCCGGCCTCTCTGGACTGATCCATAACTTGTATGATTGCATCAGCTTGAGCCTTTTCATCAGCTTGAATAACAACTGAGCCTTGGGGGTTATCTGCCAATAACTTAGTAATATTTGCTTTAACTTGTCTTACATCTACCCTTCTACCGTCTATCCAAATATCATTTGTAGCACCAATAGCTATGAGAATGGCAGCATTTTCTTGGATATTGGAAGTTTCAGCATCTGGCCTGTTAACTTCTAAACCAGGTTCTTTAATAAAATTAGCTGTTACGATAAAGAAAATCAGAAGAATGAAAACTACGTCTAACATAGGCGTTAAATTTATATCTTCTTCTTCAGCTACAGCACTACTAATTGGTGATCTTCTCATAATTAAATTCCTATTCTGCGACCAACTGATCAACCAGTAGATCTTTTTCTTTTTGGGCTCTATTGACTAAAAATTGATTTGCCAATGTCCCAGTTAAGGCAACCGCCAAACCTGCCATAGCAGGAATTGTCGATCTTGAAACTCCTCCGGCCATGGCCTTGGCATCGCCACCTCCAGTTACTGCAAGCAAGTGGAAAACTTCAATCATTCCAGTAATAGTTCCAAATAAACCGAACAAGGGTGCTATACCAACACACATTTTTATAAGTCCGAGATTCTTATCAATTCTTATTTCATTCTCTGAAATTAACATGTCTCTTATAGCCTTAGAATTCCAAGAGCTTTTATCTTGTCGTGAATCCCATTCTGTCATTGAGACTCCCACATAGCTCTTATGAGTATAAAAATAGAACCACATTCTTTCAAAAATGAGGAACCACATAACAAAGGCTAATAGTCCTATTAAATAGAGAACATCTCCTCCTCTTTGCATAAAAGCGAAAAGAGCATCTGAAAAGTTATAAAAAAATTGCATCCTTTTATTTCTTTATAATTTAATTAGTCCCCTCTGATCGTTTAGCGGCCATTCCTGTACTTGACTCTTCAATAGTACCTAAAATTCCCCTAGAAATATTATTTACTGTTGCATACATAAAGGTAGTCGGAATAGCGACCATCAAGCCAAGCCATGTTGTTACAAGAGCAGTGGAGATACCACTCGCCATTGTTTTTGGATCTCCAGTACCGAACAAGGTTATCATTGTAAAGGTTTCAATCATACCTATTATTGTTCCAAATAGACCCATTAAAGGTGCTACAACTGAGACAATCTTGAGAACCCAATTTAATCCCTCTACTGTTGGCCTTTCTTTAAGAATTTGCTCAGCCATTTTTAACTCTAAAGTTTCAGTATCGGCCTCTTTATCGTCTTCGGCAATTTTTAGAATTCTTCCTAGTGCATTGTCATTACTCAGCATAGAATTTCCAGCTTGAGCTATCACACCACCCCTAATATTCCATAACTCATAGAATCGCCATATAAATAGTAGTGTTGCAAGTAAACCTATTACCATCAACATATATCCGACTGGCCCACCTTCTTGCATCTTGCCCCATGTGCTTGGCATAGATATCAAACTGGCAAGTAGAGAGCCCCCTTGAGGTCCGGTAGGATCTACAGCAAACTGAACAGGAAATGAATCCCCATCCAGGATATCTGAGGTTTGAGACGTATATCTTCCTGCAGGTTGTGAAGGAAGTTCTGAGTAAGCGCCCCTTGAAGGAGAATAAGTCAAATACTGTCCATCGGAAACCACATTAAAGTTACCAACTCTTACTACATCTCTATTTTCCACATTACCGTCAGTAGTTATAACTTCGGTATTGAATTTGACCACCTCACCAGATGCATTAATTTCTCTTTGAAGTTCATACCATAATGTTTCAAGTTCCTGAATTGAAGCTAATTTAATTCCTTCATTCATTTTAGAACCAAGAGCAGTCATGAATTCTTCTCTTTCTTTACCAAATTGAGCAGCTGTGATTGACTGTTCCATGATGTTTCTGGCTTCAGTAGTATTACCAGCTAGGTGACCAAATATCTCATTTAATGAACCAAGTCTTTCCCTTAATTGTTCCTCTGCCACAACTAATAATGCTTCATTAGCTTCGAATTGTTGTTCGAGTCTCGCAGCTTCCCTCTCTAATCTAGCTCTTTCATCTTTTGCGTCTGAAAGTAATTTAGCTTGTTTATTTTTTTCATTTCTAAACGCAGCCTCTCTGTCCCTCTGTTCCTGAGTATCTGCAAACTGACCTTGTTTTACTATTTCGAGTAATTCTTGAGGGTTTGAGGGTTGAGCGGCCTCTTCCTCTCCTTCTTCAGAAAAAGTAACAGAAGAAATTAAGCCGAAGCTTACAAGAAATATAAAAAGTTTAATTTTTTTCATTTTAGTTTGCCTCCGTTGCTGCCGGCAAAGGTAATTCCATTAAATCCACCGTTGCTAATTTATTCGCAATCCTGAGACCACGTCTTGTTGGATTCCTGTAACTGTTATCTAGTTCTTCCCATGCTCTTGTAGAATTATTCCATGCATGAGTTTGGGTTTCGTCAGCAGTTTGAAAAACCATGGCAAGTCTTCCAACCCTTAACACATTACCTTCTATTAATTCTCCATCAATGACGATGCTGTCTTTATATGCATCTATCTTTCTACCGTATTCTGCTTCGACATTAAATGCCTCTAGAACTTGCCTTAATCCTTCCGCAGGAGAAACAGTCGGATTATCTAAGGCAGCCTTGGCGAATGCTATTCTTTCTTTCCTTTCTGCAAGGTGAAAAGGAAGATCCAACTCTATAGAAGTCTCCACACCAGCCAACATTCTTCGTGTAAAAGGAGGTATCTGTCTTTGCATTACTTGTGCTTCTTTTAGAGTTCTATCAATTTCTTTTAAGCGTTCTTCTTGACGTTGTATTTGTTGTCTCATTTGAGCGTTATAAACTCTTAAACCCTCTATTTGCTTACTTACAGTTTTGAATTCACTTACAATCACTGAAGTTTGTTCATCCATTTCATCAATTTTCGATTGAGATGTTTTTTCTGCAACTTGCCTAGCAGCTCCGACATCCAACAGAGGTTGTATTTGATCGGTAAATCCTAAGTTTGCTACTGATATTCCAGCCAGTATGAAAACTATTTTACAAAGACGCGACATAGCTATCTCCTAATATCTAAATTCCTATTTCTTATCTGTTCACAAAGTAGATGAATAAAATGTAAGGCAAATATACATCATGAGATTTTGCACCACACAAATTCAGCATTCCCCGCTGCGAACGGTTAAACTATAGAGAGAAATAAGGTTCAATGCAACGAGAAATAGCTGTAAATCATGAAAATCTAAAAGATGTCAAATTTTGAGTTTTTATTGATTTTATTATTTTTCAATTCAATTATCTTAATTGGATTAGTCTCAATATCTATTAAGAAAAAAAGTCCTAGAATTTTAATTAAGTTTTTTTTTCTACCAGTGCTTGCGAGTTGTTTATTTGGCATGATTGTCCAAGCCGTATTTCAAGTTTCTGAAATTTCAAACAGACAACTCGCAGCCAATATTTTTTTAATATTATGGTGCTTGAAATCCTTTTCTTCGTATAAATCAATTAAATCCCTATTATTAGAGGACTTTCTTACATTGGTTAGACGCCAAATTTCTGATAAAAAGTATTTTGTCCTATTAATCAACATCATTCGACTCTCTTCATTTCAAATAATATGCTTCAGCTCTGTTTTTTCTTTAAATTATTTGTCAGGGTTTTCACTACAAAGCCTTTTTGACAATATCGGGGTAATTTTATGTTTAATAGGATTCTTTATTGAATACATAGGTAATAAGCAGATAAAAGAAAGAACCAAAAGAGCTGGCTTCGTTATCGAAGGGTCAAGAACCTATGTTCTACATCCAAATATTACTGGCATTATTTCCTTCCTTACAGGACTTCAAATTCTTGCTTTTGGAGGTGTTGGTTCAGAATGGTCATTTATAGGACTATTAATTGCAATCTTTATCATTTATAAGATTTTAATACCTAAGATTGAAGGGAATTTATTAAAGAAATATCCTGATTATTCTTCTTACATAAATAAGATGCCTAAATTATTTTCTTTCAAAAAAATTATATGATGCAAAAGATGATCCCTCATATTTTTCTAACATTCGTGGCTGGAGCATTTGCTAACTGCAAGATAAAAATCTTCAAGAATTTGTTAATAAGAACTTTTATAGCCTTCTATAAACCAAACCTTGAGGAGGCAATGAATAAGGATATAAATAGTTACAGTTCTTATAACGATTTTTTTACAAGGAAATTAGCAAAAGAGTCAAGGATAATTGAATTATCAGAAAACAGTTTCATCTCTCCTGTAGACGGTGAAATTGTAAGTCATGGTTTTATTGAAGACGGGAAACTTTTGCAGGCAAAGAAACATAACTATGAACTAGATGAACTTGTAGGAATAGATTATCAAAACAAATATAAAGGGGGCTATTTCATAACTATTTATCTAGCTCCAACGGACTACCACAGAATACATTGTCCATGGGATGGGGAGATCATTCATTCTAATCATCTAGGATCTTCACTATATAGTGTAAATAAGAAAGCCCAAGAATCCATTCCACGTCTTTATATAAAAAATGAGAGATCTGTTTTACACATTGTCTCAAACAGTCTTGAATATGCTCTAGTATCAGTGGGTGCCTCTGTTGTAGGGAGTATTGTGCCCTTTTGGATTGATAACAAAGACTGTTCAAGAAAAGAATTAGTCGAAGAGTGGAAAATAGGTCCGCCCAAAGATACTAATGTTAAAAAAGGAGATGAATTGGCTTATTTCCGAATGGGATCAACAGTAATACTAATTTTTAAGGACTCATTTAAAATAGATTTAGATTCCTTGAAAGAAAATAAGCTTGTAAAATTTGGAAAAAAACTTGTTTCATTAAAAAATATATAGGAAGAAATCTTGGTATCGTATTCTACTAGTGACTTCAAAGTCGGTTTAAAAATAATAATCGATAACGACCCTTGCGTGATTATTGAAGAAGAATTTAATAAACCTGGCAAAGGGCAGGCTTTTAGTAAAATTAAGTTTAGAAACTACCTTACAAGAAGGGTTGGAGAAAAAACTTGTAAAGTTGGAGAATCTCTTGAGGCAGCAGATATTGAGGAATTAGACATGCAATTCCTATACAGCGATGGTAGCGCATGGTTCTTTATGCATCCCGATACTTATGAGCAAATTCCAGTAGCTCTAGATATAGTTTCTGATCTTGAGAAATGGGTTACTGAAGAGGATACTTGTAAAGTACTTCTCTGGAATGAAAAACCAATATCTGTAGTCGCACCTACTTTCGTTGATCTTAAGATTACACAAACAGATCCTGGTGTGAAAGGGGATACTGCTACAGGAGGCACAAAGCCGGCAACGCTTTCAACTGGAGCAATAATAAAAGTACCTCTATTTGTATCAGAGGGTGAGATCGTCACAATTGATACGAGAAATGGAGAGTATCAAGGTCGAAAATAAACAACCCCATGAAAGAAAAAATTAAGGAGAGCTTGCGTAGCATAATTATAGATTTGTATGGGAGTTCAGAATCCTTTCGTGATGGATTTGAAATAAGCATCCAAGACAATAAAGAGAAGCAATATGGTGATCTCGCCAGTAATGTAGCTTTAGTGCTAGCCAAACCCCTAAAAAGAAATCCTAAAGAGATTGCAGAAGAAATTAAAGGTAAATTTATAACTGATAAGGAAATAGTAAAAGTTGATGTTGCAGGCCCTGGTTTTATAAACTTTTTCTTGTCTAAAGAGTCACATGGTGCAATTTTGAGAGATATCTCAATTCAAAAAGATAAGTTTGGAAAATTTGAATCCAATAGTAAAAAAGTTCTTATTGAATATGTCTCAAGCAATCCAACAGGTCCTTTACATGTTGGGCACGGAAGAGGTGCAGTTTTTGGATCTGTATTGTCGAGACTTTTGAAGGAAGCAGGATTTCAAGTTGATGAAGAATATTATGTAAATGATTTTGGGAGACAAATGAATATTCTTTCTGTGAGCTTATGGATTAGATATGCACAGATATTTGATAAGAACATAAGAATGTTAAATAACGGTTATCAAGGCGATTATCTTATTGCAATTGCACAAAATTTAAAGAAGTTAAGATCTGATGAGCTGTTTGATGATGATGATGAGATAAAAAGCCTTCTAGAATATGAGAACGAAGAAGCTGAAAAACATACTGACGAGGTTATTGATAGCATCAAATCTAAGCTAAATGATGAATTTTATTATGTGAGAGATTTTGCTCTCAGAGAAATATTAGAGTTAATAAAGGGAGATCTATTAGAATTTGGCGTCGATCACAATAACTGGTTTTCAGAATCTACACTTTATAAAAGTGAAGCGCATGATCTTAGCAAGGTTGATCAATCTATTGATGAGCTTTCATCTAAAGGTTTTGTATACGAAAAAGAAGGTGCTATTTGGTTTAAATCTTCAGAACTTGGAGATGATAAGGACAGAGTTTTAAAAAGAGGCAATGGTGAATTTACTTATTTTGCCTCTGATGTTGCCTACCACTTAGACAAATATGATCGAGGATACGATAGGATAATCAATATTTGGGGTTCAGATCATCATGGCTATCTTCCAAGAGTGAAGGCGGCCATGGAAGCAAGTGAAAAGAATGTAGAAAAGCTTGAAGTAGTCTTTATTCAATTTGCTAATTTAATTAGGGCAGGAAAAAAAGTGACCATGTCTACTAGAAGTGGTGAATTTATTACACTTAAAGAACTCATAGAAGAGGTTACATCAGAAGCGGCAAGATTTTTTTATATTAATAGAAAAGCTGATCAACATTTAGACTTTGATTTAGACCTAGCGAAAGAGCAGTCAAAAGATAATCCTCTGTACTATATCCAATACGCACATGCTCGCATATGTAGTGTTTTAACTAAGTCCAAAGCTCAAGAAGAAGAATTGACATCATCAGAACTTGGATTATTGGATTCCAACAAAGAGATAGAAATACAGAAAATTCTTAAACAGTATCCTCCTTTAATTGAAAGAGCAGCTCTAGCAAGCGAGCCTCATTTAATTTGCTATTACTTAAAAGACTTGGCTAGTATTTTTCATAGTTACTATAATACTGAAAAATTTATAGTTGATGACCAGAAGCTTATGAACTCAAGATTGTTCTTGCTGAGTGGAGTAAAGCAAGTTATTTATAATGGGCTCACTGTTCTGGGAATAAATGCTCCTCATGAAATGTAGAAAGTGATCTTCAGCAACTTATACAAGATTAACCAGGATATTGAAGAAAATTGTAAGCTATCTGGCAGAAAGACCGATGAAATAATCTTGATAGGTGCAAGTAAAGCACAGACGATCGATAGTATAAGAGAAGCTTATGAAAGTGGTTTAACACATTTTGGTGAAAATTATCTTCAAGAGGCTGAAGAGAAAATTGAAAATTTATCAAAAGATTTAGTCTGGCATTACATAGGATCTATTCAGTCAAGAAAAGCAAAAAGAATAGCTGAAATTTTTGACTGGGTGCATACCGTCGACAGTGTAAAAGTTGCTATGAAACTTAATAAAGCTAGGCCTAAATCAAGAGGTTTTCTGAATGTGTGCCTCCAACTCAACATAGATAATGAGGAAAATAAATCTGGTTTAGATCTAAAAGAAATTGATAGTTTTATTGAACAAACTAAAGCCTTAGAAAATCTGAAAATAAGAGGATTGATGGTAATACCCAGACCAAGAGAAGCTCTAGAAGAGCAGAAAGAGATTTTCGGAATGGTGAAAAATATATTTTCAGCATTAAATGAAAAAGGAAATAACTTTGACACCCTATCAATGGGCATGTCATCAGATTATGCTGCAGCTATTCAGGAAGGGGCTACAATGATAAGAGTGGGTACAGGTATATTTGGTCCAAGAAAATGAAAAATATTAAAGAAACTATAGGGTTTATAGGTGGCGGTAATATGGCAACTGCACTTATATCTGGCTTAATCAATAGTGATCAAAGCGCCTCTAAGATCATTGCCTCTTCACCAGAGCAGGAACATTTAGAAAAGCTTTCTAAAGACTTCGGGATAAAAACTACAAATAATAATCTCGAGGTAGTGGATATTGCCGATATAGTCATTCTCGCTGTGAAGCCAAATATTGTCCAAACTGTAATTGATGAAATAAAAGATTTAGCTATAGATAAAGATATTCTGATTATCTCTATTGCTGCTGGAGTAAAGATTGAGAAGATAGAATCTCAATTAGGATCTTCCATGAGAGTGATAAGGGCTATGCCAAATACTCCTGCTAGTATTATGGAAGGTGTAACTGCAATTTGTGCTAACAGTAATGCACAATCAAATGATATTGAAAATGCCAAACTTTTATTTGAATGTGTAGGAAAAATTGCTCATATCAATGAAAAAGATATAGATATTTTTACAGCCCTAATTGGATCAGGCCCAGCATATGTATTTTACCTAATTGAATCTTTGCTGGACTCTTCGAAAAACTTACATCTTTCAGAACAAGAAAAGAAAAATTTACTAGCATCGATGATTTCGGGTGCTGCAAATCTGGTGCTTAATTCAGATGATTCTCCTAATGTTTTAAGAAAGAAAGTTACGTCACCTGGAGGAGTAACCCAAACAGCAATAGAAGAATTTGAGACAGAGGGGTTAAAGGAGATAATAAGCAAATCTATGATAGCTGCTGAAAAGAAATCAATTGAATTAGGAGAAGATTAATGTCGGAAGCAACCTTTTTCCTTTTCAAGGCTTTAATGGATGTTTTTACACTTGGTGTAGTTTTTAACTTTATGTTTCGTCTTCTTAAAGTTGATTACTATAATCCTTTAGTTCAAGGAATTATTAAGGCGGTAGACTTGCCAAGTCAATTTCTTAGATCAGCTATAAAGCCATTCAGGAGCATAGACTTCGCCTCATTTCTAGTAGCTGTTTTTATTCAGGCAGGAGCCTTTTATTTAGCTGTCATGGCAGGATCGGTTGATTATGATCCTGTGAAGATTTTAATGTGGTCTACTTACTCAGTTATTCTGTTAATGCTTAAAATGGTTTGGTGGATTTTATTGGGAGGAATAATTTTAAGTTTTGTAGCTGGGAATAATTTTCATCCAGCCATAGTTCTAATTAGACAAATGTCCGATAAGTTTTTCAGTCCATTTAGAATATTCTTACCTCCTATGGGAGGGCTAGACTTTTCACCTATATTCGCATTCATCTTATTAAACTTCTTGCAATCAATATTTGTACAGTTTGCCATTGAATCTGGATTGCCAGTTTGGCTGTCAGTTGGTTTCTAGAGATAGATTCAATATAATATTCTTTTCGCCGATTTGACACAGCTTGCGGGCGTTTAATTGAAATACAGCTAATGCATTAAATTAAACCTGTTGTGCTGAGGCAAACAGGTTTTTTTATGAGTGATTCGATAGGAAAAGTAAAGGCACAAAAAGTTACTCTAGAGGGTAAATTTGAGCTTGAGTGCGGCCAAAGTTTAAATGATATAGAACTGGTCTATGAAACTTATGGTGCTCTTAATGCAGATGCGACGAATGCAATACTTATCTGCCATGCGTTGAGTGGTAATCATCATGCTGCTGGAAAATACGAAAACGAAGAAAAACCAGGCTGGTGGGATTCTCTTATTGGCCCAGGTAAAGCAGTGGATACAAACAAATTTTTTGTAGTTTGCCCAAACAACATAGGTGGTTGTCACGGTTCCCTCGGACCAAATTCAATTAACCACGATACTGGAGATTATTATGGACCTGACTTTCCAATTATTACAGTAAGAGATTGGGTAAATTCACAAGCCAAACTTTCTGATTTATTGGGCATAGAAAAATGGCATGCTGTCATGGGAGGAAGTCTAGGTGGAATGCAAGCTCTAGAATGGTCCTATCTTTTCCCTAAGAGAATAAAAAAAGCAGCTATTATTGCTGCAGCACCGAAGTTAAGTGCACAAAATATAGCTTTCAATGAAGTTGCAAGACAAGCCATATTAAATGATCCAGATTTTGAAGGAGGTAGATATCTAGATAAAAGTAAGTACCCAAAACAAGGTCTCAAATTAGCAAGAATGGTAGGTCATATTACGTATCTCTCTGAGGAAGCAATGAGAAGCAAATTTGGAAGAGAACTGAAAAAAGAAAAATTAAATTTTGGTTATGATGCGGAGTTCGAAATAGAAAGTTATTTAAGGTATCAAGGTGATGTTTTTTCAGAAAGTTTTGATGCAAATACTTATCTTCTGATGACAAAGATTCTAGACTACTTCGATCCGGCAAGTAATTTTGAAGGCAAATTGGTAAGTGCTTTTCAGTCCATTGAAGCGCAGTTATTGGTAGTATCTTTCTCAACTGATTGGAGGTTTGCTCCTGAAAGATCTAAGGAAATTGTAAATGCCCTTATCGAAGCCAAAAAAAATGTGAGTTACCTTGAAATTAATAGTCCTCACGGACATGACTCGTTCCTGTTTGCAAATGATGATTATGTAAAGGGTTTATCTGCTTTTCTTGAAAATTAAATGAATACAGTTGAAGTTATAAAAAATTGGATAGATAAAGGGTCTGAAGTCCTAGATCTAGGTTGTGGAGATGGTGAAATAATGAATATTTTATCCAAAGAATGGGGCTCTACTGTACTAGGAGTAGAAATAAATCAAGATGATATAAATAAATGTATCCAGTCTGGTCTAAATGTTATTCATCAAAATATTGATGAAGGTTTAGGGAATTTTAATGACAATAGTTTTGACATAGTGATTATGAGCCAAACTATTCAAGTCTTAAAGGAACCCAAGAAAGCGCTTCAAGAGGTAACAAGAATTGGAAATGAGAGCATTGTTACAATTCCTAATTTTGGTTATTGGACTACAAGAATTAATCTCTTACTATCCGGTAAGATGCCTATCACAGGAGCATTGCCAAATTCCTGGCATGATACCGATAATATTCATTTATGTACCATTAAGGATTTTGAGAATCTTTGCAGTGAATGCGGAATTAATGTGAGAGAAAAATGCTTCTTTAATAAATTTGGGAAAGAAAGTGTATTGGCTAAAGTGGCACCAAATTTATTTGCGACCACTGCGATGTATAAGATCTCAAAATGAAAATAGCTATTGCTACGAAAAATAATGGTAAACTTAAAGAGTTCGAGGAATTGGCAAAGGGCACACCTTACGAATTCATTAAAATCCCTGAAAACATAAAAGATCTACCGCCGGAAACAGGAAGTACCTTCTATGAAAATGCTCTAATAAAAGCTGAGTTTATTTCAAAAAAATTAGGCATACCTGCTATAGGTGATGATTCTGGATTAGAAGTCGATGCATTAAATGGCAACCCTGGAATATTCTCTGCGAGATATTCTAAAACGGGCATAGATAAAGATAATTGCCTAAAATTGATTAAAAATTTAGATGGTCTGCAAGAAGACAAAAGAAGTGCAAGATTTAGATGTTGTCTGGTTGGATACTTTGAAGGAAAGATAATTCAAAGTAATGGGGCCCTTGAAGGTTCCATTGCCAGAGAATTCAAAGGTACTAATGGCTTTGGATATGATCCAATTTTTATTACAGAGAGCGGAAAGCATCTGGCAGAACTTGAGAAAGATGAGAAAAATACAATATCTCATAGATCTGAAGCTTTTAAAAAACTACTAATCAAAGTCTCTGAATTATTTAACAAGTCTTTTGAAGAATAAGCTCATTTAATTTTCTTTTTGCTTGTAAGGCCTTCTTCTCAAAGGATGTCACGGGCAAGTTCACTAGACATTCGTCAAGATTTTCTTTCTGCAAAACTCTCCAATTTAGATCATTATTAATCAGCTTCTTTGTTTCATCGAAGTAATGCATCCAGTCTGTTTTGAAATAGAAGATACCATTTTGTTTAAGTTTTTTATTTACTAAGTCGATAAAGTCCTTTTGTAGTAACCTTCTTTTGTGATGCTTTCTCTTTGGCCAGGGGTCAGGGTAAAACATTAAGATTAGATCAAAGCAGTTGTCAGCTACTTTATCTTCTAAAAAAGGAACAATATCTGAGTTTAATATTTTAATATTATGTAGTGATTCTCCATTTGCCTTACTTAAAAGAGATCCTATTCCAGAAAGATAAACCTCAGCTCCTAAAATTAACATTTTGGGGTTTGTTTTAGCTAAATATGCAGTAGTCTCTCCTGAACCAAAACCTATATCTAAAATCGAAGGTTCTTGGGACCAGATATTACTAAGTTTTTCTTCATTATCTAGAATGTACTTGCCCCAATGCTCTGAGAGTGCCCTTGACTGATTAGAGGTTAACCTCCCTCTCCTTAAGACAAAGCTCTTGAGTCTATCCTGTAAAGGCAAGTTATTCTCCTGCAGAGAAAGACTGCTTTACTTTTTTCATTGCGTTTTTTTCGATTTGGCGAACACGCTCAGCAGAAATATCGTATTTTTCAGCCAACTCATGGAGCGTAAGTTTTTCATCTGCTAACCATCGATCTTGAAGAATATCTCTACTTCTATCATCAAGCTGATTTATTGCTTCGTATAATTGACTAGTATTTGTTTCATCCAAACTATCTTTTGCAAATATGTCTGCAGGATTGGCATCTTCATCTTCCAAATATTGAGACGGCGAATAAGAAGCTTCATCATCATCTGAATCTGCAAGAGGATCAAAAGGCATATCAGTACCACTTAATCTTTTTTCCATCTCTCTTACTTCTGAAGGTTTTACACCTAAGTCTTTAGCCATGGACTCTACTTCTTCTTCTGTTAACCATCCAAGGCCCTTCTTTTTACTTCTCAAATTAAAAAATAACTTTCTCTGTGGTTTTGTAGTGGCTATTTTGACTATTTTCCAGTTCTTCAGAACATATTCATGGATTTCAGCTTTAACCCAATGCACAGCAAAAGATACCAATCTGACCCCCATTTCAGGATTAAATTTTCTTATTGCCTTCATGAGACCTACATTTCCTTCTTGAATAAGGTCTGCTTCAGGTAGGCCATATCCTGAATATGTCTTTGCGACGTATATTACAAACCTTAAGTGAGCTAAAACTAGCTTTCTAGCAGCATCAAGGTCATTTCTATAATATAAATCTTCTGCAAGTTTTTTTTCTTCTTCAGAGGTTAAAACACCTATGCTATGAACTGAATTTATATAAGCTTGAAGGTCACCACCAGGTGCTAGAGCCTCCATTTCCTGAAGAGCTGTTCCTGCAGAATTTTCACTCTTAAGCTCTTTTTTAGGCATAATCTAAGCGAATTTTACAGTTTAAGTGATAAAAGGTGCAAATTTTGATTTTTACACTAATTTGAGATAACTAAAGGATGATATTTATAAAATTATGAAAGCTATAGAAATTATAGAGAAGAAATTAGAAATTAAAGACATTGAATTGCCAGTTATAAAAGATAATGAAGTGCTTATCAAGGTCAAAGCAGCTGGTTTGAACCGTGCTGACATAGCACAAAAGAACGGCTTATATCCTCCTCCTGCTGGTGAAAGTGAAATTTTAGGACTCGAATGTAGCGGAATAATTGAGAGTATTGGCAAAAATGTAAGCTCTAAAAGACCTGGAGATGAAGTTATTGCACTTTTGGCAGGTGGGGGGTATGCAGAATATGTAACTTGTCATGAGAACCACGCAATTCTCAAGCCATCTAAACTAAGCTGGGCTGAAGGAGCATCAATTCCTGAAGTTTATGCTACATGTTGGTTGAATCTCTTCATAGAGACTCATATGAAAGAAGGAGATAAAATTGTCTTTCACGCAGGAGCAAGTGGTATTGGAACAGCCGGGATACAGTTAGCTCAAGCTTTTGGTTGCGATAGTTTTGTAACTGCAGGAACCCAAGAGAAGATTGATTTCTGTCTTAACTTAGGAGCTTCAGCAGGAGAAATTAGATCAAAAGATATATTTTCAAAGATTAAAGAGTGGTCTCCAAACGGAGTAGATATCATTTTAGATCCAGTAGGTGCAGAGTATTTTGAGAAGAACTTAAGTGTCCTGGGATTAGAAGGCAAGTTAATTATTATTGGTTTAATGGGCGGTGCCAAAGCAAATATAAATCTTGGGCATTTAATGATAAAAAGGCATAAAGTAATAGGATCAACCATTAGGGCTAGAAACTTGGAGACAAAGACTAAAGTTATGGATGATCTCTCTAATAAAGTAATGCCACTATTTAATTCAGGCACTCTTAAACCTATTATCTACAAGGTCCTGTCCTTCGATGATTGCGAAAAAGCTCATTCAATAATGGAAGCAGATGAAAATATTGGAAAGATTATTCTTAATTTAGATTAACTTTGCAAAAATATCTTGCCACGGATATGAAGGATCACCTGAGCAATAAAATAAAGGATTTTTTTTCTCTGAAATAAAATCATAAGTCAAAGCTTGACCATTCAAACTGGATATAAAGCCACCGGATGCTTCAACTACTGCCTGTCCAGCAGCGATATCCCATTGATAGGTTGGACCTAACCTGCTGTAAATATTTGCCTTGCCTTCTGCAACACGACACAACTTTAAAGAACTTCCAGTTGGCAGTTCTTTAACCTCAGTAAATTTTTTTTCACAAAGTTTAATAAATGCCTGATCTTTTTCACTCTTATGGCTTTTGCTCACCGTCACAAGACAGAATTCTTCACTCTGTTTTTGAGAAGTTATTTCAATCTTTTCTTTGCCTAGTATCTTGAAAGCTCTTCCCGCGAAACCTATAAAGGTTTCTTGAACCGCTGGTGCAGATACTACACCGAGAATTGGCTTACCGTCTTCAATAAGTGCAACATTTACCGTAAATTCTCCATTCTTGTTAATGAATTCTTTCGTCCCGTCTAAAGGATCAATTAACCAAAACAAATCTTCTTTATTTTCTTCAGTGTCGCCCTCTTCAGACAATATAGGGATATTGGCATCAATGGATTTAAGGGAATTTAAGAGGATTTCATGACATCTCTTATCAGCTATAGTTACAGGAGATCCGTCATGTTTATCCTCTACTTTAAGATCATCAGAATTATATATTTCCATAACAATATCCGAAGCCAGTTCTACAGCCCCAAGAACTAAATTTGATATTTCTGCTAATTTTGAAACTTCCATTTCTTGAATCTCACTTTTCTTCTACAATATATCATCCTAAAGACATATAAAAAATTAATATGGAAAACAAAACTAAGTTGATAGAGAGTGCTCAAGAGCTGAAAAAAGGTTTAGACCTGCTTAGCAGGGAAAGAAAAGTTGTGATGCCTCACAACAAAGCCTTTGATCATGTTGATCAACTAAAAGTAAAAGTTGATGAAATCATTGATTTAGCTGAAACTGTCTAGAAATACGGAGATAAAAATGGAATACACTTGCTTTGATTTAGAAATTACAAACAAAATTGCTCACATTAAAATGTCTAGACCAGATGAGTACAATACCATGAATAAAGCTTTTTGGTCCGAGCTTCCTCACTTGGTTGAGAGTATCTCAGATGATGCATCTGCGAGGGTTATAGTATTATCAGGAGAAGGTAAACATTTCTGTGCAGGAATGGACCTAGCTAACTTCTCTCCATCAGATAAACAACCTAATGCCCATATGGGTATGAGAAAAGAATCTGGATATCGAGTGACACTAGATCTACAACACACAATTACTTGCTTGGAAAAGGCTAGAATACCTGTAATTGCCGCTGTACAAGGCGCTTGTGTAGGTGGTGGTGTAGACCTTGCTACAGCTACAGA
Organism: uncultured SAR86 cluster bacterium; assembly: GCA_902574355.1. Lineage (GTDB taxonomy): Bacteria > Pseudomonadota > Gammaproteobacteria > Magnimaribacterales > Magnimaribacteraceae > Magnimaribacter. The sequence goes on along the minus strand of CACGNN010000001.1, from coordinate 42,838 downwards.
TATGAGATATTGCACATCAGATGCTTTCTTCTGTATTCAAGAAATAAATATAGGTATGGCTGCTGATGTAGGCACCTTACAAAGAATTCCCAGACTAATACCTGAAGGTGTAGTAAGAGAATTGGCTTATACAGGTAGAAGATTCCTACCAGAAGAAGCAATGAAGCATGGTCTTGTAAATGAAGTATTTGAAACTAAAGAAGAAATGATGGAAAAAGTCATGGAAGTAGCCGCTAACATTGCCTCAAAAGGCCCTCTTGCTATCGCAGGAACAAAAGAATCATTAAATTATGGAAGAGATCATACAGTGGAAGAGTCATTGAATCATATAGCACTGTGGAATACTGCAGTTGGAATTAGCGACGAAATGTCCGTAGCATTTAAAGCCAAGGCAGAAAATACAGAACCAGAATTTGAAGATATGCTTCCAAGAAGAAAATATTTAGACGGAGAAGTAGGCGTTTAGCCTTTTCTTAGAAAAACGGGTGAGTTTTCTTTAGATTCCTTCTTACTAAAGCGATAACCGTCAAGATTGAAGTTTTGAAGCTCAACAGCATTCTTAATCTTGTTTTGAATAATAAATCTAGCCATTGTTCCTCTAGCCTTCTTGGCAAAGAAACTTATGATTTTGTATTCGCCATTTTTATAATCTTTAAAAACAGGATTAATAACTGGTAAATTTATTTCTTTATTTTTGAGAACTGAAAAATATTCTACAGATGCTAAATTTACAATTGCTTTTGATTTATTTTCTTTAGAAATTTGATTGATTGAGGTATTTATCTTCGATCCCCAAAATTCATATAGGTTATTACCGCGATCAGTTTTAAATTTAGTCCCCATTTCTAATCTATAGGGATACATAAGATCCAATGGTTTTAGTAATCCGTAAAGCCCCGATAATATGCACAGATTTTTTTGAGCGTAGTTAATTTCTGACTTGGAAAGAGAAGGTGCATCTAAGCCCTGATAAACATCTCCTTTGAAAGCAAAGATAGATTGCCTAGCAGTGCCATTTGGTTTAATGGGCTTAGTCCAATTCATATTTCTTTCAAAATTTAGAGCCGATAATTTTTCGCTTAAGCCCATTAAGGAAGAAAGATCATCTGGGCTCTTTTTCTGTAATTCTTTTATGAGAATCTCACTATCAGAAAGATGTGAAGCAACAGAGAAATCATTAATATTTAACTCTGACTCATAATCTAGGGTCTTAGCAGGAGATACTAATATCAGCATTAACTCAAACCTAAAACTAATTTTGCCATTATGTTTCTTTGTATTTCATTAGAACCAGCATAAATACTAGCCTTTCTATAATTAAAATATCTTGGTGCGGCAGTATTCGCAAATCTACTACCTATGGCAGGTTCATTATTTCCGATTTCAGGACCAGGATTGTGAAATGGCACTCCATAATAACCGACCAGTTCAACTGCCAGTTCAGTTATAGCTTGGCCTATTTCAGTCCCTCTAGTTTTTAAAAGAGATGATTCAGGACCGACATTCTGACCGGCTGATAGGCTTCCTAATATCCTTAGCTCAGTTGCTTCCATTGCATTAATTTGAACTTCCAATTTTGCAATTTCTTCCATAAAACTTTGGTCATCTGATAACTTATGACCACCTACATCTTCTAGCTCTGCTTTTGCCTTCAGCTGTTGAAGCTGTTGGTAAAGCTCTGATGAATAGCCGTTACCTCTCTCAAACTCCAATAAATATTTTGCATAAGTCCAGCCCTTTCCCTCTTCGCCAATTAAGTTTTCTTTGGGTACTTTGACATCCTCAAAAAATACGGTATTTACTTCATGATGTCCTATAGGAGTATTATCTAAAGTATTAATTGGTTGGACTTCGATTCCTTCAGAATGCATATCAATGAGCAAAAAAGAGATTCCTTTCTGCCTGATATCTTCCTGACTTGTTCTAACGAGACAAAAAATCATATCAGCATGTTGCGCCATTGTTGTCCAAGTTTTGGCTCCATTAACAAGGTAGTGATCGCCTTTATCTTCAGCTTTAGTTTTTAGTGAAGCAAGATCCGAACCAGACCCAGGTTCAGAATAACCCTGACACCACCATACTTTTGAAGAAAGAATATCAGGAAGGTATTTAGCTTTTTGTTCGTCAGATCCAAAAGCCATGATAACGGGGGCAACCATTGAGATTCCAAAGGCAGTAAAGCCGGGGGCTCTTGCGGCTGCCATTTCTTTACTGAACAAATATTTTTGTGAGGCTGTAAAAGAAGCACCTCCATATTCTTTAGGCCAATTTACACCAGCCCACCCTTTTGAAAAAAGTGCTTGTTGCCATTGAACATGCTCCTCTTTAGTAACATGGCCATTGGGAGAGTTCATGAGTCTGTCTTTCATGTCTTCAGGATAATTATCCTTAATCCAGTCTCTTACTTCCTTTTGAAAATCTAATTCTTCTTTTGTAAATTGTAAGTTCATAAATACCTCGCCTCAATTATAATTGAATTTCTCGTTAACAAAAATAGATTTACCTTGGAAAACGTTAGTGGATATTTAGATAGATTTTCAGAATTGACTGGAAAGATTTGTTCGTGGTTCGTTGCAATAATGGTTCTTATAACTTGTCTCGTCGTTGTTATGAGATATGGCTTGGATATGGGTTCTGTTTTCTTGCAAGATGTAGTTCTGTATCTTCATGGCAGTCTATTCCTTCTTGGAGCTGCATTTGCTTTAAAAAGAGGAGCTCATGTCAGAGTAGACATCTTCTACAGAAATTTTAGTGAGTCTAAAAAAGCTTTTGTAGATTTACTCGGTAACATCATTTTCCTACAACCGGTTTGTTGGACAATACTGTTGTATTCATGGGGTTACGTAGAATTTTCATGGAGAATTATGGAAGTTTCACCTGAACCAGATGGTCTTCCCTTTGTTTACATACAAAAATCTTTGCTCATCGCAGTTGCAGCCTTGCTCTCTCTTCAAAGTCTTTCTGAAATCCTAAAATCATATCTAGTTATTAAGCACCATGGTTGAATTCATACCATTGCTAATGTTTGGTGTTATTTGCTTAGTTTTACTAGCAGGGTTTCCTGTGGCCTTTTCATTAGCAGGAACTGCACTTATTTTTGCTGGACTAGGAGTAATAACAGGAACCTTTGAAAGTGCTTTCTTAGGGGCAATTCCAAATAGGCTTTATGGAGATATGACAAATATGACTCTTGTGGCTGTTCCTTTATTTGTTTTCATGGGTGTTCTGCTAGAAAAATCAAATCTAGCTCAAGACTTATTGAGCAATATGGCAGAAGTTATTGGTGGGTTTAGAGGTAGTCTAGCTATCTCGGTCATATTCGTTGGAGCCTTAATAGCAGCAAGCACAGGAATAGTTGGTGCCACAGTTATAGCGATGGGACTGATTTCTTTGCCTATTATGTTGTCTAGAAACTATGATCCTAGTCTTTCTGCCGGAACTATCTGCGCTACAGGAACTCTGGGCCAAATCATTCCGCCTTCAATAGCATTAGTAATATTGGGAGACGTTCTTTCGGCTGCTTATCAACAATCTCAGCTGAGTATTGGTAATTTCTCTGCAAGAACTGTTTCAGTAGGTGATCTGTTTATGGGAGCAATTATTCCCGGCTTTATTCTGGTATTTTGTTACGCAATTTATGTAATCATCAGAGCTTATCTTTCACCTAAGATGGCTCCATCACAAGAAGTAACGATAGTCTCTGGAAGGTGGAAAATATTACTGACATCTTTACTACCTCCATTTATCTTAATAACTTCTGTATTGGGATCTATTCTTTTAGGCATTGCTACTCCAACGGAAGCAGCTGGTGTTGGAGCTCTCGGAGCTATTTTACTTGCTGTCAGTAAAAGCAGTTTAACCAGGGCAAACCTTACGGAAGCTGTTGAAACTACTACCGAAATAACTGCGATGGTTTTTATGATACTTTTAGGATCTTCAATTTTCTCATTAGTTTTTAGAGGATTTGGAGGAGATGATCTTATAACCGGTATCTTTACAGAATTACCGGGAGGAGCATTTGGTGCTGTATTGGTCGTTATGGTGATTGTTTTTCTACTAGGTTTTATATTAGATTTTATTCAAATTACACTAGTTGTAGTTCCTATTGTTGGACCAGCGTTATTAATGCTAGGAGTTGATCCCATTTGGCTAGGAATAATGATCGCCATAAATCTTCAAACATCCTTTTTGACCCCGCCATTCGGTTTTGCTTTATTTTATTTAAGAGGTGTAGCACCAGATACTCTTGTAACAAAGGATATATATAGGGGAGTTATCCCTTTTATTCTGATTCAGCTTGGAGTTTTAATAGCTCTAGCTATTTTTCCGGACTTGGTAACCGCTCTTCCACGGGCAGTTTACGGAAATTAGTCTCTATACAAGATGAGCTATTCTATCGGCTCTATAGGATGAACGTACCATTGGTCCAGAAGCGACTTCCAGAAAACCAATTTCAATCGCAATCTTTTTGAAATAATCGAATTCATCAGGCGTATACCACTTTTCAACTGGTAAGTGATTTATAGTAGGTCGCATATATTGACCAAGTGTGAGTACGTCTACTCCTACTCTTTTTATATCTTCAAAAGCTATCAAGATCTCTTCTTCAGTCTCACCAAGTCCAAACATTAAACTTGTTTTTGTAATAATTTCTGGAGAGTGCAGCTTTGCAAAAGATAACACTTCTAAGGTTTGATCATATCCAGCCCTAGGATCACGTACACGTTTAGTCAATCTACTTACCGTTTCTAGATTTTGAGCAAATACTTCTAGATTGGAGTCTAAAAGTATTTCTATGGATTTCGTATTTCCTAAAAAATCTGGAACTAATGCTTCAATGATTACCTCTGGAGCCTTTTCTTTAATAGCTCGAATGGTATCGGAAAAATGTCCAGCACCTCCGTCACTTAAGTCATCTCTGTTAACAGAAGTTAAAACTGCGTATTTTAAATCCATATAAGCAATTGAATTAGCTACTTTTATAGGCTCATCTTTATCTAATTGCCCTTTGGGGTTTCCAGTGTCAACAGCACAAAATTTGCAAGCACGGGTGCAAACAGAACCAAGCAACATAAAAGTTGCTGTGCCATGGCTCCAGCATTCCTGGATGTTTGGGCACATTGCCTCTTCACATACAGTATGGAGCTTCTTATCGGAGACAATACTCTTTAGCTCTTTATACTTCCTTGAGTTTTGTGATTTTACTCTCAGCCATGTAGGCTTTCTTTCGATCGGAATCAGCTTATTTGAATTGGGTTTTATGCCATTCTTTACAGCAACTACACCATTTTCTTTAATAGTTTTTGTAGGTATTAAGTTTTCCATTATGCAGCCTCAGAATCATACTCTCTGAGTATGTTCATCAAGTCTTGTTTAATTGTCTCAATTGAGACTTCCGCTAGATCTTTAAGTTGCACGACCTCTAGGGAGTCAATTCCACATGTAACTATTCCTTCAAAAGGTTTTAGATCCATATCTATGTTAAAACTTATGCCATGATAGCAATGACCTTTTTTTATCTTGAGGCCTATTGAAGCTATTTTTTTTCCTTGAACATAGATACCAGGAGCACCAATTTTTCTTTTTGCATTGATTCCGTATTTACTTAAGAGATCAATCATTACACCTTCAAGCTCACAAATTAATTTTTTTGGACCCCAACCCAGCCTTCTTAAATTTAAAAGAAAGTAGATCATCAACTGTCCTGGACCGTGGTAAGTTACCTGGCCACCTCTATCTGTTCTTACTACAGGAATATTATTATTTTTAATAATATTTTTCTCTTCAGCAGCATGCCCGAGAGTATAAACAGGATAATGCTCTACAAACCACAACTCATCTGGGTCATTTCCTGACTTTCGATTTATTGTGTCCTGCATTCGCTTCCAAGTATCTTGATACTTTTCCAAACCTATATCTCTAACTTCTAAATTCTTCAATCCAATTCTCGTGTATCTATGTATGCCTTCTCAGAAATCCTATGATAATTGATTACTTGTTCTTTGAACTCTGTATAAGATTTATATACCTTCTTCGCCATTGGATCATCTTTAATAAAATCCTCCATGACTTCGTCAGTTATTTTCTTCAATTCTATGAGGACATTGTCTGGTAATTTTCTGAGATCAACATCATGCTTCTCAACAAGTTCTGTAAGAGCCTTATTATTTCTTGCAGTGTATTCATCGAGCATTTCTTGATTAGCTGATTTAGCAGCATATTTAATTATGGCCTTTAAATCGTCTGGTAAAGAATTATAAGCTTCTTTATTTATTATAATTTCCATAGTTGAGCCTGGTTCATGCCATCCAGGATAATAGTAATAATCAGCTACCTGATGGAAGCCGAAGGTCAAATCATTATATGGTCCAACCCACTCGGCAGCATCAACCACGCCTTGTTGCAAAGAAAGAAAAATTTCGTTTCCCGGTAGGGTTACGGTTTCGGCACCTGCTCTAGTAAATACTTCGCCGGCTAAACCGGGTATCCTCATCTTCAGACCCTCTAGGTCACTCAAAGAATTAATTTCTTTTTTAAACCAACCAGCCATCTGCACTCCGGAATTGCCTCCTGCTAATGGGATTAAATTAAAAGGCTCATAAGCTTCTTCCCAGAGCTCCATACCTCCTCCGTAATGAAGCCAACCATTCATTTCTTGAGCGGTTAGTCCAAAGGGAACTGCTGTAAAAAATTGCGAAGATTTTACTTTTCCAGTCCAATAATAAGATGCTCCATGGCCAAGCTGAACGTTTCCTTGTGAAACGGCATCAAAGACTCCTAAAGCTGGGACGAATTCTCCAGCTCCGTAAACTTTTATTTGCATCCTTCCGCAAGTCATTTCATTTACATATTTAGAAAAATTTTCTGGTCCCATGCCTAGTCCAGGAAAATTTTTAGGCCAAGTAGTTACCATGGTCCATTTATAATTCTTTGTTCCATTTGAAAAACATCCTTGATCTTCAACAATGGATTCTTCTGTGTTCGAACAAGAAACCAGAACAAAGAAAGTCCCTATAGATAATAATCTTTTCATATTAAGTGCCTTATTTTATATATTTTGCAGTTTGGCGTAAGCAACCATGAGCCATTTAGTTGTACTTGAATCAAAATTAACCTCTACTCTCGCATTAGCGCCTTCGCCTTCGTAATTCAGAATCACACCTTCTCCAAAAGCCTCATGAAGGACCCTTTGTCCTAATTTAAAGTTTGTATCCGGAACCTCTCCAGAAATTTTGCTTGAACTATTTTTTGAAGTTCTAGTAACATTGCCACCTGTACGAACCTCAACGGTTAACTCATCAGGTATCTCTCTTAAAAACCTTGAAGCAGGATTAAAATTTTCCGAGCCATATAAATTTCTCATTTCTGCATAAGTAACAAATAACTTTTCCATAGACCTAGTCATACCTACATAGCAAAGTCTCCTCTCTTCCTGTAACTGATTTGGGTCTTCTATAGATAATTTATGTGGAAAGAGTCCTTCTTCAAATCCAGTTATGAAAACCAGAGGAAATTCTAGCCCTTTGGCAGAATGCAGTGTCATAAGTTGTATGGCAGACTCATGCTCTGAAGCTTGAGTCTCTCCAGCATCAAGGGCGGCATGATCTATGAACATCTTTAAGGCACTCTCCTCTAGTTCATCAAAAGAATCAGGTTCAAAATCTCTGGCAGCACCTACTAACTCCGATAAGTTTTCAACTCTCGTCCTTCCTTTTTCACCAGCTTCTTTCTTGTGATATTCGATTAGCCCACTTCTTTCAATGGCCATATCAACTATATCTCTGAGTTGTAAATCTCTCGTATCTGACTCAAGAGTATTGAAACTAGACATAAATCCTTGAATGGACTGAGATGCTCTAGCTGTTAACCCCTCGATGTCTATTAGTTCTTCACAAGCTTTCCACAGGGACATATTTTTTTCTGCGGCTTTAGCTCTAATTATATCTATGGTCTTAGCACCTATACCTCTTGGTGGAATGTTGATAACCCTTTCAAATGCTGCGTCATCTTCTCTACCATATAAAAGTCTTAAGTAACTCATAGCATTCTTGATTTCTGCTCTCTCATAGAATCTCAAACCACCATAAATCTTATAGGGTAAAGATTCTCTTAAAATTGCCTCTTCAAGTACTCTGGATTGTGCATTGGATCTGTAAAGGATTGCAACTTCATCAAGACTTCTTCCTTGGTTAACCCAATTCTGTATGCTGCCGACAACATACCTAGCTTCATCATCTTCGTTGTAAGCTGAATATATAGAAATTGGTTCACCTTCTTTCTGATCAGTCCAAAGTTCCTTTCCCATTCTTCCTTGATTATTTTTAATGACTGCATTTGCAGCATTCAAAATAACTGAGGTTGACCTATAGTTTTGCTCTAGTCTAATTATTTCAGTATTTTTGTAATCAGTTGTAAATCTATTTATGTTTTCACTTTTTGCACCTCTCCAACCATAAATTGATTGGTCATCATCTCCTACAGACATAAAGTGTGCACCGCCATCAGCTAGAAGTCTCAAAAACTGATATTGGACTTCATTAGTATCTTGAAATTCATCTACTAATATATGGCTAAACCTTCTTTGATAGTGCCTCAAGACCTCTTCATTGCTTTTGAGTAATATATAAATTCTAAGCAGCAATTCTCCAAAATCTACTAAACTTTCTCTCTCGCATAGCTCTTCATAAACCTTATATACTTCAGCCATCTTTTCAGCGAAATAATCATCTGCCACCTCTACATCTTTTGATCTTCTACATTCATCTTTTTGCTTATTTATAAACCATTGAATCTGCCGTGGAGGCCATTTGGTATCATCTAATCCCATTGATTTAACTACTCTCTTAATTACCCTGTACTGATCCTCTGAGTCTAGAATCGCAAATTCCTTTCTGAGGCCGGCTTCCTCCCAATGTGTCCTTAATAATCGATGCGAGATTCCATGAAAAGTTCCGCACCAAAAATTTCCCATCTCCTCTTGAACAATGTCTTCAATTCTTCCACGCATCTCTCTAGAAGCTTTATTGGTAAAAGTAACAGTTAAAATTGAATGTGGATTTATATTTTCAGCTTTAATAAGCCACGCTACTCGATGGGCAATAACTCTTGTTTTTCCTGAGCCTGCGCCCGCAAGAACGAGTAAATTCTTAGATTCGGAGGTTACTGCATTCCTTTGGGGTTCATTTAAACTTTCGAAGATTTCTGATACATCCACATGCATATTCTAACTAAGAATCGTTTTCCAATCTTGAGTTATTCGGTCTAAATTAGAAAAAAAATTGGTTCATTTAATTTTTTAAAGCACCTATGAATATCATATTCTTTAGGTATCATTGAACTATGGAAAATGCAGAAAAATTCTTTGAAACTTATTGTGATTTTGTAACAAAAGTAACCAGTGATCCTAGCTTAAAAAATAGAAGACTTAAAAAAGTCTTTAGATAATATTCAGGATAATTCACCTATCGATACTCCTCGTTTACTTACTGCCGCTCTTGGTCTGGGAAGTGAGACAGGAGAATTTGTAGAAATAGTCAAAAAAATGATTCTGCAAGGTAAGCCGGCCGATCAAGATAATATCTTTCATATGAAAAGAGAATTAGGAGATGTGATGTGGTATTGGGTTACAGCCTGTATGGCTTTAGAGCTTGATCCAGTCGAAGTGATTTCAGAAAATCAAAAGAAACTTGAAGCTCGATATGGAGAACAGTTCACCATAGACCAGAGTGAAGTAAGAGCCAAGGGTGATCTATAGCTAGTAGATTCTTGAAACTGCTGTTTTTTCTGCTTCTGTAGGCTCTGCCCTTTTTAAATCCATAGATTTCCAAACATCATCTAACGCATTCAAAAAATGGTCTATATCACTAGCTTCATGTCGAGGGGTGATAGTGACTCTAAACCTTTCATCGCCTTTTGGAACGGTAGGATGGAAAACAGGTTGAATGTATATTCCGTGTTTTTCAATTAAAAGATTAGCCGCACCTTTACATAACCTTGGGTCATATAAATGTATTGGGATAATGTGACTATCATTTTCAAGAAAAGGAATTTCAAGATCTCTCAAGCCCAATCTTATTCGGTCTGAATTAAGTCTAATATTGTCCCTAAGATGTTCAGATTCCATGGCAATTTTGATACTAGTTATTGAAGCGGCAGCTATCGAAGGATTCATAGAAGAAGTAAAAATAAATCCAGGCGCAAAGCTTCTAATATAGTCAATAATGTCAGAATTAGCTGCGACATAACCACCCATTTGACCAAATGATTTAGACAAAGTACCGTTGATAATATCTATATCTTCTTCGAGTCCCTTTTCAGCAGTAATGCCTCTACCTTCAGGTCCATAAAGTCCGACTGAGTGGACTTCATCTAGGTAAGTTAAAGCATCATACTTCTTAGCAAGCTCAATAATCTTTTGAAGAGGGGAGCGGAGACCCTCCATAGAATATAAAGATTCAAAGACGATTATTTTTGGTGTATTTGCATTAGCTGTCTTTAAAAGTTCTTCCAAATGTTCAGTATCATTATGCCTAAAGACATGACATTCAACATTCGCATTCTTTATACCTTGTATTAAAGAGGCATGGTTAAGTTCATCAGAAAATACTTCTACCCCTTCAAGGTTTTTACAGAGTGTCCATAAGGTTGACTGATTTGCGGTATAGGCTGAAGGAAAAAGTAATGCTGATTCTTTCCTATGCAGGTCTGCCAATAAATTCTCAAGATCAACGTGATAAGTTGAGGTACCAGATATATTTCTTGTTCCGCCAGATCCTGTACCAAGCTCATTTATGACTTCCACGGATGTTTTGGTAACCTCTGGGTGTTGGCTAAGGTTTAGATAGTCATTGCTGCACCAAACTTCAACTTCCCTTTCTTGTCCTTCGAATCTCTCAGTAGCTTTAGGAAAGCTAGATTTATTCCTGTTTATAGCTCTAAACTTTCTATAGAGGCCTTGAGATTTTAATGATATGAGTTCGTCTGAGAAGAATTTTTTGTAGTTCATGAATTAATTACTAAGAAAAGTTAATATAATTATGGTTGACGCGAATTGCATTGTAATTGAAATCTTTAGTGCGAAAGTAATTAAGAATAATTCTCATTTAAACCTATTTTGAAAACCTTAAAAATAGCATCTAGGAAAAGTCCTCTAGCAAGGATTCAAGCGTTACTTGTAGCTGAAAGAATATCAAAATCTTTCCCCGATATTGAGATATTACATCTTTATAAAAGTACTCTAGGTGATGAAGATTTGACTACTCCATTAAATAAGATGCCTGATATCGGAGTGTTTACAAATGATATAAGGAATGATCTTCTCAATAAAGTTGCAGATATTGCTGTGCATTCATGGAAAGATTTGCCAGTAGATCTGGAAGAAGGCACAGAGATAATTGGTACGCTTGAAAGAGCAGATATGAGAGATATGCTCTTTCTAAAGAAGGATAGTATCGGTAAAAATGATCTCACTATCCTGAGCTCTTCGCCAAGGAGAGAAAAGAATCTATCCACCTTCTTGCCATCAGCATTACCGTTTAAGTCAAAGATAAAATTTAAAGACGTCAGGGGGAATATTCATACTAGACTAACAAAGTTGATTGAAGGGGATGATGATGGTTTGGTTGTAGCTAAAGCAGCCATTGATAGATTCATGCAAAACAAAAGTGGTGAATTTGAAAAAGATAAAAAATCTCTTCTTGATATCCAAAAAAATCTAGAGTGGATGGTGCTTCCTTTATCTCAAAACCCTTGCGCAGCTGCGCAGGGCGCTCTCGCAATCGAAGCCCGCCAGGATGATGAAGCAGTTAAAGAAATTATTGCTACTATTTCAAATCAAGAATCTTTTAATTCGGTTGAAATCGAAAGAACCATATTGAAATCATACGGTGGCGGATGTCATCAAAAAATAGGTGTTAGTCATGAAATCTTAGAAGCAGGTAAGCTAATCACAATAAGAGGTGAGACTGAAGCAGGTGAAGATCTATCGGAGAGATCACTTAGCAATAGTGTAGAAGATTATTTTGACTCTTTAAATCATACAAATTATTTCCCCAAAAATAGAGATGAGCAAAGGTTTTTCGAAAGAAAACCAATTCTTGATTCTATTGAAGTCTTGAAAAAAGTTAAGAATAAGGGAATTTACGTCAGTAGATCAAATGCCATAGAAAGCACTGACTTGATAGATGATTCTAATATCATCTGGACTAGCGGCATTGATACTTGGAAATCTTTAGCCAAAAAAGGGTATTGGGTTAACGGCACTTCAGATAGTCTTGGCGAAAAAAACTCTCCAGAGGAAAGTATATTCAAAGAGGTAAGTTGGTTAAAAGTATCTCATAAAGATAATTTAAATGAAGCAAAATCAGTATTATCTACATACGAATTAAATCCTCTCGATGTTTCTGAAAGGCTTTTAGAATGTGATTACTTCTATTGGATGAGTGCAAGCTCATTTGAGTTAGCAATAAAAAAATACCCCGAACTTAAAGAGCGAAATCACGCTTGTGGACTTGGAAAGACTTTCGAGCTGATAAAAGAAGTAGTACCGAACGTTTCTGCATTTCTAGACTTTGATAGCTGGAATGAAGCCATAAGAAACAAGATAAAATAATATAGCTCTTTTGCCTAAGGTATAATGTAAGCATCTTTTTTCAATTAGTATGAACGTATCACGAAAATTTCCCCAATCAAGATTAAGACGAACTAGATTTACTTCGCCTATAAGGAGTTTGGTTGCTGAAAACAGTCTGTCAGTCGATGACTTAATACAACCTATCTTTGTAAAAGAAGATTTAGATGGAATTGAAAGCATTGATTCGTTGCCAGGGATCAATAGGTATGGACTAAATGCTTTAGATAAAGAAATAGAAAAAATTCAAAATAATAAAATAAAAGCTGTTGCTATATTTCCAGTCATAAACCCTGAAAAAAAAGACGATCAAGGAAGTGAATCATTAAATGAAAACAACTTAGTTTGTAATGCCATAAAACAAATAAAGAAAAATTCTGAATTGGCAGTGATCGCAGATGTGGCTTTAGATCCCTATACTTCGCATGGTCATGATGGCGTATTAGATGAAAATGGATATGTAGAGAATGATAAAAGTCTTTCTCTTCTGATTGAACAAGCCCTAACTCTCGCCAAGGCTGGAGCGGACATGATTGCTCCTTCAGATATGATGGATGGTAGGATAGCAGGTATTAGAGAGTCTCTGGAATCTAATGACTTTGCTAATACGATTATCCTTTCTTATGCTGCAAAATATAGTTCAAAATTTTATGGTCCTTTTAGAGATGCTGTAGGATCTTCTACAAACCTAGGTGCTGGAAGTAAGGATACTTATCAAATGTCTGTTGCAAATATTGAAGAAGCATTGCACGAGGTCAAAATGGATATTGAGGAAGGTGCCGACATAGTCATGGTCAAGCCTGGGATGCCTTATCTAGACGTTGTTAAGGCAGTTAAAGATAATTTTAAAGTACCTACTTTTGCTTATCAGGTAAGTGGTGAATATGCCATGCTGAAAGCTGCAATAGAAAATGGTTGGTTGGCAGAAGAAGTCCTAAAGGAATCCTTGTTAAGCTTTAAAAGGGCTGGAGCAGATTGTGTTCTCACCTATGCTGCTAATGAAATAGCAATAAAGTTAAATCAGTAAAACCTTGCCTAATAAAAAATTCAAAAATGCCATAACAAGAAAGCCACAGGCCTGCCCGCCTATATGGCTCATGAGACAAGCCGGTCGATATCATGATCACTATCAAAGCTTAAAGAAAGATCATACTTTCGAAGAACTTTGTAAAAAACCTATACTGGCAGCTGAAACAGCTATGGGTCCTATTAACGAATTTGATTTTGACGTAGCGATTCTGTTCAGCGATATATTATTTCCTCTTGAAGCGCTTGGTATGGACCTATCTTATAATCCAGGACCTCAATTTGGACTCCATCTGGACGAAGATAATGCCGAGAGCCTTCTCGTAAACCAAAATCCTATCAACTTTATGGAGTTTCAGGGAGAAGCCATTGAAAGAACCATTGAAAGACTACCCAGTGATAAGTCATTAATAGGTTTTGTCGGTGGACCCTGGACCTTGATTGCATATGCATGCAACATTAGTAAAGATTCTAGGGAATTAAATTTTAATAATTTCCAAATAGGCCTTCTAGATAACGTGATTCTTCCACTGCTAAAAGAGAATGTGGAATTACAATTGAATGCGGGAGCTGAGGTGGTAATGATCTTTGACTCTAACGCACATCTGCTGGCTGAAGAAGATTTAAACATCTATCTCGATAAAACCTTTAATGCACTGGCTAAGGAATTTCCAAATAAAGTAGGCTATTACGCCAAGGACGGTATTGACTATGAGGCCATTATTGCGAAGCAAAATGAGCCTGAGATTAATTTAGCAGGAATGGGTCTAGACTCTAATATTGACCTTAGGGAGTACTTTAAAAAAACTACAAATGGGTTTGTGCAGGGTAATTTTAGTGAGCATTTCTTAACCCTCCCCCATGAAGAATTCTTACCCAAATTAGATACTTTCATAGAACAAATGTCAGTGCTTTCTCCAGAAGATAGATCTGGCTGGGTTTGTGGACTAGGCCATGGAGTGCTTAAAACAACGCCTCAGGAAAACGTCAAAGAGTTTGTAAAAAGAATAAGAGCATCCTTTTAATGTATGGATATTGAGGAAAAAAAATCCCTAACTTCTTCTTGGTTCAGAGAACTAAGAGATATGTTCTGCGAAGAATTTGTCGATATAGATGGCGGGAGTTTCGAAAGAAAGAACTGGGATCATAAATTTGAAGGAGGCGGAGAAATGAGCCTCATGAAAGGTGAAGTCTTTGAAAAGGTTGGCGTAAATATATCTACGGTATCCGGAAAATTTGATAATGATTTTAAATCTGAAGTTAAGGGCACAGATAAAGCTCCTAACTACTGGGCAAGTGGCATCAGTCTTGTGGCGCACATGCAATCACCCAAAGTACCGGCATTTCACTTTAATACGAGGTATATCGTTACTGGAGATTCCTGGTTTGGTGGCGGTGGGGATTTAACCCCAACAATCAAAAAAGATGATGAAATTAAGTTCTTTCACAAATGCATGAAGGAGGCTTGTGATTCGGCTGATCCAGATTATTACGAGAAATATAAAAAGGCTTGTGATGAATATTTCTATCTACCACACAGATCAGAAGCTAGAGGCGAAGGTGGAATATTTATAGATCACTTAAAAACAGATGATTGGAATAAAGATTTTAGCTTTATAAAAGAAGTAGGTTTATCCACCTTAAAAGCGATTACAACAATTATCAGAGACCTTAAGGATGAGGAATGGACAGAACAAGAAAAAGAGCAGCAACTTATCAAAAGAGGTCGTTATGTTGAATTTAATTTACTTTGGGATAGAGGAACTGCATTTGGCATAAAAACTGGGGGCAATTCGGATGCTATATTGATGTCTATGCCGCCTACTGCTAAATGGGATTAGATGAATACATACTTAATTTTTAAAACCATTCATATAATCTCCGTAATTACTTGGATGGCTGCACTATTTTATCTTCCAAGACTATTTGTATATCACGCCACTAAGGAAATTGGGTCTGATTCCTCAGAAACCTTCAAAGTCATGGAGGCAAAACTACTCAAAATAATCGCTAATCCATCTCTTATTTTTGTTTGGATCTCTGGTTTAGTTCTTTTAGGTTACAAAGGTTTAGAAATATGGCTTATTTTAAAAATGTTTCTTGTTATGGCGATGACGCTTTTTCATTTTTATCTTAATTTTCTAAGAATAGGATTTGAAAATGATACAAATCAAAAAACGGAGAAATTCTTTAGGATAATAAACGAAATACCAACAATCTTACTTCTTGTGATAGTCGTATTAGTGGTATTTCAACCCATTTTCTAAGTCAATAGAGTTGTCCTTTTTATAAATCTTTATCTGCTAACAAAACTGTATTTATTTGATCAATCTCGTCCTGTGTAAGAGGTTCCGCAAGCTCGGCATCAATACACTCTAGGAGTTCTTTCCTATTTTTTACACCTAATATGATCGAAGAAATTTTGTCTACGCTAAGAGCATAACGGTGTGCGAGATGTGAAGGTGTATCTCCATATTCTTTTGCAAATTCACGAAAGGGTTCAGCTCTCACATAATCTTCAAAATCTTTAGCATCTCGACCAGATTTGTGAGGCTCTCTGTCCATTTTAGATGTTAAAGCTCCAGCTTGAACTGCTCTTATACCCAATATGGGTATATCTGATTCTTGAGCCGCCTTGAGAATACTATTTGGATCGTAAGCCTTATCTACATAGCCTATGGCGCCGGCAGAATTCAATGGATTGACAACACATTGGATAGCTTCAGGAGGAATAGAATAATTAATTGCATCAATAATAGCTTTATTCTGACCAATACCCCCAATGCCCCAACTTGTAATTTTTCCTTCAGATTTTAATTTTTCAAAAGCCGGGATTACTGCATTAAAGTAGCAAGATAAAGAGGTGGTTAATGCATCTCTATGGCTATTTAGTATCTGTAATTGAAAATCATCTTCACGCAATTGACTGTGCAAAAGAAAAAGATCTACCTTCTCCATATTGAGATTATTAAGGCTCTCAGTAAGAGATTTATTTAAATGGTCGTAAACTTCTTCATCTGGTAACGTACCCAAACTACATTTTGTAGTTATTCTAGTGTCATTGATTGCTTTGCCTTTGAAAACCTCTCCAATAACACTCTCAGCCTCCCCATTACCGTACATAGGAGCAACATCAAAGTGGTTGATACCATTTTCAAGTGCTAAGATTACAGTTGCTACTGCTTCCTCTCTAGATGTTTCTCCCCAGACCTGCCCAAGGCCTCCGCCACCTAGTGTTAAAGCGCTTATATTTCCAAATGGTTTAAAACTTCTCTTTTTCATATAACAATTTAAGTTCAAGAATATTATAGCGGAACGCTATTCCTCAATATTGAAGAAAACAATTTTTTCATGCTAACATCATGCTTCTATGTTTTTAGAAGATTGCCCAAAAGATACAAAAGATATAGATCAAGCTAAATTAGATCTAGATAAATATGGTTATTGTTTAATACCAGATGTTCTAAGTGATAATGAAATAGAAATTGCTAAAAGACGACTTCTTGAGCAAGCTGAAGCTGAAGAAGAACTAGGCTTATCTTTTAGAGATGGAGGAGCAAATCAAGAAGTTAAGTTTAAAGAAGGTCGTGTAGACAAAAATTCCTTTAGTGAGAGCAATGGAGGTGTGAACCAAAGACTTTGGATGTTGGCGAATAAAGGTGAATGTTTTAGAGAAATGGTAACTCATCATCTGGTAGACGAGCTTGTAGGACATATTTTGGGAAATGATTTTATTTTATCTACACACTCAGCAAATATTGCCAAACCCGGTGGAGTAAGAATGGGCTTGCATACAGACCAATGGTGGATGCCTCAACCTGTAAAAGCTGGAGAAAGTTATATAAGACCCTCAGAAATAACGAGAAAGGCCGACGCAAGTTTCGTCGAGCCTGACGTGTCACTTGGTATATCGCCACCAGTTGTAGCTAATTGCATGTGGATGCTGTCAGATTTCTCTCCAACGAACGGGGCTACTGAGGTAGTTGCAGGATCTCATCTTACTGGAGCGCACCCCAATCAAGAGGACCAAAGTATTTATCCCATAAATCAACCTGAGGCAAAGGCAGGCTCTTTAATGGTTTTTGATGGAAGACTTTGGCATGGTACTGGAGCTAATACTGGCAATACAGATAGATTAGGCGTACTTACAACTTTCTGCTCACCTCAGTTTAGACAACAAGAAAACCAAACACTTGGACTTGATAGAGATCTTTGGGATTCTTGTTCAGAAAAACTAAAGTCCAGACTAGGATTTAAAGTCTGGAATGCTTATGGAAGAATTGAAAGCTCTATGGACTATCTCATAGATATTGAACCTAAAAGAATAAAAGAACTAAAACCAACTAAGCAATGAACCTTGAAACTCTAGAGTATCCACCCTTAACTGAAGATATAGAAGAAGCTAAAAATCATTTAGATAAATATGGTATGGCTTTGATTGCTAATGTATTAAGTGGTGATGAAATTGATGAGATGGATGAAAGACTCAACGAACAGTTCTTAGGTGAAGAAAAATATAAGGTAGGGTCGAAAGTCAGAGGTGATGAAGGGTTAGGCATAGAGTCATCTGAAGAGGAAAAAGTAAGTAGATTAGTCTGGAATCTCATTAATAAAGGTGATTGTTTTTTGAAACTAATCGATCATCCAAAAATACTACCTCTTATTCAGCATTTAATCGGAGAAAGAGTTTGTCTTTGTTCAATGGGAGCGCATATGAATGGAAGTGGTAATGAGAAAATGGCCCTTCACCAAGATCAATGGCCTTTAGTGCCTCATCCTATGGACTTTCCTTTCATGGCGAATGTAATGTACTTGATCTCAGATAACTCTCCTGAAAATGGTGGTACTAGGCTCATACCTGGATCACATAAATGGCCACTTATAGATTATCGCACTGCAAATGGTGAAGAGATTCAAAAAATGGCTAATTCTTTAACTGCACCAAGAGGGACAGCAATAGTTTGGGAAGGAAGGCTTTGGCACGGGAATGGTTTAAATAGATCAGGATCAATGAGAAGTAATATCTCGACAGCTTTTTTACAGCCTTGGGTGAAACCTCAAGAAAATCATCAATATAGTATCCGAGATGAAGTACTCGGAAAGATAACCGAAAAGCAAAAACATATATTAGGTTTTAGTTCTTTTGGAACTCTTGGTGGGCATGATGGATCTAGTGTTTCTCCTGCAGAGTTTAATCCTAAAAAAGAATCTATAGGAATCTTGAAACCATAAACTTAATATGATGACGGGAGTACTTATTGGGCTTTCTGTCTTAGTTGTAACAATCCTCTTATTTTATTTTTTTCCTTATAGATTTCTTGAAGCAATAGGGCTAGTTCCTTACATCATTTATAAACAGATTTATATTTACAGACTCCTGAGGAAGTCTCGTTTCTTTGTGACATCTAGAGGAAATATTGAGTTTATTTTCAAGGGCAGTAATGGCCCTGTCCTTTTATATATCCATGGTTCACCTGGTGGTTGTGATCAAAATATTGAACCTACACAGAAATATAGAGTTTTAACACCTTCAAGACCTGGATACAGAAGAACAGATATATCTGTGGGCAAAACTCCTGAACAACAGGCTGATAGTTTCAAAGCTTTATTGGATACCTTAGAAATTGATAAAGTTTTTATTATGGGAGTCTCTGGAGGCGGACCTTCCTCAATGCACTTTGCAGCTAAGTATCCTGAGAAAACCTTAGGACTGATATTGTTCGAAGCTGTAAGTTTCTCTCAAGATTTCCTTAAGAAGGATGAGGCATTAATAAATTCTTGGGATTTTAAACTTTTTATTCAATTACTATTTATGTCATCTTTTGGCAATGACAGATTGGCGAAAATGATGCTTCCTAATGATAAAAATAGATTAAGGTTACTTGAAAAGAAAGAGAATATTGCTCTTCTTAAAAAGGTTATATGGTCAATTTGGCCAATTAGCATCAGAAGACTTGGTATTAAAAATGATTATAAGCAATTTACTAATCTAAATATTCCTTACGATAAAATCTCTTCACCTGTTCTAATCTTACACGGAGACGAGGATATTAATGTAGATATTGAACATGCAAAACATGCCAATAATGCCATAGATAATTCTTCCTTATACATTTTAAGAGAGGCTGACCATATGATGCATGCAACTCATTCCGAAGAGATTGAGAAGCTAATTGAGTCTTTCATATCAAATCATTCTTGAAGTTAATTACTGTCGAGCCTATTTATTGGATTTCTTATAAAGATAGTAAAGCATAGCGGGCAATAAGGCTGCCCCAAAAAAAGCTAAAGTTGATGAACCACTTGATAGTGCTGCAGCTCCAAGTCCTGAAAATACTATAGCCACACCTATATTAGACAAGATCATTACATAGATAAATTTCCTAAATGGCATATTAGTTATTCCCGCTGCAAGGGTACTGAGTTCAGCAAATGCAGGGACAGGTCTAGCAAGAATTAAGCTCATAACATCAATATCTCTAGCCGAATCTTCCGCTTTTTTTAAATCATCCAAACCAACTATCTTTTGAGCTAGTGGTCTTGCTGCAAATCTACCTACTAGATAGCCAAATACTGCTCCTAGATTTAGACCTATCCATACAACAATTGAAGCAAGTGCCCAGCCCAAACTAGCTCCTGCTAAAGTATTTGTTAGTCCATTTGGAACAGGGAGAAATACATCTGCAGCTAAAGCGGTCATAACTACAATCGAAGTATAGACAGTATTTTCACCTGCCCAAGCTAGTGCTATTTCTCCATATCTAGAAAATGGTGTTTCCAAAAAGATTGCTGGAACAACAATGGTCGTAAAAAAAACTATAATAAATGTAAGCCATTTAAATAATCTTGTCATTAAACTCTTTCTTGAATCTGCTGTTTTATTGCTGCGTGTTCTTTTTCACCAAACTTAAATTTTTTATATAAAAGATAAGCTCCTAAGCTATAAAAAACTAAAGGTACAAGGCCATAAAGACTAATCAGTGCAATTTTTACTTCCATCGTCTGAGGTTGATTAGGGATAAAACCAGAAAACTGCAGAACAAAGCCAGTTACAAGAAGCATAATCCCTGTTGCGCTCTTAAATACAAAATTAAGTGCTGCAAAATAAGAACCTTCTTTCCTCTCTCCTGTTAGGTACTCGTCATAATCTATCACATCACCTTTAACAGAAGGGCCAATTGCTCCTCCACAGCCTGCAGCCATACCACCTAAAGCTGCACCAATAAACATAACAATCAACCTATCAGTTACAGAGTCCAAAAAAGGAATAATAAAAATTCCGCCGAATGAAATACCTGTAAAGGTAAGACTAAAAACCCATAATCTTATTTTTCCAAATCTTCTTGATAATGGTATCCAAAGAGGAACAGATAAAGCTGACGGAAGCATGTAAGCAAATATAATTAAAGGCGCCCAAGCAGGAGCTTCAACTATATATTGAGTTACATAAAGGGTGAGCACTCCTATAACTGCCCCACCTAAATTTTCAATAAATAGAACTATTATTAATATTTTCGCATGTGGGTTTATCCATACGTCTCTGAATGCCTTAAATGGATTTTTATTTACTCTGTTTTGAAATTCAGGATTTTCTTTAAGTTTTGAGACTGCAAAAAATATCATCAGCGACATTGCACCAATGGCATAAAAAGCGAGACTACCAGCCAATTGTCTAACATCTCCATCAGGATTATTTTCTTCGCTAATTAACAAACTCATAGAGACTAATGCAAGAATTGATCCCAGCGTAAAGCCAATATGCCTTACCCCAAACAGCCTAGTCCTCTCATGATAATCTTCTGATAGTTCCGCCCCTAGAGCCATATGAGGTACGTTAAGAAGAGTTATTGCCGAATAGAAACTGAGTATTGCTATCATCATCCACAAATCAAGAGACTGACCTTGCATAGATTCAGGTGGCGAAAAGACTGCTAAAAATCCAAACGAAATGGGAATAAAGCTTATTAGCATCCAAGTTCTTCTCCTGCCGAATTTAAATGTGGTCCTGTCACTTAAATACCCTGCTATGGGATCTGATACGGCATCCCATATCCTGGATATACTAAAAATGACTCCCATTACAGCTGGAGCAATGAGTAGTACGTCGGTAGAAAATTTCATGACGTATAGGCTCATCAAAAGATACATATAACCTGCCCCCAATCCCGGCATGCCGTAAGCTATAGTTGTTCCTAAAGGTACTTTTCTCATTTAAATCTTCTTTAATTCAGAGAGTTCTTTAATAAGATTATATGAATGCAGTTTATCCACACTATTATTCATAATTATTTTTGTAACTAAGTTTCTTATCTTTGCCAGTATGGGGTTAGAGACATGATTGAATATCCCCTGAAGTTTTGATCTTTTTTGTATCCATCTACTTCTACTATTTCGTAACCTATCATAATTACGAACTATGTTATTCAGGTCTTCTTTGTCCTTTATTAAAGATGCTAAACAGTAAGCATCTTCAATCGCAAGACACCCTCCTTGTCCTAGAAAAGGAGCCATAGGATGAGCAGCATCTCCTAGAAGCAAGCACTTATCTCGGTACAGTTTTTTTGGGAGAGGTCTTTCAAAAATACCCCATTTATATATTTCTTGAGACGAACCAAACATAGAAAGTAATTCTTCGTTCCATCCAGCAAAGCAATTAAGAAATTCAGATTTATTTCCCTTTATTTTCCAAGACTCTTCAGACCAAATTTCATTATGCTCAATAGCAATGAAATTAATAAGATCTCCTCTGCCAGTTGGATAATGCACACAATGACCTCCAGGGCCGTAGTAAACATTGACCTTATCATTTCCTTCGAATTTAGGAAGGTTCTCTATCGAGGTCATGCCTCTCCATGCTACATATTTTGTAAATTGAGGTTTTTGTTCGTCAAAATAATGCTCTCTTAAAGAAGACTTAATGCCATCGCAAATTAGTATTAGATCATAGGTCTTTTTTTTATGAGTAGATATTATGATTTCTCCTGAAGCAGGATCAATTGATTCAATCTCACTATCGAGGATGATACTTCCACCAAGCTCTTCAAATCTATTCGAGAGTACTAATACAAGATCTCTTCTATCTAAAGTTATAAAATTTTTATCAAGTGTCTTGAACTTTATTACCTTAGCTTTCTTATAATCCCGTATGAAGGAACCCAAAGGATAGTGACCCTTAGAAGATAAAACATCCATGAGATCTAGATCTTGCAGCAAAAGAGTAGCATTCTTGGAAAGCGTTATACCGGCTCCAAATGCGTCTATAGATTGTGATCTTTCAAAAATTTCAACTTCTAAGCCAATTTTTTTTAATGCATACCCAGCAGTTAGACCAGATACTCCTGCTCCTATTACTGCGATATTTCTTAACACTAGATTGCCTTAGTCTGAATTTGATTTTTTTGCGCTCGTTCTTTTCTGCGCGTCTTATCATTAACTTGTCCGACTAGTTGTCCGCAAGCGGCCATGATGTCATCACCTCTTGTTGATCTAATGGTCGTAACATAACCCTCACCTTGGAGATATTTTTGAAACCTTTTAACTCTATTTCCGGAGGGTTTTAGATACTCTGATCCTTCAAAAGCATTAAAAGGAATTAGATTTATTTTGCTGGGCAATTGTCTCAATAACTCTGCCAGCTCTTCTGCATGTGCCATTTCATCATTAATACCATCAATGAGAATATACTCGATTGTTGTTATTCTTTTATCATCGCATGAATCGACATAACGCTTCACTGAATCCAGCAGCTCTTGAATGGGATATTTTTTATTTATAGGAACTAGCTCATTTCTAAGTTCATCATTAGGAGCATGTAAGGATATTGTAAGAGCAACATCACTTACCTTACTTAAGTCATCAATTTTAGGAACAATACCTGAGGTGCTCAAAGTAACTTTTCTTTTAGATAGACCATAAGCGTGATCATCTGTCATTAAATCCATAGCATTTACAACAGGTTCAAAGTTTAACAATGGTTCTCCCATTCCCATCATTACCACATTTGTAATATGTCTTGAGTTAGGCTCTCTAGGTAAGCCAAAGGAATTAGCAGCAACCCAAACTTGTCCTATTATTTCATCTAAGTCTAAATTTCTTGAAAAGCCCTGCTT
This sequence comes from uncultured SAR86 cluster bacterium, assembly GCA_902574355.1. GTDB lineage: Bacteria > Pseudomonadota > Gammaproteobacteria > Magnimaribacterales > Magnimaribacteraceae > Magnimaribacter. Next base: position 19,075 of record CACGNN010000001.1, on the reverse strand, counting down.
TCCAGTAGCACAAAAACTGCAATCTACCGCACACCCAACTTGTGATGAAACGCATAAAGTGGCTCTATTCTTTTCAGGTATGAGAACCATTTCAATTAAATCTTTTTCTCCAACTTTAATGACCCATTTTTTGGTTCCATCTTTTGATGATTTTTCATATAAAATTTCAGGAACCTTTATTTCACATGTTTCTTCTAGTCTTTGACGCAATGCTTTTGACAAATCGGTCATCTGAGAGATATCTGAAACTCCTCTTTGATGTATCCATTTAATTATTTGGGTTGCCCTAAACGGCTTTTCCTCAATGGAAACAAAAAAATCCTCTAACTCTCTTCTACTTAAGCCCATAAGGTTAATTTTCTTAGAATGATTTTGTTTCATGTCTCTTTTAATTGAAAACTAACTTTTCTGCTCTTCTTATGTAAAGAAAAAAGAATGAAAGGATAATTAGATTTATAACGCCTGACAGACCAGCAAATGTAAACGCCCAATTATAATTCCCATAAATATCAAAGAAATAACCTCCCAAAAATCCTCCTAACCCCATTCCAATCCAGCCAAAAAAAGAAGTTAGACTCATAGCTCTTGCACCATAGTTTGCAGGAACCATCATCCTGGTACAAACCAAAATACTCGACATAACTCCTGAATAGGTGAATCCAAATAATGCAGCCATTAAATAAATTATCATTGGGGATATAAGGCCAGGAAACCATATAACAAAAATCGTTTGGCCTAGGGACATTAAGATATATCCTGGTAATGCGCCAATACGATCGCCTAAAATACCTCCAAATATTCTGCCGAATGCACCGGACACCATTAAAACCATCAAAACGGAGGTTGCAAACTCAAGAGAGAATCCTTGATCAGTCAATAATGGAACCAAGTGCATGATTGGAATAGCCATACAAATACAACAGAAAATAACAGCAAGACTGATCCATGAAACTACCTCTTTTTCAGAAAGGACAAAATATCTATCATCTTGACTGTCATCTGATCTTGCACTAATTCTCCAGGGTGACTCCTTAATAAGAAAAGATATAGGTAAAGCAATTGTTATATAGATAAAAGCCAAGTTCATATAGGCAGACTTCCAGCCTAAAGATTCAATCAATAAACCACTTATATGAGGAATAAACGCTTGACCAATAGCACCCCCCGATGCGGCCAAACCTAGAGCTAGTCCAGGATTTTCTTTAAACCAAAAACCTACATTGGCGTATAAAGGTGAAAACAGAAGAGCACTACCCATAGCTCCAAATAAAAAATATAGAAGATAAAACTGAAATACAGAATCCATACCAGATAGGAGAAAAAGAGTTAAACTCATACAGATAGCACCTACAAAACCAAACCATCGAGTTCCGAACTTATCTGCAACTTGACCCCACATTACTCCGAATGCAGCAGATGAAAATGAAGCAACTGTATATGCAAAAGAGGTCTGGCCTCTAGTCCATCCAAATTCCAGAGAGACTGGTTTTAAAAATACAGAGATAGATGCCATTGATCCAAAGGCTAGTCCGCTCAAAACAAAGACTACCAGGACCATAACCCATCCATAGTTAATACCTCGATCTTGAAATAAACTTGCTATGTTGCGCATGACATTTATAAAGTTATGTTAGCTCTATTCTTCCTTACTTATTTCATCAGCTACCCAGCTAATGGACCAATTATGTCCTAATTTATTTCCTTTGTATGTTTCTGGAAGTCTTGTGACCTTACTTTTTAGAATTTTCACCACTTGAGGGTCATAATCTAAATCGCTAAAGGCGCCATCTAACTCTTTAATAGTTCTCCATTGATGGAGTTCTATGTTGTCTCTTAAATTATTGGGCACCTCATAATTGCAGATGGAAGTGAATATACCCATTCCTGCAAGTGGAGCTGCTATTGAGTGAATTTGTAAAGGGAAATCCATCTCCCAGGCTTCTGCAAATGCTACTACGAGAAGCCCTCCGTAGCTATGACCAAGCAAAATAATTTTATTTAAATTAGGGTTATCACTGATTTTTTTCTCAATTAAACTCAGCAAAGAACTCACTGATGGAGCTGGACAAGCTTCATCATCCCAACGAAAAAAGGCAACCATATTATTTTCATCATTTAATGTTTGAAGAGGATAAATCCATTCATAACCTGGGCTATTACTTCCATGCACTCCTATCAATAAAGTATTTTGATCGACAGTAACCTCCTCTAAATCATGGAGATCAAATGGTAAGGAAATTAAAGATTTACCAGATTCAAATACATCTTTTTCTGCTTTGAAGGTATCTAGTGTTGGCTGAATAATTTCCCCACAAGATACTAAAGTAAGGGTGAAGAATAACAAGATTATGTTTTTAAACATTTTCTAAGTGTAATCAATTTTATACTCATCTTGAAAAAAACCCGCCGTTAAGCGGGTTTTAAATTTAGATGGTTCCTAAAAGGGATAGAAGGTCATCTCTACTGTTTCAGTTTCTAAATTCATAACAGTCTCGCAATAGTTCATATTGCCATCTGTTACATCATCTAAAGACCAAAACTTCATTATGGCTCCTTCTCTTCTGAACACGCCTTGTCTGGATCCGGCTTGTCTTACTCCGTCGTTAAATCCCACTCCTCTTCCAGAGAAATAACCCTGATCAGGCAAAGCTGAATTTAAACTTACATTGTAAGTTAAGAAAACTTTTCCATATCTCCCAGCTTCAGAAGAAACAGTAATAGTTCCGCCTCCATCAGTAAGTTCAACTGATGTTATAGTTCCTGAAAGAGTAAATGATTCACCTTTTGGGTCATGTGCTAATGCAGATAAAGACAAAAATCCTGACATGATTATGGCAATGCCATATTTAATAAATTTCATAATATTCTCCTTTTTTTTATGAAAAGATATACTGACAATAACAAAATAATCATTGGAGGAAAAATGATAAAAAAAATCAGTTTAATAACCGCCTTTTTCAGTCTCATATCATGTGGTACAGATATGAGTGTTTCAGAAAAAAATGGTGAGCCTCAAGTCTCACATGATTCTTCTGAGTGGCAAATTTGGGCTTACACTTCAGCAGCTCCCGACTTTATTGGTGATCTTGCTACAGTAATAGGGGCTGATGGAACAGTTTTAAGAGAGGGTTCCAATGGTTGGAGGTGTGAAGCCTTTATGCCTATGCCTGAAGGAGGATTCGAAGATGCTCATTCTGCTGCCCCAGCATGTTCCGATGCAAACGCAGTTGCATGGGCTAATGCCTATAAAGCGGGAACTGTTCCAGATATGGAAGGTGATGGATGGATGTGGATGATTCACGGAGATTTAGGTGTTGATAATTTTACAGTTGGTACGGACGGCCAAAAAGATGCAGGTCATATGCACTTTATAGAATCAGGCCCTCATATGATGCTAATGCCAAAAGATCCTTCTTCTTTACAGGGTCAATCAACAGACTATACGACTGGTGCGCCTTATGTAATGTTTGAAGGCTCGCCTTATGCTCACCTAATGATTCCATTAGTTGATTATTATTCTTATCAACCTGAATCATCGCCTAAATAATTAAAAATATATGAAAATTAAATTAATAAAACGAATTGGCCTTTTGGCCTTAACAACATTTTTACTTACAAATGTTAGTGCATTATTTGCCTTGGATGTCCAAGGAGATTCATTTGATGCTGAATTTAAAATAACTTCATGGAGTGCAACAAATACGGATAGCACCATTACATCTGAAGGAATAGTTGGAGAAGGTTTTGGAAAGGTGTACCTTACCCATAATTTTAGATCTAGATCTGGTGATAACACTCAGGGAGATTTTGATGGTCAAGTTAGATCCATTAATAATGATGGAGTCATGGTTACGGCTACCCTCCAAGGAATATGGAAAAGAGAAGGTAAAATTGTGAACATGTATACACTTGATACTTTCTCTGACGGAGGAATGATTTATGCTGAAGGAAAAGTAGATCTTGTTGAAGGGACCTTAAAATTTAAGGCGTTCGAATTTTGATACTTCATTCAAAAAAAAATAGGCCGTGAGGCCTATTTTTTTGCACTTACCTAGAAGAATTATGTCATATTAAGAATTCCACAAAGTTTATTTCCAGAAGGATCTCTTAAGTAAGCAAGATACATCTTCATTCCCATACCTTCACGTATACCTGGAGGGTCCTCACACGTAGAACCTCCATTATTAATTCCCACTTCATGCCATTCATCTCCCTGCTCTGCACTCTTTACAGAGAAACCTATGGTGCTTCCATTGCCATGAGTTGCAATCTGATCATCAATTGGTTCAGAAATGAGAAAAACATTTCCTTCCAAAAAATACATATATCTTTTATGACCAGTTGGATTTACGGAAAGAACTCCTGGTTCTCCGCCTAGGACAGCAAAAGTGCTGTCATAGAATTTTTTAGACTCTTCAATGTCATTAGCTCCTACCATTATGTGACTGTACATCTTTCCCCCTTAATTAGTTGGTATAACTTGTTTTTTATATAGCCTGGTTTCTGCCAGAAGATCACTGTGGTACTCATTCAAACTAATAATTTTTCCATCAGCAAACTTATAAACCATAGCATAATTATTATTATAAGTTCCGTTAATTCCTTGAGCTTTTCCAGAAACCCTTAAAACAACACTATCACTATCTCCAATCGTGTCGACTACCTCAAGAGCTATTCCTTCTGGTATTAGACGTCCTACTTCAGGAAGAAACTCATTAAAAAAACTATCTGTATCTGCTTTTGTACATAAAGAGCATATTCCCATAAACTCGAAAGAAAAATTCTCATGGAGAAGTGATCTTGCTTTACCTGGGTTAGAAAATGCCGTATCTAAAAATTCTTGGGCTTTACCAATATTTTCTTTTCTCTTATTGGTAAGAATATTATCTCTGGTATAGCCAACTCTAGTTGTTTTAAAGTGTTTGAATGGAAACCCGAGAGCTGTTACAGCTTCAAAGGCCTCTTTGGAAATATTACCGTAAATTTCTATTTCAAAACTATCTGCCAATCTGTCATGCGCACCTACATATTCTGGAATATAAGGAGCATTAAGATGAAATAATAAAGCTTCACTATTTTCATAAACTTCACTCCAGGTAAATTTCAATGGATTCAAAGGGTCTGAATCAAAGTTATGAAACAACATGCCAGGTTCAGCTTCCTGTACCGCATTATCTACGGTATCTGCTATCTCTAAATATTCATTTTCCTTTCCAGGTTTAACCTGAATTCTTGCAATAAGAAGAAAAGGATTGTCTCCTTTTACCCCTTCATGATGCATTGGGAAAATCATTGTCAGTGGGGCAATCATACTTATTACCAATAAAAACTTTTTCATTTATTTCTCCTATATAAACGGATGATTGATTCAAACATAATTATTTTTTAAACAAAACAATATTCTTATCTGGAAATTCTAAGGTCCAAGACATGTTAGATGCAATATTCGTGAGAGTTTCTTTAGAGTAAAAGGCTACATGAGTTGGGTCTTTGCGATAATACCAAGAGGCGAAATCTATATTTTCATCATAAAAATTAGTCATGATTCCTAACCATCCATCTTTTTTTAATATTTTATTTAAATCAAAGATTACTTTTGCGGGATCAAAGACATGCTCTAAAACTTCTGTGCAAGATATAAAGTCATAGGGTTTTGAAAAAATAGTTTCATTCGGGAAAAAATAAGGATCATATACATCCATAATATAACCCGCGTCATTAAACATTTTTGCCAGTGCTGGCCCAGGTCCGCATCCAAAATCCAACCCCTCTTTATGATTAGATAATCTTTCTTTCAGTGGAATGAAGAGCTTTGAAAGGAATTGTATATATTTCTCATCATCAACAAAGTTTTGATGCTGCTCATATCTAATTCGCTCATCTTTGTTTGATAAGTAATTTTTGCTATCCAGGAAAATAAGAGAGCATTTAGGACACTTATAATATTTTTTTTGATTCTCTCTATAAAATAATTGAGTATCAGGATGATTGCAGAGTATGCATTTCATCAGCTAATTATCTTTATTGAATATGATCGCATTTAGACTAATCATACTAAAAAAAAGGGAGGCTATTGCCTCCCTTTTCTTCTTAATAAAAATTAAGCAACTCTTTCGACGCCGCGGTAAATTCCTTTACCTGGCTGAGTTGACTTACTTTCTACGATTTTTTGCTGAACGCCTCTGTAAACAGTGTTAGCAGGTGTTTCGCTTCCTGCTGCATTGTTTAAAGGAGCAACTTCAACACCTCTGTATATAGTAGTCATATCGTGCCCTCCAGTTTTCGTATCGATTTCGTACATATATCTTTCGATATACACCCTTCTCAACGCGTTCCTTCGGTAGATATTCGGTCTCGTTCCCTTTCGGTACTTGCTTGCCTTTCTTTGATCAAAGAAAGAGGTTTTCCTATCTTCCTACTTCCGTCTTAACCTGCAGATTAAGATGAACGTGCCTGCATTATAGTATAAATATAATCAATGTACAAACTTTTTTGGCATCATTGAAATCTATATGACTATGTTTTATTTCTGTATAAACTCCTTCAGGACCTACTTTATAGAACTAAAGAATCTCGCATTTGAGTGAATATATGCATCTGGATTGGGGTGCTTGGACCAAACTTCTTCCCATTCTGGATCAACATCTAAATTAGCAAAAAATTTATCTCTGTCTTCTCGGCTGTCGTACTTTGTAACCCAGGTTACATTTGGCTGACCGTTAGGAGATACTATAGGATTAGTGCCTTCCACAATAGCCTCATCTCCCCTACTCACCCAAAAATCTACTATTTCGATTCTTTCCATTCCATAGGGCATGAAGTAATTCTCGGCCCAATATACGTATGCTTCAAAAAACTCTTCTTCAATTGTGTAATCTCTAATCTCGTAGACAGCAGACTTTAAATTGAATGACAAAATTAGCACTGCAATTGCTGATATTTTCATTATTTTCTCCAGTTATATAAACAAAGGCTAGATTTTATTCTAACAATAGTCATCGGGTTTCTTCATAAAATGAAAAATATTTTATAATCGTTATTAAAATAACAGATTAGTGCTTATAGAAGCATATTGGTTAAAAACCATTTGGTAAATTTATGAAAAAAATACTCCTAAGTTCGGGAATTTTATTAACAGTCATTTTTATAAGTTCTTGTTTGTACCTGATGAACCTATATTCGCAGAAACCTGTTTCGATAGATCACTATTTAGCAAAAGATCTAGTCAAGAAAATAACTGACTCACCCGAATATATGACTAATCTTGGTGTGTTTGATAATTTTGGTTTTATCTTTAGACATAACGAAAGGCTGTCAGTACAAACCTCTGATAAAAGACATGAGGATTACAAACACAATCTAAATCGTTTAAATATTTTGGAAGGTTTTGACGAAAGCAAACTTAGCAAAAGTCAAAAGATAACTCAAAAGATAGCTATATTTGACACACAAAACGATATTGAAGCATATGAGCGCTTTAAATATCACTCGTATCCATTTAATCAAATAAGTGGTAATCATTTGAACTTAGTAGAGTTTATGACTGACACTCATCCTATGAAAAGTTTAAATGATGCACGTAACTATATAGATAGGGTTGAAATGTTTGATGAAGTTCTGCTTGAAAATCTAAGCTGGTTAAAAGCACAAAAAGAGCAAGAAATTTTTCTTCCTAAATTTGTTATGGACCATGTAATTGGACAGCTTGAGGAGCTAATTGGCTACGAAGACTCCAACAACCCCTTAATGCAAATATTTATAAAAAAAATTGATGATATGGGAATAGTTGCAGGCGAAAGAGCTGAGCTAATAAATGAATTAAGTGGAGCTATCAAAGATGATGTTAAGCCGGGCTATCAATCAATTCTCAGTTTTATGATTGAGAACTATAAATATGCAAATCAATATCATGGTGTCTGGTCCTTGCCTGATGGTGATGATTTTTATGCTCTCAGGCTGAGAACTTATACAACAACCGACTATTCCGCAGCTGAAGTTCATGAAATTGGCTTGCAAGAAGTAGAAAGAATTGGAAACAGGATGAAAGAAATTTTCTTAGAGCTTGGTTATGAAGTTAATAAGCCAATCGGAGAGATGATGAGTGATCTTAATGAAAATCCAGAATTTTTATATGAAGATACGCCTGATAGAAAAGAGATAGTTATAAAAGATTATAATCAGATGGTTAAAGATGCAGAACAAGATGTAAGGCCTTACTTCTTCAATTTTCCAGAAAGCCCGGTAGAAGTAAGGGCTGTGCCTGAGTACTCAGAAAAGACCGCTGCAGGGGGTTATTATCAGTCACCCAGTTTGGATGGTTCGCGACCTGGGGTCTTCTATGCAAATTTATATGACATAAAGCAAACACCAAAGTTTGGAATGAGAACATTGACATTTCATGAGGCCGTACCCGGACATCACTTTCAAATAGCATTGAATTTGGAAAATGATGAACTAACTTTGTATAGACGTCTTGGATACAGAACTTCAGCCTATACTGAGGGCTGGGCCCTTTATGCTGAACAATTAGGAGTTGAAGTAGGGATGACTAAAAGTCTCTATGATGAATTGGGAGTGCTTCAAAGTGAAATGTTTAGAGCTAACAGATTGGTAGTAGATACTGGCTTACATTACAAAAAATGGACTAGGGAAAAAGCTATGGAGTATATGAAAAAAGTAACCGGTATGTCTGATACTGAGGTGAGGGTTGAGATTGAAAGATATATTGTTTGGCCTGGACAAGCAACCAGTTACAAGATGGGTATGATAAAAATCTTAGATTTAAGAGATAAGGCCATGAAAGAACTGGGTGCAAAATTTGATCTCAGAAAATTTCATTCAATAGTTTTAGATCAAGGCATAGTCCCCTTATTTATCCTAGATGATTTAATAGATGAATGGATAAATGAAGAGAAAACTGTCAATTAGCTTTTAATTCAAAAAAAGCTGAGCCACTTTAGGCATATTTAGTATTTATGAGAAACTACTTAAATAACTGATTAGGCTGAGTGACAAGAGTCACATTCAAGTTTTCGGCAAAGTTTATAATTTTTATAATGCGCAAAAACAATAAGTGATGCTCCGATAGTAGTAAATAATTTCTCTCCGAACTCACCCCAAATAGCTGTGCCAATAGTTACAGCAAAAATTAAAGCAATGATCCCGAGCAGTCCAGTGACAAAAAAGCTTAATTTTGAATGATTTTTCATTCCTCTAAAGAGAGCATAAAGGCTTACTGGTATTGCAAGTAACAATAGTAGGTAATGTATCAATTCATTGTTATATGAAAGCGTTACGTAACCTGAAAACAAAACTAACAATATAGGTACCAACAAACAATGAGCCAAACAAATAAGCGATAGGCTAATAGCTGTTTTATCTGAATATTCTTGTGTAACTTTCATTATGTTTTGAAGGCGTTGCACTTTAAATTATTAAATCTAATAATACAAATTTTAATTTATTAAATTTTTACTAGACAATGTTACTATCAATAAGAACAGCGATTAATAATGCTGGTTCAGTACCATTATTTACCCAGGCGTGATTTGTGCCTCTTTGAACAACAACATCATGCGGTTGTAGAGCCACCTCTTCTTCATCCAAAATCAGAGTAACATCCCCTTTGAGGAGAATAATATAATCAATGGTATGTGTCTCATGCATTGCTGCATTTCGTGAGGTATCAACCCTATGATGAGCTGCTCCCATTTTCTCAAAAGCCTCTGCAGTAGCCGCCTCAATTACCTCTTGAGGAACACCTTCTGGAATTGGATTAATCTGAAAATATCTGAATTTAGTTCCGTCTTTAACTGGCGATAACATTATATCTATATCTGCTCTGTCATTATCTGACTTTGTTTCAAATCCCGATCCATCTGTATTCCAGATTTCAAATAATCCTCCAGCATCCTCTCCCATTGATCGGGCAGGAGGTCCGTCTATTGAAATGATGGATTTCCCATTTTCATTGTGACCAGTAATTATTCGTCTCATTTTATTCTCCCTTATAAGTTTATTGACTATGTTCTAAAAGAAACTGAATGGAATCTTGCATTGATGATTTCCTTGCTTGCCAATTGCAACCCAAGTGGGCCCCAGTCTTTGCTCTGTCTTTGAATAATTTTGTTCTCTCATGTGGCTCATTCATCATAGTTTTTTTTCCATCTACATCTAAATGATAGTGTGTACCATCCTTTGCAACAATTGTATGTCGTCTTCCAACTGCTATTGCATTAGGCACAAATACTACTGGGTCTACAGAATCAAAAGAATGATGGCTATCTTCATAAGTAATTATCTTACTATTACCCCCATTTTCATTAATGGCTGGAGATAATTCTTCTATCAGAATAGATGGAGTGTAATCATCTTCTTTGCCAATCAGAGTTAAGATTGGTGCATCGCTCCAGCGCATTTCTTCTGGCCACATAAAAGTACCAGGATAGAAAGCTAAATGTCCTGCGAATCTTTCACCTGTCGGTGCTAATTTTTCAGCTAAAGGCTCCCAGGCTGAATAAATTGCTGTACTCCCGCCAAGACTCCATCCGGCAATGTAAATTTGATTAGAATCTATATCAGGATGATCGGATAAAAGTTTCAACGCATTAAAGCAATCAGAGAGAACTGAAGCTAAAGTTACTTGCATTTGGTCTTCCACAATAGAGACGACACCTCTAGCATCAAAACTATTTACTCGAAATATGGCAAAGCCATTATTTAGAAAGTTTACTGAATGCTCGTGGTGATGCCCTCTCCAGCCCATGCTGCCATGCATACATATAACAAGAGGATATTTTTTTTTCTTTCGTTCAGGAAAGATAAGAGATCCAAACATCTGTTGTTCTTCAGAAGGCGTAGAATTCAAAATATGAAAGAATTCAAATGGATTGGATGACTTGTAAGCGATCACACCCTCATCACCTGATTGCAATCTATGCATCTTAACTAGTCCAATTGTTTCTTAAAACGTTCTCCACGTTCTTTTGCAAGTTTATAGGCTGCTTGTGTTTCGGCCTTAACCTCATCATTTTGTTTTTCACGTAACTCAGCATATTCCTCAGCCCACCAACGCCTAGTTACCTGCGGAAAGGTCCCCATACGATTTACGCTAGCATTTGCACCTCTGTCTCGTCCAGACTCATACCCTGCCGCACCTAAAGAATCAGCTTCAGATTTACCAAAAGGAATCAGATCTCCTTCCATTTTAGGCAATAAAAAATAAGGCATAGAAACTCTAGTTTCTCCTTCAGGTATCAATGTTGTATTAACGCGGTGTAAAGTAGCTGAATATCTACCTTCGCTAAGGTGCATTAAAGTTCCACCAGTATTGACGATGACAGATCCCGGGATAACTGGTACATGGTATTCACCAGGTGCTGTTTGACAGGTAACGGGGGCATCGATCCACTTGCCTTCTCCGGCAACAACTTGCAGTCCAGGACGATCGTTGATCAGCAGAGCTATAAATGGGGGCCCATCTATATGGGCACCTACTTTATCACTTGTGAATTTTTTATACTCATTTCTGACAATTTCCCGATCCTTTTCAGCAAATGCATCAATGCTATAATTATGATTAAGGCTCGCGGCCAGGTCTGGATTATCAAAATCAAAATATTCACGGAATGATTCAACATCTTCTCCCAGAGACTCGACAATGGCCTCCCCTAGTTCATGAGTAAGGCGATGATAACAATCATTCAGCTCATCTATTAAAGGTCGAAATCCTGGCAATGACTTATCTTCAGGCCAGGTGTTGGGACCACGAAAGAGTCTGTGGTGAATTGGTTGAGATTTATCATCGTAGTCACATAATGATTCTTGTTCGAATCCATACTGGAAAGCTTCTATAACTTGCCCAAAGCCACGATCAGCAGGAGTGGGCAAACTATAGCCACGAAAATATGGCGTATTGGATATATGAGCGGTTTTTTTTAATTCCATTGGAGAATCAAAAAAGCCTCTCACTTCTCTAAATGCTCGCTTCTGAAATTCGTCAGATAATCCAGGTGCATTAGTAAGGACCATAAATCCGAATTCCGATAATGCGTAAGATAAGTCTTTAAAAAACTGTTCTGGGTTTGACTCACGATCAAGCCAATCAACCTTAGGTAGTTGTAAGTCCGTCACGTAATTTTCTCTAGTTGCCTTCATCTGATCTTCCCCGGATTGTTATTTCTACAATAGCGCTTTTGTATGGAAGAGTGAATAACTTTATAAATAAATGTGGTTAGATCTTATATTTTTACAAATACTCTTCTATAGGTTTCCATTTTTACTTTTCTGGAAATAAAGTGCTTGGATCAAACATAGTTTTAATTTCAAGAACATTTCCACTTGGATCTTCAATGAAAAAAGTTTCTTGTTCTCTAGAATCTCCCTCAAACCTTAAATAAGGTTTATCTAAAAAGTCATATTTTTCTCTATCGTTGACGCGCGATTTTAATTTATCAAAATCTTCCCTCATAAGGTGCACCCCAAAATGAGGTACGCACACATCGCCCATATCTACATGGTGCCTTTCTCTTGGAAGAGCTTCACTGGCTTCATGCAAAGTTAATTCATTACCCCAAAAGTTTATGTCTTGCCATTTTCCTTCTTCAAAACTTCCAGCTTCGCAACCCAGAAAGTCACAATAAAACTTTTTTGATTCTTCTATACTGCCTACTGGAATGGCTAAATGAAATCGATTCGACATATATGTATGCTCCTAATTACTTTTATCTAATATTAAATATTATAAACAAAATTTTATTCATTAAGTTTTATCCATGTTTTTGTATTAAATTTATTGCCCATTTTTTTACTTTTGGATTTTTTTCAACATCAAGAATGAATTCTTGTCCAAACCCCCTATAAAAAACTGTAGATTCTTCTTTATCCTCCCATTTCATTCTATTTAAAAAAAGGTCTTTTGAATCTTTAAAGTATTTGGAGGGCAGCTTCCATCTTGATCTAGTTTTATTTTTTTCAGTCAAAATTAAATCATCATGAGTAAACTTAAACAAACCATGGCCTCGATCAAAAATTTTTCTTTCGTTAAGCTCTAATTTTTTCCTAGCTATGTAAAGTGTGTTGTTAGAAAATTTTGAGGTATCTCCATGTCCATGAGGGTGTTGAATATTATTCTCACAAAGATATCTTTTAATTTCTTTTGATCCTTCAATTATTTTGTCTATTTGCAACCAACCGAATAAATGATGCAAATCTCTACCATTTGCAGAAAAGTTTTTAAACCATCCAAAAAATAAAAACAAATCTCCAGGACCTACATTATTATTCTTTAATTCAGTCTGAGATGCACTTGCTTGGCCAAAAATGCCTATTTTTTCATTGAGCAATGGATCGTTATGGCAATAATCCGTATCTCTAACCTTGGCTGAAACTTCTTTCAATAATTTAGATCCTGAAATACCATTAAAATCTAGGTCTTTATATTTTTTTGGTGAAGGATGACTCTGAGGGATAGGAATTGAAAAAAAGCTTCCGTCATTAAATATAGGTGAAGCACTACCGCCTGCCTTTGAGTCGAAACCCTTTCTACTTAATATTAATCTTCTCAACTAGCCTTTATTCACAATTAACCAAAGCCAATAGAACAGAAACCAGAATATATAATCAACATTCCATCATCAATTGTACTTAGTCTCCCTTCAACGCCCATGTCTCCTCCGACGAGATAAACTGTTCCTTTATCGGTTTCACCTGCTCTAAAAATTTCCTGTGTATCCAGATTGGCCAAAAGTGCGTTTTCCATAGGTAGTGATAAACCATCACCAAATATATCCCATATATCTTCATAGCCGGCAGTACCAATCCAGGCTCCAGAAGAAATGGAGTAAGCCTCACCAGACATAAAATTACAACTGACGGTTGCTGCCTTGATATTGGGCGATAAAAATAAAGCTAAAAAGATTAATTTTATTAAATAATTTTTCATACGAGTCCTAGTGTGATGTAATTTTAAGAATAAAGATTATCACTAATAATTAACTGCGTCATTTTACGAAAAAATTGTAAAAAATTAATTCTTCAGTTAAAGACTCAACATTAGCTCAAGAAAACAGATTTCTGATGACGAGAGATCATTGCTAGAAATGCTTGAGTAGTCAGAAAAATAGCTAGATCTGCCTTGCCATCTGCAACCAAGATTTGTGGTCATATCGGTAGAAATTTCAAGTATTAATCCTAAGTCAACTTCCCAATTATGAGTTTTCACTCCATCATCCAATAGCAATACGTAATTTATATTAGGCCCTTCTACGTTGTAATACATATTCTGGCTAGAAGTTTCCGAGTAATCTAAGCCATATTCTAAGGTTAGATATGGCATTGCATTATATTTTGATCCCACAAAAAGATAGCTCATATCAGTTCCAATAGAAGCCTTAACATTGGATAGTGTTAGTTCATCGAAAGTTAATGCGGCTTCACCGCCTAATTCACTAAATTTATTAAACTCAGTATATGAGGCATCAAGTCTAAGATAAGGAGAAATTTGCCAGTTGCTTGACTCACTGCTGAATGAACGGATGAAAGCAAGAGATCCAAATATCTGATCAGCCTCTCGTTGACCTATCAAAATTTCTTCACCATCCAACCGGTCTGAATCAAATTCTAATCTACTAATCCCTAAAATAAATTGTAGTGCTTTATTTCTATCTTCGAATCTTCCATATGTTGAAAAGCTATAGTTTCTAGACTCTACGTGAGATTCATTATTTCTATTTATTGGTTTAGCCTCTCCTAGGCCAAAGGCAAAACCAAATAGATTTCCATCATTATTTAATCTATCAATTCCTACATGAAAAGATCTTTCATCCAGAATTCTTGTACTGTTTTTGTTTTTACGAAGAGTAAATTCTCCAAATTCACCGTCAATCCATACTGTCCAATCTCCAAGCAGTTCCCTGAGCTCACCTTCAGCCGTAACTTTCACAGGATCTGATACCCAATCTTTTACGGTTGACTCAATTTGATCTAAATCTTGAGAGCTCTCAGCCTCTTCTCGTTCATTATAAATATTAGAAATTTGGATATCAGGATCAGTATCTGCAAGGCTTATATCCTGATTATAGTATTGTGGGTTTGTAACTAGCGAGTAGGAATGGTAAGAAGATTTTGTAATGATAGATGTTGATGATTTAGGATTATCAAATTCTGTTACACAGAAATAATTTTCATTAGGATCAGTCCATACTTTCAGATCATCTGTGAGTATGTGGGTGTAAACCAAATTCTTGCCTAATTGTGCATTTGAAGACTCTAAAAGAGTAACAATAATTTTTTTATCCCCTGTAGTAAAACCAAATCTTTCTGGCGGAATACCATCGATGAGAATAATGGCAGATTTGAGCCCCGCCTCTATATTTAATATGCCTTCCCCAAAAGAGAAGTTTTCTGTGCTTGATGAGCCAGTAATATTAAAATCAAGGACAACATCTTCTGATGCAATTTTAGATAAATGTACTTTTATCTTCAAAGATGGATTAGTTTTGGGTCCACTAGAATTGATAGTACATAACTCTAAGATTGGCAGTTCAACAAGATTATCATCGCGTTCATTAATGCTCATATTCTTAATTGAATCGATAACATTATTGTTTAAATTAACCTTTAAACGATTCAAGCCTTGTTGCGCTGAGGTCTTCATCCGTTTAGAAATTACATTAACATTTTGATCAACCCAACGGGTTGCAATCTGTAACATAGCTTTCGCATTATCAATAACAGGCTGCTTTAAAGTAGGATCCGTCAATATGATGGGAGTTTTAAAATTGAACTCACTTTTATCACTTATGCCTCTATAAGAATTGCCTATAATGTCTATAAATAGGGTGTTTTCAATTAATACGTAATATTCTGTTTCATACTCAAGATCCGTTGGTAGATTAATTGTTATTGTCTCTGTCCCGCAACCTGTTACAGACTCATTTGGTAAACTGACAGCAAAAGAGGAAGAATTATCTTCTGATTCAATATTAATTATGCCTGATTCACAATTCACAATTTTGTTAAACGTCAAGATGATATCGCTATCCACTGGAACCCTGGTGCTGTCATCTTTGGGGTCAGTTCCAATTAGGATTGGTCTTTTATCATCGTCATTTGCCAATATTGTGTGAGTATAAACATAGTCCTCTCCCAGAGTTGCATTGGTAGGATTGGACAAGGTCACGATAATCGTTTCGTCTTCCTCGGCCAGGTCGTCATCAATAATGCTGGGGATGGTTATGATGCCGGTATTTTCGCCAGCAACAATTATTAAAGTACCGTTGTCTAAATTATAATCGACGCCTGATCCAGTTGCGGTTCCTGTTAATTCATAATCCACTGATATTTCCTTGCCAGAAACCGCAGATAAATCAACTGTAATGCTTATTGATGGAGAAGGCTCATCGCTTTCGGAGCTGTTAGTATTAAAGTCTATGTTAGGAAGACTATCATTATCATTAATGGTATAAGTATGGACATTATCAGCTCCTAAGGTTGCATTGCTTGGATTTGATAAAGTTACTATCACCGTCTCATTTTCTTCATCCAATAAGTCATCGATAATATCTGTTATCGTTATAGTTCCAGTTGTTTCGCCAGCACTTATCGTGAGCGTTCCGTCAGCTAAGGTGTAATCTGTACCGGAGCCTGTAGCAGTTCCAGTAACCGCAAAGTCAAGTGTCACATTTTGAGTAGGCGCAACAGATAAATCTAAAGTTAAGGCTGCAGAAGCTATAGATTCATCACCATTTGAAGTTGGAGCACTAAAGTTAATGATGGGAGTAGTGTCATTATCAATAATTGTAAAAGTATGGGCATTATCATTACCCAGAGTTGCATTGACTGGATTAGATAAAGTTATAATTATTGTTTCATCAGGCTCATCAAATGGATCATCAATAATACTCGCAATGGTAATCGTGCCGCTAGTTTCACCCGCATTAATAGTTAGTTTTCCAGCGCCAAGGGTGAAATCTTCTCCTGATCCAGTTGCAGTACCTGTAATTGCATAATCAACTGTCACGTTTTGGTTTGATACAGCAGATAAATCTACTGTTAGGCCTGCAGAAGAAACTGATTCAGCTCCGCTTGAGCTGGTTGTATTAAAGTCAATTTCGGGAGGATTATCGTTATCAGTAATAATGGCAGTATGGACAATATCACTCCCAAGGATCGCACCGGTTGGATTTGATAAAGTGATGATTATTGTTTCATCAGCTTCATCTGCTTGATCATCTATAATCGATGGAATGACTATTGTTCCACTTGTTGCACCCTCCTCAATGGTCACGCTGCCAGATGACAATGAGTAGTCTGTGCCTGATCCAGCAGTGCCCCCGGTGACTCCATAATCAACCTGAATTGCTGTAGAAGCCGCAAAGAGAACACCGATAGCTATTGATCTCGTAGTAACTGATTCGGAATCAGTGGAGGTCGAAGTAGAAAATGCTACTGTTGGAGTGCCATCATTATCACTGATGGTGTAAGTATGGACACTATCATTTCCAAGAACAGCATTATTTGGATTAGATAAAGTAATAATTACTGTCTCATTAGCTTCGTCTAGATCATCATCTATAATTCCGGCTATTGTGATGGTTCCAGAAGTTCCACCAGCACTTATAGTAAGGGTTCCATTGGCAAGAGTATAGTCGGTACCAGAACCTGAAGCCGTTCCTGCAACAGCATAATCTACAGTAATGTTACTACTTGAAGCTGCAGATAAATCAACAGTTAAAGCTACTGATGATATATCTTCAGCACCGCTTGAACTTGCGACATTAAAGTCGATTGTAGGCAAACCATCATCATCAGCAATTGTATAAGTATGAACATTATCACTTCCTAAAGTAGCATTACTAGGACTTGATAAAGTTATGATTACCGTTTCATCCGGTTCGTCCGCAGAATCATCGACAATATTTGCAATCGTTATAGTGCCTGTTGTGGAACCTGCAGCAATACTTAAGGTTCCATTTATTAGCGTATAGTCTGTTCCTGATCCACTGGCTGTACCTGTAACTGCGTAATCGACCGTTACGGTTTCGCTAGAAGGCCCAGATAAATCAACCGTAATAGCTTTGGACGATACTGATTCAGCTCCACTTGAGCTGGAAGAATTGAAGTCAATGGTTGGAGTACTGTCATTATCAGTGATAGTGTAAGTATGAACTTTGTCAGTACCCAGAGTTGCGTTACTTGGGTTTGATAGTGTCAAAACAATAGTTTCATCAGCTTCGTCTATAGAGTCGTCAACTATGCTAGCAATTGTTATCGTGCCAGTTGAGGACCCAGCATTAATTGTTAGAGTTCCACTCCCAAGAGTGTAATCAGTGCCTGTGCCTGTTGCAGTTCCAGTCAAAGCATAATTAACAGTGATGGCTTTTGCAGAAACTGCAGATAAATCAACAGTGATGGCTTTGGAGGAAACTGACTCGGCTCCAGTTGAACTTGAAGTATTGAAATCAACTACTGGAGCATCGTCATTATCAGCGATGGTGTAAGTATGAACAGTGTCAGTACCCAGAGTTGCGTTACTTGGGTTGGAAAGAGTCAAAACAACGGTCTCATTGTCTTCATCTAAAGAGTCATTAACAATGCTTGCGATAGTAATTGTTCCACTTGTTGTTCCTGAATTGATGGTTAGGGTCCCGTTCGCAAGTGTGTAATCGGTACCAGAGCCTGTCGCAGTTCCTGTCAAAGCATAATCAACTGTGACGTTTTGACTGGAAGCTGCAGATAAATCCACTGTAATAACTTTGGACGATACTGATTCAGCTCCACTTGAGCTCGTAGTATTGAAGTCCACTGCTGGTGCGTTATCGTTATCAGTAATGGTGTAAGTATGAGCGTCATCACTGCCCAAGGTTGCATTACTGGGGTTAGACAAGGTCACGATGACGGTTTCATTTGCTTCGTCTAAAGAATCATCAATAATTCCTGCTATCGTAATTAAGCCTGTTGTTGATCCAGCACTTATGGTGAGTGTTCCATTAGCTAGAGTGTAATCAGTACCTGATCCAGTTGCAGTTCCTGTGATTGCATAATCAACTGTTACGTTTTGACTTGACGCGGCGGA